>CAVYAD010000009.1:0-162197 GCA_963766275.1 uncultured Actinomycetota bacterium
AACCTCCGCGGGGAGTTCGGTGACTCGGACGATCACGAGGTCTTGCAGCCGCCAGTCGAGATCCGATACAGGCGCTGGGTCCCGCTCAAGACATTCAGCGAGGGCTCCCGGCCATCGACGGGGACCACGAAGCACTCCACATGCAAGACGTGACCCTGGTCGCGGGCTCGCGCTCCGGCCTCCGCAACCCAGTCCAGCCCCCGAGGTATCCCTCGACCTGACCGATGACCGGGTCCGGCCGCTCGTTGTCGGACGTAGTCGCCCGGGCATCCATCAGGTCCCTGATCGCCGCGCGCCATGTTCTTCACCCCGTCGGACAAGATCGTGAACGAGATGAAGAGGGCGGCGACGGCGTCGAGCCACCAGAGTCCGAGGCCGATGCCGGTGACGCCGATGATCGAGCCGAGCGCGGTCATCCAGTCGGCCTTGTTCATGTCCGCGTCGGCGTACAGGACCTTGTCGTGCAGGTCCTCGGCCGGCCCATCTTGACCCGACCGAGGAAGACCGGGGGCACCCCGGTGATCACCATGGCCCCGATCATCAGCCACCCCACCCAGAAGACCTGACCGAAAAGCTGGACCGAACCGATCGAGGGATGCTCGGCGGTGATCAGACCCGCACCGGAGTCGATGATCAGGAACGTGCCCATCGCCGCGAGGGCGACCCCGGCCAGCAGGTGGGCGACCCCGATCGATCGGTGATAGCCGTACGGCCACTTGGCGTTGGGGTTACGGATGATGCGGGTCGCGAGCAAGAAGGCGATCGGTGGCGCCAGGGAGAGCAAGTCTTCGGCCCAGGCCGCCTTCATGGCCTGGGAGTTGCCGAGGACCAGGCCCACGAGGGTGACCGCGAACACCAGAAACCCGATGGAGATCCACTCAAGGCGGATCGCCCGACGCAGGGCCGCGGCCTGGTTCTCCGGCAACATGGTCCGGCCGAAGTTGATCGCCGTCATGCGCAGGTCCTGGCTGAGCAAGAACTTCTCCAGCGTGAGCAGGTAGGCGTTCTCACCCGGCGGCGCCGCCATCACCAGTTTTTTCTACGGCGCTCCCCACGCGCGTCGCGCGTCTCCGCGTACGGCTTGGTGATCGCCACCTGTTCGACCCACGGTGTCTCCGCGGTGAGACCGCCGACGACGAGGTGCAACTCGCCATGTTCCAGCGCCGCGATCAAGGTCTCCTCACCGCCCACCACCCACTCGACCTCGGCGTCGAGGGTCTGGGCGAAGCTCTTCACCAGGTCGATCTCCGAACCCGTCGGCTCGGTCTCCCCGAGCTGGGTCCAGGGGGGGTTGGGCGACGCCCCCGACGCGGAGCTTTTCGCCGGTGACCCGGGTCAGGGTGTCGTCGGGATCGGCGGGAACCGACACGCCGCAGCCCACGGCGAGCGCCAGCAGACTGATGCCGACGACCCGGAGCAGGCTGACGATCCGCCCTCGCATACCCGCAGGTTATCGGCCGGGTCATGGTTGACAGCGAAGCGTCGAGGGTCGGAGGGTGGTCGGAGGAGATGACTTCAACTCAAGGGGGAAATGATCATGCGTGGCGTCGTGCACTTCGAGATACCCGGCGGATGACCTGGATCGGGCGAAGACCTTCTACGGGTCAGTTTTCGGTTGGCAGATTTCCACCATGCCCATGGGGGGACGGCGTCGACTACACGGGCGCGACCACCACACCGGTGGACGAGCAGACGATGATGCCGACCGCGCCGGGGGCGATCAACGGCGCGCTGGTACGCGCGGCGAAACCAACCCGGCATCGGTGGTCACCATTGATGTCGACGCGATCGACGAGGCCCTGCAGGAGATCGAGGCCGCGGGCGGGACCACCGTCATGCCCCGGACCGCGATTCCCGGAATGGGTGCGTTCGCCTACTTCAAGGATCCGGAGGGCAATGTCGTCGGTCTGTGGGAGACGACGAGCTAGCCCGCGGACAAAGACGGGCCGGACCAGGTCGAGCCACCGCTGTTTCATCGTCGCGAGGACCTCGTCGGCATGGGCCGCCCAGATCTCGGCGTTGAAATCTCGACCTCGACCGGACCGGTCGTAGCCAGCGGCGGCGACCCAGCGGCCGATGCTGGGGAAGTCGATCACGCCGTCGCCCATCATGCCGCGGGACAGCAGGGGGTCCGCCGCGATCGGGAGGTTGAAGTCGCGGACCTGGTACGACGCGATCCGGCCTTCGCGACCAGCCCGGGCAACCTGATCGGGCAGGTCCGGGTCCCACCAGACGTGGAACGTGTCGATCGGCCGGCGACGGTCGCCGGCAGGTGCGGGGCCGCGAGGTCCAGGGCCTGCCCAGGGTGGAGATCGCCGCCCGGTCGGCGGTGTACATCGGGTGAGCGGCTGGAACACCAGGCGGACGCCATGGTCGGCGGCGAACAGCACCAGCTCGGCGATGCGCTGGGCGACCCGTTCGCCGGGCGGCTGCAGATCTGTCGCGCGCGGCAGGCCGCCGACCACCATGATGAGCTCCCGGGTGCCCAGCGTCGCCGCCTCGACGATGGCGCTGCGGTTGTCCTCCAGCGCCGCCCGCTGCCCGGCGGCATCCGCTGCGGTCAGGAATCCGCCCGACACAGGCTCGAAACGGCGAGGCCGGAGTCCGCGACCAACCTCGCCGCGGGCAGGCCGATCTCAGCCACCCGATCGCGCCACAGTCCGATCCGCGACAGACCCGCCCGCCGGGCGGCCCGAGGCCTCGGCCAGGCTCAGGCGCTTGGTGGTCGCCGTGTTGAGCGACAGCCGCCGAAGTCGTCCACCTCAGGCCTCGAATCCGTGGGTGGCCAGCAGGAGTCGCATCCGGTGGACCGCCGCGTCGGCTCGAGCAGCAGGCCGGCCCTATCGGCCAACCGGAAGATCCGCACCAGGTGCGGCAGGGACCGGCCCGACTGGAGTCCGCCCACCATGGAGAAGGCCGGCTGCCGCCCGTTCAGCCAGGACATGAAGGCCACGCCGGTCTTGTAGTAGAGCGTCGGAGCCGCGAAGAGATGACGGCCCAGCTCGCGGGTCGAATCGAGCACTGCCCGCCCCTCGGCCGGGCGGTTCGGCGTCGTAGCACTGCAACGCCGTGGAGGCCGCGGGATAGATGGCGGCGAAGACGCCCAGCAGCGCGTCGGAATAGTGCGTCGCCGTCCCCGTCGATCAGCTCCGGGTAGTTGAAGTCGTCGCCGGTGTACATCCGGATCCGACCGGGCAGCTCCGCCAGCGCCGCGCGGAGCGCGGTCTCGTGGCTGCGTCGAGCAACGACACCTTGACGCCGTCGACCTTCGCCGCCTGGTCGCCGATCAGGTCGAGGAAGGTGCCGGTGGCCGTGGCCACGTCGCCGCTGCCCCAGTACCCGGCCAGCGCCGGATCGAACATCGGACCCAGCCAGTGCAGGATGACCGGTTCGGTGACCTCCGACAGCAGGGTCGGCGTACACGTCGTGGTAGTCCTCGGCCGTGCGCGCCACCCGGGCCAGTGCACGCGAGGCCATGATGATCACCGCGCCCCCGAGCCGCTGACGAGCTCGACCTGCTCCCGGTAGGCGTCGAGCACCGCTCCAGTCCGGCCCGCCGGCCGGAAGAGCATCGAGATCGAGCTGATCGGTGCCGGCCCCGCACGCCAGCCGGCCGCCGACGCGGCGGCCTCGGCACCGGAGCGTTTGATCAGCTCCTGGGTCGCGGGCCAGTCCAGTCCCATCCCGCGTTGAGCGGTGTCCATGGCGTCGGCGACGCCGAGCCCGTAGGACCAGAGCTCGTGCCGGTAGGCCAAGGTGGTGTCCCAGTCGATCACCGCCGGCGCGCCGGGAGTGTTGTCGGCCAGACCTGGGGCACCACGTGCGCGGCGGCGTAGACGATGCGCGAGGTCAGCGGCGCCGTGGGCGGTGCCAGGCGCCCGGCTCACCCAGCTGGTAGCGGTCGGTGTCCCGTCGGTGTCGGGCAGGCGCAGCGCGGTCACAGCGCGAGCTCCGGAACATCCAGGGTGCGCCGTTCGGTCGAGGACCGGAGTCCCAGCTCGGCGAGCTGGACCCCCCGGGCCGCGGACAACAGCCCGAACCGGTGCTCGCGGCCGGCCACGACGTCGCGCAGGAACTCCTCCCACTGCGCCTTGAATCCGTTGTCGAGATCGTCGTTCGCGGGACCTCGAGCCACTGGGACCGGAAGGACTCGGTCACCGGCAGGTCCGGGTTCCACACCGGCTTGGGCGTGTGGGCACGCTGCTGGGCGACGCACTTGTTCAAGCCCGGCCACCGCGGAGCCGTGGTGCCGTCGACCTGGAACTCCACCAGTTCGTCGCGATAGACCCGGACGGCCCACGAGGAGTTGATCTGGGCGATCACCGGGTCGCCGGCCGGGGTCTCGAGCTCGAAGACCCCGTACGCCGCGTCATCGGCCGTCGCCGGGTAGGCGTCGCCGCGCTCGTCCCACCGCGTCGGGATGTGGGTCACGGCCTTGGCCGTGACGCTCTTGACCGGCCCACGATCCCCTCGAGGACGTAGTTCCAGTGGCAGAACATGTCGGTGGTGATGCCGCCGCCGTCTTCGTCCGGTAGTTCCACGACGGCCGTTGCCCGGATTGCACGTCTCCCTCGAAGACCCATCCGTGCCTGGTCTCTGAGGTGATTCCGATCGAACACGCCCGCTACCGGGCCGCGCTGACCCCTGCCAAAATCGGCCGGGGCGGCGCGGACAGCTGGGTCGGAGGATGGCGACGTACCGACGCTGGCGTGGCTGGCGTGGCACGACCTGGCTGCCCACCAGGAGTACTCGGCAAGCTCGCGGAGGCGAGCAAACCCGAGCACGTGCTGAGCGCTGTGCCGGATCCTGGCCTCGACCGCACGCGCCGACACCGCGGCGGTGTGGCGCTACCTGGCCGCGGACTGGGAACGCACCGGGGAGCGGTCCGACGGCAGGCAGCGTTTCCTGCTGGATCGGGCGATGCGTGGTGAGGGCATGAACTGGCGCAACTACTCCGCACTGATGGGCACCGACCGCCCGGAGGAGGTCGACGCGGCGTTCGACCGCGACGAGGACATGGTCGGTGTCGCGGTCATCGGCCTGGCACTGTCCTATCCGGACCCGTACGTGACGCTCAGGCGAGTGGCGCGGGCGTGGACCACAACCGCATGGAGGTCCGTCAGCACGGCGCGACGGCCCTCGCACACGTGGCCCGGATGCACGGGGTGGTGTCACGGGAGTGCCTGGAGGTGCTGCGCCACCACCCGCACGATGTCGCCGAGGACGACCTGTGGACGTTCATCGCGCACCGCAGGCTGCCCGCGTGGCTGTGGTGGCGGCGGATCAGGTCGCGGCTAGGGCGGCGAGTTCCGCGCGCACGACGTTCGCGGTTACCCGGTTGCGCTGCCCGACGGCCCGCCGCAACGCCTCGTCGAGGTGATGGCGGGCCTGGCCGTGGTCACCTTGCGCCGCCGCGATCCGGCCGCGTTCCAACGCGATGTGGCACCGCATCTCGTCCGGGCCCGTACCAGCCGCCGGGGCACAGCTCCCACGCCCGGTCGCACTCCCGCCACGCGGTGGTGAAGTCACCGTCGAGGCGGGCGAGCTCGGCCAGGCCGAGGTGGCCGTTGGCCTCCACCAGCGGCGCACCGGCCCGGCGTGCGGCGAGCAGCGCTTCGGCGTAGTCGGCTCGCGCTCCGGCCGGGTCACCGCTGTGCAGCCGGGCACGGGCCCGGTTGATCGATCACCTCGGCGGCGTCCTCGGTCGCACCGAGCTCCTCCAGCAGGCCACGCGCCCGTTCGATGTAGATCAACGCGCCGCCGGTGTCCGCGTCGGCCAGCGCGAGCTCGGCGAGCTGGTTGACCGCGAGCGCCACACCCCAGCGGTCACCGACCCGCTCGAACCCGTCGGCGCCTCGCCGCAGCAGGTCCCGCGCCGTGTGCGGGTCGCCCTGCTGCCAGGCCATCAGGCCGTCACCGACCAACGTGAGCGCTGTGCTCCACGGGTCCGGGCCGACGAGGCGATGGCGGCGTGCCAGATCTGCGACTCGCCCTCGGGCGCGCCCAGCGCCATGCCCCACATCATCGTCAGATCGGGTACCGCGGCGGCCCGTCCAGCCCGAACATCAGCTCGTCGGCCTGCCGTTGCCGCACGGACTGGTCACCGGTCGCCACCGGCCAGGCGATCAGCAGGCACATCGCGTACTCCTGCGCGCGACCCTCCGGCGGTGTCTCTCCGCACGCGCGCAGCACGGCGTCGGCCTGCCCGGCCGCCTCGGTGCGCAGGCCGCGGCACCAGTAGTAGGTCGCCAGCGCCGCGACCAGCTCCAGCGCGAGGTCGACGTCTGACGTCGGTGGCCCAGGTGACGGCGGCGGTGAGGTTGTCATGATCGGCACCCAGACGTGCCAGCCACTCGACCTGTTCATGGGCCCGCAGGTGCGGCTCGGCGTCCTGGGCCCGCCGCAGGAACCACCGGGCGTGCTCGGCACGCAGGTCCGGCGCGTGGGTGGCGCAGAACGCGCGGATGGTGTCGAGCATCCGGTAGCGGTCCCCGACGACCTCGACGAGTGACTTGTCCACCAACGAGGTCAGAGTGTCCACATCGGACCCGCACACCTCGGTCACCGCGTCCAGACCCGCACCGCCGGAGAACACGGTGAAGCGCGCGGCAAGGTCACGTTCAGGGCCGGTGAGCAGATCCCAGCTCCACTCGACGACGGCGTGCAGAGTGCGATGCCGGGGCGCGGCGGTGCGGCTGCCCTTGGACAGCAACCGGAACCGGTCGTCCAGCCGCGCGGCGATCTCGGCGAGCGGCAGGGACCGGACACGGGCGGCGGCCAGTTCGATGGCGAGCGCGATGCCGTCCAGCCGACGACACACGTCCGCGACAACGTCGGGATCCGCGCCGAACCCCGGCCGCACGGCCTGAGCGCGGTCCAGGAACAACCGGACCGCGGCCTCGTCATCGAGCGCGGTCACCGGGCTGAGGGTTTCGCCGGTGATGCCGAGCGGCTCACGGCTGGTGGCGAGCACCCGCACGTCCGGGCACGCCGCGAGGATCCCGCCGAGCACCCGCGCGGCGTCGTCGATGACGTGCTCGCAGTTGTCCACGATCAGCAGCACCGTGCGGGCGGCCAGCGCGGCGAGCAGCCGGTCCTCGACGCTGACCGGCTCGGCGGTGAGCAGCCCGGCCTCGCGGACACCCACGCCGTCGAGCAGCGCGCGGGCGACGTCGGTGGTGGCGCTGAGATCGACGAACGCCACCTCGCCTGGTTCCCTGCCCGCCGTCTCCACCGCGAGACGGGTCTTGCCGGTACCGCCGGGGCCGATGAGCGTGACCAGGCGGTTCTCACCCAGCCACTTCAAGACCCGGCGCAGGTCCTCGTCGCGGCCGACGAAGCTGGTGAGCTGTGCGGGTACACCCCGGTGCGGTGCGGCGGCCCGGAGCACCTCCAGGTGAGCGGCGGCGAGGCCGGGGGAGGGATCCACCCCGAGCTCGTCCGCGAGCAGCTCCCGGCCCTGCGCGAACACCTCGAGTGCCTCGGTCTGCCGCCCGTCACGGTGCAACGCGCGCATCAACGCCGCCCGGACGTCCTCACGCAGCGGATGCGCCGTGAGCAGCCCACGCACGTCGTCAGGTGTGCCACCGGCGAGCACACAGGAGACCCGCAGCTCCTCCAGCCGCCGGCGCGCATCCTCGGCGAACGGCGCGTCCACGTCCGCGAGCGCGGTACCCCGCCACAGCGCCAACGCGTCCGAGCCCCGGCCGTCTTTGAGCAGCTCAGCGCACCTGTGCACGTCCACGTCGGACGGTTCGGCGGCGAGCCGGTAGCCAGCGGGATGATGCTCGACCACCAGGCCCGGCACGGTCCTGCGCAGCCGCGAGACCTGGGACTGCAGCGCGTTCGCGGCACCGGCGGGCGGCTCGGGGTAGAGGCCGTCGACCAGCCGCGCGTGCCCGACGATCCGTCCGGCCTCCAACGCCAGCATCGCGAGCAGAGCGCGCTGCCGTGGCGCGGCCAACGCGATCACCGCGCCTGCCTCGTCACGCACGTCGACCGGCCCCAGCACCCCGAACTCCACGCGCCGATTCTTCCGCACCCACGTGATCAGCAAGACCGAAACCGGCGTTGCTCCAAATAGCTCAACTATGGATGTATCCCGGAACAGGACGTATCAGCGGCGGGTCGTCGGCGCTCTTTCGGTTCGGTCGGGGACGAACCAACGAGGGGAACCAACGGCATGAGACCCACACTCACGGTAGGCGCCGCCTTGGCGGCCACCGTGGCACTTGCGATCCCAGCCAACGCGGCCAACGGCAACCTGCCCGGCGGCACCAGCATCGGCGTCACCATCACCAGCCCGGCGAACAACTCCGTCGTCGTGCCGGGCCCGGTCACGGTGACCGGCAAGGCGTCCATCGGCACCGGGGTCCCGGTCGTCGACACCGCGCTCACCTACGTGATCGACGTGTCCGGCTCCACCGACATCAACACGGTGGCGGCGGGCTGCGGCGGCGACCAGAACGGTGACGGCAAGCCCGCGACCGTGCTGGACTGCGAACTCGCCGGCGCCAAGGCCCTGCACAACAGCGCCAACGTGCCCAACACCGTCATCGGCAACGTCGGCCTGGCCCTGTTCGCCAGCAGCGGTGACACCGCGGACCTCAGCACGGCCGCCGGCAAGCAGAAGGTCGTGACACCCGCCGCGGACAGCAACGCCAACGGCGTCGCAGACCTGCCCGAGGTGCTCACCAGCGCGTTCTCCGGCCCCAGCACCGGCGGTGGCGTCACCAAGTTCGCACCAGGAGTCAACGTCGGCAACAGCACCAACTTCGTCGCCGGCCTGACCGCCGGCATCGACGCGGCCACCGCGGCCGGCCAGTCCCGCAAGATCATGGTGTTCTTCTCCGACGGCGGCTCCACCGAGAGCGGCTCGATCAACAGCGTGCTGCCGCAGGCCGTCGCGGCCGGCATCAAGATCTTCACCTTCGCCGTCTCGAACAACGCCGCCTGCGACCAGCAGGGCACCCAGGGCTCACTGCGGCAGATCTCCAACGCCACCGGCGGCCAGTGCATCGAGGTCCAGGACGCCTCCCAGCTGCCCGGCATCGTGCCCGGCGTCATCGCCTCCACACTCACCCAGCTCACGCTCAAGGTGAACGGCGGCGCGGACATCCCGATCACTTCGATCACGCCGAACCTGCCGCGCAACGGCCCGGCCACCGTCGACTACTCCGTCACCACCCCGGCCCTCGCGGCGGGCACGCACGAGCTGTGCGTCACCGCCCACGGCACCGACGGAGGCGGCGCCGGCACCGTCAAGGAATGCACCACCGTCCGCGTCAACGCCCCACCGGTCGTCAAGCCCGGCGGACCGTACGCGGGCCAGGAAGGCACCGACATCGCACTCGCCGGTCAGGTGACCGACCCGGACGGCCCGGCACCGACCACCGCGTGGACCGCCGCACCGCAGTCCGGCGTCGACACCGGCGCCACCTGCTCCTTCGGCAACGCCGCCGCCCAGACCACCACCGTCAAATGCACCGATGACGGCGTCTGGACGCTCACCCTGACCGCGAACGACGGCGTCAACCCAGCCGTCAAGGCGACCACCACCCTGACCCTGTCCAACGTCGCACCGAAGGTGACGTTGAGCGCGGACAAGACACTGGTCACCCGCGGCACACCGGTGAACTTCACCGCCCCGTTCACCGACATCGCCACCAACGACAAGCACACCTGCACGCTCAACTTCGACGACGGCACCCCGGTCGTGAACGGCACCGTCGCCCAGGGCGCCGGCACCGGCACGTGCACCAGCACGCACGCCTTCACCAAGCTCGGCGCACACAACGTCCTGGTCACCATCACCGACGACGACGGCGGCAAAGCCACCGCCGTCGTCAAGGTCGTCGTCTACCTGCGCGGCGAAGCCTGGGCTCTGGGCGCCACCGGCCTCATCAACGTCGCCAAGACCCCGCACGCCCAGTGCCCGCCCAACGAGGACAAGACCGTCGCCAAGATCGACGTACTCGGCCTCGCCTCGGTCAACGCACTGCACGCGGACTGCACCCTCGAGGAGAACACCGGCCGCACCGAAGCCAAGGCACGGGTCGAAGGAGCGACACTGCTCGGCGGCGCCATCAAGCTCAACGCGATCGAGGCGTCGTGCGTGAGTGACGCCAACAGCATCACCGGCTCGTCCAGGGTCGGCACGCTCAACGGCCAGCCGATCGGCACCGGCCCCGCCACCGTCGGCATCCCCGGCGTGGCGACCGTGCACCTCAACGAGACCGCGACCGGACCGAACGGCCAGCTGATCCAGAACGCCGTCCGCGTCCGCACGCTGCTCGGCCAGGAGATCGTCCTGTCCGCGTGCCGCCTCGGGTAGTCAGCCCAAAAGAAGTCAGCTCAGTGCTCGCAGAATGATCCGCTCGACCACGCGCGTCTTGGCGTTGGCGTAGTCCTGGACCCGGTTCCAGGTCTCGCCCGCCAAGGCGCGCTTGGTCCGTTCGTACTCGGCCAGCTCCTCGGGATGGGAGCGCAGCCGGTCGCGGAACAGCAGCATCCTGTCGAGCTCCTCGCACGCAGGGGAGAAGACGTGAATGTTCACGTTCGGATCAGCGCCCTTGACCAGCCGGTGCTCGTGCCAGTCGTGTTCCCGCAACCGCAGGTAGTAGCCGGCCGCGGTCAACGCGGGCACATAGACGTCCTCATCGTTCGAGTCCGGCACCACCAGCAGAATGTCGATCAACGGCTTCGCCGCCAGCCCGGGAACCGACGTCGACCCGACATGTTCCACTCGCACTACCGTGTCGCCGAGTGCCGCGCGGATCTTCGCCTCCTCGACCGCGTACCAGTCAGGCCAGGCCGGGTTGTAGTCCTCCAGCACCACCGGCGCGTTGTGCGGCGGATCCTCCACCACGAACTCCGCGTCGTCGGAAGGCAGCTGCCACTCCATGTACGCGCGGACGAGGATCTCCAGCTCCGCCTCGGTGTCCTTCGCGTACAGCTCCCGGTCGTCCTCGTTGGCCCGCAACCAGTCCCGCAACGTCACATGTCTGCGTACCTGCGCACACCCACGCGCGAACACGTGCACGTTCACGCCCGGCCCGGCGAGGACCCGACGGTGGTGCCGGTCGTCCTCCCGCACCGACACCCGATAACCGGCCGCTTCGAGCGATGGCACGTACGACGCCTCATCCCGCGGATCATCGACGACCAGCATCACGTCGATCCCCGGCTTGGGCGGCAGGCCCGGCACCGACGTCGGTCCCACGTGCTCCAGCTCGGCCCCCGGCAGCACGCTCAGAATCCGGGTCCCGCTCGACAGACCGATAGCATCTACTCCATGGCGAGCCACCCAAGTCATAGGCAGTCGCCCAGAATATCAACTACCGAACAGCTCACCCGCGTGTTCGACCCGCTCCAGCACCTCATCAGCGGTGAACACCAGATCCTCCACGACCTGGCACTCCTCGACCTCGTCCCACGTGATCGGCGTCGACACCGTCGGCCGCTCCCGAGCCCGCAACGAGTACGGCGCCACCGTCGTCTTCGCCGGGTTGTTCTGCGACCAGTCGATGAACACCTTCCCCGGCCGCTGCGCCTTCGCCATCGTCGACACCACCAGCTTCGGCTGCTCCTGCGCCAACCGCCGCGCCACCGCCTTCGCGTACTCCGACGTGTCCTTCGCCGGCGCGTACGCGTACACCTGCATGCCCTTCGAACCCGACGTCTTCGCCCAGCAGTCCACACCGTCGTCATCCAGCACCGTACGCACCAGCTCCGCCACCCGGCTGCACTCCACGATCGTCGCCGGCGCCCCCGGATCCAGGTCGAACACCAGCAGATCCGGATCCCGCTTACCCCCGCGCGGACCCACCGTCCACTGCGGAACATGCAGCTCCAGCGCAGCCAGGTTCGCGAGCCACACCACCGTCGCCAGCTCGTCCACCATCACGTAGTTCACCGTCTCCGTGCCACGACTGCTACCAGGACTGTCCAGCCGCATCGTGCGCACCCAGTCCGGCCGATGCTCCGGCGCGTTCTTCTCGAAGAACCACTTGCCGTCCACACCGTTCGGATAGCGCTTCAGCGTCACCGGCCGGTCCTTGAGATGGGGGAGCAGCACCGGAGCGATCCGCGTGTAGTAGTCGATCACCTCACCCTTGGTGAACCCGAACCCCGGATACAGCACCTTGTCCAGGTTCGTCAGCTTCAACACCCGATCCTCGACCCGCACCGTCGCGTCACTGCCCAACCCGGCACACCTCCTCGGGCGACTTGTCCGGCCGCAGACCCCGCCACGCCGGAAACCGCATCCGGCCATCCGGCGTCCACTGCCGGAACACCACCTCGGCCACCAGCTCCGGCTCCACCCACCGCGCGCCCTTCGCCCGTTCCCTCGGCATCTCCGTCACGAACGGCGAGGACTTCCGCGCCAACGCCTTCAGCCGCGGCGTCAACACCGCGAGCTCCGCATCGTTGAACCCCGTCCCCACCGAACCCGCGAACGCCAGCCCGTCACCCTGCGGGATACCCAGCAACAGCGCGCCGATCACCCCGGCCCGCTTCCCTTCACCCATCCGCCAGCCGCCGATCACCACCTCCTGCGCCAACAGATCGGTGATCTTGCGCCACACCGGCGACCGCATCCCCGGCGAATACGACGAATCCAGCCGCTTCGCCACCACCCCCTCCAGACCCTGCTCACGGCTCGCCGCCAGCACCGCCGCGCCATCAGTGTCATAGGACGGGGGAGTGAGCCAGTTCGAACCCCTCAGCTCAAGGTCCCTGAGCAGCTCACGGCGTTGCCGAAAGGGCAGTTGGACGGTGGAGCGGCCGTCCAGGTGCAGCAGATCGAACAACAACAGCGTGATCGGGTACTGCTTCGCGGCCCTGCGCGCGGCGGCAGCGTTCGAGACATGCATGCGGTTCTGCAACGCACTGAAACTCGGCCGGCCGTTCTGCAACGCGACGATCTCACCGTCGAGCAGCGCCTCCGTGGAACCGAGCTGCTCACCCACACCCTGCAGCTCGGGATAGGCGACCGTGATGTCGTTCCCCAGCCGCGACCACGCCTGCACCCGGCCGCCCTCGACCCTCAGGATCGCCCGGACACCATCCCACTTGAACTCATACGCCCAAAGATCATCATCGTCATGGGGGAGGGGACCGGGCACCGCCAGCATCGGCTTGACCTGCTCCGGCAACACCTTCCAGTCCGGACGCGCCGGAGCATGCCGACGCTTCATCATCCAGTTCTTGCCGTCATCACCCGACCGGAAGAACACGAACTGACCCTCGACACGATGACCATGCAAGATCACGTCGACCTCGCGGTCCGACCACTTCACCGTCTCGTACCGGCCACGGTCCCAGATGAACATCGACCCGCCGCCGTACTCACCCTTCGGAATCTCCCCGGAGAACTCCGCGTACTCCAGCGGATGGTCCTCCGTGTGCACCGCGAGACGGACCACATCAGTCGTAGGCGGCAAACCCTTCGGCACCGCCCACGACACCAGCACACCATCACGCTCCAGCCGCACATCCCAATGCAGGCTGCTCGCGTGATGCTCCTGAATCACGAACGTGTCGTTGTCACCGTGCGGCAACTCAGCCGCACTGAGTTCAGCAGCGCTCGGAACGGGCTCCGGAGTCTTGCCCGGATCCCGCTTACGCCGGTACTCGTCGAGCCCGGCCATCTACGCCGACGAAGCCTTCTTCTTCGGCGGCGCCTTCTTCGCGGTCGACTTCCGACCCGCCTTCGCCTTCTCCACCGACCGCTCCAGCGCCGTCATCAGATCGATGACATCGCCCTTCTCCTCGGCCTCCGGCTGCTCAGGCAACTCCGCACCCTCCGCCTTCGCCGCGATGACCTTCTCCAACGCATCCCGATAGTCGTCGGTGAACGTGTCCGGATCGAAGTCCCCGGCCATGCTCTCCACCAACGACGTCGCCATCTTCAACTCCTGCGGCCGCACCTCGACGTTCTGGTCCAGGAAGTCGAACTCCGCCTTACGGATCTCATCCGGCCACAACATCGTGTGCATCACCAGCACGTCATCACGCGCCCGAATCGTCGCCAACGTCTCCTTCTGCCGAATCGTGATCTTCACGACCGCCAGCTGACCCGTCTTGACGAGCGCATCCCTGAGCAGCACATACGGCCGCGCCGCGGCCTTGTCCGGCTCCAGGTAGTACGTCTTCTGGAAGTAGATCGGATCGATCTCCTCCACCGGAACGAACTCCAGCACCTCGATCGACTTGTCGGTCTTCACCGGAAGCTTCTCGAAGTCCTCGTTCTCCATGATCACCAAACGGCCGTCGTCCAGCTCATAGCCCTTCGTGATGTCCGAATACTCGACCTCTTCGCCGCACACCGAACAGACGCGCTTGTACTTGATGCGCCCACCGTCAGCCCTGTGCACCTGGTTGAAACGAAAGTCGTGCTCCTCGACAGCGGAGTAAAGGCGCACGGCGATCGTCACCAACCCGAAGGAGATGGCCCCACGCCACACGGATCTCATTCTCATTGGGTACCCCTGAAATGCGGTTTTCGCACTATCAGGTCACCCACTTGGCCTAACGATCCGGCAACTGAGCGACCCCCGGCTTCACGTCCTGAAGCCAAGAGTGCCGTGTCGGAGTGGAGCGCCGCTAGATGTCCTTGAGCGCCCGATACGTCCGATTGCTCGCCACCGCCGCCCGCCGCTCCCGCGCCGTCGCCTCGATGTAGTTCTGACTCGTCGCCAAACTCGCATGCCCCAGCAACGCCATGATCTCGCTCGCCGACGCCCCGTCCTCCGCCAACCGCGTCGCGAACGTGTGCCTGAGGGCGTGCAGACTCGCGCCCGTCGGCACCCGGTCATGCAGCCCAGCCCATCGGAAACACGACTTCACCAGGTACTCCAGCCCACCCCGGCCGATCGGCTCACCCAGCCGATCCCTGAGCAACGAACTGTCCCGGTCGAACCGAGCCTGCGGGAAACGCTTCTTACAACTCGCCAGGTAGGCATCCACGATCCGCTCCATCGGCGGCTCGATCGGCACACTCCGGTCCCGGTTGCCCTTGCCCTTCACGTGCAACCTGCGGTCACCCTCGCGCCCCACGATCGACGCCAGTGTCAGCGTCCGCATCTCGGCACTCCTGAGCCCCGCGACCAGGCCCAGCGCGATGACCAGCACGTCGCGCTCCGGCCACGGATCCCGGCCCTTGCTCGCACCTTCCGCGGCCGCGTTGAGGAGCTGTTCGGGCGTGTCCTCACCCCGCAGCGGCTTGGGAACGAGCGGCTGGGTCTTCGGGCGGGCCACGGCACCCATCGGATTGCCCGCGATGTAGTCCTCGGCCACGCAGAACGTCAGGAACTGGTTCCACGTCGACCACGCCCGCAACACCGAGCTCTTGGCGTGCGTGTCGGCGAACACCCCGAATGCCTCACGGAGGTTCGCGCCGGTCAGATCCTCGATGGAGAGGTCCTCGACAGGGGAGTGGAGCGACTCGGCCAGGAGCGTGGTGACACCGGCCAGGTCGCGCTGGTAGGCCGCCGTTGTGTGCGGGGAGTCCTTGCGCGGGCGGCGGGCGTGAAAGAAGGCGTCCTGAGCAGCGAGCACGTGCATATGGATCTTGTACCGCACAGCACCGACAATTCTTGCTTCCGTGCTGGATAATGGCGATTATGCATGAAATGTCCGTTTCGCCAGGTTTGGCGGTCGGAGTCGTCAGATAGGCCGGATGGCCTCACTTGGGGGAACGCGCGTAATGGCCCGTGGCTCCGCACGTGTCACTGTCGACTCTTCGGTGCCGACCGCGCTCCGGCATCGCCGAGGTCTGAGGGTTCCAGCGTCTGCGAGCACAGCCGGCCTGCCTGCCGGTGACGCTCGCAGACGCGGGCCGAAATCCGGCCGTGAGGCCCTTCTGGGAACGATCTTCACAGGTCACCGTTTCGCCGATAATCTACATTATGTCAAGTAACGTGGATTTGGCCCTCCTCTGGCACGTGCTGCCCGTAGCCTGGCTCTGTGTCCGTACCGATCCTGCGTGTCGCCCGTGATGACGACGTTCCAGCCCTCTGCCGGTTCGGCTCGCTGCACATCCCGCCGCACTACGCGCCGTTGATCGGTGCCGCTGCAGCCGACGCTCAGGTCGCTCGTTGGTGGAACGCCTCTCACATCGGCGCTGCCGTGGCTTCCGGGCTCGTCGTTGTCGCTGAGGCGTCCGGAGAGCTTGTCGGTGTCGGTCAGCGCGGCCTGGCCGGTTCCGATCACGTCATCTACAAGCTCTACGTCCATCCTGAGCACCGCGGCTCCGGTTTGGGTCCGCGGTTGATCGACGAGCTCGTCAGGAAGCTTCCTGACGACGTTTCGCGGATCTGCATCGAGCATTTCGCCGCCAACTCGCGTGCGGGCGCGTTCTACGAACGTCTCGGGTTCACCGTGGACCGTGTCGAGGACGGCGTCGTGTGGCGTTCTTGGCCGCGTCTTCGGCAAGGGCCTGCCACTCCCCTGTCCTGATCTGTCCTTTGAGGACAAAGGGTGGGCATCAGCGGAGCTGGGTCTGACGCCAGGGTGAGCTTGTTGCTGCACACTCTTCGGCATGCGTTTTGCGATCTACGTGCCGTGTTACGGCGAGACCTATGGCGATCCGTCGGTGTTGGGCGATCTGGCTGTCGAGGCCGAGGCGGCGGGCTGGGACGGCTTCTTCATGTGGGATCACGTGGTGGCGCAGCCGTTGGTGGCTGATCCGTGGGTGACGCTGGGGGCGATCGCCGCTCGGACGTCACGGATCACGTTGGGGCCGATGATCACGCCGGTCCCCCGCCGCCGGCCGTGGAAGCTCGCGTTGGAGGCGTCGACGCTGCAGCGGTTGTCGGGTGGGCGGTTGGTGCTGGGTGTGGGGATGGGTGTGCCGCGGGACTTCACGTCGTTCGGTGAGGCGTCGGACGCGAAGTCGCGGGCGGCGCGGATGACCGAGGGTGTCGAGTTGGTGCGGAAGCTGCTCTCGGGTGAGCAGGTCGAGCATGAGGGTGCGGTGTTCACGGCGTCCGGTGTGCGGTTCGCGCCGGTGGAGGTGCCGATCTGGACGTCGGGGATCTGGCCGCGGAAGGTGCCGTTCCTGGCGGCGTCGCACGCGTCGGGGTTGTTCCCGATCATTCAGGACGGGTCTGGTGGGTTCGCGGTGGCGACGCCGGAGCAGGCGGCGCGGATGAAGGCGGAGTTCGTGGCGGCGGGTGGGCCTGCCGACGGGGATCTGGCGATCTGGGGTGGTGGGGCGCGGCCGTCTCCGGAGGCTGTGTCGGAGTACGCGGACGCTGGGGCGACGTGGATGTTGCTGGATGGGTGGAAGGCGTCGGCCGAGGAGCTGCGTTCCTACATTTCTGCTGGTCCGCCGCGTTTGAGGTGATCTTGTCGGGGGTGCTTGCCACACTTGGGGCATGCGATTCGCGATCTATGTGCCCTGTTTCGGGTCGTCGTTGGGTGATCCGTCGGTGCTCGTGTCGCTCGGCGTCGCTGCTGAGGAGGCGGAGGCTGGGGTGACGTGGATGACGACCGATGGCGGGGCGCGGTCGTTGGCTGAGCTGCGGTCGTTCGTGCTGGCCGGTCCCCCGCGTTGATGTTCAGGTGTGCAGGCCGTCGAGGAGTGTGTCGAGGTAGCGGCGTGCGGTGACGGCGCGGTCGGCGGGTGTGCCGCTGTGGACGTGTGCGGCGTAGGCGATGCCGCACATGAGGGGGACGATGTCGCCGTCGGCGACGGTGTTGCGGACGGTTCCGGCTTCGCGGGCGCGGGTGAGTAGTGCGCTGCCGATGGTCCAGAGTCGTTGTTTGAGTTCGGTGGTGCGGGGCAGGGCGTCGGTGGGTGCGGCGACGACTTTGACCAGTGATGGGTCGGTGACCTGCTTTTCGACGGTGTGGGCGAGGTAGCCGGAGAGTGCGCGCCAGGGGTCGTCGTCGTTGAGTGCCTGTTCGCCGTGTTCGGCGAGTGCTTCGAGGCAGGGTGTGGCGACGGTTTCGAGGAGTGCCTCGGTGGTGGCGAAGTGCCGGTAGACGGTGCCGACGCCGAGCCCTGCGCGGCGGGCGACGTCGTTGAGCTGCAGTGGGGTGCCCTCGTCGACGAGTTCGCGGGCGACGGTGATGATCCGGTCCCAGTTGCGGGCGGCGTCCTTGCGCAGCGGGCTCATGGCGACAGCTTAATTGGATAGGCCATCCGGATTCCGGTTGTCGGTGAGGCGGCCGCGTGTGGCGCAGGTGGTTCACCGGGTCGGCGGACGGCGTCGATCACTTCCGCGGTGGGTCAGGCCGCCGGCATGTTCGCCGTGACGAACGTGGCCGTGAAGATCCTTGGCGGCAAGGACCATCCGGTCGTCGCCGCGATGGACAAGCTGCTGGGCGGTGCGCTGCTCGCGGGTTCTCTCGGTCTGTGGCAGGTCCTTGACCTGTTCGACGCGAAGCCGGACTTCACGCGGCTGTTCTCGGACTTGGCCACGAAGGTGTCCGAGAACAGCCGTGGCCTTTCCCGTTACGACCGCACCCAACGCCTGCAGGCGGCGTACACGGTTGTGGTGATGACGGCGTACTTCGAGGCGTTCCGGGAGCTGGACCTGCCGTTCTCCTTCACGGCGCAGGACGAAGAGCACGTTGAGTTGAAGGCGACCCCGATGGACCGCGCCTTGCCCGCGCTGCACAAGTTCGTGCGCGCGCCTCTGCCGAGGTCCGTGTGGGTGCACGAGGTCGGTGAGCTCCTCGGGCGGGGAGGCGATGACCTCGCGATCTTCGACGTCGCCGGCAACGTCTCGGCTCCGTCCCCGGTGGCGCTGGAGGCATGGTTACGGCTGCACGAGCGAGGTTTCCGGTTCCCCATCCAACGCGGGTATCCCGACATGGCGGAGTTCCTGCAGCGCTTCGACATCGAGGCGATCGCGGCGGGCCGGCCCGATCTGCTCAAGCGGGCCAAGGCGGCGGCGGCTGACCTGGGTCTGCGATGGCCGCCGTCAGCACCGCTGCGAGACCGGCGAGATCAGCCTCGCTGAGGTCCCGCTCCCCCACCCTGCGCAGGATCTCCGACCGTGAGCACACCACGACGGCGCCGATGTGGGCGCCGAGCTCGGCGGCAGCGACGATCTCGGTGGTCCCGTTGTGCACCACGAGGATCGGGTGAGGTGTCTCGGTGTAGAGCAGGTGCTCGATGTCCCGTCCCGTGATGGCCATGCTCAGTCTTGTACGGCGCGGGCATAGCGGGCCGCAAGCGTGCGAACGTGTGCAACGAGTTCCGGTGGTGAGGTGACCTCGAAGTCGAAGCCGAGCAGGCCGATCCAGACGGCGAGGGTTTCGACGGAGTCGGAGCCGGTCACGAGCTCGCAGGTGGTGTCGTCGATGGCTTCGACGGTGCCGATGGCGGGGTTGATGCGGGCGGCGACGTCGGCGGCGGGTGCGCGGACGAGGACGCGGGCGTGGAAGCGCCAGGCGGCGGCGGTCACCCGTGCGGCGACGTAGGTGGTGGCGTCTAGTTCGCGTGGGGTGAAGCGGGGGCCGTGGGGTGGTACGGGCTGGGTGATGCGGTCGACGCGGAAGCTGCGCCAGTCTTGTTTTTCGGCGTCCCAGGCGACGAGGTACCAACGGCGGCCCCAGTTGACGAGGCGGTGGGGTTCGGCGCGGCGGCGGGTGGAGGTGCCGTCGTGGGCGGTGTAGTCGAAGCGGATGGTTTCGCTGTCGCGGCAGGTGGTGGCCAGTGTGGACAGGAGTTCGGGGTCCACGGCGGGGGCCGGGGTGTCGCGTGGGACCGACTCGACGGTCTGCAGGGCGGAGACGCGGTGCCGCAGCCGGGACGGAAGGACCTGTTCTAGTTTCAGCAGCGCGCGCAGGGACACCTCTTCGAGGCCGGTGACCGGGCTGGTGCGCAGGGCGACGGCGACCGCGACGGCTTCGTTGTCGTCGAGGAGCAGTGGGGGTAGTTCGGCGCCGGCGCCGAGGCGGTAGCCGCCGAAGGTGCCGGTGGTGGCGTTGACCGGGTAGCCGAGCTCGCGCAGCCGGTCGACGTCGCGGCGGACGGTGCGCTGGCTGACGCTCAGTTCGTCGGCGAGGTCGGCGCCTGGCCAGTCGCGGCGGGACTGCAGGAGCGCGAGCAGGCGCAGCAGCCGGGCCGAGGTTTCCAACATACGGCGAAACTTTAGGACAGGAGGTGGCCTCAATGGGTCATAACCTTGGGTTTATGACGGAGATCAGGGAGTTCAGGGTCGCGATCGACGAGTCCGACATCGACGAGTTGCAGCTCCGTTTGGCGCGCACCCGGTGGACGGACCAGGTGCCGGGAGCCGGCGACCGCTACGGGGACGACGTCGCGACGGTGCGGGAGATGGCCCGGTACTGGGCGGAGGACTTCGACTGGCGGGCAGTCGAGGCGCGGCTGAACGAGTTTCCGCAGTTCGTCACCGAGATCGATGGCACGGGCGTGCATTTCCTGCACGTGCGCAGCGTGAACCCGGACGCGACCCCGCTGATGATGATCCACGGGTGGCCGGGGTCGGTGATGGAGTTCGTCGACGCGATCGAGTACCTGCGCGAGGACTTCCACCTGGTGATCCCGTCGATCCCGGGGTTCGCGTTCTCCGGACCCACGACCGAGCAGGGCTGGCACTCGGGGCGGGTCGCGCGGGCGTTCGCGGAGCTCATGGCGCGCCTGGGTTACGGGCGGTACGGGGTGCACGGCAACGACGCGGGGTCGATCATCGCGCCGGAGGTCGGGCGGGTCGATCCGGAGCACGTGGCGGGTGTGCACGTGACGCAGATCTTCTCGTTCCCGTCGGGTGATCCGGCCGAGATGGCCGACCTGACCGAGGACGAGATGCGGCGCCTGGGGGTGCTGCAGAACTTCTGGGAGAACATGTCCGGCTACTCGAAGCTGCAGCAGTCGCGGCCGCAGAACGTGGCGTTCGCGCTCGCGGACTCGCCGGTCGGGCAGCTGGCGTGGACGATGCAGCTGATGGGCGAACCGGCCGTGAGCAGGGACTTCCTGCTGGCCAACGTGTCGATCTACTGGTACACCGCCACCGCGGGCTCCTCGGCTCGCCTGTACTACGAAGACGCGCACCGCGAGGACGTGCCGACGGAGCCGACGACGGTCCCGATGGGTGTCGCGGTGTTCCCCGACGACTTCCAGACCGTCCGCCGCTTCGCCGAGCGCGATCACCACAACCTGGTGCACTGGTCGGAGTTCGAGCGCGGCGGCCACTACTCTGCCCACGACGCGCCGGACCTGCTCGCCGGTGACCTGAAGGTGTTCTTCGCCAAGCTGTAGGCCCTGGCTGGTGCCCGGCCGTTCTGGTGGAACGGCTGGGCACGATCACTGGCGTGGTCCACGCGACGGCGGTAGGGATGCAGCCATGGGTGTTCCGCACCCGATGAGGATCTGGTGTCGCTGATCTTCTTCTACAACACTGACCACGACGCGCGGATCGTGTCGCTCGACGGCCGCTACCCGGAGGTGGTGGGCGGCGAGTACCTGCGGGCCAAGCTCGAGGCCATCTCGCTGGGATAGTCGTGTGGGACAAAGGAGTGTTGTGGCGATCGGTTCTCTCTACGACGTCGTGATCGACTGCCCGGAACCCGACGAGCTCGCCGAGTTCTACCGGCAGGTCATCGGCGGCAAGATCACCGACTCCGACGGGTGGTGGACGACCCTGGAGACGCCGAGCGGGTTGCGGGTGTCGTTCCAGCGTGTCGACGACTTCACCCCGCCGCAGTGGCCCGGCCAGGAACACCCGCAGCAGATCCACCTCGACGTCATGGTGTCCAACCTCAACGAGTCCGAGCCGCTCGTGCTCGAACTCGGCGCCACCAAGCTCAAAGGGTCACGGTCCAAGACCGGGTTCCGCGTCTACGCCGACCCCGCCGGCCACCCCTTCTGCCTCGTCACGAACTAGCCATGAAAGCTCCGTTCATGGCGTTTCGGCGCGGGGTGACCACACCGTGGCGCCGCGGGTGTCGGCGCTCTCCAGCGTGAGCGGCACCGGCACCTCGTAGCGGGCGCGTGCGGTGAACCTGTCACGCGGCAGGTGCGCGCGGTCCGGGTCGCCCAGCAGCACCAGCGCTCCCCTGGCCGCGGCCCGGCCGAGGAACGGCAGCACCAGCGCGGTGATCTCCGCGTCGTAGAACACGTCCCCGGCGAGCACGACGTCGGCGGAGTGGGCGTCACCGTCGAGCTGGTCGCCGGGCAGCGTGGAGATCCGGACGTCGTTCGCGGCGGCGTTGAGTTCCACGGCGGCCAGCGAGAGCGGGTCGATGTCGTTGGCCGTCACCGACTCCGCGCCCGCCAGCGCGGCGGCGATCGCGACCAGGCCCGAGCCCGAGGCGAGGTCGAAGACCTTCCGGTCGCGCACCAGTTCGGGGTGGTCGAGGACATGTCGGGCCAATGCCTGGCCACCGGCCCACGGGAACGCCCAGAACGGTGGCTGGTCATGGTGCGTGCGTTCCCACAACTCCATCGCCTCGCACGCGCTGTGCAGGACGATCTCGGGGACCAGCGGCACAGGCGTTAGCGTCGTGTTGGCGAGCACGAACTCCGTGAGCGTCGGAGCGGACATGACGGTGAAGCTTAGGGCCCGCCGCCCGCGCGTTTCAGAGGCTCAGGTCCCGCCCGTGACGCGCAGGATCGCCCCGGTGGCGTAGGAGGCCTCCGGTGAGAGCAGCCAGGCGATGGCGTTCGCGATCTCCTCCGGCTCACCGGCCCTGCCCATCGGCACCCGGCCCGCGACCCGATCCGGCCGGTCGGGCACGCCGGAGAGCTGATGGATGTCGGTGCGGATGGTGCCCGGCTGCACGCAGTTGACGCGGATCCCGCGCGGGGCGAGTTCCTTGGCCAGTCCGATGGTCATCGCGTCGACCGCGGCCTTGGTGGCGGCGTAGTGGACGTACTCCCCCGGACTGCCCAGTGTCGCCGCGCCCGAGGACACGTTGACGATCGCGCCACCGGTCATGCGGCGGGCGGCTTCGCGGGCAACGAAGAACGCGCCGGTCACGTTCACGTCCACCACCCGGCGCAGGTCCTCGGTGCGCAGCTGCGCGAGCGGTCCGGCGGGTGAGGTGATGCCCGCGTTGTTCACCACGCCGGTGATGTCGTCGCCCGCCTCGTCGAACAGCCGCGCGACGTCGTCCTCGTTCGAGGTGTCGGCCTGCACGGCGAGGACGCCGAGTTCTTTCTCGAGTGCGCGCGCCTCGTCGGAGGCCTGGCGGTAGCTGATCACGACTCGATGCCCGTCCCGCACGAGCCTGCGCGCGGTAGCGGCACCGATACCCCGGCTTCCCCCGGTGATCACCGTTGTCATGTTACCCACCCTACCCGTATATTCGGTGCCGGATATACGGGAGCGGATATGACGTTCAAGCGCACGAACCCACTCGCACTGGCGGTGCTGGCGCTGCTGTCCGAGCGGCCGATGCACCCCTACGAGATGGCGCAGACCATGCGGGAGCGCCACCAGGAGGAGGTGATCAAGCTCAACTACGGGTCGCTCTACACCGTGGTCGAGTCGCTGCACCGGCACGACCTGATCACCGCGAGCGCGACACAGAAGGCGGGCAACCGGCCCGAACGGACCGTCTACGCGGTCACCGACGCCGGCACGGCGGAGCTGCAGGACTGGCTCCGCGAGCTGATCGGCGTGCCCGCCAGGGAGTACCCGCGGTTCGAGGCCGGGATCTCCCTGGTCGGCCTGCTGCCACCACAGGACGCGCTGGCGCTCGTGGAACAGCGCGAGGCCGCCAAGGGCGAGGAGATCGCCGCGCTGGCCGTGCTGATCGAGCAGCTCAAAGGCATGGGGTTGCCGCAGCTGGCGTGGATCGAACTGGACTACCGGATGGCGATGCTGCGGGCTGAGCGTTCCTGGCTCACATGGTTCGCCCTCGCCACCCGCGACGGCACCGTCGGCGGGTTCGAACACTGGGAGGAGCGGCACGGATGAGGTTGTTGTTCGAAGTGTCGGGTGTGGTGCGCGCGCCGCTGGACCGCGTGAAAGAGGCGATGTTCCGTGACGCGGACGAGTCCGGCTCGCACCGGCTGGTCGACCGGGACAACGGCGTGATCGCCTACTGGGGCAACTGGTGGTACCGGGGCGAGGACACGGTGCGGGAACACCCCGAGGGTGCCCGGCTCGTGCACCGCGTCTACAACATCGCCAAGCAGGGCAACTGGGCGCCGTACCTGGCGAACAAATTGTTCATCGGCTACCGCGCGCAGCTTGAGACCACCCTCCGCGCGCGCATCGCCCAGCTCGAAGCCCAGGCCTAGACCTGGCCATACCGCACCACGGCGACGAACACCGCCAGTGCGCACAGCACGATGTTGACCGGCACCGTGGCGCCCTCACCGCGCCGGCCGTGCGTGATCGCGGCACCCACCTGCATCAACGCCAGCCCCACGGCGGCGATCGGCGTGAGGATCGTGGCGATGCCGGTCAGCCACGGCACGACCAGACCCAGCGCGCCCGCGATCTCAGCGGCGCCGACGGCCTTGATCTGCCCCGGAGAGAAGTCTCCGACCCAGGACATGCGCGGTTCGGCGAGCAGGTCGTCCTTCGACTTGGCGACCTTCGTGAAGCCCGCCATCACGTACAGGGCCGCCAACACGGCGGAGACGATCCACACGGCGACGTTCATGCCCAAAACGTAGACCCGGCGACGGGAAAAGGTCATCGCCCGTGCCGGGGTCGTCCACGATGTTTCCGGAGCGTCAGGTAAGGGCACCCTTAGGCCTCACTCGATTGGCCGTATAGGGTGTGCAGATGAGGTGCTCGGTACTGTCCGACTTCGCCGGTGAGCCGCTGGCCGGCACCGCCGCGACCGCGAGCGCCTGGCTGTGCCTGGAGCAACCCGGCCCGTGGGGCCGCGACGCGATCCTGGAGAGCCACCTCGACCCCGAGCTCGGCGCCGAGCTGCAACGACGCGCCCGCGGCACCGGTGTCCGGCTGCTGCTGATCCGCCGCCCCGGCCGCCACCCCGACACCGGCTATCCCACCAGCCGCCGCGTCTACCTCGCCGCCACCACGCCCGGCGCGTCCTGGCTGGAACAGGCCGACATCGCCACGCCCGACGAACTGCTCGAACTCGACTTCACCGCGTTGGGCGCCGGCCACTCCACCGCGTTCGGCACGCCGGTGCGCGACCCGCTGCTGCTGGTGTGCACGAACAGCAAACGTGACGTCTGCTGCGCCCTGTACGGCCGCCCGATCGCCAACGACCTGAACCTGTGGGAGTGCACCCACACCGGCGGCCACCGCTTCGCCCCCACCGGCGTGCTGCTGCCGACCGGCCACCTCTACGGGCGCCTGGACCACGCGCTCGCCGAACGCATCGTCACCGAGGGCATCACCGCCGACCGCTGCCGCGGCCGTTCCTGCTTCAGCCCGCGCGGCCAGGTCGCCGAGGTCGCCGTCCGCGAGAAGATCGGCGAGACCCGCGACGTGCTCACCGTCATCGCCGAAACCCACGATTCCGCCGTCGTCCGCCACACCGACGGCCGAGAATGGCACGTGGCCCTGACCGAACACCCGGTGCCGCCGCGCCCGTCGAGCTGCGGCAAGTCACCGGACATCGCGATCGCGCTGGTCGCGACCGCCATCGACGAACTGGTGAGTGCGTGGCGCGGCTGATCCACCTCAACGGCCCCACCGGGGTCGGCAAGTCCACCCTCTCCGCCCGCTACGCCGCCGAACACCCCGGCGTGCTCAACCTCGACGCCGACCAGATCGTGCGGCTCGTCGGCGGCTGGCAGGACGACTTCATCGGCACCGTGAACCTGGTGCGCCCGCTCGCGATCACCATGGCCGCCACCCACCTCGCCTCCGGCAACGACGTCGTCATGCCGCAGCTGGTCACCGACCGCGGCCAGCGCGCCGCGTTCGCCGCTACCGCCGCGGAGGTGGGCGCTGCGTATCGCGAGTTCGTGCTGATGGCGCCGCGCGAGACGGCGATCGGCCGGTTCCAGGCGCGCGACAACCACATCGATCGCATCGTGGAGGAGCTGGGCGGCGCGTCGCTGATCCACAAGATCTACGACGACCTCACCGCGTATCTGACGCCGGAGGCTGTGGTGATCGAGACCGGCGATCCACGGGCCGGACGCGACCTACGAGGCGCTGCTGGCCGCACTGGCCGAGCCGGGTGATCCCGAGTTGTCCACAGATCGCCAAGAGGTGGGTTGACAGCGAGTTTTCGCACTGCGGTGATCACCGTGATTCTGCTGGTCGCCGTGTTGCCGGGCCCTCGCTCGGACCAGGGACGGTAGCGGAGAACACGCCGATCCCCAGCGCGTACGGATCGTCGAGACCCACGGTTTCGAGGGTCTCCACCGGCAACGCGAGCAGCGAGATCGCCACGCCCAGGAAGTAGGCGTCGAGCAGGCCGGTGTCACGCACGGTCGAGGGCAGACCCGCGGCCTGCTGGAGCCCGGCGGCGGCCTCGGCGTTCGCGAGCACCATGCCGGACAACGCGGCGCGCACTCCCGGCCGGCGCACGGCCTCCAGGTAGAGCTCGACCATGGCGAGCATCTGGGTCGGGTCGTCGGCGACGGCGCGGCGCAGCAGGGCCGGGTAGAGCTCGGCGACGTCGGCCGGGCTGATGTCGGCCGGGGTGGTCTCGCGCAGGCGGTCGACGGCGGCGCGGTGCAGTGCGGTCATGCGGGCCGCGGCGGCCTCGAGGATGGACTCGCGGGTCGGGAAGTAGTTCTTGGTCGTGCCGATGGGCACGCCGGCCTCGCGGTCGATCGCGCGGTGGGTCAGGCCCCGGCCGCCGTCCACCGCGAGGATCTGGATCGCGGTGTCGCACAGAAGATCACGACGGCTCACGATCGGGGACACTAGCAAGATCACCACAGGCGTGGTGAATCGGGGCGAACGTACTGGTCCCGGCGGTGGCGGTGAGCACGCCGCGCTCCAGGACGAGGAACAGGCCGCAGACGCAGCGCAGGTAGGCGACGGGGCCGTGCGAGGAGACGGTGCCGGGGCAGGGCCAGTGGCAGGCGGGGCAGGTGGCGATCATGCCCACCAGCGTGCTGTCATGGTCTAGTGCATTTCAACCCTTACGGCGGGGCGGCCGCCGAACTGGCCGCGACCCTGGTCAACGCCGAGCAGGGCGCGGACCTCCTCGACGTGCTGAAAGCGTCGGGCTACAAGCCGCTGGGCTCGCTCGACGCGCGCCAGGAACGTGACGTACGAGACTGGATCGACCGGCTCCGGCAGGTCTTCCGGCACCCCACCGTCGAGCTGCTCAACGAGTTGCTGGCCGAGGCGTCGACCACGCACTACATCTCCACCCACGACGGCCGCGCGCCGCACCTGCACTACGCGCGTGAGGACGCACCGACCGACGTGCGGGTCAAGGCGTACACGGCCGCGGGGATGGCCGCGTTGTTCTGCGAGGACCCGCACCGGATCGGCTGGTGCGACCGTGACGACTGCGGCACGGCGTTCGTCGACACCAGCCGCAACGGCCGCCGCCGGTTCTGCTCGACGAAGTGCGCCAACCGGGTCGCGGTGGCGGCTCACCGCAGCCGTCAGTCCGCGTAGATCCTCAGTCGGCGTGGATGCGGTGCCCGAACCGGGTGTTCTCGAACGACGACTCGCCACCGAACGCGGCGTCGACGAAGTCCTCGCGGCCACGGAACCACGCGCCGGCGAACGACGAGGCCCCGGCGAACCAGGCCCGCCGGAACAGCGCGCGGCCACCGAAGCGCACGCCTGAGCAGTCGAAGTCCGAGCCGAACCGGGCACAGGTGAAGTCGGCGCGGCCGGAGAACCGGGCGCCACGCAGCGACACCGCACCGGCGGCGTGGATGTTGGAGAACTCGCCGTTGCCACACACGGTGGTGCCGCGCAGACGCAGGCCGCGGGCGAACACCGACTGCGTGAACAGCACGTGGCGGCCGAAATAGGCGCCGCCCAGCTCGACGTCACCGAGGAACGTGGTCTGGTCGAAGCGGGTGTCGCCGAGGAACCGGGTCCCGTCGAAACGGGCGCTCTGCACGCGGCACTGCGACAGGTCGAAGTCGACGAGCGTGGTGTGGCGCAGGTCGAGGTCGCTGCCCAGCCAGAAACCGGGGCCGGGACGCAGGTGCGCCGAGAGGGTGGCCTGCAGGACCATCCGCCACCGCTGGTCCATCTCGTTGCCCGGCCACGGCAGCTCCCGCAGCGCCTCGCACAGCACATCCAGCGCGGGCTGCCGGTTCTCGACGGCCCGGCCGCCGAACTCGACCCAGTCCCGCAGCGCGCCCAGCCGGGTGTCGGCCTCCGGCGCCAGCAGCCCGTTCCGGACTTCTTCCAGCACCGTGAACGGTTCTCTCTGTGGAGGCGGCGGTGCCACCGAGACGTCGGAGCGCAGCGCCTGCCGACGCCTGCCCCACGTCACCGCCGCCACGGCCAGAACACCTGAGGTCGCTGTGAGCCAGCGCGAGAGAGAGGACATGACTCGATGATGTGACCTGGGTCATTACATCGGACAGTGGTGGAGTTCAGCGCGGTGTTCAACCGTGTGCCCACCGACCGTGACAGTCGGTGGGCACACGCGGTCACTTGTCGATGATGTTGTTCAGCCGGCGCGCCTTGTAGTCGGAGTAGGGCTCCAGGCCGTAGGTGAGGGTGCGCCAGTCGGTGCCATGACCGCCGCGCTGCTCGAAGGCGTAGTAGCGGGTCTTGTTCGCGTCGTACCACCGGTCGAAGATCACGACGTGGCGGTTGTTCCCGTCGCCGATGGCGTCGATGACCAGGTCGCCGCGCTTGAGCGACGACATCGTGATCGAGCTGGTCCAGGTCGAGGTGTTGAGCTCGACGGTGTTGGGGCCGGACTTGTCGAGCCTCGCGGCCATCGAGGCGTAGCCGGAGCAGTCCATCCGGTAGCCGTCGGTCCAGTTGCGGCCCTGGTCATACGGCACGCGGACGCCGTTGTTCGCGGTCAGCCAGCTTCGGGCACGGTCGATCACCTCGTAGCGGTAGATCGGCGCCCCGGCTGCCTGCGCGGCCGGCGAGACGGCAACGGCCGTGCTGACGGCGAACAGGGCCGCGGCGGCCATCGCGAGGACTCTCATGCTTGGTACTCCCATTCCGTAGATCACCTCTCGGCGCTTAGGGTCGGTTCATGGAGCTGACGGAGCTGTGTTTCGCCGGGGTGGCCAGGCAGGCCGAAGCGGTGCGGTCGGGCGCGGTGACCTCGCGTGACCTGGTCACCGAGCACCTGGCCCGCATCGAGCGGATCGACCCGCAGCTCAACGCTTTCCGGCTGGTCTTCGCCGAGAAGGCCCTGGCCGAGGCCGACGCGGCGGACGAACGCAGAGCGCGTGGCGAGGACGCGCCGCTGCTCGGGGTGCCGATCGCGGTCAAGGAGGACATCGCGATCGAAGGCCTGCCCACCACCAAGGGCACGAACGCCGCCCGCTCCCCCGAACCTCGGGACTCGGCGATCGTGCAGCGGCTGCGCGCCGCGGGCGCGGTGATCATCGGCCGGACCCGGATGCCCGAGCTGGGGTTGTGGCCCTACACCGAGAGCGGCTGGGCGGGGCCCACGCGCAACCCGTGGTCGCTGACGCACTCCCCCGGCGGTTCGAGCGGCGGATCCGCCGCGGCGGTCGCGGCCGGGCTCGCGGCGGCGGCGATCGGCACCGACGGCGCGGGCTCGATCCGTATCCCCGCCGCGGTGACGGGCCTGTTCGGGCTCAAGCCGCAGCGTGGCCGGGTCTCGCTCGCCCCCGAACACGAGGTGTGGGGCGGTCTCGTGGTGGCCGGGCCGCTGACCCGCACGGTGCTGGACTGGGCGCTCATCGCCGACCAGATCCACGGCGCCGCGCCCGGTGACCAGCACGTCGCACATCCGCCGCGCACCACCTTCACCGAGGCCGCGACGGCGGAGCCCGGCCGGTTGCGGGTCGGGGTGTCGCTGCGGCCGTGGGGTCCGGGCATCCCGATCTCCGACGAGGTCCGTGACGCCGTGCAGGACACCGCCGCGCTGCTCGCCGACCTCGGCCATGACGTCGTGCGGCTCGATCCGCCCATGCGGGACCTGTCCGCGTCCACGCAGTTCTCGGTGCGGTACTTGTACAACGCGCTGCTGGCGCGTACCGGCATGGAGTTCCCGGACCTGGTCGAGCCCCGCACCCGCGCGGTCGGCGAACTGGGCCGCCGTATCCCGCGTGGTCTGGTGCGCTGGGCGTTCAAGGACGACGCGGCGCTCACCGCCTACGCGAACCGGATCTTCGGCCAGGTCGACGTGCTGCTCACCCCGGCGCTGACCCGCCCGCCGATCCGCGTCGGCGAGTGGGACGGGCAGAACGTGGTGTCCGCGCTGCTCTCGGCCGCCCGGTACACGACGTTCCTGCCGTTGTGGAACATCGTCGGCAACCCCGCGGCCAGCGTTCCCGCCGGCCGCACCTCGTCGGGCCTGCCGCTCGCGGTGCAGCTCGTCGGCCGCCAGCACGACGAGTGCACGCTGCTGTCGGTGTCCGCCCAGCTGGAGCGCGCTCGGCCCTGGGCGGACCGAACCCCCTCCGGCCTCGGTCATGCGAAGTAGGATAATACGAAGACGGACTATCCGAACCGGGATTGGCTACATTCCGCGTTTGGACAACTCGTCGAGCAGTTGCCGGTCCGCCACGTGCCGCGACTTGATGTGGTCCAGGTAGTCGGCGAACGCGTCGGGCTGCAGACCGCGTAGCTGTTGCAGCCATTCGACGAGCAGCTCCTGCTCCTCGATGCCGCGGCGGGCGAGCTCGACCTCGACGATGCGCCGGTACACCTCGATCGCGAGCCGGCTGCCGTCCTGCACGAGGTGGTTCACCAGCTCGGCCCGCAGCGGCGGCCATTCGTCGGTGTGCACGACCAGCGCCCGGATCTTGAGGTAGATGTCGAGGTTCGGGCGGGCGACGAACGCGTCCCGGCACACCTCGACCGCCCGGTGCGCCGCCCCGCGCCGCAGGTGTTCCTCCACCGCCAGGTCGATGAGCCGCAGCGCCGCGCCACGGCCACCGGTGGCGCGCAGGCCGAGCTCCACCCACTGCAGTGCCTCGTCCGAGCGGCCCGCGTCACGCAGCACGGTGGCGACCTGCAGGTAGTGCCAGCCCGAGGAGAGGTCCTTGGACAGCACCAGCAGCTGCAGGTCGACGTCCTCGGTGTACTCGGCGAGCTCTTCCATGACGCGCAGCAGGGCCCAGCGGGCGCGGTCGTAGCGGCCGGTCTCGCCGAACCCGATCACCGGCAGCGGTTCGAACAGTTCCACCGCGCGGCCTCGGTAGCGGGCGAGGCCTTCGTCGTCGAGCGCCTGGGTGTAGAGGGCGAGGCTGACGTCGGGCGCCTCGGGGTGCTCGAGCTGCAGGTCGAGCAGCCAGTCGGCCAGGCGGATCGGTTCCGGCGTGGTCTCGGCGCACGCACGGGCATGGATGCCCAGGACGCGGTGGGTCAGCTCAGCCAGTTCGACGCGATGTCTTCGGCTGCTGGCCACTCCGTCGGCCAGTTGGGTGACGATCTGCTCGATCAACGCCACGAGTTCCGGGCCGGGATCGGTCACCAGCAACGACTGCAGCTCGACGGACACCGCGGTCAGCGCCTGCCAGCGTGCGGGCCAGTCCGTGCTCTCCCCGTCGCTGTCGGCCTCGATCAGGGCAGAGGCCACGGCCGCGGGCAGCGAGTTCACCACAACATCAAACACTCGCCACCCGGTCGAGTGGAACAGATGTCGCCCTAACGGAACCCGCTCTCACCCCACGTGTTCGCCGGATGACACGCGGGGACCCCGCGTGCGTCACCCGAACGTGGGCTAGAGGTCGGCGAGTTTGCGTTCGAGGACCTGGCGTTCGCGTTCGTTGCCGCACAACGCGATCGCTTGCTCGAGCTCGGTGCGGGCCTCGGCGGTGCGGCCGAGGCGGCGCAGGAGTTCGCCGCGCACGCCGGGCAGCTGGTGCGAGCCGGGAAGGCGTCTTGAGCGACGAGGTCGTCGACGATGGGCAGCGCCGCGTCCGGGCCCTGTGCCATGGAGACGGCGACCGCGCGGTTGAGCTCCACGACCGGGGACGGCGCGAGGCGGCCGAGTGCATCGTAGAGCGCGACGATGCGGTCCCAGTTGGTCTCGGCGACCGACGGGGCCAGCGCGTGGCATTCGGCGATCGCGGCCTGCAGCCCGTAGTAGCCGTAACCGCGGCCCGCGTCGGCGGCTTTCGCGAGTGCGGCGCGGCCGCGGGCGACGGCGGAACGGTCCCAGCGGCGCCGGTCCTGGTCTTCGAGCAGGACCGTCTCGCCGTCGGGGCCACGGCGGGCCGGGAACCGGGCGGCGGTCAGCTCCAGCAACGCGAGCAGACTGTGCACCTCGGGTTCCTCGGGCATCAGCCGCGACAGGACACGGGCCATCCGCTGGGCCTCACCCGCGAGGTCAAGACGCATCACCTCGTCACCGGAACTGGCCGAGGAGCCCTCGGTGAAGATCAGGTAGAGGACGCTGAGCACCTGCGAGAGGCGCGCGGGCCGTTCCTTCGCCGGCGGCACCTCGAAGCGGACGTTGGCGGCGGCGAGGGTCTTCTTGGCCCTGGTGATGCGGGCCTGCACGGTCGCGGTCGGCACCAGGAACGTCCGGGCGATCTCGTCGCTGGTCAGACCGCCGATCACGCGCAACGTCAGCGCCACCCCGGCCTCCCGCGAGAGCACCGGGTGACATGAGGTGAAGATCAGCGCGAGGGTGTCGTCGTCGATCTGGTCGGGATCCCACAGCACGTCGTCGGGCGCGGGTCCGGGTTCGGTGGCGCCGGTGAGAGCGCCGCCCTCGCCCAGGTTGTGGGCGAGGGCGGCGTACTTCTCGTCACGGACGCTACGGCGGCGGAACGCGTCGATCGCGCGGCGCCGCCCGACGGTGAGCAACCAGCCCGCCGGGTTGTTCGGCACGCCTTCGCGCGGCCACGTCACGAGTGCCTCGGCGAGCGCTTCCTGGGCGAGGTCCTCGGCCAGGGCGAAGTCACCGGTGTAGCGGGTCAGCGCACCGACGATCCGGGCGGAGTCGATGCGCCACACCGCGGCGACGGCCTTGCGGCCGGTGGGGTCGCTCATGACACCGAATCAGATCAGAGCTGACCGGTGGACTCGCGCCACGCCCGTTCCTTCTTGATCCACTCGTTGTCCTGCGGGAACTCGTCGATCGTCGGCACCCGCCGGATCTCGGTCTTGAAACCGGCCGCGGTCATCGGCGTGCGCTTGGCCCACTCGATGGCCTCCTCCTTGGAGGCGACGTTGATCAGGTAGAAGCCGTTGAACAGCTCCTTGGTCTCGCCGTAGGGGCCGTCGGTGACGACGGGCGGTTCACTGGAGAAGTCGACGACGACGCCCTCGTTCGCGTCGGCGAGACCTTCGGCGGCGATCAGGACGCCTGCCTCGATCAGCTCCTCGTTGAACTTGCCGACGGTCTCCAGCATCTGGTCGAAGTCGATCTCGCCCAGGTTCGCCCAGGCCTCGTCGGAGCTCACTCGCCAGATCAACATGAACTTCATGATGGTCTCTCCCAGTGGTTCGTGCGGGTCCGTTGTGGACCCTATTCGTCCTCAGGTCGAACAGGTGCCCGGTTCGATCGACACACGACCCGAAATTTTCTGGAAGTTTCTGTTTTGCCTGGTGAAACGGCCGAGCGGCCCACCCCGAACTTCGGGATGGGCCGCTCGGCGTGACGCTCAGAGCTGTTCGTCGGGCTGGTGCAGTGAGCGCGGCTGCTCTGCTTCGAGCTCCGGGCGCGACGTGGCGGCGGTGACCGGCTTCGGGATGCTCAGCGGGCTGGGCACCTCCTTGCGGGCGACCGCTTCGGCCTCGGCGACCGCGGCGGCGACCTTCGGGTCCGGGGCGACGTCGAACCAGTCCGCGACCTCGGGGTCGTCCTCTTCGGGCCGTGAGACAGGTCCGGTGTCGGCGGGCGGGTCGTAGCGGAACACGCCGTCGTCGCCGGGAGCGCCGAGCGCGCGGGCGAAGCCTTCCAGGGCCTTGCCGTAGTCGCTCGGGATCATCCACACCTTGTTCGCGTCGCCCTGCGCCATCTGCGGCAACGTCTGCAGGTACTGGTACGCCAGCACCTCCGGAGTGGGCTTGCCCGCCTTGATCGCGGCGAAGACCTTCTCGATGGCCTTGGCCTGACCCTGTGCCTGCAGGTAGCGGGCGGCGCGTTCACCCTTCGCGCGCAGGATGGAGGACTGCCGTTCGGCCTCCGCGGTGAGGATCGCGGCCTGCTTGGCGCCCTCGGCGGCGAGGATCTGCGACTGCTTCTGGCCCTCGGCGGTCTTGATCGAGGACTCCCGCTGGCCCTCGGCGGTGAGGATCATGGCACGCTTCTCACGGTCGGCGCGCATCTGCTTCTCCATCGAGTCCTGGATGGAGGGCGGCGGGTCGATCGACTTGAGCTCGACGCGCGCCACCCGCAGGCCCCAGCGGCCGGTCGCCTCGTCGAGGACGCCGCGCAGCTGACCGTTGATGTGGTCGCGGGAGGTGAGGGTCTCCTCCAGGCTCATGCCACCGACGAGGTTGCGCAGCGTCGTGATGGTGAGCTGCTCGACACCGATGATGTAGTTGGAGATCTCGTAGACCGCGCTGCGCGGGTCGGTCACCTGGAAGTAGACGACGGTGTCGATGGACACCGTCAGGTTGTCCTGGGTGATCACCGGCTGCGGCGGGAACGACACGACCTGCTCGCGCAGGTCGATGCGGGCCCGGACCTTGTCGATGAACGGCACCATGATGTTCAGGCCGGGTGCCGCGGTGTTGCGGAAGCGGCCGAGGCGTTCGATGACGGCAGCCGTCGCCTGCGGGATGACCAGCACCGACTTCACGGCGACGATCAACACGAACAGCACGATGACGGCGATGATCACACCGGTGATCGGGTCCAACTCGGTTCACATCCTTCTGGGCGCGTCACAGCGCGGCGATCACCACGGCGGTCGCACCCGAGATCTCGACAACGGTGACGGCTTCTCCTTCTTCGACCACGGACCCGTCGAGGGTGCGCGCGCTCCAGGTTTCGCCGCCGATCTTGACCTGCCCGCCGTGTTCGTCCACCTGCGTCACCGCGATGGCCTTGCTGCCGAGCAGTGCTTCGTGGTGCATCTTGATCCCGGAGCCGAGCTGCAGCCGCTTCTTGAGCATCGGCCGGGCGCCGACGATCAACCCCACTGACGTCGCGGCGAAGACGAGCACGCTCACCAGGTCGGCGGCACCCAGTGCGGACACGCCTGCCGCGGCCAGCGCGGCGGTGCCGAGCATGACCAGCACGAAGTCACCGGAGAGAACCTCGGCTATGACGAGCAGTATCCCGACGATCAGCCAGATCAGCGCGGCCATGCGCCATACATACACCAACGGGGAGGCCCGCTGGCCGAACTTCACCGTCCTGGGCCCTCGACCGTGACGAAATCGATCAATCGGCGGTGTCGAAAACGGGGGGTGGCGTTCGTGTGACAGCGAACGGGCCGCGGCCGGCGTGGCCCGAGATAGGGGCACAGCGATGCGCTCGATCACCGCCACGATGTTCATGACCCTCGACGGTGTGGTGCAGGGCTGGGGAGTCCGGACGAGGACACCCGCGGCGGCTTCACCCGCGGCGGCTGGGGCCTGCGCTACGACGACGAGGTCCTCGGCCAGGAGATGGGCAAGGGCTTGGCCCGGCCGGGCGACATGCTGTTCGGGCGCCGGACCTGGCAGGACTTCATCACCGCGTGGGGCACCGCGACCGATGGCAACCCGTTCACCGCACACCTGAACGCGGCGAGGAAGTACGTGGTGTCACGGACCCTGCCGGACGCGGGCGCATGGCAGAACTCGGTCCTGCTGAACGGGGACGCCGTCGCGGCCGTGACGGCGTTGAAGGCCTCGCAGGGGGCCATCTGTCGATCATCGGCAGCGCGTCGCTGGTGCGTGCCCTGCACGCGGCGAGCCTGATCGACCACTACACGCGGGTCAGCCCTGCGGACTCGTGACGAAGTCGATCAGCCGCTCGACCGCGCCCAACAGATCGGACTCGATGTCGCGGTAGCTGCCGACCGCTCCCAGCACGCGCTGCCAGCCCTCGTAGGTCTCGCCCCAGCCCAGCGCCGCGCAGACGCCTTCCTTCCACGGAACGCCGCGCGGGATGACGGGCCAGGAGTCGATGCGCACGGCCGAGGGCTTCACGGCCTGCCAGATGTCGATGTACGGGTGGCCGGTGACCAGCACGTTCGGGTCGGTGACCTGAGCGACGATCCGCGACTCCTTGGAGTTCGCGACGAGATGGTCGACGAGCACACCCAGGCGGCGGTTCCCGGCGGTGCCGAACTCGGCGATGCGCGCCGCCAGCTCGTCGACACCGTCGAGCGCCTCCACGACGACGCCTTCGACGCGCAGGTCGTGGCCCCAGACGCGTTCGACGAGCTCGGCGTCGTGCTTGCCCTCGACCCAGATACGGCTGGCCTTGGCGGTCTGCGCGCGCAGACCCTCGACCTTGACGCTGCCGGAGGCGCTGATGCGCGGCTGCTGCGGCGTCGGCGCGGGTTTGACGAGCGTGACGGGCCGCCCGTCGACGAGGAACCCGGCCGGGTTGAGCGGGAAGAGCCGGTGGCGGCCGTGGCGATCTTCGAGGACGACGTGGCCGTGTTCGAACTTCACGACGGCGCCGCAGAATCCGCTGGCGGGGTCCTCGACGACGAGGCCGGGTTCGGCCGGGATCTCGGGGACCTTCTTGCGCTTCGGGGTGCCGAGGACGTCGCGGCCGTAGTCGTGGGAACGCACCCGAGGACCCTAGCCGTAGAAGGGTTTGAAGGCGGTGAGCCACTCGTGGACGCGATCCAGGTCCACGTCGGCGCCGTGCAGGTCGTAGCCGTCGTGCACGAAGTCCATCCAGTCGACCGCCGGATCGCCCACGCACGCCCTGGGATCGATCGCCACCGGGCCGTTGGGGCCCTGCAGGACGTTGCCGGGGTGCATGTCGCCGTGCAGCAACACCTGCGGGGTGTCGTCCTCGGCGAGCTTGCGGGCCTTGGCGTGTTCGGTGGCGTAGTAGGTGCCGGTGCGCCGAGTCAGCACCGTTTCGAAGAGAAGGTCGACACGCTCACGCAACGGCGGGAAGCCGGCGGGGTCGGCGGTGTGCAGGTGCGGGATGACTCTCGCCGGGTCGGTGGCGGGCGTGCCGGGATGGATGGCGTCGAGCAGAACGGCGCCGCGCTCCAGGTCGGCGTCGAGCAGGTCCACCATCGCCGGCGTGTGCGCCCAGGCGGCGAGCGCGGTGACTTCGTGGGCGGCGATGCCGAGGTCCGGGGTCACCTTCAGCACCGCGGTGGTGCAGTGGAAGGTGGCGCCGGAGCCACCGGGCATGAGCGTGCCGACGGTGAGTTCCCAGCGGGCGGCCAGCGTGGCGACCAGGCTGGGCAGCTCGTCGATCCACTCGGTGACGGTGTCGCCGAAGCGGCGGATGAGGCGGGCTCTGGCGTCGTCGTCGATCACCCTTGGCACGCTAGCGCGCCGCCTGCCGTTCTCACGCGAGTGTTCCGGCCGCGGCCTGGCGGCGGAACTGGTAGTCGGCGAGCGAGGGGCGCCACAGTGCGTTGGCGTCGAAGCACCGGGCGAGCAGCCGCAGGTCCGCGCCGTCGCCCGCGATGGCGACCTTGCCGTCGATGACCCACTTGTTGAGCGGGAGCAGCGGCACGGGCCAGCCGACGACGACGAGCCGGTCACAGACCAGGCGCTGGGTGCGGCCGCCGTCGTTGTCGACGATGACGGCCGGGGTGTCGAGGTCGATGTCGCGGACCGTGGCGTGCGGGTAGCGGCGGACGCCGATCTCGGCGAGCGCGTCGGCGCCTGGGCCGATCAGGTGAACCGGCCCGAATCTTCGGGCCAAACAAGCGGCGGCTCTTGCGCCGAGACCGGCCGCGCCTACCACGACAATCCGTTCGAAATACGCCATGTCACCCAGTTCCCGCATTCACAATTCAAATGTTTACGCAGGTCAGACCACCCACGAGAAAGATAGGGCCGCGATGATCCGCTCGTCAATCTCAGCACATCTCACTTGGGATATAACAATGGACGAGGAATGGCCCTGTTGAGACAAGGTGAACCTCGCTCGCTTCGTTGTCGTGTTGAGCTGCATTAACCCCCTCTTCTCGAGGAATCCTCATGACGACCACCATGGAACGGTTCGACCTGCGGCTGGCGCGCGCGTCCCTGCAGTACGCGATCGACTACGGCTGGACGACCGAGGTGTCCGGCACCTCACTGCTGTTCTCCCCCGCCTCGCACGTCGTCGGTCTCGCCGTGCCGTGCGCCGAGGCCGACGCGGTCACCGCGCATCTGGCCGCGCACCGGCTGTCCTACCCGGCGGTGCGGCTGCCGCACCTCCCGGAGTCCGTTGTCTTCCTCGCGGTGCCACGCGGTCTGGCCGCGGTGCCGTGGCCGTTGGTGGGGGTGATGCTGCCGCCGAGCCAGACCCTGGACGGTCCGGTGGTGTGGGCGGTGCCGCCGCGGCGCAGCCCACAGCCGCTCCCGAGCCTGGTGTCGCTGCTGGCGGCGGTCCGCACCCTCAGTAGGTGACGGTGATCGCCCGGTCCGGGCCGTTGACCCTGACGGTGCCGCCGACCGGGATGATGACCTGCGGGTCGGTGTGGCCGAGGTCGACGTCGAACACGATCATCGTGTCGGGCGCGTACCGGGCGAACGCCTTCAGGACCGCTTCGCGCTGGTCACGGGTGTAGGTGGCGCGGTCGACGCCGGGTTTCGCGAACGACCAGGCTTTCGCGCGGCCCACGACGACGGCGGCGAACCGTTCGAGCAGGCCGCGTTCGCCCATGCTGCGCAGGATCCAGTACACGTCGTTCGCGGACGGCATCTCTTCGGAGGTCTCGAAGAAGAACACCTTGCCGTCGTAGTGCTGCGGCGCGTTGATCTCGCGGCCGGCCATGAGCAGCCAGGAGATGATCTCCAGGTTGCCGCCCCACGTCTCGCCTTCCACCACTGCGTCCGGCTGGTGCCAGAGCCAGCCGGTGGACGCCTGCGGCACCGGTTCGCGTTCGAAGCTGGCCGGGTCTTCCCAGAGCAGGTCGATGTCGCCGTAGGCGGTGCTTTCGGCCAGCTGGTACTCGCCGTGCGTGAACAGGGCTGCTTTGAGTGAGTCTTCGCTGGTGGGGTGCTGGGCGCCGGCGCGGCCGAGGTGGACCATGACGCTGCCGCCGTGGTAGCTGACGATGCCGCGGTTCGCGAGCCACAGCAGCAGGTTCGTGTTGTCGCTGTAGCCGAAGAACGGCTTGGGGTTGGCCCTGATCAGCTCCGCGTCCAGGTGCGGCAGCACGGTGATCTGGTCCTCGCCGCCGATGCTGGCCAGCACGGCCTTGATCGTCGGGTCGGCGAACGCGGCGTGCAGGTCGGCGGCACGGTCCTGGGGGGTCGAGCCCATCTTGCGGGTGGCCGGGTATTCGACAGGGTCGAGGCCCAGGTCCGCGAGTCTTTTCAGGCCGAGTTCGTAGGGCAGCGGGAAGAGTCCCGGCAGTCCTGCGGATGGGGAGACGATCGCGACGCGGTCGCCGGGCGCGGGCTTGGGCGGGTAGATCACGGCGCGGTCCTCACCAGTGGCAGCAACGGCTTCACGACGCGATGGGCGATGCGCCAGCCATCGTCGCTCACGCGCGGGACGTTACCGGGGTGGTCAGAACGCGGGCCACGGAATTGCCGGCCACTCACCGGACGGCTCCGGGAAGACACCGTCCGCGAGCAGCTTGTCGGTGCGCTCACCCACCGCCCGCACCTCCGCACGCGTCAGGTGATCGTGCAGCTCCTCACCCAGCGTCCCGTCGAGCGCCGAACGCAGCTGCCGCAACGACTCCACGACCTCACCCGGCAGCGGTTCACGTGCCCAGCCCCACAACACGGTACGCAGCTTGGGTTCGGTGTGCAGGCAGATGCCGTGGTCGACCCCGTACACCGCGCCGTCGAGGGCGTGCAGGACGTGCCCGCCCTTGCGGTCGGCGTTGTTGACCACGACGTCGAACGCCGCCATCAACGCGATGCGCGGATGGTCGGCGTGCACGAGCACCGCCGGGTCGCCGAAGCGGTCGTGGGCGTGGAAGACGGGGATCCAGCCGGGTTTCACGTCGTCGACTCCGACGATGTCGACGAGCTCGTCCTCTTCGCGGGTCTCGATCCAGAGCTGGACCATGCCGGAGCCGAACGGGCCGGGCCGCAGCACGGTGGGCGGCACGACGTTGAGGCCGGAGCCCGCGGAGATCAGGTAGGTGCCGACCTCGCGGCCGGCGAGCGTGCCGTCGGGGAAGTCCCAGAGGGGGCGTTCGCCGCGGACGGGCTTGTAGACGCACTGCGCCTCGACGCCGTCCAGGGCGATCTTGCAGAACAGGGTGGCGTTGGAGGCGTCGACGAGGCGGCCCTCGACCTCGATGCGGCCGTGGGTCAGCAACTCCACGGCCGCGGTCGTGTCCACGTCAGTCTTCCTCGGTGCGGCGGTAGCCGTTCTGCCGCGGGCAGATGTGGCCGTCCGGGTCGAGTGGTTCGGCGCACAGAGGGCAGGGTTTGCGGCCGGCGTTGACGACGCGGTCGGCGCGTTCGGCGAAGGCACGGGCGGCGGTCGGCGACAGGAAGACCCGCACGGCGTCGGGACCTTCCTCGGTGTCATCGAGCACCACTGACTCGTCGACCTCCTCCTCGGAGATCGCGAGGAGTTCGATCACGACGGCCTTGGACTCGGCGTCCCAGCCGAGTCCCATTGTGCCGACGCGGAACTCCTCTTCGACGGGCACGTCGAGCGGTTCGGTGTCGAGGTCGTCAGGTGGCGCTTCGTCGGGGACGTCGTCACCGAACCGGCGGTGCACCTCCTCGAGCAACGAGCCGATGCGTTCGGCGAGGACAGTGACCTGCTGCTTCTCGAGCGCAACGCTGATCAACCTGCTCTGCTCGGAAGCTTGCAGGTAGAAGGTGCGGTCGCCGGGCTGCCCGACGGTCCCTGCGACGAACCGGTCGGGTGCGCGGAATACGTGGATGACACGAGCCATGGCACTGACGACCCTAGGCCACGAGGAGATCGTCGGCAGGTCCTCCCCCACCAAACACTCCGCGTATAGGGTCGGGTTGTGGTGAAGATCGCTTCGTACGGGACGTGGACCTCGCCGATCGCTGCCGGCGACACCTCGAAGCCGGGCGGTGGGTTCCAATGGGCCGACCTGCACGGTGAGCAGGTGTGGTGGGCGGAGAGCCGTCCGGCGCAGGCAGGCAGGGTGGCGCTGGTGCGCGACGGCGTCGAGGTGCTGCCCGCGCCGTGGAACGCCCGCAACCGGGTGCACGAGTACGGCGGCAGGCCGTTCGTGGTGCTCGCGGACGACCGGGTGGCGTTCACGAACTGGGACGACCAGCGCGTGTACGTGTTCGACCCGGACAGTCCCGAACCCGTCGCGCTGACGCCGGAACCCGAGCGCCACCACGGTGTGCGCTACGCCGACCTGTCGGCGGGCCCGGACGGCGAGGTGTGGTGCGTGCGGGAGACGATCACCGGTGACGCGCGCACGGACGTGCGCCGCGACCTGGTGGCGATCACGCGCTCGGGTGAGGTGCGGAGCCTGGGGTCCTCACACCACTTCATGACCGGCCCGAAGATCAGCCCGGACGGCACGAAGTACGCGTGGATCGGCTGGGACCACCCGCAGATGCCGTGGGACGGCAGCGAACTGTGCGTCGCCGACATCGGCGAGCCGGGCCATCGTGTGCTGGCGGGGTCGACGACCGAGGCGGTGTGCCAGTTCGAGTGGGAGGGCGAGCACCTGCTGACGCTGACCGACCCGCACGGCTGGTGGAACCTGTTCCGTGTCGAGCTGGACGGTTCGCGCAAGAACCTGGCGCCGTGCACGGAGGAGCTGGGCGGCCCGATGTGGCGGCTGGGCAACCGCTGGTTCGCCACCCTGTCGCCGGGCCGGTACCTGGTGGTGCGCAGCGGACATCTCGCGGTGCTCGACGAGCGCAGCGCGACGGTGACCGACGTGGAGACCGACCTGCCGACGTGGGCGGCGGAGCTGTCGGTGCGCGAGGGTGTCGTGGTCTGCGGGGCGGCCGGTCCGACCGCGGAGTTCAACGTCGTGCGGCTGGATCTGTCCAACGGCGAGCTGACCTACCTCACCGGCGGCGAGTCCTCGCCCGAGGAGGCGTACCTGCCGGTACCGGTCGAGCGGATGTTCGGCGAGATCCCCGCCTACGTCTACCCGCCGTCGAACCCGGACTTCGCCGCGCCCGAGGGCGAGCTGCCGCCGTATGTGGTGCACGTGCACGGTGGGCCGACCGGGCGGGCGTTGCCGAAGCTCGACACCGACATCGCCTACTTCACCAGCCGCGGCATCGGCGTGGTCGCGGTGAACTACGGCGGCTCCACCGGGTACGGCCGCGCGTTCCGGGAACGGCTGCGCGAGCAGTGGGGTGTCGTGGACGTCGACGACTGCGCGTTCGTGGCGCAGCAGCTGGCCAAGGAAGGCACCGCGGACCCGGCACGGCTGGGCATCCGCGGCGGCTCCGCCGGTGGCTGGACGTCGGCGGCGTCGCTGACCTCCACCAACGTCTACCAGTGCGGCATGGTCGCGTTCCCGATCCTGGACCTGGCCGGCTGGACCTCCGAAGGCGGCGAGACGCACGACTTCGAGTCCCGCTACGTCGAGGGCCTGGTCGGCACACTCCCCGAGGCCGCCGACCGCTACCGGGACCGCTCGCCGTCGAACAAGGCGCGGTCGGTCTCGGGCCCGGTGCTGTTGCTGCAGGGCCTGGAGGACGAGATCTGCCCGCCCGAGCAGGCCGACCGGTTCGCCGCGGACCTGGCCGGGTCGGGGATCCCGCACGCGTACCTGACGTTCGAGGGCGAGCAGCACGGCTTCCGGATGGCCGAGAACATCAAGGCGGCGCTGGAGGCGGAGCTGTCGTTCTACGGGCAGGTGTTCGGGTTCGTCCCGCCGGGCGTGCCGGTACTGGACCTGCGTTCGTGAGGTTGCTCTCCGCCGGGGACCGGGTCGCGCTGGTGTCACCGGCCGGCCCGGCCCGCTCTTCGGTGATCGACGCCGGTGTCGCCGTGCTGCGGTCGTGGGGCCTGGAGGTCACCACGCCTGTGGTGGAGCGGGCGTCGCTGCCGTATCTGGCCGGGTCTGACTCGGGGCGGGCGCGGGAGTTCGTCGACGCGTGGTGTTCGGATGTCGCGGCGGTGTTCTGCGTGCGGGGCGGGTACGGGTGTCTGCGGATGACCGACCTGGTGCCGTGGAAGGACCTGCCACCTCGGGTTTTCGTGGGTTCGTCGGACGTGACGGTGCTGCACGCCGAGTTGAACGCGGTCGGTGTGCCGACGGTGTTCGGGCCGATGCCGGGCACGCGTGACTTCGCCGAGGATCCGCTGGCCCAGGCCCGGTTGCGGTCGCTGCTGTTCGACGGCGTGCGGTCGTGGACGGCGGGAACACCCGTGGTGCCGGGTACGGCGCGTGGCGTGTTGGTCGGCGGGAACGCGGCGTTGCTGGCGGCGGCGATCGGCGGGCCTCGGTGGGCGCCGCCGGTACCTGGGGCGATCGCGTTGCTGGAGGACGTCGGTGAGGAGCCCTACCGGTTGGACCGGATCCTGACGCAGTTGCTGCGGGCGGGGTGGTTCGCGCCGGTGTCGGGGATCGTGCTCGGGTCGTGGACGGACTGCGGCGACGTGTCCTCGGTGATCGCTGATCGGCTGGGGGCGCTCGGGGTGCCGATCCTGGGTGACTTCGGGTTCGGGCACTGTGCGGGTCAGTGGGCGTTGCCGTTGGGTGTGGAGGCGGAGTTGGACGCGTCGGCGGGCACGTTGGACACGGCCTAGCAACGACGGCTAACAGGGTGCGCGCCTACCGCGAGTTCCTGGGTGGAGGCCGCCATGGACTTACGACTTCACCTCTCGGAGCACGGCGCGGACCCGCAGCGTCTCGACCAGGTCACCGGCTACCTACGCCAGGAGTTGCTGGCACTCGACGTGGACTCGGTGTCCGCGCTGCGGCTGGGACCGCCGCCCGCGGGGTCGCGGGCGCTCGATCCCGCCGCGGTCGGCGCGCTGCTGGTGACGCTGAGCCAGTCGACGACGGCGGTGCAGACGATCCTGGCCGCGGTGCGCGGCTGGCTGGGCCGGGGTGGCCCGGCGGTGCAGCGGTCGGTGCGGGTCGAGATCGACGGGGACGTCCTGGAGCTCGCCGACGCCACCGGCGAGGAGCAGGACCGGCTCGTGGCGCTGTTTCTGAGCCGGCACTCCTGATGGGCGCCCGCCGGGCGTTGATCGTCGCGAACTCGGTGTACGAGCACGCGGGGATGCGCAGGCTGCGCTCTCCCTCGGCGGACGCCGACGCGCTGGCCGGTGTGCTCGGTGACCGGCGGATCAGCGACTTCGAGGTGCGGCTGCTGCACGACGAGACCGCGAGCGTGGTGCAGGAGCACGTCGAGGACCTGTTCGCCGACGCGGGCCCGGATGACGTGCTGTTGCTGCACTTCTCGTGTCACGGGCTCAAGAGCGAGTCCGGGGACCTGTTCTTCGCCGCGCGCAACACCCGCCCGGACCGGCTCGGTTCGACCGCGGTGCCGGCTGACTTCGTGCGGCGCTGCATGCGGCTGAGCCGGTCGCGCAGCATCGTGTTGCTGCTGGACTGCTGTTATGGCGGCGCGTTCAGCGAGGGCGTGTCGGTGCGGGCAGGCGGTGAGGTGAACGTGCTGCCCGCGTTGAGCAGTGGCCGGGGCCGGGCGGTGATCACCGCGTCGAACGCCGTGGAGTACGCGTTCGAAGGCGACGAGCTGACCGATGACCGTCCCGCGCAGCCGTCGGTGTTCACCTCCGCGCTCGTGCGGGGCCTGTCGACCGGGGAGGCTGACCGCGACGAGGACGGCCTGATCTCGCTCAACGAGCTCTACGAGTACGTCTTCGACCGGGTGCAGGAGGCCAACCGCAACCAGACGCCGAGCCGCGACATCGAGATGCAGGGCGAGCTGTACCTGGCACGGTCGCAGCGGCGCCGGATCGCGCCTTCCGCGATGCCGCAGGACCTGGCGGCGGCCACCTCGGACCCGAACCTGTTCACGCGGCTGGGCGCGGTCGCGGAGTTGCGGGCCCGGCTGGCGCATCCAGACCTGGGTATCGCGGCGGGCGCGCACGCGGCGCTGACCAGGATGGCCTCCACGGACATCCGGACCGTCTCGGACGCGGCCGCCGAGGCACTGGAGTCGGCCGTGGTGCGGCCGAGCGTGCGGGAGCTGCGGTTCTCCGGTGCGGAGACGCTGACGTTCGGGTTGGCCGGGCCGCCGCTGGCGCGGGCGGTCGCCGTGGTGCCGTCGGAGGCATGGATCGGGGTCGCCGAGACCGAGTCCGGGTGGGCGGTGACGTTGCGGCAGCCACCGGTGGTGGGTGCGACGGGCCGGATCGACGTCAGTGGGACGGCCGGGCAGGCGGTGATCGAGGTGAGCGTCGCCGACCAGGTCACGGACGTGCCGGTCGCAGCTGTGGCGGCCGTGGAAGTGCCGGTGCGGCAGGCCGCCCAGCAGCGGACCACGCAGCCGCAAGCCGCGCAGCCCGCGGTGCGGGAGGTTCCTCGACCTCTGCCGTCCGCGGAAGGATTGTCCGCGGAAGGGCCGGTCGCGGGGCAGTCGTGGTGTGCGGGGTTGGCGTTGCTGGCTTCGGGTCTGTATCTGATCCGGCTGATGACGGAGGTGGCGCGGGACTCGGGGTCGGGGCTGGCCGACTGGGTGTTCCGGGTGCTCCTGGTCGCGTTGCTGGTGCTGGCCGCGGTGGCCGGTATCCAGGTTGTGCGGCCCGCGGCCAAGGCTGCGGGTTTCGGCGTGCTGATCGGCGTCGCCGCCACCACGTTCTGGCATGCGGGCACCACCGTCCACGACATGACGAACTACCCCGAGCTGATCGCCAGAGGTATCCCGTTGGTGTTGGCCGACGTGCTGGTGCTGGCGGGCGCCGTCCTCGCGGTGGTGATGTCGCGTCGTGACAGGTCGGTGCGGTTGAGCGCGAGGGACCTGTCACGGGTGAGGCTCGCCGTTGTCGTGCTGGGAACGGTGACGGCCGTGGGTTCGCTGGGCTGGCGGCTGGTCGAGCGCCTCGGTTCGGATCCCAGTCTCTTCGGCGTGCTCGGTGGTTCCGCTGTTCCTGCTGCTGGCATTGGCCGGGCCGGTCGTGGCGGCGTGCGGCGTGTCGCTGTCGTGGTGCCGGGGCCTGCTGGTGGGCTGGTCGGTCACCTGGGCCGCCCTTCTGACGCAGTTTCTCTCGTACAGCTACCTCTACCCGGACTACGTCGAGTCCCTGACCTCGTACCGGGTCCTGCTGTGGATTTCGGCGGCGGGGCTGTTGGTGGTGGTCGTGGCCGGAACGACCAGGAAGGCGTAGCGGGCGGCGGCCATCCGGGTGACGCCAGGTAGGCTGCTGCCCGCCATGAGACCCCAGCCTCAGTGGACGGCGTTAGACGTCTACGCGTCCAACTCCGACCTCTACGCCGATCCCCGACTGGTGGAACGGGCGGACTACCGGCGTCGCTTCCGGCGGCATCGTCCCCGTACACAGTCGGCTGTTCTGGCCCCGCACGGTGGCGGCATCGAAGTCGGCACGTCCGAGTTGTGCCTGGCGATCGCGGGCTATCACCCGGCCACACGGGTGCCGATCGGGCAGACGCACGACTACTGGATGTTCGAGGGCCTGCGCGCGATCTCGAACGAGGAACTGCACGTGACGTCCTCGAACTGCGACGACCGGGTGGCCCGCGACCTCGTGCGCGGCGCCCGGCACGCGCTCGGCCTGCACGGCTGCACGGCCGCGGCGGCGGGGCTGGAGGACCACGACCGGGCGGTGCTCGTCGGCGGGCGGGACGGGCTGCTGCGGCTGGAGCTGCTGACCAGGTTGCGGCGGGCGGGTTTCCACACGATCGACGCGGTCGACCACCCGATTCTGGGCGGGTACGACCGGGCGAACATCGCGAACCGGACGAAGTCACGTCAGGGCGGGCAGTTGGAGCTGACCACTCCCCTGCGGGCGGCGATGTTCGAGGAGAACTCGCGGCCGAACCGGCGGCACACGACGACCGAGGTGTTCTGGGACTTCGTGCACGCCTGCCGGGCGGCGATGGCGGCGCGTGAGGCGCTCAACAACTGAAAGTGCTCAACATCTGAGCACTTTCCGGCCGCACCGCCGTATTCGCTCCGCATGGTGGCGGAATCGAACCTGGCACCTCGGAGCTGGCATTGGCTGTCGCGGGCTATCACCCGGCGACGCTGCAGGGACGGATCCGGGCAACATCGTCAACCGGACGTTGATCGGCGCCGGTGTTCAGGTCGAGACGACGACACCGTTGCGGGCGGCGCAGCCGATCCTCCAGACCCGTTGTACCTAGACCCGCTGCATGAGCAGGCGTCCGGGCCAGGTGCCGTTCTTGGCGGTGAAGGTGGCCACGGACGTGAAGCCCTGTTTCTCGTAGTAGGCCACGAGCCGGTGGTCGTCTCCGTCGTAGCAGTCCACCCGGAGCAGGCGGATGCCGGCGGCGCGGGCTTCGGTGCGGGCGTGGGCGAGCAGAGCGGCTCCCACGCCCGCACCGGCGAAGCTCCGTGCGGTGACCAGCAACGAGATGTAGTGCTCGGGTTCGGCCGCGGGTGGCACGTAGTCCGGGGGCGTCGTCGAGGTGATCAGCACGCCCCCGATCACGCGTTCCGGCTCGCTGTCACCGTCGATCTCGGCCAGCCAGACGGTGCCCTTGGTGGCGAGCCGGGTGAACCGGTCGACGGCGGACGGGATGCCCGACCAGTGGTCGGTGCCCCATTGGCCGGTGCGGCCGAGTGAGGCGAGCCATTCCTGTGCGTCGTCGAGCATTCTCATGATCGCCGGCACGTCGGCCGGCCCGCCCCGCACTACATCAAGTTTTGGATCCACATGTACTAGAGGTACTTCTTGAGCTCCCTCTTGGCCAGGGACATGCGGTGGACCTCGTCGGGGCCGTCGGCGATGCGCAGGGTGCGGGTGGCGGCCCAGAGTTCGGCGAGCGGGGTGTCCTGGCTGACGCCGCCGCCGCCGTGGACCTGGATGGCCTTGTCGAGGACCCATTCGGTCATCAGCGGGGTGCCGATCTTGATGGCCTGGATCTCGGTGTGGGCGCCCTTGTTGCCGACGGTGTCCATCAGCCACGCGGTCTTGAGGACGAGCAGGCGGGCCTGTTCGATGCGGACGCGGGCTTCGGCGATCCACTCGTGCACGACGCCCTGGGCGGCGATGGGCTTGCCGAACGCGACGCGTGAGGCGGCGCGGCGGCACATCAGTTCCAGTGCGCGCTCCGCGATGCCGATCAGGCGCATGCAGTGGTGGATGCGGCCGGGGCCCAGGCGGGCCTGGGCGATGGCGAAGCCCTCGCCCTCGACCTGAGATCAGGTTCGAGGCCGGGACGCGGACGTCCTTGAACTCGATCTCGGCGTGGCCGCCGTGGGCGTAGTCGGCGTAGCCGAAGACGTGCATGGCGCGCTTGACGGTGATGCCGGGGGTGTCGCGCGGGACGAGGATCTGCGACTGCTGGCGGTGCCGGTCGGCGTCGGGGTCGGTCTTGCCCATCACGATGAAGATGGCGCAGTTGGGGTTCATCGCGCCGGAGGACCACCACTTGCGGCCGTTGATGACGTAGTCGTCGCCGTCGCGTTCGATGCGGGTGGCGATGTTGGTGGCGTCGGAGGAGGCGACGTCGGGTTCGGTCATGCAGAACGCGGAGCGGATCTCGCCGTCGAGCAGGGGCTGCAGCCACTGCTTCTTCTGCTCGTCGGTGCCGAACATCGTCAGCACCTCCATGTTGCCGGTGTCCGGTGCGGCGCAGTTGAGCGCTTCGGGGGCCAGGTGCGGGCTGCGGCCGGTGATCTCGGCGAGCGGCGCGTACTGCAGGTTCGTCACGCCGTCGCTGTGCTCGGGGTGGAAAAGGTTCCAGAGGCCCTGTTTGCGGGCTTCGACCTTGAGCTCCTCGAGGATGGGCTGGCGTTCCCACGGGTCGGCGGCGTCGTGCAGCTGCTGTTCGAGCACGGCCTCGGCCGGGATAGACGAACTCGTCCATGAACGGCGAGCAGCTTGGTGCGCAGTTCTTCGGTCTTGGCGTCGTAGGCGAAGTCCATGTCAGAGCTCCTTGTGGGCGGCGGCGAGACCCTGCCGAACGAGGGGGACGGTGAACGCGCCGAGCTTCTCGAAGCCGGCGCCGACGGTTTTGCCGGAGCTGAACCGGTAGTGGATGCCTTCGACGATGACGGCGAGCTTGAAGTAGCCGAAGGCGATGTACCAGCCGAGGCCGGAGGTGTCGGTTCCGGTGCGGGCGCTGTAGCGGGCGACGAGCTCGTCCGGGGACAGGAAGCCGGGCATCGAGGGGACGGTGCCGGTGATGGGGTCGTTGTCGACGCCCAGTCCTGCCCAGTAGACGTAGAGCAGGCCGAGGTCGGCGAGCGGGTCGCCGAGGGTGGCCATCTCCCAGTCCAGGACGGCGCTGATCCGCAGTGGCGACTCCGTCACCAGCGCGTTGTCGAGGCGGTAGTCGCCGTGGATGATCGCCACGCGCGGTGAGTCCGGAACGGTGTCGGCGAGTTTGTCTCGCAGTTCGTCGATGCCGGGCAGGTCGCGGCTGCGGGAGGCGTCGAGCTGCTTGCCCCACCGCTTCACCTGCCGGGCGAGGAACCCTTCAGGGCGCCCGAAGTCGCCGAGACCGACCGATTCGGGGTCGACGGAGTGCAGGTCGGCGAGCACGTCGACCAGCTTCCGCGACAGCACGGTGGCTTTCTCGGAGTTGAGCCACGTGCACTGGCGAACGTTCGCGCAGCGCGACGCCGGGCATCTCCTGCATGAGGTAGAACGGCGCGCCGATCACCGAGGTGTCCTCGACGAGCTGGTAGGCGTGCGGCACGGGCACGGTCGTCTGCTCCAGCGCGGAGATGACCCGGAACTCGCGGGCCATGTCGTGCGCCGTGGCCAGGACGTGGCCCAGCGGCGGGCGGCGCAGCACCCAGCGCTGGCGTGCCGTCGGTGACGCGGTAGGTGAGGTTGGACCGGCCGCCGGGGAACAGCTCCCCGGTCAGCTCGCCGGTGCCGAGATGCTTCGCCAGCGCCTCGAGGTCCAGACCGGGAAGTTCGCTCACAGGTTCACTCCGAGGGTGGCGAGCGCGGCGCGGGTGGCGTCGGCGGTGGTGTGGCGGAACGCGTGCATGCCCACGGCCTTGGCGGCGTCGACGTTGACCGGCGCGTCGTCGAAGAACACGGTGCGGCCGGCCGGGACGCCGATCTGGTCGAGGGTGTGACGGTAGATGCGCTCGTCGGGTTTGCGCAGGCCGATGCGGCCGCTGATCACGACGGTGTCGAACAGCTCGACGAGCAACTCGGCCGGGTAGCCCTCGCCCCAGCTGTTGGACAACAGGGCGGTGTGCAGGCCGGCGGCGCGGGCCTTGCGGACGAGCTCGACCATGGCGGGGTCCGGGGTGGCGCCGCCGAACATGCGCCGCAGCAGGCCGCTGTGCTCGATCGTGGCGCCGCCGGTGGTGATGAGCTCGGCGGCCAGCAGCCGTTCGAACTCGGGCACGGTCAGCTCGCCGGTCTCCAACTGTGCGACGGGGTTGTCCGGCAGGGCCTCGCGGCCCATCCAGTCGCGCATGATCCGGCCGTAGACCTCGCGGTCGATGGATTCGGCGTGCAGCCAGGCGCCGACGAACTCCGGCACGGAGACGGTCAGCACGCCGCCCCAGTCGAAGACGAGCGCGTCGACCCGAGGTTGGCCTGACTGCGCCTGGCCTGACTGCGCTTGGTCTGACTGAGCCTGGTCCGGAAGCAGAGTGTCACCCACGGATCGGAGGGTACCGACCGGTCGGTATGTCGGCAACCGGTGGTCGGGCAATCCACTTTCGGATGATGGAACAAGTTCACTTTCAGCGGTTCTCACCCGTCGCGGCTGTCGATACGTTCGAGCCCGAAGGGGGAATTCCACAGATGTCACGAATGCTGACGGCGGCCTTGGCCGCCGCGATGGCGTGCGCCCTGGTGCCGGTTGCCACGGCGTCTGCTCCGACGCGGAGATCCCGGCGTTGGTCGGGATTTCCGGCACGGATCTGGGGACAACAGTGAGGAAGAGGGGCATGAAGCGAACTTTGGTCGCGGCCGGGGTGACCGTGATGGCGGCGGCGTTGGCCTGCGTGGTCGTCGTCGCGCCGGCTCAGGCGGACGACGGGAAACTCGTCCGCACGGACAAGGGCCTGGTCTCGGGGACGGTGACCGGCACGTACCGCACGTTCGGCAATATTCCGTTCGCCGCGCCGCCGGTGGGCGAGAACCGGTGGCGTGATCCGCAGCCGGCCGCGGCGTGGCAGGGCGTGCGGGACGCCACGGTGCCCGCGCCGATCTGCGCGCAGAACTCGCAGCTGGGCCAGCCGGGTTCGGCGGTCGAGGACTGCCTGTACCTCAACGTCACGACGCCTGCGGGTCCGGCCAGGCACCGTCCGGTGATGGTGTGGATCCACGGCGGCTCGTTCACCGCGGGCGGCGGCGCGCAGTACGACGCGCGGTGGCTCGCGACCAAGAACGACGCCGTGGTCGTGACGATCAACTACCGGCTGGGTGTGTTCGGCTACTTCGGTCACCCCGGCCTGCCCGGCTCCGGCGCGTACGGCCTGGCGGATCAGCAGGCGGCGTTGAAGTGGGTGCAGCGCAACGCCCGCGCGTTCGGCGGCAACCCCGGCAACGTGACGATCTTCGGTGAGTCCGCCGGTGGGCTGAGCGTGTGTGCGCAGCTCGCGTCACCGCGGGCGGCGCGGGTTGTTCGACAAGGCGATCATCCAGTCCGGTCCGTGCGGGCTCGACGGACCGTCGGCGAGCAAGCCGGGCACGTTCGAGACGCTGTGGAAGGCGCGCGCGGACGTGGAGAAGCTGGGTGCGGGCACCCTGGGGTGCGCGGACATCGCGTGCCTGCGGGCGCAGCCGGTGGCGAAGCTGCTGACCGTGCACGAGAAGTTCGGCTTCCCCGCCTACGACACGGCGGTGCTGCCGATCGACCCGGTCGTGGCGCAGCGCAGCGGCCGGATGAACCGGGTGCCGACGCTGGTCGGGTCCACGCACGACGAGGCGACGCTGTTCGCGCCGCTGATCTGGCCCGCGCCGATTCCGGAGTCGGCCTATCGGGCGAACGTGGCGGGGTTGTTCGGTGAGGGCGTGGCCGACCGGATCGTGGCCCGTTACCCGGTCAACGGCAACGACGACGCCCGCGACGAGCTCGCGGAGATGATGACCGACAAGTCGTGGTCGTGCACGTCGCAGCTGGCGCGCAAGGAACTGGGCCGCCACACGCGGGTCTCCGGCTACGAGTTCGCCGACCAGGACGTTCCGCTGATCTTCCCGCTGCCACCGTTCCCGGACTACAAGGCCTACCACGCCTCCGAGCTGCTGATGCTGTTCGAGTTCCCCGGCGTCACGTTGTCGGCCGAGCAGCGCAAGGTGTCGGACTACATGATCGCCGCGTGGGGCCGGTTCGCCCGCACCGGCGATCCGGGCTGGCGTTCGGAGGTGCAGTCGCTGGCACCCGGAGCAATCGGACCGGCTGATTTCGCGCGTGATCACCAGTGCGGGTTCTGGTCGTCCATCCTGTAGCGCATGCCCGGCTACCGCGATCTCGCCCGCGACGGTGAGTTCCGCGCCCTGTTCGCCGCGCACGTGGTGTCGGTGGCCGGGGACCAGTTCGCGCGGGTGGCGCTGTCGGTGCACGTCTACGACCGCACCGCCAGCGCCGGCCTGACCGCGCTGACCTACGCGTTGACGTTCCTGCCGGACCTGGTCGGCGGGCCCCTGCTCTCGGGGCTCGCCGACCGTTTCGCACGCCGGGACGTGATGGTCGCCGCCGATCTCGTCCGGGCGGTGCTGCTGGTGTTCATGGCGTTGCCGCAGATGCCGTTGTGGCTGCTCGCGTCACTGCTGGTGCTCGTGCAGTTCGCTGGGGCACCGCACGGCGCGGCGCGGGCGGCACTGCTGCCCCATGTTCTTCCCGACGAGCGGTATCCGCTGGGTCAGGCGGTGCTCAACACGGTGACGCAGGCGGCGCAGGTCGTCGGGTTCGTCAGTGGCGGTGTGCTGGTGGCGTGGCTGGGGCCGGGTCTCGTGCTGGCGGCGGACGGGCTGACGTTCGCCGTCTCCGCGCTGGTGCTCAGCGGGTTCCTGCTCTCACGGCCCGCGCCGGACCGCCCGCGCCGGCAGACATGGCCGGCTGATCTGGTGGGCGGGGCGCGGCTCGTGTGGGGTGATCGGCGGTTGCGGGCGCTGGTCACGCTCGCCTGCGTGTCGGGGTTCTACATCGTCGGCGAGGCACTGGCCGCGCCGTACGCGGCGCAGCTCGGGGCCGGGCCCGAGGCCGTCGGGCTGATCTTCGGCGCCTACGCGGCGGGCACCGCGCTCGGCATGGTGCTGATCGCACGCCTGCCTGAGACGAGCCAGCTGCGCGTCATGCCGTGGCTGGCTATCGCCGCGTGCGTGGTCCTCGTCCCTGCCGTGCTGCGGCCGGGACTTGTTGTCAGTGTGTTGTTGTTCGCATTGTCCGGAGCGGCCAGCGCGTATCACCTGGTCGCGAACACGGCGTTCGTCCGTGCCGTGCCCGATGCCTCTCGCGGTCAGGCATTCGGGCTGGCCGTGACCGCACTGCGGGTGTCACAGGGGGTGGGGATCGGGCTCGCTGGCCTGGCCGCCGAACGGTTCCCCGCGCACCAGGTCGTCGCCGCCGCCGGAGCACTCGGGGTGCTCGCGGCAGGCGGTGCGGCGGTCCTATGGTTCAACGGGAGTCCGCGGAACGCCAGTCGTTCGGACGGCTCCAGTCGTTCGGACGGTTCCAGTCGTTGGGGCGGACCGGACGCGGGGAAGAGGTACGGACGATCATGACAATCTCCTTCGAGGGGTGCTGAAATCATGAGTACTACTCAGGGTGAGGTCCCCCACATGGAGCCACGACTTTGAGTTACCTGGTAGCTACAGTGGTTTGTTCCTGACGGTGGTGTGGGGGTGGCAGCGTGCCTTGGCTCGACCCGCGCCGATGGAGGTTATGGTCGCTTCCTCCTGTGGTGCTGGCCTACGTCGTGACGATGGACATTTCGGCGTCCCTCGTCACGCTCGCCACCGCATGGCGTACCCCTGCCGAGGCCTTCGCTTGGCCGCTGTTCCTGCTTCTCGCAGGTGGTGCGGTGCTGCATCTGGAAGCAGCTCAGGGGATCGAGCGGATTCGCGAAATCTCGCACGAGGGCTCGCCGCACGCCCACATGCAGTCTGTGTGGCTGTTCGCGGGCGTGCTCGTTCTACCGATGCCCCTGCTGGTCGCGCTGATCGTCATCAGCTACCTGCACGCATGGCTTCGGGTCTACAAACGGCGGGCGGTCCTGTTCCGCAAGGTGTTCTCCGCGGCCACTGTCGTACTCGCATGTGCCTGTGCGCAACTGGTACTGGGATTCTTCTCGTTCCGGCCGGTCGACATTGACGGACCGATCGGGCTGCTCGCGCTGACCTGTGCCGGCCTCGTCTACTGGCTCGTGAACTACGCGCTCGTGGTCGCCGCCATCGTGATGACCAACCGCGACAAGCCCGCCCGCGCGGCACTGGGCAACGCCTCCGACCAGCTCATCGTGCTCGCCTCGATCGGGCTGGGCTCGGTGCTCGCGGTCATGATGACCGACCGGCCGTGGCTCGCGCCGATGCTGCTGCTCACCATTCTCGCCCTGCACATGGGCCTGCTGCTGCCCCAGTTCCGCGTCGCCGCCCGCACTGACTCGAAGACGAACCTGGTCGACGCCACGTTCTGGCACGACGTGGCCGAACGCGAGATCGAGCGCGCGCGACGCCTGGTCTCCACGGTCGGTGTCCTCATCCTCGACCTCGACCACTTCAAACTGATCAACGACACCTACGGCCATCTCGCGGGCGACAAGGTGCTGCGCGCGGTCGCGGACGCGCTCAAGCACTCCGTCCGCTCCTACGACCTCGTGGGCAGGTTCGGCGGTGAGGAGTTCGCGGTGCTGCTGCCCGGTGTCAGCACCGAGGAAGTCCGCGCGACCGCCGAACGGATCCGCTTCGAGGTCGCCGCCCTGCACATCCCGGTCATCGACCGCATCGGCAACGACCGAATCATCAACGGTCTGACCGCGTCCGTGGGCGCCGCGGTGTTCCCCGACGCCGCCACCGATCTCAGCCCGCTGCTGCTGGCCGCGGACGAGGCTCTCTACCAGGCCAAGAACAACGGCCGCGACCGCGTCGCCACGGCTTAGCCGCTCCTGCCGGGGCCGGCGAGTCCCAGGACCTGCCTTGCGCGTTGTTCGACGAGCCGTCGTTGTCGTCGCGCGGCAAGTTCGACCGCGAGCGCGGCGGTGGCTGCAGCGCGCGAGTCCCCGAGTTCGAGCTGGTCATGGGCGATCTCGGTGAGCGCGTCGGGTTCCAGGAGTAGGGCCCCGCTCTCCCGCGTCAGGGCCAAGGCCTGTTCGCTGTGCGTCAACGCCGTGCGGGCGTCGCCGAGGTTGCGGCGTGCGGCGGCCAGGCCGATCAGCGCGGCTGCCTCGCCGTAGCCGAACCCGATCTCCCTGGCCAGTCGCAGCGCGTTCTCGTGCGACTCGACCGCGGTCGCGTACTCGCCGCGACCGGTATGGACGGTGGCGATGATCCTGGTCAGGTTCGCCTCGACGCGTCGGTCGCCGTGGCGCAGGGCCAGCGCGAGTGCTTCGTTGCCCAGCGCGAGAGCCCGCTCAAGCTCCCCGGCGTCGAGGTGGCTTTCCGCGAGGCAGGCCAGTGAGGACATCTCGCCGAAGACCCGGCCGGCCTCACGGCAATAGGCGAGCACCTGTGTGTGGTCGGTCAGCGAGTCGTCGAGCTCTCCGAGCGCCCACCGTGCGATGCCGCGGCCGTTGAGGGCCCGGTGGACGGCTTCCCGGTTGCCGTCCCGCTCGGCGACGCCGAGCGACTGTTCGTGCCACGGCACCGCTGCGGCGGGCTCACCGGCGAACGCGGTGGCCACGCCGATGAAGTTCAGCGCCATGATCTCCGCCGTGGTGTTGCCCGCCTGCCTGCTGACCGTGAGCGAACGGCGGTAGTAGCGCAGCGCTTGCTGAGGCCTGCCCTGCTGCTTGAGGTGGCTGCCGACGTTGCGCAGCGCCTCCGCCTCCGCGTCGAGATCGCCGAGGTCACGCGCCGCGGCCAGCATCTGCTCGTGGTAGCCGATCGCCCGGTCGAACTCGCCGAGGTTGTGGGTCAGGTGGCCCAGCAGATCGAGCAGCGACATCCGGGCTCGCCCGTCGCCCGTCGCAGCCGCTGCCCGCAACGCCTGTTCGCAGTCGGCGATGGCCTCGCGCGCGTGCCCACGCGTACGCAGGTAGCCATGCAGGATGGTGACCAGCCGCCAGGCGTGGTGATGCGCCGCCGGGCGGGTGGCCGACCAGGTCATGGCGGCGAGCAGGGTGTCTTTCTCCTCGTCCAGCCACCGCAGCGCCTCCGGCTCGGCGAGAACCGTGGCGGTGTGCACGTAGAAGTCCATCAGCCGCGACAACGCCTCGTCAGCGTCGTCGTCGCGCGGCTGATCGGCGGCGTACTCGCGGATCAGGTCGTGGAAGGCACAACGGTCCGCCGCCGTGCGCACCAGCAGGTTCGCCGCGGTGATCCGGCCCAGCGCACGCCTCGCCTCAGCCACGGGGACCTCCACCAACGCGGCCGCTGCGGCCACGCCGATGTCCGGGCCGGGCGCGAGACCGAGCAGGCGGAACAACCCTCGGTCGGCCTCGGCCAGCCGCAGATACGACTGGTCGAACGCCGCACGCACCGCGGACCGCTCGTCCCCGTCAACGGCCAGCCCACGCAGGCGCCCGCGGGCAATCAGCTCCGCGGTGTGCTCCGCGACGCCGCGCAGCGGATCGGCGGCGAGGTTGGCTCCCGCGATCCGCAGTGCCAGCGGCAGGTGAGCACACGTCCTCGCCAGCTCGCCGACGGCCTCGGACTCCGCTTCGGCACGAGCGACACCGACCAGGTCGGTGAGCACCGCACGCGACTCGTCCTCAGTCAGCACGTCGAGCGGCAGGTGCGCGGCACCGGGACTCACCGCAAGACCGCGCAGGTCGCTGCGGCTGGTGATCAGCACGAGACAGCCCGGCTGACCCGGCAGCAGCGGACGCACCTGCTCGGCACTGACCGCGTTGTCCAGCACCAGCAGCATCCGGCGGCCCGCCAGCCTGCTGCGGAACACCGCCGCCTGCTCCTCCACGGCATCGGGAACATGATCGCGAGCCACACCGAGCGCCCGCAGGAACCTGCTCAGCGCCGCCGCCGGCGACAACGGTGGATCCGCCGCGAAACCCTGCAGGTTCACATACAGCTGACCATCCGGGAACTCCGCGGCCCACAGATGCGCGACGTGGACCGCGAGCGTGGTCTTCCCGACGCCCGGCGGCCCGGAGATCACGATGTCGCGCCGCGCGGACGTCATCCGGGACAGCTCACCGATCGCCGCCTTCCGCCCGACGAACCGCGCCACGTCACCCGGCAGCTGCCACACCGCCGGTTCCGGCGCGCCGGAACCGGAACCCTCGTCGTCGAGGATCGACCGGTGCGCCTGCCGCACCTGCGCGCCCGGTTCGACCCCCAGCTCGTCGACGAACCTGCGACGCAGCTTCTGGTAGGTCTCCAGCGCCTCCGCCCGCCGGCCGGTCCCGTGCAACGCGACGAGCAGATGCGCCCAGAACGACTCCTGCCACGGATGCTGCTCAGTGAGCCGCACGAGCTCACCGAGCACGTCCCGATGACCACCGAGCTGAAGGCTCACCTCGAAGAACCGTTCCTGAACGCGCAGCCGTTCCTCTTCGAGCTGAGGAATCTCGTCCCGCCGCATCAGCTCGCACTCCACGTCTTCCAGTGGCGGCCCCCGCCAGCACGCCAGCGCCTCCGCGAGCAGCCGCCGCTCGTCAGCGGCACCACCTGACCCGGCCTCCCGCGTCAGCCGCCGGAACCGCAGAAGATCCAGCTGATCAGGCCGCACCCGGAGCAGATAGCTGTGCGGATGTGTCTCGATCACGACCTCGTCACCCAGCACCCGGCGCAGCCGCAGCACGTACATCTGCGTGCTCTTGCGCGCGGCCGACGAGTGGTCCTCACCCCACAGCCAGTCAGCCAGCGTCTCCACCGGCACGGGGAGGTTCGCCCGCAGCAGCAACGCCGCCAGCAGCACCCGCAGCTTGGGGGCGTTGAGCTGCACAACCTGCCCGTCCCGCACCACCCACAGCGGACCAAGCACCCCGAACGAGACTCTCCCCACGGCGACTCACCATCCCGCCTAACAGTCCAGGAACGCGGCGATCCGCTTCGACACCTCGTCCGGCTCTTCCACCCACGGGTAGTGGCCTACACCCTCGTGGACCGTGATCGTCGAGTCCGGGAACAGATCCGCCAGCTCGAAGCACCGCCGCGGTGGCGAGATCGGATCCACGCTGCACGCGTAGACCAGCACCTGGTGATCGAACTCCGCCAACGCCCGCCGCAGCACACCCGGCACGAACGCCCCGTCGGCGTTGTAGCCCAGCGCCACGTGGTACTTCCACTGCCTCAGCTCGGCCCGCGCATGCGCCTGCGACCGCTCGTCCCACCGCGCGTACAGCAACGGTGACGCGGCCACCCGGTTCTCCACCGAGTCATCGCCCGCCGCATTGCGCTCCAACGCCTGCTGAGCACCCGCGAACCACGGCTCACCCTGCCGCGACGCCAGGAACCTGTCCCAGTCGCTCTGCTCCGGCGACAACCCCACCGAACGCAACGCCGGCGTGAGCAGCACCAGCTTGCCGAGACGGTCAGGGAAGTCCGCCGCGTACCCCATCGCGATCCCCGCACCCGCCGAGTGACCGAGCACGTCCACCCGGTCCAGGCCGAGATGGCGGCGCAGCATCTCCACGTCCCGCACCAGCATGTCCCGCCGGTACGTGAACGGATCCGCCGGCTCCGCCGACTCGCCCGTGCCGCGGTTGTCCAAGATCACCAACCGGCGGTGCGCGTCCAGGCCACCGAGCGTCTCCAGGTACTCCGACGCCCGGCCGGGACCACCGGCGACGCAGATCAGCGGGGCGCCCGACCCAGCTTCTCGATAGGCGAGCTCAGTGCCGTCGAACGAGGTGAACCGTGCCATGCTGCACATCATGCCGAAGATCGCCACGGCCGACGTCGTCGACCGGCCGCAGCTGCTCGAGTTCCTCCGCACCCGCCACCACGGCGTGCTGATCACCCGCCGCTCCTCCGACGGCGGACCCCAGGTCTCCCCCGTCGCCTGCGGCGTCGACACACAGGGCCGCATCGTCGTCTCGACCTACCCGCAGCGCGCCAAGGCCCGCAACGCCCGCCGCGACCCGGCCGTCACCATGTGCGTCCTGTCGGATGACTGGGACGGGCCGTACGTGCAGATCGACGGCACCGCCGAGGTGCTCGACCTGCCCGAGGCACTCGAGGACTTCGTCGAGTACTACCGCTGCATCGCCGGTGAGCACCCCGACTGGGACGAGTACCGCGCCGCCATGCTCCGCCAGGGCAAGTCGCTCATCCGCGTCACGATCGACCGCTGGGGCCCCATCGCCACCGGCGGCTTCCCACCCGAGCTGGACACCTGACCGTGCGGCTCTGGCAGCGGATCGTCCTCTGGCTCTACATCGCCTTCAACCTGCTGCAGATCGTCGTGCTGATGTTCGCACCCGAGCTCACCGACAAGGCGTACCTCGGCGGCGAGATGACGCCGACCCGCGCGTTCCAGTGGTACGCCGTCGCCGGCTACCACGTGGTGCTCATCGCCATGGTCATCATCGCGATGGGACTGCGGCGCGCGGCCGACCGCCGCAAGCTCATCCTCGTCAACGCCCTGATGTACCTGTTCTGGGACGCCGGCTCCCAGCTCGTCTACTGGGGCCGCGAGATCGGCATGGCCACGTCCGACCTGATCATCAACTCCGGCGTCAGCATCGCCACCGGGCTACTGCTGCTCGCCGTGGCGCTCACCGACCGCGACCCCGCTAGCTAACCAGGTTCCCGCCCCAGCCCTCCGGGCGTTCCAGCAGCACGCAACCACCACCACCGTGCGGGCCCTCGATCGAGGCGAACCGCCCGATCGGCAAGATCGTGGGCCCCACCCCCACCTTGCCGTCCAACCCGGACACTCGCGCGCACGCCGCCTCGAGGTCGTCGACGGCGAAGTACACGCTCCAGTGCGGGCCGAACTCGGGGAAACAGGAACTCATCCTGCCCGCCACCGGACGCGGGTCACCGTGCCTGCTCGACGTGAACACGTCGAAACCCCGGTCCGCACGCTCGCTCGCCCAGCCGAGCTCCCGCGTCCAGTACTCGTCGTCCGGCTCGGAAGTCATCAGCTCCACCCAGCACGGCTCACCGTGACGCGGCGCCGGAGCCCACGGACCGTGCAACACCCGACCGCCGTCCACAAAGGATCCGCCGGTCAGCTCGCGCGGCTCGTCGCCACCGAAGAAAAAACGCCAACCCTGTTCTCCCGCAACAACCTGCGCCGCGAGTCTGTCACCCACCCAACCCGTGAACGTCCCACCCGGCTCCGCTATCACCGTCCAACCCAGAACACCGGCGAAGAAGTCCACCGACAACTCAGGCTCGGCAACGCTCAACTCAAGACGACGCAGACCACAAGACGACACGGGCAACCCATCAGGCGGGGGATCAGGAGCGCGCACCATCCTCTGCTCCGACCACCTGAGACGACAATGCGCCATTCGGCCGCATGCGCTCCGCGCTCAACACGTCACCCAACGGCACCGGCCGACCGAGATGGAACCCCTGCCCCACCCGGACACCCAACCGCCGCAACGCCTCCACCTGCGACGGCCGCTCCACCCACTCCGCCACCGCCGACAACCCCAGCCCGTTCGCGATCTGCACGATCCCCGACACCAGCACCGCGTCCGCGTCGTTCGTCTCGATACCCTTCACGAACTCGCCGTCGATCTTGATGCCCGTGATCGGCAGATGCTTCAGATGCACGAACGACCCGAAACCCGAACCGAAGTCGTCCAGCGTGATCCGGCACCCGAACTGCCGCAGCCGCGTCGCCAGCGACACCGCGGCGTCCAAATTGGTCACCGCCGCCGTCTCCGTGATCTCCAGACCCAGCCTGCCCGGCGCCACCCCCGCCGACTCCAGCTTGTCCAGCACGAAATCCGCGAAGTCAGGATCCTCCAGCGTCCGGCCCGACACGTTCACGTTGAACCGCAGCGACGAGCTCGGCTCCGCCACCAACGCGTCGATCGCCGTCGTCAACACCCACCGGTCCACCTCGAGAATCAGGTTCGACCGCTCGGCCACCGGCAGGAAGTCCGCCGGGCCCAGATAAGGTTCCTGATCGTCCTCCAGCCGCAGCAGCAGCTCATGCCCCAGGACCTTGCCCGACGACAGCTCCACCATCGGCATGGCGTGCAACGCCAGGCCGTCACCGGCGAGCGCCGAACGAAGCCGGTCCAGAACCGACACCCGCTTGACCGTGTCCGCGTAGTGGTTCGGCTCGTACACCGTCACCCGGTCACGACCCGCCGCCTTCGACGCATAGAGCGCCAGGTCGGCGTTCGCGAGCACCAGCTCCCACGAGTCACCGGGACCGAACTCCGCCAGACCCGTGCTGACCGTGATCCGCGCCGGCGTACCGATACCCGCGAGCGGGAACCCCGCCACCGCGTCCCGCAGACCGTCCGCCACCGCGGAGGCGTCCTGAGGCGACGCTCCCGGCAGGACCACCGCGAACTCGTCACCACCCAGCCGCGCGATCAACCGGTCACCCAGCCGAGACTGCAACGCCGACGCCAGCATCCGCATCACCCGGTCACCCACCGCGTGACCACGCAGATCGTTGACGTCCTTGAAGTTGTCCAGATCCAGCACCAGAAGCGCACCCGAACCGTTGTTCGCCAGCTCCTGCTCCAACGCCCGCGTGAGCGCTCTCCGGTTCGGCAGACCCGTCAGCGGATCCTGCTCCGCCATCCGCACAAGCTCGTCATGCACCCGCGACGACTGAGTCACGTCGTGCGCCGTACCGAGGGCGCGCAACGGCGTGCCGTTCGCGTCCACCACGACCTCACCGAAGCACTCGAACACCCGCTCGGCGCCATCGGTGCGGATCATCCGGTGCGTGTACGTGAACACCGAGCCGGTCTTCAACGCCGTGTCGAGCGTCTCCTCGATCATCGGCAGGTCGTCCGGGTGCACCAGCTGCGCGTACATCTCGAAGTCGAACGCCGTCCCCGGCGCGAACCCGAACATCTCCAGCAACGTGTCCGACCACGTCACCCGGTCATCCGAGATCGACCACTCCCACGTCCCCATGCGCCCCAACGCCTGGGCCCGCCGCAACGCGTCCGCCTCCTGCGTCACCGTCAGCTCGCGGTCCCGCCACGCCGACACGTCCACGACCTCGTACATCAGGTCGTCGCCCAGCCGCGAGCACCGCACCTCCAGCCACTTCGGACCGGGTGCCAGCACCTCCCGCGCCGGCGCGGGCGCCTCGGGCACACCGGGAAGCAACGCGGGCAGCGACCGCCCGTACGCCTGCTCGACCGGCACCCCGAGCACAGCGCCCAGCGCGCGATTGCACCAGAGCAGGCTCCCGCGCGCGTCCGTCACGGCATAGCCGACGTCCGCCCGGTCCAGCACCGTGCGGCAATAGGAGGTCACGCGCGTCATGATCGTCCGATCACCGGACGTAAGCAACCCGCTACGCCGGTTGGTTCGCTGATTTGCGAACGGATGGCGGTGCACCTGACCGTGCACCTGGCTGTGCACTCAGCGCAGCCGCTCCAAACCCTTCGCCGACTCCACCAACTCCGCCGCCAACTTACGGAGCTCCTCGTTCTCCGCCCCGTCCTGCGCGGCCGTCACCACATCCTCCGCGGCACACCGCAGCTGGAACAAGCGATCCTGCAGATCAGCCAGCTCGGCGGTGCTCAGCACCACCGCGTCCTCCGGCAGGCCACCGCGCTGCAACGCCGCCCGCCGCTCGTACGCACGCTGGCGGCAAGGCTGTGCACAGTACCGCCTCGGCCGGCCGATTCGTCCACTCCCCGGCAACCTCCGCCCGCACCACGCACAGTGCCTCGGCTCATCCGCCTCCATGGAGCGCTCCATGGCGCGCGACGGTAGCGAATCCGCGGGTGAGGTCTCCAGCGACTCGCCACAAAGCCCGACCTTAGTAGGGAACCGGGGGTGCCTTGTGGTCTGAGCTTGGTTGGTTCTGTCGTGTTTTGTGTGTGCCGGACCACGGAGGTGATTACTTTTGGCCAACACTGAAGCAATAGAGATTTAGAAGAAAGTGTCTCGCCACCCACTGTCCATCCCGGAGCCAGTTCCAGGAGGCACACTCGGACCGTGACCCACCCGTACCTCGCAGGTCCGCGCCCCCGAGCCTTCGCCCACCGCGGCTGGCACGTCGACGACCTCGCCGGCATGGAGAACTCGCTGAGCTCGTTCCGCCGTGCCGTGCAGGAGGGCTACCGCTACATCGAGACCGACGTCCACGCCACGCTCGACGGCGAGGTCGTGGTCCACCACGACCACACGCTCGACCGCACCACCGACGGCACCGGCCGGGTCTCGGAGCTGCCGTGGACCGAGGTCCAGCACGCCCGCGTCGGCGGCCGCGACCCCATCGCCCGCCTCGCCGACGTGCTCGAGGAACTCCCCGACACGTTCTTCAACATCGACGTGAAGACCGAGAACGCCGTCGAGCCGATCCTCGCCCTGCTGCGCAAGGCCAAGGCACTGCACCGGGTGTGCCTCGCGAGCTTCTCCGACAACCGGCTCTCCCGGCTGCGCCGAGGCGGCGGGCAGGAACTCCTCACCTCGATGGGCCCCCGCAGCGCGGGCGCGCTCTGGGCGGCCGGGCGGATCCCCTTCGCCGGACTCGCGGTGCGCGGCCAGGTCGCACAGGTGCCACGCAGCCAGGGAAAGCTCACCGTCGTCGACCGCAGGTTCGTCGCGGCCGCCCACAAACGCCATCTCGAAGTGCACGTGTGGACGATCGACGACGAGGCCGACATGAGGGCCCTGCTCGATCTTGGAGTGGACGGTCTGGTGACCGACAGGCCGGACGTGTTGCGGGAAGTGCTCCGGTCGCGCGGTACCTGGTAACAGCTTGGGCAGTCGATCATCGGATGTGTCGGCGGACAAGTACAGTCCGCCGACATGAAGGTCAAGGGCGACGACGCCGCCGCAGAGAACAACGGCGCCACCACCGCCAGCCGACGCAGGGAACAGCGAGGCTGGGTCTGGTACGACGTGGCGAACTCCGTGTTCCCCACGTCCGTGGTCACCGTGTTCTTCTCGCTCTACCTCACCGACATCGCCACCATCGCGGCCAAGGCCGACACGGCGCTCAACGGCCCAAACCCGTGCCCGAACGACAACGCGCTCTCCAGTTGCGACATCACGATCGCCGGACTCCAGTTCCCGGCCGGCTCGCTGTGGACCTACCTGCTGTCGTTCGCGACCGTCATCCAGGTGATCGTGCTGCCCGTCATGGGCGCCATCGCCGACCGCACCCAGAACAAGAAGCGCATGCTCGCGCTGTTCGCCTACACCGGCTCGGCCGCCACCATCGCGCTCGTTCTTCGTCGAGGCCGCGAACTGGAGGCTCGGCCTGCTGCTCTTCATCCTCGCCAACATCGGCTACGGCGCCAGCGTCGTCGTCTACTACGCCTTCCTGCCGGAGATCGCCTCGGCGGACGAACGCGACGGCCTGTCGTCACGCGGCTGGGCCTACGGCTACCTCGGCGGCGGCGTCTGCCTGCTGATCCAGCTCGGCATCACCATCTTCGCCAAGGATCTCGGCATCACCACCGGCGACGCCATGCGCATCGCGTTCGTCATCTCCGGCGTCTGGTGGGCGCTGTTCACGCTCATCCCGCTGAAGCGACTCAAGAGCCACCAGCCGCCGCACGGCGGCGAGCACGGCGCCTCGGTCATCACCGCCGGCTTCAAGGAACTCGGCGCGACCATCCGCTCCGCCAAGGCCTTCCCGCTCACCCTGGCGTTCCTCGGCACCTACCTGCTCTACACCGACGGCATCGCCACGGTCGCGAACATCGCGGGCCTCTACGGCAGCCAGGAGCTCAAGCTCGACCAGCAGACGCTCATCTCCACGATCCTCATCGTCCAGTTCGTCGCGTTCTTCGGCGGCGTGCTGCACGGCGCGGTCGCCAAGCGCATCGGCGCCAAGAAGACGATCATGGGCTCGCTGGCCATGTGGGTCGTCGTCATCACCTACGCGTTCTTCGTGCAGGCGGGCGACAAGGTCCAGTTCTACCTCGTCGCCGCCGGCATCGGCATCGTGCTCGGTGGCACGAACGCGTTGTCCCGCAGCCTCTTCAGCCAGATGGTGCCGCCCGGCCGCGAGGCGCAGTACTTCTCCGTCTACGAGGTCGGCGAGCGCGCCACCAGCTGGCTCGGCCCGGCGATCTTCGGTTTCGTCAGCCAGATGACCGGCAGCATGCGGCCGGCCATCCTCTCGCTGATCATCTTCTTCGTGCTCGGTTTCGTGCTGCTCTACTTCGTCCCGGTCCGCCGGGCGATCAGGGCAGTCGGGAACCCAGAACCGACGCTCGTCTGACCGGTGCGGCGGCGCTGACCCCCAACAGCGCCGCCGCACCGGCAGCCACTGACCCACAGCACCAGCCCCAGCACGCCCAGCGTGCTCACGACCTCCCCCCGCGTCCGCACCGCGAGGCCGAGCATCGCGAACGTCTCCCCCCAGCCCGGCCAGCCGTGCTCCTGGTCGAGATCGTCGGTCCGCTCGGCCAGGAACATCCCGACCATCTCCTCCTCGCGGTCCTGCCGGTACCACTTCGGCAGCACCTTCAGCTACCTCGGAACGGTCCGTTTCGGTCAACACTGAAGTTATCGAGTATTTCGAGGTGAGGCTGATGTTTCGCCGGGCGGCGCAGTGGCTATCTCCCCGGCACCGATGTCGGCAAGCACGGGAGGATCGATCGGTGGGCAGGGATACGTCGTGGGGATTCATGTTGATCAGGTGCCAGGCACTAGGGTGACCCGCCGTGGACGCCCTCCCCGATCCGACAGATGCCCTTTCCGCTGTCCCTGTCGCAGGTTCGCGCCGGTCGACTCCGGTGGTGGGGCACCTGAAGTACTTCTTCGGCCCGATGGACTGCGGGAAGTCGACGCTCGCGCTGCAGATCGACCACAACAACTCCCGCCAGGGTCGCCGGGGACTGTTGCTGGTGCGCCACGACCGCTCAGGACGCGCGCAGATCTCCAGCCGCATCGGGATCACCAGGGAGGCGCTGGAGATCGGCGACGACGATCTCCGCCGGCTCGTGCGGGCCCAGTGGGCCCTGGGGCAGCGGGTCGATTACCTGATCGTGGACGAGGCGCAGTTCCTCTCCCCCGGACAGGTGGAACAGTTGGCCGAGCTCGCTGACGATGTACAGGTAGACGTCTACTGCTTCGGACTGGCCACGGACTTCCGCGGCGAGCTGTTCCCCGGTTCGCAGCGGCTCTTCGAACTGGCCGACGAACTGAAGGCCATCCAGGTCGAGGTTCTGTGCTGGTGCGGGGTACCCGGACGGTTCAACGCACGAGTACAGGCCGGTCGGGTGATCCGTGCCGGAGACACGGTCATGGTCGCCGACACGGTTTCGGACACGGAGCAGCACCGATCGGGTACAGAGAGCAACTGTGTAACCGATACCACGGAAACTACTGTCCGCTACCAAGTGCTCTGTCGCCGTCACTTCCGACTGGGCGATCTAGGCCCTGACGTCGCACAAAGTGGCCAGCTCCGGTTGGCCTAGGCGATTACACTTCACCTAGACTAGGCCATTAGAGTGATGGACGCACTCAGTAGCTTGATAACGCGTCACGATCGTTGAGCGATCGCATCCATTAGTAGGAAGCCTTCGTTGACGAGTGAACAACGTCACTGTGGGCGACCATGAGAGCGAGCCGGAAACAAACGGAGCAATCCGGGCGTTGCACACGGTGAGCAAGAAGCCTGGGCCCCGGCCCTGAGCCGAGCGAAAGGACACCGCCATGGCCGACCGCGTTTTGCGTGGAAGCCGGCTCGGAGCAGTCAGCTACGAGACCGACCGCAACCACGATCTCGCTCCGCGCCGGGCAGCGCGGTACGGATGCCCGAAGGGACACGACTTCGAGGTCCCGTTCTCGGACGACGCCGAGCTGCCGCCGACCTGGGAATGCCGCCTCCACGGCACCGAGTCGAAGATCATCGATGGCGTCGAGCCTGAGGTGAAGAAGGTCAAGCCGCCGCGCACGCACTGGGACATGCTCCTGGAGCGCCGGTCGATCCCCGAGCTCGAGGAGCTGCTCGACGAGCGCCTCGAAGAGCTTCGCGGACGCCGTACCCGCACGGCCTGATCCGACGCAGACGCTTCAAGCCGTCCCGGTCTCCCACCGGGGCGGCTTTTTGCGTTCCTCCTCCCGGCCGGCGCAGACGCGACGCCATCACCGTCGCTCCGCCGCACAGGCCGGAACCTCGTCGTCGGCTTGATCGTTTCGCCGGGTCGCCCTTCACCGGGCAGATCCGGCGAAACGGTGACGACAAACCGGCTCTTCGGGGCATCCTTGCCGCATGACGACCGCGCAACGCCAGGTGCTGCTGCCGTCCGGTGAACCCGTCGCCGCACTCGGCATGGGCACGTGGCGGATGGCCGAGGACCCGGCGAAGCGTGAGAGCGAGATCTCCGCGCTACGGCTGGGCATCGACCTCGGCCTGACCCTGATCGACACCGCCGAGATGTACGCCGACGGCGCCGCGGAGTCACTCGTGGGCGAGGCCGTCGCCGGACGCCGCGACGACGTGTTCCTCGTGTCGAAGGTGCTGCCCCGCAACGCGAGTGCCGCGGGCACCGTGCGCGCGTGCGAGGCCAGTCTGCACAGGCTCGGCACCGACCACATCGACCTCTATCTGCTGCACTGGCGCGGCCGCGTGCCGTTCGAGCAGACGCTGGCCGGTTTCGACGCGCTCGTCTCCGCAGGCAAGATCCGCCACTGGGGCGTCAGCAACCTCGACCTGTCCGACATGCTCGAGCTCGGTGAGCTGACCGGCTTCTGCCAGACCGACCAGATCCTCTACAACCTCACCCGCCGCGGCCCCGAGCACGACCTGCTGCCGTGGCTCGCCACCCAGGCCATCCCGATCATGGCCTACTCCCCCGTCGAACAGGGCCGCCTGCTGCGCCACCCGGCGCTCGCCTCGGTCGCACGGCGCCACGCCGCCACACCGGCCCAGATCGCCCTGGCGTGGGTGCTGCGGCACCCGAACATCAACGCCATCCCCAAGGCGGGCACGCTCGCGCACGTCCGCGAGAACGCCGCCGCGCTGGACATCCGGCTGTCCGATGAGGATCTCGCGCTGCTGGACGCCGCGTTCCCGCCGCCGGACGGGCCGGAGCCACTCGACGTGCTCTAGCCCACCAGGAGTGGTTTCGGCGGGGATTTCAGGCCAGGTTGCCGGGTGGAACCGGGGAGTGAGACGCGCGTCCCACTCTCACCCCGGTCTCACGCCCCGGCCGATAACGTCTTGCACCGTCTCGCAGACCAGACGCGGGGCCGGACAAACGGAAGCGAGGTGAGCGACACATGCCAGGCGACAGTTGCCCGTGCAGGTCACCTCACCTCACGATTCCCTTTGGGGCACGCATCTTCACTGGCGTGTGACGCACACCCCCAGACCTTGGGGAGTCACACGATGCACATCTTCGACATGACCCTGCGCATCGCCGAGAGCATGGGCCTCGGCGCGTTGATCGGGTTCGAGCGGCAGTACCGGGCCCGCATGGCCGGGCTGCGCACCAACGCTCTGGTGGCCGTCGGGGCCGCGTTGTTCGTTCTGCTGTCCGCCCAGGGGTTCTCCGCCGCCGGCGACCCGACGCGGGTGGCCGCCCAGGTGGTGTCCGGAATCGGGTTCCTCGGCGCGGGCGTGATCCTGCGCGACGGGTTGTCCGTACGCGGCCTGAACACCGCGGCCACGCTCTGGTGCGCGGCCGCGGTGGGATCGCTGGCGGGCGCCGGCATGCACGTCGTCGCGGCGGCGGGCACGGTCGCGATCATCGCGGTCAACGTCGGGCTGCGTGAGCTCGGCCGGGCCGTCGACCGCAAGGAAGAGGACCAGTAGAGATCGTGAGTGGTTTCCGTCGCCACGGCGACGGAAACCACTCACGATCTAGCGGGGCTGGTAGGTGAGGCAGCCCGCGATGTGGTCGCCCGCGCCCGCGCCGATGCGGACGCTCTCCGCCGTGCATTCCAGCGAGACGTTGTGCGTGCAGTCGGTGCGCGAGCAGGCGCCCACCTGCGCCACGACCTTGTCCAGGCCGCCCTTGGTGCTCAGCGGGAGGAAGGTGCCGCAGTCGGCGGCGCCGTTGTCGCCGCGGACGGTGATCGCGAAGGCGTGACAGCCGTCGTGGTTGTAGGAGCAGCCGCTCACGGTGCACTCGTGGACGGCGGGCATCGCCGGGTTCTCGAGGGTGGTCATGTCCGCTCCCGTGATCCGTGGTGGGAATTGGTTCGGTGAAACGGACGATGCCACCGGTCAGGAGGGCCCGCAATTCGAGCGGAAGATTAGGCTAGCCTTCCTCTTTCATTGGGGGAATGTCATATCCCATTACGCCTACTGCCTCTACCAGCCACGATCGTTGCTCGACACCGGTTGTGGTCGCTATCGCGACCTTTTCCACACGAACGTTCTTCTCGTGATTGGAAAAGGCCGCGATAGCGACCACAACCACTCACGACCGCCTTGTCACGCGGTCGCGCAGCGCACCAGGGCACGTGGAAGGATCCGGGCATGGCGACGATGACGACGGCCGACGGACAGCAGGTGCATTTCGTGGACCACGGCGGCGACGGCCCCGTTGTCGTGCTGCTGCACAGTTTCCTGATGGACGTCACGATGTGGGCGTCCCAGGTCGAGGCCTTCGGCGACTCCTACCGGCTGATCGCCATCGACGAACGCGGCCACGGCGGGACCCCGGCCGACGCACCGTTCGACCACTGGGACGTGGCCAGGGACGCGCTCGCCGTGCTCGACCACCTGGACGTCGACACCGCGGCCGTGGTCGGCACGAGCCAGGGTGGGTTCGTCGCGTTGCGGATGGCGTTGCTCGCGCCGCGACGGGTCACGGCGCTCGCGGTGCTGGGCTCGTCGGCGGAGCCGGAGGACCAGCAGATCGCCGACGCCTACCACCAGCTGGCGGAGGTGTGGATCAGTCAGGGGCCGGACCGGGTGCTGGAGACCGTCGCGCAGATCTGCCTCGGCGACTACGACCCGAAGGACTGGACGCCGAAGTGGCAGGCCATCGAGGGCGCGCGGCTGCGGCTGATCATGGATGCGCTGGTGGGCCGGGAAGGAGTGCTGGAGCGCCTGAACGAGATCGACGTGCCCGTGCTGGTGTTACACGGCACGGCGGACCTCGCCTACGCGGTCGCCAAGGCCGAGGCGATCACGAAGGCGTTGCCCAGTGCGGAGCTGGTCACGGTCGAGGGCGGCGCGCACTTCCTGAGCCTGACCCACGCGGACGAGGTCAACCCGCATCTGAAGCGGTTCCTCAGCGCACACCTCTGACGGCCCACGCCCTGGCGGTCAGCGGGATCGGTCCGTCGGGCAGGCGGGAGCGCAGCAGCTCCCCCACCGCCGTGCGCTGGGCCTCGGGCAGCGTTGCGGCGTAGGCGGGCGCGGCGCCCGTGCCGCCGAGGAACGGTTCCCAGAAGTCGTCGAAGTCGCGGAACACCGTAGGCACCACGATGCCGGTCACCTCGACGTCCCGCAGGCCCGACCACAGGGTGCGCAACGACTCCGGAGTGCAGACGGCCGTGAACTTCGAGCCTTCGTCGTGCGTGGCCGCGGCGGGGTCGATGTCCGTTGCGGCGTCCCAGAAGTGGCGCATCATCTGCATGCCGCTGCCGTAGTCCCACACGTACACGCCCACGACGTCGGCCACCCGCGCGAACTCGGCCACCGCGCGAGCCGGCTCGGGCACGAAGTTGAGTACCAGCCCGCTCACGACGATGTCCGCCTGCCGTGCGCCGAGGTCCATCGCGTCGCCGACCTCGAACCTCGCGCCGGACACGCGCTGCCGGGCCAGGTCCAGAAACCCTGGCGACGGGTCGACGCCGACGACCGAGGACGGCGACGCGTGAGCCAGCACCGTGGACGTCAGCGCGCCGGTGCCGCAGCCGACGTCCAGCCACGACCGGCCGGGTGGCACGTCCAGCCACCGCAGGAACTCCACCGCCACCGGCCTGCTCCACCGACCGACGTAGCGCTCGTACGCGTCACCGATCTCCCACACGTGCCTCACGCTAGCGGAGCGGCCGGAAGCCCGCCCGGAGTTCCTGTGCCAGCAGCCGCGGCTGTTCCCAGGCCGCGAAGTGACCGCCGACGGGGAGCCGGATCGCCTGCCGGTTAAAGCGGATGACACGTCAACTAGCCAGGTCAGGTGCGCTATGAACCACTGGCCGCCCGCCGCCGCGGTCCGGGAACTGCTCGCCTGGCTGGTACGAAGGGCGCTTTTGTCCACCTGAGGTGGACAAAAGCGCCCTTCGTACCAGCCAGTTCTACCGACGGGTGGGCTCAGGCGTCGCGCGCCGCGATGCCGTCGTACATCACGCGTCGCACCGCTTCGCTGAGCCGGCGCTGATGTCCGGCATCCGCGGTGCGCAGCGTGGAGATCGCCGAGCCGAGGATCATGCCGTTGATCGCCCTGGCCGTGTTCTCGACGTCGAGGTCGGCGCGCAGGTAGCCCAGCTCGACGCCGTGCGACAGGTAGGCCGACGTCAGGGCGGCGGCCACGTCGAAGAGGTCGAGGACGCGTTCGGCCATGGCCCGGTCGATGCCGGGGGCCTCGAAGAGCAGCAGGCGCGGCACGCGGGGGTCCTCGGTGAAGATGCGGGCCAGCGACTCGCCGATGCGCGCGGACTGCTCGCGGTACTCGTCGAGGGTCGAGACCGCGTCAGGAGCGTTCTCGGCGGTGAGCGCGGTGGTGATGCGGGTGACGAGGCCGCCGATGACGTGGTCGACGATGTCGCGCTTGTTCTCGAAATAGCGGTAGAAGGTGCCGTGCCCGATGCCCAGGCGCGTGGCGACGTCGGAGATCGCGGTGGCGTGGTAGCCGTGTTCGGCGAAGCAGTCGAACGCCGCGTCGATGATCTCGCGGCGAAGCTCCTGCTTCTTGCGCTCGGCGCGGGTGACGGGCTGGGCACTGGACGTCATGCGGCCGAGTCTATGACCTGCGGCGTCTTGTCAGCGACTCGAAACTGACATACGGTTCCGGAACTGACACGCGATTCCGCGAGGAGGTCCGGATGGCTCCCCAAGATCCTCCGCAGTACGACGCCGTGATCGTCGGTGCCGGGTTCGGCGGCATGGGCGCGGCGATCGAGCTCAAGCGGCAGGGGCTGCACGACCTGCTGATCCTCGAACGGGAGAACGACCTCGGCGGCACCTGGCACGTGAACCGCTACCCCGGCCTCGCCGTGGACATCCCGTCCTCGACGTACTCCTACTCGTTCGAGCCGAACCCGCACTGGTCCCGCCTGTTCGCGCCGGGCCAGGAGCTCAAGCGCTACGCCGAGCACGTGGCCGACAAGTACGGCTTACGCGAGTCGATGCGCTTCGGCACCGCGGCGACGCGTGCGGTGTGGCACGAGGACCACTGGCAGGTCACCGTCGACAGCGGTGAGACCGTCACGGCACGGTATCTGGTGACGGCGACCGGCTTCCTCTCCCAGCCGAAGACGCCCGGCATCGCGGGCATCGAGTCGTTCCAGGGCAAGGTGATCCACACCGCCGCCTGGGACGACTCCGTCGAACTCGCGGGTAAACGGGTGGCGATCATCGGCACCGGCGCCACCGCGGTGCAGCTGATCCCCGAGCTCGCCAGGACCGCCGCGGCGCTCACCGTGTACCAGCGCACCCCGATCTGGGTCAGCCCGAAGCCCGACTACCGCGTGCCGGGTCCACTGAGGAGGCTGTTCTCGGCGTTGCCGATCGTGCAGCGCGCGGTGCGGTTGCTGGGCAGCTCGATCCTCGAACTGATGATGATCTCGGGGGTGGTGCACTACAGGCAGCTGCGCATCGCCAACCGGCTGGCCGAACGATGGTGCCGGGCGCACCTGCACCGCCAGGTCCGCGATCCGGAACTGCGCCGCAAGCTCACGCCCGGACTATTCCTTCGGCTGCAAGCGACCCACGTTCTCCAACGACTACTTCCGCGCGTTCACCAAGCCGCACGTGCATCTGGAGACGTCCACCATCGAGCGGATCGACGCCACCGGAGTCGTGACGCCGGGAACCGCACCGAGATCGATGTTCTCGTGCTGGCAACGGGATTCGACCTGTGGGACACCAACTTCCCCGCGTTCGAGGTGATCGGGCGGAACGGCAGGGACCTGGGCGCGTGGTGGCGGCAGAACCGGTTCCAGGCGTACGAGGGCATGACGGTCCCGGGTTCCCGAACTGTTGTCGCTCAACAGTCCCTACGCCTACAGCGGCCTGTCGTACTTCACCACCATCGAATGCCAGATGAAGCACCTGCGGCGACTGTTCACCGCGATGCACGACCGCGGCGCCGCCGTCTTCGAGGTCACCGAGCGGGCCAACGCCGAGTTCCTCGACCGGATGAGGACGAAGGTCGGCGACTCCGTCTTCTCCCTCGGCCAGTGCGCCACCGCGCACAGCTACTACTTCAACCAGCACGGCGAGGCGACGCTGCTGAGGCCGACCTCCACGATCAACGCGCACCGCGCCGCGGGCCGTTTCCCGTTGGAGCACTACACCTACGAGCCGATCCGAGCGCTTACGCCGCGGGGAGCCGGGTGAGCACCAGCGGGCCGTCTTCGGTGATCGCGATCGTGTGCTCGGAGTGGGCGGTGCGTGAGCCGTCGGCCGAGCGGATGGTCCAGCCGTCGGGGTCGAAGACGATCCGGTCGGTGGTGCGGGCGAACCAGGGTTCGAGTGCCAGGGTCATGCCGGCCCGGAGCGTGAGGCCGCGGCCGGCGCGGCCCTTGTTGGAGACGTGCGGGTCCTCGTGCATGGTGCGCCCGAGCCCGTGGCCGCCGAACTCCGTGTTGATCGGGTAGCCGTAGCCGGTGGCGACCGCCTCGATCGCCGCCGAGATGTCGCCCATCCGGTTGCCCGGCCGCGCGGCCTCGATGCCGGCGACGAGCGCTTCCTCGGTCGCGCGGACGAGCCGCAGGTCCTCGTCGGCAGGCGTGCCCACGATGACGGTGCGGGCGGCGTCCGCGACCCAGCCGTCGATCCCGACCGCGAAGTCCATGCGTGAGGACGTCCCCGTCGAGCAGCGCGTAGTCGTGGGGCAGGCCGTGGAGCACCGCGTCGTTGACCGACAGGCAGATGACGTTGCGGAACGGGCCTTTGCCGAAGGACGGCGCGTAGTCCCAGTAGCAGGACTCCGCCCCGCGTTCGCGGATCCGGCCGCGGACGTGGTGTTCCAGGTCGAGGAGGTTCACGCCCACGTCGGCGAGCTCGCCGACCTCGGACAGGATCTGGGCGACGAACTGCCCGGTGACGCGCATCCGTTCGATCTCGGCGGGCGACTTCAACTCGATCATGGGAACCCTCACACGGTGGTACGTCGGTATAATAATACCAACCTAGCTGTTGCGGTATTAAAATACCAGCCGTACCCTGATGCCGTGGTTCGCAATCCGCTCACGCCCGAACAGATCGAGGCAGGCCGTCGCCTCGGGAGGCTGCTGCGCGAGGCGCGGGCAGACCGCGATCTCGGCGACGTGGCGCGCGCGGCCGGTATGTCACCGGAGACGTTGCGCAAGATCGAGACCGGCCGGCTGCCCACCCCCGCGTTCGGCACGATCGCCTGCCTCAGCGAGGTGCTCGGTCTGCCGTTGCAGGACCTGGCCGACGCTTGGCGCACGGGCCTGAGGCTCGACGCGGCGTCCTGACGGGCCTTGCAGGTCTTTCGGCCCGGCCATTGAGGTCTTGTGCTGCGAGCGGAGCCGTCAGGCAGGTGTTTGACTCGGCCTCTCTCCTATCTGAAGAAGGCCGTCATGGCAGGTCTGCAGAGCATGAGTTTCGACAAGCCCGAGGAAACACGCCCGTTCGAGCAGAACAAGGGCCACCTGGACCTGGTCAACATGGACGCCGGGCCGGTCGGTCGCGCGGTGTTCGAGCCGGGCTGGCACTGGGCCGAGCACGTCAAGCCCATCGCCAAGACCGAGAGCTGCCAGTCCGCCCACATGGGCTACTGCGTCTCCGGCCAGATGAAGATCGTGATGGACGACGGCGAGGAAGCGATGTTCGGACCGGGCGACTTCATGATCGCCCCGCCGGGACACGATGCCTGGACCGTCGGCGACGAGCCCTGCGTGATGATCGACTGGCAGGGCGTTGCGGACTACGCCAAGAGCCGCTGACGTTCAGTCCTCAATGGACGGTGCCCCGGCCGCGGAACGACGAGCGGTGCCAACAGGGCCGAACGGTGACTGGTGACCACCCGATCGGGCGGTCACCGCCGAGGCGGCTTGTGCAGGAATTCAGCCGGTCCCCAGGCTCTCTCCCTCGACTCCCGCCCGCCTGGACCCAGCGGTCGCCACGGTTTCTTGAGGAGAATCTGTGAGCACCGTCTGTTTGTCCTGGGTATCCGATTTCCCCGCGATCGCTCCTGCTCGCCGGCAGGGGCCGCGCCCATGCGGTGAACGCTTCCGTATGTCAGGTCCTTCGACGCCACCCAGCGCACGATCGCGAGCCCGATCCCGTGCCCTTCCCCGGACCGGGACCGGCCAAGGCCGGACCCACTGTCCACAACGGACACCATGCCCGGCGACACCGACACGTCGACGTCCTGACCCGTGCGCGGGTGAGCAGACCGGTGACGAGGTGGCCCAGCCGGTCGACGAGCCGCCGCACCTCGGCGGGGTCACGGGAGTCTGCGACCAGGCGCAGCGTCGCGAGCGGGGTGCGCAGCTCGTGCGCCGCCTCGGCCAGGAACTGCTCCTGTTCGGCGAGCGTGCGGACGGCAGGCCTCATGCTGAGCTTCGACAGCAGATGTCCGGCCGCCGCCGCGACGAGAACCAGTGCCAGACAACCGATCCACAGCCACCGGACGAGCACCGCGTGTCCTTCGCCGGGCGGCCCCGCACGGACGAGCACCACCGCGCCGATCCGGCTGTCGTTCCACACGGGTGCCGCCGCGAGCCGTTCGCCGGGACGGCCGGACACCACGACGTCCTCGTCACGCAGCACCTGCTCGATGATCGCGGGGTCCGCGGTCAGCTTGCGGCCGCGCTCGTAGCGGACCTCCCAGCCCTGCTCGGCACGCGCCACGACCTGGACACCGTCGGCGTCCCGCGCCAGGTAGTCCTCCCCCAGCGGCTCGAGGTGCAGCGTGTCGTTCAGGAAGTAGACCTGAGTAGACCTGCGGATGCAGGAACGCTGCCCGCCACTGATGCTCGGCGCATGAACGCACTCCGCGCACTGCTGGCGACCCTCGCGCTCGCGGCACTGACCGGCCTCGGCACGTGGCGTTGATCGGGTCGCTGGTCGGCGCCTGTGTCGTGTCCGTCCTCACTGCTGTGGTGCGCAAGCTCGCCGCAAAGGCCAGCTGAGACGGCGGCCCTCCGATCGGACCGATCATCATGGCCGACCGGCGCGGCGCCATGGCCGATCGGGGCACGCGGTCCAGGCCTCGGTGTTCCTAGTGTCGAACGGGACGGAGCCGACACAGCGAGAGGCAGACATGGACGCCCCACCGGATCACGCCCGTACGGAGACCCCGTACCACCTGAGCGGCCGCACCGAGAGGTTCCGGTGGTGGCGGCCATTGGTCGAGGTGCTGCTCTTCACGGTGCTGTTCGGAGCGTTCCTGCTGGCCGGGGCGCTGCTGGCCGAAGGGCTGGCCGCGGCGTTCGGCATCGCGAGCACGGACCTGAAGTACGCGGATCCGTTGTTCGACACCGCCGTCAACTTCGGCATCATCGCGCTGGCGCTGCCCGCCGTCCTGCTCACCGTGCGCTGGGCAGGCCGCAGGCCACTGGGAACGGTGTCCAGTGTGGCCGGTCGCCTGCGGTGGGACCGCATGCTCGATTGCGTGCGCTGGGCTGCCGTCGCCATCGGCGCGGTGCTGGTCGTCGACGTGGTCAACGAGGGCTGGCAGGCCGCGAAGTGGCCGGGCTGGGACGTGTGGGCACAGTTCGCGTTGATCGCCCTGCTGGTGGTCCCACTGCAGGCCGCCGCCGAGGAGTACGTGTGCCGGGGCTGGCTGTTCCAGGCGATCTCCTCATGGACCCGGTCCCCGTGGCCCGCGGCGGTGCTCACCACCGCGCTGTTCGTCTCGCTGCACGAGTACACCGACCCGCTGGTGATCGCCGACCTCATCGTGCTCTCGCTCGCGCTGTGCTGGCTGACCGTCCGCACCGGCGGGCTCGAGGCCGCGATCGCGCTGCACGTCATGAACAACGCGATGGGTCTGCTCCTGACGACGACCCAGGGAGCCCCCGACCTCAGCCAGAGCGGGGAGTACACGGCGGCGCAGGTCCTGCCCAGCATCGCGGCCACGGTGGCCTACACGTGGTGGGTCGACCGCCGGTCACGGGCGGCTCAGCCGAGCCCGATCTGCGCGTAGAAGGTCTGGTTGTCCCAGAACAGGAACTCCTCGTCCATCGTGCGTCCGCGGTTCCACAGGCCGATGGTCGCCATGTTGACCGCGTACTTCTTGCCGGTGGGCGCGATGACACCACCCTTGCCGTCCGGCATCGGCCGGGTGAAGGTGCCCTTCATGACCCCGGCGACGGCGGTCAGCCCGCCGCCCGCGACCCGCAGGTAGTGCGACTCGATCCGGGTGTCCGGCGCCCAGGCGAACAGGGCTTTCAGGTCCTCGATGTGCTTGTCGATGCCGTCGGTGTAGTGGCCGTCTGGCCAGTGCACGCGGATGGTGCGGGCGTGGCTTTCACCGAGCCTGTCCCATTTCTGGTGGGTGAAGACGTCGAAGTCGAGCTCGTCGAACGTCTCCAGGTTGCGCCGTTCCTCGCGGCTCAGGTCCTTGGCGAACGGCGTGGTGGCCGGATCGGGCAGCGGCCGCCACGGCGAGTACCCGGCGGGGGCGGCCTCGGCGATGCCGGTGCCGCTGGTCACCGCGGCCAGCGCCAACGCACCGAACGCGGCGGTGCTGCCGTTGGTGATGAGCGAACGACGGTTGAGCATCTCAATGTCCTTCCGTTTTGAACTACCTCTACAGACTCGCACTACCTATTAGTTAGCGCAAGCCCTTGGATAGTGCTGGGAGTTTCCATTCGTCCAAGGCGGGTGCGCCCGGCTGCTGCGACGATGGCGCGCATGACGACGTGGGATGACGTGGTGACGATGGCGTCGCGGCTGCCCGAGGTCGAGGAGTCGACCTCGTACCGGACGCCGTCGTTGAAGGTGGCGGGCAAGGGGTTCGCACGGCTGCGGACCGAGGCCGAGGGCGGTCTGATGCTGATGTGCGGCCTGGACGAGAAAGCGGCACTGCTCGCGTCCGGCGACCCGGCCTTCTACACGACACCGCACTACGACGGGTACGGGTCGATCCTGGTTGACCTGGCGAAGGTCGACGCCGGCCAGCTGGCCGAACTGGTCGAGCAGGCGTGGCGGCTCAGGGCTTCCGTGAAGCTCCGCAAGTTGCTCGATGGGTGAGGCGTTGGCGGCGGCCCGGCGGATCGCCGACGACGTGCTGTTCCCGGCCGCACCCGCGGTCGACGCCGCCGACCGAGTTCCGCAAAGTCACCTGGACCTGCTGGCGGAGCAGGGTTTCTACGGGCTCGCGTCGCCGGAGTCCACGTTGGACATACCGGACTACCCGACCGTGCAACGGATCGTGGAGACGTTCACCGGAGGTTGTCTCACCACGGCGTTCGTCTGGGTGCAGCACCACGGCGCGGTGATGGCGGTGGCGGGGTCGGACAACGCGGCTCTGCGCTCGGAGTTCCTGCCCGGTCTCACCGCGGGCACGGTCCGGGCCGGACTCGCCGCGGGCGCGGCCGTCCGTCCGGGGCCGCCGTTGCTGCGCGCGACACCGGCCGACGGAGGCTGGATCTTCGACGGCACAGCGCCGTGGGTGACCGGCTGGGGAATGATCGACCTACTGCACATCGCTGCCCGTGACGACAACGACATGCTGGTGTGGGCGCTGATCGACGCCGTCGAGGGCGAGCAGATCACCACCACACCGGTGGAGATGCTGGCGGTGCAGGCCAGCCGGACGGTGACGATGACGGTCGAGCGGCTGTTCGTTCCGCACGAACGGGTCACGTCCACGATGCCGCTGGCGGTACACGTCAAAGGCGACCCGGAGTCGTTGAGGTTCACCGGATCCCTCGCGCTCGGAGTGGCCGGGCGGGCGATCCGGCTGGCCGGCCTCGACCACGCCGAGCTCGACGCGACACGGGATGCGCTGCACCAGGCGGATCATGACGCGATTCCGAAGGCACGGGCCGCAGCAGCGGAGTTGGCGCTGCGGTCGGCGGCCGCGCTCGTCGTGCACGACGGGAGCCGGGCGGTGCTGGCACACGAACACGGGCAGCGTCTTCTGCGCGAGGCCGGGTTCCTGTTGGTGTTCGGGTCGCGACCGGCGATCAAGGCCGCGTTGCTCGACCGCCTCAGTCCTTGAGCGGGTGGAAGTCGAACAGGTAGAGGCCGGACCGTCCGCCGACACCGATCGACCGGACATCGGTCGTCCACACGCACGTGGACGCGGGGTGCTCGAACCGCATCACCGCCACCGGCAGGCCGGTGGCGGTGTCCCAGATCCGCATCGTCGAATCCCGGCCAGTGGTCACGAGCCAGGTGCCGTCCGGAGCCACCGCGATCCCGTCGACCGAGTGGCTGTGCCCGGCCAACGTCGCCACCTCGGTTCACGTGACGGTGTCGAAGACGGTGACAGCAGACCTGTTGAACACGGCGATCCAGCTGCCGTCCGGGGCAATGGCCGCGCCGCCTTCGTACGAGCTGGCGTGCGCGGTCCACCGCTGCGCCGGGTGGGCGAGATCCGGGAGCGGCCACCGGTTGGTCAGTCGCGGCCTGCGTTCGTCGAGCGCCTCCACGGCGGCTTTCCAGTGCGGGTCGTGGCTGATCCGGACTGGCCGACGAACTGGCGCAGCGACCGGCTCCGCGGTGTCTCGACGAGGGCGAGATCGGCGTGGACGGCCTGGGGTCCGGAGTGGACCAGCCGTTCGGTGGTCCAGCGGAGGTCCTCGGCCAGCGCCCGCGCCTCGGTCGGCCAGCCGGCGGCGACGAGGTGCTCGACCAGGTGGTCCCACAGGTACCGGGCCGAGAGGTCCAGCTGCCACCAGGCCACCTTCGGGCAGGCCACGTCCGGGGTCCCGAGTACGCCTGGGCGAACTCGGCGCGGCTCCAGCTTCTGCTCGCCGCGGCGGACATCGGCTACCGGCACGTGAAGGAACTGGCGCCGACGACCGAACTGCGTCAGCTCCAGTACCGCGAGGACGACCGTCAGGATGTGGGCAGGCGCAACCGCGTCGTGCTGGCGCCCGAGTACGCCGAGCGCTACACCCGCGAGATTCTCGACCCGTTCGACCTCGGGGCGCTCGGGCTTCCGAGCGACTCGATGACCGCGCTCCTCTGCGTCGAACGCGACCCGGAGGCATGTCACCGTTCACTGGTGGCCGCGCGCATGCGTGCCGAGCTCGGCACGCAGGGCACCGATCTCCGGCCGTGACGTCCCGCCGGGCGAGAGCACTGTGCCCTCGCCCGGCGGGTTTCGTGGCTAGCCGGCCAGGTTGAGTCCCCACGTGTCGAGCGTGCCGACGTCGGACGCCGCGACGTCCCGCACGCGGAGCTTCCACGTGCCGTTGGCGGTCTCGCTCGACAGGTTGACGGGGTAGGTCTGGTCGATGTTGTCCGCGCTGCCGCCGGTGCGGTTGTGCAGCACGTACGCGGTGCCGTCCGGTGCGATCAGGGACACCGTCAGGTCACCGATGTACGGGTGGATGATCTTCACCGTCACCTTGGCGGCGGTGGACGGCGTCGTGGAGCACCCGGAGATGGCCAGGTCGCTGTCGACGGCGGCGCCCGCGTCGGGGATGGCGAGGTCGTTCGCGTTCGTGCCGTTGCAGCTACCGCCACCGCCGCCGGTGATGGTCAGCGTGTAGGTCGTGGTGCGTGCCCCCGAACCGGTCGCGGTGATCGTGACCGGGTAGGTGCCGTTGACGGCCGCGGCCGTGGTGCTGAGGGTCAACGTCGAGCTGCCGCCCGTGGTCACCGAGGCCGGGTTGAAAGAAGCCGTTGCGCCGGAAGGCAGACCGGACGCCGACAGCTGCACGGTCTGCGGGTCGCCGCTCACGGTCTGGGTCTGCACGGTCGCGGAAGCGGACGAACCCGCCACCACCGAACCGGAGGTCGGCGAGACCGACACGGAGAAGTCCGTGGACGGCGAGCCGCCGACCGCCGACTTCCACAGGGTGTAGGCGATGCCGTCGACCGCGCGGTTGAGGTGGGTGTCGCTGATGTTGGCCACGGTGTCACAGGACGCGTGGTAGCACGGGTCGAAGGCGCTGCCCGAGGTGCCGCCCCACTTCGTCGCCTGTGCCGCGGTCTTCCTGGCGCTGGCGCCCATCGCGTAGCCGGACGCCGGGATGCCGGCGTTGGTGAAGGACGCGTCGTCGGAACGGTTACGGCCCTCGGTGTTCTCCTCGGGCTGCAGGCTCAGCGAGTCCCAGTAGGCCTTCATGTGGGCCGACTGGGTGGAGTTGATGTTGTTGATGAAGTAGCCGCCGTTGGTCGACCCGACCATGTCGAAGTTGTGGTAGGTCTTGATCTTCGTGCGTTCGGTCGCCGGGAGCTGCGAGACGTAGAAGCGTGAGCCGTTGAGGCCCTGTTCCTCGTCGGTCCACCAGCCGAAGCGGACCTTGTTCAGCATCGACGGGTTCGTCCGCGCGAGCACGAGCGCGGTCTCCAGCAACGCACTCGAGCCCGACGCGTTGTCGTTGATGCCGGGGCCCGCGGACACACCGTCGAGGTGGGAGCCGAACATGTAGACGTTGTTCGCGTTGCCGCCCGGCCACTCGGCGATCACGTTCGGACCGGCGCCGGTGGTGCAGCCGGAGGTGCAGGGCTGCTCGGACACGGTGAAGCCGGCCGCGGTGAGCTTGTCCTTCACGTACGTCACCGACGCGCGGTAGCCGGCCGAGGTGGACCTGCGGTTGCCGCCGTTCTGCGAGGCGATGGTGCCGAACGCGGCCAGGTGCTGCTTGACCGCCGCGATGTCGATGTCAGGGATCTGCACGCCGCCACCGGTGGTGACGGTCAGCGTGTAGGTCGCGGTCTTGGTCGTGTTGCCCGCGGCGCGAACGGTCACCGGGTAGGTGCCCGCCGCCACCGATGACGTGGTGCCGATCGTCAGGGTCGACGAGACGCCGGTGGTGACCGACGCGGGGCTGAACGTCGCCGTTGCGCCGGAAGGCAGACCGGTCGCGGTCAGCTGCACGGTCTGCGCCTGGCCGCTGGTGGTCTGCGTCTGCACGGTCGTGGACGCGGACGAGCCCGCCGCGACCGAACCGGACGTCGGCGACACGGCGACGGAGAAGTCGTTCGCCGGGGCGGAGCCGTCGAGGTTGAGCGACCAGGCGTCGATCCGGCCGACGTCGTTGGCCGCGTTGTCGTTGACCCGCAGCTTCCAGACGCCGTTCGAGGTCTCGCTCGACAGGTTGACGGTGTAGGTCTGGTCGATGTTGTCCGCGCTGCCGCCGGTGTGGTTGTGCAGCGGGTAGGTCGAGCCGTCCGGCGCGACCAGCGTGACCGCGAGATCACCGATGTAGGTGTGGACGATCTTCACCGGCACCGTGCTGGTGGCCGACGGGGCCGACGCGCAGTCGGAGATGGTGAGGGGCGACTCCACCGTGGTGTTGTCGCCGATCGCCACGTCGGCGTCGCTGGTGCCGGAGCAGGCCAGGTTCGCGGGAGTTGCGGGCGCGGCGGCGGCAGGGACGATCATCGCTGCCGCGACCACTGTTGCCAGTGCCGTAGAGAGCAGGGATCTTCTTCGCACCGTGGGACTCCTTCGCAGGGGATCGCAGGGCCGGGCCCCGGCGCCCTGGGTGTTCCCCTGGCGCCGAGGCCGTCGCGGCGAACGTAACCCCGGCGAAGACGATCGACATCCGGTCGTTCGGATGGAGTTCTGCTAGTCGGCGCCGCGGCCCAGCTGGCTCGGCCGGTACGCGACCTTGCGGGCGCGCATCACCTCACCCCAGCGGGCGGTGCTCCACCAGCGCGTTCCACGGGTCGAACTTCGCGGCCTCCACCTCTGCCGCGAACGCCTCGTCCGCCTCCTGCCGACCGATCACCAGCCGTGCCACGGTCTGGTACGGCGAGTCCCAGATCGCCGCAGCGTCCTCGATCGGTGTGCGCGCCTCGTCGAGGAAGAACTGCAGCTGCACCTCGTAGACCAGCGGGGCCTTGGCCAGCCGGTCGTAGATGTCCACCGACCAGTCGTCCTCGGCCTGCGGGTTCAGCTCATCCGACGCGGCCCGCACCCGGACCCGGACGGCGTAGGGGCCGCAGGAGATCGGGGCGGCGCTGAAGAAGTCCTCGGTGGCGAACCCGCTGAACGGCTTGTTCAGCGCGCCGCGCACCTCCTTGAGGTCGCCGATCAGCCGTGGCGACCGCAGCAGGGCCCGCAGGATGCCGCCGAGGCCTCCCCCGCCCGCGGTGTGCCGAACTTCTCGGACTTGCGGCGCTGCATCTCGACGAACAACTCGGCCTGACGCTTGTGCCGCTGCTCTTCGTCCGGTTCGACGACCTCGTGCCACCGCGTGCTCGGTGCTGTCATGGCTCCCGCCGTGCTCAGATGTTGGTGCTGTTGGGAATCAGGGACGGCCGCAGGTACTCGTACGGCATGTCCCTGCGCCGGTTCCTGGCGGTGATCTCGTCCTCGACGCTCGCGAGGTCGGCCAGGAAACGCTTGTGCCCGGTGGTCACCGGGGTGTTCTTGAAGTCGTCCTGGTAGTCGCCGAGGACGGTGTGGTGGAAGTTCATCACGCAGAACTGCTGCACGGCGACGTCCAGCGGCGGCAGGTTGTCGAGCATGGTCGGTCACGACATCGTCGTCGGTGCGGTAGTAGGCCCCGACGACGTCGCCGGCCCACTCCGCGATCGCCTGCCACACCAGCAGACCGTCGTCGCGGTACGGGAAGTGCGGCAGCTCGCGGCTGTGCGCCGTGCCGCTCGCCGCGAGCGTCGCCGGCAGGTAGTTGTCCCGGAAGGACCGGTTCGCCCGGTGCTTCGCGAGCCACGGGTAGGTGCTGGCCAGGTCGGAGCCGATCAGGTACTCGACCGCCTTGCCCGGCTGGATCAGCAGCTCGACCGCGAGCTTGTTGATCGAGAACGTGCCCTCGAAGTGCCGCTTCAAATCTTGCAGGCTCTTTTGTCTGATTTCACCCGATGTGCCACCAGGAACAGGCATGAAGTAGTCGACCAGTCCGGCCATGTCGTCGGACCTGATCATCTGTGCCAGCCGCACCGGCGCCAGTGGCTGGAGTTCGTGGACGAAATTCCACCGGCCTCTGCGCTTGAGCAGTCTCAGGTTCATCCGCAGCTTTTCCTGGGCTTCGAGCGACTTGAGCTGCCAGCGCGTCGCCGGGCCGTCCTCCTCGCGCGTACCTGCGGCGACCGGGAAACCCATGTCCATGTTGTACCGGCACAAAGACCGTACCGCCGCGACCTGCTCGGCCCGTTCACCGCGACTGTCGTGCTGCGAAATCAGATACTCCGCCACGAACCCGTCCACCCGACCGCAATCACTCTGGGCAACATGCAGAAATCCCTATGGGATTTCGACGAGGGCCGAGTGGAGATACCCGACTCATCCCTGCCGTGATCATGCCACGAGTTCCGAATAGCGCGATGTGAGCCCCGTTCACATCCCTGAACGGGGCTCACATCAATTCACGAGTCAGCCGGTTCCGAGTTGGGGCGGTGTGTCGGCCGGGGCCGCGCCCCAGGTCCTGTTCGGCGTCGACCCGAGGGTGTAGGTCACCCTGCCGCCGTCACGCACCAGCGACTCCGGCACCCACGCCCGGTTCGACGGCACCCCGTTGACCGACAGGGTCTGGACGTACCTGTTCTGCGCGGACGCCTGCGGCGCCTCGATGACGATCGTCCTGCCGTTGCCGCGCCGGATCTCAACGCTGGTGAAGATCGGCGCGGACAGCACGAGCTCGGCACGGCTGGGGATCTGCGGGTAGATGCCCATCGCGGCGAACAGGTACCACGACGACATCGTGCCGAGGTCATCGTTGCCGGGGATGCCGCCGGTTCCGGTGGTCCACAACGTGTCCAGGATCTGCCGCACGGTCTCCTGGGTCTGATACGGCCTGCCGAGGTAGTTGTACTGGAACGGGGTCTGGATGCTGGGCTCGTTGCCCGCGTCGAACCGCGTCGGGTCCGTGCCGGTGAGGTCCCAGTTTCCATTGGGGTCGTGGAAGAAGCCGTCCAGCCGGGTGGCGGCGGCCGCCGTGCCGCCCATCGCCACGGCCAGGCCGACCACGTCGTGATAGACCATCCACGTGTACTGGGCACTGGTCCCCTCGACGAACCCGGTGCCGGTGCCCGGTGTGAACCCCGGCGCCCAGGTGCCGTTCGAGGCCCGGTTGCGCATGTAGCGGACGCTCGGGTCGAAGACGTTGCGCCAGTAAGAGGAGCGCTGTTCGAACTGCTGCTTCCGTGCGCTGTCCCCGAGCCTGCCAGCGAGCTGGGCCAACGCGTAGTCGGCCGTCACGTCCTCCAGGGTCTCCGCCGCGGCGCCCCAGCAGTGGCAGTTGTTCGACGGCACGTAGTGCAGGCTCAGATACCGGTCGAGAGACGGCCGCTGCCCAGGACACTGGACCGGGCATCCGTTGTCCGACAGGTCGTTCGCCGTCGGCACGGTGGCCGCCGTGACCAACGACGAGAAGGCGCGCCGGACGTCGAAGTTGTCCGCGCCGAAGGCGTACATGCCCGCGACGGCCGGCGCCGACGGGTCGCCCGACATCACCGCCGTCTTGCCGTTGTTGTGCAGCCAGCGATCCCACTCGCCGCCGCGTTGGTCGGCGTAGTTCAGCAGCGATTGGGCGTAGTCGCCCGCGACCCGTGGCTCCAGCAGAGCGAGCATCTGCACCTGGGACCGGTAGACGTCCCAGCCGGAGAAGGTGCCGTACTGCGCGCCCTGCCCGGGACTGAGCCGATAGGTGCGCAGGTCCGACCCGAGGTAGTCGCCGTTGACGTCGTTGGCCAGGCTCGGCTGCAGCAACGCGTGATACAGCGCGGTGTAGAAGACCGTGCGTTGCGCGGTGGTCCCGCCGCCCACCCGGATGCGGCCCAGCGTCTGCTCCCACTGTGCACGGGCCGCCGCCCGCACGGCATCGAACCGCGTCTGCGGCGGGTTCTCCGCGGCCAGGTTCGCCTGCGCGTTCGCCACGCTGACGTAGGAGACGGCCACCCGCGCGGTGACGGTGCGGTCCGCGCCGGGGTCGAAGCCGACGTAGCCGCCCGAGCCCTTGCCCTGCCCGCTGCGTGAATCCCTCACCGCCGGAACCGGAAGTGCTTCCTGGGGACAGGGTTCCGTCGCGCCACGTGCCGTACGAGGTGATCGAGCGGTCGAACTCGGCGGTGAAGAACAGCCGGTAGTAGACGCGCTGGTTCGCCGCACCGCCCGAGGTGCGGCCGCAGAATCCCCCGCCGTCGACCGATCCGGTCACCCGGCGCCCGGACGGGTCGATGCGCACCGAGGCGTTTCCGCTGCCGGACAACGAGTTCGAGGTGCGGAACAGCAGGTTCGCCGGTCGGCCCGCTGGAAAGGTGAACCGGCCGATGCCGGTGCGCGCGGTGGTGGTCAGCTCGGTGTTCACGCCGGAGTCAAGGCCCACCCGGTAGTAGCCGGGCTCGGCGCTTTCGTTGGCGTGCGAGAAGTTGCTGGCATAGATCTGGTCCGTGCTGTCCGCCGAAGGGGACGACGTCACGTCGCCGGCGTGCGGCATGATCGGGATGTCCCCGGACGCTCCCGGCGTGCAGCCCGTCCCGTTGAGGTGCGTCAGCCCGAAGCCACGGATCCGCGTGACGGTGTACTGGTAGCCACCGGCCGCGCCGGCGCCGGTCTGGTCGCCCCTGGTGGTCGTCGGGCTCCAGGAGAGCATTCCGAACGGCCGCACCGCGCCGGGATAGGTGTTGCCCGCGTTGGTGGTGCCGATGAAGGGGTTCACGTAGGAAGTCAGATTCTGTTGCGCCGCGGCCTGCGGCACGGCCAAGGTCGCCGCGACCGTCGCACTCAGCACGAACAGCGTCCCGAAACGCATGGTTCCCGCTCCTCACTGCGGCGGCGGGCCGGTGACAACGTTGTCAGTCGTGCACGAGAATCTCGCGCCGCCCAGCATGACAGCCCCGACGGGCGCCGCCCCACCGCCAAAAGTCGGCCGGTGGGGCGGATCCTGACGACGTGCTTCTTACTGGCTTGTGGCGCGTGTCCGCCGCCAGGCGACGACGATGAACGCGATGAGACCGAACAGCGGAATGGTGCTGATGGACCAGGAAAGACCCATGGGCGGGCCGGGCTGTTCCATCACCTGGAGGTTCTTCAGCTCACCGGTCCCCTTGCCCGCCGGGCCGTCGATGTCGAACTTGAAGGTCCAGGTGCCGGGGGCGGGCAGCGCCTGGATGTCCAGGCCCCAGACGCCCCGCTTGCGGGGATGGCGTGCCAGCGGGCTGCCGTCGTCCATCAGCTCGGCGCCCCACAACATGGCCAGCGTGCCCTGCTTGCCGGCGATTCCGTCCTCGGGCACGAACGTGAAGTCCAGCGACTGCATGGCTCTGAGTGGCCAGGTACTGAAGCCGATGGTCAGGTTGTAGGGCCCCGCCTGCACTTTCTCGGTGTGCACGACGTTCACCGGCTCGAACGCGAGCGCCGGGGCGGCGAGGCCGAGCAGCAGGGCGATCGTGCCCAGAAGTCCCAGCATCGTCTTACGCATGACTGTCTTCCTTTGCTGGTGCGAGGTGACGCAACATCTGGCCGAACCGGCGGCCGAGGATCCCGGCGAGCGCACCGAATGCCGCACTGACGACGATGGTGGACGCGATGCTGGCCGGTCCCGCCAGGTTGTCCGGCTGGGTCGCGGTGGCCCACGCCGTGCTCCCGACGATCGTGCTGTTCAGCACCGGTGTGCGGATGGCCAGCAACGACTCCGGCCAGTTGATCGCCGGCTACCGGGCGGGTGCCTGGCTGCGCGGCGTACCGGCGTACGCCTCGCTCGCCGTGCTCTCGGGTGGTCTGTTCACGTGCGCGCTCGTCATGGGCGCCGACCTGGGGCACGCGGTGCTCGTCGCGGCCAAGGCCGGCGTGCTGCCCTGGCTCGTCGGCCGGTACACGACGGCTCGCCGTTCCTACCTGGCCGAGCTGGAGAAACGTTCGGAGCTCGAACAGCGGGACGCGAAGGCCGCGGTCACCAAGGCGATCACCGAGGAACGCAGCGCGATCGCCCGCGATCTGCACGACGTGATCGCGCATCACGTGAGCGCGATCGGGGTGCACGCCGGGGCCGCCAGGCTGGGTCTGCAGGACGGGAACGAGAGGCTGACGAACTCGTTGCGGTCGGTGGAGACCGCGAGCCGTGCGGCCATGGTGGACCTGCGGCACCTGCTCGACCTGCTGCACGGCGACAAGACCGAGGGTGCGCGGCAGCCGGGGCTGGACAACGTCGACGAACTGCTCGACGGCGTGCGCTCGGCCGGGACGCCCGCGCGGCTCCAGGTTCGCGGGCAACGTCGTGACGTGCCGGAGTCGTTGGACTGCTCACCGCGCGCGAGCGTGAGGTGCTGCAGCTGGTCGCGGCGGCGTACAGCAACGCGGAGATCGCCGCCCGGCTGCACCTCGGGGACGAGACGGTCAAGACGCACGTTTCTCGCGTGCTTTCCAAGCTGGGACTGCGTGATCGGGTGCATGCCGGCGCCTACGCACACGTCAACGGGCTGGTACGACCACAACGTTGAGCCGCACCGCCGGGCCTCGGCGGTGCGGCTCACGCGTTACTTGGCTGCGCGCCAGGCGTAGTAGCCGAGTCCGATCGCGCCGACGGCCATCGGGATGCTGGTCAGCAGGCCGGCCAGCCCGCTGCCGGGGATCACGAAGCTGAGCACGATGGTGAGTCCGGCGATGGGCACCCACTTCGGTACGGCGTGCGAGCGGAACAGGCCGACGCACTGCAGGACGGTGCCCAGCAGCACCAGTGCGGCGCCGGGGATCATCAGCGCGAAGAGGTGGCCGGTGTCGTTGTTGGCCGCCTGGATCACCGCCTCGCCGAACGCGCGGTCGACACCGGGGTCGGTCGGATAGAAGTAGGCCGTCGCCCAGCCCGCGACTCCCGTGGCCTGCAGTCCACCGCCGACGAACATGAGCACGGCGCCCCAGGTCGCCCACGCGCTGCCACGACGCCGGACGAGGAACATCGTGGCGAGTGCCTGCAACGGCACGTTGAGCACCTGCATCGCCGCCAGCCCGGTGAGCAGCGTCCACCACAGGTCGCGGTCGGCCGCGATGTCGGCGTACGAGTAGGTCTCGCCGCCGCCCGCCGGTTCGGGCCAGAGCATTCCGCCGGCGATCGCGACGACGGACGTGACGCCCAGTACGGCCGCGAGGACGGCGACGCGTCCACGCGTGGAGCTCGCGGCGGTGTCGTGAGCCGCGGTGATGTCGATGGACATGGTCCCTGCCCTTCCGTGGAATCTCGTGGCTACAGCGAACCGGTGGAAGGCCGTCGGTCACATCGGTGCGGACGCTGAACCCGGCCTCCGTGTCAGCACGGAGGCCAGAGCGCCGTCACCGCTCTACCCTGGGGCGATGAGGCGGCCGAAGGCGGTGGGACTGGGTCTGCTGGGCCTCGCCGTCGCCATGACGGCGGGCAGCGGCTGGCTCCTGTTCCGACTGCGATCGAGCGACCTGACCGTGGCGTTCGCCGGCTTCGCGACACTCGGACTGGCCATGGCAGGTCTCGGCGTCGTCATCGCGTTCCGCGTGCGTGCCAACCCGGTCGGCGCCCTGCTCGCCTGGGTCGGCGCGATCGTGGTCTTCCTGCCCTCGCGCGACGTGTACTACCGGAGCTGGCTCGACGACCACGGCTCCGTACCGCTGGACCCACGCGTGGTCGCGTTGTTCAACGAGAGCGGCTGGTGGTTGCTCGCCGCCGTCGCGTTGCTGCTGCTCCACTTCCCGGACGGCACGCTGCCCGGCAGGCGGTGGTCGGTGCTGCCGCCGTTGATCGTCCTGTTCGCTCTGGCCCAGCAGGGTTTCGGCATGGTGCCGCGGGAGCCGTTCACCGAGCCGATGGAGGGGCTTGCCCATCCCTGGGGCCCACCGTCCGATGTGGTCCACGCGCTCGGTTTCGTGGTGAACATCGGCCTGATCTTGGGGTTCTTCGCGTCCGGGGTGTCGCTGGTGCTGCGGTTCCGGCGATCCACCGGCGTCGTCCGGGCTCAGCTGAAGTGGCTCGCGTTCGCGGGCCTGGCGGCGATGGCCTATCCGGTCGTGTGCCTCGCCGAGATCGTCGTCACCGGCCGAAGTGGCGTCGTGGCCACGGTTTTCGGTGTCGTCACGATCGTGGCGCTGTTCTGCTCGGTGGGTGTCGCGATGCTGCGCCACGACCTCTACGACGTCGACCGCGTGCTGGCCGACACCATCAGCTACACGATCGTGCTCCTGATCCTCATCGGGGCGTACGCGACGTCGGCTCTCGCACTCGGGCTCGTGGTGGGCAAGGACTCCCCCGCCGCGGCAGCCGGTGCCACCGCGATCTGCGCCGTGCTGCTCGCGCCGGTCCGCAGGCGCCTGCAACGGGCGGTCGACCGGCGGCTGTTCCCACGGACGAAGGCGGCCCTGCAGGCCATCGACGACCTCCAGGACAGGGTGCACACGCAGACCGCCCAACCCGAAGAGCTCGAGCCATCCTGCGCACGGCACTGCGGGACCCGACGCTCAGGGTGGGCCTGCTGATCCCCGGTTCGGTCGGCTTCATCGACGCGCACGGCGCGCAGGTGGCCGACACCGGACTGGTCCCGATCACCCTCGGTGGCACGCAGATCGGCGTGCTCGCCTCGTCCGGCACCACCCCGGCCGTGCTCAAGGTCGTCGCCTCCGCCTCGGCCGGCCTCGTCGAGGTCTCCCGGCTACGCGGCGAGCTCGCGACCGCCCTGCGTGAGGTCGAGGCCAGCCGCGCCCGGCTCGTCCAGGCCGGGGACGCCGAACGCCGCCGCCTCGAACGCGACCTGCACGACGGCGCCCAGCAACGGCTCGTGTCGTTGGGCATGGCGATGCGGCTGGCACAACGACAGCTGGCCACCGGTTCGGTCGACGTGCACGCGTTACTCGACCAGGGCGTCGCCGAACTGGCCACCGCCATCGCCGAGCTCCGCCAGATCGCGCACGGCCTGCGCCCCACCAGCCTCGACGACGGCCTGCACTCCGCTCTCGCCGCGCTCACCCAGAAACTTCCGGTACCGGTGGCGTTGGAGATCATGTCCGAACCGCTGGCCGACGACATCGCGATCACCGCCTACTTCGTCGCCGCGGAGGCGATCACCAACGCCGCGAAGCACGCACATGCCGGTGCCATCACGGTCCGCGTCACCCAGGAGGCCGACGAGGTGAGCGTGTCCGTGCAGGACGACGGCTGCGGCGGCGCCGACCCCAGCGCCGGCTCCGGCCTCTCCGGTCTGGCCGACCGCGTCGCGGCGCTGGGCGGCTCACTGCGGCTCCACAGCCGGCCCGGCGCCGGCACGACCATCCAGGCGGTGCTGCCGTGCGAATCGTGATCGGCGAGGACTCGACACTGTTCCGCGAAGGCCTCGCGAGCCTGCTTTCCCATGCAGGCCACGACATCGTGGGCCGTGCCGCCGACGCGGACAGCCTCGTGAACGTCGTCGCGCAGACCGAGCCCGACCTCGCCATCGTCGACGTGCGGATGCCTCCCGACCTCAGCGACGACGGCGCCCGCGCGGCCCGCAAGATCCGGACCGCCCAACCCGGCGTCGCGATCCTGCTGCTCTCCCAGCACATCGAGACCCGGCACTCCGTGGAGCTCGTCAGCCAGGGCGGGTTCGGCTACCTGCTCAAGGACCGTGTGCTCGACGTCGAGGACTTCCTGGAATCGATCGCGCGAGTCGCCTCGGGCGGATCGGCACTCGACCCCGAGGTGGTGGGGCGGCTTCTCGGACGGCCCGCCACCGGGGCGCTGACGCCGCGGGAACGTGAGGTGCTCGGGTTGATGGCCGAGGGGTGCACGAACGTCGGGATCGCGCGGCGGCTCTGGCTCAACGAGCGCACGGTCGAGACCCATGTCGGCAGCATCATGGCCAAGCTGGGACTGGCGGCCAATGTGGAGGAACACCGCCGCGTGCTGGCCGTGCTGACTTACCTGGCCGAGTACAGCTGAGCCGGATCAGCGACAGTCGTACCTGTTGCAGATGATGGTGTTCGGCGAGTGGACCGAGGGCGTCACGCACCAGGTGTACCCGGCCTGCACGTGCTTGTTCCCGCCCTGCGAGTCGCACGTCCACCGGTGCTGCACGCCGTCGTAGTAGCGGGTCAGCTCAGCGTTGGCGTAGTGGCCGCCGGCAACCGTGCCGTAGTTGATGTACATGGCGTAGTAGTCGTCGCCACGGCGGCACAGTTGGATCGAACCGACCTGGGCGGTGCCGCGCAGGACATAGTCTGCCGAGACCAGCGTGCCCCCGTTGCAGTTCTCCGGCTGCGCGGCACTGGCGACATCCGTCGTGGCTCCCAGCAACCCCATCATCACAGCGACCAACGTGATCAGTCTCTTCATGCTGTTCCCCTCTCACGGTGCCCGCTCCCCAGCGGGTCCGGCGCACAGCCTGAGGGGACAGACCGGCGTGGAGCCACTGAGCTGGAGTAGAGCTGGAACCGGTTTGGAGCTCAGGTCACGCCCGCGGCGAGAGCGGCGCGGCACACCTCGACGGGATCACGAACATCCGCCACCGTCGCCGCCGCACGAGCCGCCGCGGCAGCGAACCGCGAGTCGCCCAGCACCCGTGCCACCGCATCCCGCAATCCATCCACAGTGGATGGACGCACGATCACCCCGCTGCCCTGCCGGGCGACCCGGTTCGCCATCTCCCACTGATCGCCCGCCCCCGGCACCACCACGACGGGAGCTCCGGCCAGCAACGCCTTGCTCAGCATCCCGTGCCCGCCACCACAGACCAGTACGGAGGACTCGCGCAGCAGCTCGTCCTGCCTGCCCGGCCCTGACCGCGCCCACTCCGGCAGGTCGACCGGCGCCGGTGCGAACGTCGACACCACGGCACGCACTCCCAGGTCCCGCAGCGCGTCGAGCGTCATCTCGGCCATCCCGGTGGCCCCGGTCCACGCCGTCGACGGGGCGATCATCACCAGCGGAGCCGTGCCCGGTGGCGGGCTCATCCGCTGCTGACTCGCCTCCCACAGCAGCGGCCCGACCACGTGCGCGTTGTCCGGCCAGTCCGGGCGGGGCACCTCCAGCGCGGGCAGCGTCGCGATCAACCGCACCATCGGTCCCGCTCCGCGTGGGCTCAGGCCGATCCGCTGACGTATGACGGCACGTTGCCGGTCGCCCTGCCGGATCGACCGGGCGGTCATCGCCCGCAGCACCGCGTCTCGCAACCTGCCGCGCACACCGACACCGACATCCAGCCCGCTGCCCATCGGCGGCAGGCCTTTCGACGGTTCGTAGAGCGGGTGGGGAGAGAGCTGCGCCCACGGCACGCCGAGCAGTTCCGCGGCCATGCTCGCGCCCAACGCGAGGACGTCGCACACCACCAGATCCGGCGCGACAGCGGCCAGCTGCGGGGTGAGCGCCGAAGCCAGGACCGCGGCCTGATCGTGCAGCGCACCACCGAGATCCGCCGCGTCCCGCAGGTCGGCCAGCGCCAGACCGGTCACCCGTGACGCCGTGATCCCCGCGCTCGTGGCCGCGTCGACCCAGCGGTCGCCGGTGAACAGAATCGGGGTGTCACCGGCCTCCGCGAACCTCAGGCACAGCGCGATCGCCGGAACGACATGGCCCGGATCGCCGCCGGAGACAACAGCTACGCGCATCGGACTCCCCGCGTTCAGGCCACTACGGTCGCCGGAGTCTCCCAGGCGAACCCGTCCGGGTCGGTGAACGACCCTGCGGCGCCGCTGACCGAGATCCGGTGCGATCCGCTGCCCTCGGGGGACACTCCGGCGTCCTTGGCGAGGGCGCGGCGCCGGTACAGCGCCAGTTTGACGGGGCCGGACCGAGGCGAACTCGACGTACATGCGGCCGAAGCTCTTCGCCACGGTGAAGCCATGGTCGAGGTAGAACTGCTTGCTCGCCACAATGTCGTTGGCGCCGAGGAGGAGCACGATAGAGTCGATCTCCCCGGTGGCAGGGCCGGTGTCCTTCTTGGCCGAGGTGGCGATCTTCCAGATGGCGCCGTCCGGGGCCTGCACGACGCCGCCGTAGCCCCACATCGACTTCGCGACGGGCTTGAGCACGGTCGCGCCGGCGTTCACCGCGGCGTCGACCAGGGTGTCGACGTCGGCGGGCTGGGACACGGTGAGCGAGAGGGTGAAGCCGCGGAAGCCGGTGGCCGGTTCCTGCGCGGCCCGCAGGCGCAGCCGGGAGCCGAGCCCGAAGGCGTTGGCGTAGAAGCGTTCGGCGGCCGCGAGGTCGGCCACTTCGAGGGTGATCGTGTCGATTGAGGTCATGGCAGGAACGTTAGGCGCGGCCCGGCGACCGGTGCTTCTCGATTCCTGACCGGTCTGCCGGGCCGGGCTTGTCAACGGCCGGGTCCGTCGTGGCGGGGTGGTGGGTGGTGATGTTTGGAGTTATCGGCACGACCGTTTACGCCTTTGTTCGATCTACACTGAAGTAATAGTGACTAGCATTCGTGAGTGGTTATGGCCGCTCTGGCGACCACAACCACTCACGACCTCGCACGCGCCTGACGCCACATCGCGGCGGCCGCCGGTGACAGCCGCGCCTCGTTCAGGCAGGCCAGCCCGATCCGCCGGGACGAGCGCGGCGACCTACACCCACCAGGTGTTCGACCACGCGGCGTTGATGCGCCCGATCACCAAGGCATCACTGCGAATGACGCCGCCGAAGCGGTGATCGGCCGGGCGATCGCGCTCGCCACCGAGGACCCGCCGGGACCGGTCCACCTCGACGTGCCGATCTCCGTCGCGACGATGCCCGCGACCACTTCCGGCCGCAGCCTGCCGCCCGCACCCGCCGCCCCCGCACCGTCACCGGGTCTCGCCGAGGCACGGCGCTGGCTCGGCGAGGCACGGCGGCCGGTGCTCATCGCGGGCGTCGACGCGCTGCACCACGACGCCGAGGACGAGCTACGGCGCCTGGTCGAGGAGTTCGGCATCCCGTTGATCACCACCTACAAGGCGAAGGGCGTCGTCGACGAACGCCTCGACCTGGTCCTCGGCGGCGCGGGCCTCTCCCCGCCGCCGACGCCGTGCTGCTGCCCGTGATCGCGAGCGGACCTGTGGGCCGTGATCCGCGACGCGGACCTCGTTCTGCTGGCCGGATACGACCCGATCGAGATGCGTGCGGGCTCGCGGAACGTGTGGGGCGAGCAAAAACACCGTGATCGTCTTCGCCGACGAGTCGCTGTCGCTGATCGAGGTCAAGCAGCGGGCGAGCGGCCGGCCGAACCTCGCCGTCGACTTCGGCGGCACGGACTTCGCCGCCGTCGGACGATCTCTGGGCGGCCGCGGCGCCGACGTGACGAACCGTGATCAACTGGAGTCGGCGCTGCAGGAGGCGCTCCCCGCGCCGGTGTTCAGCGTCATCTCCTGCCGCCTGCCACGCCAGGCCTACGACGGCAGGATCTGAGTACAGAGAGGGCGGTATGGAGGCACCGGAACTTCGTCGCGCGATCGAGGCAGGCAGTGCGACTGCTGCTGGGCTGGGACTTCAGGTCGACCACGCGGTCGTCATCAACAACTCGGACCGCGTCGTGTTGCGCCTGATCCCCTGCGACGTGCTTGTTCGAGTCGCTCCCCCGGCCCATCGAACCGGCTCCGAGTTCGAGGTGGAGGTCGCTCGCCGGCTCGCCGAGGTCGACGGTCCGGTGGCGGAGCTCGACCCGCGGGTCTCACCTCAGGTCTATCTACGTGACGACTTCGCCATCTCGTTCTGGACCTACTACGAACCGCTGCCGGCAGAGATCGCGCCGGCCCACTACGCGGACGCGCTCGTGCGGCACCACACCGCGCTGAGCGAGGTCGACCTGCGGGCACCGCATTTCACCGATCGAGTCGCTGAGGCGTTGAGAGACGTCGAGGAAAGTCCAGGCCTGCCCGATGCTGACCGCGCACTCCTCATCACCACGCTGAGCACCACGATCAGCGGGGCGACCGACGACCGGTTGCTGCACGGCGAACCACATCCGGGCAACCTGCTCAACACTCGCGGAGGGCCGCTCTTCGTCGACCTCGAGACGTGCTGCCGCGGGCCGATCGAGTTCGACCTCGCCCACGCTCCCGAAGAGGTCGCCGCGCACTACCCAGGGGCGAACCACGACCTGCTTCTCCGGTGCCGCGTCCTGAACTGGGCGCTGTTCTCGGCCTGGCGCTGGCGTCAGGCCGACCAGCTGCCCAACCGGGACTACTGGCGCACGGAGGGGCTCAACCGGGTTCGTTCCGCACTGGAACGCTGCTGACCGGACGAGGCGTGGACGTTGCGGCGACGCAGGACCACGTACACGCAGGCCACGACAGCGGCGCCCAGCACATAGCCGAGGATCAGCTGGGGCACGCGGCCGGCGAAGTTGCCCGCGAGCGGCGGCACCAACAGTGCGAAGACCGCGACGACAGCCGCAATCCTGGTGCGCCAAGGCCCGCGAGGCAGACACGCGGCCAACGGCAGCACCGCCCACAGCAGGTACCACGGCTGCACCACCGGCCCCAGCACCACGATGACGCTCATCATCATCCCCAGCGCCATCACGGCGGAGACCGAGCCACGCAACTGACGGCCGAGCACCACCGCGACCGCGCAGGCGATCAGCACGAGCCCCGCGACCCGTCCCGCCGAGAGCACCGTCTGCCCGCTCCCGGCACCGAACACCGCACCGGCCACGAAACCCGGCCAGTTCGTCGGCGCCATCCAGCTGGCCACCTTCGACGGCGTGCCCAGCGCCTGCACCCAGCCGAACCCGAACCTGCCCGCCGACGACGTGAAAGCCGACACCACGGCAGCAGCCAGCACCATGCCGACGCCGACGGCCACGAACCGGACCAGACCACCGCCCAGCCGCCGGGCCAGCGCGGTGCCGACCACCGCGAGCGCCACCAGCGCGGGCAGCTTCACCTGCGCTCCCAACGCGATGATCACGACACCGGCGGTGAACTGCCACCACCGCGACAAGCTCAGCGCGTTCAACGCGATCACGGTGCCCGCGAGCATGAGTCCGAGCATCAGCGCGTCGTTATGGACGCCGCCGATGAGATGCCACAGCACCAACGGGTTCAGCACGCCCAGCCACAACGCAGTGCGCGGTGACGCCCCGGCGATCGCGGCCAGCCGCGGCACGGCCCACACCACGAGCACCAGGCCCAGCACGGCGACCAGCCGGTACAACACGATGCCCGCCACCGGATCGCCACCGGTGACCTGCGCGATCGTCCGCTCCACGACACCGAACAGCGGCCCGTACGGGGACGGCGTGTCCCGCCAGTAGGTGCCGACCCGCAGCACAGCCTCCGCGCTCGCACCGACAGCCGGGCTCACGACGTTCGGATCGAGGCCTCGCGCGGCGACCTCGCCCTGCGCGAGGTAGCTGAACACGTCGGCGCTGAACAGCGGCGGAGCCACCAGCAGCGGCCCGCACCACCAGGCCAGCGTTCGCCGCAACCACGACGCGTCCGGCGCGGCACGGCCGAGCATCAACCAGGCCAGCACCACGAGCCCCACACCGGCGACAGCCGCGCCGAGCGCCGGCGTGCCCGCTCTCATCGCCCACGCCCCCGCCGTCAGCAGCACGGCGCCGCCGAAACCGGTCCAGCGCAACACATCGGGCGCCGGAGTGGTGGCCGGTGCGGACCAGCGAGAGGTCAGGGTCGATGGCATCTGCACGCACGAGACAGTGCTTTCCGGACTGCTCGTCCCGCGTCCACCTGTGGTCGCGGACCCGTCTACGACCTGAGGATGATCGCGACCAGCTCAAAGTAGGCCAACCACCCGCCAGTGACCTGAGCTTGAAGTCCACCATCCAAGTCATGTTTTGACGCGAAAGCACGTTCGGGCCGATAGATGGCCTGAACGTCCCGTTCCCTTCACGCCAAACCGGTAAGGAGCGGAGTTCGGGGGCGGAATCAGGCTCAGGCCGTCGACTTGCGGAGTTTGCCGCGCAACGCCCGCCGCGCCACCGGGCCGAGATCGTCGACCACCTCGATCAGCACGGCCAGCCGGTCGAGCGTGTCCAGCGCGAGGTTCGCACCGGCGGGATCGATGCCGTCGAACAGTTCCAGGCCGACGAATCCCGCGCACACGGCGTGGGCGAGCCCGGCGGAGTCCACGAGCGCGGCCAGCGGGGAGCCATCCAGCAGCCGGTCCAGCGCCTGCTCGATCGGCGCGATCCACAGGTGCAGCGCGGCGGAGGTCGCCTTGGCGAGGCGGGGATCGGCCTGTGCGCCCGCCAGCAGCTGGGCGAGCACCTTGACGTTGCCCGCCGAACGTTCCTCGACGTGCAGGTTCCGGCCGAGGTCGAGCAGCTGGCGCAGGCTGGTGACCTCGTCCAGCCGTTCCAGGAACGGCGCCACCCGTGCCTCGGTGGTGGCCAGGCAGGCGGCTTCGAGCAGTTCGTGCACGCTGCCGAAGTGGTAGAAGACGAGTGCCTGGTTGACGCCCGCGGTCGTGGCGATCGTCCGCGCCGACGTGCCGGCGATGCCGTGCTGCCGGATCGTCTCGATGGCGCCGTCGATCAGTCGTTGCCGGGTGTCAGCCATGGGCACCACCGTAGGTCCGGGCGCAGAGGTAGGGACGCGCGAGGGTCAGTGCCACCACGGTGCAGGCGATCCCGACGAAAACCGGTGCCAGGTGGCCGAAGTCGGTGTAGTGGATCACCCCGTGCACCACGACCGCGGGCAGGAAACCGAACACCGCGGCCAGCGCCAGCGACCACCACACCCAGGACTCGCCGCGACGCCATCCCCACGCGCTCAGCAGGGTGATCGCCACCGCCGCGGACATCAGCGCGCCGCCGAAGCCCGCCCGGTCGTGCGCGATGAACGAGAGCAGCCGCGGACTCAGCGCTTCGGTGCCAAGGAAGTCCAGGTCGCTGGCCACGAACACGTCGGTGAGGCCGACGAACGACACGACCGCGCCGCCGACGAACAACCCGATCCCGGTGCACACCATCAGCAGCTGGCCGGCCAGCGCCCTGCGCCGCTGGCCTTCCGGCCCTTCCGGCCGGACTGTCCACTGTGGCCGGTTAGGTGCGCGCCCGGTGGCGAGCACGAACATCGGGAACAGCACGATGGTCACGGCCGTGTGCAGCGGCTCCACGAAACCGATGCCGAGGAAGTAGAGCAGCGAGGCGAATCCGATCCAGCCGGACGCGAGGTAGACCTCCCGAGCCCACGGCCACCCGCGCCGGATGCCGCCGACCGCGAGGCCCGCGTAGAGCACGCCGATGGCGATCATCGTGCCCGCCATGGTGATCCGGTCGTGCTGCAGGAAGTGCACCAGGTGGTGGTTGAGCGCGTGCAGCTGGTCGAGATTCATCCCCAGGAAGTCGCGGTCGTACCAGAGCAGCACCGGTCCGAGCGTGATCGCGGCGGCGCCCAGACCGGCGCCGATCATGCCCAGGCCGACCAGCAGACCCCACCACCACGCAGGCCATCGGCGTGGGTCCCGCCCCACGTCACGTGGTGGCGCTTCGGTGGAAGTCGCGGCCTCGGTCACCCTCGCGAACCAGCCCGGACCTGCCTCGACCAGTACCGAGGGAGCGGCCAGCACCGCGGTGGTCACGTCAGCGAGTGCCTCGGCGGCTGGGGTGACCAGCGGGGACGTCACGTAGACGACGTTCGGGGCGACGGCACTGATCGCGTCGACGTCCGCTGCCAGCGCGGCCGCCACCTCCGGCGAGTCGGAGCCGACCACCAGCGGGACGCGTCTGCCCGCGGCGGCCGCACGGACCGCCGGGACATCGGCGAGGCTGACCGGCGTCACCCAGATCAGTCCCGCGCCCATGAGTGGCAACGCGCGCATGGCGTCTCGTGCCACGGACGGCGGCACTACCGCACCCAGCCTCGTGTGCACCGGCACGCCCGCGACGACCCCGGCCAGGTGCGAAGGCGGGTGCCGGTGGCCGAGCATCCCGGCGATCAACCGGCCGCCACCGGGCAATGAGCCGACCACCGCTGTGACGCGGAGAGCCGCTCGCTGCGATCGGCGGGTGCCGAGCAGGCTGGCGGCGAGGCCGCGCAACGGGTGGTAGGTCCAGTCAGGCATCGGCACGCCAGCCGAGCACGGGTGCCATCGCGCGCAACGTCGCACGGGCGGGAGTCAACCGGGCACCGAGGTCACGCAGGAACGCGCCCGGCGCCGAGGACCACTGAGCGACCGCGCCCAACCGTGCGGACCGGCGAACGATCGACTGCGTCCGTGGCCGCCGCACCCGGTCGTACCGCGCCAACCCGGCGTCGATGTCCGAGTCCAGGCAGGCCGCGAGCGTGACGGCGTCCTCCAGCGCCTGGCAGCCGCCCTGCCCCAGGATCGGGTTCATCGGGTGGGCTGCGTCCCCCAGCAGCACCACCCGTCCACACACATACGTCGGCAACGGCGGCATGTCGTAGATGTCGTGCTGGAGCACATCGTCCACCGGCGTGGCCGCCAGCAGCGCCGGAATCGGGTCGGGCCAGTCGCCGAACCGCCGAAGCACTTCGGCTCCTCCACCGGCCGAACCTGCCGGCGTCGTGGCGGCGGCGAAGAGGTAGTAGCGCGAGCCGGGCAGCGCGGTGAAGCCGATCCGTTCGCCACGCCCCCACAGCACGGCACCCTCGCCGCGCAGGCCCGGCACCGGCGAGGTGATCGCGCGCCATGCGGTGCAGCCCGTGTAGCGGGGTCCCGCCGCACTCGGCCACCACTGCTGGCGCAGCTTGCTGTTCAGGCCATCGGCCGCCACCACCAGGTCCGCACGCACGCGCCCGCCCCGGTGCTCCACCACCACGCCATCGCTGTCCTGCCGCACCGCGTACGTCTCGCTGTTCGGCAGCAACGACTCGGGCGGCAGCGCCTCGGCCAGGGTTCGCACCAGGTCAGCCCGGTGCACCACCACGAGCGGCCAGCCGTGCAGCCGTTCGATCTCGGCGTTGTCCGTCCGGGACAGCCAGCTGCCCGCGCGGTCGCGTACGCCGCCACCTGTCTCCACGGCGCCGATCGCCCGTACCTGCTCGGCCAGGCCGAGCGCGTCGAGTGCGCGCATGGCGTTCGGCCACAGCGAGAGCCCCGCGCCGATCTCGGTGAACTCCTCGGCGCGTTCCAGCACCACGACGTCTCTGCCGCGCCGGTGCAGTGCCACCGCCGCGGCCAGGCCGCCGATTCCGCCGCCAACGACGACGATCCGTTCGGTCATGTCTCCCCCACGTTTGAGCGAGTGCTCAACACCGACCATAGCCGCTTTTGAGCACTCGCTCAAACAGGCCCGCGCGGCCGATGAAATCGATTTGCAAGAACCGCTGCCTATGTTCGCGCTCACCAACCGTGGTGACTGGGGAGGATCCGTGGCGGCACTTCGAGTGTTCCGGCGCGTCCAGACGTATGCGCTGGTCAGCCTGCTGGCCTTGACCGTCGCCGGACACGGGGCCGACGCCTTGCCCGCGTTCGGCGCGGAGGGTCGGCCCGGTGCGGCCGCGCCCGACCAACGCTGGGGATCGGCCGCGGACGCGCCCGGTGGCAGGAAGTCGGATCCGAACAGGACGCTGCCCCCGTCGCTGAGATCGCAGTACCCGCACACCGGAGGCTCCGGGCAGAAACAGAACGACGCGAAGGTGGAACAGGCGCCGGCGCGGACGGCGAGCGGGTTCGACCGCGCCACCAGCCGGGAGCTGCCCGAGGGACGTGACGAGCGGGTCCGGAGATACGCCAACGCCGACGGCACGCAGACGACGGAGTTCTCGGCCACGCCGCTCAACTTCCGCACGGCCGACGGCACCTGGGTGCCCGTCGACGCGACACTCGTCCCGGACGAGGCGGGCTGGCGGACCAAGGCCGACACCGCCGACGTGCGGATCGCGAGCCGGGCCGACGCACGTGAGCTGGTCAAGCTCAGCCTCGACGCGGACCACGCGATCGCGTACGGGCTCGGTGGCGCCACGGCGGCCGTCGCTTCGGCCGAGAACACGAAGGTCACCTACGCGGGCGCCTGGCCGCACGCCGACGTCCGGCTCGAACCACGTGGCGGCGGCTCGGTCAAGGAAGTGATCGTCCTGCGCACCGCGGACGCGCCGCGGTCCTTCACCTTTCCACTACACCTCAAGGGCTTGAGCGCGAAGGTCGAAGGGGACGAGGTCGTACTCACCGACGCGGCCGGCAAGCGGCGCGCGGTGTTCCCGGCCGGCTACATGGAGGACGCGAAGGGCGCTCGTTCGACCGGCGTCAGGTACGCCCTCGACGGCGACTCGCTCCGGGTGACGCTCGATCAGGCCTGGCTGGCCGATCCGGCACGGGCGTTCCCGATCGAGGTCGACCCGACCGTCGGACCTCCGGTCACCCCCGCCACGGCCGACAGCGCCATGTACGTCAAGGGCTCGACCTCTGTCGTCGGTTCGTCGGACCTGGTCGTCGGGCGCTACCAGGGCGCCGACACCGCGTCCTACCTCAAGTTCACCGGTCTCGTGGACAAGCTGCGCCACCACACCGTCCACGGCGCCCAGCTGCAGCTGGTCAACTTCGACTCGGGCTCGTGTGCGCCGCGCCCGGTGACCGTGCACCCGGTCCGCGACACCTGGACGGCGGGCACCGGCCACAGCTTCCCCGGCCCCGCCACCGGCCCGGCGATCGCGACGAGCTCCTTCGCACACGGGCACGTGACGAGCGAAGGACAGGCGGCGTGCCCGGCCGCGGGTGAGCTGATCCCGCTGGGCTCGGGCGGCCGCGACCTGGTGCAGGGCTGGGCCAACGGCACCTCTCCCAACAACGGGATCTCGTTGCGCGCGTCCACTTCGGACGGTGCGGCGTGGAAGAAGTTCACCGGTACCGCCACGACGAACCCGCCGAAACTGTTCGTCACGCACAGCCCGTACAACGCCACGTACTCGATCCCCAACCCGGTGCCGAACCCCGCGGTGCTGCAGGTCCCGAACCCGGAGGGGCCGAGCAAGGTCAAGGTGACCGTGCGCAACCTCGGCGCCGAGACGTGGCAGCCCGGTGCGTACACGCTCGCCTACCGTGCCTATCGCGCCGACACGGGCCAGTCCGTAACCCAGCAGCGAGCCGCGTCGCTGACCGCGCCGGTCGTCCGCAACGGCCGGATCACGCTCGACGCGGAGATCAAGCCTCTGCCGCCGGGCCGCTATCACATCGACTTCACGATGGTGAAGAACGGCACCGTCTTCTTCACCGACCACATGGTGCCGCCCGGCCGGATCATGCTCCAGGTCTACGACGTTCCGCCGACCTTCAAGGAACTGCACCCGCCGAACGGCTACCAGACGCCGACGCTCACCCCGCAGCTGTGGGCACAGGGCTTCGACATCGACGCGCCGCCCGGTTCGCACATGCGGTACCGGTTCGAGGTCTGCCAGCCCGGCCCCGGCGACACGCGGGTGCAGTGCTTCGGTTCCGGTGAGCTCACCAACCGCGCGTGGGCCGTGCCCGCGGGTAAACTGGTGTGGAGCAAGAGCTACGTGTGGCGGGCGTTCGTGAAGGACACCGGCTCCGAGGTACCGTCACCGTGGTCCACGCTCCTCACCGAGGTGCCCCAGCCGGAGATCACGTCGCGCATCGCGGCGGCGCCGTACGGCAGCCAGAACCAGGAGTACGACGCGCAGGTCGGCAACTTCACGACCGCCGCCGTCGACGCGCCTGTGCACGGCGTCGGGCCGCAGCTGGGCATCGAGCGGACCTACAACAGCCTCGACCCGCGCACCGACTCGTTGTTCGGCGCCGGCTGGGTGACCCGGTACGACATGCGGCTGCGGCCGGACGACGACCTGAGCGGCAACGTGGTCGTCACCTATCCGGACGGGCAGGAGGTGCGGTTCGGCCGCAACCCGGACGGCACCTACGCGGCACCGTCCGGGCGGGTCGCCAAGCTGACGTTCGACGGCACCTGGTGGCGGCTCGCCGACAAGGCGGGCAGCACGTTCCAGTTCGCCGTCAGCGGCAAGCTCAGCCGGATCACCGACGCGTCCGCCCGCGCGACGGTGCTCACCTACAACCCGGCCGACGGCAAGCTCACCAAGGCGCACACGGCCAACAGCCAGACGAACCAGAACGGCCGGTCCATCACCTTCACCTGGTCCGGCGCGCACATCTCCGCCGTGACCGCGGACTCGTCGACCTGGACCTACACCTACGACGGTGACCGGCTCACGAAGGTCTGCGCACCCGGAGACGCCTGCACCACCTACGACTACACGGCGGGTTCGGGCTACCGGGCCGCGGTGCTCGACTCGAAGCCGGAATCCTACTGGCGGCTCGACGAGCAGGACGGCACCACCGCGGGCAGTGACGTGTCCGTGAACCTCGGCAAGGACGCGGCGACCTACCGCGACGTCGCACTGGACGTCCCCGGCGCGCTTCCCGACGGTGACAGCCCCGGCGCCTCGTTCAACGGCACCTCGTCCACAGTGGAGCTGCCCAAGGGTGTGGTGAAGAAGAGCCGCGACATCGCGCTCGAACTGTGGTTCAAGTCGACGGCCACCGGCGCGGGCGGACCGCTCGCCGGCTACCAGGACAAGGCGCTGGGCACGACGCCGACGCGAGGCGTCCCGGTGCTCTACATCGGCACCGACGGCAAGCTGCGCGGTCAGTTCGCCAGCAACACCATCACCCCGATCACCACCGCGAACGGGCTGAACGACGGCCGGTGGCACCACGTCGTGCTGTCGGCGACCGGGTCGACCCAGGTGATGTACGTCGACGGGGTCAGGACCGGCACGCTCGAGAACCAGGTGCTCGACCACACGAACCTGACGTTCAACCAGATCGGCGCCGCGCACGCCACCGGCGCCTGGCCGGCGTGGGGCACCGGGAAGCGGCACTTCAACGGCGTGATCGACGAGGTCTCCCTCTACTCGAAGGCACTCGGGCCGAACGCAGCCGCCGCGCACTTCCGCGCCGGTGCGAGCACCCAGCGCGTGTCGCAGGTGACGTGGCCGAGCGGCAAGGTGGCCACCCAGGTCGACTACGACCGGAAACTTGGCCGGGTCAAGGAGTACACCGACCGCAACGGCGGAACCTGGAAGATCGGTGCGCTCACCGTGTACGGCGGCGACAAGGACCTCCGTCGCAGCGTGCAGGTGCTCGACCCGGGAAACCGGCCACACCTCTACGAGTACGACGCGCTCGCGGGCCGGTTGCTGCGGCTCGGCACCCCGGCGGGGCTGGAGATGCGGGACGAGGACCGGCCGGGTGACCCGGTCTCGCCGCCGCAGGAGCCGGTCGAGCAGTGCACCGCGCCCGATCCGGGCTACCCACAGTTCTGCACGATCGTTCCCGGCAACGCGGGCGGACCGGTGTTCGTGCGGCATCCGCTCGACGGCATGTCGATCCGCACGTTCGGCTACGACCCGCGCGGGTTCCAGAACGTCGTGACCAACGAGGTCGGCGACACGGTCAAGATGACCCACGACGACCGCGGCAATGTGATCACGCGTGAGACGTGCCGCACCAAGACCGTCTGCCAGACCTCGTACTCGACCTTCCCTGCCGCCGCGGACGAGTTCGATCCGCGCGCCGATCTGGTGACGGAGACCAGGGACGCGCGGTCGGCCGGCGCAACGGACAACACGTACCGGACCACGTTCACCTACACGCCGACGGGCGACCTGCTGACGCAGACCAGCCCCGAGGGCGGCACCGTCAGGCACACCTACACCAACGGCGGGCAGGCTGCCGTCGGCGGTGGCATCAGCCCGCCCGGACTGATCTCGACCACGACCGACGCACGTGGCGGGGTCATCAAGTTCGACTACTTCCAGAACGGTGACACCGCCAAGGTGACCACCGCTTCCGGGATGGTGCTCACTTACACCTACGACGCGCTGGGCCGAAAGACGTCCGAAACCCAGACGGCGGACGGAAAACCGGGCATCACCACGACCCACACCTACGACGCGCAGTCCAGGCTGCTCACCACCACCGGACCGGTGACGACCAACGCGGTCACGAAGACGACCCACCAGCAGCGCACCACCAACACCTACGACGCCGACGGCAACGTCACCCGCGTCGAGGTCGAGGACCTGAAGAGCAGCGATCCGAAACGGGTCGCCACGGTCGAGTACGACGACCGCAACCGCCAGCAGCGCACCGTCGACGCCGAAGGCAACGAGACCAGCCACAGCTACGACCGGTTCGGCAACCGAACGTCCACTGTGGACGCGAACGGCAACAGGGTCGACTACGCCTACACCGCGCGCAACCAGGTGGCACAGGTGCGCGTGCGGGACTGGACACCCGCGCCGGGAGAGCCGCAGACCGGCGACTACCTCGTGCTGAACTCGTACTCCTACGACTACGCCGGACGGCTCGCGAGCACCACCGACGCGATGGGCCGCCGGGTCGAGCACGAGTACTACGGCGACGACCAGCTCAAGCGCAAGGTCCTGATCGGCTTCCAGAACCCGGACGGCACCAAGCGCGACTTCGTACTGGAGCTCAACACCTACGACGCCGGCGGCAACCTCGTCCGGCAGGTGAGCGACAACGGCAAGACCACCGTGGACTTCAAGGTCGGCCGGTCCGGCCAGGTCGAGAGCACCGCGGTCGACCCCGGTGGCCTCAACCGCGCCAGCACGGCCGCGTTCGACCTCAACGGCAACGTCACCCGCACGGCCAGGTACGGCAACACTTCCGGCGTCCCGTGGCTGATGCCGACAGCGGCCGAGGTCGTCGACTTCACCTACGACGCGACCGGCAACCGAACGCGGGAGACCATCTCCGGCAACGGATCCACCCGCGTCACCGACTACACCTACAACCAGCGCGGCCAGCTGACCTCGGCCACCGGACCGGGCGGCGACACCTCGACGTTCGACTACGACGAGTTGGGCAGGCAGGTCCGCGAAACCGGCCCGCCGGTCGCCGCGGAAAGCCAGGGCGGACCGGCGTCCGACGTCACCCCCGAGGAGTTGACCGGCTACAACGGTTTCGGCGAGCAGACCGCCGTGCGGGACGCGCTGCTCAACGTGCACACGTTCCGGCACGACAAGCTCGGCCGGGTGGTCGGCACCTCCGCGCCGTCCTACCTGCCGCCCGGCGGTCCGGCACCGATCATCCCGTCGACTTCCATGCGGTACGACCGGATCGGCAACGTCGTCGAGGCGATCGACGAGAAGGGCAGCGCGACCCGCTACACCTACGACCGGCTCGGCCGGGTCGTGACGCGCGACGAGCCGGGACGCACGAACCACGACCGGGCGCGGTGGAACTACACCTACACCCGCACCGGCGAGGTCCTCTCGGTCACCGACCCGCACGGCGGTCAGGTGCGCTCGACCTACGACGACCTCGACCGACAGGTGAGCACCACCCAGGTCGACCGGTACCCGGTCACGGCGAACTTCACGACCACCTTCACCTATGACGACGCGAGCAACGCCACGCACGTGAAGTCGCCCAATGGCGCGGTTTCCACCAACACGCACAACGCCGTCGGCGAACTGCTCAAGACCACCGACCCGACCGGTGTCGTGACCGAGTTCGGGTACGACGGCTTCGGCCGCAAGGTCCGCTCGACCGACGGCACGGGGCGCACCAAGCGGCTCGATCACGACCTGTTCGGTCAGGTGACCAAGGAGTCCGATCTCAAGGCCGACGGCGACCCGATCCGGACGCTGTCCTACGCCTATGACAACGCGGGCAACGTCGCATCCGCGACCGACGCGCTCGGCCGCGTGACCACCTACGCCTACAACGCGGCGGACCAGCTCATCCGGCAGGTCGAACCTGTCTCCGCCACCGCGTCCATCACCACGACATTCGGCTACGACGCCGCCGGCAACCGCACTCGCTACACCGACGGCCGCGGCAACACGACCGTCTTCACGGTCAACAGCCTCGGCCTGCCCGAGTCGGTGGTCGAACCGGCCACACCGGCCCATCCCCAGGCCGCCGACCGCACGTGGACGGCCTCGTACAACGCCGCCTCCGAACCGGTGCGGATGGCCGCGCCCGGTGGCGTGACCCGGCTCAGCGAGTTCGACGCGGCCGGCCGGATGATCCGCGAGACGGGTGCGGGCGCTTCGTCGGCGACCGGCCGAACGCACCCTCGAGCACGACCTGCTCGGCCGGGCCGTGAAGGTAGGCGACAACACCTACCGCTACAACGACCGCGGCATGCTGCTCGGCGCCGAGGGCCCGTCCGGCAACTCGTCCTATGTGTACGGTGCGGACGGCGAGCTGACCGAACGTTCCGATGCCTCCGGCACGGCCAGGTTCGGCTACACCAACGGCCGGCTGTCGACCCTGACCGACGGCCTCACCGGCGACGACGCAGGCACTGGGCTACGACGCCGCAGGCGACGTGACCTCCGTGAACTACGGCGGTGGCCTCGGGCGCACGTTCGGCTACGACGACCTCGGGCGCACCGCGTCCGAGGAGATGCGCAACGGCACCGACGTCGTCGTCCTCGGTCGCCTACTCCTACGACCTGGAGAACCAGCTGACCGGCAAGACGACCACCGGTACCGCGGGTGCCGCGCAAGAACACCTACGCCTACGACTTCGCCGGCCGGCTGACCTCGTGGACCGCCGGCGGCACAACGACCTCGTACGAGTGGGACGACTCCGGCAACCGGGTGAAGGCAGGCGACAAGACCTCGGTCTTCGACGAACGCAACCGCCTGCTCTCCGACGGCGACCACACCTACACCTACACGCCACGCGGCACGCTCGCGTCCGGAAGTCCGGCCGCGGCAGTTCTCCTTCGACGCGTTCGACCGGCTCATCTCGTCGGGGGACCTGAACTACTCCTACGACGACTCGGACCGGCTGATCTCCCGCAACGGCAGGGACTTCCGCTACGCCGGCTTCAGCGACGCGACTCGGTGTCCGACGGCATCGAGCTCGTTCTCCCGCGGCCCCGCCGACGAACTGCTCGCCATCGCCGAGGGTGCCGAGCAAGCGGCTCGCGGTCACCGACCGGCACGGCGACCTCGTCGGCGCCATCGACCCCGCGACCAAGGCACTGGCCGGTTCCACCGCGTTCGACCCCTTCGGCAAGGTGATCGCCGCCACCGGCGACAAGGCGAACGTCGGATTCCAGGGCGACTGGACCGACCCCGACACCGGCCAGGTCGACATGGGCGCCCGCTGGTACAGCCCGGCAGCGGCACCTTCGCCTCCCGCGACGGCGTCGGCTACTCGGGCGGCGCGTCGATCCTCGCCAACCGCTACACCTACGGCGCCGGCGCTCCGCTGGACTTCGACGACCCGGACGGCCACTGGCCGAAGTGGGTCAAGAAGCTCGGCAAGAAGGTCAAGCGCGCGGTGCGAGCCACCGTGGACTTCGTCCGCTCGATCCCCGACCGCGTGTCGGACGCGTGGGACAACTTCACCAGCAAGGTCCGCGACGCCTGGGGCTCGGTGCGGAACTGGGTCGGCGAGCAACGGCGAGCGGGCCCGCGACTTCGTCGACCGCGCGGTCGACTGGGGCAAGGAGAAGGTCGCCGACGCCCGCGCCTACGCGCAGGAGCGCAGAGCCGCCTTCGTCCGCGAGGTCCGCGCGGTCGCCGACCGCGTGGCGAAGTCCGGGCCGGTGAAGTTCATCAAGGCGGCGCTCAAGCCGTATGTGGCCGTGGTCAAGGCGGTCACGAAGGTGGTCAAGGATCCCAAGGCCGCGTTCGACCGTGCCGTTCAGGACGTGCGCAAGCAGTACGACGCGATCTACCAGAAGGCCCGCGAGATGACCGAGGCGGCCATCGAAGGGGTTTCGAAGGCCGCGAGTGCAGTCGGCGAATGGGTTTCCGAGCACAAGGCGGACATCGCCGGGTTCGTGGCGGGTGCGGTGGCCGGTGTCGCCTGTGGTGTCGCGGTCGGGTGGACCGGGGTCGGTGCGGTTGCCTGTGGTGCGCTCGCCGGTGCCGTCGGGTCGCTGGTGCACGACATGGTCGAGGGCGGGAACAGCGGCGAGGACATGGCCAAGAACGCCGCGTTCGGGGCTCTCTTCGGAGGCGTGACCGGCGGGTTGGGGGCGAAGATCCCCGGGGTCGCGCAGGCCGGGCGGTATCTCAAGTCGCTCGGCTCGAAGGCGGCGGACGTCGCCAGCATGCGCGGCGTCCTGGCCTGGGCGACCGCCAGGAGCCCTCGGGCCACCAACGTCTTCCTCAACGTCATGCGCGACGCGTCCAACAAGATGCTGTTGAAGGGCAAGCAGCCCGGTCTCGGGATGTACGTGACGTCCACCATCAAACACACGCTTCGCGTGTACCGGGAGCCGCTGTCCAAAACGAGGATCGGCGGTCCGATCGACAAGCTCGTGCGCCGCTATGAGTACAAACCGCGACACCTCGATCAGCGCCCCAAGGACTACCACCCCAAGCACACCGGGAAAGACCCCAAACCAAAAGAGCCCGAGTACGTCGACGTGGTATAGAGGATTGAGAAGGTCATGCGCATTCAAGGAAGAGCATCCGCACTGGGTGTGATCACGAGCCTCGTGCTGGGACTGGTGGTCGCGGTCGCCCCCCAGCAGGCGACCGCCGACACCGCAGGCAAGGGCGGCGACTTCGTCCCCCTCTCCAGCCCGCAACGCGTGGCCGACACGCGCACCGGCCTGGGAGGCGCGATCGGCGTCAGAACCAAAGACAGCACAACGGTCTACACCATGACCAACGTGGCCGGAGTTCCGCAGACAGGTGTGACCGCGGTGCTGGTGGACCTCACCCCGATCGCCCCGGCGGCCGTCACCGGCATGGTCATGTGGGAGGACGGCCAGCCACGCCCCGGTACGTCGAACATCGTCGCGCTGGGCGGCACGGTGATCTCCAACGCCGCGGTCGTCCCGGTCAGTCCCGCCGGCAAGATCGCGCTCTACAACGGTGGCAACAACACTCACGTCGCCATCGAGATCCAGGGCTACTTCACCAGCGGCACAGGGACTGCGGGCCGTGGTGGCTTCGTTCCCACGCCGCACACGTGGGTGGCGAACACGCTCACCGGTGTCGGCGCGCCGAAGGCGGTGATTCCGGCGAACGGCAGCCTCACGGTCCAGGTGCCGGTTCCGGCGAGTGCGACGTCGGCGTACGTCGACATCACGGTGTACGGGCCGACCGCCAACGGTGGGCTGCTCGCCTATCCGGCGGGAGGCACGGCGGGCAGCACGGTGGTCGAGTACATGGCGGGTGTGACGTCGTCCGGCGCCACACTCAAGCTGGGGACCGACCGCAAGGTCGTGTTCGTCAACAAGGGCAGCACGCCGATCAACCTGATGGTCGCGCTGGAGGGCTACTTCTCGTCCGATCCCGCCACGGGTGCGGGGCTGCGCAAGGGCACCGGCAGGTTGCTCAACGCACAGACGATCCCGGCGCAGGGTGTCGTCGACATCGCCGTCGGCGGGAGCTTCGGCCTGCCGACGCGCGGCATCGCCGGTGCGGCACTGAACTTCACCGTCTACGCGAGTGCGGCGGCGGCCGGGCATCTGAGGATCTGGCCGAGTGGCTCACCCGAGCCGGCGCCGCCGCACATGTACTTCAACAAGGGCCAGCAGCGGTCGGACATGGCGATCGTCCAACCTGGACCGGACGGGATCGTCAAGGTCCGCAACTACAGCGGTGGCGCGATCACCCTGTACGTCGATCTGCAGGCGTGGTTCGCGCAACCGTTGCCGCAGCTGCCGGTCCAACCGTTCGCACGCACCAGTGTGATGCAGGCGCCGCCCGCGTCACCGGGGTCCCAGGGCAGCTCGCTGGTGTACTCCTACGTCGACAACAACGGCGGTCTGTGGCATGGCCATCAGCCGAGCACCGAGAACTTCTTCGGCGTCCAGTGGACGGCGGTACCGACCAACGACGCGTTCACCGGCACACCGCTGCTGTTGCCGACCGCGGACAACAAGGTCCAGCTGGTCGCCCAGGCGCTCGAGGGCGGTGAGATGTGGTCCCTCACCCGGCAGACCGATTCGCCTGCCACCTGGTCCTCGTGGACCGATCAGGGCGGCACGATGGCCTCGCCTCCGGCGGCCGGCAGGCTGACCGACGGCACGAACGTCATGTTCGCGACCGACACCGACGGCAGGCTGTGGCACCACACCGGGTCGACCTGGCGCAGCCTCGGTGACGCGGACCTCGTCGGCACCCCCGCGATCGAGGTCATCCGGGACGGTCTGCAGATCTTCGCCGTCAACACCGGCGGCCAGCTCGTGACCGCCGCGTACCGGGCGGGCTCGTTGTCGAGCTGGACCAACCTGGGCGGCACCGCGCTGAACGGAACACCTGCTGTCGTGCGCTACCCCGGCTACCGGTTCAGCGTGTTCGTCCGCGAGGGCGACGGCACGATCGTCACGAAACGACAGGACGCCGAGTCCGGTCCGTACAGCGCGAACTGGCAGCCGTTGCCCGGCAGGACGGCCGCCGGCTCTCCCTCCGCGTTGCTCAGCCCGGTGCTCGGCACGACCGAGGTCGTGGTCCGCGGCACGGACAGCCGGGTGTACAGCACGGGCGAGACCACACAGGGTTCCGGCACGTGGCGCGACTGGCGCGACGCCTCCGACAACCCTGACGCCGAACTATCCGCCACCGACCCGACGCTGATCTCCTACACGAACACCAGCGGCGCCAACTGGGGCATCCTCTACCGCACGATCAACAACAAGAACGTCTTCCTCCATGCCCGCGTGAACAGCTTGTTCACGGCACAGGCGCTGCCGACGCCGTGACCTGAGAAGCCCGCCTGGCGGCCGCGTGCCGCCAGGCGGGGCTCGTTCTTGTCAGGCGGTCTGGTGCCGGCGTCCATGTTGCGCGCGTTGCTGAACCGCCACGCCGGGCAGGCCTGAGACCGGTTCTAGCGCCGCGGCGCCTCCGCCTTCACCGGCACCGCGTGCATTCCCTTTCCCCATCGGCCCCGCGGCAGAATGATCACCATCCGAGCGTCCTCACCGCCGACCCGGACCGGCACGTCGGGGAACTCCCCCGCGCTCGGCACGCCGTGCAGGGTGTAGGAGATCGCGCTCGACCGCAACGTGCTTCCGTCGCCGAAAGACACGACGAACCACGCCCGTTCCTTGCCCTCCTGGGACACCGTCGCCGTGCCCTTCCGCCAGCCTGTCGCGCGCACCGCCCGGTACCGCGCCCACCACCCCGTCATCGACAGCGCCGAGAAGGGGATGCCGAAACACGCCACGATGATCACGGCGAACGTCGCCCACTCGACGAGCTGGCTGTCGTTGCGTTCAGCCGATGTCCGGACGCGCTCCGGGTCCGCGAGGTCGTAGATCACGGTCACGTTCTGGCCGGGTGTGTAGGTCAGGTCGGAGTCCCAGTCGCGGTAGATCCGCGCCGTTCGCCAGGTTCCGGCGGCGAAGTAGTTCACCGTGATCGAGGAACTGCCCCGGCGGGGGTTGTGCACGGTCTCCACGGTGCCCGTGACTCGCTCCCCGGTGTCGAGCAGCCGCTGGCCGGTGACATCCAGCAGCACGAATCCGGACAGGCCGATCAGCAGCACGCCGAGCCAGGCGGCGAACACCGTCGTCGAGCGCCAGGCCGTGGTGCCCAGCCGCATTGTCTGCGTGTCGAGCTCCGCGTCGCCGGAGTCATCGGCGCTCTCGGGTGGGAGCCAGGTCATCTGGTGGGCGGGGATCGTCGCTTCGAGCGCGTCGGCGCGACGGCCGAAGGTCCGGGATCGGAGGCCGGTGAAGACCGTCAGCGCCAGCAGCACCACGATCGTCACGATGTCGGCCGTGAGCTCGCCCTCGAACCACCGGTAGTCGCTCGACGACAGCGACCAGATCGTGCCGGCGGTGAAGAGCACGAGCAGCAGCCCGAAGCAGACACACGCGACGCGGCGGGTTGTTCGCTTCGCCCGAAGCTTCATCAGCTTCCGGTGTGTCCGCTCGATGTCCCCCATCGGCGCAATCTACCCAGCATGACCGCGTGGACAGAAACCTGTCCTGATTATCGCTATTAGCGAGTTGACCGGCCGACAGCAGGCGGACAGCATGAGAGCGTTCTCACACCCTGCCCTGGGAGACGACAACGATGTCGAAGTTGTGTGCCGCGCTCGTCGCGGCCCTGCTGACGCTGCCTGTCCCCGCCCAAGCCGCACCGGCGAGATGGACGGTCTCCGGACCGTCCTCGCTCACCGCGCACGTGGCACTCGACAACGGCGCGCTGACGTTCGAAGCGAAGCGTGCCGGGCGCACCGTCCTGGCTCCCGCACCGGTCGGATTGCGTACCACGGACGCGGATCTCACCAAGGGACTGCGCCTCACCGGCCGCACCGACCGGGTCGTCGCCGAGCAGTACGCGATGACGACCGGCAAGCGGCTGCGGCGGTCGGCGGTCATGAGCGAGAGCAGGCTGTCGTTCCGCGGTGAGCGTGGAGGGTTCGACCTGCTGGTGCGGGTCGCGCCGGACGGTGTCGCCTACCGGTACATGGTGCCGGGTCCCGTCACCGTCACGGGTGAGGCGTCGGAGTTCTCGCTGCCCGCGGACGCACCGGCCTGGCTGCTGCCCTACAACGCCTGGTACGAGGCCAACCGCACGAGAACCACCGCGGGCCAGGCCGAAGGCGACTTCGGGTATCCCTCGTTGTTCCGCGTCGGACCGGAATATGTGCTGCTGACCGAGTCCGATGTGGACGGAAGATACTCCGGGAGCAGGTTGCGGGACGCACGTCAGGTCGTCCTCGCCGACACGCAGGTCAGCTCCACCGATGAGCTGCGCACGCCGTGGCGCACGGCGATCATCGGCGACCTGGCCACCGTCAGCACGTCCACCCTCGTCGACGACCTCGCCTCCCCCGCCCGGTTCGCGGACACGTCGTGGATCCGGCCGGGCAAGGTCGCGTGGTCGTGGCTCAGCGAGCACGACAGCCCGCGCAGCTTCGAGCGGCAGAAGCAGTACGTGGACTTCGCGGCACGCAACGGCTGGCCGTACGTTCTGGTCGACGAGGGCTGGAGCTCGGCATGGGTGCCGGACCTGATCCGCTACGCGCGTGCCAGGGGTGTCGAGATCCTGTTGTGGTTGCACTGGAACGACCTCGACACTCAGTCCGAACGCGACAGCGTGCTGCCCAGGCTGCAGTCGTGGGGCGCCAAGGGCGTGAAGCTCGACTTCATGGAGTCGGACTCGCAGGTCCGCTACCAGTGGTACGACGCGGTGCTCGCGAAGACCGCCGAGCTGCGCCTGATGGTCAACTTCCACGGCTCCACGATTCCGCACGGGCTCGCCAGGACGTGGCCGCACGTCATGACGATGGAAGCCGTGCGCGGCGCGGAGAACTTCCCGCCCGCGGCCGGCAACCCCGTCCAGTTCTTCACCAGGAACGTGGCGGGCTCGATGGACTACACCCCGGTCTCGCTGGAGGTAGGTCCCAAGGAGACGTCGATCGGGCACGAGGTGGCGCTGCCCGTGGTCTACGAGTCGGGCTGGACGCACTTCGCCGACAAACCCGAGGCCTACGAACGGCATCCGCAGGCGCTGCGCTACCTCGACCAGGTGCCGACGGTGTGGGACGAGACCCGGCTGCTCGGCGGAGATCCCGACAGCCATGCCGTCGTCGCGCGGCGCAGCGGTGAACGCTGGTTCGCCGGTGCGATCGCGGCCGGTGAGGCGCGCACGATCCAGGCCCCGCTGAGCTTCCTCGGCGGTGGTCAATGGCTGGTCGAGGTCGTTCGCGATGCGGGGCAGGCTCGCGGCGACCTCGTCCGGGACAGCCGGGTGCTGCGCGCCACGGACACGGTCTCGGTGGCGGTGCCACGCAACGGCGGGTTCGCGGCGATGATCTGCCGCTACCGTCCCGGTCTGCAGACCTGTGACCAGCCCATCACGCAGCTGCCCGGCACGTCCCTGACGATCACACCGTCCCAGGTGGATGCGCCGAAGGGTTCGTCCTTCGATGTCACGGCGACGTTCAGTGCCAGTGCCGATGTCCGGAACGTGGTGCTCCAGGTCGCGCCGCCCTCGGGGTGGACGGTGACCGGCGCTCCGGTGCGGCGCCAGACGTTGCGGGCGGGCGAGACGATCAGCGGCCGATGGAGTGTGCGGGCCGGGGACGCGAGTCCGGCGGGTTTGACGGACGTGCCGGTCTTCGCCGAGTTCCTGGCGGACCGGGTGGTGCACGTCGAACAGGCCGTCAAGGCGTTCGTGCCACCCCCGGCTCCGACCGGTACGCCGTTCGTGAGCGACCTGCCGTTCATGAGCGAGAGCAACGGGTGGGGGCCGGTGGAGCGTGACCGTTCGAACGGCGAGAACTCCGGCGGTGACGGCCGTCCGCTCACGATCGGCGGGGTGGCCTATGCCAAGGGCATCGGCGCGCACGCCCCGTCCGAGCTGTCGGTCTACCTCGGCAAGAGCTGCCGGACGTTCACCGCGGCCGTCGGGCTGGACGACGAGACGACCTCACCCGGAACCGCCGCCTTCCAGGTCTTCGGCGACGACCGGCTGCTGTACGACAGCGGCGTGCTGCGCAAGGGCCCGGCGGTGCCGATCACCGTCGACACCGGCGGCGTGCGCATGCTCAGCCTGCGCGTGACCGACGGCGGGGACGGCCGCAACTTCGACCACGCCGACTGGGTGGAGGCGACGCTGACGTGCTGATCAACCGCAGGCAGTTGCTCGGCACCATGGGACTGCTCGCTCTCTCGCCACGCATCGCATTGGCCGCCGACGAGGACCGGGTCGCTCAGACGTACTACGAGGTGCTGCTGCGGCACACCCGCTGGGCGGAGACGCAGTACGACCCGGTGGCCGGTCGTTACCGGCGGACGGACTTCGGCTTCGCCGTCGTGCTCGGCAACGCCGTCCTGCTCACGCGGGGTGTCTACGACGCCGCGCTCGCCGGGGTGGAGAAAACCGTGTTGCACCGGCACACCGTGGACACCATCCGGCACTTCGCGGCGAGCAACGTGCTCGCGGGCGGCACCGAGTGGGGCAAGACGCTCTTCTGGGACACCACGTTCCAGTCCTACTTCATCCTGGCCGCCCGGCTGCTCTGGGCCGAACTCGACGCGGCGACCAAGTCCAATGTGGACAAGATAGCGCGGGATCAGGCGGCGTACACCACCTCACTCGGTGAGAGCGACGATCCCCGGTCCGGTGACTGGACCCCGAACGGGCTGACCGGCGGCTACCGGGGCGACACGAAGCTTGAGGAGATGGGCGTCTACGCGCAGTCTCTCGCACCGGGACTGGCCTGGATCGTCGACGACCCGGCGTGGCGGGCGGCGTTCGGCCGGTGGAGCCGCAACGAGGCCGGGTTGCCCGCGGCCGACCTGGCCAATCCGGCGTTGGTGGACGGTGTGCCGGTGTCCGCGAACACGGCGGCCAACCTGTACGACACCTTCGTCGTGGAGAATCACGGGTCGTTCGGCCCGCACTACCAGGAAGAGCTGTGGCGCACCTCCGGCCGCAACGCGATCCACTTCCTACTCGCGGGCAAGCCGTTGCCGCAGGTGCTGACCGCGCAACCGAACGGCGAACGCCTGTGGCGCACCATCCTCGCGACGATGAGCGACGCGGGCGAACCGTTGATGCCGATGGTGGCCGATCGCGAGCACCTCTACGGTCGCGACGTCATCCCGCTGGCGTTCCGCTCGCAGGTGCTGGGCGACCGGCTGGCCGCGTGGCCGAGCAGGCACTGGCCGACCGGCTGCTCGCCTACCAGGCGTATCCGCCGGTGGGCAGGCTCGCCAAGTTCTCCGGCGAGGCGAAGTACGAACCCGAGGCCAGGGCCGAGCTCGCGATCAGCTACCTGCTGCACGAGCTGTGCGCGGGCGCCACACCCGTGTCGGAGCGGGAGTTCTTCGAGCGGGTCGCGACGACCATCGACCACGGCGCCGAACCCGGCCTGCTCACCCACCAGTCGGCCGGCGACGGGGCGGGCACGGTGACCAAACCCGGCTTCACGAAGTTCGCGTGGCAACCGTCGCACGACGACTGGCTGTTCGTGATCAGCGGCTCGACCCCGATGCTGCTGCCGTCCATCACGGTCAAGTCCCGCAAAGCCTCCGTGTACCACCGAGTTCGGGACGGGTTCGACGGCACCGCCAGCCTGCTGGAGCTCCCGAACGGCTTCGCGGGCACCGCCACGCTGCCGACCGGCACGATCGTCTACGCCACGACCGGCCTCGGCGCCGGGGAGGGGCGCGTCGACGTGCACAACCTTGCCATGCCGGGGATTCTGACTGGTCGGCGCACCTACAGGTCGGCCGACGGCACCGTCACGGTCGATGCGAAGCCACCGGGTGTCGCCCGCGTCGACTCGCTCCGCTTCCCCGCGGTCACCGCCCGGCACGTCCGGATGATGGGTGTGCGGCCGCATCCGGCGTACGGGTACTCGATGTACAGCTTCGAGGTCGGCGAGCGCACCCTGTCGGCCACGGCGTCCTCTTGGGACATCAGCCGGGAGCCCGCGTTCGCCGTCGACGGCGACCACACCACGCGCTGGGCCGTTGCCCGCACCGAACCGTCGTGGTTCAGGCTCGAAGGACGAGCACCGACGGGCTTCACCGTCGTCGTGCACGACGGCAGCCGCGTCACCCTCACCGGCGGCCCCGCGATGGTCGTGCTCGTGGCAGCCAACGGCCGGCGGCTGCCGATCGTCCTTCAGGCCGGTGCCCGCCGGGAGATCACCATCCCCGGCGCACGCCCGTACCCGCTGGACGACCTGGCACTCGGGTGCACGACGTTCCCCACGTCGCCGCTCCCGCCCGGCATGAGTAATCCCTCGGCCGCGGTGGACGACGATCCGCGCACGCACTGGACGCCGGGACCCGCAGGCCGGATGGTCGTGGACCTCGGCGCCGCACGGCCCATCGGCGACATCAGTCTGAAGTGGACGTACAACGTCCGCGTCTACTGACCCAGTGATTTACGAAGGGCGCTTTTGTCCACCTGTGCCTGGATCCACCGATGAAGTAGTGGTTCTGGCTGTGTCGTAGACACGCAGATGCCCTCTGACTTGGGATGATTGTTCTTGCGACGGAACAACAAACCATAAGTGAGAGGGCATCTGCTGGATGAAAGCGTCTCATACCCGTGGCGCGGTGCGGGCGAGGTTCGATGATCCGAGTCTCGTGTCGTGTGCCGGGCTGGTGCCGATGATGCGGCTGGCGCAGGACGCGGGCCTGCATGAACTGGCCGAACAGCACGTGAAGGTGCCCGGTCCTGCGGGCGCGAACGCGGCGGCGAAGATCGGTTCGATCGTGGCCGGGATGGCCGCCGGAGCGGACAGCATCGACGATCTGGATGTGGTGCGGCACGGCGCGATGCCCAGGCTGTTCACCGGGATCCGGGCGCCGTCGACGCTGGGCACGTTCTTGCGCGGCCTGTGTCACGGTGATGTCCGCTCGGTGCACGCCATCCACACCCGGTTCCTGCAGAGCCTGGCCGACCGCACCCCGCTGCTGCCCGGCGCCGACGCGCTGGTGTTCCTCGACATCGACGCCAAGAAGAAACAGGTCCACGGCCACCAGCGCGACGGCGCGCGCCGCGCCTACACCGGTGCGCTGAGCCTGGACTACCTGATGGTGACCATGACCGGGCCGTTGTTCGCCCCGGTGATCCTGACCGCCCGGCTACGCGACGGGGCGGCGCACTCCTGCCGCGGCGCCACCGCCGAAATCGCCCAGACCGGGTTCACCGCGTTCACCAACGCCACCCAGCACCCCGACGGCCCCGTCGCGGCCGGCCTGGTCGTGCGCCGCATCCCCGACACCCGCCGCAACACGAACAACAACGACGGACAGCACGAGTTGTTCACGGCCTGGCGATATCAGGCCGTCTTCACCGACACGGGGTTCGAGCCCGCCGACTCCGAGCGCTACCACCGCGGCCGGGCCCGCATCGAGCAGGTTGTTCCGTACCGGGTTTGATGGAGACCATCAAGCCTGGATGATGAGGACTAATGGCCCCACCGAAGAAGTACCCCGATGAGCTGCGTGAGCGGGCGACCCGGATGGCCGTGGAGGCGCGCCGGGATCCAGCGTCCGTGACTGGTGCGATCAAGCGGATCGCCGAGCAGCTCGGTGTCCACCCCGAGGCGCTGCGGACGTGGGTCAAGCGCGCGGAGACCGATGCCGGGGACCGGCCGGGCACCACGACCAGCGATGCGGACCGGCTCGCGCAGCTGGAGCGGGAGAATCGTGAGCTGCGGCGGGCGAACCAGATCTTGAGGTCGGCGGCGTCTTTCTTTGCGGCGGAGTTGGACCGTCCGTCGCGATGAAGGTCGAGTTCGTCGACTCCCAGCGGGAAGAACACGGTGTCCAGCCGGTCTTGGAGGCGCTCGCGCAGACGCCCGCCGAGATCGCACCGTCGACGTACTACGCGGCCCGCTCCCGCCCGCAATCGGCCCGTACGGCACGCGACCGGGAGCTGACCGCAACGATCAAGCGGGTGCACGAGGACAACTACGGCGTCTACGGGGCGCGGAAGGTGTGGAGGCAGCTGAACCGTGAGGGCATCGACGTGGCCCGGTGCACCGTCGAGCGGCTCATGCGCGAGAGCGGGCTGCGGGGCCTGCTGCGCGACAAGTCGCCGCGTACGACACGCCCGGCGGCGGAGACCACCAGGCCAACTGACCTGGTGGAACGTGACTTCACGGCGATGCGTGTCAACGAATTGTGGGTGGCGGACATCACCTACGTGCGCACCGCCGCCGGCTGGGTCTACGCGGCGTTCGTGCTCGATGTCTTCTCCCGCCTGATCGTCGGCTGGCAGGTCGCCACCAGCCTCTACACGGATCTGGCGCTCGACGCGCTGCAGATGGCGATCTGGCGCCGCCAGTCCACCGGTGCCGACCTGGCCGGGCTCGTCCACCACAGCGACCGCGGAGTGCAGTACCGGGCTGTGCGCTACACCCAGCGTCTCGCCGAGGCCGACGCGGTCGCATCCGTTGACAGCAAAGGAGATTCTTACGACAACGCGATGGCCGAGGCGTTCAACTCGTTGTACAAAGCCGAACTCGTCCGCAACAAGGGCCCGTGGCGCGGCATCGACGACCTCGAGATCGCCACTGTCGAGTACATCGACTGGTACAACAACCGGCGCCTGCACGGCGAACTCGGGCACGTGCCGCCCGCCGAGTACGAAGCACTACACGCGATGACCCACCCGGTCACCGCAACCCTGGAAACCAACTAATCCTGTCTCCACCAAACCCGGTACTTGACAAGCCGTTCTCCTCGGGTGCCCCAGGCCCTACTTGCCAATGGTGCTCGTGATGGCCTATCGCACCGCACTCGCTCCGGTCTTGGCGAGCGCCCCGATCACGATGCCGACGGTGATTCGGATCTGCGGACTGCGCCCGCCGCGATGCACTGGAACTGGGCCGTTGGGAGCCGCGAGCTGGGCATAGCCGTCAAACTGGCGTGTCGTTAGCGAGCAAGATCGGCCAGACACTCCCGCTTCGCCCTTCCGTGTCCTATCGGGTCCTATCAGCGGTCTGCGACGACGCAGCAACTGTGCGCTGTGCCTGAGCTGGCAGGCGTCCGCCTAGCCGCGACGGCACCGTGACGGCGCCAATGCAGTGTCGCTTGCGCACCAGATTGTCGATGCAGTGCCGCCGAGCGCCCGACCGAAGAAAGCAAAGCCCGTGTAGCGAGGGTTCTGCAGAATGGCGCCAACCGTGGTGCCCTGCCACCCGTCGGCGAGCCGTTGCCGGTTCTGGTCCGGCCGACCCGAAGGCGTGAGAGACGGCGAGGTAGGCGAAGCGGACCAGCACGGCCGCGATCATGCCGAATGAAGACCGGCAACACGCCGACGCCTGCTGACCTGCACGGACGTACTTCTCGGCACGTACAACGACTCGGTGCTGGTCGTGGAGCCGGAACGGATCATGGCCGGCGGCCCGCGTGGTGCGGTCGAGCTGTACGTGGCGCTGACCCGTGCCACGCAACGGCTCGGCGTGCTGCACCAGGAACCGCTGCCCACCGCGCTGGGTCAGCTGGCCGAGGTGAACCTGGCGACGTAGTCGCCGTCCCCGGTGCGCTGTGCATCGCACCGCGCACCGGGGGGCGGTTATCACGCTCGTCGTCGTGCTCGCGGTGTTCGCACTTCCGCTGGCCACCGCGATCTTCTTCCTGTCCTCCTGAGGTCAGGACTGTGCCAGGAGTTGCCATTGCTGGTTGGCACCGCCGTTGGCAGTCCATTGCACGACTTGTGCACCATCGCTTGTGGACGCTCCGTAGACGTCCGCCGCGAGACCGTTGCCGACGTTGACGATGGTGAAGAACCCACCGGCCGCCGGCCGCAGGAACCATTGCTGGTTGGTGCCGCCGTTCGCGGTCCACTGCTGCAGCTGCAACCCGGTGGTGGAAGAGGAACCGTTGACGTCGAGCACCTTGCCGGTCGCGTCGTAGCGAAGGCTGAAGGCTCCGTTCGGGCCGGTGCTGACGGTCCAGGTCGCGTTTCCGGTCTGCTGCACGGCTTTGGCGCCGTCGCCGGTGGAGTTGCCGGTGATGGCCAGCGGCTTGCCGCTGTTGCGGTTGACGATGCGGTACTTACCCGGCGTCGGGCTCTGGCCGGCGCCCAGGGTGAAGTACTCGGCCGTGTCGGTGAACGTGGTGGTGCCGGACTTGCTGGTGGACAGGACGAGGTACACCCGTGAGCCGCTGGCAGGGGTCGTGAAGGACACGGGCTGGCGCACGCGCGAACCCAGCGGGATGGTGAGGGTCGTGCTGCCGGAGGCGATCACCGCGCCGGTGGGGCTGTCCAGCCGGGCACTCCAGGCGAAGTCCACGGCGGTGCCGGTGAGGGTGTCGTTGAAGACGGTGACGGTGCGGTCGACCCTGGTGTTGCCGGCGAAACTGGGAACGGCCGACGGTAGCGGGAAGCTGCCGTTCGCGTCGGACGCACCGGAGGCCGACCAGTAGGGCAGGTCGATCGCGGCGACCGGGTTGAACCCGGCCTGGACCCGCTGGATCTGGGCGTTGCTCCACGGGTCGGGCAGGTTGTCCACACCGTAGACAGGGCGGCCGCCCTCCTCCGGGATGAAGTCCGTGGTCCGCACGCCAGGGATGACGCTCGCCCACGCGGACAACAGCGTGTACGGCCGTATGTCGCTGGTGTCCTTGCCGCGCTTGGCGGCGGTCGCGGTGGCGAACCACTCGAAGCCCTGCTTCGTGTTGCACGCCGGCCAGATGAACTCGCCCTCGCCGTCCGGCCGACCGGCCACGGACCAGGCCTGCTCGCCGTAGCGGCCGAAGCCGTCGAGGTAGTGCGGGATGAGGTTGAAGTTGGCCTGCGTCATGGAGGGATACTGGTTGGGCGACCCGCCGATGCCCAGCTCGGCGATGATCGGCCTGGTGCCGTCGGCGCCGTTCATGGCCGCGTACAGCTCCCGCTGGAACTGCTCGGAGTCGAACTCGCCGCCGTTCGGCTCGTTCACCTGGCTCCAGCGGATGATCGCGGGATGGTTGCGGTCGCGCAGGACCAGCGCGCGGGCGTGGGCCACCATGTTGGCGCGACCGGCGTTGAAGTCCTGTGGGCCGCCGGAGCCGCGGATCGCGGTCTCGTCGATGATCATCAGGCCGAGCTCGTCCGCCGTGTCGAGCATGTACGGGCTGGCCGGCTCCTGGTGGATCCGGACGACGTTGTAGTTGAGCCGCTGGTAGTTGTCGACCGCCTGCGGCCAGCCGCCGTTGCCGGTCGACGGCGGGAGGAAGCCCGGCAGCGTGTCGTAGGCGTCGCCCTTGCCGCCGTTGTTGATCCGGTCGTAGTCGGCGCCCTGAAGGTTGTCGCCGCGCACGTTCAGCCGCACACCGTTGAGGCGGTAGTACTCGCCGTTCGTGCCGTTCGACCTGCGCCACCGGTGAGGCCGCCACCGATGACCTCAGCTCGCGGAGTACGAACCACAGGCTCCGGATTTCGCGCGTCGCCCAGGACGGTCTACTTGACGTAGCCGGGCGAGACCTTGGGCGGCCAGCTGGCCACACCCAGCACGCCCACGCTGTAGGCCCTCGAGACCAGCGCCGCCCGGTTGGGCACCCTGAACCTCTTGATCATCGAGGCGACGTGGTACTCGACGCCCTGGCGGCTGAGGAAGAGCCGTGAGGCCAGGCGGACCGACGACTCGCCGGTCGCGACGCCTTCGAGGATCTTGGCGTCCAGCTCGGTGAGGATGGGGTTGCACTCGACGACCGAACTCCTCTCCTCGGTCTTCTCCAGGCGCACCACGACCAGGATCAGCGCCAGTTCGCCCGCCGCGCCGCGGACCGCGATGCCCGTGACGTCGCCGGTGAAGACCGCTTCCCGCGGACCGAAGCCCGTGAGGTGTTGCACGAACCGGTTTCTGCGCCCCTCCAGCAGTCGTTCGAACTGCTGGTTCATCGGCAGGTGGGTGCTGGGGTGCAGCAGGTCGATGAAGCTGCGGCCGTGCAGGCGGTCCCGCGGCTGGCCGAACTGGGCGACGAAGTCGTCGTTCACGTCGACCACTCGTAGCCGCAGGTCCAGCCTCGCCAGGCACAGCCCGGAGTCCTCCAGCAAGGAGCGGAAAACATCACTGTCGGCGACGGCGTTGTCAACGGGGCTTGCTGACTCTCGCCAAGAGGTCGGAGTGGACACGGTGAGCATCAATGCGATCCCTCTTCAACTCGCTCGTTCCGACTTAATCCGGAAATGCATCTAATCAAAGAAATTCATGATGCGATCGTATGAAGATCACCCCATTCGGGTCAACCAGAAGATCTAATGTTGTGGTTGCCGTGACCTCGAGGTTCGGTCGTCCGCAGAACTCCTGTCGTCCGCCTGCCTGTCGCCTGCATGGCGCTGACCTGCGTCGAGGATGCCGAACCGCTCCCACTCAATGGGATGGCCAAACCTCACGCCCTGCCGAGACAGGCAATTGCGTCTCAACTCGGCGCAAGCTCTGTGAACATTCATCGATCGATTTGAGGTTGCCTTAAGCTTCAGGCCGGGGGTACACCATGGCCGAGGACAGCTCCGTTCTGCGGCGGATTCCGAGTTTGCGGAACGAGTGCGTCAAGTGCTTCTCGACCGCCCTGCGGCTCACTTGGAGGATATCCGCTATCTGCTGGTTGGAAAATCCGTCCACGGCCAGCGACGCGACCTTGTACTCGCTCTTGGTGAGCACCGGACGCGAATCGGACGAATCGAGCGTCGCAAGCTCCTCCGCGCATCTGGCCGCCACCCGGCCGGCACCTCCGGCCAGCGCTAGTTCGTGGGCGTGGCGCAGGTGCTGTGCGGCGTCACGCTCGCCGGCCGCACGCTCCCGGACGCCGAGCTCCAGCAGTGACTTGGCCAGTTCGAAGGTGCTGCACGACGCGGCGAGCACGTCGACCGACTCGCGGACCAGGCCCATCCCGCGCCGGCCCGGTGTCAGCCTGCTCAGCATGCGCAGCGCCCGGCCGATGCCCGACGGCGCGTTCCACTCGACGGCCCGCGAATGCGCCTCCTCGGCCAGTTCCGTGGCCGCGTCGAGGTCACCTGTGCGGGCGTACAGGCTCGCCGCTGCCAGCCGCCACGGCAGCAGCACGGGGTTGCGCCACCCGGCGCTCTCCAGCACCCGGCCGCATTCCAGGTGGTGGCGCAGTGCCCGTTCGAGGTCCCCGCTCATCGCCGCGGCCGACCCGTGCAGCATCCGGTGGACCGTCGCAAGGCCGGCCTGTTCGGAACGGTCGTGTTGCAGGTCGAGGAGTTTCGTGATGAGCCGCCGTTCGCGCAGCTCCAGCGCGACGCCCACGAGCCCGACCGACGCGACCGACCTGGTGGCCCGCGAGTCCACCGCCATCAGCGCGAGCGCGTCGTGCGCTGCCGAACCGGCCTCGTACAGCTGCCCCATGTGCAGCTGCACCACCGCCTGTTCGGCGCGGATCACCGAGTGCTCGACGGTACCTTCCCGCATACCAACGGCGTCCAACGCCAGGTCCAGCCACGGCACCAGGTCCGCCACCGCGTCGGCCGCGGCCATGCAGGTCGCAAGCCGCGGCAACGCCGTGTGCACGTCAGCGGGCGTCGCGGGCTCGTGGCCGAGCACTCGGCGGCCCAGCCGCGCCACCTCATCTGCGGGTATCCCGGCGGTGAGCATCGCGGCGTCCAGCAGCACGACCAGCAGTTCACGTTCCGCGTCGGTGTCCCCGAGGTCAGGCAACGCGCGCAACCGGCGCACCGAGTCTTCGAGCTGGCCGGGGTCGGAGTGCCACGAGTACCGCAGCCGCGCCTCCAGGCAGAGCCCCAGCTCGCGGTCGATCCCGGTCAGCCCCTCCAGGTCGCCGAACTCACCCGCGACGCGCTCGATCAGGTCGCGCACGGACCGGGGCGCACCGACCAGCATCGACGGTGGGATCCGCGCGACTGCCGCGGCCCGCGCACGGACCGTCTGCAGCAACGGCACTGCGTACGAAATGTGCCGCATCGAGGCGTTCGCGTCGAACCCCCGTTCTGCCCCCGCGAGCTCCACCAGCAGCAACGCCCGGTCCTCGCTGTCGGAAGCGATGTCGGTCAACGCCCGGCGCAGGTAACGCGCGGCGACCTCGGGTACGCCGCGCCGCAACGCGATGCCGGCGGCGGAGCGCAGGACGTCGATCGCCCACTGGTCGTGCCGCGAGGTGACCGTCATCAGCCGGACGGCGACGTCCTCGGCCGGGCATCCGTTGTCGTGCAACAACTTCACCGCACGCAGGTGCAAGTCCTCGCGTTCCGCGGCGTTCAGCCAGTCCTCGACGGCGTCGCGCACGGCCAGATGAGTGAACCGCGGGCTCCGGTGGTCCCGCACCAGGCCCAGATGGCACAGGGTCCGCGCCGCGGTCTCGAATCCCACCGCGTCAAGCCCGGCGAGCTGCCTGACGAGCTCCGCGTCCCCGCGGCCACCGAGCACCGCCGCCGCTCGCGCCAGTGCCCTCACGTCATCGGACTGCGTTTGCAGACACCGCACCAACCGTTCCTGCAGCTGCGGCGGCCGCAACGAGCGGACGGCGTCAACATGCGACGCGGCCGGGACCAGTCCCCGGTACCCGAGGTTCAGCAGCAGCGACATCAGGAACATCGGGTTGCCACCGGTCACCTCGTGGCACGCCACGACGAACTCGTCAGCCGGCCACTCCCCGGTGTACTTGCACACGAGATCCGCGGTCCCCGTCCTGGACAACGGCTCTGGCCGCAGCTCGTCCCCACCGGCCGCGATCATCGCGATGGTGCGGCTGTCGCCGACGCGCACGGCGGTCACCAGCAGCACCCGCATCGAGTGAAGGTGTCCGGTGAGCCGGTCGAGCCAGCGCAACGACGGTTCGTCGCACCACTGGAGGTCGTCGACGAGCAACAGCGACGGCTGGTCCGCGCTGACCTCGCGCAGCGTCCCCACCAGTGCGCGCGGCGCGAACTCGTCGGGTATCCCCTCCTCGAACACCGAGTCGAAGAGCTGGCGCACCACACCGAACGAGAAGTCCTGTTCGAGCGACGACGCGTTCGCGTGCATCACCCGCATGCCGTCGGCCGCTTGCAGCGAGGGGATCTCGTGCAGCAGGGCGGACTTCCCGTTGCCGAGTGGCCCGCTGATCAGCAGACGGGCACCCGTGCCCGCGCGTGCGCCGGCCAGCACTGCGCTGATCCGGTCCAGTTCAGCCTGCCGCTCGACCAACACGACGAAGTCACCTCCCCACACCTACCCGCGCCAAGCCCAGTGCGCCTTGCAACTCCGCCCGCCTTGCCACACCGAGCTTGCGGTACGCCCTGGTCAGGTGGACCTCGACGGTGCGCAGGGTGACGAAGAGCCGGGTGGCGATCTGCCGGTTGCTCGCTCCAGCGGCGGCCAGCTCGGCGACGCGCCGCTCGCTCGGCGTGAGACCGCTGAGGTCCATCTGGTCGGGCTGCTCCGGCATGCGCATCCGGCCACCGGCGCCGAGCAGCAGCCCCCGCGCTTCGGCCGCCAGTGCCCGGTGGCCGCAACGCAGGGCGAGCCCGACCGCGATGCGCAGGTGGGCGCGTGCGGTGCGTTCGTCGTCCATGGCGAGGTGGATGCGCCCGAGGTGGACTTCGACGCGCGTCTGCTGGTCGAGCGCCGGCACGGCCGCGAAGTTCGCCGACGCCGCGCCGACCAGCTCGGCCGCGACGGGACCGGTGCTCACGAAACCCCGTGCCAGTTGGGCGAAAGCGAGGGTCTCCGTGGTGTACCAGCTCGCCGCGATGTCCTCCGCCTCGTTCACCGCGGCCAACGCCTCGTCGTGGCGACCGGCGAGGTGCGCCATGAACGCGAGGTCGGCCCACAACGGGGCGGCGGACGGGTCGCGCGGGCCGCACTCGCGCACCAGCTGTCCGCAGTGGACCAGCTGTGACACCGCAGTGACCAGATCGTCACGGGCGAAGGCGATCCACGCGGCCGTGCGCAGGTGGTCGCGGCGTTCGACGACGCGGTGCCGCAGGTCCGCAGGCCCGAGCAGCTCCGCGGCGCGGTCGATCTGGCCGAGCTGCATCGCGATCCACGCGAGCACGACCGGCGGCGGCTCCCACCAGTCGCACTGGACCGCGTCCTGTTCGGCGCGCAGGATCTCGCCTGCCGCCATCAGCACCGGTGCGCGCTGGGCCAGCGTGCGGCTCCGGCCCAGCGCGTCGCCGTTGAGGGCGAACGCCTCCTCGGCGCGGTCCAGCACGGCCATCGCCTCGGCGGGTTCGCCGGCACACCGCAGTACGGTCGCGGCCGACAACGTCGCCCAGTCGGTCGGCATCAGGTCGTCGGAGGCCGCACGCCTGGCCCGGTCGAGCGCGACGGACAACGGTCCGCCGCCACGCATGGTGGCCTCGGCCAGCACCCCGAGCAGGCACCGCTCGGCGGGGGTGTCACCGCGCGGCGCGGCGATCCGGCTCGCACGGGCCACCGCGGCGGCGGCCGTGTCGCTTTGTGCGAGGTCCAGTGCGAGGCCGGAGGCGTCCAGCAGCGCGTGCAGGTCATCGGACTGGTGGATCCCCGCGCCGAGCAGGTCGGCGCGCGCCTCGGCGAGCAGGTTGCGTGCCGCGACCGCCTCGACCCGGTCACGGGAGGTCAGGGCGAACTTCACCGCCAGGTCCGCCCGCAACGCCGGGTCGGCGGTGTGCCGGAACGCGGCCATGAGGTGTTCCGACGCGCTCGCCGGATCGGAGCGGGACAGCTCGGTGGCGAGCCCGACCCGGACGTCGACGTTGTCCGGCTCGCGTTCGACGAGCCGTTCCAGGTATCGCGCGGCCTCCGGTGCGGTGGCAGCGGCGTCCATGAGGACGTGCGACATCCACGCCTCGTCGATCCGGTCGAGGTGCACGAGCTGCCGCGCCACGATCTCGGCGGACCGCCCGCCCAAGTCGAGCAGCACGGCCGCGCGGGTGCGCAGCTGCGCGACCCGGGCAGGCCCGGCGACGTCGAGCACGCAGTCGCGGAACCACTCGTGCAACGGGTCCGGAAGTCCTTGGCCGACCAGGTGTTCACGGTGCAGCTGGTCGATGACGCGCGCCGCGACCCGTGGTGCCACACACGCCAGCTGTCCCACCACGTCCGCATTCGTCAGGTCGAGCACAGCGATCGCGACGGCCACGTCACGCACCTCTCCGGGCAGTGCGAGCAGCCGTTCCCGCACCACCGCGGTCAAGGCATCCCTGCCGATCACGCCAACGGGAAGCAGGCCGAACTCGTCCGGACCGGCACCGCCTTCCTTCAGGTGAGACAACAACTTCACGAGGTGCGACGGGTTGCCACCGGACAACCGGTGGCAGACGTCGGCGAACCGCGACTCCGGCGCACCTCCGAGCTCGGCCGCCGTCAGGTCGACGATGTCGTTGCGCGTCAACGGACTCAGCTCGACCACGTGGCAGCACCACAGCGTGGCGAGATCGGCCACGGAGTCGTTGGGCATCGCGGTGCCGCGAGACATGACCACCACGAGCGGGCGGCCGGACATGCGGCGGATCAGGAAGTCCAGCCACCGCACCGTGGTGCTGTCACAGGCGTCGAGGTCGTCCAGCACCAAGCACAGCGGGCCGAGCCGGGCCACCTGCCTGCACAGCTTGTGGAACAACGGGTACATCTCGTCGAGGCGCCGGCCCGTCACGTCGGGGACGGCGATGCCCGCGGGGGCGAGAAGCGTGCGCGCGACGGCGAGGTCGTCCGGTTCGCCGTGACCTTCGGCGGTGAGCACCGTCCCACCGCGTTGGGCTTCTCGTTCCGCGACCCTGCGCAGCAGTGCCGACTTGCCCGCGCCCTTCGGCCCTCGCAGCAGCACGGCCCGAGTACGGCCTGGATGCGACACGGCGATGTGCCGCTCCACGATCTTGAGCGTGCTGTCGGGACCCGTTGTGTCGCAGCCCTTTCCGTTCATCCGCGACGACCTCCTCGGACCTGGAAGAGCTATGCGCGGCAGCCGGGCGTCTCGCCGAAACTGACCGGATTCCGGCCGATCTTAAACACTTCCGCTTGAGGGAGGCTCCATATGAGACGGGTTTGCCAGGCCTAATCCGGCTAGATCACGGCTGGGTGTTGGTGTGCGCGGTGGTCCGGCTGCGGAGGCGGAATTCACCTTGCGACAGGTGTGTCGTGGATCGATCACGCCGGGGTCCGGGCTGCGGCAGGGCCCCGGAACGCGCTGATGTCCGGCGATCGGCCGCAGCTGAAACACTGCCCGATCGTCCAGGTCCTCGACGACGGCGGTCCCCAGCCACGCGTGCACCCGTTGCGGCGCCCAGCGAACACGAGTTCGTCGCGATGTGGGCGCCTTGACACGGTCTTCCCTGAGAAGGCGTGCAACAACTTCGCGCATCACCATCCATTCGCGACACACGTCGAGGGGAGGTCAATCAGTTGCCTTCTCCATCGCATCGACGAGGCTCTTCGGTCGCATGTCGGTCCAGTTCTCGTTGATGTAGTCGAGAGCCTCCTGCCGGCCGGTCTCGGCCAGCTTGATCGTCCAGCCCGCGGGCACGTCGATGAACGACGGCCACAGCGAGTACTGCAGCTCGTCGTTGATCAGCACCAGGTACCGGCCTTCGGGATCCTCGAACGGATTGGTCATCGGTTCCTCCTCCGTGATCATCTACAACGTAGGTCGGCGGCCCGTGGCACGGCAGTTCCTCTTGTCCACCGGCAGTCATCACGGGGTAAGTCGAGCTCGCAACACCTTGCCGATGGCCTCCGCAGGCTCCGGTCCTAGCATCCGCTGGTGGTTGCACGCAAGGGCGTGGACCTCGATCTCGCCCGTCACGTGCGACCGCCACGAGCCAGGATCGGCCTCGGCTACGAAGCACAGCAGGTCGCCGTGGAACGGGCGAGGACTGAAGGTCCGCATGATCGCGGCGAGGTTGGTCGTGGTCCGCATCGACCCTTCGAGGTTGCGTTCCAGCAGGCGCGCCAGGCCAGGGTCGGTGGCGCGGATACGGTCCAGCACCTCGGGTGTCACTTCGTCCCCGCCGTGCTCCCGCAACAGGTTGGCGAGCACGGCGCGCGCGTCGGGCACCGGCGGGTAGTCGTCCATCGGCTGGGCGTCCAGCGTGACCAACAGGTCGACCTCCTCCCCCGCTGCCTGCAGCCGCGTGGCGATGGCGTGCGCCGCGAGCCCGCCGAACGACCAGCCGAGCAGCCGGTACGGGCCGACTGGGCTGGACCGCGCGAATCTGCTCCAGGTAGTCGTCCGCCAGCTCGTCCATGGACTTCGGCGGCCCGTCCGCGTGGATATCGCGCGGGCCTGCAGGCCGTAAACGGGTTGCGCGGGGTCGAGGTGGCGGACAGCCGGGCGTAGCACCAGCGCAGTCCCACGGCCGGGTGGACGCAGAACAACGGCACGCGGTCGCCGTGCGGCCGCAGCGGCAGCAGGGCGTCGAAGGGGGTCCGCCGCCCACCCGACGTCCAGCCGCTCGGCGAGTCCCGCGGCACGGTCGGTGCCTCGAACACCGCCCGGATCCCGATCTCCACACCCAGCGGGCACGGATCCGGCTGACCAGCCGCGCGGCCAGCAGCGAATGCCCGCCCAGCTCGAAGAAGTCGTCGTCGCATGCCGACGGCGGGCACCCGAGCAACTCGGCGAACAGGTCCGCACAGCACCTGTTCTCGTGCGGCGTCCGCGGCACACCGCCCTCCTCGAGCCGGTGGTGGCGCGGGCAGCGCGCGCCGGTCGAGCTTGCCGTTGGGCGTTAACGGCAACGCGTCCAGCACGGCGAACGCCGTCGGCACCATGTACTCGGGCAGCCGCTCGCCTGAGGTGTTCGCGCAGCGCCGCCGGTCGAGCACGTCGCTGCGCGGGCACCACGTAGGCGACCAGCTGCTTGTCGCCGAACGAGGTGTCCCTGGCGACGACGACCGCGCGGGCGATCGCCGGATGCGCGGTCAGCGCAGCCTCGATCTCGCCGGGCTCGATGCGGAACCCGTTGACCTTCACCTGCTCGTCCGCGCGCCCGAGGAAGCGCAGCACCCCAGTCGGGTCCCACTGCGCCAGGTCGCCGGTGCGGTACATCCGCCCTGGCGCGAACGGGCTCGCCACGAACCGTTCCGACGTCAGGCCCGCCCGGTTCCAGGTAGCCTCGCGCCATGCCGTCGCCGCCGATGTACAGCTCGCCCGCCACACCGGGTGGCACCAGGCGTAGTCGTGAGTCCAGCACGTACACCTGAGTGTTGGCGATGGGCGAGCCGATCGACGGGTCGCCGCCGGTCAGGTCGGCGGTCGTCGACCACACGGTGGTCTCGGTGGGCCCGTACATGTTGGTGACCTCGCGGGTGCGTTCCCGCAGCAGGCGGGCGACGTCCACGGGCAGCGGCTCGGCGCCGACCAGTGCACGCAGGTGCCGCAGGTCCGCGTCGCTTTCGGAGAGCACCGCGTGCCAGAGGCTGGGCGTGGCCTGGAGAACTGTGATCCCGTTGCGGGACATGACCTCCGGCAGCTTGGCCGCGTCACGCACGACGTCCTTGCCCGCCAGTACGATCGTGGCACCGGTGACCAGCGGGGCGTACAGCTCGAACACCGCCATGTCGAACCCGGCCGTGGTGACCGCGAGCAGCCGGTCGCCGACATCGAGGAAATTCCGTTCCCGCATGCCGTGCAGGAAATTCGCGAACGCGCGGTGCGGGATCATCACGCCCTTCGGCGTACCGGTCGACCCCGAGGTGTAGATGACGTAGGCCAGGTCGCCCGGCCGCACCGCGATCCCGGGGTCGTGCGCCGGCAGGTGGTCGATCCGGTCCATCGCGAGCCGCCGGCCGGCGACACCGCGGAGCGCGGGGTTCTCCGGCGTGGTGATCACCGCGGCCGGGCGGGTGTCGGCGAGCACGAAACCGATGCGTGCCATCGGATGGTCCGGGTCGATCGGCAGGTACGCCGCACCCGACTTGAGCACGCCGAGGAGCGCGGCGACAGGTCGGCTGACCTCGGGAGGACGACGGCGACGACGTCCTGCGCTCCGACGCCCCACCCGATCAGCTGGTGCGCCACCTGGTTCGCCTTGGCGTCCAGCTCGCGGTAGGTCAGCTCGGTGTCCTCGAACACCACGGCCGGGACGTCCGGAGTCCGTTGCACCTGGGCGCTGAACAGTTCCAGCACGGTCGGCGCCGCGACGGGCCGGGTGGTGTCGTTCCACTTCTCCAGCAGCTGCCGGCGTTCGTGGTCGCGCAGCACGTCGATCTCGCCCAGGCGCTGGTGCGGGTCGTCCGCCACCGCTTCGAGGAACGTGCTGAGCCGGTCGGTCAGCTGCCGCACGGTGTCGTGGTCGAACAGGTCGAGCGCGTACTCGACCTGTGCGGCGATGCCCTGCGGGGTCTCGCGGAACGAGAAGCTCAGGTCGAACTTGGCCGTGTCGTGTTCGGGCAGCACGGCCGTCACCTCGACGCCGCCCAGCTCCATCCGTGGCGACTCGGTGTTCTGCACGGTCATCAGCACCTGGAACAACGGCTGGTGCGCGAGCGAACGGGCCGGGTTGAGCATCTCCACGACGTACTCGAACGGCACGTCCTGATGTGAGTACGCGGCGAGGTCCGTGTCGCGGACCCGGTCGAGCAGCTCGTCGAACGTCGGATCGCCCGATGTGTCCGTGCGCAGCACCAACGTGTTGACGAAGAACCCGACCAGGTCGTCCAACGCGTCGTCGGTCCGGCCGGCGATCGGCGCGCCGATCGGGATGTCCGTGCCCGCACCCATCCGGGTCAGCAGTGCCGCGACACCGGCCTGAAGCACCATGAACAGGCTCGCGTTCGCTCGACGTCCCACGGACAACAGCTTGCGCTGTACATCCGGGCAGATCTGGAAGCTCAGCGCCGCACCCCGGTAGCTCGCCATCGCCGGCCGCGGCCGGTCCAGCGGCAGCGTGATCTCCTCGGGCAGGCCGGCCAGCTCCTCCGTCCCAGTACCTCAACTGGTCCGCGATCGGCAGTTCCCGTTGCCACAACGCGTAGTCGGCGTACTGCACCGGCAGCTCCGCCCACACCGGCGCACGGCCGTCGTGCCGTGCCCCGTAGGCCGCGACCAAGTCCCTCCACAGTGGACCGATCGACCAGGCGTCGCCCGCGATGTGGTGCAGCAACAGCAGCAGCACGTGCTCCTCACCGGTGCTGAACACCCATGCCCGCACGGGGATCTCGGTGCCCAGGGCGAACCGGTGCGCCGCCGCGGCGTGCAGTGCCGCGTCCAGTCCGGCGGCGTCCACGTGGATGTGATCGAGCTGCGGCGTAGCTGTCGGGAGCACGGTCTGGCACGGTGTGCCGTCATGTTCGTCGACAACGGTCCGCAGACTCTCGTGCCGCGCCACCACGTCGGCCAGCGCGGCGCGTAGTGCGCCGACGTCCAGGCCAGCAGGCACGCGGACCGCCAGCGGCAGGTTGTAGACCGGGTTCGGTCCTTCCAGGCGGTCGAGAAACCACAGCCGCTGCTGCGCGAACGACAACGGGATCCGCTCGGGCCGAGTCGCCCGTTCCAGCGCACGCCGGGCCACACCGCCGGTGTCCACCAGTGCGCACAGGCCCGCCACGGTCGGCGCCTCGAACACGGCCTGCACCGAGATCTCCACGCCCAGCACGGACCTGATCCGGCTGACCAGGCGGGTCGCCAGCAGCGAGTGCCCGCCGAGGTCGAAGAAGCTGTCGTCGATCCCTTCTCCGGCAGGCCGAGCAGGTCGGCGAACATCCCGGCGACGAGCTCTTCCTGCGGAGTGCGGGGTTTGCGGCCGCCGATCGTGAACTCCGGGTCGGGCAACGCGTCTCGGTCGAGCTTGCCGTTGGGGGTCAACGGAAGCGCGTCCAGCACGATGACAGCCGCCGGGACCAGGTGATCCGGAAGCCGTTGTGCGACCGCGTCGCGCAACACGACCGGGTCGGGTCGGCGGTCACCTGCCGGGACGACGTAGGCCACGAGCCGGTCGCCGCGCGCGATCACCGCGGCACGGCTGACAGCGGCCTGTTGGGCGAGCACGGCCTCGATCTCGCCGGGTTCGACCCGGAAACCGCGAATCTTCACCTGCTCGTCGGCACGTCCGACGAACTCCAGCTCGCCCCCGGTCCACCGGACCAGGTCGCCGGTCCGGTACATGCGACCACCGAACGGGCTGGCCACGAACCGTTCCGCGGTCAGGGCCGGGCGGTTCAGGTAGCCGCGCGCGACACCGGCACCGGCGATGTACAGCTCGCCCGCCACCCCGGCCGGGACCGGCCGCAGCAGACCGTCCAGCACGAAAACGCGAGTGCCCAGCAGGGGCGACCCGATCGGGGGCACGGCGGTGAGGTCGGTGACCGGCCGGCTCGCGGTGGCCGCGACCGTGGTCTCGGTCGGGCCGTAGACGTTGATCAACCGGCGGCCGGGTGCCCAGCGGGCCAGTGTTTCCGGCGCGATCTGCTCGCCCCCGACCAGGACGGTCCGCACGGACCCCGCACGGTCCTCGGGCAGTGTCGCGAGCATCGCGGCGGGCATCACGATGTGCGTGACGTCGTAGTCCGCGATCAGCCGGGCCAGCGGCTCGCCGGGCACGACCCGTCCGGCGGGCGCCACGACCAGCGCGGCACCGGACAGCAGAGCCATGACGACCTCGCAGAACGCGACGTCGAAGCTCGGCGAGACACATTGCAGCACACGGCTTTCCGGAGTGACCGCGCACCGCTCGATGTGATCGGCGACGAGTGCCGCGACACCGGTGTGCGACACGACCACGCCCTTCGGCGTGCCGGTCGAGCCGGACGTGTAGATCACGTAGGCGGGGTGTTCTGGGCGCAGGTCGACAACGGGATCCGTGGTCGGTCCGGACGACGGCAGTTCGGCCAGTACGACCTGGGGTGCGGCGTCGGCGAGCAGGAACTCGATCCGGTCGGCCGGGTAGTCCGGGTCGACCGGCAGGTACGCGGCACCCGCCTTGCCGACACCGAGCAGTGCCACGACGAAGTCGATCGACCGAGGCAGTCGCAGTGCCACCAGGCTTTCCGGCCCGGCACCGAGGCCGATCAGGTGGTGCGCCACCTGGTTCGCCCTGGCGTTGAGCTCACGGTAGGTCAGCGCGGTGTCCTCGAAGATCACCGCCGTGTTGTCCGGGGTCTTCGCCACCTGCGCGCCGAACAGCTCAGGCAACGTCGAGACAGTCGACGCTCCCGCGTCGGCCAGCAGGCCAGCGCGTTCCTCGGCGCTCAGCACGTCGAGCCGGTGCACCGGGGTGGCCAGGTCGGCCGCGATGGTCCGCAGCACGCGCAGCAGCCGCTGCCCGATCACCTCGACCGCGTCGGCGCCGAAGACCCCGCACTGGTAGCCGAGCCGCAGCCGCAACCGGTCACCGGGCTGTGCCAGCAGGTTGAGCGGGTAGTGCGTGTTGTCGCCGCCCTTGCCACCGGCCAGCCGGATGATCAGCCCGCTCCCAGGGTGGTCGAGCGCGCCGTCGTCGATCGGGTAGTTCTCGAACACGGTGATCGTGTCGAACAGCTCCCCCACCCCGACCAGACGCTGGATGTCCAGCAACCCGAGTGGTTGCCGCGACAGCAGGCCGGACAGCTGGTCACGTACATCGGTGACGACGTCCAGCAGCGACCCGCGCGCTCTGACCCGCAGCGGCAGTGAGTTGATGAACAGGCCGACCATCGTCTCGGAGCCGGCCACCTCCGGCGGACGTCCGGCGACGGTCGTGCCGAACACGACATCACTGGTGCCGGTGAGCGTGCCGAGCAGGAGCCCCCAGGCCGCCTGCACCACGGAGTTCAGCGTCAGGCCGTGCTTGCGGGCCTGCACCGTCAGCCGTTCGGTGTCCTCTTCGGACAGTTCGACGGCCAGTACGCCGGTGCCCTCGTCCGTCCGGGCGGCGGGCGCGATGCGGGTGGGCTGCTCGATCCCGGCCAGCGCCTGGCGCCACGACTCGCCGGCGGCCTCGCGATCCTGGTCACGCAGCCATTCCAGGTAGTCCCGGTACGGCGTGGCCGCGGGCAGCTCGGTACCCGCGTACAGCCCGAACAGCTCGCTGACCATGATCGGCGTCGACCAGCCGTCGACCAGGATGTGGTGGTAGGTCAGGACCAGCCGGTGCAGCTCGGGGCCCATCCTGACCAGCGCCGCGCGGAACATCGGCGGGTTCGCCGGGTCGAGGGGATGCGCCAGCTCCTCGGCCAGCACCGCGTCCAGGTCGTCCGACTCACGCCACGGCAGCACGACATCACGCGGGAACACCTGTACCGGCACGTCATCGTGATGGAACGCGGCCACCAACTGCGGATGCCTGCGCACCAACGCCTCTGCCGCCGCGCGCAGCCGTGCCGCGTCCACCGGGCCGGCGAGTTCGAGCACCACCTGCACGCGATACGTGTCGGAGGCGACGGTGCCGTCAAGGACGTGGAACAACAAGCCCTGCTGCAACGGCGCGAGCGGCAGCACGTCCGTGATCGGCCCGTACCGCAGCTCCAGGCGGTCGATCGTGTCCTGGCCGACCGGCGCGAGCACGTCGGACGGGGTCGGTCCGCCCGCCTCCGCCCGCTCCACGAGCGCCGTCAGCGCGGCGAACCACAGCTCGCCCAGCTCGCGGACCTCGGCCTCGGTGAACAACGCGCTCGCGAACGACCAGTGCGCGGTCAGCTCGGGACCACCGGGCCGCTCGTGCGCCATCGCGTTGACCGCGATCGCGTGCGGCAGCGGCAGCACGCCACCGGCGGGCACGACGATGTCGTCCGCCGCCGGAGCCCAGTCCTGCTGCCCGGGCGCACGAAACCTGCCCAGGTAGTTGAAGCCGAGCCACGGCCGTGGCGACTCGGCCAGCACCGAGTCGGGGTCGAGATATCGGAGGATGCTGTAGCCGATGCCGTTGTCCGGCAACGCGCGCAGCTGTTCCTTCACGCGACTGATCGCCCGGCCCAGCGCGGGCCCGTCGGCCAGGTCGGTCGTACCCGGCCGCAGCCGGACCGGGTACACGCTGGTGAACCAGCCGACGGTGCGCGAGAGGTCCACGTCCGGCGCGTCGACGGCCCCGGTCTCCCGCCCGTGGCCCTCGACCTCGACGAGCACCCCGTCGCCGTGCGGGCGCCACCGGTCGACCGCGATCGCGAACGCCGTCAGCAGCACGTCGTTGATCCGCCCGCGGAAGAGACTCGGCAGCCTGGTCAGCACCTGTTCGGTGACAGAAGCGGGCAGCGTCAGTTCCACCGACCCCGCGGTCGCCGTGGTGTCACGGTCCGGGTCGAGCGCGACCTCCGGGTGCCCACCCTCCACAATTGACTTCCACAGCGGCAGCTCTGACCGGCGGTACTCGGCACCCAGCAGCGTCGCCCAGCGGCGCAGTGACGTGCCGACCGGGTCCAGCTCACCGGTCTCGACGGCCTGCTGCAGGTCAGGCAGCAGGATGCGCCACGAGACGCCGTCCACCACGAGGTGGTGCAGCACCACGAGCAGCCTGCCGGGTTCGAACAACACGAACCGCGCCATCACACCGGACCACGGGTCCAGCTCGGCCACCGCCCGCCGCGCGTCGGCCGTCGTGTCCGTACCGACACGCACGCACGTCCGCGCCTCGACCGAGCCCGGCGGGGCGATCTCCACCTGCCAGTCGTCGATCAGCCGCATCCGCAACGCGTCGTGCCGGTCCAGCACCAGCTGCACCGCCGCGACGACATCGTCGGCGTTGAGATCGGCAGGCACCTGCAGGAACACGTGCTGGTTGAAGCCCTCCGCCTGGTCGCCCCGCTCGCGCAGCCACCGCACCATCGGCAACGCGGGCACGGATCCGACGCCGTCGTCCTCGACCCGTTCGGTGGCCTGCGCCTCGGCGGCGGCCAAGGCCAGCCCGGCGACCGTCGGCGAGCGGAACACCTCGCGCACACCGCCGAACTCCACGCCGGCTTTCCGCGCCCGGCTCACCAGCTGCACCGCGGTGATGCTGTCACCGCCGAGATCGAAGAAGTCGTCGTCGACGCCGACCTGCGGCGCACCGAGGATCTCCGCGAAGACCTCCACCAGCATGGCTTCCCGCGGGGAGCTCGGGGCACGGCCGCCGGTCGAGGCGAAGCCGGGCGCAGGCAACGCCGCCCGGTCGAGCTTCCCGTTGGGGGTCAACGGGATCGCGTCGAGAGGCACGATCGCGGACGGCACCATGTAGTCGGGCAAGCCCGCGGCGAGACTTTCCCGCAGCACCACCGGGTCGGGCGTCCCGGTCACGTACGCGACGAGCTGGTTGTCCCGCACGACGGCGACCGCGTGGGTCACCGCGTCGTGGCGGGCCAGCGCGGCCTCGACCTCACCGAGCTCGATCCGGAACCCGCGCAGCTTCACCTGGTCGTCGGCGCGGCCCGCGAACTCCAGCTCCCCGTCCTCGGTCCACATCACGAGGTCACCGGTCCGGTACATCCGGTCGCCTTCGTACGGGCAGGCGACGAACCGCGTGGCCGTCAGGCCAGGCCGGTTCAGGTAGCCACGGGCCAGGCCCGCTCCCGCGACGTACAGCTCACCGACGACGCCGACCGGCACCGGCCGCAGCGAGTCGTCCAGCACGTACACGCGGGTGTTGATCAGGGGCGTGCCGATCGGCGGCACCCCGCCGGTCAGCGGCCCGCTCATCGTGGCGCAGACCGTGGTCTCGGTCGGCCCGTACGCGTTGATCATGCGGCGCCCGCGCGACCACGCGCCCACGACGTCGACCGGACACGCCTCGCCCGCGACCACCACGCATTCGAGGGCGCGCAGGCCGTCCGGCGACACCCCGGCCAGCGCCACGGGTGGCACGGTCATGTGCGTGATCTCGTGCCGTGCCAACGTCTCGACCAGCTCATCGCCCAGCAGCTTGCGGCTCGACAGCACGAGCGTCGCGCCGGACAACAGGGTCATGCACAGTTCCCACCACGCCGCGTCGAAGCTCAGCGAGGCGAACTGCAACACCCGGCTGCCCGCGTCCACACCCAGCTCCGCCTGTTGCGACGCCAGCAGACTCGGCACACCGGTGTGCGACACGACGACACCCTTCGGCGTACCCGTCGAACCGGACGTGTAGATCACATAGGCCGGGTGCTGCGGCCGCAGGTCCGACCACTCGGATCCGTCGGTCGGCCCGGTCGACGGCACCGTCGTCATGGCACCACCTGCGGCGCGGCGTCGCGTCCGAGCATGAAGTCGATCCGGTCCGCCGGATAGTCCGGGTCCACCGGCAGATACGCGCCGCCCGCCTTGAGCACACCCAGCACCGCGACGACCATGTCCACCGAGCGCGGCAACCGCAGAGCCACCACGGACTCCGGCCCGACGCCGAGCCCGATCAGATGGTGCGCGACCTGGTTGGCCCGCCGGTTCAGTTCCACATAGGACAGTGCGATGTCGTCGAGCACCACCGCGGTCCGGTCAGGGCCCAGCGCGACCTGCTCCGCGAACAGCTCGGGGACCGTCGCCACCGGCACGGAACCCGCGGTGTCGTTCCACTCCACCAGGATGCGGGACCGTTCGTCCGGACCGAGCAGGTCCATCGCGCCGATGGGCCGTTCCGGCTCGGCGACCACGGCGTCGAGCACCAGCACCAGGCGGTCGGCGAACCGGCGCACGGTGCCCTGGTCGAACAGGTCGGTGGCGTACTCGATTTTGCCGTGCAGTCCACGCGGGGTGCCGTCGGCGGCGCGTTGCTCGAAGAACGCGACGGTCATGTCGAACTTCGACACGCTGTGCCTGCCCGGCGCTTCACCGGTGATCTTCAGGCCGGGCAGGTCCAGGTCGCCGTCGGTGGCGTTCTGCAGGGCCAGCATGATCTGGAACAACGGGTGCCGCGCCAGCGAGCGGGCCGGGTTGAGCACCTCGACGAGCCGGTCGAACGGCACGTCCTGGTGCGCGTACGCGGCGAGGTCGGTGTCCCGGACCCGGTCGCAGCAGCTCGGTGAACGTCGGGTCGCTCGACGTGTCGGTACGGAGCACCAGCGTGTTGACGAAGAAGCCGACCAGGTCGTCCAACGCGTCGTCGGTGCGGCCGGCGATCGGCGCGCCGATCGGGATGTCGGTGCCGGCGCCGAGCCGGGTCAGCAACGCCGCGAGACCGGCCTGTAGCACCATGAACAGGCTCGCCCTGTCCGCGCCGGGCGAGTCCGGCCAGCTCGGCGTGCACGTCCGCGCTGATCTCGAAGCTCATCTCGCGCGCCCCGGTAGCTGGCCACCGCGGGTCGCGGCCGGTCCAGCGGCAGCGCGATCTCCTCGGGCAGGCCCGCGAGCGCGCCGGTCCAGTAGGCGATCTGTGCCGCGATCGGGCGAGTCCGGGTCGTCCTGGTTGCCGAGCAGTTCCCGTTGCCACAACGCGTAGTCCGCGTACTGCACGGGCAGCTCCGGCATGACGGGCCTGCGTCCGAGCCTGCGGGCCGCGTACGCGGTGGACAGGTCGTGCCAGAGCGGCCCCATCGACCAGCTCGTCACCCGCGATGTGGTGCACGAGCAACAACAACACGTGCTCGCGCGCCGAGGTGCGTTCCCAGCCGAGGCGTCATCGGCTTCCGGCTCGACCCGGAAGATCCAGCCGCGGATCGGGATCTCGGTGGACAGGTCGAACACGTGAGCCGCCGCCGCGCCCAGTGCCTCCGGCAGCCCGGCACGGTCGACGTCGACCCGTTGCAGCACGGGCCACGCCTCGTCCTCGGGCACGATCGTCTGGCACGCGACGCCGTCCTGTTCGTGCACCAACGTCCGCAGGCTCTCGTGCCGCACCACGACGTCGCCCAGCGCGGCGCGCAGTGCGACCTCGTCCAGGTCACCGGTGAGCCGGACGGAGAACGGGATGTTGTAGACCTGGTTCGGTCCTTCGAGCCGATCGAGGAACCACAACCTCTGCTGGGCGAAGGACAACGGGATCCGCTCGGGCCGGACCCGCGGTTCCAGCGCCTGCCGCGCGACACCGCCCTTCGCGTCGATCAACGCGCACAGCCCGGCCACGGTCGGTGCCTCGAACAGCGAGCGAAGATCGATCTGCACCCCCAGAACGGCACTGATCCGGCTGACCAGGCGGGTGGCGAGCAGCGAGTGTCCGCCGAGGTCGAAGAAGTCGTCGTCGATGCCGACGTGGTCGAGCCCCAGGATCTCCGCGAACAGTCCCGCCAGCACCTCTTCCTGCGGCGTGCGGGGTGCGCGGCCACCTCCGGCCGTGAACTCCGGCGCGGGCAACGCCGCCTTGTCGACCTTGCCGTTGGGCGTCACCGGGAACGCGTCGAGCGGCACGATCGCGGACGGCACCAGGTACTCGGGCAGGCCGGCCGCGAGGCTTTCCTTCAGTGCCGCCGGGTCGGAGGAGCCGGTCACGTACGCGACGAGCTGCTCACCGCGCACGACGGCCACGGCGTGCGTCACCGTGTCGTGCCCGGCCAGCGCGGCCTCGATCTCCCCCAGCTCGATCCGGAACCCACGCAGCTTCACCTGGTCGTCGACGCGGCCGATGAACTCCAGCGTCCCGTCGGCGGTCCACCGCACGAGGTCACCGGTGCGGTACATCCTCCCCGGAACGGACATGCCACGAACCGCTCGGCCGTCAGGCCCGGCCGGTTCAGGTACCCGCGCGCCAGCCCGGATCCCGCGATGTAGAGCTCACCCGGCACACCTGCCGGGACCGGACGCAACGAGCTGTCCAGCACGTAGACCCGCGTGTTGGCCAGCGGCTTGCCGATCGGCGGCAAACCACCCGTCAACGGCTCACTCATCGTGGCGCACACGGTCGTCTCGGTCGGCCCGTACGCGTTGATCATGCGACGGCCCCGCGACCACTCGCCCACCAACTCGGCGGGACACGCCTCACCCGCCACCACTACGCATTCCAGTGCGGACAGGCTGTCCGGCGACACCCCGGCCAGTGCTACGGGTGGCACGGTCACGTGCGTGACCTCCTGCCGGGCCAGTACCTCGAGCAGGTCGTCGTCCCAGCAGCTTGCGGCTGGACAGCACGAGCGTGGCGCCGGACAGCAGTGCCATGCACAGTTCCCACCAGGCCGCGTCGAAGCTCAGCGACGCGAACTGCAACACCCGGCTCCGGGCATCCACCCCCAGTCCGGTCTGCTGCGACGCCACGAGACTCGGCACACCGGCGTGCGGGACCACCACACCCTTGGGTGTGCCGGTCGAGCCGGACGTGTAGATCACGTACGCCGGGTGCTCCGGCCGCAGATCGAGCGCGACAGGATCCGTGGTCGGCCCGGTCGACGGCAGCGTCGTCAGCACCACCTGGCGCGCGCGTCGGCCGTCAGCATGAAGTCGATCCGGTCCGCGGGATAGTCCGGGTCCACCGGCAGATACGCGCCACCGGCCTTGAGCACACCCAGCACCGCGACGACCATGTCCACCGAGCGTGGTAACCGCAGAGCCACCACGGACTCCGGCCCGACGCCGAGCCCGATCAGATGGTGCGCGACCTGGTTGGCCCGCCGGTCAGTTCCACATAGGACAGTGCGATGTCGTCGAGCACCACCGCGGTCCGGTCAGGAGCCAGGGCGACCTGGGCGGCGAACAGCTCGGGGACGGTCGTGTCCGGGACCTCGCGGCGCGTGTCGTTCCAGTCGGTCAGCATCCGCGCGCGCTCGTCGGTGTCCAGCAGGTCGACGTCCCGCAACAGCCGGTCCGGGTCGTCGGCGAACGCCTCCAGGAACCGCACCAGCCGGGCTGCCCACCGCCTCGAACCTCGGCAGCGGTCAGCAGATCAGTGCGGTACCCCAGCTTGAGCCGCAGCCGTCCGCGGGCTGACGTTGAGGCTCAACGGGTAGTGGGTCGTGTCGCCGCCCTCACCACCGACCGGCACGACCCGCAGTCCGGCGGCGGGCGCGTACTCGGTGTGCGGGTCGACCGGTAGTTTGACGAACACGGTGACCGTGTCGAACAGCTCGCCGACCCCGGCCTGCCGCTGGATCTCGGCCAGCCCAGGTGCTGGTGCTCGGTGAGACCGGCCTGCTCGGTCCTGGATCCGGGCAACAGGCCGCTCGAGCGACTCCCCGGGTCGCACCCGCACCCGCACCGGCACGGTGTTGATGAACAGCCCGACCATGCGACTCGACTGCCGGGCAGCTCCGGCGGGCGGCCGGACACGGTCGTGCCGAACACCACGTCGTCGCGGCCGGTCAGCTGGCTCAGCAGGACCGCCCACGCGCCCTGCACGACGGTGTTCATGGTGAGCGCCGCGACCGCGGGCCGTGGCGGCGACGCCGCGCCGAGCTCCGCAGTCAGTCCACCGTGACGAGTCGGGGCGGCGGTGTCCGATGCGCCGGGTAGTGCCGCCGGCGCGATCATGGTGGGCCGGCACCCCGTCCAGCGCCCGGCGCCAGGCCCGTCCGGCGGCGTCGTCGCGGTCCTGGTCGCGCAGCCAGGCCAGGTAGTCGCGGTACGGCGGCAGCCGGCGGCAGTACCCGCTCGCCCTCGTAGAGGGTGAACAGCTCCCGCACCAGCATCGGCATCGACCAGCCGTCGAGCAGGATGTGGTGGTTGGTCACCAGCAGCCGGTACTCGCCGGATCCCAGGCGGACCAACGTGAACCGCAGCAGCGGCGGACGGGCCGGGTCGAACCGGCGCGCGTGGTCGTCGGCGAGCACACCCGCCAGCTCGTCCGGACCTGCGGTGACGTCGTCCCACGGCAGGTCGATCTCCCGCGGGATCAGCTGCACGGGGGTGTCGAGACCCTCGTGGTGGAACCGGCGCGGTCAGATGCGGGTGCCTGCGCAGCAACGCGTGCGCGGCGGTCCGCAGCTTCTCCGGGTCCAGCGGGCCGGAGATCTCGTAGACCAGCTGGACGACGTAGACGTCCACGGACTGCGGGTCGTACAGCGCGTGGAACAGGAGGCCCTGCTGCAGCGGCGAGAGCGGCAGTACGTCGGCGAAACCCGGTGCGTTCATGACGACGTCCTCCAGGCGGCTTCGAGCAGATCGATTTCGTACTGGCTCAACGGAACGAGCTCCAGGTCCGACGGCGTGAACCCACCGCCGGCCTCGTGCCCGGCGTGCACCAGCGAGTCGCGGCGAGGCGGTGAACCACCGCTCGGCCAGGTCGCGGACCGAACGCTCGTCGAACAACTCACTCGCGAACGACCAGTGCGCGGTCAGCACCGGGCCGTCCGGGCCGTCGTAGGCCATCGCGTTGACCGCGACCGCATGAGCCGCAGCGGTAGCACCGCGTCGTCGGCGACGGGTGCCCAGTCCTGCTCCTGCGGCGCGGGGAAGCGGCCCAGGTAGTTGAAGCCCAGCTGGGGCCGGGGCAGCTCGGCCAGCGCCGGATCGGCGGACGAGGTGGCGCAGCACGCCGTAGCCGATGCCGTTGTCCGGCAACGCCCGCAGCTGCTCCTTCACCCGCTTCACCGCCCGGCCCAGCGCCGGGTCCGCCGGACAGCACCTCGGCCAGGTCCACCGCGCCGGGCCGCAGCCGGACCGGGTACATGCTGGTGAACCAGCCGACGGTGCGGGACAGGTCGACACCTGGCGCGTCGACCGCCTCGGTCTCCCGGCCGTGGCCCTCGACCTCGACGAGCACGCCGTCACCGCGCCGAGGCCGCCAATGCTCGACGGCGATGGCGAACGCCGTGAGCAGCACGTCGTTGATCCGTCCGCGAAACAGGCCGGGCAGCCGGGTCAGCACCGGTTCGGTGACCGACGAGGGCAACGTCACCAGCACCGACCCGGTCGTCGCGGTCGTGTCGCGCTCCTGGTCGAGCGGGCGCGCGGACAGCAACGGGTCCGGACCATCCACAACGGACTTCCACAGCGGGATCTCGGTGCGCCGCCGCTGAGCCTCGTCGCCGAGCAACCCGGCCCAGCGCCGCAGCGACGTGCCCACCGGCGCCACCGAGCCGGTCTCCACCGCCTGCTTCAAGTCCGGCAGCAGGATCCGCCACGAGACGCCGTCCACCACCAGGTGGTGCAGCACCACGAGCACCTGGCCGGTCTCGAACCGCACGAACCGCACCATGACGCCGGACCACGGGTCCAGCTCGGCCACGGCCCGCCGCGCGTCGACCGCCAGATCCTCGCCGCGGCGCACGCAGTCCCGCGCCGGCACCGTTCCCGGCGCCATGACCTCCAGCGACCAGTCTTCGGACAGCCGCGTCCGCAGGGCGTCGTGCTGATCCAGCAGCACCTGCACGGCCGTGACCAGGTCGTCGAACGAGACGCCGGGCAACATGATCACCTGGGCCTGGTGGAACCGTTCGACGTCACCGCCGCGCTCACGCAGCCACCGCACGATCGGCAGCGGGCCGACCTCGCCGACCCCGATGTCCGGCACCGCCTCGGTCGGCACCACGTCGGACGCGGCCTCGGCCAGCCCGGCGACGGTCGGGTGGCGGAACACCTCACGCACACCGGCGACGACCACACCGCGGTGCCGCGCCTTGCTCACCACCTGCAACGCCGTGATGCTGTCGCCGCCCAGGTCGAAGAAGCTGTCGTCCACACCCACCGGGGGCAGGCCGAGCACGTCGCCGAACACCTCGGCGAGCAGCCGTTCCCTCCGCGTCACGGGAATGCGGCCGCCACCGATCTCGAACTCGGGTGCCGGCAGCCCGTCGCGGTCGAGCTTGCCGTTGGGGGTCAACGGAAGCACGTCGAGCACCACGACCGCGGCTGGCACCATGTAGTCGGGCAGCCGGTGCGCGACCACGTCCCGCAACGCCACCGGGTCCGGGAACTGACCGTCGGCGGGCACGACGTAACCGACCAGCTGCCGCACGCCCGGCCGGTCCTCGCGCACGACCACCACGGCCCGCGCGACCGCCGGGTCCTCGGCCAGCACGGCCTCGATCTCGCCCGGTTCCACCCGGAACCCGCGGATCTTCACCTGCTCGTCGGCCCGCCCGACGAACTCCAGTGTGCCGTCGGCCGACCAGCTGACGAGGTCGCCGGTCCGGTACATCCGGCCGCCGAAGGGACAGGCGACGAACCGCTCGGCCGTCAGGCCCGGCCGGTTCAGGTATCCACGCGCGACACCGAGCCCGGCGACGTACAGCTCGCCTGCCACACCGGGCGGCACCGGCCGCAACAGGCCGTCCAGCACGAAGGTCCGGGTGCCGGGGATCGGCGACCCGATCGACGGCGCGCGGCCGATGTCGACGATCGGCTCGCCCGCGGTGGCCGACACCGTGGTCTCGGTGGGCCCGTACGCGTTGATCATCCGGCGGCCGGGTGCCCAGCGGGCCAGTGTCTCCTGGTCGATCGGCTCGGCGCCGGTCAGCACAGTGCGCACCGAATGCGCACGTTCCTCGGGCAACGTCGCCAGCACCGACGGCGGGATCACGACGTGCGTGATCCCCTGCTCCACGATCAGGCCGGCCAGCGGCTCACCGGGCAGGAGCCGGTCCCGCGGCGCGAGCACGAGTGCCGCACCGGACAGCAACGACATGACGAGCTCGCCGAACGCGACGTCGAAGCTGGGTGAGACGAACTGCAGCACCCGGCTGTCCGGCGTGACGTCGCACCGCTCGATGTGGTCCGCCGCCAGTGCCGCGACACCGGTGTGCGACACCACCACACCCTTGGGCATGCCGGTCGAACCGGACGTGTAGATCACGTAAGCCGGGTGCTCCGGCCGCACGTCGACCATCGGGTCCGCGGTCGGACCGGTCAGCTCGGGAACCTCGGTGAGCACGACCTGTGGCGCGGAGTCGGCGAGCAGGAACTCGATCCGTTCAGCCGGGTAGTCCGGGTCGATCGGCACGTACGCGCCACCGGCCTTCAGCACCCCCAGCAAGGCCACGACCATGTCGATCGACCGGGGCAGTTGCAGCGCCACCAGGCTTTCCGGGCCGACGCCCAGACCGATCAGGTGGTGCGCCAGCCGGTTCGCCCGCGCGTCAAGCTCCACATAGGACAACTCGATGTCCTCGAACACCGCCGCGGTGTGGTTCGGGGTCCGCGCGACCTGCGCCGCGAACAGCTCGGGCAACGTCGTCACCGGCGCGGCAACCGCGTCGAGGAGCACCCGCGACCGTTCATCGGCACCGAGCAGGTCGAGGCGGTGCAACGGTACGGCCGGGTCGTCGGCGATCGCGTGCAGCACGCGCAGGAGCCGCTGCCCGATCACCTCGACCGCCTCGGAGCTGAACACTCCCTGCTGGTAGCCGAGCCGCAGTTGCAGCCGTTCCCCGGGCTGTGCAAGCAGGTTCAGCGGGTAGTGGGTGTTGTCGCCACCGATCCAGTCGACGAGTTCGAACGACAGTCCGGAGTCCAGGGTTTGATCGTCGATCGGGTAGTTCTCGAACACGGTGAGCGTGTCGAACAGCTCGCCCGTGCCGACCAGGCGCTGGATGTCCACCATGCCCAGCGGCTGCCTCGCGAGCAGTCCGGTCAGCTGGTCCTGCACGGCGGACAGCACGTCCAGCAGCGACCCGCGCAGCCGCACCCGCAGTGGCAGCGAGTTGATGAACAGGCCGACCATCGACTCGATGCCCGCGACCTCCGGCGGCCTGCCGGCCACGGTCGTACCGAACACGACGTCGTCGCTGCCGGTCACCGCCCCGAGCAGGACGCCCCACGCCGCCTGCACCACCGAGTTCAGCGTCAGGCCGTTGCGGCGGGCCTGCGCGGTCAGCCGCGAGGTCACCTCACCGGACAGCTCGACGGTCACCGCGGCCTGACCTCCCGAGGTCTCCGCACTCACCGACGGGGCGAGACGGGTGGGGTGCTCCAGGCCGGAGAACAGACCTACCCACGCCTTCGACGCGGACTCACGGTCCTGGTCGTGCAGCCACGTCAGGAAGTCGCGGTACGGCGTGACCGCGGGCAGCTCGGTTCCGGCGTACAGCCCGAACAACTCGCGGACCATCACCGGCGTCGACCAGCCGTCGACCAGGATGTGGTGGTAGGTCAGCACCAGCCGGTGCAACTCGGGTCCCATCCTGACCAGCGCCGCGCGGAACATCGGCGGGTCGGCGGGGTCGAACGGGTGCGCCAGCTCCTCGGCCAGCACCGCGGCCAGGTCGTCCGACTCACGCCACGGCAGCACGACGTCCCGCGGGAACACCTGCACCGGTGCGTCGAGGCCCTCGTGGTGAAACGCCGCCACCAGCTGCGGGTGCCGCCGCACCAGCGCCTGTGCCGCCGCGTGCAACCGTCCCGCGTCCAGCGGACCGGTCAGCTCGAACTGGACCTGCACGCGGTAGGCATCCGACGCGGCCGTGTCGTCCAGCACGTGGAACAACAGTCCCTGCTGCAACGGCGCCAGCGGCAGGAAGTCCGTGACGGCACCGTGACGCTCCTCGATGCGGTCGATGTCGCCCTGTTCGAGCCGTACCAGGAGGTCGGACGGCGTGAAGCCACCCGTGTCCGGCTGGTCCGCGCAGCCGGCCAGGCCTTTCAGGACGGTGAACCACAGCTCGGCGAGCTCCGAGATCTCGTGCTCGTCGAAGAGCTGGGTCGCGAACGACCACTGCGCGGTCAGTTCCGGGCCGCCGGCCCGGTCATGGGCGATGGCGTTCAGCTCGATCGCGTGCGGCAGCGGCAGCACCACGTCGCCGGTGATCATCGCCATCGCGCTGTCCGTGGCCGGCGTCCAGTCCTGCGCCTGGTCCGACCCGAACCGGCCGAGGTAGTTGAAGCTGATCTGCGGACGCGGCAGCATCGCCAGCTCGTCGGCGGTGTCCGGGTTGAGGTAGCGCAGCAGGCCGTAGCCGAATCCGTTGTCCGGCAACGCCCGCAGCTGTTCCTTCACGCGTTTGACCGCCCGGCCCAGCGTGCGCGCGTCGGCCAGATCGACCGCACCCGTCCGCAGCCGGACCGGGTGCACACTGGTGAACCAGCCGACCGTGCGAGAGAGGTCCACACCCGGCGCGTCAACCGCCTCGGCCTCCCGGCCGTGTCCCTCGACCTGGAGGAACACCCCGTCGCGCTCGCGCGGCCGCCAGTGGTCGACCGCGATCGCGAACGCCGTCAGCAGCACGTCGTTGATCCGCCCGTGGAACAGCGGTGGCACCTTGGTCAGGACGGTAGCCGTGACGGCCGCGGGCAGCGTCACCTCGACCGTGCCCATCGATGCCGTGGTGTCGAGCCTCGGGTCCAGCGGCCGGTGCGCCAGCAACGGATCCGGACCGTCCACAACGGACCGCCACAGCGGCAGCTCGGCCTGCCGGAGCCTGCCGGTGGCCTCGTCCGCGAGCAGCCGTGCCCACCGGCGCACCGAGGTGCCCACCGGATCGAGTTCGCCGCTCTCGAACGCCTGCCGCAGGTCCGGCAGCAGGATCCGCCACGAGACACCGTCCACCGCGAGGTGATGCACGACGATCAGCAGGCGGTCAGGTGCGAACCGGACGAACCGGACCAGCCGCCCCTTCCGCGGATCCAGCTCGGAGACGGCCTGTCGCGCGTCGGCGGTGAAGTCTCCGCCGAGGCGCACGCAGTCCCGCGCGGACACCGCGCCGGGCGCGGAGACCTCCAGCGACCAGGACGACGACAGCCGCATCCGCAGCGCATCGTGCTTGTCCAGCACCAGCTGCACTGCCGCGACCAGGTCGTCCTCGGTCATCCCGGCCGGAACCCGGACGACGACCGACTGGTGCAGCCGCTCCACGTCGCCGCCACGTTCCCGCAGCCACATCGTCATCGGCAGGTCGCCCACCCTGCCGACCCCGACGTCCGGCACCGACCCGTTCTCCACCACGGCCGGCGCGGCGGCGCGCGCCAGCCCGCCGATCGTCGGGTGCCGGAACACCTCGCGCACGCCCGCGATCTCCAGACCGGCCCGCTTCGCCCGGCTCACCACCTGCAACGCGGTGATGCTGTCCCCGCCGAGGTCGAAGAAGTCGTCGTCGACGCCCAGCGTGCCGACGCCCAGGATCTCGCTGAAGACCTGCGCGAGGATCAGCTCGTGCGGCGTGGCGGGCGGGCGGCCGGCGCCACCGGAGACCTCGGGTGCGGGCAGCGCGATGCGGTCGAGCTTTCCGTTGGGCGTCAACGGAATGGTGTCCACGACGACGACCGCGGCAGGCACCATGTAGTCCGGCAGACGCTGAGCCACCCGCTCCCGCAGCGCCGCCGGCCGCACGACCTGGCCGATCGCGGGCACGACGTACCCGACTAGCCGCCCGTCCCGCACGATCACGACGGACCGCGCGACCGTCCGGTCCTCGGCCAGCGCCGCCGCGACCTCACCGGGTTCGATGCGGAAGCCACGCACCTTCACCTGCTCGTCGCCTCGTCCGATGAACTCCAGCCGGCCGTCGGAGGTCCACCGCGCGAGGTCGCCGGTGCGATACATCCTGCCCCCGTACGGGCAGGCGACGAACCGGTCGGCCGTCAGCCCCGGCCGGTTCAGGTAGCCGCGGGCAAGACCGTTGCCCGCGACGTACAGCTCACCGACCACGCCGGCCGGGACCGGGCGCAGCGTGTCGCCCAGCACGAAGACCCTGGTGTTGGCGATGGGCCTGCCGATCGGTGGCACACCGGACGAGAGCGGCTCGCTCATCGTCGCGCAGACGGTGGTCTCCGTGGGGCCGTAGGCGTTGATCATCCGGCGTCCGCGCGACCACACCCCGGCCAGCTCGGCGGAGCACGCCTCGCCAGCCACCACAACGGTTTCCACACCCTGGAGCTGCGCCGTGGCGAGACCGGCGAGCACCACCGGTGGCACCGTCACGTGGGTGACGCCGTGCCGCTGCACGACACCGGCCAGCTCGTCGCCGAGCAGCTTGCGGTCCGACAGCACGAGTGCGGCACCGGACAACAACGCCATGCAGACCTCGGAGAACGTGGCGTCGAAGCTCGGCGAGGTGAACTGCAGCACCCGGCTGTCCGGTCGCACGGCGAACCGTTCGATCTGGGACACGGCCAGACCGGGTGCGCCCGCGTGCGACACGACAACGCCCTTGGGGACGCCGGTCGAGCCGGACGTGTAGATCACATACGCCGGATGCTCCGGCCGCACCGCCACCACGGGATCGGTGGCCGGGCCGGTCAGGTCGGGAACCTCGTGCAGCACCACCTGTGGCGCGGCGTCCGCCAGCATGAACGCGATGCGGTCGGCAGGGTAGTCCGGGTCGATCGGCAAGTAGGCGCCACCGGCCTTGAGCACACCGAGCATCGCGACCACCATCGCGATGGACCTCGGCATGGTCAGCGCCACCAGGCTCTCCGGCCCCACACCGAGACCGATCAGGTGGTGCGCCAGCTGGTTCGCCCGCGCGTTGAGCTCCCCATAGGACAGTGCATCGTCCTCGAAGACCACCGCGGTGTTGCCGGGGGTCCGTGCGACCTGGGCGGCGAACATGTCGACCACCGTGCCGGCCGGCACCTCGCGCGCGGTGTCGTTCCACCGCACCAGGATCCGCTCACCCTCGGCGGGCGCGAGCAGGTCGACGTCACGCAGCGCCTGGTCCGGGTTCGCGGCGAACGCCTCCAGCAGCAGGACGATCCGCCCGGCGACGGCCTCGACCTGGTCGGCGCTGAAGACGTCGGCGCGGTACCCCAGCCGTACCAACAACTGTGTCCCGGCGCGGGCCGACATGCTGAGCGGGTAGTGCGAGGTGTCCCACGGCGTGCGGTCCGCGATGTGCAGTCCCTCGACCGAGCTCTCGAAGGCACTGTGGTCGACCGGGTACCGCTCGATCCCGGCGAGCGTGTCGAACAGCTGGCCGACTCCGGTCAGCGCCTGGATCTCGGACAGGTCGAGGTGCTGGTGCTCGGTGAGTGCGGCCTGTTGGTCCTGCAGGTCGGCCAGCAGGCGGCCGAGCGAGCGTGCCGGGTCCAACTCCATCCGCACCGGCACGGTGTTGACGCACAGGCCGACCATCCGCTCACTGCCTGCCAGGTCGGGCGAGCGCACCGCGACCGGGCTGCCGAAGACCACGTCGCGGTTGCCGGTGAGCTGGCCGAGCACGATGCCCCAGACTCCCTGCACCACGGTGTTGAGGGTGAGGCCGTGCCTCCGCGCGCGGGTGGTGACGTGCTCACTGAGCTCCTCGGTCAGCAGGACGGACGTCGCGACCGGCAGGTCCTGGCCGTTGCCGAAACCCGTTGCGGAGACACGGGTCGGGTGGTCGAGACCGGCGAGCAGATCGGACCACGCGGCGCGGGCGGCCGTCCGGTCCTGACCCTGTGACCAGGCGAGGTAGTCGCGGTAGGGCGCGACCGCCGGCAGGTCACGCGGATCGCCTTCCGAGGTGTAGAGCGCGAACAGTTCGGCCATGAGGATGGGCATCGACCAGCCGTCGAGCAGGATGTGATGGCTGGTGAACAACAACCGGTGCCGGTCAGTGGCGGTCTTGACCAGCGTGAAGCGCAGCATCGGGCCTGCCACGTCGAACCGGATGGCGTGGTCGGTCTCCATGATCTCGTCCAGCGAGCCGTCACCGAGGTCGATCTCGTGCCACGGCACGTCGATCCGGTCCGGCACCACCTGGACCGGGGCGTCGAGCCCCTCGTGCCGAAACCCGGCGGCGAGATGCGGGTATCGGCGGATCACCGCGTTCGCCGCGGTGCGCAGCACGTCCGGGCGCAGTGGTCCGGTGATGTCGAACATCACCTGGATGATGTAGGCGTCGGACGCGTCGGTCTTGCTCATCGCGTGGAAGAACAGGCCCTGTTGCAACGGGGTGAGCGGCAGGATCTCGGCGGCGTCCAGCTGGTCGGCGTGCCCGTGCGCGACGAGTCCGCGCAGCGCTGCGAACCACAGGTCCGCCAGCTCCTGGACCTCGTCGTCGGCGAACAGGGTGTCGGGGAACGACCAGCGCGCGGTCAGCTCCGGGCCGTCGGGCCGGTCGTGCGCGGTGGCGTCCAGCGTGATCGCGTTGGTCAGCGGCATCGCCGCGTCGCCGAAGCCGTCGACCGAGACGTCGTCGGACGTGCGTGCCCAGTCCTCGTCGCCGGGCGCGGCGAACCGGCCAAGGTAGTTGAACAGCACCTGAGGTTCGCCGAACTCGGCCAGCACCGGCCGGGTGTCCGGGTTGAGGTGACGCAGGATGCCGAAGCCGAGCCCGTTGTCCGGGATGGCCCGCAGCTGGTCCTTGACGCTCCGCACCGCATCGGCGAGTGCCGGCGCGCCGGACACGACGTCGTCCCAGCCGACCGGGCCGGGGTCGATCCGGACCGGGTAGAGGTTGGTGAACCAGCCGACCGTGCGGGTGAGGTCGATCGCGCCGTCGGCCTCGCGGCCGTGTCCGTCCATCTCGACCAGCACCGCGCTGCCCGCGCCACCGCGTTGCTCGCGCCACCGGGCGACAGCCAGCGCGAAACCGGTCATCAGCACGTCGTTGACCCGGACGCCGAACAGTGCGGGCAACCGGGTCAGGATCGGTTTGGCCACCTCGGTGGGCAGGGTCACCTCGACCGCTCGCAGTGTCGCGGTGGTGTCGATGTCCGGGTCGAGCGGCCGCGCGGTGAGCAACGGGTCCGGTGCGGCCAGCATCCCGGTCCACAACGACAGCTCGGTACGCCGCACGGGGCTGTCCGCCTGTTCGTGCAGCAGCTGTGCCCAGCGTCGCCAGGACGTGCCGACCGGGTCGAGCTGCGCCGACTCGTAGGCCTGGCGCAGGTCGTCGAGCAGGATCCGCCAGGACACACCGTCGACGACGAGGTGGTGCAGCACGATCAGCAACCGGCCGGGCAGCTCTCCCGCGTCGAACCACACGAACCGGGCCATCACACCGGTCCACGGGTTCAGCTCCGCGACCGCGATGCGCTTCTCCCGCTCCACCCGCTCGTCGGTCGGTTCGGCCTCGCTGACCCGACGCAAACACCCTTGCGCCGCAACGGAACCTGCCGGAGCGACCTCCACCGACCAGTCGCGCGACAACCGCATTCGCAGGGCGTCGTGGTGGTCGAGCACCCGCTGCGCCGCGGCCACCAGGTCGTGCTCGGTCATGCCCGCCGGGACGCGCACGACGGTCGAGTGGTGGAAGCTCTCCACCGTGCCGCCGCGGTCACGCAGCCACCGGATGATCGGCATCGGCGGCACCGAACCGGTGCCGACGTCGGCGACACCGTCCTCGGTGGACGCCGCACTGTCGCTGACGGTCCCGGCCAGGCCGGCGACCGTGGGGTGGCGGAAGACGTCGCGCACCACGAGGTGCAGCCCGGCCTTGCGGGCCCGGCTCACCACCTGCGCGGCGCTGATGCTGTCGCCACCCACGTCGAAGAAGCTGTCGTCGAGCCCGACCTCGGCCAGGCCGAGCACCTCGGCGAACACTCCGGCCAGCACCTGCTCGCGCGCGGTCCGCGGCGCACGACGGCCGGCCGCGGTGTACTCGGGGGCCGGCAATGCCGCGCGGTCGAGCTTTCCGTTGGGGTTCGACGGAAGCGCAGGCAGCACGACCACGGCCGCTGGCACCATGTATTCGGGCAGTGTCTGCGCCACGCCCGCGCGCAGTGCGACCGGGTCCGGCGTGCAGCCGTCGGCGGGCACGACGTAGCCGACCAGCCTGCGGTCGCCCGGCCGGTCCTCCCGTGCGACGACCACCGCCTGGCGCACCGCGGGGTCCGCGGCCAGCACCGCGGCGATCTCCCCCGGTTCGATCCGGAACCCGCGGATCTTCACCTGGTCGTCGGCCCGGCCGAGGTACTCCAGCTCGCCGTCGTCGTTGTACCGCACCACATCGCCGGTGCGGTACATCCGGCCCGGCCGGAACGGGTTCGCGACGAACCGTTGCGCCGTCAGCCCCGGCCGGTCCAGGTAACCGCGGGCCAGGCCGTCGCCGGAGACGTAGAGCTCGCCACTCGTCGCGGGCCGCAGCTCGGCGTCGAGCACGTGCAGATGCGTCCCGCACACCGCGTGCCCGATCGGCACGGCCGCACCGCCGAAGTCCGCGCGGCACGTCCACAACGTGGCGTCCACCGTCGTCTCGGTAGGGCCGTACGAGTTGAACATCCGAGTGGTGGCCGCCCATCGCCGCATGAGGTCCGGCGGGCACGCCTCACCGGCGACGATCAGCGTGACGCCATCCGGGAAGGCGAACCCGCCGGGCAGCGACGTCAGCGCGCTCGGCGGCAGGGTCAGGTGGGTGATCTCGTACCGCGTGACGAACTCGGCGAGCGGGCCGCCCAGGCGTTCCACGCTCGGCACGATCACCAGCGTCGCCCCGGAGAGCAACGCCATCGTCCACTCCCACACCGAGGTGTCGAAGCTCATCGACGCGAACTGCAGCACGCGGTCGCCCGGCCCGAGGCCGAACGCGCCGACCGTCGTCTCCACCAGGCTCGGGATCCCGGTGTGGGACACCAGAACACCCTTCGGCCTGCCGGTGGAGCCCGACGTGTAGATCACGTAGGCCGGGTTGTCGTGGCGGGCTCGCCGCGGCGGGTTGGTCACCGGATACCCGTCCGCGGCAACGTCGTCCTCGGTCAGCACGCGGCGCGGTTTGGCATCGGACAGCATCAGCGCGACGCGATCCTCGGGGTACTCCGGGTCGACGGCGAGGTACGCCGCGCCCGCCTTCACGACGGCGAGCTGCGCGACGAGCATCCACGCGGTGCGCGGCAACGACAGCGCCACGAGGTCCTCGGGCCCCACGCCGTCGCCGATCAGCTTGTGCGCGAGCTGGTTCGCGCGCGAGTTGAGCTCGGCGTACGAGAGCACCACGTCATCGGAGACAACTGCGGTGGCGTGCGGATTCTCCGCCACGCGCCCTTCGAAGAGCTCGGGCAGCGTGCGGGATGAATCAGAACGATCAAACACCGGAGCCTCCGTTCCAGGAATGCTCAATTACTGTAGAAGTCGATCACCGACTGGTGTACGACGGTCTTTCCACCGGAAAGTAATCGCGTCTCGATTACCACGACATTGCGACGTTCAAGTTCTCGGCGGACACGTCGCCGATACTCTTCGGACGACCCGGAAAGTATCCGAATCCTCGGTGGAGGCGTCATGCTCAGGAACGTCGTCGTCGTAGGCGGAGGTACCGCTGGGTGGATGACAGCGTCGTATCTGCGGGCCGCGTTCGGGGACCAGATCTCGCTGACCTTGGTCGAATCCGAAAAGATTCCGACCATCGGAGTCGGCGAGGCGACGTTCTCGACGGTTCGGCATTTCTTCGACTACCTGGGCCTCGACGAGCGGGAGTGGATGCCCGCCTGCGGCGGCTCCTACAAGCTCGCCATCCGGTTCGAGAACTGGCGGGCCAGGGGACACCACTTCTACCACCCGTTCGAGCGACTGCGGGTGGTCGACGGCTTCCCGCTCACCGACTGGTGGCTGCACACCAGGAAACAGGGCAGGTTCGACAACGACTGCTTCCTGATCGCGTCGCTGTGCGACAACGTGCGCTCACCGCGCCACCTCGACGGCACCCTGTTCGAGCAGGACTTCCAGGAGAACGACGAGAAGCCGCTGTACCGGACGACCCTCTCCGAACAGGGCACCCAGTTCCCCTACGCGTACCACTTCGACGCCACGCTGCTGGCCGGCTACCTCACGAAGTACGGCACCGAGCGCGGCGTGCGGCACGTGTCGACGACGTGGTCGACGTGGCGCTCGACGAGCGTGGCTGGATCAGCCACGTCGTCACCAAGCGAGCACGGCGAGCTGGACGGCGACCTGTTCGTCGACTGCACCGGCTTCCGCGGCATGCTGATCAACCAGGCACTGGGCGAGGAGTTCTGTCCTATCAGGACACGCTGCCCAACGACCGCGCGGTGGCGCTGCGCGTACCGGCCGGATGAGACCGCGGACCTTCGTCCCTGCACCACCGCGACGGCACAGGACGCGGGCTGGATCTGGACGATCCCGTTGTTCGGCCGGGTCGGCACCGGCTACGTCTACGCCAGCGACTACTGCACGCCCGACGAGGCCGAGCGCGCACTGCGCAAGCACGTCGGCCCGGCCGCCGACGACCTGGAGGCCAACCACATCCGGATGCGGATCGGCCGTCCCCGCACTCGTGGGTGAAAACTGCGTCGCGGTCGGCCTCTCCAGCGGCTTCGTCGAGCCACTGGAGTCCACCGGCATCTTCTTCATCCAGAACGCGGTCGAGCAGCTGGTCAAGCACTTCCCGGCGAACGGGTGGGACGACGGTCTGAGCCGGTCCTACAACCGGCAGATCGCGGACGTGATGGACGGCGTGCGGAGTTCCTGGTGCTGCACTACTACGCCGCCGCGCGTGAGGACAACCAGTACTGGCGGGACACCAAGACCCGCCCGCTGCCCGACGGTCTCGCCGAGCGCCTGGAGATGTGGCGAGCGGGCTGCCGGGGGTCGAATCGATCTGGCCGTACTACCACGGGTTCGAGTCGTACTCGTACAGCGCGATGCTCCTGGGTCTCGGCGGGTCGACCTGCAGGCGGCGCCCGCGCTGCGGCTCTTCGACGACACCGCGGCACGCAAGGAGTTCCAGCAACTCAGCGACCAGGCCCGGTACCTCGTCGACCGGCTCCCCAGTCAGCGGGAGTACCTCGCCGGCCTGCACGAGGCGACGCGATGACCACGGTAGAAGTCGACCTCGGAACGTCGTTCCGCTCGCTGATGGCGACCTTCCCCACCGGAGTCGCCGTCGTCACCGCGTTCCAGGACGGGCTGCCGCGCGGCATGACCTGTTCCTCGGTGTGCAGCGTGAGCGTCGCACCGCCCACGCTTCTCGTGTGCATCCGCGAGTCGAGCCCCACACTGCGATCCATGCGTCTCAGCGGCGCGTTCGCGGTGAACCTCCTGCACCACCACGCACGCCGGACGGCCGAGCTGTTCGCTTCCGGTGACGCGGAGCGGTTCTCCCGCGTGCAGTGGAACCCCGGCACCAGTGGCCCGCACCTGGCCGCGGACGCGCACGCCGTGGCGGACTGCCGGATCAGGCAGACGTCACTGGTCGGCGACCACGTGGTGGTGTTCGGGGAAGTCGAGAAGGTGACCATGCACCAGGGCCGCCACGTGCCGCTGCTCTACGGCATGCGCCGCTTCAACTCGTGGCCCGCCCACTGACCAGCTCGCTGCCCGTTGGTGTCGTCAAGGGCACCCTCGCTGCATCCAGCCCAGCGAGGGTGCCCTTGACGACACCAACACCGTCTTCGCCTCAGCCGGGCTCGATGACCACGTCGAGGCGGTCGAACCCGTGCAGGAAGTTGGACCGCTTCCGCCGGATCTCGCCCGCCAGCTCGAACGACTGCACGAGCGGCAGCATGAGCTCCAGCACGCACTGGATCTCCATTCGCGCCAGCTTCGCGCCCACGCAGAAATGCGGCCCGCCGCCGAAGCCGAGGTGCGGTTTCGGGTTCGGCCATCGTTCCAGGACGAACCGCTCGGGTTCGACGTAGATCGTCTCGTCGTAGTCGCACGACGAGCCACATGACGACCCGGTCGCCGATGCGGATCTCCGCATCGCCGACGCGTGATGTCCTTGGTCGCGGTACGCATGACGTGCACCGGCGGTGAGGTCCAGCGCAGGGTCTCGTCGACCGCCGCGTCGACGAGGTCCGGGTCCTTGCGGAGCTGCCGCCAGGCGTCGGGGTAGCGGGCGAAGGCGAGGATTGCGCCGGCCACGGCGTGCGGGGTCGTCTCCAGGCCGCCGTTCATCAGGCCGTCGCAGTGAAGAGGATCTCCTCCTCACTGAGCTCTCGCCGTGGACCTCGGCGTGCGCCATCGTGGAGACAATGTCGTTGCCTGGACGGGTGCGCCGATGTTCGAGCAGCCCCCCGAAGTACGAGAAGACCTCGGAGCGCGCCTCGACCTGCGCCACCATGCCGCTGCGGCTGTCGTCACTGTCGTTGAACGCCGCGTCGGCGAGCCTGCTGAGCCGGTTCCAGTCGCTCTTCGGCACACCCATCAGCTGGCGAGGATCCAGCTGGGCATCTTCGCCGCCAGCTCCTGCACCGCGTCGAACGGGTGCCGCCGGTGATCAGGCGGTCGAGGTGGGCACGCAGCTCGGTCTCCAGGTCGGCCGCATGTCGGCGACCGCCTGTGGGTGAACCACGACGCCTGGATGCTGCGCAGCCTGCGTGGTTCTTGCCGTCGGCGACGACCAGCACTTGCCGGCCGCCCGTTTCACGGCGACCTCGCCGCCGCCCAGCCGCATGCCCGACTCGGAGCTGAAGACCTTCGGCTGCTCCAGCACCTGCATGCCCAGCTCGATCCGGTGATCGACCAGGACTCGCCGGCCAAGGCCGATGAGGCCCACGAGACGGGGTGCGTTGCGCGCGCTTCCCGCCAGACCTCGAAGCGCTGTTCGGTGGGGTAGAACTCCGGTGCGGCGAGATCGATACCGGGTCCCCCGGCGTCCATGCTGGTGTCCGAGTCACCAGAACATTCACCCACATCGACGCCGAATATGAGGGCTGCCGCTTTTCCACGGCGCTTCCACTACGAGGTAATTAATGAGAACTGTGGTAGCCGGGCCCGGCGACGGCTGGGTGACAGCTGCAGCCGATTGAATACACGAGGGAGCGGTCGATGGCGACCGTCGATACCTTTTCCGAAAAGCCACCTCAGCGGTCTACGGCTGCGCGGAGCGATCGACTGGTGCGAGCCAACAGGGAACGCAATGCGGTCAGCTACAGCGAGGAGTCCGGGCTCTACCATGTTTTCCGGTACGCCGAGGTCAGGGAGGTGCTGTCGGATCCGGTGACCTATTCGTCCGACATGATCACCGGACTGATTCTGACGAGATGCAGAAACAGGTCGGCCTTTTCTTCGAGCACCATCCGGAAAGAAGGACCCGGCGTCGCATCGCATCATGCGCGGCCTGTTCAACCAGGCGTTCACCCCGCGCATGGTCGCCCAGCCGGAGAACCGGGTCGCCGAGATGACGACCGAACTGCTCGACGACGCGGGAACCGGCGAGGTCGATGTCGTCGTCGAGCTCAGCTACCGGCTACCGGTCACGATCATCGCCGAGATCCTGGGCATCCCGCCTGCCGACGAGAACATGTTCATGCGCTGGCCGATGCCCTGCTCGCGGGTCACGGGCCAGGAGGAGGGCTTTCCCGAGGACCACGTGCCGACGGTCGCCGACGCGTTGAGTCTTCCGCTGCGCGAGAACCAGGACGATCTGATCGGCGACTGCCAGGACCTGTGCGACAGGCCGGGCGACGACCTGATCGCCGCCTCGGCCAGTCCGAGATGGAAGGGAGCGGCTGTTCAACGACGAGGCCACCGCACTCGCGATGAACCTGCTGGTGTCCGGTACTTGATGGCGACGTACTGCTCGGAAACCGGATGCCGTTCCTGGCGCAGAACCAGGACGTCCAGGCGCGGCGGCGGGCCGAGCCGCACCGGCGCCCCCGGTGACGACGAGATCTGCGTCTGCGCCCGTCGCTGACGCGCCACCCGCGCCGGATCATGGCGGACACCGAACTCGGCGGCGTGCGGCAAAAAAAAGGCGCTCCGCTCGTCGTGTGGACGGCGGCGGCGAACCGTGACCCGCTGGCGTTCGACGACCTGGACGCGTTCAACCCGGACCGCGACCCGGCCCGCACCGTCGTTCGGGACGGCAGCCGCTTCGTCTCGGCGCCAACCTGGCGCGGCTGGAGGCGAAGGTCGCGACTGGAGCAGCTGTTCAGCCGGAACCGGCCGTTGATGATGGACCGGGAAGCGCCAGTTCTACGACAACGCAGACACCTCCGGGTCGCGCA
>CAVYAD010000010.1:0-88675 GCA_963766275.1 uncultured Actinomycetota bacterium
AGAGGTTCACCCTTCAGGTTGTCCCTTCACCCACCCGCATACAGCGGGCGAAGGGGCCATCGGGGGGATATCCCCGAAATGGCCCCTTCGGAGGCGGGTCAGGCGAAGCGCTTGGCTACCTGCTCGACGCGGTCGACGAGGTGAGGTCGTAGGCGATGCCGGGGACGTAGAAGATGACGTAGTCGGCGCCGGCTTCGAGGGCGGCCTCGACGCGGTTGGCGATCTCGTCCTCGGTGTCGATCTGTTGTCGTTCGGCGAAGCGTTCCCGGTCAGGGGGCCGAGGGCCTTGTCGGTGGCCAGTTTGGGTCGTCGCCCTTGTCGATCGGGAAGACGTTGATGCCGGTGGACTTGACGATCGAGTCGTAGTCGCGGCCGAGCTTGTCGCAGTGCTCCTTCAGGAGGCGACCTTCTCGCGGATCACGTCGGGGTTGCCGCCGCCGATGTTGGCGGCGTCGCCGTACTGGGCGACGAGCTTGAGGGTGACCTGGGGGCCGCCGCCGCCGATCCAGAGCTCGGGTCTGTTGCCGGCGCCCTTCGGGAGGATGATCGGGCCGTCGATCGAGTAGTACTTGCCCTGGTAGACCGGCGGTCCTCGGTCCACATCTTGTGGATGATCTCGGTGGCCTCGCGGAAGGCGGCCATCCGCGGCTTCACCTCGGTCCACTCGTAGCCGTACGCCTTCCACTCGTGCTCGTACCAGCCGGCGCCGATGCCGGCGTACAGGCGGCCGTGGCTGGCGACGTCGACGGTGGACGCGATCTTCGCGTACAGCGCCGGGTTGCGGTAGCCGTTGCAGCCGACCATCTGGCCGATGTTCACGCGCTGGGTGTCGCGGGCCAGGGCGGCCGTCGCGGTCCAGCACTCGAAGGTGGTGTTGTCACTCGGGTCCGGCACGTGTGGAAGTGGTCGAACAGCCAGATCGAGTCCCAGGACTGCTCGTCGGCCCGCTTCGCCACCGCCGTCATTGCTTCCCACTGCTCGACCGGATCGGCGATCTGCGCCAGATCCATTTTCCAGCCCTGCGGCACGAACAAACCAAAACGTGTAGTCATGGTTTATCCTTTCCGACCGGCCGGGCGCGGGTCCATCACTCTGAGCGCTGAAATTGTTCTCAATCGAAGCACCAGAACTTCTGAATCCCGCGCCGGTGATAGTGTGTCTTATTGGGGAACCGGTGAGGTCTTGACCGGGGGTCGGGGAGAGCTGAGAGTCGGGTCTCGACGTGGGTGTGGGACCCGCGCTGAGGGTGGGGAGTCGTCCTATGCGTGGTTTTCGGCAGACAGCGCTCGTCGCGGCCGCGGCCCTGATCGCCGGACTGTTGCCGCTGGAAGGTGGCCGCCGACGATCCGGCGCCGATCGTGCTGGCGGCGTTCGAGGGGGCGGAGCCGTTTGCGTCGCCGCCGAATCCGGGGATCTTCGGGTGGGGCAGTGACGGAGACGACCCACCGACGATGGAACTGCAGGCGCGGGCGGAAGGCCACGCCCTGCGAGAAGGTGCTGCACGGGACCTACAACATCAGCGGCTGGGGCGGGTTCAGCCATGACGTGACGTTCGACCAGAACCCTGGTGACTGGTCGGCGCACAAGGGCATCCGGTTCTGGTGGTACGGCCAGAACACCGCGCCGCTGCCACCCGGTTCCGGCAAGCGGATCTTCTTCGAGATCAAGGACGGCGGCGCCAACGCCGAGGCCTCCGAGCGTGGAACACCAGCTTCACCGACGACTGGCAGGGCTGGCACCTGGTCGAGATCCCGTTCACCGACCTGGTCTACCGCGGCGACTACCAGCCGGTCGGCGGGATCGACCAGATCCTCAATCTGACGCACATGTGGGGCTACGCCTTCACCATGCCGGCCGGGTCGCCGGGCGAGTTCGCGATCGACCAGGTCGAGGTGTTCGGCAAGGCCGACCCGGCGCTGAAGGCGAGCGTCGTCACCGACGCCGGCGTCTACCCGGTCAAGGAAGGCAGCACCGCCCACGTCAAGATCTCCGTCGCGACGACAGGCGGCACGCCACTGGAAGAGCCGGTCACCGTCGCCTTATCGAACAGGCGTTGGCAGCGTATTGACTATATTCCGTCTCGGGCTTCGTTCACCTTCCCAGTGGGTACGCCGTCCGGCACCTCGCAGACTGTGGACGTCGTCACCAGGAAGGACAAGACCGCCGAGGTCGCCGAGACGATCCCGCTGGAGCTCACCGTCACCGGAGCGAAGGCGCCGTCGACCCAGCCGACCGTCGTGATCAACGCGCACGACCTGCCGTACCTCAACAGGAAAGCTCCCGCTGAAGAAGCGCGTCGCCGACCTGCTCGCCCGGATGACGCTGGCGGAGAAGGTCGGCCAGATGACCCAGGCCGAGCGCAACGCACTCCGCTCGCGGCACCGACATCGCGTCGTACGCGCTCGGCTCGTTGCTGTCCGGCGGCGGCTCGGTGCCGACCCCGAACACCCCGGCGGCGTGGGCCGCGATGATCGACAACTACCAGCGGAACGCGCAGGCGACCAGGTTGCAGATCCCGTTGATCTACGGCGTCGACGCCGTCCACGGACACAACAACGTGGTCGGTGCGACGATCCTGCCGCACAACATCGGCATCGGCGCGACCCGCGATCCGGACCTGTCCCGTCGTACCGGCGAGGTGACCGCGACCGAGGTCCGTGCGACCGGCATCCCGTGGGACTTCGCGCCGTGCGTGTGCGTGGTCCGCGACGACCGCTGGGGCCTGGGCCTACGAGGGGTACCGGCGAGGATCCGGCGCTGGTGCAATCGATGGCGACCGTCATCACGGGGATGCAGGGCAAGGCCGACGGCAGTCAGCTCAAGCAGAACAACCACGTCCTGGCGACGGCGAAACACTTCGTCGGCGACGGCGGTACGACGTACGGATCCTCGACGACCGGCTCGTACAAGATCGACCAGGGCATCACCGAAGTCACCCGTCAGCAGTTGGAGACCCCGACGGCAGCCACTTCGTCACCGACGGGTACCTCAACCTGGCGTTGATCCAGCAACGCCTCGACGGTGACGTGCCGACCGGCTTCAACCACTTCGGCTTCCACGTCCCCGACGTCGCCCCCTACCTCGACTCCCTGGAGCCGCGCCCCGCTCTACGCGGCGGCGACCGCCCTTTCGCCGAGTACCGGGCCATCGACCCCGAGGGCAACTGGTTCGACCTCTCCGCCCACGGCTTCCTCCCACCCCACCTCTCCTGATCTTGAGCGAAAAGCACGTTCGTACGAAATGTTCGTACGAACGTGCTTTTCGCTTAGTTCAACACGGGGGTTAGCGGGTGGCGGTCCAGAAGATGGCGCGCGCCACCTGGGCGTAGAGGCCCTTGGGGTGGTTGCGGAACATCGGTTCGGTGCCGAAGAGGACGACCTTGGCGCCCGAAGCGGACGTGCCGGAGACGACCGCGGCCTGGTTGGCGGCGGCGTCCTGGCCGCCGGTGCCGTTGTCACGGGCGTGCCAGTGACCGGCGGCGACGACGGTGGTGCCGTAGCGCTGCTCGACGTTGACACCGGCGCCGAGGTTCGTGAACCACTGCGGCGAGTAGACGAACGACTGCGGCAGCGCCCCCGACCCGATCGGACCGGTGCCGTTGACCATGTTCACCACGCCGTTGGCGTCCTCCCAGCCCGCGACCGGGGTGGCCTGGAGCAGGTGGGCGTCGACGTTGAACTTGGCGCCCGTGGCACCACGGGTGATCACGCCGCCGCGCTGCAGGAACGCGTCGAGCGCGGCCTTGGCGGCCGGGTTGAGCTGGGTGTAGTTCAGGCCCGCGCCCACGTACAGCACGTCGATCCGCGACCAGTCGAAGCCCGCGTTCAGCACGGCCGTGGAGATCGTGCGGACCTCGAAGCCGGACTCGCGCAGCACCTGGAGCTCGTCCGGGGCGACCGCGGCCGCGATCACCTTGCGCTGCAACGCCACCCCGCCCGGCCTGGCGGTGGTGAACCGGACGCCGTAGCGGTCGGCGACCTCCTTCGCGGCGAGCCTGTCCCGTGCGGACACGACGATCGTGCCGTCGTCCTGGCGGCGCAGCTCGATGCCACGGCCGAGCAGGTCGTTGACGGCGTTGGCGTCCTTGCCGTCGTTCAGGGTCAGCGCGAGGTCGGCGCCGGGAGCGGCGTCGACGGCACCGGTCGGTGTGGCGGCGACGACAGGCTTGCCGTCGAACCGGAACGAGCCGCTCTTGTAGATGTCGATGGTGGCGCCCCAGAGCAGGCGGTGGCTCCAGCCCGAGATGTCGTACATCACCGGCACCTTGGCGCTGATGTCACTGCCCTGTTCGAGCATCACGTTCGCGAGCGCACGCTTGGGCTGATGCAGGTCGACCACGTACGACCCGGCCGGATAGCGCCTACCACCCAGCGTGAACGGCCTTTCCGCGCGTTCCACCCGCACGTCGTGGGCGACCAGGTGGTCGACGAGACGTGCCGCGGCCGGCGCCGAACGGTCGTTCGTGATCACGTAGGCGCGCGGGAACTCCGTGCGGTAGCGGTCCTCCGGGCCGAACCCGGGAACGAAGCCGTCCGGGATCTCCCGCTGCGGCTCGCCCGCCTTGCCCCGGCGGAACATCTCCGTCTGGTTGGTGATCAACTCACGGCGGTTGTCGTCCACGTAGTCGATCGTGGTCTTGATGGTGGACTCGACGACGTCGGTGTTGATGCGCGACCGCCGCTGCAGCTCGGCCACCGGCAGCGAGGTGTAGGCACCCCGGTTGACCTGCTGCGGGATCTCGATCGTGTACGAGATGGCACCGTGGTACATCGAGTACTGGGCGGTGTAGATCGGCGCCCAGCCGTCCCACACACCCACCGGGTAGTCGCGGAACGGGATCTCCGGCTTCGCCGTCTCCGGGTGGCCGAGCCCCTGCACGCCCTTCTCCATCGCGAGGCCGTTGGCGTAGCCGTGCTTGATGTAGAGGTCGAAGTCGTAGTTCTGGCCGTGCGGTGGCGTGGTCGGCTCGATGAGCGTGTTCTCCGCGTAGCCGTGCTCGTCCAGCATCATCAACGGCTGGGTGTTCTCGACGATCTCGCGCATGACCCGGTTCTCCGCCTGCGAGCTCGTGGCGAAGTCACGGTTGAGGTCGAAGCCGTTGTTGTTCTCGCGCGTGCCTGCGACGCGGCCGTCCGGGTTCGCCGTGAGGTTGAAGTAGATCCTGCTGCGGCGCAGGACGTTCCGCACCTCACGGTCGTTGCTCGTGGCAAGGTGCTCGATGACGCGCAACGCGCCGTCGGTGCCTTCCCACTCGTCGCCGTGGATGTTGTTGTTGACCCAGATCGGCGCCTTGTACAGCCCGGCCGGGACGTTGCGTCCCTCTTCGATGGTCTCCTTGAAACGTTCCTGGACGCGGGTCTCGGCCGGACTCTCCGGCGCGGTCAGCGTGACCAGGTACAGGTCGCGGCCGAGCCCGGACTGGCCCGCGACCTCGACGGAGATCCGGTTGCTCTTCTGCTGCAACGCGTTCAGCTTCGGCGCGAGCGAGTGGTACGGCGCCAGGCCGAGCTTGATGGTCTTGTCGGCCGGGTTCTCCGGGTAGGTCCGCAGCTTCGTCCTCCGCGGATAGCCCGGATGGCGATCGGCCTTGTTTTCCCCCTGTGCCTGCACGGACTGCGCCGTGAAGGCGTTGTCCAATGCCGCGATTTCGTTGCGCTCAGGCCCGTTTCCGGGCTCTCGGCCGTGGTTCGACGGTTGCGCTGTTCCATTGGCGGGCGCGGCAACCACCGCGGCGGCCGCCAGGAGAACAGCGAGCAGAGTTCTGCGCATGCGGCCGTTTCTCGCACAACGGCCCGTCTATCGACAAGGGCCGATAGGCGGGCCGTTGGCACGGACACCCATCGCCCCAGCCTCACCCCCTGGGCGGCTGCGACGAGAGATGGCCGTTTCCCCTCGGTCAAGATTTCAACCTGATGAGCACACGGTCATTCGGTCTAGACCAAGAGTGGCACAGAACGTGACCTGCGAGCGAGAGAAGTTCACCAACAGCGATTGTGAGCGGTACACAGATAACGGCTGACCTGTGCGTTCAGCCGTCTGAACGAAAGACAACCACTCGATCGGCCTACCCCGAACCGAGACAGAGGAACGGCCTGTGGAACGGGTCCTTCGCCATCGCCTCGGCCAGCGCCACGGCCGGCGCCGCACCCGCCGCCAACGCCCGGTGGTAGTCCGCCATCGCGGCCGCACTCGCCTCGTCGCCGACCTTGCTGGCCGCGGCGACGACCGTGCGGGTGCCGCCCGCGAGCATCGCGCCCGCGAACCCGAGAGCCTCGTCACCAGGCCTGATGCGGTTCAAAGCGAGCGAGCATGCGGCCAGCACGACGTGCACAGGAGGGTTTCTCAACCTGCCCAGCTCGTGCGCGAAGAGCGGACCGTCGGTGAGCTCAAGGCGGGAGAAGAGCGCGTTCTCGGTCTCGTGCTCACCGTGGGCGGCGACGTGCACCAGGTCGGCGCCGTCGAGGTGGGCGAGCACCTCTGTGGCCGTCGCGTCCTCGCCGGTCAGGACGATCGCCTTGTTGTGGTGGATGGCGAGCTTGTCCATCTCGCCGTCCACGAGCCCGAGGCCGGGACCGCGCACCAACAGCACCTGGTCCGTCTTCGGCTTCTCCGCACTGGTCGCGGCGAGCCACGCGGTGGCGGAGGGCGCAGTGACGACCGGCCTGCCGTGCAGGCTGGGCAGCACACCCCAGGGCACCGCATAGAGGGAACCGGTCGGCACCATGACCAGCTCGCGTTCCCCCACGAGGTCCTTCAAGGGCTTGATCAACAACTCGTCGAGGCGATCGGCCTGCCTGCGCGCCGAGGCACCTACGACCTCGATCAACGGAGGTGGGAGGTGGTCGGGAGCAAGCGCGTTGAGGTCGAAGTGGAGCTTCTGGGCCCCCTCCAACGCCTCGTGGGCGGCACCGAGCCGGACCATCCGCACCTGGCCGCCCGCGAGCACGACGGCCACCATGTCGCCGCCGGACACGACGAAGCTGACCATCGCCCGGTCGCCGAGTTCGGCGAGGACCTCACCGATGGTCGCCATCGGTCGCGGCCGTCCCCACCGCTGCGCGTGCCAGCCCAACCGGTTGGCCTCGCGCTGCGCCTTCACGATCTCGCCACGCAGCTCCGCGGTCGGCCTGCCGTCGAGACCGGCTCGCATCAGCTCCCGGCCGAGTGCCCGCACCTCGGCGATGCGCTCGGCCAGCTCCGCGTTCTCGACATGCTCCAGCGGTTCGTAGCGGTAGGTCTGCGCGCGTGTCCGCTCCAGCCACACAAAGAGCTGGCGTGCATTGTTGCTTTCCAGCGCAAGACGGATCGCGAGCTCACGAAGCTCGCGACCGTGCACAGCGGTCGCGGACACCAGTTCCAGGCCGCCCAGCTGGTCGCGCACCAGGCCGAGCTCATCCAGGCCCTTGCGTGCGTGCAGCAGCGCGGTGCGGCGATCGCCTTTGGCGAGCGCGAGTTCGGCTAGAACGAGCCTGCGTTGCATGCGGTGGTCGATCGGGGTGACCGCGCGTGGCCCCGGCAGCTGCCGCACCAGTTCCTCGCCATCGGCGAGCCTGCCCCGGCGGATCTCCAGCCGAGCGGCGATCACCTTCGCGAGCCTGGCCTCATCGAGCAGGTGGTTGGCCGCGAGATGTTCCGAGAGGGCCAACGCTTTCTGTACCAGAGTGTTTGTCGCGCGTTTCGCCTGCATGGAATGAGCCCAGAGCTCGATCAGCGCCGCCATCATCCACCAGGTGCTGCCACGCTTCTCCAGCTTGCGCATGGAGGCTTTCGCCATCCGGCGGGCCAGGTCGAACTGGTCGTCGAGCAGCGCCGCCGAAGCACGGAACATCTCGACCTCGGCCACGTCCTGTTTGATCTTGGCCTGGCGCAGGACCGGCAACGCCTCATCGAGCATCCTGCCGACGTCGTCGGACATTCCGACCATCAGCATCGCCTCGGCGTGCAGGAGTTGCACACCGGCGAGCACCGAAGGCTGTTCGGTCGCACGGAAAATGCGTTCCGCTTCCTCGTAGCGCCGCAGGGCCTCGACCAGATCCCCACCCTGCTTGTAGGTGTTGGCGAGCGCCACAACCGTGTAGGGGTAGAGACCGTCCAGACTGTGCTCACGGCTGAGGACGGCTACCCGTTCCAGGTCGGCAATGGCGAGCTCACGCCTGCGAATGGCCGCGTTCGAGAGGGCTCTGCCGGTCAAGCACGCCGCAAGCCGCTGCACCCATTCGATGTCGACCCGCTCGGGCGAGGTCCGCATCGCATCCTCGGCGAACTTGATGAACGGGCTGAGCCACGGGACCGCCTGCTCCGGCTGGCCCATGCGCATGATCATGCCGCCGTGGAAGTAGTCGGCATTCCCCTTGAGCAGGACGCGCCGCCACGGATCGGCGATCAGTTCGATCTCGCGTCGCGCCATGTCGAACAGCTCGACGGCGGCGTCCGAACCGCTGGTCTCGGCGAGACACCAGCCGAGGATGTACAGAATGCGGGCCCGCAGTTCCGTCCGTTCCGGACTGTCTGGGGCGCGATCAGCGTGCGCGAGTGCACGCTTGAGAAGGCGGATGCCGGCCGGAAAGCGGTACTTCGCCTGCTCCGCCCATCCCCTCTGGTACAACTCGCGCGCTGTGTTCAAGGCACGAGCGGGCATGTGATCATCACACCACATTCGCCCATATGGCGCTGTCCGCCAACCAGGCGCAGGCCAGGTTCGCGGACAGCGCGGAGTGTGACTAGCTGGCCACTTCTTCTTCCTTGACCGCGTTGTCCGGGTGGTTCGGGCAGTTCGGGTCGTGGTCAACCGGCATGCCGACAACCGGGTGCCCAGGAGGCCACGGGCCGCAGCACTGCGGCGTCAGCGGCGGGTCTTCCGGCTTGTCGTCCTTGCGGTCGTCATCCGTGACCAGATCCTTGACCTTGTCCAGGATGTCGCCCAAGAACCCTTCGCGTTGTGCGCTCATGAGGTTTCCCCCCTCGTTTGGACTATTTACTTCCCATCCCCCCAGATGAGTTGCAGCAAGAGCGTGGCACACACAGCTACAGGTATACGTCTCATTTAGCTAACAGCCACTCGGTCGGCCTAAGATCACAAAGGGTCACCTGCACAAACAGGTGACCCTTTGTGATCTATGCATCTATTTTGTATCTATGAGCAGCGTGCGACCACGATCTCGCGAACGCGCGCCGCGTCGGCCTGACCCTTCGTGGCTTTCATGACCGCGCCGACGATCGCACCGGCGGCCTGGATCTTGCCGTCGCGGATCTTCTGCGCGATGTCCGGCTGAGCCGCGAGTGCCTCGTCGACCGCCTTTTCCAGGGCGGAATCGTCGGAGACGACCTTGAGGCCGCGCTTTTCGACGACCTCGTCCGGCGAGCCTTCGCCTTCGAGCACGCCGTTGACGGCCTCGCGGGCGAGCTTGTTCGTCAATGCGCCGCTGTTGACCAGCTCGATCACCCGCGCCACCTGGGCCGGGGTGATGGGCAGGTCCGTCAGCTCGATGCCGCGGGTGTTGGCCTGCTGCGCGAGGTAGCTGACCCACCACGGGCGGGCCTCGTCCGGCTTCGCGCCCGCCTCGACGGTGGCGATGATGAGGTCGAGCGCGCCGGCGTTGACCAGGTCGCGGAGGACCTCGTCGGTGAGGTTCCACTCCTGCTGGATGCGTGCGCGGCGCTCCCACGGGAGCTCCGGCAGCGTGAGGCGCAGCTCCTCGACCCACTCGCGCGACGGCGCGATCGGGACCAGGTCCGGCTCGGGGAAGTAGCGGTAGTCCTCCGCCGTCTCCTTCTTGCGGCCGGGCGACGTCGAACCCGAGGGACTCGTCGAAGTGACGGGTCTCCTGGGTGACCGTGCCGCCGTTGGCGAGCACCGCGGCCTGACGCGTCATCTCGAAGCGGACAGCGCGTTCGACGCTGCGCAGCGAGTTGACGTTCTTGGTCTCGGTGCGGGTGCCCAGCTCGCCGGTGGTCTTCGGCGAGAGCGAGACGTTCGCGTCGCAGCGCAGCGAGCCCTGGTCCATGCGGACGTCGGACACGTCGAGCGCCTTGAGCAGGTCACGGAGTGCCGCCACGTACGCGCGCGCCACCTCGGGAGCGCGCTCACCCATGCCGGGGACCATCTTCGTGACGATCTCGATCAACGGCACACCGGCGCGGTTGTAGTCGAGCAGCGAGTGCTCGGCGCCGTGGATTCGACCGGTCGCGCCGCCGACGTGCAGCGACTTGCCCGTGTCCTCCTCCATGTGCGCGCGCTCGATCTCGATCCGCACGACCTCGCCGTCGTCCAGCGTCACGTCGAGCCAGCCGTTGAAGGCGATCGGCTCGTCGTACTGCGACGTCTGGAAGTTCTTCGGCATGTCCGGGTAGAAGTAGTTCTTCCTGGCGAACCGGCACCACTCGGCGATCTCGCAGTTCAGCGCGAGGCCGATGCGGATGGCCGACTCGATCGCCTTGGCGTTCACCACGGGCAGCGCGCCGGGCATGCCGAGGCAGATCGGGCAGGTGTTCGTGTTCGGCTCGCCGCCGAAGAGGTTCGCGCAGCCACAGAACATCTTCGTGTTCGTGTGCAGCTCGACGTGCACCTCGAGGCCCAGGACGGGGTCGTACTTCGTGACGACCTCGTCGTAGTCCATCAGCTCAACCAGAGAGGTCATGCCAGGTCGTCCTTCCGCAGAGCGCGAACTGCCAGCGCCGCACCGGTGATCGCCACGGCGATGCTGGCGATGGCGTTCGCCAGAGCAAGCTTGTCGTTCCTCTCCCGCGCCGCCCGCAGGCCGGAGACCGCTGCCACGGCTCCACCGACGGCGCCCGCGAGACCGAGGAATCCCTTGGCCTTCTTGATGTTCACAGCGACGGACCCCCGAACCCGCCACGGGCGGCCTCGTACGCGGCGGCCACCCGGTACATGCGGTGGTCCTGCAGGGCCGGAGCCATGATCTGCAGGCCGACCGGCATTCCGTCCTCATCGGACAGTCCGCTCGGCACGCTCATCGCCGGGGTTCCCGCCAGGTTCGCGGGAATCGTGCAGAGGTCCGCCTTGTACATGGCGATCGGGTCGTTCGCGCGCTCACCGATCTTGAACGCCGTGGTCGGCGTGGTCGGCGAGATGAGCACGTCGAACTTCTCGAACGCCTTCGCGAAGTCCCGCGTGATCAGCGTGCGGACCTTCTGCGCCGAGCCGTAGTACGCGTCGTAGTAGCCGGACGACAGCGCGTACGTGCCGATCATGATGCGGCGCTTGACCTCGGGACCGAAACCGGCCTCGCGGGTCAGCGACATGACCTCCTCGGTGCTGCGCGTGCCGTCGTCGCCGACGCGCAGGCCGTAGCGCATGGCGTCGAACCGGGCGAGGTTCGACGAGCACTCGCTCGGCGCGATGAGGTAGTACGCCGGCAGCGCGTAGTCGAAGCTCGGGCACGACACGTCCGCGATCTCCGCGCCGAGCTCCTTGAGCTGCGACACGGCGGCCTGGAAGCTGCGCAGCACGCCCGCCTGGTAGCCGTCACCGCTGAACTGCGTGACGACGCCGACGCGCAGGCCGGACAGGTCGCCGGTCAGTCCCTCGCGGGCTGCGGCGACGACCGGCGGCACCGGGGCGTTGATCGAGGTGGAGTCCATCTCGTCGTAGCCGGCGATGACCTCGTGCAGCAGCGCGGCGTCGAGCACCGTGCGCGCACACGGACCGGCCTGGTCGAGACTCGACGAGAACGCGACGAGGCCGTAGCGGGACACACCGCCGTAGGTCGGCTTCACGCCGACGGTGCCGGTGACCGCGCCCGGCTGGCGGATCGAGCCACCGGTGTCGGTGCCGATCGCGAGCGGCGCCTGGTTCGCGGCGAGCGACGCCGACGAGCCACCGCCGGAGCCGCCGGGGATGCGGTCGAGGTCCCACGGGTTGTGCGTGGGCCCGTACGCCGAGTTCTCGGTGGACGAACCCATGGCGAACTCGTCCATGTTCGTCTTGCCGAGGATGACGACGCCGGCTTCCTTGAGCTTGCGGGTCACCGTCGCGTCGTAGGGCGGCAGCCAGCCCTCGAGGATCTTGGAACCGACGGTCGTCGGGATCCCCTCGGTGGTCATGACGTCCTTGAGCGCGAGCGGAACACCCGCGAGCGGCGACGCGACCTTGCCCGCCTTGACGTCCGCGTCGACCTTGCGAGCCTGTGCGAGCGCTCCCTCGGCGTCGACGTGCAGGAAGGCGTGGACCTTGGCATCGGTCTCCGCGATGCGGTCCAGGTGGGCCTGCGTGACCTCGACGGACGAGACCTCACCGCTGTGGATCTTCGCGGCGAGCTCGGCCGCCGTGGCGTGGATCAGGTCGTTGGTCATGCTTCCTCACCCAGAATGCGGGGAACTCGGAACCTGCCGTCCTCGGCCTCAGGAGCGCCGGAGAGCGCCTGCTGCTGACCGAGGCTCGGACGGACCACGTCCTCGCGGAAGACGTTGGTCAGCGGAACGGCGTGCGACGTCGGTGGGATGTCGGCAGTCGGCGATGTCGCCAACCGAGGCCACCGACTGGAGGATCACGTCGAGCTGTCCGGCGAACAAATCGAGTTCGTCCTCGGTAACAGCCAGCCTGGCGAGCTTCGCCAGGTGCGCGACCTCGTCGCGGGAGATGCTGGGCACTCCTGTCAACCCCCGTAGGGTCGGGATTCGAATCGGGAACCCCGTGAGTCTATGGGCTGGTCAGTGCGGTCCTCGAACCGGTTACTGACGAGCCCCTCAACTTAACCGTTCCGCAACGCGGACAGCAGGTCATGCGTTGAGGATGCGTCTGCGAGAATCACCGACCGGCAACGGCGCAGGACGCGGGGTCTCGCGCACGAGCTATGGAGGCGTTCACCTTGTCGTTCCTGATCCGGGTCCAGCTCCCGGACCGTCCCGGCACTCTCGGCGCGGTCGCATCGGCACTGGGTGAGATCGGGGCGGACATACTCAGCGTCGACGTGGTGGAACGAGGTTCCGGCATCGCGATCGACGACCTGGTGGTGGAGCTGCCCTCCGGCCGCCTGCCCGACACGTTGATCACCGCCGCCGAATCCGTCGAGGGCGTCGAGGTCGACGCCGTCCGGCCCTACGCGGGCATCCTCGACACCCACCGTGAGCTGGAACTCGTCGAAGAGGTCGCCGACGACCCGCGCAAGGGCCTCGAGATCTTCACCGAGGGCGTTCCGAAGATCATCCGCGCGGGCTGGGCCGTCGTGCTCGGCCCCGACGGCACCGGGATCCACCGGCTGACCGCGTCTTCCGCGGCGCCGGAGACGCGGATGGCGCACGCACCGTGGTTCCCGCTGGAGCGCGCGACCGTGCTCGACGGCGAGGAGGAGTGGGTGCCGGAGGCCTGGCGTGAGCTGGGGACGGAGCTCGCCGCGACGCCGCTGGGCAAGCCGGACCGGGTGCTGGTGGTCGGACGGCCCGGCGGTCCCATGTTCCGCGCGGCCGAGGTGGCTCGGCTGGCGCACCTGGCCGGGATCGTCGCGGTCGTGCTGCCGGACTGAGTCTTATTGCGGCGCCTTGGTTTTGAGTGATCTCCTGGCCAGGGCGACGAGTTCGACGTTGTTCTTCGCCTGGCGGCCGTCCGGAAGTGTCAGCGTGTCCGCCAGGCCCATCCGGGCGCTGTGTTCGAGGCGGCCCGCGTAGTCGAGCACGAACCAGGCCTCGTCGTCCTTGCCGTGCAACAAGATCGGCAGGCCGAGAGGTTCGGCTTCGCGCAGCAGGTCTTCGGCGTTGTGCCTGGTCGCCGTGACGGTCAGGCGGACGATGTTGTCGATGTTCGTCAGCAGCCGCACGGAATTCGGGCTGTCGATGACGAGGTCGACGCCGATGTCGACCCGGTGCAGTGCCTCGACGACATCGAGCCAACCGTCCTCACCGACGTGCACGGACGCGATGTCCGGGCGTCCGGTGGCCAGCGGTGCCCAGCTGGAGATCAGGGTGGTGCGCGGACCTTCGACGTTCGTGCACACGCTGATCTCGATGCCCGGCACCGCGGCTCTGACGGTGGCGAGTGTGGTCGCCACCTCGGGTCCGACCAGGGTCGGCCTGCCGATGACGTCTCGAGGATGGATGAGCACGGACGTCACGCCGAGCGCCGCGACATCGGCCGCGTCCTCCGCCAGGCGCTCGGGAGTGAGTGGCAGAGCCGGGTGCTCCTCGGCGGTGCGGGAGCCGTTCAGACAGGCTTGCAGCACTGGTCAACCGTGCCACACAAACCTGCCCACCGCGTCGCGCAAGTGGTTGGTTTGGGGTCGTGCGATTGGTGCTCATCCGGCGGAAGGGCTGAGTTGCCACCAGAATCGGTCGTGATCGACCCATCCTGACGGAGGTAGATGATCATGGCCGTTTCGGTCAACCTCGACATGCTCCTCGACAAGGCGTACGAGAACTCCCCGCTGACCGAGATCCTGGACGCGCCCGTCGACGCGTTGCAGGGGGTCAGCCCCGGTGACGCGGAGAAGCTCAAGGCCGCGTTCAACATCAAGACCGTCCGCGACCTCGCCACCAACAAGTACTACCGCGCCGCCGTGACGCTGCTCGACCTGGAAACGACGACCCGTTAGAGCACGATCCGGTAGTGGACGAACGGCGTCTTCTCCGCCACCTGGTCGTAGAGCCTGCGAGCGGTCTCGTTCCACTCGCTGGTGTGCCAGTAGACGCGGCTGCAGTCGCGCTGTTTCGCCCACTCGGTCACCGCCTCGATGAGCGCGCGGCCGACACCACGGCCGCGCGCCTCGGGCGCCGTGAACAGATCCTGGAGATAGCAGACGTCCGGGCCTGACGTGCTCGGGTGCCGGAAGAAGTGCGTGATGCCGACGATGTCGCCCTCGTCGCGCGCCACCAGCGCGTGGATGCTGTCGCCGCGCTGGAACGCCTGCCACTTCTCGTCGTACGTTTCCGCTGGCAGCGTGCGTTCGTAGAAGGTGTTGTAGCCCTCGAAGAGCTCCTGCCACCTGGCGTGGTCCGCCGGTTCGAGCGGCCCGATCGCGATCATGTTGTTCCTTCCCAGGGTCACCCGGTTGGATGACCACCGTGTCGACGACCCTCACCACCGAGCTGCTGCTGCACCGCGCGGGCACCAAGTCGTACTGGCGCGGTCTCACCTACCGCGACTCCGTGCTGACCTTGCGGGTGCACAGCAGGCACGTGACGGCACGGGTGCGGGGCGGCGAGGACGCCCTCTACGCGGTGGAGCTTTCGTGGGAGGGCGCGCATCTGGTCGGCATGTGCAGCTGCCCGCACGGCTCGGAGGGCTTCTTCTGCAAGCATTGTGTGGCGGTGGGGCTGGTGCTGCTGGACCGCGGCGAGACGGTTCCGCCGCCCGACGCGGAGGACGTCGAGCTGCGCGAACGGCTGAGATCGTTGCCCGCGGAAGTGCTGCAGGAGCTGCTGTACGAACGGGCGGCCGGAGATCTCGCGCTGCGCACACGGATCATGCAGGCGCCCCGGAAGAAGTAGGGCGGGTGGCGCTCACCGCCCGCCCTACTCGCTAATGGCTCACGTCCCGGTCCTGGGCGCGTGTTCCTGGACGAGCTCGCCCGTGCCGTGATCCATCGAATCCCCCAATTCATCGTGAGTGAAACGATCATGCCAGGTGTCAGCAGGTCGAGGACTGGGTTTCCGGCAGCAGGCCGCAGGCTTTGTAGGGCTTGAGCGCGACGTCGGCGAGCACCCACCCGGATGCGGTGCGCTGTGCGGTCAGCAGGTGCGACAGGCCACAGCCGGTGGACAGCGCGGTGCCGGGTCGCTCGAAGTACAGCTCTCCGTGCTCGCGGACGTGCGCGACGACGGTTCCGCCGTTCTGGTCGACGTCGAACCGCTCGACGCGGGTCTTGATCTCCGATGACCGGTACCGGGTGGCCAGGTGCGACCACGACGTGCGGGCGGCGTCCAGCCCGGCCTCGTGGTGACGCAGCTTCTCCGCCAGCGCCGGCGTGACGGGCACGCCGAAACCAGGGGTCTGCGGAACCCTGGTCACCTTGACGGCCCGGTTCGCCGGATAGCGCTCGGCGATCTGGGCCTGGTCCGGCTCGGCGAGGGTGGCCGGGGTGGCGGAGGCGGTCACGTGGGTGGCGGCCAGGATGATCAGCGGGACTGCAGTGCGTGTTCCCATCGTTCGCGAACCCCCATTCGCGGTTGTCCTGAGGTGAGGACGTGTGCCGTTGCGCGGGTCAGAGCGGCAGCCCGTACGCGTAGGCCACCAGGGTCAGGCCGGGCAGTGGCATCCAGTCCCGCTCCGGCAGCCGCGTGAAGCCGAGCCGCTCGTACAACCGGTGCGCCGCCGCCATCTTCTCCGAGGAGGAGAGCACCACGCGGCCGATCCCGGCGGCCCGAGCCCGGTCCACCACCGTCCGGACCAACGCCTCGCCCACCCCACGGCCGCGCGCGGAGGCCGCCACGGACAGCATCCGGAACTCCAGCTCGCCGGCCTCGGAGATCTCCGCGTACGGGGTGCCGGGCGACACCACCGTCACCGAGCCCAGCACCTCGTTCGCGCCGTCCACCGCCACCAGCAGCTCGGCGTCACGGAAGCGAGCGGCGGCGTCGGCGAGCGTTTCGGCGTAGTCGTCGTGCTCGCCCACGAAACCGTCCACCCGGTACGCCTCGACCGTGATCGCGCCGATCACGGCCAGGTCGGCCTCGGTGGCCGGGCGGATCGTCAGGTCAGCCATCATTCCTCCCCGGAGAGCGCCACCTCCCGCGCCGCCTCCGGGCCCTTGTCGAGCAGCACGCGGAAGCCTGCCTCGTCGAGCACCGGGACCTTCAGGGAGATGGCCTTGTCGTACTTGGATCCTGGCGAGTCGCCGACCACGACGAAAGAGGTTTTCTTCGAGACCGAGCCCGCGGGCTTGCCGCCGCGGGCCAGGACGGCCTCCTTGGCCGAGTCACGCGAGAAGTCGGTCAGCGAGCCCGTGACCACGATGGACAGACCTTCGAGGTTGCGCGTGATGGACTCGTCGCGCTCGTCCTCCATGCTGACACCCGCGGCCCGCCACCGTTCGACGACCTCCTGGCGCCACTCGGTTTCGCGCCATTCCACGACGGCGGTCGCGATGGTCTGGCCCACGCCCTCGGCACCGGCCAGCACCTCCTCGTCCGCCTCGATGATGGCGTCCATCGAGCCGAACTGGAGCGCGAGCGCGCGGGCGGCTGTCGGGCCGACGTGGCGGATCGACAGCGCGACCAGGACCCTCCACAGAGGACGGGACTTGGCGGCTTCCAGGTTGTCGAGCAGCTTCACCGCGTTCGCGGAGAGTTCGCCGTTCTTCAGCACGAAGCGGTCGACCTGCTTCAACGACTCCAGGTCGAGATCGAACAGATCGGCCTCGTTCGTGTACGCGGTGGACCCCGCGATGGCGAAGGCGGCCTCCTCGCCGAGCACCTCGATGTCCAGCGCGCTGCGGGAAGCCAGGTAGGCGAGGCGCTGGCGGAGCTGGCCGGGGCACGTTTCCGCGTTGGGGCAACGGATGTCGACGTCACCCTCCTTCATGGCCCGCAGCTCGGCGTTGCACTCCGGGCAGCGGGTCGGCATCTCGAACTCACGGGCGTTCTTCGGGCGCGCGGCGAGCACCGGGCCGAGGATCTCCGGGATCACGTCGCCCGCCTTGCGGATGACGATCCGGTCGCCGATCAGCACTCCCTTGCGCCTGACCTCCGACGCGTTGTGCAGCGTCGCCCGCGCCACCGTCGATCCGGCCACCTTCACCGGCTCCATCAGCGCGAACGGCGTCACCCGGCCGGTCCGGCCCACCTGGACCTGGATGTCGAGCAACGTCGTCGTGGCTTCCTCGGGCGGGTACTTGTAGGCGATGGCCCATCGCGGCGCGCGCGACGTGGTGCCGAGCCTGCGCTGCAGCGTGACCTCGTCGACCTTGATGACGACGCCGTCGATCTCGTGGACCGCGTCGTGCCGGTGCTCGCCCCAGTACTCGACGTGCTTCGCGACCTCGGCCGGATCCGTCAGCACCTTGGTGTGCGAGGAAACCGGCAGGCCCCACGCCTGCAACGCCTCGTACGCGAGTGACTGCCGGGCGGCCGCGAAGCCCTCCGTCTTGCCGATGCCGTGGCAGATCATCCGCAGCTTGCGTGCCGCGGTGACCTTCGGGTCCTTCTGCCGCAACGATCCCGCGGCCGTGTTGCGCGGGTTCGCGAACGGCGGCTTGCCCTGCTCGACCAGCGAGGCGTTGAGCGCCAGGAAGTCCTCGACCGCGAAGAAGACCTCGCCGCGTACCTCGACGACGTCCGGCACCGGGTACTTCTTCGAGCCCTTCAGCGTGTGCGGCACGTCCGCGATCGTGCGGACGTTCAACGTCACGTCCTCGCCGGTGCGGCCGTCGCCACGGGTCAGCGCGCGGACCAGGCGCCCCTTCTCGTAGAGCAGGTTGATGGCCAGGCCGTCGATCTTCAGCTCGCACAGGAAGTGCGTGCCGGAGCCCACGTCACGTTCGATGCGGCGGAACCACTCCGCGAGCTCCTCCTGGGCGAAGACGTTGTCCAGGCTGAGCATGCGCTCCAGGTGGTCGACCGCGCGGAACTCGGTCGAGAACGTGCCGCCGACCAGCTGCGTCGGCGAGTCCGGCGTGGCCAGCCCCGGATGCTCGGCCTCGAGTGCCTCCAGCGCCTTGAGCTGCGTGTCGAACTCACCGTCGGTGACGATCGGATCGTCGAGCACGTAGTAGCGGAACTGGTGCGAGCGCACCTCTTCCGCGAGCACGGCATGCCGCTCGCGCACGTCGGCCGGGACGTCTTCAAGGCTCTCGCTGGTCACGTCCCACAGCTTAATGACCAGGTCTGACAATTCAGTCGTCCGAAACTTGAGCCAGTGTCCGAACGAGTGAACGAAGCTCCAGCAAACTGATCGTTCCCGCCGGCTCCAGCTGCGCGGTCTCCACGCGCCGCAACCGTTCCCCCGCCAGCCGCTCGCCCAGCGTCACGTCCAGCGGCAGGAACGTCATCGTCTGCCGCTGCTGCTCGGTCAGCTCCGCGAGCGCCGGGTGGTACACCGCCACATCCACCACGTCACCGTCCACCTGCGCCACCACCCGGTAGTCGCCCAGCCGCATCCGCACCTCGCCGAGGTTGATGATCACCTCGGTCGGGTCGGGCACCGGCGGCACCGAGTCGTGGAACTCCCACACCATGTCCGACGGCGGCGCCGAGGCGATCCACGCGTCCGTGTACGGGCGCAGGCGCGGGTCCTCCTGGCCGGTCACGACGAGCGCGTACATCGCCATGTGGCCCTGTTCCAGCGAGAACAGCAGATCCGGGTGCAGGTCCGCGACCAACGCGCCCAGTTCGTCCTCGACCCGGTGCGGCTCGCCGTCACCCAGCGCCGCGCTCACGACCGGCACGAACTCGTACCACCGTTCCCAGAACCGTTGCGCCGCTTCCTGGGCGTTCGGCAGGTGAGCAGGGGCGACGTCTTCGGCTTTACGGCGGCGGAACCACTTCATGATGTTCAAGGGTAGGGCTTCCACCCCTCGGCCAGCTTCTCGACGAACTGCGCGATGCGCTTGGCCCGCGTCTCCGGCCTCTTCGCATCGTGCACGCGCAACAGGATCGCGTACCTGTTCTGGCTGCTCAACGTCTCGAAGATCCTGGCGGCCTCGGCATTGGCCTTGAGCGCGGCCAGAAGATCGTCGGGCATCTCGATGGTGGCGGGTCCGGCGTACGCGGCCTCCCAGCGACCGTCCTGTTTCGCCTTCTCGATCTCGGCGAGCCCCGCGGGCAGCATCTTCCCGGCCGCGATCAGCTCCTCGACCTTGCCGCAGTTGCGCTTGGACCACTTGCTGCGCGCGCGTCGTGGCGTCCACCGCTGCGAGTAGTAGGTCTCGTCGATGGAACGCACGAGCCCGTCGATCCACCCGTGGCACAACGCCACGTCCAGCGCCTGGTCGTAGCTGATCGACCGCAGCCCGGAGCCCTTCTTGGCGTACTTGATCCACAGCTCGGTCTCGGCCGCTCCGTGCTCGTGCAGCCACGCGTCGAACTCGGCGGGCCCCTCGAAGAAGATCAACGCACCCTCCTCAGGCACAACGTCATCTCCTCATAGGGAACACCCAGTTCGGCCTCTTCGGGGCAACTTTCCGGAGCAACGCCCACCACCTGCACGTTCACTCTCGGCGCCACACAGTCGAACTTGGACACGACGGCACCCTGGATGTCGTCGGTGTCCAGCTCGAAGCAGTCGCCCTCGCGCGCGTTCGGCATGAGGCACAACGCGGCGTTGTGCCTGCTGTCGCGCAACACCTTGTAGTCGCCGCGCGGACAGTCTCCGGACGTCGAGGTCAGCACGGTGCCGACTCGCAGCGCCGCCCGGTCGCCGGCGCAGTCGATCAACGTGAGGCCCTGGTCGTTCTCACCGGGTCCGGTGAACCGGACGCAGTCGCCCGCGGTCGCCTTCGAGTAGTCGGTGAGGAACATCGCGCCCACGGTCGGGGGCGGTCGCTCGTCCTGCGAGCTGAACATCCACCACAAACCCAAGTACGCCAACACTGCCAGTGCACACACGAGCACTGTCCGTCTCACGACCACGTCGCGGATTATGGCGGCGAAAACTCAGTGGCGCGCGACGAGAACGCCGGACACAGTTCGGTCATGCTGATCCGGCGGGAAACGCCCGCAGACATCGACGCCATCCGTTCGGTCACCAACCTCGCGTTCAAGGACGGTCCCGAGGCGCCGCTCATCGACTGGCTTCGCGAGGACGAGGGCTGGATCCCGGAGCTGTCGCTGGTCGCCGAAGTGGATGTGACTGGCGGGGTTCTCGGGCACGTCGTGTGCACGCGCGCGTACATCGGTGACTATCCGACGGTCGGTCTCGGGCCCATCAGCGTGCACCCGGATCATCAGCGGCGTGGCGTGGGCAAGGCGCTGGTGCACGCTGTTCTGGGCGCGGCGGAGGCACGCGGTGAGTCCGCGGTCATCCTGCTGGGCAGTCCCGCCTACTACTCGCGGTTCGGTTTCAGGCTCGCGGCGGAGTTCGGGATCACGCCGCCGGTTCCCGAGTGGGCGCCGCACTTCCAGGCCCGTCTGTTCGGTCCGACGCCATCGGGCGCGTTCCGGTACGCCGAGCCGTTCAACCGACTCTGAGCACGTCGCCGTCGGCTTTGCGGGCGTACACCGTGCCGTCCGCGAGTGCGGACACGCTGTCGATGAAACGGCCGTCGCTCAACGGTTCCCAGGCCGCACCGAGGCGGTGCACGCGGCCGCCGATCACCGAGTAGACGCCGATCGTCCCGTCAGGACGGAGAACCACCTCGGGCGACCCTTCGAGGCCTTGGGCGACTTCGCGCCACACGCCGACAGCGCTGGCCATGAGCGCGTTGCCGGACCTCACGTAGACGCTCGCCGACCCGTCCGGCTGCTGAACGACCGAAGGCTTGCCGGCGGCGAATCCCGGCGGGCTCAACGGCTCCCACCCGCCCGCCACACCCGGAATCGATTCCGACTGGGCCCCCTCCGGGGGAGAGGCTGAGGTCCCCATCCCAATCATCTCAGAGGGGTCTGACAATTTCGGGGCCAGCGCGTTCACGCTGCCGTCGGCCAGCACGGCGTACAACGTGACCGTCCCATCAGGACGAAGCACGGCCTCCGGGTCGCCCGCCACGCCGTCGGCGACCGGCAGCCAGGAGTTGCCGGTCAAAGCCATGACCGTGCCGCGAACGGTCCGTGCGAACACGAAACGTCCGGCCACCGAAGGGCGTCCGACGAAGTCACCGGACGTGCTCAGCCGCCGTTGGCCGACCCAGACATCGCCGTCCGACACCAAGTACGTGCCGTCGACGACCTCGGGCCCGCCCTGCCAGGCCTGGCGGAGCATCGAGGCGGCGCGATCCACGGCGAGGTCATAGCGTTCCGGGCAGCAGGAGCGCTGCACGGCGTCCGCGAGCAGGCCAGGCGTCAGCTCCGGCCGGTCGAGCCTCACCGCGAGCTCGAAGAAGCGGGAAGCGGCGTACGAGACGTCCATGATCTGTTCGGGCGCGCCCCAGCCCATCGACGGGCGCTGCTGGAAGACGCCGAGCGAGTCGCGGTCACCGCAGTCGAGGTTGTTCATGCGCGACTCGACCCACCCGGCCTCGAAGCCGGCGAGCAGCACCTTGTTGCTGACCCCCAGCGACAACCCGGTGTGCAGCACGGTCCGGATCACCTCGGGGTCGTGTCCGGCGGGCACCCGGCAGGCCGTGTTCAACGGCAGCGCATGGGCTGGCGCCGCCACCGAGAGCAGCACCAGAACCAACCCGAGCCTGAGCACAAGTCCGAATTGGACACCCGCACTCGCACCCACGCCACCCGAAATCGACGAAGGGCGCTTTTGTCCACCTGAGGTGGACAAAAGCGCCCTTCGTCGCTGTCACTTAAGGCCCGTTCAGGGGCCCGGATCAGCCGTTGGCGATCAACGAGAAGCCGAGCACCGCCGTCGCCGTGAAGTCGATGGCCGGCTCGGAGCTCGGCCACGACCGCAGGTCGTCCGCGAACACCGACGTCGCCGAGTCGAACTCCTTGGTGTACGGCTTGGTGCACTCCACCGAACCCGCGGGCATCTCCCCGAGGTCACCGAAGAACTCCGCGTTGTTCGGGCCGTTGATCACGGCGCCGACCAGCACCTTCGAGCCACCGTTCGGCGAGCCGGACAGGTTCGCCGCCTGGTGGTGCGGGCACTCGGGGAACTTCGAGCCGACACCGACGACGAGGGTGGTGCCCCACGCGTTCGAGCCGAGCACGAAACCGCGCTGCTGCGTGCCGAACGCGTCGAACTTCTTGTCACCGGTCAGCTTCTGGTACAGCTCGGCGGTGGCGACGTAGCCGAAGCTGCGGGACGCGGCGTCGAAGTTCGTGACGTCGACACCCGTGCGGAACGGCGACGAAGCGGACGCGTCGAGGCCCTTCTGCAGCTGGCGCTGGAGGTCGCCGACGAGCTGCGCCTCGGTCACCTCGGCACCGGAAACACCGGCACGAACCAGCTTGGCCAGGTCGTAGTGGCCGAGCGCGGAGACGTTGTAGACGTTGAGCGTGTCGGCGTCACCGCTGTTCAGGTAGGCCTTGGCCCAGTGGGTCGCGGCCTTGGCGAACGCGGGAGCGCGCCTGTCGCCGAGCGCCTTGGCCGCCAGCGCGAGCTGCGTGGCACCGAACTCGAGGTCGTCGGCCCACGAGTCCTCGGGGTAGTAGGCGTGCGGGAACGCGGTCACGAGCTCGCCGGGGTTCTCGGTCTTGGCCAGCGCGAAGAGCTTCGCGGCCTTCTCCAGGTACTCGCACGCGAGGCGCGGGTTCCGGCGGGACTCGATCTGGGAGGCCAGCGCGAACGAGCCCGCCACCCGGCCGACCAGGTTCGGGCTGATCTTCTCGCCCGCGGCGTTCGCGCGGAACACCGGCCGGTTCTTGATGTAGTACTGGGCATCGCCCGGCTTGACGTCGAGCTTGTCGTCGGCCTCCGGCAGGCGCCACACGTCGTGGTCGCCGAGGAAGCCGAACTCCTCCGAGCCGGTACCGATGCCGACCTGCGCGTAGAGGGTGCCGGTCTTCTCGTCCCACGCCTTGTCGAGCCACTTCAGGCCGAACTTGGCCTCGGCGGCCAGCGCCGCGTTGGGCTTGTCCCGCAACGCCAGCAGCATCGACGCGGTGGAGTAGGACGAGGCGTGGGTGAACTTCACGAAGTCACCCGCGTCGAACCAGCCACCTTCGAGGTCGACCGTCTGGCCGGTCGCCTTGAGCGGCGCCGCGATCTCGTCGCCGCCCTCGCCCTTGAAGACCGGCGTCTCGTAGACGGCGGCCTGCCGGTCGGTGAGGTGGGCGGGCTTGCGGTCCAGCCTGCCGGGGATCACGTCGGCGCCGTCGCGCTGGGCCTGGAAGAACTCGACCGTGTTGTGCGCGACCGGCGCGAACAGCTTGTTCTGGGTGTCGACCTTGAACGCGGACGAGGTCGTGGCACCGACCTTGATCCGGTACGTGCCGGGCACCTTGACCTTGCTGAAGTCGATCGGGTGCACGGCGGTGAACTTGGCGCTCCACGAACCGGTGGAGGCACCCGTCTTGCCGGTCAGCACCGTCTTGCCCTTGCTGTCCACGACGGTGAACGTGGAGTTGGCGGCGCCGCCGAGCAGATAGGCCTGCTTCGACTCGGCAACGCCGTACCCGATCTGATCAAGCCTGATGTGGCCGGTGGGAGCCGCCTGAGCAGGCGCCACGACCACACCTGTGAGCACTGCGGCAACGAGAGCCGCGAGTCTGATGCGCATGATGGGGAACTCCCGGTCCAGGCCCGGCGGTGGCCTACGGTTAAGAAAGTTTCCTAATAGTTCGCAGCAGACTAGCCGCACAAACCGGACATCACCAGCCCTCTGGCGGTTCCGAAAAGGCCGAGGACAGGTCACGGGACAGTGACAACGCGCGCTTCACCCAGCTCGACGTCGCGCCCGCGAGACCGCACGTCGGCGTCGCCAGCGCCTGCTCCGCGAGGATGGTCCGGGGGAAGCCCAGACGGTCCACCAGAGTGAACGCCCGCTGACCGACCTCCTTCAACGTCACCGGCCTACCAGGATCGGTGCTCGGCACCAGGCCGAGCGCGAGCGACGTGCCCGCCTGCCAGGTCTCGCCGAGCTCGTCGAGGTTCTCCTTGCCGCTGATCAACGTGGCGTCCAGCGCGATGGCCGTCGCGCCCGCCTCGCGCAGGAGCGTGAGGGGAGGATTCGGGGCGCAGCAGTGCACGATCACGTCGTGGTCGAGCGCGTCGATCACGGTGGCGAGCACCGTGCGGGCATCCGGTTCGGGCACGGCGCGGACGGTGCCGAGCTTCGACGGCGTCGGCAGCAGGCCCTGCAGCACCGCGGGCAGGCCAGGTTCGTCGAGCTGCACGATGACCTTCGCCTTGGTGCGCTTCGCGACCTCGGTGGCGTGCAGCTTGAGCCCCTCGGCCAGCGACTCGGTGAACTCCTTCAATGCGCCGGGATCGGTGAGCACCCGATGGCCGCGCATCAGCTCGATGTTCGACATCAACGTCCACGGCCCCACGGCCTGCACCTTGACGACCTCCGGCCGCGCGCCCGCGCGTTCCAACGCCTCGTCGAACGCGTCGAGGTCGCCCCTGAGCAGGTCGACGGCCCGGCGATGGTCACGACCGGCCCGCGCGGTGACCCGGTAGCCCGACGTCGTGTATTCGATCGCGAGGTCCACGAGCAGGCCGGAGGTGCGCCCGATCATGTCCGCGCCAAGGCCCCGGCCAGGCAACTCCGGGACGTGCGGCAGCTCAGGCAGCTCTCCGACGACGACGCGCGCCGCCTCGTCGATGTCGGTTCCGGGCAGCGATCCGATTCCAGTTGCTCCACGCACCCGCCGAATTGTTCCACTGTCCGGCGGACAAGAAAGGTCTAGACCCATTGACGCTGTGGTCTAGGCCACTTACCGTGATTGAGCAGGTGCTCTCAGTACGAGTACCCCTGTACGTGGTGTGGGAACGCGTCGCGCCCCGCGTTCCCACACCACCCCTTCTCACCCTGCCGGGAAGGACACACCCGATGGCCCGCCGTTTCGCCATGCTCGCCGCCGGGGCCGCCACCGCACTCGTGGCCGCACTCGTCGTCATCGCCCCCGCCTCCGCCGCAGGCGAATCCGCCGCGTTCAGCCAGGACTCCACCTGGGGCTCCGGCTACCAGGGCAGGTACACGATCACCGCGGGCACCACCGCGATGAACGGCTGGAAGCTCGAGTTCGACCTCGCGGGCGCGTCAGTCGGCTCGTACTGGGACGCCACGCTGACCAGCAGCGGCGACCACCACACGTTCGTCAACCGCGAGTACAACGGCTCGATCGCGGCAGGCGCCTCGGCGAGCTTCGGCTTCCTGGTGAGCGGTTCCGCCGTGCCGACCAACTGCAAGCTCAACGGCGTCGCCTGTGGTGGCGGCACGCCGCCCACAACTCCTTCCACGACAACGACTTCCGATGTGCCGCCGACGCCGGGCAGTGCCCGTGTCGCCCCGTACGTCGACATCACGATGCCCTCGCCGTCGCTCGTCGACGTGGCGGTGGCGACCGGCCAGAAGCACTTCACGCTGGCGTTCGCACTCGGCTCCTCCGCGGGCTGTGTCCCCGCCTGGGGCGGCACGGTCGCGTTGAACGACAGCCGGATCATCTCCGATGTGCAGGCACTGAAAGCCCGCGGCGGCAGCGTGATCGTGGCGACCGGCGGCGCGATGGGCCCGTACCTGGAGCACGTCTGCTCGACCGCGGACTCCCTGTACAACGCCTATGTCGCCGTGCTCGACGCCGTGGGTTCGAACAGCATCGACGTCGACGTGGAAGCCACGATCCCCACCGCGGTCGTCAACACGGCGCTCAAGCGCCTGCAGGACACCCGCGGCACGACCGTCAGCTACACGATGCGGATCCAGGGCCAGGACTACGGCATGGACCCGTTCTCCGTGTCGGTCCTGCAGGACGCGGCGGCGCGCGGCGTCATCGTGCTGGTGAACCCGATGCTGATGAACTTCGGCTACACGGGCAACTGGGGCGACGCGATGGTCGCCGCCTCGAACGCGACTCTCGGCCAGATGCGCGCTATCTGGCCTTCCAAGTCCGATGCGCAGCTGAAAGCGTTGCTCGGACTGACTCCGATGATCGGCCGCAACGACACCGGCATGACGACAACCCAGGCCGACGCCCGCAAGGTTCTCGACTACGCGCGAGCCAACCACGTCGGGCGGGTCGCGTTCTGGTCCGCCGGGCGCGACAACGGTTCGTGCCCCGGCGGCGGAGTTTCCCCTACGTGCAGTGGAATCTCGCAGGCCAACTGGGAGTTCACCAACCTCTTCAAGGCTTACACAGGCTGACCGGCCCCTGCCGGGCACAGGCCGGCGCGGGAACTTCCGTCCCCGCGCCGGCCTCTGCTCACTTGCGGGTCACCCCCGCCTCGACGAGCGTCTGCTCGAAGTCGTTCTGCGCGAACAACGTCGCCGAGGTGACCTCCGTGCCGCCGTTGGCGCAGCGCGGGTTCCGCAGCCAGTAGGCGAAGCTGTCGTTCGCCGACCAGAGCACGGTGTGCCGGTTGTTCCAGACGCCGCCCGAGTGCGCCGACGCGTTCGTGGTGTCGAGCCACGGATCCGCGGTGGTGGTGGTCGCCCTGTCGTTCTTGAGCTCAACCGTGACTCGCCCGCCGGACACCGTGTCCACGCCGGTGTACTGCGCCGAGACGCCGTCGTTCTGCCAGTCGCTGAGCCTTTCGCCGCACCGGTCGGCCGCCGCCTCCGCCGGTACGACGATGCCCGCGCTGAGCACGACCGCCGCCACGACTACCTGCCACGTACGCACGTGGGTTCTCCTCCATGGTTGTTTTGATCCGAACATCCATGGAAACGCCGAGATGCCAACAGGCATTTCGTGATCGCGGACACGACAAGGCCGGCGCCCGCGAGGACACCGGCCCTGTTCCTGCGAGGTGCCTAGCAGCCGCTGCAGCAGCCGCAGCCCGGGCCCGTGCACGAGCCACAACAAGAGCATCCACCCACGATGACCACCTCCGATGTTGAGCGATCAAGCATTCGGACAGTAGGGCGCGCTCAACACCGGGTGACACCACCGCCAGGGTGATTACGCTGCCACGAATGAATGGTCCTGCTGAGATGCTCGCCGCCGACAAGGCGTCCACCGCGCTGGGCATCACACCCGTCGAGCTGCGCGACGGCTACGCGTTGCTGCGCATGACGATCACCGACCTGATGATCAACGGCCACGGCATCGCGCACGGCGGATACGTCTTCCTGCTGGCGGACACGGCGTTCGCGTGCGCCTGCAACCGGGCCGGGTCCGTCACCGTCGCCGCCACGGCCGAGATCGACTTCATCCGGCCCGTGCACGAGGGTGACGAGCTGGTGGCGGAGGCGGTGGAACGGACCCGGTTCGGGCGCAGCGGGATCTACGACATCGCGGTCAGGCGAGGGACCGAGACTGTGGCCGAGTTCCGCGGGCGGTCGCGAACGCTGCGCGACAGCCGATGATCTGCAGCACCGCGAAGACGATCACAGCCGCGGCCTGGGCCAGCACGTGGAACGTGCCCGCGGCGGTGAGCGGGAACCACTTCAGCTCCGCCACCAGGACGCTGTCGACGCCCCACACCGGGTTGCCGATGATGATCATCAGCACCGCGCGGCGGTCCGGATTGGCGCGGGTGCCGAGGAAGAAGACCCCGGCGCCGTAGACGACGAAGAAAATCCCGACCCCGATCAGCCAGCCGATCGGGATTCCGTTTTCCGGGCGGATCAGCAGGACCAGCAGACCTGCGAGGAACGAGCCGACACCGTCGAGTTTCAAGGCGAATTTCAACATGGCCTGACGATCGCCCGGTCAACGCTGCCAGAACCACGTCAAGAGCTGCCAACTCCTGCCATCAGGTCGGTCGCGACCAGGCGTGCGGCGGCGTTCTGCCAGTTGTGCAGCGTTCGCTCGGGCACCTGTGTCACGAACCACTGCAGTGCGCGGCGGTCCTCGGCGTCGAGGTCCTCCCGCTTGGTCCGCACCGAGTACGGGCGGATTCCCTTGACGTAGTAGAAGTACAGGGCGTTGTAGTAACGCCATTCGTCGCTGGTGCCGAAATCGCCGTCTGCGGGTTTGAGCCGTTGAATGCTTGCCAGCAACAGCGATTTCAACATCGCGGCCCGGTCGAGCGGCGGGCCAGGTTCCGTGAGCTCGATCAACGGGCTCGCGACCAGCTTCCCGAGATCGCCGTAGTGGCTCAGCGCCTTGCGGGTCAGGCGCGCGAACTCGCGCCTCGTCGCCGGTCACGAGAGGAGCTCTGCGCGGCAACGACTCGGCGGCCTCACGGAGCTCGGCGCGTTCCGAGGCGACCGACGGCACGGCGAGCCGGTCGATCGCGACGGCGAGCGGGTTCGCCAGGACCTGGACCGCGATCGCCGCCGCGACGGTCGTGCAGACGAGGAGGTCGGGGCCGAGGAACAGCACGACCTGGGCACCGAACAGCACGGCGGTGAACGCCGCGATCACCAGCGACCGCAGCATGTCCGCGCGGATCGCCTCGCCCTCCTCGACCGCGTCGGTCACCGCGACGAGCACGCCGAAGACGAGCAGGTCCAGGCCGATCATGGGCAGCGTGATCTCGGACGGCAGCAGCCGGAGCAGAAAAGCGGCAGCGACAGCCCGAACATCACTCCAACGAGTGAAAAGTAGGCGCGTTTCCTTATGGCTAGGGCCGTCGCCAGGGCCAAAGGGAGCAGTACGAGCCACGGCAACCAGACCGACGCGGCGAAGATCGGCACCAGCGCGAAGATCCACCACTTGATCAACGACGGGTGGGACAGCAGCAAGATCGCGCCCGTCCAGGCCAACGCGGGTACTCCGAGCAGCACAGGATGTGGCACGACGACGGCCGCGGCGTAGCCGAGCAGGCCCACGCCGGCCCACCAAAGCAGAGGCTTCCGCGGATCTCGCGCGAGCAGGTACAGGCCGAGCCACCAGGCGAGACCCGAGACCAGCAGCGATAGGACGAACACGGGTCAAAGCTAGCCCTGCCTGAGAGACTGATCTGCATGCCGGTAGAGCTGACGCTCCACAAAGCGGCCGAGGAGTTGCGACCAGGGCGACCTCGCGAGCGTGCTTCGCGCACGTCAGCGGATCGCCGGGCTCGTCGGCACCTACCCGCACCGGCTCGACCTGCGCGACCGGCTCGCCGAGGTGTACCGGGTACTCGGCCAGCCCGCGCAGGCCGGGCGCTGGACCTATCTGTCCGAGGAACGCGTCGCCGACGAGACGCTGGCGTTCGAACGCGCCTACCGCAGGGCTCAGGTCCGGCTCATCGCGTTGAACTGGGCCGGCCGCGTCGAGGAGGCGCCGACCGAGGCCGCCCGCACGCGCTTGCCGCGCTGTACGGGGAGGCGCGGATCGAGCTGCGGCCGAGCTCGAGACGACCCCGGACGAGGAGACGTCCTGGGGCGCCTGCCTGATCGTGATGTCGGCGGCACTTTCGTACTGGTCTGTTTTCTGCTCGGCATCGTGACTCTGGTGCAGTTCTTGTGGAAGCTTGTGTCATGACAACGCTCTCCCGGTACGTCCGCCGCACCCCCTCATGCGCGCCTCTGTGGACGGCCGGCCGGTGGTGTTCAAGCTGGAGCACCTCCAGCTCACCGGCTCGTTCAAGGTGCGCGGCGCGGTCAACAAGCTGCTGGACCTGAACGTCCCGGCGGACGTCACCGAGGTCGTCACCGCGTCCGGCGGCAACCACGGCATCGCCGTCGCGCAGGCCGCCCAGCTGCTCGGCGCGCACGCCACCGTGTTCGTTCCGGTGACCGCGCCCGAGGCCAAGACCGTCGCGGATCGAAGCGGTGGGCGCCAAGCTGATCCGGCACGGCAACACCTACGCCGAGGCGGCCGCGGCGGCGCGTGACTTCGGGCCGGCGTTACATCGAGGCCTACAACGACCCGAAGGTGATCGAGGGCCAGAGCACGGTCACGCGGGAGATCGTCGAGGACGCACCCGACGTGGACACGATCGCGATCGCCGTCGGTGGCGGCGGGCTCGTGGCCGGGGCGGCGCTGGCGGCGGGCGGGCGGCGCATCGTCGCGGTCGAGCCGACCGGTGCTGCGCCATGCACAACGCTCTGGCGGCAGGCGAGCCGGTGGACTCCGAAGTGGACTCCGTCGCGGCGACCGCGTTGGGTGCCACGCGGGCGGGCGAGATCCCGTTGGAGATCTTGCAGAAGCACAACGTGCGTTCGACGCTGGTGTCGGACGACCGAGCTGCTCGCCGCGCGAGACCGCCTGTGGGCGGAGTTCCGCCTGGCCGTCGAACCCGCGGCAGCCGCGGGGTTCGCGGCGTTCCTGCGCGGGGACGTGCCGGGCGAGCTGCCGTGCGTGATCCTGTGTGGCGCGAACAGCGAGTGGGTGCCGCGCTAAAGATTCCCGCCAGAACGCCGATACCCGTAGTGCCGTCCGGGGAAACGATCAAGAAGAAGGTGCACCATTGCCGTCCGCGGCACAACGGCTCTGCCAGGACGTCGTCGCAGATCCGCACGCGCCGCTGGTCGCGGCCGTCGCAGGTCCCGGCGGCTGCGGTAAGACCGCGACGCTGGAAACACTCGCCCGCATCTACCGCGACGCCGGTGTCCCCGTGGCACACGAGTACACAGAGGACAGTTCGGCCGCGCTGCTGGTCGACGATGCGCACGCACTCGACGACGGGACGCTCGACCGGCTCCGCAGGCTGGCCCTCACCCGCACGCACCGCCTGGTCGTCGCCTACCGGCCATGGCCACGTCCGCCCGCGCTCAGCGCGCTGGGTGCGGTGCTGGGCCGGTGCCGTCTGCCGGTGGTGCTGGGCAGGCTGGACCGGGCCGAGGTGGCCGGCCGCGTGGCGGACGTCCTCGGTCGCCCGCCCTCCGACGAGCTCGTCGACTTCCTGTTCGAGCAGACCAACGGCTTTCCGGCACTGGTGGACCGGTTCGTCGCCGCGCTGCACGAGACCGGCAGGCTCGCTGGCGGCTTCGTAGGCCTGGCGACGGTCCCGGACGGGTTGGTCGAGCAGTTCCGGCACGACCTCGACTGCCTCGACGAGCAGGTGCGTGAGGTGCTGCTCGCCAAGGCGGCGGGGATCGACGTGAGCGCCTGTGCGGGCGCCTTCGCGACCGGTCTGCTCACCGACGCCGGCGATCTCGTTCCGCTGGCGCTTCAGGCCATCCTGAGCCTCACGCCGACCGCGCCCAACCGGTTGATGCCGGCTCGTCACGCGGAAGCCGCAGCGCTTGCCGGTGACCTCGACACCGCACTGCGGTTCACCGACCAGGTGATCGGTGATCCGCGGATGCCAGACCGTCCACGCGCGGTGTTGGTCGCGGCAGCGGCGCTGGCGCGCAGGGGCATGCTCGCGCGTGGCGCGGAACTCTACCGGTGGCTGGGCGCGACCGCGTTGGGAGAGCACGCGATGGTGATGGTGCCCGCGTTGCTCGGCATCGGCGCGCTCGCCGAGGCGCAGCACGTGCTCGCCTCGACGGTCACCGGACCGACGTTGCTTGCCGGGGCGCAGCACCTGACAGCACAAGGGCTGCTCGACACGATCACCAGTACCCCCGCCGCCGCGCTGTCCCGGCTCACCCGTGCCGCAGCGCTGCTCGCCCCGATGGGACACACCGCGCTGCTCACCGACGACCCGGCGGCGCTGACCGCGATCGTGGCGCTCCACTGTGGAGAGTTCTCGGTCGGCGAGTCGGTGCTGAGCGGGCATCTCTCGTCCCGGCATCAGCTGCTGCGCATGTGGATCACAATGTGCCAGGGCAACCTCGCCGCAGCACGCGCCCAGCTCGACACCTGCGAGCTGCTCGAACCTCGGGACGAACTGTTCGCCGCCGCGCTCGCCGTCGCGATCGCCCGGCGTGCCGGCGACGCGGCAGCACTGACCCACTCGTGGGCTCGCGCACGGGAAGCCGTCCTGCACCACACGACGGACCTTTACATGCTGCTGCCGTTGGGAGAACTGGCGATCGCCGCGGCCCGCGTCGGCGAACCCGCGTGGCTCGCGGCGCACCTGGCCGACGCCGAGCGGCTGCTCGACGACCTGGGCGGCCCGGCGTTCTGGGCGGCGCCACTGCGCTGGGCCCGCCTGCAGGCGGCCATCGTCGCCGAGTCACCACCGGAGGCCAACCAGCACGCCGCCGCCCTGGTCCGGTTCGCGCGCACCCACCCGGCGCTGGCCGACGCGGCACGGGCGTGGCTGCGCCTGCTGGCAGGTGACGTCGATGTCGCGGTGGTCGAGCGGGCCTCCCGGGGCCTGTGGGCGGCCGGACAGTCCTGGGAGGGCGCACGGCTGGCGGGACAGGCCGCGATCCGCTGCCGCGACCGGGCCGCGATGAGCTCGCTACTGGCGCTCGCCCGTGAGCTGACCTCTGTGGACACATCCGCGCAAGCCCAGTCGGCAACCGAACTTCTCGGCACGCCGCTCAGCGGCCGTGAGCGAGAAGTGGCGGAGCTGGTAGTCAACGGCCTGACCTACAAGCAGATCGGCGAACGACTCTTCATCTCCGCCAAGACCGTCGAGCACCATGTGGCCAAGATGCGCCGCCGCCTCGGCTGTGCGACCCGCAGCGATCTCTTCGCCCGGCTCCGCACCCTTCTGATGGCCTAGACCGTGTTGCCGAGCACCTGCACAGAAGTGCTGTCCGAGGCGGGCGCGGACTCGTTGATGAGGGACCAAAGGACAGCGGCGGTCACGTCGACGGCGGACGCGTGCTAGGTGGGACAGGCGGGGGTGGGGGCGGGGTCTCGGTACTGCTGGTGACGGACGGCGGCGGCACCGAGAGCGTCGTGGTCACCGACGGCTCGATGATGGGGGACGGCGGCTCGACGCGAGGCATCACGGTGGTCGTCGCCGCTGTAATGGCGGGTTTGGACGCCGAAGCAGGAGTGGTCGTGGGTGCGCTCGACGCGGTGCGGCTCGGTGACATGGCCGGGTTCCGCGGCACGGTCGCGCGGACGTTCAGCTCCGCCGGCGCGTTAGGGGCCGTGGCGGTCTGGTTCGGTTCGCCGGGGGCGGTGGTGCCGGTCGAACGGTCCGGCCAGGTCACGGCGGCCAGTGCGGCGACGCCGATGGCCATGATGCCTGCCGCGCCGACGACGATCTTGGGACGCTTGCGGCCGCGCGAACGGGGAGAGGTCAACGGCGCGGTCGTCATCACGGGGCGGGTCGGCGGGTCGGCGCGCGTGATCACCTGGCGTGCGTCGAACGCCGCCAGCGCGGCGCCGGCCGCGACGGATGTGCTCTGGTCGGTGTCGACGGCGACCGGGCGGCCCAGTTCCATCGAGATCAGCTGTGCCACCAAGGGGATACGGGACGAGCCGCCGACTAGCAGGACCGCGGCCAGGTCGTCGGGTTCCAGCCCGGCGGAGCGCACGGTTCGGCGCAGTGCCTCGACCGTGTCGGCCAGAGCGGGCCGGATCATCGCCTCGAACTCGCCGCGCACCAGCCGGATCTGCGCACGCGTTCCGGGCAGCAGCACCGGGATGGTCACCTCGGTGTCGGTCGACAACGCCTCCTTCGCCTCGGTGCAGTCCCTGCGCAGCCGGGCTACCGCGGCGACCGTGACCGGGTCCTCCGGGTCCAGCTCGTCAACGTCGGCGATGCTCGCGCGGACGTGGTCGAACACCACCTCGTCGAAGTCGATGCCGCCCAGCCGTTCGATGCCTTCCGGACGGCCGAGCAGCTCGAAGCCAGCGCCCTCGGTTCGCCGCAGGACGGCGGCGTCGAACGTGCCACCGCCGAGGTCGTAGACGGCGATCGTGCCGCCGCGCTCGATCCGTTGCTCCGAGGCGTAGTGCACGGCGGCCGCTTCCGGTTCGGTCAGGAACACGACGTCGTTCAGGCCGGCGGCGGACAGCCCTTCGGCGAGCAGGGCCACCTTGTGCAGGCCCCATCCGGCGGGATGGGTGATCGCGAGCCGGTCCGGCGCCGCACCCTCGCGTTCGGCCACCCGGTCGACGACCCAGCGTGCCAGGACGCCGGTGAGCTCGTGTGCGTGCTGCGGGCCACCGGCCACCATCAGCGGGGTCGGGTCGCCGATGCGGCGCTTGAACTCGCGGATCACCCGCTCCGGGTCGGTCATCGCACGGCGTTCCGCAGCCTCCCCGACGAGCACGCCCGAGTCCTCGCCGAGGTACAGAACCGAGGCGACCGACGCCGACCGGGAACTCAGTGCCACAACCTCGGCGGATGTGGACGTCCGGTGCACGGCGGCGGCGGTGAACGTCGTGCCCAGGTCAACACCCAATTGATAGACCACAGTGCGCAACATTAGCAACATTTCCGGCGCGAACGGCAATCCCCTATTTCCCCTATCTTGCCACCCTGACCCCCGTCACTCATTCGGGTGGCGCGGTATGTTCGGCATCCCCCAGCGGCATCCCGTGAAATTCGGAGCGATCACCGATGGCAAGCTTCTGCCGCGGTCCTAGCGTTCGTGCGGTCGGGCGCGGAGTTCGGCATGCATTCGAAGCGATCAGTGACCTAGAGGAGAAGGCGAACGCCATGACCAGCCTGCTGGAATTCATTCTCAACCTGCTCCGGGACCCGGTGGCGCAGGAGCAGTTCAAAGCAAACCCCCAGCAGGCCCTGAGCGATCACGGGTTCGACGAGGTCTGCGGCCAGGACGTCCGCGACGCGTTGCCGCTGGTGGTGGACAACGTTCTGGTGAGCGGCCCAGGCGGCGCCCTGCCGGCACCACAGCCGGGCGAGGACCACTTCGACATCGCGATCCGGCAGATCGACCACATCGTGAACAACTATTCCTACACCGACAGCCACGACACGCACGTGGACTATTCGGTGCACCAGACCATCTGGGCCCAGGGTGACGTGAACCAGTCGTTCGACAACGACTACGGCAACGACACCATCACCGCGAACAACAGCACGGTCGTCGACGGTGACGCCAACGCCACCGCCACCGGAGACGCGGATCTGCAGAACTTCGGCCAGGGCGACGTACGGACCGGCAACTCCGGCAACTCCGGCAACGATTCGGAATGTGATTCGCATGAGGTGACTCACCAGCATTCGCACACCACGATCGACGCCTCGTACCACGAGGAGCACGAGCACAACGTCACCATCGACCATGTCGAACAACACGGCCTGGTCAACGTCAATGTCGACGACACGTTGAACGAGGTCGACCTGTTGAGCCACAACGATGTCGACCTGCTCAACGGTCTGCACCTTTAGGGGCAGTTCCGCCCGGTCCAGGTGCCACGCCTGGGCCGGGTACCGGAGCCCATGAGAAGGATTCTGTGAGGGAGTAGCACTTGTCGGTTCCCGCAGCGATCGATGTCGTCGACCTCGCGCTTCAGGCGGCACTCGCCTACGGTCGCGCGGACTTCGGCGCCCGGCTGCGCCAGACTCGGCGCAGGCTGACCGAGGACGGCGTCCGGGTGCTCGTGGTCGGAGAGTTCAAGCAAGGTAAGAGCCATCTGGTCAACGCGTTGCTCAACGCGTCGGTGTGCCCGATCGACGACGACATCGCCACGACGGTGCCCACCATCGTGCGGTACGCGGAGGAACCCGCGGCCGTTGTCGTGCACGAGTACGGCGGCGACGCGCCCGCCGAGAGCAAGCCCGTCCCCGTCGATCGGCTCGCCGACTACGTCTGCGACCCCGGCAACCGGCGTGGTGTCAACTACGCCGAGGTGGGCGTACCGCGCACGTTGCTGGCAGGCGGGCTGGTCGTGGTGGACACGCCGGGCGTCGGTGGACTCGCCTCCATGCGCGGTGCGGCCACCATCGCCGCGCTGCCGCTGGCCGACGCGGTGGTGTTCGTCTCAGACGCGAGCTCGGAGTTCACGGCGCCTGAACTGGACTTCCTCCGGCACGCCGCGCAGGTGTGCCCGAACATCGTGTGCGCGTTGACGAAGACCGATCTCTACCCGCAGTGGCGGCGCATCGCCGACATCGATCGCCAGCACCTCGCCAACGCCGAACTGGAGGCGGAGGTCGTGCCCGTCTCGTCGACGCTGCGGCTGCACGCGGTCCGCACGAGCGACCACATGCTCAACACCGAGTCCGGCTTCCCCGTGCTGATCGGGCATCTGCGTGACCGGATAGCCGGCCAGGCCGACCAGCTCGCGTGCCGTGCCGCGGTACAGGACGTGCTGGCGGTCACCGAACAGCTGGCGACCACCATGCGGGCACAGCTGCACGCTTACCAGGGCGGCGGCGCCTCCGCCGAGCTGATCCGCGAGCTGGAGCTGGCGCAGTCGCGGGCCGACCGGCTGCGGGAACGGTCGGCGCGCTGGCAGCAGACACTGAGCGACGGCATCGCCGATCTGATCTCGGACATCGAGTACGACCTGCGCGACCGGATGCGGCAGATCGGCCGCGACGCCGAACGCGAGATCGACCAGGCCGATCCGGTCGCGATGGAGGACCAGTTCACCGCGTGGCTTCAGCAGCAGGTCTCCGGCGCCGCGGCGGCGAACTTCGTGTGGGCGATGGACCGCGGACGCTGGCTCGCCGACCAGGTGGCCGACCACTTCGCGGAGGAAGGCGGCAGGGTGCTGCCGGACCTGCGTGACGTCGACTTCGCCAGGATGACCGGCTCCATCGATGCCATCGAGTTGCCGCGCAACGAGAAACTCAAGTTGGGCAACAAGCTCATCCTCGGCATGCGAGGTGGTTACGGTGGCACGCTGATGTTCGGCATGGCGGGCACGCTGGTCGGGATGGCGCTGCTCAATCCGTTCTCGATCGCCGCAGGCCTGTTGCTGGGCGGCCGCACGGTGCGCGAGGAACGCAAGAGGTTGGTGCAGCGGCGGCAGATGGAGGCCAAGAGCGCGGTCCGCCGGCACCTGGACGACGTCGTTTTCCAGTTGGGCAAGGAGTCCAGGGACATGCTCCGCGAGGTACAGCGCACGTTGCGCAACCACTTCACCGGTCACGCCGAGGAGCTGCAGCGTTCGGTGAACGAATCGTTGCAGGCAGCACAGAATGCGTTGCGCACCAACAAGGAGGAGTGCAAACGCGCGATCGCGGACCTGCAGGTCGAACTCACTCGCGTCGCCGCTCTGGAGGACCGCGCGCGGGATCTGACCACGGAACCGCGGCTGCTGCTGAGCGAGGTGGCACGGTGAACACGACGTCGGGAATCGGCACGTCCGTGCGTGCCGTGATGCGCCGGGCGATCAAGGCGTACCGGGACAGCCCGGACACGGTGGCGTACCTGCAACGGCACCTGGACAGGATGAACGAGCCGCTGCGGGTCGCGATCGCGGGGCAGGTCAAGGCGGGCAAGTCGACCTTGCTGAACGCCTTGGTGGGCGAGGAGATCGCGGCCACCGACGCCGGTGAGTGCACCCATGCCGTCACCTGGTACCGCGACGCCGAGACACCACGGATCACCGTGCACCCGGTGGACGCCCCGCCCCGGCAGCTGCCGATCGACCGCCGCGACGGTGCGTTGCGCATGGTGCTGGGCATGGGCCGGGTCGACCGCGTGGTCGTCGACTGGCCGTCACAGCACCTGCGCACCATGACGCTGATCGATACGCCGGGCCTGCACTCGATCTCCACGGAGATCTCGGCACGCACCGTCGACTTCCTTGCCGGCGACGAGGAACCGGCCGAGGCCGACGCCGTGATCTACCTGATGCGCCACCTGCACTCGACCAACGTGCGATTCCTGGAGTCGTTCTACGACCGGGGCATCGCTCGTGCGACGCCGGTGAACACCATCGCGGTGCTGTCGCGGGCGGACGAGATCGGCGCGGGCCGGGTCGATGCGTTGATGTCCGCGCGGCGCATCGCGCGCCGGTACGGCGCCGACGAGAAGCTGCGGGCGTTGTGCCAGATCGTGGTGCCGGTCTCCGGCCTGCTCGCGCAGGCGGGCAGGACGATGCGGCAGGCCGAGTTCGCTGCGTTCCTCGAGCTCGTGCGGGCACGGCGATCCGATGTCGAGGCCGCGCTGCTCTCCGCCGACCGGTTCGCGCGCTATGACGGGCTGGAAGCGGGCGTGTGTGCCGATTTGCTGCACCGATTCGGGTTGGGCGGGGTCCGGCTGGCGGTCACGTTGGTGCGGCAGGGTTTCGACAGTGCACCGAAGCTCGCCGCCGAACTGGTGCGGCGAAGTGGCCTCGACGAGCTGCGCGAGGTGCTCACCGCGCAGTTCACCGCACGCGCCGAGCTGTTGAAGGCGCGGTCCGCGCTGCTCGCCCTGGACGTGGTGCTCAGCAGGTCGGTCCGGCCGGAGACGCAGGCGCTGGTCGTCGAGGTGGAACGGATCGTGGCAGGTGCGCACGAGTTCGTCGAGCTGCGGATGCTGAGTTCGTTGCGGCTGGGTTCGGTGAGGCTCCCGGCCGACGCGCTCGGCGAGGCCGAGCGGTTGCTCGGCGGGCTGGGCGTGGGCTCGACGACCAGGCTTGGGCTCGGTGTGCACGCCACGACGGCCGAGCAGCGCAACGCCGCCCTGGATGCGCTGAGCCGGTGGCGTCGGCGCCTGGAGAACCCGCTGTCCAGCCTGGCGCTCACCGACGCGTCCCGCGTCGTGATCCGCAGTTGCGAGGGCTTGCTGGCCGAGTTTGTCGACTGAGGTCGTGAGTGGATCGGCCGACTGCCGCAGGTCGGTCCGAGGCGGGCGTGGACTCGTTGATGAGGGGACCGCCCCGCATCCGGTTAGCTGGTCGTGTCGATCGTGGCGCTGGCCAGCACCACGTCGCCCGCCGCGTCCTCGCGGTAGATCGCCACGGCCTGACCGGGCGCGACGCCCTTCAACGGCTCGCGCAGCCGCACCCGCAGCATGCCGTCCACGAGCTCGGCGACCGCCGGAGCGATGCCGCCGTGCGCGCGCACCTGGGCGACGCATTCGACCGGGCCGTCGAGCATCACGTGCGCGATCGGCGAGGAGGCGGAGATGGCGGTCACGGCGAGCTTCTCGGCGGCGCCGACGCGGACGTCGCCGGAGACCGGCTCCAGCGAAAGCACGTACCGGGGGCGACCGTCGGGCGCCGGGGCGTCGAGGCCGAGGCCCTTGCGCTGGCCGACGGTGAACTCGTGCACGCCCGCGTGGCGGCCGAGGACGGCGCCGGTCGCGTCGTCGATCAGCAGGCCGGGCTTGGTCTCCATGCGGCCGGCGAGGAACTTCTGGGTGTCGCCGTCCGGGATGAAGCAGATGTCGTGGCTGTCCGGCTTCTTCGCGACCGACAGGCCGCGCGCGGCCGCCTCGACGCGCACGTCGTCCTTCGTGGTGTCCCCCAACGGGAACATCGCGTGCGCGAGCTGATCGGCCGTCAGGGAGGCCAGCACGTACGACTGGTCCTTGCCCATGTCCGCGCTGCGGCGCAGCTCCGGGCGGCCGTCGACCAGCTCGAGCCGCGCGTAGTGGCCGGTGCAGACGGCGTCGAAGCCGAGGGCGATCGCCTTGTCCAGCAACGCCTCGAACTTGATGCGCTCGTTGCAGCGCAGGCACGGGTTCGGCGTGCGGCCGGCGGCGTACTCCGCGACGAAGTCCTCGACGACCTCTTCGGTGAAGCGCTCGGCGAAGTCCCAGACGTAGAACGGGATGCCCATCAGGTCGGCGGCGCGACGGGCGTCGTGCGCGTCCTCGATGGTGCAGCAGCCGCGTGCGCCGGTGCGCAGGGTGCCGGGCTTGGCCGACAACGCCAGGTGCACGCCGGTCACGTCGTGCCCCGCTTCAACGGCGCGGGCCGCCGCCACCGCGGAATCGACACCGCCACTCATCGCCGCGAGGACCTTCACTGCTTGACCACCTTCCGGGAACGCCTCATACCTGCCAGACCCGCTGTCCGAGCCCGTTCTACTACCGGGCCGATCACGTCGGCGAGCTGTTTTATGTCTTCACGCGTGGACGTGTGGCCCAGCGAGAACCGCAGCGAACCGCGAGCCAACGAAGGCTCCACGCCCATCGCGAGCAGCACGTGGCTCGGTTGCGCGACACCGGCCGTGCACGCGGAGCCGGTCGAGCACTCGATGCCGCGCGCGTCGAGCAGCATCAGCAGGCTGTCGCCCTCGCAGCCGGGGAACGTCAGGTGCGCGTTGCCGGGCAGGCGGTCCGAGCGGGTCGCCGTTCACGATCACGTCCGGCACCACCGCGCGCACCGACGAGATCAGCTCGTCCCGCAGCGAGAGGAGTTCGGCCGCGCGCCGCGCCTGGTCCTCCACCGCGATCCGCACGGCCCGCGCGAGTCCGACGATCGACGGCGCGTCGAGCGTGCCGGACCGGACGTCGCGCTCCTGGCCGCCGCCGTGCAGCAGCGGCGTGCACTTCACGTCACGAGCGAGCAGCAGCACGCCCACGCCGTACGGGCCGCCGACCTTGTGGCCGGTCATGGTGAGCGCCGAGGCGCCGGAGTCCGCGAAGTGGACCGGGACCGCGCCCACGGCCTGCACCGCGTCCGTGTGGAACGGCACACCGCGCTCGGCGCACAGGCGCGCGATGTCGTGCACCGGGTTGAGGGTGCCGACCTCGTTGTTCGCCCACATCGTCGTCACGAGCGCCACGTCGTCGTCCAGAGCGGCTTCCACGGCTCGGCGGAGACGCGGCCGTGCCGGTCGGTCTCCAGCCAGGTGACGTCCGCGCCCTGTGCCGCGCAGCCACTCGACGGCGTCCAGCACCGCGTGGTGCTCGACCGCGGCAGGCCAGCACGCGCCTGCGTTCGCGGGCCCAGTAGATGCCCTTGACCGCGAGGTTGTCGCTCTCGGTGCCGCCGCCGGTGAAGAGCACCTCGGACGGCCGGGCGCCGAGCGCGTCGGCGATGTTCTCCCGCGCTTCCTCGATCGCACGCCGCGCCCGCCTGCCGGAGGTGTGCAGCGACGAGGCGTTGCCCGTGGTGGACAACGCCTCGGTCATGGCCGCGACCGCTTCAGGCAGCATCGGGGTCGTGGCAGCGTGGTCGAGATAAGCCATCAGGACTCAAGGGTAGCCCGCATGCGTGGCCCGGTCAGAATCGCTCCCACCACGGCCAACGCCGCCATCGCGAGGTTGAGCACCACCACACCCGAGGTCGGCGCGGTCGCGAGGACGAGCACGCCGCCGAGTCCGATCATGGTCGCGGAGAAGAGCATGTCGGTGATCTGCAGTGCCGCCGAGTTGAAACCACGGTCTTCGTCGGGCGATGCGGCCATCATCAGCACGCCGACGCTGGACGTCGCCATGCCCATGCCCGCTCCCGCGACGGCCCACAGCACCGGCGTGAGAAACGCAGGACCCCAGCTGGGTGCGATGAGCGTCACGGCCGCGATGCCGGTCGCGGTGAACAGGAAGCCGACACGGACGAGCGTGTGACGTTCGATCTCGGGGTGTCGTGAGGCCCACATCGACGCACCGGCCCAGCCGAGCGCGCTCAGCGTCAGCGGAATGCCCGCTTCGAGCGGCGAGTAGCCGTGCACGACGGTCAGCGTGAGCGGGATGAAGCCCTCGACCGCGAAGAACGTGCCCGCGAGCAGCCCGCGGGCCAGGATCGTGACGGGGAGGCCACGGCGGGCGGTGAGCGTGCCCTTCGGCAGAAGAATGCGCAGCGCGGGCGCCAGGAGCAGCAACGACACCGCGAGCAGCCACCACGTGCTGTGCTGCAACGCCCAGCTCAGCCCGGCCACACCGGCACCGGCGGCCAGCGCGGCGGCCGGCAGGTACCTGCGCGGCGGAGGGGTCGCGGTGTGCGGCGGCAGCTTCCGCAGCACCGGCACGAGCAGCACGCTGCCGAACAGCACCAGCGGCACGATCGCGAGGAACACCAGCCGCCAGCTCAGGTGCTCGGTCGCCCAGCCCGCGACCGCGGGCCCGACCAGCGACGGCACCACCCACGCCGCCGACAGCGCGCCGAACACGGCGGGCCGGGTGTCCTCGGGGTAGGCCAGCGCGATCAGGACGTAGATCGCGACGATCAGGAACCCCGCGCCGAAGCCCTGCAGCACCCGCCCGGCGAGCAGCACGGTCATGGTCTCCGCGACACCCGCGACCAGCAGTCCGACGAGGAACAGCACCACGCCGATCAGCACGGCGGGCTTCGGTCCGCGCCGGTCGGAGAGCCGCCCGGAGAAGACCGTCGCGATCACACTCGCCGCGAGGTTGATCAGGAACGGCCAGGCGTAGAGCGCCTCACCGTGCAGTTCGCGGACCATGGTCGGCATCGCCGTGCCCACGCCCATCGCCTCGAAGGCGAGCAGCGTGACCAGCAGCAGGATGCCCGTGGTGGGCCAGCGGCGGTCAGGCGACCAGAGGCGAGACGGCTGGGGCGCGGTGAGAGTCACCCGTAGATCGTGCAACTTCCAGTTCGGTCGAGGTCAAGCGGTTTGCCTGTTCCTTGGCCAATCGTGCGAGCTCCCTGCGGTCCTCCGCGCGGCCGGGAGCGATCTCGTCGAGCACGTGCACCTCGACGACGAGCCCCTTGATCTTCAGCACCCGCCGGATCGAGTCGACCAGCGTGTCGCTGCCGATGAACGCGGGCTGCGTGCTGACGTGGTCGCCGACCCGGTAGCGCAGCACGATCGGCCGCACCGGCACCCCCGCGTCCAGCGCGGCCTGGAACAGCGCCGGCTTGTACCGCCCGGACGCGAGCCCGCACCACGTCGTGCCCTCGGCGTGGATGCCGACCGCGCTTCCGTTGCGCAGCGTCGTGGTGAGCTCTTCGACGGTCCTTGGCAGCTCACGCAGCCGCTCCCGGTCGAGGTAGACCGTCCCGGCCGCCGTGATGATCCTGCCGAGGACCGGCCAGTCCTTGATGTCCCGCTTCGCCACGAGCCGGATCGGCTGCACGGAGTCGATCGCGAGCTCGTCCAGCCACGACACGTGGTTGCTCACGACGAGCACGCCACGCCCCTGGGTGGCCTGGAAGCTGCCTGGGCCCGTGGATCCGCAGCTTCACGCCGAACGCCCGGAGCACCGCGTGGAACCAGAGCCGGATCGCGCTCTCCCGCTGCCTGCTCGGCAGCAGGAGCGCGAGGGCGAGCCAGACACCGCACAGGAGCGCCGTGATCGCCGTGACCGCTCGCCACGCCTGCCTCGCCGGGCTGACCTGGTGGCGGTCGTGCTGACGCACCCGTCACCACACGGCGACGCGGGCATCCAGGCGTGACTCATGCCGTCTCCCCCAGGAAGAACTTCAGGTACCGCTGATCCACGTGATCCATGCCGAGCAGGATGAAGAGGTCAGCCACCCCGAAGTCGGCGTCGAGCGCGGGCCGCCCGCAGATCTTGGCGCCGAGCCGCAGGTAGCCCTTCAGCAGCGGCGGCAGCACGGTCTTGTCCGGCCGTTCGATCTGGTCAACGTCCCACGGGTTGTGCGGCGTGACGCGGTACTGCTCGGGCGCGTAGTGCTTGGCGTGCACCGTGTCCCACACCCCGGCCGCGAAGCTGCCACCGTCCTGCAACGGGATGGACGCGCACCCGATGAGCCACTTGTGCCCGCTCAGCAGCATGTACCGCGCGATACCCGCCCACACGAGGCTGACGACGGCGCCGTTGCGGTGATCCGGGTGCACGCACGACCGCCCGGTCTCGACGATGCTGGCCTGAGGTCCTCGAGGTTGCCGAGGTCGAACTCGGTGTCGCTGTAGAGCCTGCCGGCGTCCTTGGCCCGCTCCGGCGGCAACATCCGGTAGCCGCCGACGATCGCGCCCGTGCGGTCGTCCCGCACCACCAGGTGGTCGCAGTGCTCGTCGAACTCGTCGACGTCGTGGCCGGGAACGCTCGTGTTCAGCGTCGCGCCCATCTCACCGGCGAACACCTCGTAGCGCAGTCTCTGCGCGGCCACGACCTCTTCGCTGTCGCGGGCGACGAGGAGGGAGTAGCGGGGAGCGTCCTCGCCCTGCTGGGCGGGGGTGCTGACAAGCAGTTCCGGCTGCGTCATGCGAACCAGGGTGAAGCCGGGTTGGCGAATGACAGCAGGTCAAACCGATGACGCCTCAGTGGCAGTCGGGTTAACCCCCGGTGGTCTGCGCGCCTGGGTGGGTGATGTGGGTGGTTCGGGGTTGCGAAATGTCTTCCAACTGCTGATGGCGTGCCTCCGGGTGGAGGCACGCCATCAGCACAGCGCACAGACGGAGACCGAACTCAGCGCTTCTTGTCGAAGCCGAAAGCTCTCATCACGAAAACACGCTGTTCCTCAATGGTTCCCACGAGCCCGACATCAGCCGGCGCGAAGATGTCCACGCTCTCCTCCTGCCTCGCCTCGAGCCCCAGCACGTGGGCGTGCCTCGCCTCGCCCATCTGACGATCCATCCCGGACGGGAAGACATCGGGCCGGGCGCCCTGACAGCACAGGAGCAGACCTTCCGCCTCGAGGACTTGCCTGAGGCCGTCGCAGGCAGTTGAACAGATCGCTACCGGTGTACTCGGCAACAGCACCTTGTCCACGTCGCACTCTGATGACCGAGGGTGGTGTGCGGGAGACATCGATTTCCAGCGCCACCTTCGTACCATCCCTGCCTACTGCCACTGCCTGCACGACGTCCGGCCGAACTCATTTCTTGCGCTTCTTCCCTGCAGCGTGAGGGTTGGGAGCCCACTTGTTGGATCCTTCAAGGAAGCATCCGAGGATGACTCCGATCGATCTTTCCCGGCACCGCAATCTCTTCTTCGTAAGGGAACGGGCTGTCGGCTCCCAGTTCCTCGTTCACGTCGATGCCAGTCACCCCTCGCAGCACGTAGACGTGTCCCTTGCGGCTGTCAGCGTGGGTTTCGCGCTTGGTCGTCGCTACATAGCCTGAGTCGTCGGCGTACGGACTACTGGACAGACCTGAGGCGTGCTCCTCGAGATTCATGTTCTTGCCCAGGGGCACGAAACCCTTTTCGAAGATCTCCTCTGGATCACGCGTGTCGGCGCGATAGAGATCCCCGTCCTCAGGGCAGTAGCTGTCGCCCTTCTTGCCCTCGTTGTGGACGAGGACTGGCGCCGCCTCCCGAGAGCTCGCCACGTAGTACGTGTGCAGCCCATCGACCGTGAAGTTGTGGACCTTCTGGATCCCGCTCCACGACCGCGTCCCGGTGATCTCCGCCGACCGGTTGTCGGCCGTGAGGAACCGGTACGAAGGCTTCAGGTCGATCGCCTTGGCCCAGCGCCTCTCCGACTCCACCCAGAACGGGTGCTCGTCGGTCGCCTTGATCTTGCCGCCCGACGAGTCGGTCAGCTCGACCATCGTGCGCACGGAGGTCTTGGTGCGAGTCTGGCTGACCTTGCGGGCACCGGACTTCCCGGTGATCGGGTCCTTCGCCAGCACCCAGTCGCCGTCGCGCACGTGCTCGATCTTCTTGCGCGAACCGTCGGCCATCAGCACCAAGGTGCCCGGCACGAAGCTCTGTGTGACGCCGAGCCGTGCGCTGAGGTCACAGGCCGCACCCGCCGCACCGTCAGCCAGGTCACCGGACTTCGAGCCTCCGGCACGGCCCGGACGGGCCATGTCGTCGATCTTCGCCGAGGCACCCTGCGCGACCTCGGAGCCCATCCGCGCCGCGGCCGGGGCCTCCTTGATCACGTCGTCGGTGTTCTTCAGCACCATCGAGCGGAAGAAGTCCAGTACCGCGCCGCCGTCCACCACGTTGTCGAGCGCGTGGCTGACGATGTTCGCCGGTGAGAACGGCGAGTTCACGACCAGGTCCTTGGCGGCGAGCATCGGCTTGCGCAGCGCCGCGAAGGTCGACGGCGGGATGCGCTTGGCCGCCTGTTCGGCTGCCATCTTGGCGAAGGCGTGGCCTGGCATCGAGCGGATGATGTCGCCCGCCGAACGAGCCACGGCTCTGGCCGCGCCCGCGCCGTATTTGGCGGCTCCCTTGACCACGCGGGTCACGGTCTGTTTGACCAGCTTGCCGCCGATCTTGACCCATTTGACCTCGGTGATCGCCTTGCCCGCCGCGCGCATGATGCCGCCGGCGCCCTTCATCAGCTTCGATCCGCCGCTGCCGAGGTTCTCCAGTGCCCGGCCGACCTTGGTCGCCTTCACCAGGCCGACGCCTGCCTTGATGCCCTTGGCGGCGAGGTTGATGACCTTGCCGGCGGGGATGAAGTTCAGCGCGGCCATGGCGCACCCGCCCCAGCTCGGGGTTGGTGAGGCAGCCCTTGATGTCGTTGTAGCCGGAGACCTCCTTGACGATCGCGAGACCGTCGGTCTTGGCCCAGTTCCAGGCCTGTGAGGCCTTTTCCTTGACCCAGCCGAAGAAGTGGCCGTCCGGGTCGTCGTAGTTCATCGGCGACGCGGCGCCGTAGGTGTAGCGGTTCATCGCCACCGAAGGCGACGACGGCAGGCCGATCGAGTCGCGGCTGGTGAACGAACCCGAGGACGGGTTGTACCAGCGAGCACCCATGTTGACCTCGCCGGACTCGGGGTCCGTCCAGTCACCCTGGAAGCCGACGCGAAGACCGTTGCCGGCGATGCGCTTGCCGAACGGGTCGTACGCGACCGAGTCCTCGATGGCCGAGCCGCCCGGCTTCAACGTGCCGACCACGTCGCCGTGGCGGTCGCTGACGGTCAGCTTCTTCTGCTCGCCGGTGCCGACGGCGAGGAGTTCGTCGCCGACGCCACGGCTGAAGAGGGACTCGCCGTCCGACACCGGGTCGATCCCGAAGCCGGAGTAGGCGAACTTCCCGCCGTTGCGGCCGATCATGCGGCCCATGCCGTCGTAGGTGAACGACGTGCCGCCGCGCTTCACGGCCTGGTCGAAGGAGTCCCAGCCGTACGTGTCGGTCAGACCGGACGACGTGCGCGTTTCGAGAGTGCCGCGCGCCGAGTACGTGTAGGTGTAGTCGCCGTCGGACTGCAGGCGGTTGCGTTCGTCGAAGGTCGAGACCTTGTCGCCCGCGCGCACCCGGTTGCCGGACTTGTCCCACTCGTAACGGGTTTCGGTGCCACCGGCGGTCCACGACGTCAGCCGGCCGGCGTGGTCGTAGCCGTAGGTGTTGGAGGTGGCGCCCGCGGTGCCGGCGGTGACCTTCGACGTCAGCTGGTCGTTCAGGTCGTAGCCGTAGCTGATCGAGCCGATCGGCGCGCCGGTCGACGTCTCGATCTTGTCGGTCACCTGGCGGCCCAGCGAGTCGTACTCGTACTTGCGGATCGCGTCCGGTCCGTACGTGATCTGGTCGAGGTCGCCCGCGGCGTTGTAACCGAAGGCCTGCAACGCGTTCGTCACGCCGTCCTGGACGGTCGACAGGCGACCCTTCAGGTAGCTGAACGCGCTGGTGCCGGAGGCGTCCGTCTTCGTGGTGAGCCGGCCGGCGGCGTCGTAGCCGAACGACGAGTCACCGGACGGGCCGGTCGCGGTCAGCAGCTGGCCGCGGTCGTTGTAGGAGTACACGTTCTTCGTGGTGCTGGCGTTGACACCGACGAGGAGGCCGCGCTCGTCGTAGTCGCGGGTGCGGGTCTGCGCCGCGTGCGGTGCGCCGGAACCGGACTCCGTGCGGAGCTGACCCACGCGTCGTACGTGCGTTCCCGCGTGATGCCGCCGGGGACCTGCACCTTGGTGGCGAGGCCGCGCTTGTCGTACGTGGTGGTCCACGTGCGGTCGGCCTCGTTCGGGTGCGCGGCCGTCGAAGGCTCGACGACCTTCTCCGGCAGGCCAAGCGAGTTGTACGACGTGATGGTCGAGTTGCCCCGGCCGTCGGTCGTGCGAGTCAGCTGGTCCGCGATGCTGTAACCGAACGACGTGGTGATCGAGTCGGTGGCGGACACCGGCTCCACCTGCTTCACCAGGCGGTCGGCCGCGTCGTAGGTCAACTTGGTGGAACGGCCGAGTGCGTCGATCTCCTCGACCACGTTGCCGACGGCGTCGTGCTTGAGCTGCTCGCCGCGGATGAAGGAACCGTCCGGGGCCAGGTTCAGCGTGCCGGTGAGCCAGCCGACCTGGTTGTAGACGCGGTCGGTGATGCGGCCCATGCCGTCGACCGCGCGGACCTCACGACCGGCGCCGTCGTAGCCGAACTCGGTCTTCGAGCCGTCCGGGTCGATCGTGCGGACCCGCTGGCCGAGCTTGTCGTAGACCTGCTCGGAGCTCTCGCCGACCGGGTTGGTGGCCTTGAGCTGCCTGCCCGCGTCGTCGTAGGCGAAGGTCGACGTGAACACGGCGGCCTTCGGCTTGCGCTCGATCTTCGTCTGCGCGATGGGGCGCTTCAGGTCGTCGTAGACCTGCTTGGTGATCGCGCCCGACGGGTCGGTCGCGGTCAGCAGCTCACCGGTGCGGGTGAAGACGTACGACGTCCTGGGACCCGGCTCGGTCGGCGCGGTCGGCGAAGGCAGCACCTTCTCCACGAGCTGGCCGAGCTGGTTGTAACGGAACCGGGTGACGGCGCCGCCGGCGTCGATGGTCGCGCTGACCTTGCCGTCGGGTTCGTACTCGGTGCGGACCTCGGGCACGATCGCCTCGGTCGCGCCCGGCGGGGTGTAGCCGGGCGAACGCTTCGACACCTGACGACCGAGCTTGTCGTACGTCGTCACGGTTTCCGCGCGCTTCGCGTCACGGTGGTGCGTCAGCTGGCCGAACGTGTTGTAGCCGCTGGCGATCCTGGCCCGCCCGTTGGCGGCGGTGCCACCGTTCTCCTCGACGGAGACCTGCGGGCCGGTCATCTCGACCAGCTGCTGCTTCGCGTCGTAGGTGTAGGAGTTGGTGTACTCGGTACGGCGGGCCGGGTCCGCGATGCCACGCGGGTCGATCTCGGTCTTGACCCGGTCGTAGACGTCGTAGGTCCGCTCGGTGACGATCCGGTCCGACGATCCCTTGTGGACGATCTCCTTGGTCTGCCTGCCGGTCGCGTCGTACTCGAAGTCGACGACCTCGGTGATCGGCGTGCCGACGTGGACGAAGTTCGACGGGTTGCCGGTCTTGGTGACCGACTTGACCTGGCCGCCCGCGTCGTAGGTCAGCTCGGTGGTGCGGGCGAGACCGCCGGGGTCCTGCACGGTCTTCCTGGTGCGACCGGCGTCGTCGATCTCGTACTCGGTGACGGTGCCGCCCGCGACGGTCTGCTTGATCAGGTGGCCGGCGGGGTCGTAGACGTTGTCCTGCACCGTGATGTCACGGCGGTTGCCCTCGGCGTCCCGGCCCGCGCCGACCGCGACGATCGCACGCAGCGAGTTGTCCCGGTAGTACGCGTACCTGGTCGTACGCCCCATCGAGTCGATGTTGGCGTAGAGCCTGCCGGCGAGGTCGTAGATGTTGCTCTGCACGAGCAACGCGTCCTTGCCCGGCTTCTTGCTCGCGTCCGGGTCGGTCTCGTCGGACTGGTCCTCGTTCGGCCGCGTCGGGTCGATCGGGTCACCGGTGTAGCCGCGCAGCCAGATCTCGGCGACCTTGTTGCGGGCCGTGTAGGTGAAGTCGGTGCGGACGCCACCGGGGCTGACCGTCCACATCTTGTTGCCGAAGTGGTCGTAGCCGTGGCTGGTCTTGCGGCCCTCGGAGTCGACCTCCTCGGCCAGGCGGCCGCGGTCGTCGTAGGCGAAGGTCGCGACGCGCGACTCGTCACCACCGGTCAGGTCGGCGGCCTCGAGCCTCGTGCGGTTGCCGTCGGCGTCGTAGCTGGTCCGCGTCTCCCTGGTGTGGGTGACACCGCTGACCGTGTTGAGCACGCCCTGATCGGTCGTCGCCACCACGCGGGACAGGTCGTCGTAGGCGTACTTGGTCGTCACCGTCGGGGTGGACGACGACGACTCGCTCTCCTCGGTCTTGCGGCCGAGCGAGTCGTACTTGTACGAGGTGACGAGACCCGTCTGGGACGTCACCGAGGCGATGTCACCGCTGCGGTAGTAGGCGTACTGCACCGAGCCGCTACCGGACTGTTCGGTGCGCTTCACCAGACCGGCCGGGGCGTTGCCGCCGTCGACCGCGATGTCGCTGGTCTCGGTCGTGTACTCGTGCGTCACGACCTGGCCGCCCGCGGCGGTGCCGGTGATCAGGTTGCCGAGCGGGTCGTACTCGGACCTGTCGACGTAACGGTTGTCCGCCGGGCCGCTCGAACGCGCGTCGCGCTCGGCGATCACCTTGTCGTTGCGCGGGTCGGTGAAGTCGACCGGGTTCAGGAAGTGCTCGACGTAGCTCGTGTGGCAGTCGGTGCCGTGCCGGCGGCAGTTGGTCGTCTGCTTCACGTTGCCGCGCTCGTCGTTCACCATCGTGACCTGGTTGCCCAGCTCGTCGGTGATGGTGTTCTGGAACCCGGACTGGTCGTAGTCGTAGGTCCGCACGCCACGGGTCTTGCCGCTCGAGTCGACGATCACCGGCGGCGTGGTGCCGCCCTTGCCGACGCAGAAGACGGGCGCGCCGTCCTCCACCCCGGCAGCGGGCTGGCAGTTCGGGTTCGACGTCGGCGTCGCGGGCTGCGGCAGCCGATCCTCCGGCCGCGTGGTCATGCCGATCGGCGAGATGTAGCGCAGGATCCGGCCGCGCTTGGCGTCGTAGTCGTAGCTGTGCAGCCGCTCACCGGGGTCGGTCACCCCGATCGTGCGGATCAGGTTGTCCTCGGTGCCGGTCATGACCGGCTGGTCGATCTTCCACCGGCCGCCGTCGGCGTCGACGACCTCGCGCACCCGGTCGTTGCCGTGGTCGTAGGCGACAGTGCTCGCCGTCCGTCCACTCGGGAGCGTGACCTTGGTGAGGTGCGGCGCCTGCGCCTTCTCGGCGATGTGCGCCTTGACGGCGGGCAGGCCGAGCGAGTGCTCGTAGATCGCGAGCTCGTCGATCTCACCGTTGAGGAAGCGGCGCTTGCCGGCGCCGTAGTTCGGCCAATGCCCCTCGGTCGGCACACTGGCCGCGCCCAGCTGGGAGAAGCTCATGTTCGCGTGGTCGATGTCGCCGTCCAGACCGGCGGCGGCGCCGACCTGGTTGCCGTCGACGTACATGAACTGCTTCGACACGGCACCCGTCAGCACGACGTGGTGCCAGTTGCCGTCGTTGACCGCGCCGGACGTGGTGATCGGGTCGACCCGGCCGTTCCAGAACTGGCCGCGCAGCTTGCCGTCCTCGCCGACGTAGAGCAGCGGCACGCCGTTCTGGGCGTCCTCGCCCATCCCCTTGTTCTGGTAGCCGAGCAACGGGCCGTTCGCGGTGGTGCGGAACCACATCTCGACGGCGACGTCGCGGCTCAGGCGCACCGCGTCACGCGGCAGCTCGACGTGGGACTTCGTGCCGTCGAAGGCGACGGCGGGGTTCTGGTTGCCGTCGATCGGGCTGGGCTTGCCCAGCGCGACGTCCTTGAACTTGGCCGCGTCCTTGCCGAGGTTGGTCAGCACCTCGCTGCGCGCGCTGTCGCCCGCGCCCTCGCCGAGCCGCCAGTAGTGCTTGGGCCGTGAGTCGAGCACGACGCTGCGGTAGTGCGAGCCCTGCTCGTAGTCGTAGGTGGTGCACTCGTTCTTCGGGTTGCAGGCCGAGAGGAGCTTGTGCACGTCAGTGGTGTCGTAGGTGTACTTCCACTCCAGGACCTTGGTCGGGGACTCCTGGATGAACGCGCGCTTGACGTGCCTGTTGGTGCCCCACTCCAGCCGCAGCTGGCGGTTGTTCACCGTGCTGGCGATGCGGGTCGGGCCGACGTCGGGCAGGCCGTAGGTGAGCTTCACGCCGCGGCGGTGCGCGTCGTGGATCTCGATCAGCCTGCCGTCCAGCTTGCGGAACTTGTAGTGGTTGGCCGCCTTGTCGACGAGCACCCACGTCTCGGTGCCGTCGATGGTCTCCAGGAAGAACGTGGAGAACCGGCCGGGCGGCGGCGCGTAGGTGCGGTCGAACGTGCCGTCGGTCTTGCGATGGGCGCCGAACCGCACGGTCTGGCCGTCCGGGTAGGTGACCACGACGTTGCCGGAACCGTCGGTGTCCTCGACGACACGCATGTCGAGACGGCTGACCCAGCCGGAGCCGAACGCGAGGTCGCGGCGCGGGTCGAGGCTGTTGTAGGTGCGCGCGAGGGTCAGGTCGGGGCCGACCGTGGCCATCGACGCGTCGACCGCGGCCGAGGTGTAGTTGCCGTTGACCGGGTTGAAGTCGCGGTCACCACCGCTGTAGGGCGCGGCGCCGATCTGCGACGTGACCTCGGGCTGTGGCACGTTCGTCAGCAGGGCGCTGTAGGGCAGCGCCTCGCTCTCGGCGTTGCCGTCGAACGCGAACGCCCGCCACAGGTAGGTCTTGCTCCAGCGGATCTTGCCCTTCGGAATCGTCCACGTGGGACGGTCGACCCGGCCGGAGTCGACGCACGATCCGCCGATCGGCTTGTTGTCCTTGTCCGCCTCGCAGACCTCGAAGCGGTACTTCAGCTGGGAGCCGCCCGGCGCGTCGACGTCGGTGGCGTTGACCCACAGCTGCTGCTCGAGCGACGGCGCGGAGTGGCCGTTCGGCGGGTACTGGCCGGTGACGATCGGCGGCACGTCGAACACCTGCAGGCCGAGGCGCGCGGGCGCCACCTGCTCGTCGGTGAAGACCTTGACGCCCTTGTGCACCATGGTGAACTCGAGGCTGTACTGCCCCGGCTCGACCCGGCCGATCTTCGCGTCCAGCGTCACGGACTGGCCGCGCCCGACGTCGTGCGGGATCTGCGCGGCCTCGGTCTCGGCCTGGTAGCCACCGCGCGCGTCGAACCGGCGGTACGCGAGGAAGAACTCGCCCGGCTTCCAGGTGTGCTTGCCGAGGTTGGTGACCTTGACCTTGACGACGCCGTCCTGGTTGCGGGTGACCGGAGGGCTCGGGACGCCGTTCTCGATGTGGTAGCTCGCGTTGTACGGCGAGTGCGTGATGTAGAGGGTCGGCGGGACGGCGCTGGCGTGGCCCGCGATCTTCTTCCAGCCGAACTGGTCGGTCTCGGACGCGCGCAGGCTCAGGCCGAAGTTCGCCTGCTGGTGGTTGGCCCAGCGCTGCACGAGGTCGCGGCCGCTGTCACCGAGGTTGATCGCCTGACCCGTCGCCGGGCAGGCCGACGAGTTGGCGCCGCTCGGGATGTAGCCCTGTGCGAACGAGCTCGACGCGACCTCGCCACCGACGGCGGGACCGGGGTAGTTGTGGCCGGGGCCCGCGCTCCAGTCCTGCGTGACCGGGTGCACGTTCAGCGGCGCCGGGCGGCACGACCAGGAGTAGTAGTTGAGCAGGAACAGCTGCGCGCCGAAGATGCGGTGGTCGCGCAGGTCGTTCTCGATGCCGGGGAACTTCAGGTAGGTGGCGGCGTTGATGTTGCCCGCGCGACCGACCTTGAGCTCGAGCCCGTCGGACTTGCTGAAGTGCGAGTTGCCGGTGCGCTGCACGAACATGCTCGTGGAGGTCTTGCGCTCCAGCACGCTCGGGTCGACCGTGACGGGGAACTTGCGCGCGCCGTCCTTGAGCCACGCCTGGTCGAGCTCGACCTTCAGCGTGTTGCCGCCGACGATCTCGTAGCGCACGCCGTACGAGGTGGCCGGGTCGCCGGTGTTCTCGTCGATGTCGCTGTCGGTCATGAAGCCGGCCGGGATGACCGCGCGCTCGGTGCCCTTCGCGTCGGTCAGCACGACCGCGTTGTCGACGACCTTCGCGCTGAGACCCTTGAGCTGCAACGGGAAGAACCACGTCGTGGGCGCGTTCGCCGAGTGCAGGACGAGGTCTTCCTTGAACCCGCCGGGGGTGGCGTTGATCCGCAGGTCGGCATCGGGACGCACACGGGGGTAGGTCACGGCGCTGCCGGTCGCCTGGCCCGCGGCGGGTGCGGCGTCCTGCAGGCGGTAGCTCAGCGCGTGGTCGCGGTCGAGCTCCAGCGTGACGAGCTGCTGCGCGTCGGCACGACCGGCCAGCCGCGTGGTCACAGCGTCGGCGGTGTTGCGCCAGCCGCCGTTGTCCTGCTTGAGGTTCGTGTCGACGCGCTGCCACTTGCCGTCCGCGTCGCGGTAGTTGGCCCGGTTCTGCGAGTACGCGGTGGTCTCGGTGCCGTCGGCGTTGCGGTAGGTGGTCTTGTGCTCGTCGCGGCGGTCGGCCAGCTCCTGGCTCGTCTTCTCGTCGAAGCCCTTGACCTGCGAATTCTTGGCGTCGAGGACCTTGCCGTCACTCGAGCGCTGCGACCACGGGCCCATCAGCGCGATGGGCGGGTACTTGGCCTGTTCGGACCGCGCCTGCGCCGTGTTCGCGTCGCCGTCGTCGACGACGTGGTCGCGGTGCTTGATGCGCCCCGCGGCCTTGCCCGCGGTCGACCAGTCCTGCTGCGGAGAGCCGGCCATCGCCTCCTCGAGCTGGCGCTGCGCCTCGCGCTGGGCGAACCAGCCTTCGAGCACTACTCCGGATGACGGGCCGACAATACCGCCGACCAGCGCCATGAGAACGCACACCACAAGGAATCGCTTGCGCGCCGAATCGAGGCGCGCAAAAGCGCCCGGCAACCTAGACACAGGTGGACCTTCCCCCAGGACGGACCGAACTGACACGGGCGTACCGCCGCGTAAGTGGAAGGTAAAGCCGAGGAACCTCTCAGCGCAAGCTCAGGTTTGCTCGCGTTTGCGTTACACATTTGCCGGTGGTAACGATCACACGCGCCGAGATTCGCGGGAGTTGACACAGGAGTCATACTTCGGACCGCAGGGCATCTGGGGGCGAGATGTCGATCTTGCCAGCAGCACAAACCCTTGTAGATCCATCTCGAACATGACCTGACAGAGGGGTGTCATGGCAATCAGTCATGCGCGCAGAACCACGTCAGCGCTGCTCAGCGCCGCACTGGTGACGTCTGCGCTGGCGATCGTGCAGTCGGCTCCGGCCGCCCAGGCCGCCGAGACCATTCAATGCAAGAGTTCCGCCGTCATTTACGCCGGCCTGCCCGACAAGGTCTTCCGCGCATACCCGCACACCGAACCGGAAACGGGCGCGTATGCGTGGGAACCCACCGTTCACGGCGGCCAGGTAATTGAAGACACAATCGTTGCCGGGCCGGACGGGCTGATCTACACGATCAGAGCCGAAGGCAAGGTGGAAAAGCGCCGCTGGAACGGTTCCTCATTCGACAACGGTGGCACCCCGGAAATCATCGCGACCGATTGGTTCGGCTGGAGCAACACTCCCGCCAAGCTGCGCATCTCGGTCGACGCCAAGGGCGACTTCTACCTGGTCACCGATGACGGCACGCTGTGGTTCCACCGATACAACGCGTCAACAAAGACGTGGGACAAGCGCATCCTCGACACCGGCTGGAACAGGTTCGATCAGGTCACCACGTCGGGCGACGGCGTCATCTGGGCGCGCAACCCCAGCGAATTGGGCGGCCGGATGTACCGGTACCAGTACCACGCCGACTCGCAGCGCTGGCTCTCCCGCGGAATCGCCGGCGGCACCGGCTGGAACATGCACTGGCGGATCGTCGGCGTCGGTGGCGACGTTTTGTACGGAATGACCGCTCAGGGGCACGGCGTCGAAGGACACACCGAGCCGCACCAGCTCGTCTGGTACCGCTACGCGCCGGAGACCAACACCTGGGAGGGCGGCAAGTACCTCGGCTGGGGCTGGGACCCCAGCTGGCGCATGATCGGCGCGCCGGACTCGTGCAAGTGGGTCGGCGGCACCGTCCCGCAGCGTCCTGGCCTGACCGAGGGCGTCGACCGCGCCAGCAGCCTCGTGCAGGCCGCTGACGGTCGCGTGCACCACCTGTGGGTCGACCCCCAGGGCGGCCTCGTCCACGCGAAGCAGCGCGACCTGGTCGACCCGACCGCGACCGACCTCGCCACCGTGCCGCAGTCACAGGGCCTGACCGGTGGCGCCTCGCTCGCCACGCAGGAGGACGGGCGCCTGTTCGGCCTCGGCTCCGGCACCAACTCGTCGATCCTGAGCGCGTTGCAGACGACGAAGGACACGCCTTTCCCAGTGGGCAAGGACTTCGGCGGATTCACCGCCTCCTCGCCGACCGTGGTGAAGGGCAAGGACAACCTGCTCTCGGCGTTCATCGTCAGCTCGACCGGCGAGATCTGGACCCGCGACCAGGCGACGGTGAACGCCGAGCTGCGGCCGTGGACGAAGGGGTACGCCTCGTTCCCCGGCACGACCCCCGGCCCCACGCCGAAGTTCGCCGGCCGCGCGGTGACCGCGGTCGCCGACAACGGCGCCATCGTCGTGATCGCGTCCGATGTGAACGGTCAGCCGTGGGCCGCGAACTACTACGGCAACGGCAACTTCATCGGTGGCTGGACCGCGCTGGGCCAGCCGCAGGGTGTGACGCTGGCTTCGGCGGCGTCCGCGACGCTGACCCGTGACGGCACCATCCAGCTCGCCGCCCGCGGCTCCGACGGTCGCGTCTACACCAAGCGTCAGGGCACCGACGCCTCGTGGACCGGAGCCTGGACCAAGATCCAGGACCGGGTGTTCCTGGGCCAGCCCTCGATCCTGACGTCGACCGGCGGCACCACCTACGTCGTCGCGCGCGCCACGGACCGCTACATCTACGAAACCGGCACCACCACCCCCGGCGGCTCCATCTTCCGCACGTGGAACCTGGTGCGCGGCAGCGACTTCCCCGAGCCGTCGGAGACCGACGCCGGTGTCGTGGCCATGTCCAACGGCAACTGGGTGCTGAGCTACCGCAACGAGTTCGGCGAGATCCTCGTCGCCTACGCCACCACCGGTGGCGCCTCGATCGCGGCCCGCTCGGCCACCGCCGACGCCTCCACGGCCAAGGCCCCGTCGTTCAGCGTCAAGAAGACCAAGCGGTAGAAGGGAATCCCGACATGATTCGCAAGCTCGTCGCTTTCTTCGCCGCCTGCGCGGCGGTCGTCCTGCTGGCCCAGCCTGCCTCGGCGGTCGTGAACCCGGTGGTGATCAGCGTCAAGAACGTCCATTCCGGAAAGTGCCTGGACGTGGCCGGCTTCAACCAGAACAACAGCGCCCCGGTCGTCCAGTTGGACTGCAACGGCTTGGACAACCAGAAGTTCACCCTCGAGAAGCGCGGTGACAACCTCTTCGCGTTGAAGGTCAAGTTCAACGGGAACTGTCTCGACATCCCGGTGAGCACGAACGACAACGTGCAGGTGACCATGTTCCCGTGCCACTACGACCGCAACCAGCTGTGGTACATCGAACGGCTCCCGCAGAACACCGACCAGTTCATGATCCGCAACTACTACAGCAACAAGTGTCTGGAGAACGGCATCCAGACGGAGAACGGCAAGCCCATCTTCCAGTTCCAGTGCCACCAGGACATCAACCAGCGCTGGATCTGAGTCCTTTGTAGAACGAGAAGGCCCCTCCCCGGCGAGCCGGGGAGGGGCCTTCTCGTTGCGGTTGCTCAGCCCTTGCGCTTGCTGACCTCTTCGGTCAGCTGCGGCGCGACGTTGAACAGGTCGCCCACGACACCGAAGTCGGCGATCTCGAAGATCGGGGCCTCGGGGTCCTTGTTGACCGCGACGATCGTCTTCGAGGTCTGCATGCCCGCACGGTGCTGGATCGCGCCGGAGATGCCCAGCGCCACGTACAGCTGCGGCGAGACCGTCTTGCCGGTCTGGCCGACCTGGAACTGGTGCGGGTAGTAGCCCGAGTCGACCGCGGCACGCGAGGCGCCGACAGCGGCACCGAGCGAGTCGGCGAGCTTCTCGACGACGGCGAAGTTGTCCGCCGAGCCGACGCCACGGCCACCGGAGACGACGACGGACGCCTCGGTGAGCTCGGGACGGTCGCCGCCGACGATGGCCTCACGCGAGGTCACACGCGCGGACTTGGCGGGGTCCACGGAGATGGACACCGACTCGTCCAGCGTGGCGTCCGCGGCCGACTCCTCGGCCTCGACGCCGCCGGGGCGGACGGTGATGACCGGGGTGCCGGTGCCGACCTTGGCCTTGACGACGAACGCGCCACCGAAGATGGACTGCACGCCGGTGCCGTCCGCCTCGAGGTCGACGACGTCGACCAGCAGACCGCCGCCGAGGCGCACGGCGAGACGGCCCGCGACCTCCTTGCCCTCGACGGTCGCGGAGACGAGCACCGCGGACGCGTTCGGGGCGAGCGCGGCCAGCGCGTCGACCTTCGGGGTCACCAGGAAGTTGACCGCGTCGTCGGACTCGACGGCGTAGACCTTCGCCGCGCCGTACTTGCCGAGCGACTCGCGGATCTTCGACGCGGTGCCGGACGCACCGACGACGACAGCCGCCGGGGTGCCGAGGCGGCGCGCGGCCGTGAGCAGCTCGTAGCTGACCTTCTTGACCTCGCCGTCGACGTGGTCGACCAGGACCAGGACTTCAGACATTTCTCTTCCCTCCCAATCCTTCTCAGATGAGCTTCTGGCCGACGAGGAACTCGGAGATCTTCACGCCGCCGTCGCCACCGTCCTCGACGCGCTGACCCGCGCTGCGCGGCGGCTTCGGGGCCGCCTCCAGCACCTTGGTCCACGCGCCGGACAGGCCGACCTCGGACGCGTCGATACCCAGGTCCGCAACGGAAACCGTGGAAACCGGCTTCTTCTTCGCGGCCATGATGCCCTTGAAGGACGGGTAACGCGGCTCGTTGATCTTCTCGGTCACGCTGATCACGGCCGGGAGCGTGGCCTCGAGGAACGCGACGCCCTCGTCGGTCTCGCGCTCGCCCTTGATCGTCGTGCCTTCGACGGTGACCTTGCGCAGCTGCGTGACCTGGGGCAGGCCCAGCAGCTCGGCGACGATGGCCGGGACTGCGCCCGCGCGGCCGTCGGTCGCCTCGTTGCCGGCGACGACGAGGTCGACGTTCTCGACCGTGCCGATCGCCTTGGCGAGGACCTTCGCGGTGGCCAGCACGTCGGAACCGTGCAGAGCCTCGTCGCTGACATGGATCGCCTTGTCGGCCCCCATGGACAGCGCCTTGCGAATGGCGTCGGTGGCGCGGTCGGGACCCATCGCGATCACGGTGACCTCACCGCCGTGGGCTTCCTTGAGCAGCAAAGCCTCTTCGACGGCGCGCTCGTTGATCTCGTCGAGCACTGCATCCGCGGATTCGCGGTCAAGGGTGTGGTCGGCGTCGGTGAGCTTGCGCTCGGACCAGGTGTCAGGCACCTGCTTGACCAGGACAACAATGTTCATAGGTCCTCTTCGACCTCCTGCGGACGGACGGCGACGCTTACGCAGAGGACTCTAGGGACTGCGCCGCCGAGTGTTCACGACCCTGCCATCACCCGGATGTTACCCGTCAGTAGCACCAGTGCAAACGGCAGCAAGCACTCCGCTAGCGTGACGGTTCTCACCCGGCCGCACCACCTTTTGAGACTTAACCCATTCGGGCGACTAGGCTGCCCCGACATGTACCGGCGAGTAGCTGTAGTGACCGACTCCACGGCCTGCCTCCCGGCTCAGCTGACTGATCAACTCGGCATCGAGGTGGTCCAGATCCAGGTACGGATCGGCGACCACACCGACGACGAGTCCCGCATCCCGGTCCCGGAGCTGGTCTCCGCCATGCGTGCCAACGTGCCCGTGGCCACGATTCCACCCGATCCCGGCGCATTCTTCTGGACGTACTCCGATCTGGCCGCCCAGGGCGTCAAGGCCATCGTGTCCGTTCACGTGTCGTCGCGCCTGTCCGCGACGGTGGAGGCAGCCCGGCACGCAGCCGCACAGGTGCGCATCCCGGTGCACGTGGTCGACACCCGCACCTGCGGGATGAGCATCGGCTACGCCGTCCAGGCCGCCGCCAAGGTGGCCGAGGCAGGTGGCGGCGTGGACAGAGTGCTCACGACCGCCCAGCGGCGGTTCGACAGATCGACCGAGCTCATCTACGTCGACACCTTGGAGTACCTGCGCCGCGGCGGCCGCATCGGCGCCGCGGCCGCGCTGGTGGGCTCCGCACTGTCGATGAAGCCGCTGCTGACCATGGCAGACGCCCAGATCACGCCGCTGGACCGGGTGATCGGCGCCGACCGCGCGCTCGGCCGCATGCTGGACATCGCGATCAAGCGCGCGGGCACCGAGGTCGTGGACGTGGCGGTCGAGCACTTCGACGCACAGGAGAAGGCTTCCCGGCTGTTGCGGAAGCTCCGCCGGGGCGTGCCCAACGTCCGCCAGTTCATGTTGACCCAGGTCAGCTCGGCCATCGGCGCCCATGTCGGCCCCGGCGCGCTGGGCATCACAGTTTCGCCGGTGTGATCTTCGGGAACTCCAGGTGCTCCTCGTTGCGTTGAAATAGACGTAACGGACACCTGGAGGAACCGATGGCCTCGTTCATGGACAAGATCGCCAGGTTCCTGCACAGCCCCACAGGGCGAAAGCTGCAGGCGAAGGCACAGGAAATGTCCCGCGACCCCCGCAAACGCGCACAGGCTCAGCAGCTGCTGCGCAAGTTCCGCGGCAAGAGGCACTAGTTCTTCTTGAAGAGCGCGTTCAGCTCGCCGTAGCCAAGACCGTTCTGGCTGCTCTCGTAGGTACCGGCCGTGAGCAGCTCGACGGCCGCCTGCTTGGCCGTCGCGTACGCCGCTGAGGCGAGCGCGGTGCCGACGCTGATCCTGGCCGCGCCCGCCTTCGCGAGTTCGTCGACGGCGGGCGCACCGGGCCCGGCGAGAACGTTGAGCGGAGCCTGGATCTTCGCCAGCTGCTCGACGGTGTCGAGGTCCGTCACGCCCGGCACGAAGATGCCGCTCGCCCCGGCTTCCAGGTAGGCCGCGGCGCGTTCCAGGGTGAACTTGAGGCGGTCTTTCGGCTCCCCGACGCCACGCAGGTAGAGGTCGATCCTGGCGTTGATGAAGAGGTCTTTCGACGCTTCGTGCGCGGCTTCGAGGCGTTCCTTCTGCTCCTGGATGTCGCGGACGCCTGCCCCGTGCCCGTCCTCGATGTTCACGCCGGACGCGCCCGCCTCGCTGACCGCCTTCACGGTCTCGGCCACGTCGGCGGCGGTTTTGCCGAAACCGGACTCGATATCCGCCGTCACCGGGATCCTGACCGCCTTCGCGATCCTGGCGACGAGATCGATCGCCAGCTCCCGGTCCAGCTCGTCGCCGTCCCGCGCGCCGAGACTCCACGCGACACCCGCGCTCGTGGTGGCGACCGCCTTGGCGCCCGCGGCCTCGACGATGAGTGCCGATGCGACGTCCCAGGCGTTGGGCAGGGTCAGCGGGCCCTCGCGGTGGAGGGCGCGGAAGAGCCGGGTGCGATCACTGTTGGACGTCATGACCCGAGTGAATCAGCCGACCCCGACAAAAACCGGCGAGTTCCGGACAGGAACCATCGACTTCCGGACGCCTTCACCCGTCCTCGCGCAGCCGACTTGTTCCAGGGCTTGCCGTCGTAGACTCCGCGCATGCCTGGCCTGCAGCACTCCGTCACCATCGCGGCCCCACCCGAGCGGGTCTGGGCGGTGCTCGTCGACGTCGAACGCTGGCCCGAGCGGATCCCGACGGTCGACGCCGTGGAACGTCTCGACGCCGGACCGCTGGCGGTCGGCTCCCGAGTCCGGTTGCAGCAGCCCCGGCTGGGCACCGCGGTGTGGACGGTCACCGAGCTGGCCGACGGGATCTCGTACATCTGGGAGTCTCGCTCGCCCGGCGTCACCGTCGTCGCCTCGCACCTTGTCGAGCCGCACGCCGATGGGAGCCGGTTGACGCTCGCGCTGACCGTGTCCGGGTGGCTGTCCGGGATCGGCTGGCTGATGTCGCGGTCGCTGACGAAGCGGTACGTCGAGACCGAGGCCGCCTCGATCAAGAGCGCCGCCGAGATCTCGTAGCCGACCGGTTCCACGAACACACATCCGAGGCGCCGCAGTCCTACTTGATCTTTACGAAGGGCGCTTTCGTCCACCTGAGGTGGACGAAAGCGCCCTTCGTAAAGATCAAGTCCTGCACACGGCCGCTAGTTGCTGCTCGCCTTGCGCCGGGCCTCTTCGAACGTCCGCAGGTACCGCTGCCGGAAGTCCTCACGCTCGGCGACCGTCGCGTGCTCCATCGGCTGCGGCTCCGACGGGCCCGGCAACGTCGCCCGCGCCGAACTGTCGGTGGTGGGCGCTACCGTTGATTCGGGGGCTTCGACGGCCCCCAAGGGGGGATCGAGGTCCCCATCCCAATCATATCCAGCGGCACCGACAATTTCGGGCTCCGCGGTCGGCGCGGGCTCCGCGGTCAGCTCAAGTTCCGCGGTCAGCTCAGGTTCCGCAGCCAGCTCGGGGTCGGCCGCCAGCTCGGTGTCCGCAGTCAGCGCGGGCTCCGCCGCCAACTCAGGTTCAGCTACCGGCTCCGGTTCCACCACCGGCTCCGCGACAGCCGACGCAAGCGCCTCTGGTTCCGAGAAAACCTCCGCAGCCAGCTCTGGCTCCGCGGCCAGCTCGACTTCCGCGACCGGCTCGGCAGCCTTCGCAACCGCCACAGGCCCGGCAACCTCAGCGACCGGTTCAAGCTCCGCCACCGGCTCAAGCTCCTCGACATCCGCGAAGACCTCGACCACCGGCTCCACAACAGGTTCCGGCAAAGCCCGCACCGGCTCCGCGACCGGATCTGCCAGCACCGCCAACGCCGGTTCCATCTGCGGCAACCCCATCACCGGATTCCGGTGAATGGGCCGCGAACCGTAGTCATCGGCCACCGGCTCGACGACCGCCGGCTTGGCCACCCAGGCATCCGCCCGCTCAGCCGGCACTTCCGACGAAACTTCGGACGAGGAAGCAGCGTCCTCACGGCGGCGCAGCACGACGTACATCACCGCCGCCCCTAATGTGAAGGACAGCACGCACAACCCGAAAACGATTCCGACGGCCCCTGCCATGCGACAGCTCCTACCTATCTGACGAGGACGTCGATTTGTGGTCCGCCGTCCGAGGGAGGGCCCCAGACCGGGTCCACGATCACCCGAGTGGTGATGACGCTGTCCACCCCCTGCTCGGCCAGGTAGGCGCGCAGCTGACCGGCTCGTTGCATGGCGAGCACGTCGCACCGGTGCGAGGCCGTCTCGCCGTTCCACGCGTGCGCCACGAGCGTCACGGCGCCGCCTGCGACGTTGCGCAGCACGGTGGCGAGGCCTCGTTGCACGTCCGGGCCGCGGCCGATCAGGTCGGCGGTGCCCGGCGCGAAGGTGACGCCCTTGACGGCGTGCGAGGCGAAGAGGTCGCGCACGTTCTGCTGTGCGATGGCGGCCGGGATCAGCAGCGGTGCAGGGGCCTCCATCCGCAGCGGTTCCATGAGGTCCACGACGGGCACCGGGCCCGCGAGAGCGGGAGGAACCGCGGGAGACGACGACAGCGCCGTCTTCAGTTCCTCGCCGTACACCGAGAACCCGAACGCCGTCACCGACGCGGGCACCATCAACGCGCCGACGAGGAGCGGGACCCAGCGTTTCATGACGCGGCCACCTGTTCCGGGATCATGGGCGGCGGGCCGACGCGGTCGGCGGCCACGGTCAGCGCGGCGCGGGCGGCGGAGAGCTGGGAGTGGACGACGCGGCGCAGTTCGCGGAGGTCGTCGGACTCGCGGGCGACCTCTGCCAGGCGGCGGTTCGCCTCGCGGCACGCCACCTTCACGACGAACTCGGCACGGGCGCGGGCCAGGGCTTCCTGTTCCTGGAAGTGCTGGGCGGCCTCGTTGCGGCGGCGGGTCATGGTGAGCTCGAAGAACTGCTTGGCCTTCTCGCGTCTGCGTTCCGAGTCGGCTTCCAGGGAGTTGCACGCCAGCGCGGTCTCGCGCAGCAGCCGGTCGGCGTCGGCCTGTGCCTCGGCCATGGCGTCGGCGCACTCGCGTTCCACCTGGTCCGCACGCTGCTGGTGCTGGGCTTCCAGGTCGGAGCAACGACGTTCCATCTCGACCTCGCGCTGGTCCATGGTGGCCGCGCGGGACGAGCACTGCTGGCGGGTCGCGTAGAGCTCGGACTCGGCCTCGGAACGCATGGCGGCGGCCTCACGTTCGGCATCGGCGCGCAGCGATGCGCACTCCACCGCCGTGCGCTCGCGGAAGTCGGTGCACTCGCGTTCGGCCTGCAGATGCATCTCCGCGGCCTCGTCCTCGGCGAGGCGGAGCATGCGGTGCATCCGTTCGGTCGCACCCGCATGACTGCCAGAGGTGGATTCGAGGCGTTCGATGCGGGCGCGCGCCTCTTCGAGGTCCTGCCGCGTCATTTCCAGCAGCTTGCGCAAATCCGCGGCCTGCGCCAGCGCCTCGGCCCGGTCGAGGCTCGTGAAGCGCAGCTGCTCCTCGAGATTCTCGATGTGGTCGATGACCTGACGTCGATGAAAACCACGGTAGACAACGTCGAAACCGGCGTGGAGCGGAACTAGTTCCGGCTCTTTTACACCCATGGTCACCTACTCACTCAACCCGGCCGAAGATTGTGCGAGCTTACCCACCCCGTGAAGCACCAACCAGCACCAACGCCTACCCGCAGTGACCCGCGCCACGCCCGGAAATCACCCCATTTCCTGCGCAAACGCCAAAATGGGAGATCAACTCCATAGAACTGCAGTCACCCGATTGTGTCACCACAACCGCCTTTCCGAGGCGTTCACTCAACGCGTTCGCCGTGTACGGAAAGCGACGATCCAGGCCTACGTCACACCAATTGACATCCATCGTTGGTGGCTACTGCGATCACGCTTCGTTAACCTTCCTTCCCGTGCCCTCACGAGTAGCCGTCGTCACCGACTCGACCGCGTCACTTCCCGCCAGACTGGCGGAGCGGTTCGACATCATCACGGTCCCCATGCAGTTGAAGATCGGGTCGGAACTCATCGACGAGGCATACGTGCCGACCGACCGCCTGCTCCAGGCCATGGAGGCGGAAATCCCGATCACCACCCAGCCGCCCGCGCCGGACGCGTTCTTCTGGGCCTACCAGGACGCGTGGGCCAAGGGCGCGGAGACGATCGTGTCCGTGCACGTGACGCCGAAGCTCTCGCCGGCGACCGACGCGGCGAAGGCGGCCGCGGCCAAGTCGCGGGTGCCGGTGTTCATCGTCGACTCGCACTCGTCCGGCATGACGCTGGGGTTCGCGGCTCTCGCGGCCGCGCGGATCGTGCAGACCGGCGGCAACGTCCAGCACGCGCGCAGCGTCGCGGAGGAGCGTGGCCGCAACGCCCACGTGCTGATCTACGTCGACACCCTGCACTATCTGCGGCGCGCGGGACGGGTCAGCGCCACCGCGAAGCTGTTCGGCGACGCCCTCTCGGTCAAGCCGCTGCTCACCGTGGTCAACGGCGAGGTGGAGCCGTTCGACAAGGTGGTCGGCCGCGACCGGGCGCTCGGCAAGCTCGCCGACAAGGCCGTCGCGATCGCGTACGGGCGCAACGTGGACCTCGCGGTCGAGCACTTCGCCGCCGAGCAGGAGGGCCACGAGCTGCTCCAGATGCTGCAGAAGCGCATCCCGCACGCCCGCGACGTCGTGCTCACGCAGGTCAGTGCCGCGATCGGCGCGAACGTGGGTCCCGGTGCGCTGGCCGTGACGATCTCGCCGTTCTGATCCTGACTACTGGCGAGTAACCTCACGGTCGTGACCCTCCCCCTGACCGGCGAACGCACGGTGCCCGGCATCGCCGAGGAGAACTACTGGTTCCGCCGCCACGAGGCGGCGTACCTGCACCTCATCGGCCACTGCGCGGACGCCGTCGTGCTGGAGGCGGGCTGCGGCGAGGGCTACGGCGCCCAGCTGATCCGCACGGTCGCGCGGCGGGTGATCGCGCTCGACTACGACGAGCTGACCTCACAGCACGTCTCGCGCGCGTACCCGCAGCTCGACGTGCTGCGCGGGAACCTCGCCACGCTGCCGTTGCGCGACGGCAGCGTGGACGTCGTGGCGAACCTGCAGGTCATCGAGCACCTGTGGGACCAGGAGCAGTTCCTCGCGGAGTGCCTCCGGGTGCTGCGTCCAGGCGGGACACTCATCGTCACGACGCCGAACAGGCTCACGTTCTCGCCTGGCCAGGACACGCCGCTGAACCCGTTCCACACCAGGGAACTCGCACCGTCCGAACTGGACGAGATGCTGCGCGAGGCCGGTTTCCGCGTTGACGAACTGGCCGGGCTGAGGCATGGCAAGAGGCTTGACTCGCTCCTGGAAGGACGGATCATCGACGCACAGGTCGAGGTCGCGCTGTCCGGGGCGCCGTGGCCCGCGGAGCTGAAGGAGGCTGTCGAGTCGGTGACAGTGCAGGACTTCGACATCACCCCTGACGACATGGACACCTGCCTCGACCTCGTGGCCGTTGCCGTGAAGGATCCAGCGATGGTGCGCGCGTGACCCCCAAGCCGACCGAGGGCACCTTCTGCCTGGTGTTGCACAGCCACCTGCCCTGGCTCGCCCACCACGGCGCGTGGCCGGTCGGCGAGGAGTGGCTCTACCAGGCATGGGCGCACTCCTACCTGCCGGTCGTCGACATGCTGCGGCGCTTCGCCGACGAGGGCCGTTCCGACGTCCTGACGCTCGGCATCACGCCGATCCTGGCCGCGCAGCTGGACGACCCGTACTGCTTACGTGGCGCGCACGACTGGCTCGGCAACTGGCACCTGCGGTCGCACTACGCGGGCGAACGGCTGCGCGAGCTGTCCGCATACGAGCATCGCGCGTCGTCGTGGGCGCTCCAGCAGTTCGAAACCCACTGGCGGCACGGGTTCTCGCCCATTCTGCGGTCCCTTGTGGACTCCAGCACGATCGAGCTGCTCGGCGGGCCGGCGACGCACCCTTTCCAGCCGTTGCTCGACCCCCGTGTCCGCTCCTTCGCGTTGCGGACCGGTCTGGACGACACCGCGCTGCGGATCGGCCAGGCGCCGGAAGGCATCTGGGCGCCAGAATGCGGCTACTCGCCGGGCATGGAGGCGGGCTACGCGGCGGCGGGCGTGCGGCGGTTCATGGTCGACGGGCCCGCGCTGCACGGCGACACCACCACCGCGCACCCGGTCGGCTCGTCGGATGTGCTGGCGTTCGGCCGTGATCTCGAAGTGTCGTACCGCGTCTGGTCGCCGAAGGTCGGCTATCCGGGCGACGCCGCGTACCGGGATTTTCACACCTTCGACCACCCCACGGGCCTCAAGCCGTCGCGGGTGACCGGCAAGAACGTGGCGCCGGAGGACAAACGGCCGTACGACCCGTTGCTGGCGCGCGAAGCCATCGACAGGCACGTCGAGGACTTCGTCGAGACCGTGGTGCGGCGTCTCAGGGCGATCGACGGCGGGCTCGTCGTCGCGGCGTACGACACCGAGCTTTATGGACATTGGTGGCACGAAGGTCCGTTGTGGCTGGAGGCCGTGCTGCGCGCGCTGCCCGAGGCCGGTGTGCGCGTGACGACCTTGCGCGGCGCGGTCGAGGCCGGGCACGTGGGCGCGCCGGTCGAGCTGCCCGCGTCGTCGTGGGGCAGCGGCAAGGACTGGCGGGTCTGGGACGGCGCGCAGGTCGCCGACATCGTGTCGTTGAACTCCTCGGTGCAGCGCGAGCTCCTGGAGCTCGATTTTTCGAGTGACACTCGCGATCCCGTGCTGGACCAGGCGGTGCGCGAGGCGTTGCTGGCGTTGTCGAGCGACTGGGCGTTCATGGTCACGAAGGACTCGGCCGCCGACTACGCGCGCTACCGCGCGAAGATTCACAGCGATCGCTTCAGTGAGCTCGCGACGTTGGCTCGCAGTGGGCGAGGTCATGCGCGGGCGGCGGAACTGCGCGCGGCGGACGGCCCGTTCGGGCACCTGGACGCCAGGGGAATGAGGTAACGGATGCGCGTGCTGATGTTGTCGTGGGAGTACCCGCCGGTGGTGGTCGGCGGGCTGGGCAGGCACGTCCACGCGCTCGCGACACAGCTGGCCGCGCAGGGGCACGACGTGGTCGTGCTGTGCCGTCAGGAGTCCGGCACCGACGCCGTGACCCACCCGACGACCGACCTGATGAGCGAGGGCGTGCGGCTGATCCGTGTCGCCGAGGACCCGGCACACCTAGTGTTCGAGAAGGACCTCGTTGCGTGGACGCTGGCGATGGGCCACGCGATGACGCGCGCCGGCCTGGCGCTGGGGTCGTGGCGGCCGGACGTCGTGCACGCACACGACTGGCTGGTCACGCATCCCGCGGTGGCCTTGGCCGAGGCGTTCTCGGTGCCTTTGGTGGCAACGGTTCACGCGACCGAGGCCGGACGGCACTCCGGCTGGCTGTCGCACCCGCTGAACCAGCAGGTGCACTCGGTGGAGTGGTGGCTCGCGAACCGGGCGGACACGCTGATCACCTGTTCCTCGGCGATGCGGCGCGAGGTGGCGCATCTGTTCGAAGTGGACGCCGCCGACGTTTCCGTGCAGCACAACGGCATCGAACCGGGCGGATGGCGCGTCCGAGCGGCTGACGTGGGGGCGGCTCGGCGCCAGTACAGCCCGCACGGCGATCCGCTGCTGCTGTTCTTCGGCCGCATCGAGTGGGAGAAGGGCATCCAGGACCTGATCGCCGCACTCCCCCGGATCCGCCGCTTCCACCGCGGCACGAGGGTCGTGGTCGCCGGTGGCGGTTCGCAGACGGAGTGGTTGCAGGAGCAGTCCCGCAAGCATCGCGTGCTGCGCGCGGTCGAGTTCGTCGGACATCTCTCCGACAGGTCCTTGGCGGCGTTGCTCACCGCCGCGAACGCCGTCGTGCTGCCCTCCCGTTACGAGCCTTTCGGGATCGTGGCACTGGAAGCCGCCGCGGCCGGAACCCCTTTGGTGGCCTCGACCGCCGGCGGGCTCGGCGAGGTCGTGCTGGACGGCGTGACCGGTCTGTCGTTCACCCCCGGTGACGTGGACGGACTCACGCGCGCCGTGCGTGCCGTGCTGTCCGATCCCTCGGCCGCTGCCGCTCGCGCTCGTGCCGCGAAGGCGCGGCTGGCCACGGACTTCAACTGGGCCACCATCGCCACCGACACCGCCGCCGTCTACGCGTCGGCGGTCGTGCGCGAGCCACGGGTGCTGGGGCGTCCCAAGATCGCTACCGGCAATCTGTTCACCTAGTTCCGCTACAGTCGCCGGCCGGATGAACTTGAGATGGCCAGGGACTGAATGAAATACCAACGCTTCGTGGCAATCGGCGACAGCTGCACCGAGGGCCTTGACGACCTGCTGCCCGACGGCGCGTACCGAGGCTGGGCGGACCGGGTGGCGTCCGTGCTGGACGCGCCCGGCTTCCGCTACGCCAACCTGGGCGTGCGCGGCCGTCGCCTCGACCAGATGCTCGTGGAGCAGGTTCCGTTCGCGGAAACACTGACCCCCGACCTGGTCGCGGTCTTCGGCGGCGGCAACGACGTGATGTCCGGCGCTTCCGTTGCCGAGATCCGCCGCCGGGTGGACTCCGTCGTGCGCGCCGTGACGTCCTTCGCGCCCACCGTCGCCGTGTTCACGTTGAGCGACATCTCGGGCCGGATGCCGTTCGGCTGGCGCATGCGGCCGCGCATCGAGGCCCTGAACGACGCGGTTCGTTCCGCCGCTTCACGCTATGACGCGCTGCTGGTGGACGTGTGGGCTGACGAGGGCGTGCACGACTCGCGTTTCTTCGGCCCGGACCGCCTGCACCTGTCGTCGCTGGGGCATCGGCGGTTGGCCGGGCATCTCTTGTCCGCCTTGGACGTGCCGTTCGACTCGGCCTGGATGGCGCCTCTGCCCGGTGCGGCTGCGCCCTCGTCGATGGTGGATCACCTGCGGTGGTTGCGGGATCAGGTGCTGCCGGTCGCGTATTCGCGGTCGCGGAACAAGTTGATCGGCAGGCAGCCGGGTGACGGTTTCGTGCCTAAGCGCCCGGAGCTCCTTCCGCTCGCTTAGGCACGCCCGGTCACTTGGTCCTGTCGGAGCTCCTGAGGTCTTCGAGGATCTGGTGGACGGCTTTCTTGGCCTCGTCGTTCACCGGAATCTCGTAGACCGCGATCCGCACCTCCCACCGCCCGGCCACGCCGTGCACCGAGAATGTCCCGCTGCCGGCCTCACTGGCCGTGCACGACTTGTCCGCATCCAAGCCACCGCTGAGGCAGAGCCCGCCGGTCAGCCGCTCCGCCGCTTCCTGGTCGGGATGGGCGATGAGGGAGACCAGAAGCACGTCACGGCCGGCCTCCCGCACCGAGACCTTGCAGCTGTCGGCAACGTTGGAGACGACCTGGGAGACCTCGAACCCCTGGGTGATGACCGCAAGCGGCTCGGGCTTGAGAAGGTCAGGACAGCCCGAGTTGACCTTGTCCACAAGTCCTGCGGGCACGTCAACGCCGCACGCGGCGATGGTCATGAGCACGAGCGCCCCCAAAGCGCTCGCAAGTGTGGTTTTCATTTGCTCCCCCGGCCGGTCATCAAAGATGCCCCTTCCTGATCGACGAGGAACCTGGACCGGTGCGCGGCGGCACTCCGCGCTCGGGATGCGCAGTCCCAGCGACTACGAGAAGTCACTCCGAGCAGCTGCCTGAACTTCTTGAGCCCCTGTCCACCGTTCGGGGTGAACCTCATCCGGCGCGCACAAGCGCTTGTCGACACATGAGGGCCGACATGGGCGCATGACAGCACCGAAACAGATCGATGACAAGGCAAATCTGAAGGTCCGCGTCCTGGACCGGATCAATGCCCGGCCGGCATTCAAGCCCGCTGATGATCACTGGTGGAGTTGGCGGCGCCTTTCGATCAATGGCAGCCTGGCAACGGCTTAGTGCCTAAGCGTCCGCAGCTTCTTCCGCTCGCCTGATCAGCGCTTCCTTGGCCTTGCGCGCCATGTCCGCGATATCGGCGCGCCGCTGCGCATCCGCGTCATAGTCGGCACGCCGATCCCGCACCACCCGCGCGGGCGCCCCGACCGCGATCCCGTAGTCCGGCACATCCCCCCGCACCACGGCGTGCGCACCCAGCACACACCCGCGCCCGACACGGGTGCCGCGCAGGACCGTCACCTTGGCGCCGAGCCAGCAGTCCGGCCCGATCCGCACCGGCGACTTGACGATGCCCTGGTCCTTGATCGGCAGGGTGATGTCCTCGGTCTTGTGGTCGAAGTCGCAGATGTACACCCAGTCGGCGACCAGGGACGACGCGCCGATCTCGATGTCGAGGTAGCAGTTGACGGTGTTGTCCTTGCCGAACACGACCTTGTCGCCGATGCGCAGCGAACCCTCGTGGCAGCGGATGGCGTTGCCGTCGCCGATGTGCACCCAGCGCCCGATTTCCATGCGGCCGTAGCCGGGGCGGGCCATCACGTCGACGCGCTTGCCGAAGAACACCATGCCGCGCAGCACGACGTGCGGGTTGAGCAGGCGGAACTTGAGCAGGCGCCAGTAGCGGACCAGGTACCAGGGGGTATAGGCGCGGTGGCGCAGGACCCAGCGCAGGGAGGCCAGGGTCAGGAAGCGCGCCTGCATGGGGTCGTGGCGCGACCTGCGCCATCTCGTCCAGACCGGAGCGCCCCACATGGAAGTCATGGACGAAGACTCTAACTTCGGGCGCCCGGCGGCCTGGAAACGGTTCTATCGTGACTACGGAGAACGGGAGATGCGGCATGTGGGCGGTCGTGGGCGTCTGGGAACTCAGCCCGGAAATGCTCGACGAGTGGCGGACGCAGGTGCCGTTGATGGCGTCGAGCAAGGTCGGGCTACCGGGGTTCGTGCACGGCACGTGGACGCAGGACGGCCATGCGATCCAGGTGTACGACAACGAGGCCGATGCGCGTCGCTACCACGCGGACATGCGGGAGAAGGGCTACCTCGAACGGCCGGGCTTGCGGAACGTCGTCTGGGACGTGGCCGAGGTGGGCGCCGAGTCACGCACGCCCTAACAGCGGAAACGCCGCAGACCGGATAGATTCCATTGCATGTCGATGGATTTCTGGGCCGGTGCCGGAGTGGGTCTGCTCGTCGGTCTGATCTTCGTGCTGGCGAACATCGTCATCCGCACGAAGCGCCGCGAATGACAGGCTGAGGGCATGGCGATCCCTCTCATCATCGACACCGACCCCGGCGTGGACGACGCGTTCGCGATCGCGCTCGCGGCCCGCAGCCCCGAAGTGGACCTCGTCGGGCTCACCACGGTGTTCGGCAACGTCGGGCTCGACCTCACGACCCGCAACGCCCAGCGGCTGCTCGCGTACCTGGAGCGGACCGACGTGCCGGTGGCCAAGGGTGCGCAGGGGCCGGGGCGCGCGGGTGACGTGCACGGTGAGGACGGGCTCGGCGGGCAGGCGCACACGTTGCCGGACAATGACAGGCTCGACGCGCGGGACGCTGTCACGTTCTTCAAGCAAATGATCACGCCGGAGACCGTGGTGGCCGCGATCGGGCCGTTGACGAACATCGCGAACGCACTGGAGTCGGGCGTCGAGTTCCCGCGGCTGATCGTCATGGGTGGCGGGATCGGCGTCGGCAACATCACCGAGGTCGCCGAGTACAACTTCTGGAGTGACCCGGAGGCGGCGCGAACCGTCGTCCGGAAGGCAAACCCGATCATCGTGCCGCTCAACCTCACGCACCGGTGCATCGCCGACACCGAGTTCCTGACGAAGGTCGACCAGACGCTCAGCAGCCTCACCGGGACCTACCGCGCGTATCTCGCGGATCGTTCCGAAAATCGGGGAATCTACGTCCACGACGCGGTCGCCGTGGCCGAGGCGATCGTGCCCGGCACGCTCAGAACGAAGAGCCACCTGCTCGACGTCGATGCGGCGACCGGAGCCTTGGTCGAGGGAAAGCACCAGGTAGAGGTCGCGGAAGACACCGATTGGCCCGCGCTGAGGGCCTTCATGGAGCAGCGTTTGTCCGGTTGACGACAACTTCGGTTCACGGTCTGGGGTTGGGCAGGCACGGAAAGTAGGGTCCGCGACCATGCAGCGAAGAGTCGTTCTCACAGCTGCGGTGGCGGCGGCCATGACATTCGGAGTGGTCCCTGCCTCCGCTCAGCCCCAGGTTCAGGTGGTGCCGGATCCGGCAGCACATGTGAATCCCTTCATCGGCACGACCAACCTCGGGAACACGTTCCCCGGCGCGGTCGTGCCGTTCGGCATGTTCTCCTTCAGCCCGGAGGCGTCCCGCGGCAACACCCTGCGCGCCGCGGCCCCCGGCGGATACCGGTACGACGCGACGAAGATCCGCGGGTTCAGCCTCACCCACATGTCCGGCACGGGGTGTGCGGGCGGGTCCGGCGACATCCCGATCTTCCCGCACGTCGGCAGCGTCACCACGTCGCCGACCACGGACGCGACCGACGCGGTGTACGCGAGCGAGTTCGCGCACACCGACGAGGTCGCGAAGCCCGGCCGGTACGACGTGACGCTCAAGTCCGGCGCCAAGGCCGAGTTGTCCGCGACCGAACGCACCGGCGCGGCCCGCTTCAGCTTCCCCGCCGACAAGCCGGCGACGGTGCTGGTCAACACCTCCAAGTCGCAGGTCGGCTCCAGCGACGCGCAGACCGTGATCGACAAGGACAAGCGGACGATCACCGGCAGCGTCACGGCGGGCAACTTCTGCGGCTACATCAACCAGGTCGGCAGGCGCAGCTACTACACGCTGCACTTCGTGGCGGAGTTCGACCAGCCGTTCGCCCAGGTCGGCACGTATCAAGACAACGTTGTCACGCCCGATTCGACATCCTCGAAGGGCGGCACGACGTACGGCACCAACGGCTGGCCGGTGCTGGGCAAGGGTTCCGGGGCCTACCTCGGGTTCGAGCCCGGCTCGCAGGTCGGCGTCAAGGTCGGCATCTCCTATGTCAGCCTGGACAACGCGAAGCAGAACCTCAGGGCCGAGAACAAGGGCCAGTCCATCGAGGACATGAGGGACAACGCGTACATCGCGTGGCAGAAGCAGCTCAAGCGCATCGAGGTCGGCGGCGGCTCCGATGACGAGCGGACGAAGTTCTACACCGCGCTGTACCACTCCCTGTTACACCCCAACCTGTTCAGCGACGTCAACGGCGAGTACGCCGGGTTCGACGGCAAAACCCACAAGATCGACAAGAGCAGGCAGAGGGCCCAGTACGGCACGTTCTCCGGCTGGGACATCTACCGCTCGCAGCTCCAGCTGGTCACGATGCTCGAACCGCGGATCGGCTCGGACATCGCGCAGTCGCTGCTCAACCAGGCCGAGCAGAACGGCGGCGTGTGGGACCGCTGGACGCACAACGGCGGCGGCACGCACGTGATGAACGGTGACCCGGCGCCGATCGCGCTGGCGGCGATCTCGGCGTTCGGTGGCGACAAGTACGACATCAGGACGTCGCTGAAGTCGTTGGTGAAGGCCGCGACCGTGCCGACGGCGCTGGACCTGAGCAAGGACGGCTGGGCCGTGATGTCGGTCGGACAGCGGCCGTCGCTCGACAAGTACCTGCGGCACAAGTACATGCCGTCCATCTCGAACGCGTGGGGTGGTGCGGCGGAGACACTGGAGATCTCCGCGGCGGACTTCGCGATCAGCCAGCTCGCCGCCCGCACCGGCGACAAGAAGACCGCCAGGACGTTCGCCGAACGCGCGCAGTGGTGGCAGAACAACTTCGATCCGGTCGCGGACCGCACGGGCGGCTACATCCGCAACCGCAACGCCGACGGCACGTGGGTCAAGGACTTCACCCCCGACACCGGCAACGGGTTCGTCGAGGGCAGCAGCGCGCAGTACACGTGGATGGTCACGCACAACGTCGCCGGGCTCGTGGAGTCGTTGGGCGGCAAGGAGCGCGCGAACAAACGGCTCGACGACTTCTTCCACAACGCCGACGGCAGCTGGGCCCTGACCGGCAAGGGTGGTTCGAAGTCCGAACTGGACAACGAGCCGTCGGTGAACGTGCCGTGGCTCTACAACTACACCGGCCAGCCCGCGAAGGCACAGGAGACGTTGCGGGAGACGGTCAACACGCTGTGGAAGAACGCCCCCGGCGGCATTCCCGGCAACGACGACCTCGGCGCGATGTCGTCGTGGTTCGTGTTCACCTCGATGGGCATCTACCCGCAGGTGCCCTCACGCGCGGAGCTCGTGCTGAGCAGTCCGACGTTCACCTCGGTGAAGATCAACCGGGGTGGCGGCAAGGACATCGTGATCAACGCCCCGGCCGCGAGCAACGCCAACAAGTACGTGCAGTCGCTGAAGGTCAACGGCCGGGCGGCCACGAAGACCTGGCTGCCGGAGTCGTTCGTCGAACGCGGCGGCAAGCTCGACTTCGTGCTCGGCAGGACGCCTTCTTCTTGGGGCACAGGGGCAACCGATGCCCCGCCGTCGTTCCGCGACGGTGAGCAGCCGATCAGGCACGACCAGCCGTACTACCTGACCGTCGAGCCGCGCCAGCTCGCGGTGGCGCCGGGCAAGTCGCTCACGGCCAAGGTCAACGCCGTCAAGCTCTACGACGGTGACCCGAAGGCGACCTACACGATCAGCGGGCCGGAGGCGGTGACGTTCACGCCGACCACCGGTGCGGTGCCGTCGGAGTTCACGATCACCGCGGAACCCGGTACCGCGCAGGGCTTCTACGACTTCACCGTCACGGTGAACGTCGAGGGAGCCAAGCCGGTCGTGCTGCCGCAGACGGTGAAGGTCGCGCCGGAGGGCAGCCTTCTCGCCGCCGTGAACAACGTCGGAGCCTCCGACGACAAGGACGGCGAGGGCGACTTCGACGGCGGCGGCTACAGCTACTCGCGGCAGGCGCTGGAGACCGCCGGACTGAAGCCCGGCGGCACCGGCACCGTCGACGGGCTGACGTTCACCTGGCCCGGCTCGCCGGCAGGTCGTCCGGACAACGTGACCGCGGCGAAGCAGACGCTGTCACTGTCCGGCACCCGGCTGGCCTTCCTCGGCTCCGCCACCAACGGCGCCAGGACCAAGGTCGCGACGGTGACGTTCACCGACGGCACCACCGCCGCTGTGGACATCGGGTTCAGCGACTGGACGCTCGGCGGCGGAGGGGCGGCGCCGAGCTACGGCAACGTGATCATCGCCGCCACGCCGTACCGCAACCAGTCCGGCGGCGGCAACGAGAAGGTGGCCACGCACATCTTCGCGACGAAGACGTACGCGGCGCCGGAGGGCAAGACGCTGCGGAGCATCGTGCTCCCGGAGGATGTCGACTTGCATATTTTCGCTCTCGCTACTGCGTAAAACGACGATCGTGGGTGGTTTCTGTTGCGGTGGCGACAGAAACCACCCAGGCCCTATGGTGTGGAAAGCCCAAGCGCCGCCGCCTCGCTATGAGCGTGTGAGGCGCTATGCCCAACTGCGTGCGATCAACGAGGATCGCGGTGCACTCGTGGGACCAGCTGACGGTCGATGCCGTCGCCAGTTGGCTCGACGCACTGCCAGGCTGGCTCGTCGTCGGAACCGCTTGCTCGCTCGACGACCTCCTGCTCCTCTGCCGCCTTCGTCCACCCGACATCGTGGTGGGCCAGCTTCCGCCGGAACTCGTACCGGAAATTTCACTCGTACCCCTGTGCCCCACCTGTGGTTTAGCCTCGTTGCGTGCCTCGCTGGACCGTGTGCCGCTGGCGCCGATCCGCCGCTGCGCGCCGGGAGCCCTGACAGACCGCGAGATGGAAGTCCTCGCCCACGTCTGCTCCGGACAGTCGGCCGCGCTGGTCGCGAGAGCGCTGCGGCTGTCGCCGCACACCGTCGTCAACTACAAGCGGCGGATCTTCGCGAAGCTCGGCGTGCAGAGCCGAGGGCAGGCCGCGGCGGTGGTCGCCCGGCTCGGGCTGGTGCGGAATTCGAACTCTGTTCCGGTCGCCCATGAGAGCGTTCCCACGTTGACGCATCGGGAGCTCGACATCCTGGCTTCGATCGCACGGGGCGAGTCGGTGCGGCAAACGGCGCACGCGCTCGGGATCGCGGTGAAGACCGTGGAGTCCGAGCAGCGGCAACTGTTCTTCAAGCTGCGGGTGCACAACCGGGCACAAGCTCTCGCGGAGGCGCACCGGCTCGGGTTGTCGACGTAGGTGATTCGCGTCCCCTGCATGGTTCTTCGTCCGTGCGGGGGCGAGTGATCTTGCAGAACACTGCGCTGACATGGGCAATCTCACCAGACGTGGATTTCTGGGAGGCGTCGCGGGTGCCGGTGCGGTCACGCTGGCTCCCTCCCCTGCCGCCGCGCAGGTGGCTGCGGAACCTTCCGCCGCAGCCACCTCGCCCCGCTTCTTCGGACGGATGTTCACCCTCCCACCCTTTGCCGAGAACACGTCGCGGGTGCAGGACGCACTCCGCGCGATGGGGGCTCTGGGCGGGTTGATGGACGCCAAGGATCCGTTGCACGAAGGGCCGATTCGACTGATCACCAACCCGGAGCTGAGTCCGGGCAACCTCGACAATCCGTTCCACACAGCCGGGACGACGTTCCTCGGGCAGTTCGTCGACCACGACTTCACCTTCGACCTCAGCTCACGGCTGGCCGTGCCCGCGGTCCCGGAGCAGAGCCCGAACACGCGGCATCCGACCCTGTCACTGGATTCCGTGTACGGCGCTGGGCCGGTGGGCTCACCGCAGCTCTACGACGCCGCGGACAAGGCCAAGTTCCGGGTGGAGAGCGGCGGGCAGTTCGAGGACCTGCCGCGCGCGTCAGGACGGCGTCGCGATCATCTCCGACCCGCGCAACGACGAGAACATGATGATCTCCGGGTTGCACGTGGCGTTCCTGCTGTTCCACAACAGGATCGTGGACAGGCTGAGGGCCGATGGAGTGCAGGCGGACCGGGTGTTCGCCGAGGCCAAGCGGACCGTCGTGTGGCACTACCAGTGGATCATCGTGCACGAGTTCCTGCCGCAGATCATCGGCTTCGGGCTGACCCAGGACATCCTGGTCCACGGCAGGCGTTTCTTCCGGCCGGCCCCGGGACAGTTCTTCATGCCGGTGGAGTTCCAGGGCGCCGCCTACCGGTTCGGGCACAGCCAGGTGCGGCCGTCGTACCGGGCCAATCTCAAGGGAGACACCAACAGTCAGCCGTTCTTCGGGTTCGTCTTCGACCCGGCGGGCGAAGGACAGAGCGATCCGGTGGATCTGCGCGGCGGGCGGCGGGCGCGCCGGAGGTTCATCGGGTGGCAGACGTTCTTCGACTTCGGCGACGAGCAGGTAAGGCCGAACAAGCGGATCGACACCCACATCTCCACGCCGCTCTTCCGGCTGCCACTCGGCACCATCGCGGACGGGACACCACCGATCTCACTGCCGCAGCGCAACCTGTTGCGGCACCTCACGTGGTCACTGCCGTCCGGGCAGGCGATCGCGAAGGCGATGGGCATCCCCGTGCTCGACGTGCTGCCGGAGCTGCGTGAGTTCGGCTTCGAGCGATCGACGCCGTTCTGGTACTACACGTTTGCGTGAGGCCGAGACGCTCGGTGACGGCATCACGCTCGCTGGTGCGAGCGCGCGGCTGATCGGCGAGGTGTTCGTGGGGCTGCTCCAGCTCGACACCGAGTCCTACCTGGTGCAGCAGCCGAACTGGCGGCCGACGCTGCCGTCCCGCACGGCACGCGACTTCAAGATGGTCGACCTTCTGCGATTCGCCCGCGTCGATCCCTCAAGTCGCGGCCAATAGTGTTGGGTGGTGTTCACAGTTTCGGAGCGCGAATGTTTGCGCAGTGACCTCGTCAACGCCGCGGACAACGACCCTCGGGTGGTCGGGGCGGCGTTGACGGGGTCCGCCGCCGTCGGCAAGGAAGACCGCTGGTCCGACATCGACTTCGCGGTGTCGGTCGACCGTGAGATGGACGCGGTGATCGAGGACTGGACCGCGCTGCTCTACGCGTGCGGCGCGGTCAGCCACCTCGACGTGCGACGCGGCCGGGTCCTCTTCCGCGTCTTCCTGATGCGCTCGACGCTGCAGGTGGACATCGCTTTCTGGCCGTCGACGGAGTTCGGCGCGACCGGGCCGACGTTCCGGCTGCTCTTCGGCGAGGCCAACGAGCTGCCGCGAACCGGGCAGCCGGACCGGGCCGACCTCATCGGCCAGGCCTGGCTGTACGCGCTGCACGCGCGGTCCTCCCTCGCGCGCCGCCGCTTCTGGCAGGCGATCTACATGATCAACGGGATGCGCGACCACGTCATGTCGCTGCGGTGCCTGCGCAACGGGGTCAGCGCCGTGCAGGGCCGCGGGCTGGACGAGCTACCGGACGCCGACGAGTTCATGGCCACGCTCGCGCTGTCCACGCACCCCGACGAGCTGCGCCGGGCGTTCCGCGTGCTGACCGGCCTGCTGGTGTTCGAGGTCGAGGACCCCGCACTCGTGGAGGCCATCGTCGCGCTCGCGGCGTGACGGCCTGCTCAGGTCCGTTCGGCCTGACACAGCACCATGACCGGCTTCGAGCCGATCCTGGTCAGCACCACCGTCGCCTCGTCGCGACCGGCGAGCTTGAGGCGTTTGCGCAACGTGTTCGGGTCGATGTCGAGCCCGCGCACCAGGATCTCCAGCCTGCCGATCCCGCGGGTCTTCAGCAGGGACTTGAGCGACTTCTCCGTGTAGTGGGCGTGTTCGAGCACGCGGAACGCCCGGATGCCCTGCGGGGGCGTGTCTCCGCTGAGGTACGCGATGCGTTCGTCGAGCTGCCACAGGCCGTGCCGGGCCGCGTAGTGGCGCACCAGACCTGCGCGCACGACCGCGCCGTCCGGGTCGATGATCCACTGTCCCGGCTCGGCGACGTCGCTGTCGTCGGGTTCGGCGTCGGTGATCGTCCACAACTCGGCGCCGTGGATGACCGTCGCTCGACGGGAGACTCCCTGGGTGGCAAGGCCGCGCGTCCACAGGCAGGCCTCGCGGACCGCGCCGTCCAGCGACACGAGCTCGACCTCCTCGGCCCAGGGTGCGACCGCGAAGTCGATGCCCGGCGCGCACTTCACGGCCAGGTCGACACCGGCGTAGACCTCGGACAGCTCGTCCAGTGGCGGCACGAAGTCCGACGGGTGCCACTTGCGGCGGCCGGAGGAGTCGCGGCGGGCCGGGTCCGCGGTGACCGCGGTGGCGCGCGAGACCGGCCGGAGCGCGTCGGCCTGGACGACGAGTGTGTCCGGGACGTTGTTGCGGGCCATGGCGAGGCGGACCGGGTCGAGGTCCGAGCCGACGCATCTGCGAGCGACGGCTTTGAGTGCGGCGAGATCGGCACCGACCGAGCACGTGACGTCGTGGACGTCGCGGCCCGCGAACCGTTCGGCTCGATGCCGGGCGACAGCGGAAGCGGTGGCCTGCTGGAGTGCGTCGTCGGTGAACAGCCAGCCGGCAGACGAGTCCAGTTTGGACTGTGCGCGGCGGCGCAGCAGCACCGTTTCCACGACCGGGGCGAAGTTCTCACCGAGGAGCTTGCGAGCGACGCCGACGTCGCGCAGGCGAGTGGCGTCCGTGAACGGCAACGCGTTCACCTCGGCGAGCGCGGATGTTCCGGCGGGTGACCGCAGGAACGCCACGTCGTCCGAGGTGAACGCGTAACCCACTTCTAGCGGGACTTCTTGCCGCTGATCGCGACGTTGTAGAACACCTCGCGCGGCAGGACCTTCGAGAACACGTTCTGGTCGACCCACGAGAGCTGCTGCCAGGTGCGGTAGGCGAACATCGCCCAGCCGAAGCCCAGCTTCTCGCGCGGCACGGCGGACTCGAACGTGCGGATCGGCCAGCCGAACAGCGCGGCGGTCAGCTCGTCGGTGACGGCCTTGACCTGCACCGCGCCGGCGCGGCGAGCGGTCTTCTCCAGGTCCTCGGGGTCGAAGGTGTGCAGGTCGACGACGGCTTCCAGCGCGGCGGCGCGGGAGGACTCGTCGAGCTCCTCCTGCGGGCGGCGCCAGTCGTTGAGCACCGGCACGGCCTTGGTGATGTTGGTGGTCAGCCACCACGTCGCCTGGCCGAGCTTGCGGGCGTAGAAGTTGCCGACGTTCGTGGGGTCGCCGGCGAACACGAACTTGCCGCCCGGCTTGAGCACCCGCAGCACCTCGCGCATCGCCGCCTCCACATCCGGGATGTGGTGCAGCACCGCGTGGCCGACGACGAGGTCGAACGTGTCGTCGTCGTACGGGATCCGCTCTGCGTCCGCGACCCGGCCGTCGACGTCGAGACCGAGGTGCTTGGCGTTGCGCAGCGCGACCTCGACCATGCCGGGTGAGAGGTCGGTGACCGAGCCCTTCTTGATCACGTCGCCCTGCATGAGGTTCAGCAGGAAGAAGCCGGTGCCGCAGCCGAGCTCCAGGGCGTGCTCGTACGGGCCGACGTCACCGGCGGCCGCCTTGAAGCGGTCGACGGCATAGGTGATGCAGCGGTCGTCGTAGGAGATCGACCACTTCTCGTCGTACGTGCCCGCTTCCCAGTCGTGGTAGAGCACGTTGGCGAGCTTCGGGTCCTGCCACGCCGCCTCGATCTCCTCGGCGGACGCGTGCGGGTTGGGTGCAGGGTCAGTTGCCACTGAACTTCGCCTTCCCGGGCCCGTTCTCGATGAACGACTCGACGCCCGTCTTCTTGTCCTCGGTCGCGAACAGGGCCGCGAAGAGGTGGCTTTCCAGCTTGAGGCCCGACTCGAGGTCGGTGTCGAGGCCGCCGTCGACAGCGGCCTTCGTCGCGGCGAGCGCGAGCACCGGGCCGTTGACGAACTGCTTGGCCCAGCGCACGGCGGCCGCGTAGACGTCGTCCGGCGCGACGACCTGGTCGACCATGCCGATCTCCAGCGCTTCCTGAGCGCCGACGAACCGGCCGGTGTAGAGCAGGTCCTTGGTCTTGGCCGGACCGATCAACCGGGCGAGGCGCTGCGTGCCGCCGCCGCCGGGGATCAGGCCGAGCAGGATCTCGGGCTGGCCGAGCTTCGCGTTGTCGCCCGCGATGCGGCGGTCGGCGCCCAGCGCGACCTCGAAGCCGCCGCCGAGCGCGTAGCCGGTGATGGCCGCGACCGTGGGCTTCGGGATGGTGGCCAGCGCGCCCAGCGCGTCGGACAGGCCCTTCGCGCGCAGCGTCATCTCGGCGTGGGAGATCTGCGCGAACTCCTTGACGTCCGCGCCGGCCGCGAAGACCTTCTCGCCGCCGTAGACGATGACCGCGTAGACGTCGGACCGCTCCGACGCCTCCTTGGCCGCGGCCTGGAGCTCGGTCTGCACCTGCCGGTTCAGGGCGTTCATCGGCGGTCGATCCAACCGGATCGTGCCGATCCCGTCCTCGACTTCCAGCCTCACGAACTCAGCCACTGCGGCCCTCCTCCTTGATACGACCGGTCACACGTTACCCGCCGGTAGGTCCAGGTTGATGAGGGGAGCTTTCATCAACCTGAGGTTGATGAAAGCTCCCCTCATCTCACAGGATCAGACCCTTCGGCGGGCGAAGAACCGCTCCCCTGACTTCTGCAGCTCCAGATCCTGCGCGAACGTCTTCGAGAGGTTCTCCTCCGTCAGCACGTCGTCCAGCAGCCCCTGCGCCACGATCGAGCCCTCACGCAGCAGCAACGCGTGCGTGAAGCCCGGAGGGATCTCCTCGACGTGGTGCGTGACCAGCACCATCGCCGGCGCGTCCGGGTCGAGTGCGAGCTCGGACAGCTTCGCGACGAGGTCCTCGCGGCCGCCGAGGTCGAGGCCCGCCGCGGGCTCGTCCAGCAGCAGCATCTCCGGGTCGGTCATCAACGCGCGGGCGATCAGCGTGCGCTTGCGCTCGCCCTCGCTCAAGGTGCCGTAGAGGCGGTCGGCGAGGTGCTCCATACCCAGCGTCCCGAGCAGCTCACGGGCGCGGTCGGTGTCCTGCTTGCCGTACTTCTCGCGCCAGCGGCCCAGCACCGCGTAGCCCGCCGACACGACGAGGTCCACGACCGTCTCGTCGCCGGGGACCCGGCCGTTCAACGCGGCCGAGCACAGGCCGATGCGGGGCTTGAGCTCCTGCACATCGGTCTTGCCGAGGCGTTCGCCGAGAAGGTGGACCTTGCCCCTGGTCGGGTGCAGGTCGGCGCTCGCGAGCCGGAGCAGGGTGGTCTTGCCCGCGCCGTTCGGCCCGAGCACGACCCAGCGCTCGTCCAGCTCCACGCTCCAGTCGATGTTTCCGACCAGCGTGTTCTTGCCTCGGCGGACAGATACGCCCGCCATGTGCACGACCAGATCTGTCACGTCGACGTCCGCCACGACCCCATTGTTCCCAACCACCACTCGGAGGTCACCCGGCGGGGGTACTCCACACCGTGCTGTTGAGCTCACGCGGGGACCCCGCGTACGCCAGGAACGTACGAAAGCTCCCCGCGTGGCCTCCCCACTGCGCCGCCGGTGTGAACTCTCAAGTTTTTTGACGGTGCAGGATGCCAAGATCGGAGGTATGGCTACGCGACCCGAGTCCGAGGTGCTGGCAGGCCGTCCGTTCCCACTGGGGGCACACGCCGAGGCGGGCGGTGTGCGGTTCGCGGTGACGTCGCACGTCGCCGACGCGGTAGAGGTCTGCCTCATCAACGACGACGGGACCGAGAAGCGGGTCGAGCTGACCGAACGAACGTTCGGCGTGTGGCACGGGCTGGTGCCGGGGGTCACGCCGGGGCAGCGGTACGGGTTCCGGGTGCACGGACCGTACGACGCGGGCCGGGGCCTGCGGTGCAACCCGGCGAAACTGCTGGTGGACCCGTACGCACGGCAGATCGAGGGGAAGATCACGAACCTGGAGGCGACCCTCGGGTACGTCGGCGACCCGATGCACGGGCCGCCTTCGGCCGTGGACTCGCTCGGGTCGGTGCCGCTGTCGGTCGTCAGCTCGCCGGGCGGGGCGGACACCGGGGTGAAGCCCGAGGTGCCGTTCGAAGAGGCCGTGATCTACGAGATGCACGTCAAGGGCTTCACGAAGAACCACCCGGACATCCCGGAGAAGCTGCGCGGCACCTACCTCGGGCTCGCGCACCCGGCGGCGATCGAGCATCTCACCAGGCTCGGCGTCACCTCCGTCGAGCTCCTGCCCGTGCAGGCGTTCCAGGACGAGCCGTCGCTGCTGGTACGGAACGCGAGCAACTACTGGGGGTACTCGCCGCTCGGGTACTGCGCGCCGCACGCGGCCTACGCGTCGGAACCCGGCCGGGAGATCCAGGAGTTCCGCACGATGGTGGCCGCGCTGCACGGCGCGGGCATCGAGGTGCTGATCGACGTCGTCTACAACCACACGTGCGAGGGCGGGCCGGACGGGCCGACGCTGTGCTTCCGCGGGTTCGACGCGCCGGGCTACTACCTGCACGCGGGTGGCGGCAGCACGGTGGACATCACGGGGTGCGGCAACACGCTGGACGCCGGGTCGCCGCAGGTGGTGCGGCTGGTCACGGACTCGCTGCGGTACTGGGCAGCCGAGATGGGCGTCGACGGGTTCCGGTTCGACCTCGCGTCCACGATGGGGCGGCCGAACGGCGGGTTCTTTCGACCGCGACTCCGCGCTGCTGACCGCGATCACGGCGGACCCGGTGCTGTGCCGGTCGAAGCTGATCGCCGAGCCGTGGGACGCGACCGGCGACGGGTACCGGGTCGGCGACTTCGGCGTGCAGTGGGCGGAGTGGAACGGCCGCTACCGGGACACGGTCCGCGACTTCTGGCGCGGCCACACGTCGGTGCGTGACCTCGCGTACCGGCTCTCGGGATCGTCGGACCTGTACGCGGACGACCTGCGCAGGCCGTGGCAGTCGATCAACTTCATCACCGCGCACGACGGCTTCACGCTGCGGGACCTGGTGTCCTACAACGACAAGCACAACGAGGAGAACGGCGAGCAGGGCCGCGACGGCACGAACGACAACCGGTCGTGGAACTGCGGGGCCGAGGGCGAGACGGACAACCCCGACGTCAACACGCTGCGGCGAAGCAGGCGCGGAACCTGCTCGCCACGCTGGTGCTGTCGACCGGCACGCCGATGCTGGTCGCGGGCGACGAGATGTGGCGCTCCCAGGGCGGCAACAACAACCCGTACTGCCTCGACAACGAGGTCTCGTGGATGGACTGGACGACCACAGACGCGGGTGAGGCCCTGCTCGGGTTCACGCAGCGGCTGATCGACCTGCGCGCGTCCTCGCCCGCGCTGCGGCAGCCCGAGTTCTTCGAGGGCCGCACGACGCCGAGCGGGAACCCGGACCTGGTGTGGTTCCGGCCGGACGGGCACGAGATGGCGGAGACGGACTGGTTCGACGAGGATCGCCGCACGCTCGGCATGTTCATCGACGGCTCGAACTGCCTTTCCCGCACGCGTGATGGCGAGCTGGTGTCGGACGACTCGTGGCTGATGCTGATGCACGCCGGGGCGGACGCCATCACGGTGACGCTGCCGCACGAACGCTATGGGCCGTCGTACGAGCCCTTCCTGGACACGGCGACCGCGGACGGTTCCCCGTCGACGCCACCGCGATTCTGCCCCGGACGAAGCTGACGCTGGAAGCACGCACGCTGCTATTGCTCCGCGTACCGCGCTGATCCCATTTCACTACCTGTCGTCCCCAGTAGAGCGGAGACCGCGGTCCACATTCTGGGCAACGGCACGATAACTCGCGGGTGTGACCCCGGTCACCCTCTTGAAATGGTCGCGCAGGGTGCCCGCGCAACTGAATCCGACACCCCGGGCGATCTGGTCGACCGTGTCGTTCGTCGTTTCGAGCAACGTCTTCGCGGCATCGATGCGACGAGCCAGGATCCACTGGCCGGGAGAGAGATCGGTCTCGGCCCGAAATCTGCGGATCAACGTGCGTTGCGACATGTGCACGCGCGCCGCGAGTTCACTCAGCGGTAACGCTTTTTCGAGGTTGTGAACTATCCATTCCCGAAGATCAGCCAGGCTATCAGACTCGACTGAATCATCGCATGCATTCGACAGCAATCGGACAGATGATCGATCGAAATCACGCCGGGTGAGATGCCGGAGCAACGCGATGGTTCCGGCGGTGTCGCTCGAAGTCGAAACACCCCGCCACTCGACGTACGGTGCCTCGGCCGCGATGACGACCTGGGGAAACCGACGGGCGAACACCGCCGACCACTCGCGGCTGACCGCCGCCGTGCCGTCGTCCAGCACACCGGCCTCTGCCAGCACGAACACGCCCGTGGCCAGTCCGACCAGGCGCGCCCCGGCGACCTGCGCGGCCCGCAACGCGCTGATGACCTCAGCCGATACCGAGCGGTTGACGCTGGTGAAAGCCGGTACGACAACAGTGTCCGCAAACTTCAGCAGGTCGATACCTCCATGCGTCTCAATCAACAGGCGATGTGAGGTCCCACACTTTTGCCATTGAGTCCTGCATATCTCGACTGGTATCGAGTCCCTACCTCACTCAGTTCGTCCTCAAATGTGCGCGACACCATCCCTAGATCCAGCAGGACCGCGTCTTCTGGCACGAAGACGACAACTCTGTGCATTGGCCGGATTCCTCCCCTAGGTGGCGCTTTTCACCCCTTGGCGGCAACGAAGGTTACTGCCAAGAATCGTAACCACACCGCCCGCATTGATCCTGTTTCGGCAACCCCACGAGGGAGCAACGCTGTGTCCGGCAAATCAGCTGCAGGTCCTGCCACGCTCGACGTGGAAACAGTGGACCCCTGGTTCGTAATGCTCAGCCCGACAGAACCGGTACGCGGCGGAGTGGCCGCGCTGGGCATCGCCGATCCGGAACCCGAGGTCGTCGAGTCGATTGACCACGGGTCAATTCGGGCGACCGCGCTCGACGAGGCCGAGACGTTCGTCGACAAGATCCGCCCGAGGCTCGACCGGATCGACGACCCCGCCCGGCAGATCTTCGAGATCATGGCGTGCGGCCGGTACCGGGCCGCGAGCGTGGAGAAGACGCGGTTCGCGGAGAACTGGGAGCTCTGGCAGGACACCCTGCGGCTGCACGTCGAGCAGGGCACGCCCATCCCGGTGACGCTGCCGTCCTACCCGTTCAAGATCCCGAACCCGGTGAAGGTCCGCCGCCGCTCGCCCGACATGGCCGAGCTGCTGAACCTGCAGCGGCTGCTGGAGCTCTCCCACGCGATGAGCCTCGTCCACGAACCTGGCGCGGTCATGCACGTGATCAGCGACGACATAATCTACGGCCCTTTGTTCGGCGTGAGCGAGCACGAGGCCCGCTGCTACCGCGCGGACGCCGAGCAGATGATCACCGACCTGCAGGCCGAGAAGACGATCACGATGGTCGACATGCTCGACGACGTCGTGGCGTCCGTGCAGGACGAGTTCGACGACGTCAAAGCCCGCCTGGAGCCGAAGCTCCGCAAGTGGTGGGTGGACAACACCGACGACGCGCACCGCAAGTACCTGGTCCGCAACCTCACCGCCAACATGAACACGCACGCCGAGGCGGTGCACCTGCTCAGCCAGGTGCTGTCGCGCACGGTGGCGGGCGAGGACGTCATGGACGCGGCAGAGGACATGCGCGCGGTCGGCGACCACATCCTGCGCCGCGCCGACGAGTATGCGCTGCGCTTCACGCTGACCCTCTACACGTTGCGTGTGATGAACATGGTGCCGCGCTACTACCCGCACTCGATCCGCGGCACCGTGCACCCCAACCCCGGCCAGTGGGGCTTCCACCTGGTCAACAAGTTCACGAACGTGTTCCCGTGGCAGGGCGTGGCCGTGCTGAAGCCGAACGGCCAGTGGCGGGTGCGCACCGAGCTCGACGCCAAGCTGCGCGGCGCGATCCCGGTGCACCTGCCGAACGACCCGTTCCCCTACTACTACCGCGAACTGTCGTGAGTGGTCTTGACCAAAGGTTGCAACCTTTGGTCAAGACCACAGACCATCCTGCGGGAGCTCTAGCCACATTCCGAGCGCCTCTGGCAACATCACCAGCGTGTCGGTCTATTTCTGGTCCGACCGCACGATCGACCTCGTCCTGGTGGCCTCGTGCGGGTGTAGCTCGACGCGACGTATGCGCTTGCAGCAGGCTGGTTGGCGTCTTGATCGCTGCCCCGTAACCGACGGTGCCATCGAGGAGAGCGAGCCGGTGACCTCGACCATTTCCGAATATGATCTTCATCCGACGCTGAACAGCCAGCTGTTGCGCGACGTGATCCACCCGTCCCGATCGCTGTGGAGAGCGCGCGAACTGCGCGACCTGACCTCTTTTGTGGCAGCATTCGCCGCGGGCCTGCTCTCGATCCTCGACTACTCGACCGAACGCCGATGGTGGGCACGCCTGGGTCTGACCGAGGGCGTCGAGCTGTGGCTGCTGTCGTGGCTGCCCGGCCAGGGCACCGCGCCGCACGACCACGGCGGCTCGGCCGGCTCGTTCACCGTGCTGACCGGCACCCTGCACGAGGACTACCGCTACCCCGCAGGCCCGATCCGTTCCGCGCGGCGCACGACCGGCGAGGCGATCGGCTTCGGGGTCAGGGCCGCGCGCACCAGGTGACGAACCCGTTTGAGACGCCCGCCGCGACCGTGCACGCCTACTCGCCGCCACTGGTGCCGACGCGCGAGTACGCGTCGTTGCTCGACATCCCCGACGCTATACCGCCGTTGCCCGCGCAACGCCTGCCCCTGTCCGAACTGCGTCAGCTGGCCGACCGGGAGGGCCCGTGAGCAACATCG
>CAVYAD010000011.1:0-111399 GCA_963766275.1 uncultured Actinomycetota bacterium
CAACGTGGTCGCGACCTACACGGTCAACGCCTCGTCCGAGGTCGCGGCGGGCACGTGGAAGCTGCGGGTCCAGGACGTGTACTCGGGTGACACCGGGTACATCAACGCCTGGAACCTGACCCTGCGATAGCTCCACCTGTTCGCCGAGGGGCGGCGCCTCCCAGAGCCTGGTACCTGGGGGAGGCGCCGCCCTTTCACATGTCACCAGGCCACGGTCAGCTTCCGGTTCCGCTGCACGATCCGTTCCAGGTACCCCGCCACCGCCCGAATCGGCGGCAACCCCAGCATGTGCCGCTGCCCCCGCCGCACCCCGGCCCGAATCCGCGGATCCTCCAACGCCCGCAGGCACGCCGCCGCCACCGCCGCCGGTTCGAAGTCCGGCGCCCGTACCCCCAGTGCGAGCCGACTGACCCGATGAGCGTTGTGCATCTGATCGTGCATCACCGGCAGCACCGCGACCGGCACCCCGGCCCGCACCGCCTCGCGGACCGAGTTGTATCCGCCGTGCGACACGAGCAAGTCCGCACTGTGCAACAACAAAGCCTGCGGCAACGACTCCACCAGGTGCACGTTCCCCGCAGACGGTTCAGAGACCGGCAAACCGCCGGTCAGCACCACCGCCTCGCAGTCGAGCGAGCCCAGCGCGCCGACCAGCGTCTCCAGGTGCGCCAGCGGAGAACGGGAGATCACCCGTTCCGGCATGGCGTCGAAGTCGAACAACCGCAACGCGGACTCGGTGGCGAACACCCCGCCGGCCGTGCTGGTGGAAGCCACGACAAGGGGACGCGCGGGATCCAGATCCGCGATCCACTGCGGAATCCGCTCCCCGGCACTGTGATGTGCGGGCTGCTGGTAGCAGAACGCGGCAGGCATCCGTTGGCGGGCAAAGGAGTACGCCGGTGGGATCGCGTCCAACCGGCCGTACCGGTGCGCCGAGTCGAGCGACTCGTGCACCGGCAGCCGGAGCTCGGCCCGCCGCTCGTTCAACGCACCCAGCAAGGTGAGCCGGTCCATGTACTGGCCGACCCCGGAAGGCATCGACACGTGCGGCACGCCGAGGCGTTCCGCGACGAGCAGTCCGGCGAACTCGATCCCGGACCGAAGCACGAGGTGCGGGCGGAAGTCGGCGGCCACCGGCAACAGGGCCTGCACGGCGGCGGTGATGTGCGGACCGGCGGCGAGCTCGACGATCATCTCGTCGGCGAACGGGTCGTAGTCGGGTGGGAGCGTGAGCACCTCGCCCTGCATGAGGTCCGCCAGCTGGTCGCACACCTCGGGCAGGGCTGGCACGACGCGCACCGGCTCGTCGGCGAAACCGCGCAGGACCGTCGAAGGCCCGGCCACCAGCACCTCGTGGCCCAGCGACGTGAGCATCGACACGAGTGGCAACGAGGCCCGCGCGTGGGCAGCCGAGAACGCGACTGTGCACAGGACGCGCACGACAGCCTCCCCGCGGCCAAGGTCTGTCCACCAAAGTAGGGATCGGGCGGCCGGGCCGGAATTGCGCTGTTCCATCCACGGGTAACGGCGCGGGTAACGTCGTGGGCATGTTGCGTCCTGAAAACTGGACCAGGCCTGCGGGTGGAAGTCCCGTCCGGGTAGGCACCGGAGTGCCCGGTAGCAGGTCCCAGTTCGTCGGAGAGATCTGGCGGGCCGAGCGGGATGTCGAGAGCCTCTGTGGAGGGAGTAAGCACGCGGGCCGCAGCGTTAAGCGAACTCTGCAGCCTCGTCAGACGCGCAACGGGGGGGCCGAGCCGTTCATGTCACGGCGAAGGCCATGTCTGTCAGGCCCTGTTCCGGGGTCAGCCTGGCGGGTCCCTCCGGGGTACGGGAGGCGGCACGTGTGCACGGTCTGGTCCGGGACAGGAGAGACCCGTCTGCCTGGCCTTCGTCGGGCAAAGACCAGGGGTATAAGCCGATGGTGAAATCCCTTGGAGGGCAGCGGGAGTCCGAGGGGGTCGTAGTACCGGTGATCGGCGTGCAGCACAACGCGCCGGGAGGGAAGGGCCCTCACTTTGATCACGCGTGCGGAGCGGGTAAGCGTCAGGGCATGACCGGGGTGTCCCGGTCCAACTGCCCCGATCGGTCTTCGCCGGTCGTAGCCGCCGATCGGTTGAGGCCGTCGCCGGTGAAGGTGCGAGAACTGCAACGGGCGCTATGGACTGCGGCCAAGCAGTCTTCGGGTCGGCGTTTCCACGCCCTGTTCGACCGTGTCTGCAGGGGTGACGTCCTGTGGGAGGCGTGGGAACGAGTCAGAGCGAACAAGGGCGCGGCCGGGGTGGATCGGATCACCTTGGGCGCGGTGGAGGTCTATGGCGTGGACCGCATGCTGCGTGAGTTGTGCGATGACCTTCAGGCAGGCCGGTATCGCCCGTCGCCAGTGCGGCGGGTGGAGATCGCGAAACCACAGGGCGGCAAGCGGCCGCTGGGGATACCCACGGTGCGGGACAGGGTGGCGCAGCAGGCGGTCAAGCTCGTGCTGGAACCGGTGTTCGAGGCGGATTTCCTGCCGTGCTCGTATGGGTTCCGGCCGAAACGGTCCGCCACGCAGGCGATGGAACGGCTTCGGGTCGGGTTCATCGAGGGTGCTACTCATGTCGTGGAGTTCGACATCCGTGATTTCTTCGGCCGGATCGATCATCAGCGGTTGCTGGAACTGGTCGGCCGCAGGGTGTCGGATCGCCGGGTGCTCAAGCTGCTGCGGTTGTGGCTGCGAGCAGGGGTGATGGCCGAGGGTGGGGTGACGCGGACGGTCGCGGGTACTCCGCAGGGCGGGGTGATCTCCCCGTTGCTGGCCAACATCTTTCTGCACGTCCTGGACACCGGGCTCACCGCGCGGCAGGTGGGTGAGCTGGTGCGCTACGCCGACGATGGTGTGGTGCTCTGCCGTGGTGAGCGGCAGGCCAGGGCGGCTTTGGACGCGGTGAGAGACATTCTCACCGATCTCGGGCTGCAGCTGCACCCGGACAAGACGAAGATCGTTGACCTCAGGGAAGGCCGGGAAGGCCTGGATTTTCTCGGGTGTCACTTCCGTGCGCGGATGTCGGGCAGGTTGTGGGAGCAGCGCGGCATCATCCGCTACTACCTGCAGCGCTGGCCCGCTCAGGCGGCGATGAAGCGGCTCCGGGACAAGGTTCGGGTCCGGACCGGTCGCAACCGGGTGGGAGTACGGGACATTCGCCTCGTGATCGAGGAGCTGAACCCGATCCTGCGTGGCTGGGGCAACTACTTCCGGACCGGGAACGCCGCCATCAAGTTTCGTCAGATCGATGACTACGTGGTGATGCGCCTGCGCGACTTGATGATCAAGAAGCGTGGACGCAACCTCCGCAGTGGTCAGACTCGGGCGTGGACTGAGGAGTGGTTCAACGGGCACGGCCTGCATCGGCTTCGCGGCACTGTCCGCTACCCGAGGACGGCGTAACCATGTCAAGAAGATCATCGGTAAGCCGTGTGCGGGAAAACCGCACGCACGGATTGAAAGGGGACAGGGGAAACGGGTCCTCGCGGACACCGCGCCCCTAACTACCAATGGCGACACTGGTGACGTTCCACGCGCATCCCGACGACGAGTGCATCGTCACGGGTGGAGTGATGCGGAAGGCGTTCGAGGAAGGCCACCGGGTCGTGCTCGTCGTCGCGACGCGCGGCGAGGTGGGGGAGATCCCGGACTTCCTCGACGAGGGCGAAGAACTCTGGCAGCGCCGGGTCAAGGAGACGCACGAGGCGGCGGACCTGCTCGGGGTGGCGCGCGTGGAGTTCCTGGACTACCTGGACTCCGGGATGGCGGGCGACGAGCTCAACGACCGGCCGGGGTCGTTCTGGACCGCGGACGTCGACGAGGCGGCACGCAAGCTCGCCGCGATCCTGAAAGAGGAGGACGCGAGCGTCCTCACGACCTACGACAGCTTCGGCGGCTACGGCCACCCGGACCACATCCAGGTGCACCGGGTGGGTGTGCGCGCCGCGCAGATCGCCGGCACTCCCGCGGTCTACCAGGCGCTGGTGAGCGAGACGAGGTTCCGCGAGGCGATGCGCCGCGCCGGGCACGAGGAGCCGCCGCCGCTCGAGGGCGCCGTGCCGGAGTCGGGGATCACCGCGGCGGTCGACGTCACGCCGTACCTGGGCGTGAAGCGGGAGGCGATGCGGGTGCACGCCTCACAGATCGCCGAGCACTCGTTCTTCCTGTCGATGGACGACGACACTTTCGCCTACGCGTTCGGCACCGAGTACTTCATCCGCGAGGGCCACCCTCCAGAGACCACTCTGGACCTCTGACTGATGCCACGCGGGGGCCCCGCGTTTCCCGGAAGGAAACGAAAGGCCCCCGCGTTACCTCAAAACAGCGTTATGCGCGGCGGCGACGCACGAACAGCACGGTGGCGGCACCGGCACCGACGAGGCCGACGCCGGAGAGCAGCAGCCACAGCGGGGACGCGCCGGTCGCGGCGAGCGGCGGTTCGGGCTGGCTGCCACCGGGCGCCGGGGCGGCCGGAGTGGACGACGGCGGGACCACGGAGGACGAGGGCGCCTCCGAGGACGGCGACGTCGTCTTCGTCGGCGGCGTCGGCTCCGGCTTCGTGGTCTTGGTCGGCGGCGTCTTCACGCACTTGTCGTTGGAGAGGTCGAAGACCCTGCTCCAGTTCTGAGGCTTCGACTCGAAGCTGGGGTCGTCGTGGGCGAAGACCGTCACCTTGTAGGTGTGCTTGGTCTTGCTGTCGCGCTCGAACGTTTCCCTCGACAGTCCCTTGCGGAAGTTGGTCTTCTTGACCTGTTCGCCGTCGATCTCGACAGTCAGGGTGTTGTCGCCGTTCTGGTTGTAGTCCTTGAGGTCCACGGTCAGCACGGACTTCTGAGCCTTCTCGTCACAGTCGACCTTCACCGTGGGGGTGTGCGCGTTCGCAGGGGTGGCGAACGCCAGTGAGGCCAGAACCGCGGTGGTCGTCACCGCGAACGCGCCGAGAACTCTTCTTGCCAACGGAATCTCCTGCTCTGGTTGGTGCGTGGCGGATCGAGCACATTCGATTTCTGAATCACCCGACTGGGTGAGCCGCGCCACGCTAGCAACACAGAGCGCTCGAAAGGTCACCGTCTGACAACACTAAGGTGTCACCACGTACAGATCCTCATGTTCTGGGTTAGGGCGATCAATCCCGCGACCAGGCGCATCTGTTCCACTCCGCGAACGTCCGCGTCCAGCAGTCGAGGCGAGCAGATCATCACCGCGAGCGCCTGGGCACGGGACAATGCCACGTTCAATCTGTTACGTGACAAAAGAAAGTCCAGGCCACGCGGCAGATCCACGGTGGACGACGAGGTCATCGACATGACCACGGCGGGTGCCTCCTGGCCCTGGAACCGGTCCACGGTGCCCACCCGCGTTTCGTCGAACCCCGCATCGGCGAGCCTGCGCCGGATCACCCGCACCTGCAGGTTGTACGGCGCCACAACGAGAATGTCGGCATCGGTCAGTTCGCGCGTTTTGCCGTTGTCCGTCCACGTTCGACCCACGAGTGACCGCACCACCTCGACCACGGCGTCCGCCTCCTCCGGCGACGACGTGATGTTGTGCCGGTGGTCGACCTCGCGCAGGTAGATGCCGGGGTCGATGCCGTCGATCCACCGCTGCGACGCGACCGGGTGCGACTGCAGCAGTCCGGCGTAGGACAGTTCGGACACCGGGCCGCACACCGCCGGGTGCATTCGCCTTGTCTGGGCGAGGAAGTAGCCCAGGTGCGGCGGGATCACGTCCGACGAGCCGAGCAGATGACCGAGCGCGGACGCGTCCGAACCGGGCGGGTGCACGCCCTGCACCACCTGCGGCAACTGCTGCGGATCACCCAGCAGCACCAGGTTCCGTGCCGCGGTCCCCACCGCCACCGCGTCGGCCAGCGCGAACTGCCCGGCCTCGTCGATGATCATCACGTCGAACGGCTCGGCCTTGATGATCGCGTTGGAGAACGTCCACGCCGTGCCGCCGACGAGATGTCCCTGCGGATGTTCCTCACGCCACCGGGCCAGCGCGCCGTTGTCCTTGGGCTGGTCCCAGGGCACGACCGGCGCGTCCTCGCCCTTGGCGGGCTTTCCCTTGGGGCGCTTGGCCATCGGGATGGCCGGGTCGACCGAGCTCATGACGTTCTCGACGGCCTTGTGGCTGTTCGACGTCACCGCGACGGTCTTGCCCTGGGCGATCAGGTGCGCGACGAGCTTGGTCGCGAGGTACGTCTTGCCCGCGCCGGGCGGCCCCTGCACCGCGAGCGTGCCACCGTCGAGCTGGTCGACCGCCTTGATCACGGCCTGCACCACGTCGTCGTGCTGTGGCAACGGTTGCGCGGGCGGCGTGCGCAGCAGCAGGTCGATGCCGGGGTTGCGCGGCAGCAACGGCAGCAGCTGCCACGGCCTGCTGTGCCAGCTCGGCGACGGCCTCGTCCTTCGGCGACGCGGGCACCGGGCTACCGGGCAGCACCGCGATCGGCATCCCCGCGTGCTCCTGCGAGGTGCTCTCTGTCAGCACCAACTCGTGCGGGTTGTCGTCCGCCACCACGGCATTGGCGGTCACGTTGCCGGGGTAGAGCAGCCGGACCTGCTCGCCCTGCCCGAACGGATGCGGCCGCTCCGGGTCGATCCGCGCGCGCACCGCCCGTTTCGACGTCCGCACGCGCCCGCTCGGCGGCACCCAGTCCTCGGTCCGCAACGTGATCGGGACCGCGCAGTTGGAGTCGGTCTCCAGGTCGGAGATCGGCGCCAGCGCCTGCCGGAAGAAGTCGCCCCACGCCGGACTCGTCTCACGCCGGTGGTAGCCGACCGTGGCGGCGAACAACGAGTGCCCCTCGGCGACCAGCGGTTCGGTCAGCGCCGCCATCCGGCGCGCCCGTTCCGCGGCCTTCTCCCGCGCGGCCTCGTCGACCTCCTCGTCGCGCGTCAGCGTCTCGACGCCGTGCTCGCGCTTGATCTTCTCCAGCAGATCGCGGAGGCCACGCGTCGGAATCTCGTCGTCCAGCAACGGTTTCAGCGCGGACAGCGTGTACTCCCGCGTCGACACCCTCAGCACCCGGCGGGTCAACGCGTTCAGGTCGACGCAGCGCCGCACCAGTTCGTCCACTTCGGACTCCACGGTCGCCGATGCGCGCCGCCCGGCCGGCGAAGGTCGTGCGGGGTGAAGTGGTAGACCCGGCCTGCCGGCGTGCGCTCGACGAACTCCGCGAACGTGCCCTTCCAGCCGGGCGTGCGGAACGTGTCGCCGTCGACCTCCAGGAACACGTCGTCCTCGGCCGGCTCGGGCAGGTTCTCCAGCGCTTCGGGCGCGACGACCTCGAACGTGGTGACGCCGGTGCGTTCCTGTTGCACCTGCAGCCGGGCCTGGGCGGTCAACGCGGTGAAGCTCGCGGGGGAGAGGGTGGCTGGCCGGTCCTCGGTCGCCGCAAGCGCGTCGATGGTGTCGATGCCGACCGAAACAAGCTTCCGCCGCTGGTCGGCCCGCAGACCGGCCACGAGCGACAGGTCCCGCGCCTCCTCGCGTCCGGAGGCGCAGTGCCGGGCGAACCGGCACCCGTTGCACGCCGCGCGCACGTCACCCCAGGACCGTGAAGGCGCAGGTCAAGGCTTTGCGAGCCGGGACTTCAAGCGGCCGAGCAGCGGCGTGAAGTCGGCGACCCGGAACGAGATCCGCTTGCCGTCGACGACCAGGTGCGCGTGTTCGGCGTTCAGGGCCTGGGCAGCGGCGGTCAGGCTCAGCACCGCCAGAGGAGTGGCTTCCGGAACGTTCTCGCACGGCTCGTAGCCGTCCGGGGTGCGCACGAGCGTCTGCACCGAGCAGTGGAAATCTCGTTCGAAGAACACGGCGTTCTCGATGAGATCGAGCCCTGCGCGCATCTCCGCGGCCGTGCGGGAAGCGGCCTCCCGCAGCTCCTCGGGCCTGTCGTCTCGTCCGGTGCGCGCCAGGTAGCTGCGGTGCTCGCACTCGAGCAGGTCCACGAGGTCCACGGGGCTGGCGAGCATGGCTGCTGATGTTAGTGTCCTGGGGCGCCGCCACCTCGCACCCATGGAGGCGTTTCGTGCTATCCCTGCTCATGGCGGCCCTGCTCGTGTCGTCACAGGTCGCGGCACCCCCGCCCGGCGTCGACTTCCAGAACGAAGGCACGCTGAAAGGCTGGGACTACCACTACACCCAGAAGGACGGCGTCATCCGTGACGTCACGAACGTGAAGTACAAGGGCACCACCGCGATCGAGGCCAAGCAGACCTACAACGGCACGACCGGCGGCTACCACTCGGAGACCATCGACCGCGGCGCGCAGTCGGTCGGCCAGGACCGCTACCACGGCCAGGCGATCATGCTTCCGGCGAACTGGCAGTTCCACAACCAGAACGTCACCTTCCAGCAGTGGTCACCCGAGGACCCCGAAGGCCCGTGGCTGCTGATGTTCGTGCAGAAACGACGAGATCCGTTTCGGCGGTTCGGGCGGCATCTCCGGTACGGCAGGCAAGATCAAGCGTGGTGAGTCGACCCGGATCGTCACGCGCTTCAAGCTCGCCAAGGACACCGGCAAGTTCGAGGTGTGGATCAACGGTACGAAGGTCGTGTCCCGCACCCAGACCGTGTTGCCCCAAGACGTCGAAGACGATGCGGTGGTCGTCCGGCATCTACTGCACGGCGTGGCGGAACGGAAAGCCGGCCGGACAGTCCACTTTGTCCATCTATCACGACCAGCACCGCATCACGACAAGCTCTACGCGTTGGCCGAGCCCGCCAACTGGTAGGTCTCCTCGACCAGCCGCAGCAACGCCTCACGCCCGGTGTTCGGATAGTCGTGCGGTTTGAACGGCCGCGTCTGTGCCCGCACCAGCGCCGCCGCGGCCGCGAGCTCGCCGGTACGCACCTCGGTGTCGCGGTGCAGGAACGCGAAGTGCGGCTCGCGCACCTCGTCGGGCCACAGCAGGGTGTGCAGCACGAGAACGCCCTGCTGTGGCCGGATGGCCGCGAGCGTTTCCTTGCCGCGTAAGGCGAACTTCACGATCGCCGCTGTCTTTGTGCGCTCCAGCGTCTCGCGGAGCAGCACGTACGAGCGCACCGACAAGTCGTCGGGTTCGACGTAGTAGCTGCGGTGCAACGAGATCGGGTCGAGGTCGGACTGCGGCGCGAACTGCTGGACGTCGATGACGCCCGATTCCGGCGACGGCAGTTCCGTTGGGTCGATCTGCACGATCCGGCCGTCGTCGAGCTCGTAGCCGCGGCCTATGTCGTCCGCGGTCAGCCGCAGCGAGCACTCGCCGCACACCTGCTGGTGCCGCACGCGGCCGCTGTCCTCGCGGTGCACCAGGTGCACCCTGCCGCGATGTTCCGTCGACGCCGACACCAGCCGGACCGTCATCGTCGTCATGCCGAACCGAAGTGCTCCCCGCCACACAGTCCTCATGACAAATAGGTACTCGAACACGTGGTCGAATAGGCCTAGGTGGTGACGAAAGGGCTCGTTCGGGTGCGTCCGACGGGTGCCTCGGACACGTGCTTTACCAGGCGGCGGGCTCGTAGTCCTTCAGGAAACACCCGTGCAGGTCCTCGCCGGCCTCGCCGCGCACGATGGGGTCGTACACGCGGGCGGCGCCGTCCACGAGGTCGAGCGGCGCGTGAAAGCCCTCGTCAGCGAGTCGCATCTTCATCGGGTGCGGTCGTTCGTCGGTGATCCAGCCGGTGTCGACGGCGGTCATCAGGATGCCGTCGGTCTGCAGCATCTCCTCGGCGCTGGTGCGCGTCAACATGTTCAGCGCGGCCTTGGCCATGTTCGTGTGCGGGTGCCCGGAACCCTTGTAGGCGCGGGAGAACTGGCCTTCCATGGCGGACACGTTGACCACGTACTTGCGCCGGGCCGGCGCTTTCGCCATGGACGCGCGCAGCCGGGAGATGAGCAGGAACGGGGCTGTCGAGTTGCAGAGCTGCACCTCCAGCAGCTCCACCGGGTCGACCTCCTCGACGTTCTGGATCCACGAGTTCACCGCGGCGGTGTCCGGCACCAGGCCGCCCGCGTCGATCTCCTTGGAGCCTGCCATCAACGCCAGGGTGGTGACCGAATGGGCCTCGGGGACCGCGGTGCCGGGCAGTGCGAGCTGGCCGTGGCCGCCGAACGAGATCAGCTCGGGGCGGCGGGCGTCCCCGGTCAGGGCCTCGTGTTCGGCGGTGGCGAGCGGTGCGTAGGCGTTGGCCGAGCGGCGGACGGTCTGTGCGGCGTTGTTGACCAGGATGTCGAGGGGGCCTGCGTTCGCGACCTCGTCGGCGAGGCCCAGGACCTGGGCAGGGTCGCGCAGGTCGATGCCCACGATCTTGAGGCGGTCGATCCAGTCCTCGGCGTCGGGCATCTGCGCGAAGCGGCGTGCCGCGTCCTTGGGGAACCGGGTGGTGATGGTGGTGTGCGCGCCGTCACGCAGCAGGCGCAGCGCGATGTACATGCCGATCTTCGCGCGGCCGCCGGTGAGCAACGCCCTGCGGCCGGTGAGGTCCGTGCGGGCGTCTCGCTTGGCGTGGCTGAACTTCGCGCAGTTCGGGCACATCTGGTGGTAGAAGGCGTCGACCTCGACGAACCGCGTGTGGCACAGGTAGCAGGCGCGGCCCCGCAGCAACGTTCCCGCGGTGGCGCCGGGTGCGGTGGAGACCAGCGGCAGGCCCTGGGTCTCGTCGTCGATGCGCTCGGGCGACCCGGTGGCGGTGAGCGCCGTCACGGCCCGGTCGTTCGCGGTGATGGCGGCCCGGCGCTCGGACTTGCGGAACTTCTTCGCGGCCTTGAAGATCTTCGCGGTGGCCCGGCGGACGGCCACGGCGTCGTCGTGCTCGGCCGGGAGCTCCTCGACCTGTGCCAGCACACGCAGGCAGACTTCCAGCTCGGCAGGGTCGATCGAGGTCATGAGCAGGGATTTTACCTGGTCAGGTCCGGTTACTCGAAATCCGGGCGGAGACGTCACGGACCAGCGGCGGGAAGTCCCGGTGGACGACGCGCACGAGGTCTGAACGGCCCTGGTCTGCGATCGATCACGGCGTTATGGTGCGCGGCATGCCCAATGCAGGCGGCCCGACAGTCAAACGGCTGTCCCAGCCGGACGCCGACATCCGGCCCCGCGCCCTCGGCTTGCCCCGAGGCCGGACCGTGATCTCGGTCTTCGGCACGACAAAGGACATTGAGACGGATCTGGCGGCCAAGTTGTTGCCGGTGCTCAGATCCGTCGTGGTGACAGCGGCCAGGCACGGCGCGGTGTTCGTCACCGAAGGCACCGACAGAGGTGTCGTGCACCTACTCGGCATGGCGTTGCAGGCATGTGAGCAACGCTGGCCGGTCGTGGTCGGCATCGCACCCTCCAGCAAGGTGCACGACCTCACCGAAACCTCCACCAACGGTCAGATCGCGCTGGAACCCAACCACAGCGTCGTCATCGTCGTGCCCGGTTCGGAGTGGACGGATGCGACACCGGTGCTGTTCCGCACCGTGGACGCGGTGCGCCACAAGAAGCCCGTGATCGCGCTCGTCGTCGGAGGCGAGAGCGAGCGGGAGGTCGTCGACCACCTCAGCGGCGACAACGCACTTCTGGTGATCGCCGGGACCGGTGGCCTCGCCGACCGCATCGCGACCGGTGACCTCACCGGCGACCTCGCCGTGCTGGTGCGCAGCGGCAAGATCTTCATCGTCCACGTCGACGAGGGCGCCGGTAAGACCGTCACGGCGCTGGAACGGGTGCTGGGCAAGGAGAAGCCCGTCCGGCCGCCGAAGATCTGGCCCAAGGTCCGGTACCGCGCGCCGGAACCGCGCCCGCTCGTCGACCCCGGTTTCGTGGTCTCGTACCCGTTGCTCGCGGACGCCATCCACGACGCGAACAAGATCGTCGCACCGGCGTTCCAGGAGCTGGACGCGCAGGCCGACGTCGAGCAGAACCGGTACCGCCTGATGTCGGTGCTGGCGATCGGTGGCGGCCTGACGACGACGGTGTTCGGCGCGTTGCAGACGTGGCTGAACAACACGCCCTGGCCTGGTGTCCTGATCGTCGCGGGCGGTGCGTTCGCGGCGGCGATCACGATCGTGGCGCGCAAGCGGGAGTCGATGGACAAGTACCTCACCGCGCGCTCGCGGGCGGAACGGCTGCGCGCGCTCTACTTCGCGCACCTCGCGGCACCCGCGCCGGGGACCGAGGACGAGCGCCTGGACCGGGTGGCCGACCTGGAAGCAGCGGTCAGTGACCGCAAACACGAGGTGGTGCGGACATGACCGCGAAGACTTCCGTCGATTCGACGGCCGATTCGACCGCCGGGCAGGCGGCCGAGCCGACGCCGAAGGAGAGCCAGGACACAGCGGCCTCCCCGAAGCCGACACCGAATCCGGCACCGAAGACAGACCCGAGCCCGGCCCCGAAGCCCGACCCCGTCGACCGCGATCCGGTACGGGTCAGCGCCAGGGTGACCGAGAAGCAGCGTCAGGCGCAGTTCGTCGAGGCGTACCTGCGGCACCGCTTCTCCGACCGGCTCGACCACTTCGAACGCGGCCGCAAGAAGTACTCGAGCGCTCGCACGTGGACGGTCGCGCTCGCGGCGACGTTGTTCATCGGCGCGGCCGCGCTCGCGGCGGTCGGGATGGCGGACGGGCCACGCCGGGCGATGTGGGCGTTCGCGGCCACAACCCTTGCGGCACTTGCCACCGCGGTCTCGGCGTACGAGGCGACGTTCGGCTTCCGGCGCCTGGCGCGGGAGAACGCCATCACGTCCGTCGCGCTGCAACGGCTCGCGGTGGACGGTCCCACGCCCGACGACGTGGACGACGAACGCCTCGTCGCATTTGTGACCGAAGTGGAGTCGGTACTGAGGTACGGGCGCTGATTCTCTGCCAGAATGTGATCGAACCGGATTGGGTGAACCTGGCGTGGTGAATCCCGGAGAATCCAGGCCCGGGAAAAGCCTTTCCCGGGTTCATACGCTCCGTGGGTGACCGATCACGGTAAGCACACGTTCTGGTGTTTCCGTCACGCCCTTGTCATGATGACCTCATCCCCCGATGCGGAAGCAGGCACGACATGACTTGGGCGCGTCCCGCGATCGCCGAGCCGGAAACCGGCACCTTTGCCGAGGCCAAGGCGCTGGAAAAGGAGCACAGCACGATTCAGAACAGCAAGGCGGCGCGCACCGTGGCCTGTCACGCCACGGACGCCTTCGACTGCGCCGACCTGCTGGAGATGCTGGGCCTGACGGCCTCTGACGGCAAGGCTCGGGTGTAACCTCGAGACTGGATCCACCACTCGGCTACCAGCAGGTTCACCACGAACGACAGCCAGTTCGCGGTGGCGAAGACCAGCAGCCCGTCCGCCTCGGGCATCGCTCCGCCGAGTAGCAGTCCCCACAGCCGGCCGGTCACGGCGGCGCCGGTGAGCGCGAACCCGCGGATCATCCAAATTCGGTGTTCGCCGAACCGGCGCTGCCGGGCCGTCCGAAGCCCGTGCACAGCGCTGACGAACCAGAGCACGGACAGCACCGAGAGCGGTGCCGACGAGGCCGGGCCGGCCAGTGACAGCTGGGCGCACACGACGCCGAGCACTGACGACGGCAGGACGCCCGCGAAGTAGACGCGCCCCATCACCCGGTGCACCCGTGGGTGCCGTGCGCGCAGCCCTGGCCAGAACTGGGAGACACCCGCCAGCACCGCGACCGTTCCGGTGAAGATGTGGGCGACCAGCAGGCCGTAGTGGACCGGGCCGTGCAACGGCGGCCTCGACTGGCCCATGTCCAGCGTGACGTACGCGCTCGCCGCGAAGACGGCGATGGCCACGCAGACGAGTCCCGACACCGCCAACCAGGCGATGTACCCCCTTGAGGTCTTCATACCCGCAAGGCTGTCAACGAGATCGCCCGTTCACCCTGGTGTGCTCCCCCGGACAAGCGGTGGGGACCGCCCTACTGGGATGATGTGACTCATGCGGACGGTGGAGATCTCGGAGGAGCCGATCAGGCTAGGGCAGTTCCTCAAGTTGGCTGCGCTCGTCGAGGACGGCGCGCACGCCAAGGAACTGATCGAGGACGGCGAGGTCCACGTGAACGGAGCCGTCGAGGTGCGGCGCGGCGCACAGCTGCGAGCCGGTGACGTGGTGGTTGTCGGCCAGGACGAGGTGAAGATTTCCGTTCGGCCGTAGGAGATTACTCCGTTCAGCGGTAAGCGCATACTGAAAACAGGTCGATCCGCTAGGGTCTGAAGACCTCTTCCTTGACTATTTGCCCGTGTCGAGTGCGACATAGTTGTCCCTTGTGGACATGGGTAATCGTCTTGCGGTGGCCCGGTTTCCAGACGGTGAGACGCACGTCACGTCCCGTCATCCGGGTTCTGAGGAAACTTTTTTCCACAGCCTGTAACGCAGATGTTCTTGCGGGCGAATCACCGGTTGCAAGCTTCGGGTCTCGGTACGCACCCATCGACGGGTGACTACCGGTCTGCCCGAAGAGTTCAGGGTCCTCGGGGTGACCTGCGTCAGTGCACGTCCGGAATCGCCGCTGAGCCGGGGAGATCACAACGATGAGTGAGCAGGTCCGCTCTGCCCGTGACATACACGGACGGGGATCGACGCTCAATCCGCTGTCCGAACACAGACGGACGCATCCACCTGTTGCCCGCTGGGAAACTCGCTACCGCTACGCCGTGATGACGGCCGACGTGACGATGACCCTGCTGGTCGTGGTCGCGGTCGGTGCCGTCATGCATGCTCGGCACGCGGCTTTCGGCCCGCTTTCCCTTGCCCTGCTGGACATACTCACAGTGGTTGTCGTGGTCGGTTCACTCGCGATCAACCGCGTGTGGACGCCGGCCGTGCTGGGTACGGGTGCTGAAGAGTTCCGAAGACTCGGCCGGGGTTTGTTCGGTGCTGTGGTCGCCCTCGGTCTGGGCGCGCTCGCCGTCGACATCCCCGGCGCCCGCCTCTGGGTCTTCGTCGTGGTACCCGCGATCGCTCTGGTCGCGTTCCCCATGCGTTACCTGCTGCGCCGCCCGCTGCACCGCGGTCGCAGCGAAGGACGTTTCATGCTCTCCGTTCTCGCCGCAGGCAACCTGGAAACGGTCGAGGACCTGATTCACCGCACCCGCCGCATGGCCCACCTTGGCTGGCGCGTGGATGCGATCTGCACACTCGACGGTCGTGGCCGTGTCGGCCCCGACGTCGACGGTGTGCCTGTCGTCGGCCAACTTCGCGAGCTCGCCGAACAGGTCCGCCGTGGTGGTTACCGCATCGTCGCCGTCACACCCGATGCCTACTGGACACCTCGCCGTCTCCAGCAGCTCGCGTGGGCGTTGGAAGGCTCCGGCACCGAGATGGTCGTCTCGCCGGGCCTGATGGAGGTCGCCGGCCCTCGCCTGCACATGAGCGCCGTGCTCGGCATGCCGCTGCTCAGGGTGAGCGAGCCTGCCCTCACCGGCTTCCGCCGCTTCGTCAAGGGTGCCGTCGACCGCGTCGGCGCGTTCCTTCTGCTCCTCCTGCTGGCACCGCTGATGTTCGCGGTCTCCGCGTTCGTGATGATCGACAGTCGCGGCCCGGTGTTCTACCGCCAGAAGCGGGTCGGCAAGGACGGCGCCCCGTTCACGATCATCAAGTTCCGCACCATGGTCACCAACGCGGACGTCCTGCGCACCAGGCTGGCCGCCGCCAACGAGGGTCACGGCCTGCTGTTCAAGATGAAGAAGGACCCGCGCATCACCAAGGTCGGCTCGTTCCTGCGCCGCTACTCGATCGACGAGCTGCCGCAGCTGTTGAACGTGCTGAGCGGCACCATGTCGCTGGTCGGCCCGCGTCCGCCGTTGCCCGAGGAGAGCGCCAAGTACTCCTCGGACGTGCGGCGCCGCCTGCTCGTCAAGCCAGGACTCACCGGCCTGTGGCAGGTGAGTGGTCGCAGTGACCTCTCGTGGGACGAGTCCGTCCGGCTGGACCTGCGCTACGTCGAAGACTGGTCACTCGCGCTGGACGCGGTGATCTTGTGGAAGACCTTCCGTGCCGTGTTCGGCGGTCGCGGAGCCTACTGACGGTGAACGTCCTGTGGCACAAGGACGTTTTCTGCCGAAACGGAACATGTCGGTGACCCCGGTATCCCGGGGTGCCCGCGGATGTCGTGTGAGGCATGGAGATCATTGGCCACGCCCGCACGACATTCGCACGCCGAGGTGAGGGCGATTTTCGTCGCTCATCAGTGATCCGGAAGGCACCGACAGTGAGATGCATTGGGATACACCAAAAATCGTAACGCTGCGAGGTGTATGGCCGAAAGTAAGACAAACGACGTAGGGCCAGTGGAGGCACGTGATGGGCAGACCGGCGCACAGGTTTCGTGTGTCCAAGAAGGTCTGGGGAGGCGTCCTCACGGGCGCGATGGCCGCGACGTTCGTCGTGGGCCTTGCGGGCAGCGCCACGGCGGGCCCGTGCGATCCGCCGAACAACATGATCGTCTGCGAGAACTCGCAGGACGGCACGCCGAAGGACGAGTGGTGGATCGAGTCTCCGTACGGTGACATCGAAGGGTTCGCCACGGCGACCAGCGTGCAACCGGGGGAGCAGCTCAACTTCAAGATCAAGACCCCGAGCAACAACTACAAGGTCGAGATCCTGAGGCTGGGGTACTACAAGAACGGTGAGGGTGCTCGCCGCATCACGACGCTGAGCCCCATCGTCTCCCTGCCGCAGACCCAGCCCGTCTGTGCCTACAACGGCACCGTCGGTCTCGTCGACTGCGGCAACTGGGCCGTGTCGACCCGCTGGAACGTGCCGTCGAACCAGGTGCCCGGCTTCTACATCGCGAACTTCGTGCGTGAGGACGGCACCGCGGGTGCGAGCCAGTACCCCTTCGTCGTGCGCAGCGACTCGTCCACATCGGACATCGTCGTGCAGACCTCCGACCAGACGTGGCAGGCGTACAACAAGTACGGCGACAAGCCGAACGTCAACGAGTTCAACCTCTACGAGGGCGGTTTCACCGGCTCCGCCGACGGCCGCGCCTACAAGGTGAGCTACAACCGCCCGTACCGCAACGGTGGCACGGCGAACTTCCTCAACGCCGAGTACCCGCTGGTGCGCTGGCTGGAGAAGAACGGCTACAACGTCTCCTACCTGTCCGGTGTGGACGTCACCCGTAACCCTGCGCTCGTGCGCAACCACAAGGTGTACGTCTCCTCCGGACACGACGAGTACGTGAACGCCACGCAGCGCACGGGCATCGAGCAGGCCCGCGCGGCCGGCGTCAACATGATGTTCATGTCGGGCAACGAGTGGTTCTGGAAGACGCGCTTCGAGAACAGCATCGACGGCTCGAACACCCAGTACCGCACCATGGTCTGCTACAAGGAGACCAAGGCCAACCCGCCGCAGAAGATCGACCCGCACGCGGAGTGGACCGGCACGTGGCGCGACCCGCGCTTCTCGCCGCCCAGTGACGCGGGCCGCCCGGAGAACGCGATCACCGGCACGCTGTTCATGGTGAACGGCTACCGCGCGGACGCCATGCAGGTGCCCGCCGCCTACGGGAAGATGCGCTTCTGGCGCGACACCCCGCTCGCGACGGCGACGACCACGACCACGCTCCCGCTGGGAACGCTGGGTTACGAGTGGAACACCGACCCGGACAACAACTTCCGGCCCGCGGGCGCGGTCCCGTTGTCCGACACGACCGTGACGGTGGACGACGGGCAGCTGCTGCTCGACTACGGCCACTTCTACGGCGGCGGCCCGGTCAACCACAAGATGGTGCTCTACCGCGACCAGACCAGCCGCGCGCTGGTGTGGGGCGCGGGCACCGTGCAGTGGTCGTGGGGCCTCGACGGTGACCACCTCTACCCGCACGGCGCGCCGGCGACCACGCCGACGAGCCAGGCGATGCAGCAGGCGACGGTGAACCTGCTGGCGGACATGAACGTCCAGCCGCAGAACCTGCGCCTGCCGCTGACACCCGCTGTCCGCAGCACGGACACGGCCGGTCCGACGGTGGTCGTCACCAACCCGGCGGCGAACTCCACGGTTCCCGCGGGCACGCAGCACACGATCTCCGGCACGGCCGTCGACGTCGGCGGTGGCAAGATCGGCGCCGTCGAGGTGTCGATCGACGGCGGCACGACGTGGCGCCGCGCCACCGGCACCTCCACGTGGACCTACCCGTGGACACCGACGAACCTTGGTCCCGCCTCCATCAAGGTGCGCGCGTCCGACGACAACGCCAACCTCGGTGCGACCGTCACGACGAACGTCACCGTCGGCGCGCAGCAGTGTCCGTGCACCGTGTTCGGCAACCAGACGCCGACCACTGTGGACAGCGGCGACACGGCGCCGATCGAGGTCGGCATGAAGATCAGGACCTCGGTCAACGCGAACGTCACCGGCGTCCGGTTCTACAAGTCGGCGGCCAACACCGGCACCCACACCGGCTCGCTGTGGAACTCCGCAGGGCAGCGTCTCGCGACCGGCACGTTCAGCGGTGAGTCGTCCTCCGGCTGGCAGACGCTGAACTTCGCGCAGCCGGTGGGGATCCGGGCCGGGCAGAACTACATCGTCTCGTACTCCACGTCGAGCGGTCACTACTCCGTCACCGGCGGCTACTTCAACGGCAAGGGCGCGGGCGTCGTCCCGGTCACCGCCCCGTCGACGGAGTCCTCCAACGGCAACGGTGTGTTCCGCTACGGCTCCGGTTTCCCGGACTCGACGTACAACGGCGGCAACTACTGGGTCGACGCGGTCATCACGACCGACGGCGCCGACAACAACCCGCCGACGGTGAGCACGAGCAACCCGGCGACGAACGGCACGGGCGCCTACACCGACCAGGACGTGTCGGTGACGTTCTCCGAGCCGATCGACCCGTCGAGCGTGTCGTTCAACCTCACCCAGGGCTCCACCTGGGTGCCGGGTGCGACGAACACCAACGACAACACGGTGCGGTTCACGCCGACCAACCTGTTGCTGCCCAACACCTCCTACACCGCGACGGTCAACGCCACGGACGGCTACGGCAACGCGCTCGCGCAGCCGAGGACGTGGAGCTTCACGACAGGTGCCGGTCCGGCGCCGTGTCCGTGCACGGTGTTCGGGCAGGCAGCGCCGAACAACAGCGACACCAACGACCCGAGTGACGTCGAGCTGGGCATGAAGTTCGTCAGCTCCACCAACGCGGTCGTCACCGGTGTCCGCTACTACAAGTCGGCGGCCAACACCGGCACGCACACCGGCTCGCTCTACGCGGCCAACGGCACGCGCCTCGCCACCGGCACGTTCTCGAACGAGACGGCGACCGGCTGGCAGACGCTGACGTTCCCGCAGGGCGTGCAGATCCAGGCCGGCAAGACCTACACGGTGTCCTACCGGACGCCGAGCGGTCACTACGCGGCCGACGGCGGGTACTTCGCGAACAAGGGCGCCGGCCGTGGTGTGGTCACCGCGCCGACCTCGGCGGCCGCGGGGGGCCAGGGCGTCTACCAGTACGGCGGCGGGTTCCCGTCGAACTCGTACAACGACACCAACTACTGGGTCGACCCGGTCGTCGTGACCGACGGCGCGGACAACAACCCGCCGACGGTGACGAACCGCGACCCGCAGGCGAACGCGACCGGCGTGCCCACCGGCAGTGGTGTCACGGCGACGTTCAACGAGCCGGTCGACGCCGAGTCGGTCAGCCTGGCGGTCAACGTCAGTGGTGGCGGAGCGGTCGCGGGCCAGATGCGCGTGACGCCGGACGGCAGGGCGGCGAGCTTCGCGCCGAACGCCGACCTGCAGGGCAACACGTCCTACACCGTCACCGTGTCGGCGACGGACCTGCAGGGCAACTCGATGAACGCGCCGCACAGCTGGACGTTCACGACCGGAGCGGCGGGCGCCTGCCCGTGCACCCTGTTCCGCTCGGTGGACGCCCCGGCGGTGACCGCGGTCGACTCGCCCGTCGAGCTCGGCACCCGGATCACCACGACGGCCAACGGTTCGATCACCGGTGTCCGGTTCTACAAGTCCGTGAACGACCCCGGCACGCACACCGGCACGCTGTGGTCCGCCACGGGCCAGCAGCTCGCCACCGGGACGTTCAGCAACGAGACCGGCAGTGGCTGGCAGACGCTCACGTTCGCCAGCCCGGTCGCGGTGACCGCGGGGACCACCTACGTGGTGTCGTTCCACACCTCCGCGGGTCGCTACGGCTACACGACCGGCTATTTCAACGAGATCAGGGCACGTGGCCCGCTGTCCGCTCCGGTTCACACCGAGAACGCGCCGAACGGCGTCTATCGGTACGGCTCGGGCGGGGCCATGCCGAACGAAGGCGGCGGTGGCACCAACTACTGGGTCGACGCCGTGTTCGACAACTAGGGGAGGGTGTAGGGCAGTGTCTTCAGTTGATGTGGTGATCCCGTGCTACAAGTACGGCTCGGTGTTGCCCAACGCGGTGCGCAGTGTGCTCGATCAGCCGGGCGTGGACGTCCGGGTCCTGGTGATCGACGACTGTTCTGGTGACGGCAGTGCCGATGTCGCCAGGGAGCTAGCCGCGGCGGACAGCCGGGTCACGGTCTGGGAGCACGAGACCAACAAGGGTCACATCGCCACATACAACGAAGGCCTGCTCGGCTGGGCGTCCGCGGACTACGTCGCGTTGTTGTCCGCGGACGACGCCCTAACCCCCGGTGCGCTCAAGCGGGCGGCCGACCTGATGGACGCCCACGCTTCCGTGGGCTTCGTCTACGGCCGCCCGCTGCACTGGGACGGCAGCGACCCGTACCCGCACGCGCGGACCGAGTCGCAGGGCTGGATCGTCTACGAGGGCCGGAAGTGGCTGCGGCGCCGCTTCGAGCTGGGCGAAGGCTGCGTCACCTCGCCGGAGGTGGTGGTGCGCACCAAGCTTCAGCAGCAGGTCGGCGGCTACGACCCGACCCTGCCGCACACCGCGGACATCGAGATGTGGATGCGGTTCGCGCTGCACTCCGACGTCGGTTACCTCCGCGGGGTCGACCAGGCCTACTACCGCGTTCACGGCAACAACATGTCAGTGAACTACTACTCTGGGTCGGGTGTACGCGACCTGCAGCAACGTCTCGCCGCCTACGAGGTGTTGCTGGACCACGCCGACGGCCACCTGCCGGACAAGACTTCGATGGAGCAGCAGGTCCGGCGTGTCCTCGCGAAGGACGCGCTGCGCCGCGCCGGCCGTGCCTACGACCACGGTCAGGCCGAAGCAGAGCCGATCGAGGAGCTCGTCGAGTTCGCCCGCAAGGCGTTCGACGGCGCCGACTCGCTACCCGAATGGCACACACTCCGTCTCCGTCAACGCCTCGGGCAGCGCGCTTCCAGAGCGCTCAGCCCACTGGTGCTCACCGCGGTCGGTCGCCGACTGCGGCAGATGTACCGGTTGAGGCAGTGGAAGCGTGAGGGAATCTGATGGTCGTCTGCCGTCACTGACGGGGCTGCGTTTCGTCGCTGCCCTCGCGGTGTTCGGCTTCCATCTCAACGCTCTGGGTTTGTTCAGGGGCGGACCCGCCGAAGGCGCCATGGGCCTGTTGTTCGGACCTGGCGCCATTGGCGTGAGCTTCTTCTTCGTGCTGTCCGGGTTCGTGCTGACGTGGTCGGCACGGGCTGGGCAGTCCGCGACGTCGATCTGGCGTCGCAGGGCCGCGAAGATCTACCCGAACCACGTCGTAGCGTGGTTCGTCGCGCTGCTCGGACTCGCGGTGCTCGGTACGCACGAGCTCTCCGGCGTGTCCGTCGCGCTGGGCGCAGTGCTGTTACAGGCCTGGGTTCCGGCGGAAAGCGTGTACTTCGCGGTGAACACCCCGGCGTGGTCGCTCTCGTGCGAGGCGGCGTTCTACTTCGCTTTCCCGTTGCTCATCAGGTGGTTGTCGCGGGTCACCAGGCTGTGGTGGCTGGCCGCCGCGCTGGCGGCGGGTGTCGCGCTCGTTCCGGTGGTGGCGATGCTGTTCCCACCGTCGGTCGAGTACTGGTTCGTCTACATCTTCCCGGTGACGCGCGTGCTGGAGTTCGCACTGGGCATGGTGATGGCGCGGATCGTCATGTCCGGGCAGTGGATCGGGCTTCGGTTGCTGCCCGCGACCGGGCTGTTCCTGGTGGCGTACTTCGGATCCGCCTACCTGCCCGGCACGTTCGGGTTCGTCGCCGCGACCGTGGTGCCGCTGGCGTTGCTCATCGCGGCGGTGGCGGTCTCCGACATCGATCAGACGAGGTCGCCGTGGCGGTCACGGCCGATGGTGTGGCTCGGTGAGGTGTCGTTCGCGTTCTATCTGGTGCACCACTTCGTGATCCGCACGATCGCCGAGGGGCTGCACGAGCTGGACGTGACGGGGATTCCGGCGTTCATCCCCGCCGCGCTCATGCTCGCGGTGTCACTGGTGGCGGCCTGGCTGCTGTACCGGTTCGTCGAGAAACCCGCGTTCCGGCTGCTGACCCGTCAGTCCCAGGCGGTGTAGTAGCTGGCCTCGTTCACGAGGTAGCGGACGGTGGGCTGCGGCACGTGCTCGACCACGTGCCGCTTCGCCAGGCGGTGCACGAACTCCCAGTCCTCCTTGGGCAGGGTGGACTTCGTGCGCGGCAACCGGCTGAAGATGACGTCGGGGGAGCGGCGCACCACGAGCGAGTTCGCGTCGACGTACGGCGTGCCGTCGCGGAAGGTGACCCGGTCGAACTCACGCGTCAGCACGTCGAGGACGGTTCCGTCGGCGCGGCGGCGTTCCACGGCCGTGTAGACGACGTCAGCGCCCTTCTCCAGGCCTGCCAGCGCCAGGGCGAGGTGATCCGTCGCGCCACGTGTTGTCGTCGTCCAGGAAGGCGATGTACTTCGATCGGGTCAGCCGGATGCCGACGTTGCGGACCAGGCCGAGCACGCGCGGTGTTGCGGGACAGGCTGACCGCGTGCAGCCGGGGATCTTCCGGGAGTGCGGGCAGTCCGGCACCGTCGTCGACGACGATGACCACCTGGTCGGTGACGGTCTGCTGGAGCGCCGAGTTCACGGCGGCCACGCAGGAGTTCCGGCCGCTTGTAGGTCGGGATGACGGTCGCGACGAGAGCGTTGCGGTTTCGTGGGACCGTGCCTGCGGATCTCGTCGTCCTCGAACCGTCTGAGCTTGCCGACGTGTCTGCCGAGCGGCCACGTTGTTCTTGGCCTCGTGCATGGGCCACAGGCCGAACGTGTCGCGCAGTGCCTTGCGCGCGGTGGCCGAGACCTTGTTGCGGTTCATGATGAGGATCTCCCGGGAAGCATCGCGCGCATCGGGTACACGACGGGCAGGTAGACGGCGAGCGCCACGAGGCCGCCGACGGCGAGCCGGGCGAACGAGCCTTCGACGAACTCCAGTACGAGGATCGACGACAGCGCGACCAGCACCCCGCCGATCGCGGGCCTGCGACAGGCCCGCAGCGTCGAGGCGAGCTTCAGTCCCTTGCGCCGCAACACGATCGCGAACGCCGGCACCATGACGACCGCGGCGACGGCGAGCAGGGCGAGCGAGGCGCCCCGGATGCCGTCGAGGTCGTGTGCCGATCAGCAACGTCGGCAGCATCGCGCCGAGCCACAGCGCCTGCAGCCCGAGCAGCAGCCGGTTGGAGTCGAACGCGACGAGCAGGTCGTAGCCGATGAACAGCACTACCCGGATCAGGCCGAGCACCGCGAGGATCTGCAACGCCTGTGCCGCGGGCGTCCACTTCTCGCCGTAGACGAACGAGAGCATCGGCTGGGCGTAGCAGGCGAGCAGCACGCACACCGGGATCGTGGCGGCCATCAGCAACCCGGCGCCGCGGGCGAGCGAGTCCTCCAGCTTGGCCCGGTCGTCGAGCAGCCTGGAGAACCCCGCCAGCGAGACCCGGCGGGCCGCCTCGGAGAACACCTGCAGCGGCAGGCTCGACTGGTTGAACGCCATCAGGTAGAGGCCGAGCGTGACCTCGTCGGTCATGGCGCCGATCGCGATCTTGTCGACGTTCGTCACCGACAGCACGAGCAGGCTCGACCCGGCCAGCGGCAGGCCGAACGCGATCAGGTCCTTGGCGATCGCCCTGTCCCAGCCAGGTTTGATCTTCACCGGACACAGGAACAGGTAGATCGTCACGGATACGACGTTGCCGGCGATCTGGCCGACGGCGAAGCTCATCGGGCCGAAGCCGTTGAGTGCCATCGTGATCGTGATGGACGTGCTCACGGAGAACGACGCGAAGTCGGTGAGGAACCGGCGGGCCTGCATGAACTCGCGGTTCAGGATGGCGGCTGGTACGACCGCGATGCCGTCGAGCACGACGGCGAGACACAGCACCCGCAGCACGCCGACCGCGGACGGGCTGCCCATCGCCTCACAGAACACGGGCGCGGCGAAGAACGTGATGGCGTAGAGCGCCGAGCTGCTCGCCACCGCGATCGTCATCGCCGTGGGCGCGAACTCGCGGACGTCCCGTTCCCAGCGGACCAGCGCGAGGCTGACGCCGAGTTCGTTGAACGCCTGCAGCAACGTCATCGCGACCAGCGCGACGGCGAACACGCCGTAGTCGGCGGGGGAGAGGATGCGGGCGAGCGCGATGCCCGAGACCAGGACACCTAGTCGGAGCACGACGTTGTTCAGCAGGCTCCATAAAGCGCCTTTGCCGACCTTGTTGCCAATGGTCGCCGTCATGCGAGCACCCCGCTGATCTGTTTTTCTTCGCGCACGGCTCGGAGCAGGGCTCCGCTGGCGCCCATGAGCAGGAAGGCGAACCCGGTCGCGACCGAGAACGCGAGAAGGTCGAACGTCGCGGCCGAGACCGCGGGCACCGCGAGCGACGCGGCCAGCGTGACGCCGAGGTCACGGACCTTCGGGTCGTTGGACGTGATCCTGGCCCGCATGGCCGCGTACCCGGCCGCCAGGAACAGGAAGATCAGCGCGGCGAGACCGACCATGCCGGCCATCACCATCGTGCCGAGGTACTGGTTGTCGAGATAGCCGTACTTGGTCGGCAGGAACGTGCCGAGACCGCGGCCGAGCCACAGGTGCTGCGCGATCTCCTCGCTGGCCCGGTCGATGCCGCGGGTGCGGCTGCCGATCGACGGGTCGATCCCGATGTTGGTGAACAACGCGATCAGCGTGCCGACCAGACCCGGCACGAGAACCCGGATCGCCGCGACGAAGAACCCGACCGCGACGACGGCCTTCCAGCGGCGGCCCTTCGGCAGGTGCGGGATCAGGATCAGCCCGGCGAGCGTGAGGCCGAGGATCGCCGACCGCGACAACGACTGCGTGGCGGCGAGACCGAGGATGGCGGTGCAGAACCACCACCGCCAGTGCTTGCCGCCGTAGTCCATCGCGCGGAACGAGTAGTGCAGCGCCAGCGGCACCGCCATCGCGCAGACGACACCGAACTCGATCGGATGCTCGGCCGTGCCCGCGGGACGGCGGAAACCGGCGCGGTCGAGCACGAACGAGATCTCCCCGGCCAGCTTCAGCCCGGGGAACATCAGGTACTGGGTGAGGTCGAACGCCAGCGCGAACTGCAGGATGCCGACGACCGCCATGAACGTGGCGCCGGCGACGAGGAACTTCAGCACCCGGTCGATGCGCGCCAGCCCGCGGACTCCGTCGCACACGGCGATACCGACGCAGACGAACGCCATCATCGTGATGAACGTCCGGTCGGTCGCCTTGAGCTCGTCGTTGGGCAGCCAGCTGTAGGTCGAGTAGCCGTAGGTGGCAACCTGTGAGAGCGCGAACAGGAACATCGACGTCCGCACGGCGCTGCGGCCCTTGGCCACACCGAGCGTGTCGACCATCTGCGCGCAGAACCACAGCACGCCCATGAACAGGCCGACGAGCATCGCCGGAGTCAATGCGAGCGGCAGCCCCTTGAAGATGAGCCGGGCCGGGATGAGCGTCAGCGACAGCGCGAAGAAGCATCCGAGCGTCGCCCCGTCGACCCGGCCGTACTTGCGCGGCCCGTTCAGTTCCTGCGGCGGCGGCACCAGCCCCCGCGACGACAGGTGCACGGGTCTCACCCGGCGGGCTTGGACCCGGTCTTGGCCGGCTCCATGCGCATGGTCGGCTCAGACCAGTTCTTCTGCTCCCTGGGCGGCGTGTCACCACCGGCGGGGGTGGCGATGCGGGCCTTGCGTTCGTCGGCCTCACGCTTGCGCTTGCGGGCAAGCGACCAGCTCTCCAGCCCGTACGCGGCCGTGAGCATCGCGGCGAACCCGAGCACCAGCGCCGCACCCGCGGCGCGCAGCTTGCCGCCGCGCAGCGGTTCGGCCTCGGTGGGCGGCGCGACCGCCTCGATCTTGATGAACGTGCTCGGTGGCGCCTGCAACGCGGTCTGCCGGTCGATGAGGTCCTTGTTCACCCGTTCCAGCGCGCGCTTCACGATGTCCTGCGCGTCCTGCTGGGACGTCGCCTCGGCGACGATGTGGATGAACGGTGTGCCGATCTCGGGTCCGGTGACCTCGTAGGTCTTGTCCTCGCCGTCCACGCCGAGCTCGTCCTGCACGGAGGGCGCCTTCATGTTCTGGATGAGGATCGCGGCGGTGACGCCGAGGCTCATGTCGAACGCGAGGTACGGGTTGGTCAGTCCGCGCTGCTTGGCCGCCTCACTGCTCGCGCCGGAGGCGGGTGTGGTGAGTACGACGGTTCCTGATGACTCCCAGCGCAATGGCACGGTCGCGTACGCCGCGCCCGCGAGCCCCAACGAAACGACGAAGACGGGCACCGCGACGTACCAGCGTCGCAGCAGCACCAGAATCGTCTTCCACAAATCCATCCGTGTCCCAACGGCGAAGTGACCCCAACTGATTGACTGATCGACGTCCTGCCTACCGCTGTTACAGGATGTGATCAACCTCAGGCACCCGCCCGGGGTGCCCTGCAACGATTGTGGCGCAGGACCCGTGGCGTCCCTGTGATGCGGAGGCTAGGATGCGCGGCCTGTGCTGGTGAGTTCGTCTCATTCCGTCACCCTGAGTCGCGGCGCCATTCATGATTCTTATGTCGAGGCGTTCCATTTTTCGTGATCGTGTTGATATCTGCGCGTGACCGTGCCTAGGGTGACCGCCGTCTGCCGGGTGGCTGCACACCCTGTGGACGTTCGGGGGATGAAATATTCCATTTCGAAAGGAACTCATGTCCGCACGACTGATCAGGTCGGCGAGCAAGGACACGTCAGCCCGGTTATCGGCTAGCAGGAAGCCGTACCTCGCGCTCTTCGCACTGGCTGGCGCGCTCACGTTCACCGCCTGCGGTTCCGGCAAGGACGTCGCTCTTCCGACGTCAGCGCCGACGTCGGACCCGACTCCCAGCAGCAGTACCTCTTCGTCCAGCCCCGCACCGAGCAGCAGTTCCGTGGCGCCGACGACGACCACCACGCCCCCCAAGGCCACCGGTGGGCCGCCCAAGCCGCCCGTGGTCCAGCCGCCGGTCGGCGCGCCGGGACCCGGCACCATCCCCGCGGCGGGCTCGGTGGGCTTCCGTGGCGACGCCGCCGCGCTGAAGGTCATCGACGGCCCCGGCACCGCCCCCGCGGGCACGAAGTGGAACGCCGGACAGCTCCAGGTGCTGTCGAACGACCTGGTGCTCGACCGCGTTTCGGTGAAGGGCGGAATCACCTTCCAGGGTGGTGGAACGCTCACGATCCGCAATTCCATCGTCGAGGGAAACAGCTCCAGCCAGTCCGCCGTGCTCGGTCTGAAAGGTCATCTTGACATTTCCGACTCGACACTGCGCTGGAAGGCGGGCAGCACTCCGGGTAACACGTGGGGCAACGGCGCCGTCCACGGCGACTCGACGATGACGCTGCGCCGGAACGACATTTCCGGCACCCCGGACGGCATCCAGAACGGTCCGGGCCGCAGCACCATCGAGCAGAACTGGATCCACGACCTGGCCCGGCTGGGTACGTACCCGAACAACACGCACAACGACGGCATCCAGAGCTACGGCGGCCCCGACCTGATCATCCGGAACAACCGGATCGACATCTCGGCGGACGGCAAGGCCTACGACGGCACGCACCAGAACGGCGCCGTCTTCGTGCAGCCCGGCGGCGGTGCCTCGAACCTGCAGGTCGTCGGCAACTACCTCGCCGGCGGCGGCTACATCATGCGGCTCGAGGGCCCGATCAGCGGCGCCGTGGTGACCGACAACAAGTTCGGCCCCACCACCGGCGGCTGGGGCGAGGTCCTCGTCGAGAAGGGCGTTGCCATCGCCGCGTGGGCGAACAACGTCTCCAGCGCGGGCAAGCCCGTCAACAAACCCAGCTGACCCCGCATTCTTTTGGTGCGAAAAGCACGTTCGTACGAAATATTCGTACGAACGTGCTTTTCGCTCTAGCGGGGGGAGGGGGAGGAGGCGGAGGAGACGAGGAGGCGGGGTTCGCCGGAGCCGTCGGCGGGTGAGGCGAAGATGGCGGGGGCCTGGCCTTGGGGGACCTTCGCGTAGGCGAGCGTGTTGCCGTCGAGCCACGCGGCCTGGTCGTCGAGGCCGTTGGTGCCCGGCAGCACGGTCTCCTTGCCACTGGCCAGGTCGAGCACGAACAGTTGCCAGCCGCCCAGGCTTCCGGCCCGTTTCTTGTACGCGACGCGCTTGCCATCGGGTGCGAGGGACGGGCATTCGGCGTTCGTGCGCAGTGTCCGCACTTCCTTGGTCTGCACGTCGCCCTTGATGAGCCAGGTCTGGTTGCCCGACCCGAGGGTGGCGTAGAACGTCCGGTCGTCGTCGGCGAACGTCATGCCCCAGTAGTTGAAGTTCTCGTGCTTGCCCGGGGTGCCGTCGAAGTACGCGGTGAAGTGTTCGAGCGACTCGGTGACCGTGCCGTCACTCAGGTTCAGGAACCCGGTCCGGGTCGAGAAGCCACCGGGCGCCAGGTAGGAGTCACCGGTCACGAACACGGTCCACGACACGACCTTGCCCGACGCCGACACCCGTGTCCGCGAAGGCACACCGGGCAGTCCGACCGTCTTCAGGACAGCACCGTTCGCGTCCAGCACCGCGAGCTCATAGGTGGGGCCGGGGCCGGACAGCCGCAGGCACGAGGTGATGCCGGCGGCGGTGTAGACGCGTTGGCAGCGCAGTGATCCGGTCGAACGGGCGCCGTCGGGTGCGAGCTCGTCGACGGTGTTGCGTCCGTCACCCTGCTCGACGAATCGCAGTCCCGAGCTCGACGTGCTACCGGTCGGCGCGGCGGTGCTCGGCTTGTTCAGCGTCCACACCACATAACCGGCGCCGAAGAGAACGACGACGATGATAGCGGTCACACCGGCGAGGCGGCGGTTCACGGCTTCACCAGCACGCGGACGGTGACGAGCGAGACGAGCAGCGCGCACAGTCCGATGAGGACCGACGTGCCGAAGCTGAGGAACGTGAGCATCAGGCCGAATCCGATTGAGGAGAGCAACCGGGCCAGCGCCTGCCCGGTCTGGATGATGGACAGGCCCGAGGCGCGCAGTTCCGGGTCGATCATGGTGGCGCCGTGCGCCATCAGGACACCGTCGGTGGCGGCGTAGAACAGGCCGTGCAGCAGCAGCACCGGCACGACCAGCAGCCAGCCGCCGACCGGGCCGAGCAGCAGGGCATAGGCGCCGAGCAGCAGCACGTGGCCGAGGAAGAAGATCCGCCAGCGGCCGATCCGGTCAGACAGGGCGCCCAGCGGCGTCGCGGCCAGCAGGAAGATCAGCGCGGTGCCGACGGGCATCAGCGTGAGCCACTCGGGGCTCAGGCCGGAGACCTTCTGCAGCACCACGTACACGAACGCGTCGGACATCGTGGCGAAGCCGAGCAGTGCCGCGGCGATCGCGGTGCGGCGGACGCCCGCCGTGCGCAGCAGCCCGAGCGACCGCTTGATCGACACGCGGCGGGTGGTCTCGGTCTTCGGGGGCTGGCGCACGAAGAACGCCAGCACGATCACGCCGAGCAGGGCGAAGCAGAAGCTGATGACGAACACCGGCTCCGGGTGCGTGGTGACCCAGGCGAGCAGGGCGAACGTCACGAGTGGACCGAGCAGCGCGCCGACCGTGTCCATGGTGCGGTGCACGCCGAACGCCGCGCCGAGCGAGTCGGCGGGGGTGGCCAGCGAGATCATCGCGTCCCGCGGCGCGGACCGGACGCCCTTGCCCGCGCGGTCGACCGCGAGCACGGAGCCGATGCCGAACGTGGACGCGCCCACCGCCGGGAACACCAGCTTCGTCGCGGCGGAGAGGCCGTAACCGACCAGTGCGACGGTCTTGTGCCGGTTCGCCTTGTCTGCCACGTAACCGCCGACGAGCCGCAGGATCGCGGTCGCGCCGGTGTAGATGCCGTCGAGCAGACCGAACTGCAGGTAGCTCATCTGGAGCGTGAAGAGCAGGTACACCGGCAGGAACGCGGTGACCATCTCGGCGGAGACGTCGGTCAGCAGGCTGACCGTGCCGAGCGCGAAGACCGTGCTCGGCAACCGCTTCTTGAAGTCGGTCCCCGCGGGGCGGGAGGTTGCTACGTACATGTCACCAGCTCAGGGTCTGATGCCACACCTCGAGTGACAGCAGCGTCCAGATACGCGGCTGCTCGTTGCGGTCACCGGAGTTGTGGTCGTCGAGCAGCGCGCGGACGGCCGCCCGGTCGAAGGTCTTGCCCACGAACGACGTGGGGCCGGTCAGCAGGTCGAAAGCCATGTCCCGCAGGCCGTCGCGGAACCAGGCGTCGAGCGGCACCTTGAAGCCCGACTTCGGGCGGTCGACGATCGAGGCGGGCAGGTGCTGGCGCGCCACCTCCTTGACGACCCACTTGGTGGTGCCGCGGCGCACCTTCACGTTGCTGGGCAACGAGAAGGCCAGTTCGGCGACCCGGTGGTCGAGGAACGGCGGGCGCAGTTCGAGTGACGCGGCCATCGACATGCGGTCGCCGCGTTCGAGCAGGTTGTCGGCCAGCCACGTGTGCGAGTCGGCGTAGAGCATGCGGCTCAACGCGTCGCCGCGGCCGTTCTCGTAGGGGGCCAGCACGGACCGGGTCGCCGGACCGCCCAGCAGGGTGGCGCGCTCGGAGGTGGTGAACGGCGCGAACCAGCCGCGCATGCGCTCGGCGTAGCCCGGTTCGGCCATGGCCCGCAGCGCGACGCCCATCCGGGCCTTCGACGCGGGCAGCGCCTTCTCGAAGCGTCGGAGCAGGGGTGACGGCAGCACGCCGCCCAGTCGCGTCGGCAGGGCGAAGCGGTACTTGGGGTAGCCGCCGAAGAGCTCGTCGCTGCCCTCGCCGGACAGCACGACCTTCACGTCCCTGCGCGCCAGCTCGGCCAGCCGGAACACGGCCACGTCGGCGGGTTCGGACAGCGGCGCGTCCCGGTGCCAGGAGAGCTTCGCCCAGCTGTCGCGGAAGTCGTCGGCGGTCACGATCACGTTGTGGTGCTCGCTGCCGACGATCCCGGCCACCTTCTCGGCCCAGTGGATCTCGTCGACGCGCGGGTCGCCGAAGCCTGCGGAGAACGTGTGCAGCGGGGCGCCGTTGCGTTCCTTCGCGACCATGGCGGTGATCAGCGAGGAGTCCACGCCACCGGACAGGTAGGCGCCGACCGGCACGTCCGCCACGAGTGCGTCGCGCACGGAGGCGGTGAGGGCCTCGTCGACGAGCCGCACGGCCTCTTCCGGTGTGACCTTGCGGATCTGGGGCTCCTTCGGGAGCTCCCAGTACGGCTCGATCCGGATGTCGCCCTTGGCCGACACGACGAGGTGGTGGCCCTGAGGCACCTTCCGCACGCCGCGCAGCAGCGTGTACGGCGCCGGGACGCTGCGGTGGGCCAGGTAGTCGTGCAGCGACTCGTGGTCGACGTGCACCGAGCCGATCGCGGGCAGCAGCGCCTTGATCTCCGAGGCGAACGCGAAGAAGCTGGAGTCCGCGTAGTAGTACAGCGGCAGGATGCCCAGCCGGTCGCGGAACAGGTGCGTGTCGCCGGTCTTCGCGTCGTGCAACGCATACGCGAACTGGCCGCGCAGCTTGGCGACACCCTGCGCGCCGTGCTGCTCGTAGACGGCGAGCAGCACCTCGGTGTCACCGTTGGTGTGGAACGGATAGCTCAGCTCGGACCGCAGCTGCCGGTAGTTCAGGATCTCGCCGTTGAACGCGATGTGCGTGGTGCCCGAGGCGCCGGCCATCGGCTGCGGCGATCCGGCGAGGTCGATGATCGAGAGCCGGGTGTGGGCGAAGCCGATCGGGCCCTCGGTCCAGTACCCGCTGTCGTCCGGGCCGCGGTGGTGCAGCCGCTTCGCCATCTCGGCGAGCAGCTCACGGGAGACGGCCTGGCCGTCGAACCGTCTGATGCCTGCGATTCCGCACATGGCTACTGACCTTCCGCGAGCTGCATCAGTTCACGGGCACGGGAATCCCACGAGGCGGACAGCACGGAGGCGCGGCGCTCGGCCGGGGTCTTGAGGCCGCCGTCCTTGAGCGTGAGGCGGATCTGGTCGACGAAGTCGGCCTCGCCCTTGGCGATCCGGATGACGTCGGAGTACCGGTCGACCTCGGGGAAGTCCGTCGACACGACGGCCAGGCCCAGCGCCAGGTACTCCTTCATCTTGATCGGGTTCGCGTGCTTGATCCAGTCGTTGTCCAGCCACGGCATCAGCGCCACGTCGAAACCCGAGCCGTAGCCGGGGATCTGCTCGTAGGGCCGGAAGTCGAGCCAGTGCACGTTGGGGTACTTCGCGTACCGCTCCATCGAGCAGGTGGCGTCACCGATGAGCACGACCGAGGCGTCGGGGAACTCCTGCGCGACCTTCTCGATCAGGTCGAAGTCCACCAGGTAGTCATCGAGGCTGCCGAAGAACCCGATGCGCGGGCCCGCGACCGACGCGATGTCCGCGGGCAGCTCGGTGGTGCGGGTGAAGTGGTCGACGTCCACGCCGTGGTCGAGGAAGTGCGCGCGGGTGCCGGTCAGCCCCTGCTCCTCTTCTTGGAGAGCGCGGCTCACGTAGAGCACGGAGTCCGAATTGGACAGCAGCTTGTTCTCCAGTGCGGCGATGGTGCCCTGGTCGGCCTCGGGGAACGCGGAGTGCCGGTCCGAGCGGTTGAAGACCAAGCTCTTGCGGCGCATGGGTTCCACGACGTCCCACGCGGTGGGGATGGTAGCGACCACAACCGGTGTGCCCATCCGCAGGAAGAAGCAGACGGCGCGGACCTGGGTGCGCACCAGCACGGAGTTCAGCTTGCGCAGCCACGGCTTGCCGTAGAACGGCAGGGGAGCCGGCGTCATCACGTAGAAGTTCGGCGTGTCCTCGATCGGACGGCGCACCAGCATCGCGACGCTCTTGGCCTTGCGCAGGATGCGGCGCAGGAACTGGGTGCTCTTGCCCGGCGACGGCATGCGCAGGCCGATGCTGTTGACCAGCAACACCTTGCGGTGCTTGGCGACGCGGCGCAGCAGCTGGAAGTCCGAGTGCGCCCGGTTGTGGTACCACCAGTCCTGCGCGGAGAAGCACAGGTAGGCGGGGCCTTCCTGGGGAGTGGTCTCGGCCGGCCACCTGGACATTCCGAAGAGCTCCTTCAGTGCCGCGCGGTGCTTGGGCGAGGTCGCGCGGATGCCCTCGTTCAGCACGACGGCGAGCCACATGAGGAACGCGGCGATCCGGCCGTGGCGCTCGCGGTGCAGGCGGACCCGGTTCGCGGTGAGCATCGACCACAGGCGGGGGTTCGTGGACACCTCGCCGCCGATGTGGGTGGCCGTCGCGCGCGGTTCGAACCAGACTCCGCCGGCGCGCAGCATGTACTCGGTCTCCTCCGAATAGAGGAAGTATCGTTCGTCCAGATGGCCGTACTTCTCGATGGTCTCGCGGGAGATCAGCCACGCGCAGCCCGTCGCCCAGTCGACCCTGTGAGCGTGCTCATAGTCCTTGGCGTCGGTGATCGTTTCGCCGAGTCCGATCCGGCCTGCGCGGCCACCGCCGATGGCGGCTTCGGCGAGCGCGCCGATGACCTTGGGCGCGCGGCGCAGCGAGTGGTGCAGTGCGCCGTCCTCGCCGACGATCCGCGGCGCGACGATCGGTTTGCCGGTCGCGCGCAGTGTCTCGACGGCGCCGGGGTGCAACCGGATGTCGGCGTTGAGCACGAGGACGTCGTAGCCCTCCGCGGCCTTGATGCCCAGGTTGACGCCCGCGGCGAAGCCCGCGTTGACCGGGTTGAGCACGATCTGCACGCCGGGCCTTGTGGCGGCGGCCACACTCACCGTGCTGTCCGTGGAAGCGTTGTCGACGACGATCGTCCTGATGCCGTCCGGTAGCGATTCCAGGCATCCCGCGATGACCTGTTCGCTCTGGTACGTGACGATGACCACCGCGACAGGTGACCGCTCCACAACCGCTCCTCGCTTTTGGCTTGTGCTCGCTACATCGAGCGTCCCGGACCCTGTGTTACGCGTTCCTCCGTCACGGGAGAGGCTGGGGCTGTAACCGTTTTGCCCTCCGGAACGAGAACCATTGCGTGACGCCATCGCCGCACGTGTTGATCATCGTGCAGAACCTTCCCGTGCCGCTGGACCGCCGGGTGTGGCTGGAGTGCAGGGCACTCACGGCCGCCGGTTACGAGGTTTCGGTGATCTGCCCCAAGGGTCCTGGTGATCCCGCTTACCAAGTGCTCGACGGAGTGCACTTGTACAAGTACGCTCCGCCGCCGCAGGCGCAGGGCGTGCTCGGCTATGCCTGGGAGTTCCTGTACTGCTGGGTGCGCACCGCGTTGCTGAGCGTGAAGGTGCGTGCTCGCCGCCCGTTCGACGTGATGCAGGCGTGCAACCCGCCGGACACGTACTGGGCGCTCGCGCTGCTGTGGCGCCTGGGCGGGGCGAAGTTCATCTTCGACCACCACGACCTCAACCCCGAGGTGTTCCTGTCGCGCTTCGGCGAGCCCAAGGGGTTCGCGGGCAAGCTGCAGTACCGGATCCTGAAGTGGCTGGAGCGTCGCACGTTCCGCACGGCCAACCGGGTGACGTCGACCAACACCTCGTACCAGAAGATCGCCTGGACGCGCGGATCCGTGCCGTCCGAGCACACCACCGTCGTGCGCTCCGGCCCGGACACCACCGTCATGCGCCCGATCGAGGGCGTGGACGAGCTGCGTCGCGGCGGCAAACATCTGGTGGCGTACCTGGGAATCATGGGCCCGCAGGACGGCGTGGACGGTGTGCTGGAGGTCGCTCGCCGGGTCGTGTTCGACCGTGGGCGCACCGATGTCCGGTTTGCCCTGCTGGGTTTCGGCGACTGCCTCGAGGACCTGAAGAAGCAGGCGACCGCGCTGGGGTCTCGACCCGTACGTCGAGTTCACCGGCCGGGTCGGCCCCGACCAGATCACGCGTTACCTGTCGACGGCCTCCGCCGGTCTCGGCCCGGATCCGCTGTCGCCTTTGAACGACGTGTCCACTATGAACAAGACCATGGAATACATGGCCTACGCCGTGCCGGTGGTCTCGTACCGGCTGACGGAGACCGTGGTGTCGGCGGGCGACTGCGCCGTCTACGTCGAACCCGGTGACGTCGAGGCGTTCACCTCGGCGCTGCTGGACCTGCTCGACGACGCCGGAACGTCGTGCCCGTCTCGGCTTCGAGGGCCGTCGCCGCTGCGAGGCTGTGCTTGACTGGCGCCCGCAGGCCGAGGCCTACGTGTCGGTGTTCGACGGGCTGACCGGTTTCGCCTCGCGCGGCCCGTTCCCGGACGGCCGTCCCGCGCTGACGCCCGGCGTGGACCAGTGGGGCAACAAGATGATCGACGTGAGCGACGACGCTGTTCTTCGCGCGTTCGCCGTGAACCGAACGGGAGAATGATGTTCGTCAGAAGGATCGCGGTTGTCGGCACCGGCTATGTCGGGCTGACCACCGGCGCCTGCCTCGCCTCGCTCGGCCACACGCGTGGTGTGCGCGGACGTCGACGCAGGGCAAGATCGAGCGCCTGTCGCGCGGCGAGGTCGACATCCTCGAACCCGGCCTCGCCGACCTGGTGGCGCGAAGGTCTCGCGTCCGGCAGGCTGTCCTTCGTGCTCGGGCGCTTCCGTCCGCCGTCGCGGACGCCGAGGTCGTGTTCCTGTGCGTGCCGACGCCGATGGGTGTCGGCGGCGTCGCCGACCTGCAGGCCGTCGAGTCCGTTGTGGACGAAACCCGTGACCTGTTGCCGGCGGGCTGCGTGATCGTGAACAAGTCCACCGTGCCGGTCGGCACCGCCATCCGCACCGCGGAACTGTTGCGGCGCGACGATGTCGCGGTCGTGTCGAACCCCGAGTTCCTGCGCGAGGGCTCGGCCGTCCACGACTTCCTGAACCCGGACCGGATCGTCGTCGGCTGCGACCAGCAGGACGCCGCCGAGCGCGTCGCCGCGCTGTACGCGCGGCTCGGTGCGCCGACGGTGCTGACCGACGCGGCCTCGGCCGAGCTGGTCAAGTACGCGGCGAACTGCTTCCTCGCCATGAAGCTGTCCTACGTCAACGCCGTCGCGGAACTGTGCGAGCGCCTCGGCGCGAACATCACCGACGTCACCGAGGGCATGGGCTACGACAAGCGCATCGGCCAGGCGTTCCTCTCGCCCGGACCCGGCTGGGGCGGCTCGTGCCTGCCCAAGGACACCCACGCGATGCTCCAGGCCGCCGACGCCGCCGACTTCGAGTTCCGCCTGCTGCGCGCGACGATCGACACCAACGAGCGCCAGCGCCAGCGGCATGGTCGAGAAGGTCCGTCTGGCCGTCACCGGCAAGCGCGGCGGCTCGCTCTCGCACGTTCGGCTCGGTCTGCTGGGCCTGACATTCAAGGCGGGCACGGACGACCTGCGCGACTCGCCCGCTCTCGCCGTGGCCGCTCTGCTGAAGCAGGCCGGCGCCGAGCTCGTCGGGTACGACCCGGCGCTGGCCGGTGGCACGGACCTGGGCCCGGTGTCCGTTGTGGACGATCCGTACCAGGCAGCGAAGGACGTCGACGCGCTGGTGGTTCTGACCGAGTGGCCGGACTTCCGCTCGCTCGACTGGGGCCGCCTCGCCGAGACCGTGCGCCAGCCGGTCGTCGTCGACACCCGCAATCTCCTGGACCCGGACGTCATCCGGCGCGCGGGATTCACCTGCACGTCGCTCGGCCGCCGCTGATTGAGCTAGCCATTTAAGATCATTTAGCTCAATGGTGTGACAGGGCGCGCGGTCGGTCTGTGCTAGCGCTTGTGATCTCCGGCAACACCCCGGCGGGGACGGCCCGCCGGGACTCGTCGGGGTGTTGCCGGAGGTCTGTCGCTACCGCTGTGCTTGCTACCGCTGCTCTTTCGCTTTCGCCGGTGTGGCGTCCGCGGACCCGGTGAGCGACGTGGTCGCCACCGCGACCGGGCTCGTGGGAACGGCCACGGGTGTAGTGGGCCAGGTGCTGAGCGCTGCACAGGGCCTGCTGAACGGCGTGCTCGGCGGCATCCTCCAGCTCTCGGAAGTAGTGCTCCTGGTCGGCGAACGCCTCGCCCGTCGGTTGGCTGGCGTGGCATTTCAGGGCTTTCCGCTTCACGTCTTCGGCCTGCGTGATGTCGATGGTGCTCGCCGCGTCCTTGGCCGTCGGATAGAGCTTGGCGGGGATGCCGGTGCGGTAGATCGCCAGCTTCGTGACCCGCAGCGTGTGCATGTGGTCGCGGTGCGGGCTGTAGTGCGTGACCACGACCTGCGGCCGGTAGTGCTCGATCAGCGTCGCCAGCCTGCCGGCCGCTGTTTCCGCTGGGATGGCGCAGAAAGCGGTGTCCTCGACCTGGCCGGACTCGCCGGAGTCGTGGTAGCCCAGCATCTCCAGATCCGATACCCCGAGTGTGTCGCATGCTGCCTGGAGCTCGGCTCTTCGGTGCGCCGCAACGGCTCTGGGGTGGTGGCCGGGTTCACCCGGCTTGGCGCCGCCGGGAGCGAGACCGAACTCGCCGTTCGTGCAGGTGATCAACACTGTCCGGACGCCCTGGCGGGAGTAGTGCGCCAAGAGGCCGCCGGTGGTGGCCGACTAGTCGGTCGGGTGGGCGTGGACGGCCAGCAGGGTTCTCGGGCCGCGGCCGGTGTCGAAACGCACGACCGCGGGATGATCTTGAGTATTACGTTGCGTCGCGGGCGGTTGAGGAGGTCGAGGAGGAGCGGGTGCGGGAGATGTTCCTGCGGTATCAGGCGATTTGGGATGAGCTCAGTTCTCGGTGGTTGAAGTTTCGGGAGAATGGGTGAGGGTGCGCCCTGTCGGGGTGCCCTCTTCGGGCGGGCTTGCCTGCGGCAAAAGCGCGATACGGTGCAGCCGCGTGGTGTCCATCTCGCTGCGTAAACTGTTGGCTCGTAGCCTGTCTGTGATGTCAACGTGCACACGACGGTTTCCCGTTCGACCGAAGGACTGAGCCGTGCCCGACCGACCTGAGATTGTCTGCATCTGCGGCTCTATCCGGTTCGTGGACGAGATGCGTGCGGCGAACCGTGATCTGACCCTCGCAGGTGTCATCGTCGTCGCGCCAGGCGAAACAGGCGAGTTGATCACCGCCGAGCAGAAGACCGCGCTGGACGCCCTCCACCTGCGCAAGATCGACCTGGCTGACCGGGTTCTGGTCGTCAACCCCGGCGGGTATGTCGGCGAGTCCACGAGCAGGGAGATCGCATATGCCCACGCCACCGGCAAGCCGATCTCGTTCACCGATCCCGTCTGACCAGTAGACGCTTCGTGGCGCGCGGGCAACACGTCCTAGAAGGGTGGCGGGTCGCCGAGTACTGGTTCGGGGTTGCGGTGGTAGGTCTTGCCTGCGGGGCTGCGGAAGCAGAATCTGCCGGGTTTTGGTTGGCTGACGTCCCATCCGGCGCGGTGCTATGTCGCTTTCCACGCTCATGGGACCACCGTTTTCCACGAGCTAGGGACCGTCTCGGGCCGGTGGTCGCAGGCCGTGTGTTGATGGTGGTCCTGTCGGCGGAATTGGTCAATCGCGGGTGTCGTCGTGCCGCTGGGCGAGGGCGGCGAGGGTGGGCTTCTGGCGTTGCCGGTAGCTCTCACCCTCGACCACGAGCTCGAAGGCGGAGGACTGGAACCGGTCGACGGCGGACTGGGCCAGCAGTGGGTCGGCCATCATGGCGAGGATCTCCGGCGGCTCGCGGTTGGACGTGACGATGGTCGAGGCGTGCTGGTGGCGTTCCACGATCAGCTGGTAGAAGTCGTTGGTCTGCAGCGCGTCCAGCGGTTGCAGCGCGAGGTCGTCGACGATGAGCAGTTCGACTCGGTGCAGTTTGCGCATCTCCTCGTCGTAGGTGTGGTCCAGCCGTGCGGCCTTGAGGCGTTTGAACAGTTTGTCGGCGCGTTCGAGGTGCACGGTGTAGCGGCGGCGGACCGCGGCGTGGCCTAAAGCGTTGGCAAGGAAGGTTTTCCCGACGCCGACTGGTCCCATGATGAGCACGTTGTAGGAGTCCAGGACGAACCGCAGCGAGGTCAGCTCGGCCCAGAGTTGCCGGTCGTAGGCGACCTTGGTCGTCTCGTCCCAGGCGTCGAGGTGCATACCGGGGTCCAGGTGCGCGGTCTTGGCGCGCAGCAGGGCTGATTGGCGGTCGCGGCGGGTGCTCTCGTCGGTGAGCAGCATTTCCAGGAAGTCGTGGTGGGGCAGGTGTTCGGCGCGGGCCAGGGCGAGCCGTTCGGGCAGGGTGTCGAGCAGCTTGCCGAGTTTCAGGCGCCGCAGCAGCGTCTTGAGCTCGGCGGAGACCTCGATGGGCTTGGCCGCGGCGGTGCGGGCGGTGCGATGGGTGGTGCTCATGAGGGCCTCCGGACGGTGAAGTCCTTGCTGTCACGGACGAATCGACTGGCACTGTTGACCACCGGAGCGGGCGGGGCGGCGGGCTGATCGTCCAGACCGCGGGCGAGCATGCGGTCGATCAGACCGACATTGACCGCCTCGGCTTCCAGAGCGCGACGGCAGGCCTCGTCCACCAGCTCGGCGCCGTGCCGGCGGACCAGGCCGAGCAGCCGATAGACCTGCCGCATCTTGGTCCAGGGCAACGGATGTTCCAGCAACGCCGCGGCATAAGCGGCGATGTGATCGCCATGCGCCGCGGCTCGGCGGTGCAGCGCGTCCAGGTCGCGCATGGCGTAGGTGGCCAGCTCGCTGGGCAGATCGGCCGGGTCTGTGCGTCGCCGGCCAGGCTCTTGATGCGGATGGACCTTGATCAGCTGACCACGCCAGTAGAGCTTGACCGTCGTGCCATCCGCGCGAGCCAGAATCCGTTGCCCGACAAGGTCTCCAGGAACCGAATACAGTGCCCTGGCCACCTCGACATGCCGGTCCGGCGCCACTTTCGGACGCGTGTAGGACGGCACCGCGAACCTGTCGGTCGGCGCGGGCAGCAGCAGTGGGAGTTCCTCGGCGGCGAACACCTCGGCCGGTCGGCGCTGGGTCGTGCCGTGGATGCGCGTCCCGGCGACCCCGGCGCACCACACGGCGGCACGTTCCCGGCAGTCATCGATGTCACGGAAGTCTTCTCCGGCAAAGAAGTTCGACCGCACGTACTGGACACACCGCTCGACGCGGGGTTTGTCGCGGGGATGCCGCACCCGCGCCGGATCCACCACGAACCCCCGCGCCTGGGCGTATTCACGGAACGCGTCATTGAGCCGGGGATCGGTCGCGTCGGCGTGGTCCACGATCGCTTTCATGTTGTCCGGCACCACAATCGCGAACACGCCACCGAAGAACACCCACGCCGCCTCGAACCCGGCCACCACGTCCTCGAGTGTCTGCCGCAGCGTCGGGTAGACGAACATGTGCCGCGAGTAGACCGCGGTGAAGATCAGCCCCTGGGCGACCCGGCGCCGCCCGCTGGCCGGATCCGGGACCAACCCGAGCCGGCCGAAGTCGACCTGCGCCTCCCCGCCCGGCTCACCATCAGCCACCCGCACCGTTGCCTGCCGGCGGCCGAAACCCAACTCCGCCACCGCGAAGCGGTGCAGCGTCCGATACGGCACCACCACCCCGCGCCGCCCCAGCAGCATGTGAATCTTGGCCAGCGTCAGCTCCTGCTTCAACCACGCCTGGATCTGCTCACGCTGCACGGCGATCGCCTCCCACGACGCACCGTTCCCGCGGGGCCGGTCCGGGCGGACCACGGCCACCACCGCCCCGAGCACCTCCTCGGTCAGCTGGCCGTCACCACCCTCTCGGGCCACCCCGGCCGCCTGCGCGGCCTGCACGTAACGGCGGACGGTCTTGCGGTCCAGCCCAGCCAGCCGGGTCACCTCACGCAGCGAGCAACCCGCCAGCCACAGCCTCAGCACCTCTTTGATCTCGATCACCGAAACCTCCCGATATGCCATCTGACCAGCACAAAGGCCAGACGACCGGAGGTCGGGACGCCACACGGACACGTCCGGGTGGTCCCATCAGTGGCAAACCCTGATCAAGGTGGTCCCATGCTCATGGCAAACGAGCGCTCAGGTGGTCCCATGCTCGTGGCGGGCGACAGCTTGACGCGGTGGTGGCGTCGGCAGAAGGCGCCGGTGTTCGCCTCGGAGGTTGAGCCGAGTGGGAATGGCACGGTGTGGTCGATGTCGGACTGGTGGGCCTGGCGCATGCAGCCGGGGAAGCGGCAGGTCCGATCGCGTGCCCAGACGAACCGGCGCAGCGCGGCCGGTGGGCGGTAGGTGCTGGTGCCGAACTCCAGAGCCTCACCGGTGCGCGTCAAGAACGCCGATGGCCTCCATGTCGCCAATTCTATTCTGCGCCTCAAGATCGAATAACCAAATGCGGTTCACGATCGGGTGAACTGGCAGCTCAGGGGCCATATGGCTCGTGTGTCCCGTATTGCACTTCCTCTCTCTTGTGGGATTGCGAGAACTGAGCTGATCTCATTGAGAATAGGTGCCTTATGTGGCGCACTGGTTTCTCCCCAGCGCGGCCTGCTCACAGCAGTCTCTTTTCAGTCGTGGGCGAACGTCAGGCCTGTCTCCGGGCAGGCTCGCTAGGCTTGATCGGCTCGCCTCGACCACCTTGTCAGGGGGAACAGTGCACCGTTTCGCGGCCAGTCCTGCCCTGGCGCGGCTGGAATGGATTCTCGACGGCCTGGATGGGCAACCCGGCTGGGGAGCTGACGCGTCCGACGTGCTCGCGCCTGCGTTCACCGCCGTCGTCACGCCCGAGAGGTACGTCGAGGTCACCCGCGGTCGAGCTGCCGACTACGCGCCGGTCGTCGTGGTCGGTCTCGACGTCGGCGAGACCACCGCGCGGGCGCGGATCCGCCATCACGACGGCACCGTTGATGTCGTTTCCTGCGTCGTCGAGGCCGCACGGCCGTATCGAATTGCCTCCACGTGGGTTGCCGGACTGGTGCCGACCGATCTGACACCGAGGTTGCCGGCCGATTTCACCGACTACGACCTGCCTTCCGTCGCCACGGATGCTCGGCTGGTCGTGTTCTCCGGGTTGCCCGGCAGCGGAAAGAGCACCCTGGCCGACGCCGCGGGCGCCGAACTGGGGATTCCGGTCTTCGCCACCGACTGGCTGCTCGGTGCGCTGACCCCGTTCGGCGGTCGTCATTTCGAGGCTCCACTGGCGATGGCCGAAGAGGTACTGACCACGCTCGCTCTCCGGCAACTCGTCGCCGGACAGTCCGTCATCCTCGATCATCCCACCGAACGGGTCGCGACCAGGGAGCGCTGGCGCAGCCTGGCCCGCCGGGCCGGTGCGGAGTTCCGTGTGGTCGTGTGCCACTGCTCCGACCCGCAAGTCCACCGCGCCAGGCTCGAAGGCCGCAGCCGCGGAATCCCCGGCTGGCACAACGCCGGCGACTGGTCCGATGTGCAGCAGCGGCTGGCAAGTTTTCCCGCCTGGGCCGGGGAAGCGCTCTCACTGGACACCGTTCAACCACGTGAGCGGTCCCTTGCCGCGGTCATACGGCACATCATCGCCTGACGGCGTCAGGACCTGCCCGAGGCGATCGACGTGCACGACGCACTCCGCAAGGCCGAACAGGACGGTGTCACGCACTTGATCCTGGACGGTCGTCAGCGGCCGATGAAAGTGGCGTTGCCGGGGCCGTCGGTGAGGAAGCTGTGGACGGCGTTGGGGAGGTCCTCGGTGTCGAACAGGGCCGAGGCGATGGTGGTGACGTTCGCGTCGGCGGCGGGGACGCCGCCGTGTTCGAAGTGGGCGAGGACCTGCTTGGTGGCGGCGTGGGCCTGGGTGGGGCCGACGGCGAGGCCGAGGGCGAACTGTTCGGCGGCGAGTGCGAAGCCTTCGGTCGGGGAGGACGCGGTTGACGACGTTCCAGCGTTCCATGACCGACGCGGGGTAGAGGTCGCCGGTCATCACGAACTCCTTGGCGCGGCCGATACCTGCGCGGGCGGCGAGGCGTTGGGTGCCGCCCATGGTGGGGGTGAGGCCGACGACCTTCTCGACGAGGCCGAAGCGGGCGGACTCGGAGGCGAGGATCAGGTCGCAGGCGACGGCGAGTTCGAAGGCCCAGGTGAGGCAGAGGGCGTGGGCGGCGAAGACGGTGGGGATGGGGAGCGCGGCGAGGCGTTGGGGGAGCAGGAGCATGCGGTCGAAGAGGGCCTGGGCGTCCTCGCGGTACTCCTGGGCGGCGAACAGGGAGACGTCGACGCCGCCGGAGACGACCTTGCCCGCGGCGTTGACGAGGAGGGCGCGGGCGTCGCCGAGTTCGTCGAGGGCGTCGTGGAACTCGGCGTCGAGTTCGAGGGTGTAGAGGTTGAGCGGGGGTGCGTCGATCGTGATGATCGCGAGCTCGTGCTGACGGGTCAGGTGGATCTTCATGGGAAGGGAAACCTCACAGCCAATCGCGGCGTTTGAACATCACGTACAAAGCGTAGGAGAGGGCGAAGATGCCGATGGTCGACGCCCAGAAGCCCCAGGGTTGCTCGAAACCGGGGTAGGGGACGTTCATGCCGTAGTAGCCGGAGATGGCGGTCGGGACGGCGATGATGGCGGCCCAGCTGGTGACCTTCTTCATGATGGAGTTCAGGCGGTTGCCCTGCACGGCGACCTCGGCCTCGCGCAGGTTGGCGACGAGCTCGCGCATGGACTCGGTCAGCTCGGCGGTGAAGAGGGAGTGGTCCTTCACGTCGAGGTAGTAGGGCGTCAGGTCGTCGGTGACGAGTGAGTGCTCGCGGTGCATGAGCGAGCCGAGGATCTCGCGCATCGGGAGTGCCACGCGGCGCAGGGTCACCAGGGAGCGGCGCAGTTTCAGGGCTTTGCGTCCGACGTGGGGTTTCTCCTGGTAGATCCGGTCTTCGAGGGCCTCGATGTCGTCGTCCAGCGCCTGCGCGGCGTCGTAGTGGGTGTCGACGACGTCGTCGAGCAGGCCATGCAGCAGAAAGCCGACGCCGGACGAGGCCAGGGCGGGGGCGCGGTCCCAGCGGTGCAGGACGCCGTCGAGCGAGTAGGACTCGTTCTCGCGCACGGTCACGACGGCCTGCGGTGTCACGAACACGTCGATCTCGGTGGTGGTGACGGAGTGATCGACATAACGGACGGCGTGGACGGCGAGGAAGAGGTGGGTGGGGTAGCGGTCGACCTTGGGGCGCTGGCGTTCTCCGGAGGCGTCCTCGATGGCGAGGTGGTGCAGGCCGAGCTCGTCGCGGAGCAGACCTATCTCGGTCTCGGACGGGGCGCAGAGGTCGAACCACACCACGGAAGAGGGATCTTCCAGCAGACGTGCGACGTCGGCGACCGGGAAGTCCTGGTCTGCCAGTTCGCCGTTGCGGTACAAGCGGGTCCGACCCATGGGTGACAACGATACGTAGATCTACTCAGATGTGAGGATTGAGGCCGAGTTCCCGCTACCCTCGATCAGGTGTTGGTGGACCAACCTCAGCGGATCGGCGACTACCTGCTGCTCGGCAGGCTTGGTCGTGGTGCCATGGGAACGGTCTACCTGGGACAAGGCAGCGACGGGCGGCAGGTGGCCGTCAAGGTCGCGCGGGCCGAGCTGGCCGACGACCCGCGGTTCCGTGAGCGGTTCCGGCGCGAGGTGCAGATGGCGCGCGCGGTGGGCGGCATCGGGACGGCGGCGGTGGTGGACGCGGACACGCGGGCGCCGAGGCCGTGGATGGCGACCGAGTACGTGCCGGGGCCGACGCTCCAGGAAGCCGTCGAACGGCATGGGCCGCTGCCCGAGCATCACCTGCGCAGGCTCGCCGAGGGGCTGGCCGACGCGCTCAACGCGATCCACACGGCCGGGCTGGTGCACCGGGACCTCAAGCCGGCGAACGTGCTGCTCGGCGCCGACGGGCCGCGGGTGATCGACTTCGGTATCTCGCGGGCGATGGAGCACACGGCGCTGACCGAGACCGGCATGGTGTTCGGCACGCCGGGGTTCCTGTCGCCGGAGCAGATCACCGGCCAGGAGGTGTCCGCGGCGAGCGACGTGTTCGCGCTCGGCTCGGTGCTGGTCTACGCGGCGACGGGCAAGGGACCGTTCGGGGAGGGGCCGACGGCGACGCTGCTGTACCGGGCGGCGCACGGCGAACCGGACCTGGACGGTGTGCCGAAGCTGTTGCGGCCGCTCGTGCTCAAGTGCATGAACCGCGACCCGGCGAAGCGACCGGAACCTGCCGAGGTCACGCGGTTGCTCGCGCAGGTCGCGGCGCCGAAGCCGCCGACTTCGAAGCTGCCCGCGCCGATGACACCGGCCGCCGCGACGTTCTCCACGTCACGGATCGTGCCGTTCACGTGGGGCATGGTGAACCTGGCCGCGGCGCTGCTCGCGGCGGCGATCGCCGACCCGGCGGCGAAGGCGAACGGCGCCACGCAGCTGCTGGCGCTGGCCGCGTTCTGCGTGCTGGCGGTACGCGCGGCGCGGCTGTTCAGCGCGGCCGCACGGCGCAAGGTGGTCGTGGAGATCAGCCGTGAGGGCATCGCGACCACTCGCAACGGCAAGTTCCACCAGTACTGGTGGTACGAGCTGGCGCGGGTGCGGGTCGTGCCGCACAAGAAGCGGCCGTGGGTCGTCCTGTGGCTCAAGGACGCGGCGCCGAGAAGGTTCTTCGGGGCCCATCACGGTGGGGTGCGGGTGTTCCCGATCGCCCACGAGCGGTCCAGGCGGCGGCGCGAGCGGGACGTCGTCGAGCTGCGCGCCGCGCTCGCCTGGTACCTGCCGCGGTCCTACGACGGGCGCTGATCGGTCCATTCCTCGGTGACCGTCACCGAGTCGGCTCCGTGCCCTCCGGCAGCTTGCTTTCGGCCGACTTGTGTTCCACCACTCCCGTGAACCGGCCGGTCGCGGGGTCGATGGTGAACTGACTCCTGCCGCCGTCGACCGACACCTTCCCGTTGTCCCAGCGGACCTCGGTGTACGGCGGCGAGCTGACGGTAGATCGCCGCCTTCTCCTCGTCGTGGTGAACGGCGACAGCAACCGGGACGACGCGTCTTCCAGTTTCCGCTTGGGATCCACGCTCAGCGGCAGCGAGAGGCTGACTTCCTTGCACGGCGTGACCGTGCAAAACGTGTCCCACAGAGCGGGGCCTTGGTACTCGCCGGGCCTGATGTCGTCGGATGCTTCCTTGATGCCCGCGACCGGACGCTTCCGCCGGTGGACCGGTGGTAGATGCCGATCAACTCGCCCTTGGCGGCCGGCAGCCACACGTCGATCTCGAACTCGAACGCCTTGGCGGTCCGGTTGACGTCACCTCCGTCAGCCCGGTGCCCAACGTCTGCCAGATCTGGTACCTGGTGTGCCGGTACTTGGCTGGCGGATCCTGGGACACCTCCAGCAGCGCCGCCGCCTCGGACAGGGAGGTGGCCGGGGCGACCGGCATCACGGCGGGTGTCGTGCGGTCGGCCGGCCTGACGAAGACCACGAGTCCGGCGATCATCATGACCGCGACGGCGGCCGCCGCCGTGCCGATCCAGCCGCGCGGCCGGCGCTTCGGCTGCTCGGCGAACAGCCCCTCGCGCAGGCGGGCCAGCCGCACGTCGTCGGCTGCCCGCGACCGGGTACAGCTCGGCGAGGTCGTCGTCCAGCAGGTCACGCATGGCGGAGCTCCACTTCCTTCAGCTTGGCGCGCAGCCGGTGCAGGCGGGACCGGGCGGTGCCGGGGTTCATCTCGAGCGCCTCGGCCGCCTCCTGCACGCTCAGCCCGGCCAGCGACACGAGCAGCAGCAGGTCGCGGTCCGCGTCCGCCATCTTGGCGAGCTCGCCGGCGATCAGCCGCAGGTGCGACCGGGCGTCGATCCGGGCGGCCACCGTGTGCTCCAGCGACTCGGCGACCTCGACGTCGACGCCGTAGCGCACGGCGGTCCGCAGCAGCCGGACCTCGCGCTTGGCGTGGCCGCGCAGCAGGTTCGTCGCGATGCCGTAGAGCCAGCCGACGACGCTGCCCCGGTCCGGGTCGTAGCCATGGCTGCCGCGCATGGCGACCAGAAAGGTCTCGCTGACGAGGTCGTCAGCGACGTGGACACCGACTCGCCGCGCCAGATATCGGTGCAACCCGCCGGCGTGCTCGTCGAACAGCTCCGCGAACATCACGCCCCCAGTTGGCTCCCCGAAGCCTCCGTGTTGCAGTGACGTGGGTCACATGAAAATACGGGTGGACAGCCTCCGCACGATGGTCACATGAACGACTGGATCGTGACGGCTGGTGAGTTCGAAGGCGCCACGCTCGCCCATGAGTACAACGTGGACATCATCCGCCGTTACTACGGGAAGCACGACGTCGCCGCCGAGGTCGAGGCCTACGAGCGCGACGAGATGGACCACGACGTGCCGGTGTTCCTCGTGGTGTCACGTGACGGCGAGGACGCGGGCTGCCTGGGGATGAGGTTCCACGAGGGCGGTGTCGGCGAGCTGACCAGGATGTTCGTCCGTGAGCCGTTCCGCGGGCAGGGGGCCGCGTCGGCGTTGCTGCGGGCGATGGAGGCGGAGGCGGTCGGGCGTGGCGTCACGACGATGCGGCTCGACACGCGAAACGACCTGGTGGAGGCACGTGCGCTCTACGTGAAGCACGGTTTCGCGGAGATCGACCGCTACAACGATGCGGTGTATGCCGAGCACTGGTTCGAGAAGCGGCTAACGACTCAGGGCAGCGTCGCGATGTCCTGACCAGGTCGGGATGACGCTTTGCCAGGAGGCATGGAACATGCGGTTGCGTCCACTGGTGGCGGCTACGGCTGTCACCGCGGCATTGGTGGTGGCCCCGGCCTCGGCGGCTCCCGCCGGCCGGGTGCTCGGCTACGTCGCCAACAACGGCGGCGGGGTGTCGGTGATCGACACTGCCACGAACGCGGTGTCGGAGACGATCGCTGACAGCGGCGGCACCTCGCCGTACATGGTGGCGGTCGCGTTCGACGGCACCCGCGGGTACGTCACCAACGTCGCCCACGACAAGCTCACTGTGATCGACACGCCGACCAACACCGTCGACACCTCGATTCCCGTCGGCAACGCGCCGGCCGGTGTCGCGGTCGCGCCGGGCGGCGGCCACGTCTACGTCACGAACTACCTCGACGGCACGGTGTCCGTGGTCGACACGGCCACGCTGACCGTCACCGCGACCATCAACGTAGGCGCCAACGCCGACGGTGTGGTCGTCACGCCGAACGGCAAGTTCGTCTACGTGGCGCACGACGTCGCCGGGCCCGCCACGGTCTCGGTGATCGACACGACGGCGAACACGGTCGTCGACTCGGTCCCGGTCGGCAACACCGCGACCGCGCTCGCGGCGTCCGCGGACAGCTCGCGGGTCTACGTGGTGAACAAGCTGTCGCACAACATCTCGGCGATCGACACGGCGACCCGCACGGTCGTCGGCACGGCGGCGGTCGGCTTCACGCCGCACGGCGTCGCGCTGTCGCCCAACGGTGCCCGTGCCTACGTCACGAACAGCACGTCGTCGTCGGTCTCCGTGGTGGACACCGCGTCGATGACCAGCGTGGCGACCGTGGCGGTCGGCGACCGGCCGATCGGCGTGGCCCTCACGCCGGACGGCTCGCGCGCCTACGTCACGAACTTCAACGGCAACTCGGTGTCGGTGATCGACACGGCCTCGAACACGGTGTCCACGACCATCCCGGTCGGCACCAACCCGGTGGGCATCGCGATCAACTTCGTGCCGCCCGCCGCGTCGAAGCTGGTCGGCGGGAGCGCCACGCTGCAGCTGCGGATCCTCGGCTTCACCGTCCGTTCGCTGGACGCGACGCTGACCGAGAAGCACACCGGCGCGCCGATCGCGGGCGTTCCGGTCGTGTTCCGCACGGTCAAGGGCAACCCGCTGTGCACCGGCACGACGAACGCCTCGGGCAAGGCCACCTGCGACGCGAACGTGTCGCTGCTGGTCGGCCTGGCGACGCTGCTGCAGGGCTTCACGGCGTCGTTCGCGGGCAACAACGAGCACGGCGGAGCCACGTCCCACGGCTCCATCGGTCTGCTTTAACCGATGAAGGGCGCTTTCATCCACTTGCGGTGGACGAAGGCGCCCTTCATCGTGTGCGGTGAGGGCTAGAGATCGGAGTTCTCACGGTTGTTACATCCCTTGACTCGGGCGAAATGCGCGACATAGCGTCCGAGTCATTGGATGTCTTCCGGTGACCGCCGCCCCGGATCACGAGGGGAGTGTCCGTGGCGGTGAGAGCAACGGCCCTGCTGGCCTTGATGGCGGGGCTTGTGGTCGTGCCGCCTGCGCAGGCCGGTGAACGCGGCCCGCAGGCAGTCGTCAGCGCGGCGAACGGCAGTGTCACGCTGGCGGTGACGCACAACGGGAAGACGGTCGTGCAGCCGTCGCCGGTCGGGATCGTGACCGAGCGCGCCGACCTGTCGAAGGGGCTCGTGTCCGCGGGTAGGAGCAAGCGGGCGATCTACGAGCACTACCGCACGACGTCCGGCAAGAAGCGCGACCGGCACGTGCGCGCGACCGAGACGACCTACCGGTTCACGGCGGGCGCGAACAAGCTCAACCTGGTGGTGCGCGAGTCGCCCGACGGCGTCGCCTACCGTTACGACCTGCCGCAGGACACCGGCAGCGTCACCGGCGAGACCAGCGCGTTCAACATTCCCGCCGACGCGACGGCGTGGCTCGGCAAGTTCCGGCGCGACTACGAGAACCCGTACCTGCAGTACACCGCGGGCACGGCCGAGCTCGCCGAGTACATGCACCCGGCGCTGTTCGACGTCGGTGGCACGCATGTGCTGATCACCGAGTCCGATGTGGACGGCCGTTACTCGGGCGGGCACCTCGTGCACGTGGGTGGCGGCAAGTACCAGATGAAGCTGTGGGACGAGAAGGTCGCCGTGTCAGGTGCCTTGAAGACCCCGTGGCGCACCATGATCGTGGGCAGCCTGGCGACGGTCACCGAGTCGACGCTGGCCGACGACCTGGCGCCGGCGTCGAAGATCCGGGACACGAGCTGGATCAGGCCCGGCCCCGCGGTGTGGACGTGGCTCGCGGGCAGCCGTGGCGCGCAGCAGGACCTCAACCGGCAGAAGGAGTTCGTCGACTACGCCTCGGCGCGCGGCTGGCCGTACGTGGTCGTCGACGCCGGCTGGTACGACGACCCGAACTGGCGGCAGACGAGCTTCATCCCCGAGCTGGTCCGGTACGCCAAGGCGCGCAACGTCGGCATCCACACGTGGGTGCGGTTCAGCAGCGTCGACACGCCGGAGAAGCGCGCGGACTACCTGCCGTGGCTGCACAAGTGGGGCGTGCAGGGCCTGAAGATCGACTTCATGGACTCCGACGGCCAGGAACGCTACCGCTGGTACGACGAGATCCTGCCCGAGACCGCGAAGATGCACTTCCTGCTCAACTTCCACGGCGCCACGCTGCCGCACGGCATCCATCGGACGTGGCCGCACGTGCAGACGATCGAGGCCGTGCACGGCGCGGAGAAGTCCAGCGGTGTCACCACCTCACATCTGACGGCGTTGCCGTTCACCCGTAACGTCGTCGGTGGCATGGACTTCACGCCCGGCGCGTTCCACCGCACCACCCGGCAGAACACCGACGCCGGCGAGCTCGCGCTGTCGGTGATCTACGAGTCCGGCATCCAGAACCTCTCCGGACGGCCCGACTCCTACGACGCCAGGCCGCTCGCGCGCTGGTACCTGGAGCAGGTGCCGACCGTGTGGGACGAGACGCGCCTGGTGTCCGGACGGCCGACGCAGAGTGCCGTGTTCGCGCGGCGCAGCGGTGACCAGTGGTTCGTGGCGGGCGCGATCTCCGGCGAGGCACGGAACCTGGAGATTCCCGCTCCCGGCCACGGCAGGTGGCTCGTCGAGGTCGTCCGTGACGGCGCAGCCGGGCTGGTCAAGGAAACGCACGTGACCAGCGACAAGGTCGTTGTCCCGACGGCGAAGGACGGCGGCTTCGGCGCGCTCGCCTGCCGTTGGCGACCCGGCCTGACCACCTGTGCGAAGCCCGTCGACGGCAAGCCGGTGACCACCGTCGCGGTGACGCCGGAGCAGATGTCGGCGCAACCGGGGCAGAGCGTGCGGATCAACGCCACGTTCACCAACTCCGGCACCGAGACCGTGCGCGACGTGACGTTCGCGCCGCTCGTGCCGAAGGGCTGGCAGGTCACGTCGCCTTCGGTCCGCGAGCGTTCCCTTGCCCCTGGCGAGTCGCTGACCGGCGCGTGGAACGTCAAGATCGGTGACAGCGTCGGCCTGGTCGAGGTGCCCGCGATCGCGTCGTTCAAGGCACGCAGCGGAACCCGGTTCGCCACCGAGAAGAACGTCATCACGCACGTGTGGAAGCCGTTGCCCGCGGGCCAGTCCTATGTGGCGGGCAACGACCGCTCGGTGGAGGGCCGGACGCTGACGACCGGTGGCGTGCGGTTCGGCAAGGGCATCGGCACGACCCCGTCGGAGAAGACCTTCGAGCTGGCGGCGTGCAGGACGTTCGCGGCCACGGTCGGTATCGACGACGAGGTCGACGCCCGCGTCGACCGTGCTGCTGGCGCCGGCGGCTCAGTGACGTTCGTGGTCGTGGGTGACGGCAAGGTGCTGTACGAGAGCGGGTTGCGCAGGTCCGTCGACGCGGCACTGCCGATCAGCGTGGACGTGACCGGTGTGAAGTCGCTGGTGCTGAGGACGACGGACGGCGGTGACGGCACGAGCTTCGACCACGCCGCGTGGGGCGACGCGCGCCTAACCTGCGGCCAGTAGCGCCAAACCGCCGGTCGTGTAACCGATCATCAACAACAGCAGCGGCACCTGATCCGTCAGGTGCCGCTGCTGTGGCGTCAACGCCAAGGTGCGATCGTGTGCCGCCACAACGGCGACGATGTGTCCGATCAGGACCGCGACGACCGACACCGCGACCATCGGCTTCATCACGAGAGAGTGGTAGTGCGCCACGACGTACCCGGCGACGATCGGGATCAGGGTGTGCGCCAGAGAAGCCTTGCCCACCAACGCGAACGTACTCGCGACGACAGTCACAGCGAGTAACAGCCCGAGTGTGCCCGGCCAGCCCAGCCCCTTCCAGAACCCGCTGATGCTGTCGAACGCCGTCGACCCCAGACACACCACCACAACCGCGGTCAGTCCCTGCGCCGGTGTGTCGAGGAGCTTCCGGAACGGGTTGCCGCCCAACGGTGACAGCCTGCCGAGCAACGACGAGTACACCTCCAACCCGTCCGCGTTCTCGAACCACTTCGTCCCGCACAGCACGCCGCCGACGACGTTCACCGCCGTGTACAGAACGACGAACCACAGCACGAGCGACGGCGCGACCAGCTCGACCCAGGCGAACGCCAGCAGCTGGACGGCAGCGGGCCAGTACCCGAGCCGATAGGGCCGATCCCGCGAGAACCGCACGACGAGGCGAACGCGTAGATCCGGTACTCGCGCAGGCGTTCCTCACCGGGACGCAGCCGCACCAGCAGCACGTCCGACAGCAGCCCGCCGACCAGGAACGCCGCGAACATCTCCAGCTGTGTGCCGGTGGTGATGACCGCACCCAGGCCGCCGATCACCAGCGACATCGTGGTGGCCGTGCCGAACGGCAACCGGAACCGCCGCGCCGCCGCCAGCACCGGCAGCAGCCAGATCAGGTTCGTGATCGTCACCGCCGCCCCGAGCCGCCCGGCCAGCGGCGTCGAGTAGCCCGGCACGAACGTCCAGGCCTCGACGATCCGCGTGGGCTCCCACTGCGTCGCGTCGGCGTGCGGGAAGAAGATGAGCACCAAAGAAGCGCAGAACGCGAGCGACATCAGTGCCGGAACGGTCGGCGTCTCACGTGAGCTCAGCCAGGCGGTGCGCAGCGGCGTCGCCATGATCACGACCATCGCCACGACCAGCCCGAGGTGCGTCGGGCTGAACACGATCTCCAGGTCGGTCTCGATGCCGAACACCGTGTGCCACACGTAGTCCAGCACGCCGAACACCGCGAACACCGGCAGCGCCGCCACCGCGGGCCCGTACCCGACCGGCACGGCCGCGAGCCCGCGTCTGCCGGTCTGAAGGTTGCGCCACACCAGCCACGAGATCCACGCGCCGGTGGCCGCGAAGCCGGAGTAGAACACCGCGTGCCACGGCGTGAAGAACGACTCCAGCTCGGTCAGGTTGGCATGCGCCCACGCGTCGAGGAACAGCCCCAGCGAGAACCACGTCCCGAGCACGACGGTGACGAGGTCGGTGCGCACGCTCGCAACGGCGCGGCCTTGTCGCAACATGCCCCCACGATCGGGGCAGAAGGATGTGACGAACGGCCAGCATCAATTGGCGCGGCCGTCCCTCTCCGGTCCCGGGGTCAGGCAGCGTCCAGGACGTCGATGTGCATGGCCTGCACGAAGTCCACACAGGACTGCCGCGCGGCCACGCCGTGGACGACCTGCCACCCGGCGGGCACCTGCATGACCGCCGGCCAGATCGAGTACTGGCCCGTTGGGCTGACCAGCACCAGGAACATGGTCTGTTCGAACGGGTGCGTCATGACCTCAGGGTGACCTGCACCACCTAGGCCGCGGCTCGTTCTACGCTCAAGCTCACTCCGACAACGATGTCAAGGGCCCGTCGGGAAAGGTGGCCGAACACGACGGCCGGATTCTCCTGGCGCGCTCGGATGTGGTTACGTGGGCTGGTGACTGTGGAACAGGTGGTCCTCTTGGCCGAGGACGGTACGGCGATCGGCGTGCAGGACAAGGCCGTGGTGCACCACGCGGACACCCCGCTGCACCTGGCGTTCTCCAGCTATGTCTTCGACTCGGCCGGTCGCGTGGTGATCACCCGCCGCGCGCTGCACAAGAAGACGTTCCCGGGCATCGTGACCAACACCTGCTGCGGCCACCCGCTGCCGGACGAGGACATGGCCGACGCGATCGTTCGGCGCCTTGCGGACGAGCTCGGCATGAAGGGCTCCGCGCCTGAACTGCTGCTGCCGCGCTTCCGCTACCGCGCGGAGATGGACGGCGTCGTCGAGAACGAGATGTGCCCGGTGTTCCGGGTGTTCTCCGACGACGAGCCGACCCCGAACCCGGACGAGGTCGACTCCGCCGAGCGCGTGCCGTGGACCGAGTTCGCTTCATCGGTGCTCGACGGCACCCGCGAGATCTCGCCGTGGGCCCGCCTGCAGGTCGCCGAGCTGGTCGAACTCGGGCCCGATCCGCTTTTGTGGCCGGTCGCGGATCGGGCCGGGCTGCCTAGACGCCGTTCGACTCGCATGATGGATTCCTTGAGCCGGTAGGCCGTGTCGACGGCCGGCACCGCCTCGCCGACCTGGTACAGCCGCCATCGCTGCAGCACCGCGGTGAGCGTCGTCAGGATCTCGAGCGGGCGGCGCAGCAGGTCGAGCGCGTCGCCGGCGAGCGGCAGACCGCCTGGTGCGGTGATCACGTCAGCCCTCCGGGTGGTACGGGATGGTCGGGATGACCCACCGGCTGGTGGGCAGGCCCGTGTAGCGGCTGGAACAGGGCGTCCACTCGATCAGGCCGGTCACGAAGTCGTTGAGACCGCGCACGAACTGCCGCACGTCCCGCCTGGCCCCCGGCGGTGAGGCCGGCACCAGGTCGGCCACGTGGTCCGTGCGCGCGTTGGCCTCTTTGAAGAACAGGCATGCCTCCGCCATCGCGTCGGCGAGCGAACAGCCTGCTCAGGAGCTCGGTTATCAGCGGATCTTCGATCGTGTCGCCGATGTCGACGCCGAGGCTGATTTCGATCAGCACGTGGTCGATCGTGATGGACGACGCCGACCTGCGCCGCGGCCGCCCGACCGGGCGATTCTGGCAGGCGAGCCGGCATGGATTGCCGTCGTGAAGTCCGGCCGCTACCTGATCCAACGGCCGCTGACCCTGGGCGCTCTGATCGCCGGCCGGCGGGGCCTGGCACCGGCCTTCGCCGGCGACGGCGAGGCGCTGGGGGAGGCGTTCCAGCTGCGCGACGACCTGATCGACGCGTTCGGTTCGGGTGAACAGAGCGGCAACCCGCCGGGCTCGACTTCGCCCAGCACAAGATGACGTTGCTGCTCTCGTTGGCAATGCGGCACAACACGGAGGTGCGCGCGCTCGTCGAACAGCGTGCGTTCGACGAGCTGGGCGCGCTCGCCCTCCGCGTCGCCTACCGGGACCGCTGACTCACCACTCCAGCGAGCCACCGTTCTGGTATTCGATCACCCGGGTCTCGAAGAAGTTCTTCTCCTTCTTGAGATCCATCATCTCCGACATCCACGGGAACGGGTTCTCGGCCGAGTGATCCGGTCCCGCCTCGAACACCGGCTCCAGCCCGAGCTGCGCGCACCGGCGGTTCGTGATGAACCGCATGTACTGCTCGCACAGCTCGGCGTTGAGCCCGAGCAGGCCGTCCGGCATGGTGTCGCGGCCGTACGCGATCTCTAGCTCGCAACCCTCCGCGAGCATCGTGCGCACCTCCTTCTGGAACACGTCCGTCCACAGGTGCGGGTTCTCGATCTTGATCTGGTTGATCGCGTCGATGCCGAAGTTCAGGTGGATCGACTCGTCACGCAGGATGTACTGGTACTGCTCGGCGATGCCCACCATCTTGTTGCGGCGGCCCATCGACAGGATCTGCGCGAAACCCGGTGTAGAACCACATGCCCTCGAACACCACGTAGAACGCGACGAGGTCGCTTGAGGAACGCCTGGTCCTTCTCCGGCGTTCCGGTCGTGAACTCCGGGTCCTCCAGGTGCTGGGTGTACTGCAGCGCCCACGCCGCCTTGTCCGTGATGGACGGCACCTCGCGGTACATGTTGAACAGCTCGCCGTCGTCGAGGCCGAGCGACTCGCAGATGTACTGGAAGGTGTGCGTGTGCACGGCCTCCTCGAAAGCCTGGCGCAGCAGGTACTGGCGGCACTCCGGGTTGGTCAGGTGCCGGTACACCGCGAGCACGATGTTGTTGGCCACCAGCGACTCGGACGTGGCGAAGAAGCCGAGGTTGCGCTTGATCATCAGCCGTTCGGCGTCGGTCAGGCCGTCCTTGGACTTCCACAGCGCGATGTCGGCCTGCATGGACACCTCGGTCGGCATCCACGCGTTGTTGCAGCCGGCCAGGTACTTCTCCCACGCCCAGTGGTACTTCAGCGGCAGCAGCTGGTTGACGTCGGCGCGGCAGTTGATCATCGCCTTGTCGTCGACCGAGACACGCGCGGCGCCTGCCTCGATGAGGTCTCTCGGTGTCGTCATCGTTCACTGGCAGGCCTCGCAGTCGGGGTCGGTCGATCGGAGCAGTTCGGGTCGGTCACGGCGACGGGGGAGACGGCGTTGAGCTTGCCGTCGGTGCCCTTGAGCGTGGACTTCTCCACGTGCGTCGCACTCTGCGCGCGCAGGTAGTACGTGGTCTTCAGGCCGCGGATCCACGCCAGCTGGTACAGCTCGTCGAGCTTGCGGCCGCTCGGCTCCGCCAGGTACAGGTTGAGCGACTGCGCCTGGTCGATCCACTTCTGCCTGCGCGACCCGGCCTCGATCAGCCACGAGCTGTCGACCTCGAACGCGGTGGCGTACAACGCCTTCAGGTCGGCGGCACCCGGTCGATCGCGCCGAGGCCGCCGTCGAAGCAGCTTCAGGTCGCGAGATCATCTCCTCGTCCCACAGCTTGCGCTGCTTCAGCGCGCGCACCAGATCCGGGTTGATCGACCGTGAAGTCACCGGACATGTTCGACTTCACGTACAGGTTGCGGTACAGCGGCTCGATCGACTGGTTCACGCCAGTGATGTTCGCGATCGTCGCGGTCGGCGCGATGGCCATGACGTTCGAGTTCCGCATACCGCGCCGGGCCTTCTCGCGGACGACCTTCCAGTCCATAGTGGATGAATGGTCGACGTCGAGCTCGTCCGCGCCACGCGTTCGCGCGAGGAGCTCGATCGAGTCGAACGGCAGGATGCCGCGTGACCACAGCGAACCGTTGAATGACTCGTACGCGCCGCGCTCCTGCGGCCAGATCGGCCGAGGCCTCGATCGCGTAGTAGCTGATCTCCTCCATGCTGCGGTCCGCGAACTCGACGGCTTCCTTGGAGGCCATCGGCGTGCCGAGCGTGAACAGCGCGTCCTGGAAGCCCATCAGGCCCATGCCCGACCGGGCGGTGGCGCATGTTCGAGTTCCGCGCCTCCGGGATCGTGTAGTAGTTCACGTCGATCACGTTGTCGAGCATCCGTACGGCCGTACGCACGGTCTTCTGCAGACGGGCGTGGTCGATACCGTCCGCGGTGACGTGCTGCGCGAGGTTGACCGAGCCCAGGTTGCAGACCGCGACCTCGTCGATGTTCGTGTTCAGGGTGATCTCGGTGCACAGGTTCGAGGAGTGCACGACACCGCTGTGCTGCTGCGGCGAACGCAGGTTGCACGGGTCCTTGAACGTGATCCACGGGTGGCCGGTCTCGAACAGCATGGTCAGCATGCGCCGCCACAGGTCGACGGCCTTCATCCGACGGAAGACCTTGATGTCGCCGTTGTCCGCCATCTCCTCGTACGCGCGGTACTTCGCGGCGAACTCGTCGCCGAACGCGTCGTGCAGGTCCGGCACCTCGTCCGGCGAGAACAGCGTCCACTGGCCGTTCGCGCGCACCCGGCGGATGAACTCGTCCGGCACCCAGTTCGCGGTGTTCATGTCATGCGTGCGGCGGCGCTCGTCACCGGTGTTCTTGCGCAGGTCGAGGAACTCCTCGACGTCGACGTGCCACGTCTCCAGGTACGCGCAGACCGCGCCCTTGCGACGGCCTCCCTGATTCACGGCTACGGCTGTGTCGTTGGCAACCTTGAGGAACGGCACGACGCCCTGCGACTTGCCGTTGGTGCCCTTGATGTGGGCGCCGATGCCGCGCACCGGCGTCCAGTCATTGCCGAGCCCGCCGGCGAACTTGCTGAGCAGCGCGTTGTTGCTGATGCCGTGGAAGATGCCGGAGAGATCGTCGTCCACGGTGGTCAGGAAGCACGACGAGAGCTGCGGCGCGCGTGGTGCCCGAGTTGAACAGCGTCGGCGTCGAGCACATGAAGTCGAACGACGACAGCAGCTCGTAGAACTCGATCGCGCGGGCGTCGCGGTCGTCCTCGTTCAGCGCGAGGCCCATCGCGACGCGCATGAAGAACGCCTGCGGGAGCTCGTAGCGGCGGTCGTGGTGGTGCAGGAAGTAGCGGTCGTAGAGCGTCTGCATGCCGAGGAACTGGAAGTTCAGGTCGCGGTCGGCCTGCAGTGCCGCGCCGAGCCGGGCGAGGTCGTAGTCGGCGAGACGTGGGTCGAGCTGGCCGAACTCGATGCCGTACCGGACGAACTCGGCGAAGTACGACGGGTAGCGCTCGGTCATCTCCGCGTGCGACGGCGGGCGCGCCGCAGGCCTCGGCGCGCAGCTTGTCCAGCAGCAGCCGTGCGCTGACGTAACGAGTAGTCCGGGTCGGGCTCGACGAGCGTGCGGGCGGCCATGATCGGCGCGAGCGCGAGCTCGGTGTCGGTGATGCCGTCGTACAGGTTGCGCTTGGTCTCGGCGAGGACCAGCTCGGCCGACGCGTTGGGCAGGCCGGCGCAGGCCTCGTTGATGACCACTGAAAGGCGGTCGGGCACGCTCTCTCCTCGCGAGCTGGCTCGAGGAAAACGCATGCGTGCGCGCACACCACTGACGCACCAGCTGGCCTCCCTCGAGGCACCGTGTCGTGCGCGCAGGCTGCGCGCACACCAGTGGCAGGTCTTCGGACTCGTGGGCGTCCGTGCCCAAAATGACTTGGACACAGGCCTACCGGCCGTCGCTTCCCAGGTCGTGAGACCCAGTGCTTCGTTGACGGCTTTCGTTCCCACTCACCGCTGCGGGGCAGTCCCGGTATCTCACCGGGTTCCCTCTTGCCTCACCGACCCCGTTGCGCCAAGTCGGTGAACCACTAGCGCGGCAGATACTACATGTGGTGGTGGGCTCTGGATCACCACCCAACATGGGCGTGTCGTGGGTTAGGGTGATCTACGTGGGTGAGGTTCGGCCGTGGGTCGTCGCAGGTGCTCTCGTCAGCGCGGGGCTGGCTTCGGCGTCCCTTCTGGTGGGTGCCGCGGCGCCGTCGACGGGCGGTTCGCTGGCCGTGTCGGCGGTGGCCGTGATGGTCACCACCCGGCGATCAGCGCGACCCCGAGACTGATCATCACGGCGGCGATCAGGCCGTCGAGCACGCGCCACGAGCGGGGCTTCGCGAACAGCGGGCTGAGCAGGCGGGCGCCGAACCCGAGCGCGACGAACCAGAGGATGCTCGCGGTGACCGCGCCGACGCCGAAGAGCCACCGGCCGGCGGCGATGGAACCCAGCAGCACCAACGTGTCCAGGTAGACGTGCGGGTTGAGCCAGGTCAGCGCGAGCGCCGTGAGCACCGGCTTGCGCGCGCCCTCTGTTCCGACGGTCATCGCGGCCGGGTGGAACGCGCGGCGTGCGGCCAGAAATCCGTAGCCCAGCAGGAAAAGCCCGCCGACGACGGCCGCGACCGTGAGTGGCGGCGGGCCACATCTTCACGATGGTTCCGAACCCCGCGACGCCGACCGCGACCAGGATCGCGTCGGAGAGTGCGCAGACGAGGACGACCTTGGTCACGGCCTCGCGTCGAAGGCCTTGGCGCAGCACGAAAGCGTTCTGCGCGCCGATCGCGACGATGAGGGTCATCATGGTGCCGAAGCCGAGCAGCAGGTCAGTCACACCATCGACGCTATTGTTGTCGCCTTGATGAGACCAGCTAAAGATTCTTACGTATCATTAGCGGCTGTGATGGATCTGGACCTGGTGCGGACGCTACTCGCGGTGGCCGACAGCGGCACGTTCGACGCGGCGGCGGCCGCGCTGCACGTCACGCCTTCCGCTGTCTCCCAACGGATCAAGGCACTGGAACAGCGCACCGGCCGGGTGCTGCTCGTGCGCGCCCGCCCGGTCCGCCTCACCTCCTCCGGGGAGGTGCTGGTGCGTTACGGTCGGCAACTGCTCGCGCTCGACCAGGACCTCGACGCGGCTGGCTGAACCCCGTGCCGTCGTTCGGGTGCCGATCGCGGTGAACGCCGACTCGCTCGCGACCTGGTTCCTGCCCGCGCTGCAACGGGTTCCGAAGGGCCTGCGGATCTCGTTCGACCTGCACCGCGAGGACCAGGACCACACGACGGCGTTGCTGCGTCAAGGACCGGTGATGGCGGCGGTGACGTCGTCACGTGAGCCGGTGGCCGGTTGCTCGGTGCGCAAGCTCGGCCACATCCGTTACGCCGCAATGGCTACACCGCGGTTCATCGCGGGGTGGCGGACCGGTCCGCTGAAGTCGTGGCTGCCCGACGCGCCGGTGGTCGTGTTCGACCGCAACGACGACCTGCAGGACCGGTTCGTGCGCACCCTGACCCGCGGGCGGGGAGCGTCCGACTACCGCCACTTCGTTCCGTCGTCGGAGGTGTACATCAGGACGATCGTGGCCGGTCTCGGCTGGGGAATGGTTCCACCGCAACAACTTCTCGACGGTCTGGTCGACCTCGCGCCGGGCCGCACCGTGGACGTGCCCCTGTACTGGCAGCAGTGGAAACTCGACTCGCCCGCGTTGACAGCGGTCGCCGACGCGGTCGAAGAAGAAGCGGCTCAAGCGCTCCGATAGGAGTTACAGACCGACCTGCGTCTCTACACCCCGACCTACGGCCGGTTCGAGATCAGGTGCAGGGCCGTCGACGACCCGAACTGCATGGTCGCGCTCTGGCTGATCGGCCTGGAGGACGTGCCGGAACGGTCTGCCGAGATCTGCGTAGCCGAGATCTTCGGCAAGCACGTCTGGCCCGAGCCCACCGGTGATACGGCACTGCTGCGCGCCAGCGCCACCTCCAGGCGAGCGCCGCTCATGTACTGGTTACTCGCGAACCAGCACGGTGAACCTGTGGGGAACCTGGGGGCTTGCTGTCGGCTTCCTGAACCAGGAACCGATGCGGTTCGCGCGCGCGTTGGCCCTGATGTGCTGATTCCTCGACTTGCCGCCACCGGCGGTTCACTCGCGGTCGTCGCGACGATCGCCATGGTCGGCCTGCTCGACCTGACCGTCGGCCCATTGCGCCGGACGATCAGCGAGTACGCGCTCGGCGACTATCGCCCCGTGTTCGACGCCGCCGTGCTGCTGCTGGCGGCGGGCTCCATCGGGATCCTGACGGCGCTGGTCCACAAGGGACTGACGAGGTGGCGTTCCGGCGGCTCCATCGCGCTCATCCTGTGGTCCGTCGGCCTGGTGCTCGTGGTGGCGTTCCCGAAGACGAACTGGGCCATGGGCACCAACCAGCTCAGCGGCAGCATCCACCGGTTCGGCAGCATGCTGGCGTTCGTCAGCCTGCCGATCGCGGTCATCCTGCTGGCCCGGCCGTGGCTCAAGGACCACGTGTGGGGCAAGCACGCGCGGTGGACGCTGGCGTCCGGTGTGTTGAGCGTTATCGCGTTCATGCCGATCCTCTACGCCATTGTGATGGGCTCGATGGGCGGCGTTCGGTGGTGGCGAGTGTTCCCTTTGGGCTACATCGAGAGGATCTTGCTCATCGCGGAGGTCGGCGCCGTGCTGGTGATCGGGCTGTGGGCGATCTCGGCAAGTAGGGTTGCGCCATGGCGAGTTGGGGAGACCTCGCGGATTTCATCCGCGCCGAGTACGACGTCATCAGCGACGAAGGCGAGGAGCTGAGGGTTCTCTTCACCTTCGGTGACGTCGAGGAGGACGAGGACGACCGCACGCAGGTCGTGATCATCGTTCGCGAAGAGCTGGACAAGATGCACGAGTGGGTGCAGATCGCCTCCCCGTGCGGGCTGGCCTCGCAGGTGGACCTCCGTGCCGTGCTGGAGGAGGTCGGCAGGTCGACCGTCGCGTGTGGCCTCGCGATCATGGGGGAGCACGTCGTCGTCCGGCACTCGTTGCCGTTGAAGGACCTCGACATCCACGAGTTCACCGAACCGCTGGGCCTGCTCGCCGGCACGGCGGACACGCTGGAGGAACAGTTCTGGGGAGGGGACGGCTACTGATGTACGACCTAAGCCCTGCCGCGAACGAGCTGGCCGGTCTGGTGCGCAACGTGTCGGACGCCGACCTGAAGGCACCGACGCCGTGCCCGGAGTACACGGTCGCGGACCTGCTGGACCACATCAACGGCCTGTCGGTGGCGTTCACCATGGCCGCGACGAAGACGCCGCTGGAAGGCGCCGGTTCGGGTGACGCCGCGCGGCTGCCGATGGACTTCCGCGAGTCGATGCCCGCGCGGCTGGACGAGCTCGCGCAGGCATGGCGTGCGCCGGAAGCCTGGGAGGGCATGACGGCCGCGGGTGGCGTCGACCTGCCCGGCGAGGTCGCCGGTGCGGTGGCGCTGGACGAGATCGTGTTGCACGGCTGGGATCTCGCGCGCGCCACCGGACAGCCGTTCGAGGTCGCGCCGGATCTGCTGGAGGTCGTCTTCGGCTTCGTGTCGGCGATCGGCCCGGAGGACCGGGACGGCTCTCTCTTCGGAGCCGCGGTGGAGGTCGGCTCGAACGCGCCGCTACTCGACCGTGTCCTGGGACTCAGTGGGCGCGATCCGTCCTGGAACGTAGGTTAGGCTCTCCTAATGTGAGAGCAATGACGGTGCAGGTTCGGGCCGGGCTCGGCGTAGGACGCCTTGCCGCCGCAATGGATTCCCTCGTGGAACTGCACCCCGAGCTGTGCCGCTCCGGCTTCGCGCACCACGAGGTCGCCGACCCCGCCGCCGCCACTCCCGCCGCTCTGGCGGAGGCGGAGGCGGGGCTCGACCTCGGCGCGGGAGTGCTGATGCAGGCCGTGTGGCTCGACGCCGGACCGGAGCGGTCCGGGCGGATGGTGCTGGTGCTGCACGACATCGTGGCCGATCGGCTGCCGCGCGTGCTGCCGTGGCTCGTGCAGGCCTGGAAGCAGCCCGCACTCGTCGGGTGACTCGCTACCCTCGAAGCGAGTCGATCAACGGGGGCGCAAGTGGCTGCAGCAGATCTCTACGACGACATCGGCGCGGGATACTCGCTGGGACGGCGCACCGACCCGCGGTGGATGACCGCCATCCTCGCCGCGCTCGGCGACGCCCGGTCCATCGTCGACGTGGGCGCGGGCACCGGCTCCTACGAACCGGACGACCGAACGGTGCTCGCCATCGAACCGTCCATCGAGATGATCCGCCAGCGATCGTCCACCGCGGCGCCTGCCCTCCGCGCGGTCGCCGAAGCGCTCCCGGTTCGCGACCACGCGGTCGACGCCGCGCTGGCCGTGCTCACCGTCCACCACTGGACCGACTGGCGGGCCGGTCTCACCGAACTCCGCCGGATCGCGCGGCGCCAGGTCGTCCTTGCCTACGACACCCGCCGGCACACCGAGTTCTGGCTAGTCCGCGAGTACATCCCCGAAATCGCCGACCTGGAACTGTCCCGGCCCTCCTCGGACGACATCGCGAACGAACTGAACGCCGACAGCGTCACGCCCCTGCTCCTGCCCTGGGACTTCACCGACGGCGTCTTCCCGGCCAACTGGCGACGCCCGGCCGCCTACCTCGACCCCCGCGTCCGCCGCACCTGCTCCGCACTCGCGCAAACCGACCCCGGCGCCGTCGAACGGGGCATCCGCCGCCTCCGCGCCGACCTCGACAACGGCCCATGGCACGAGCGGCACCAGAAACTGCTCGACCTCGACCAGTGGGACGCCGGCTTCAGGCTCATCACCTCGGGCGCCTGATGCTGTCGGCGACGAAGACGAACTCACGGCCGGGCCGGTCAGGAGCATCCCGCACGTCCACGACCCGGTAGCCGCACGACACCAGGCTCGCCTCCACCTCGTCCCGTGAACGGAACCGGATCGTCGAGTCCGACGCGATCTCCGAGCCGTCCTCGAAGAAGTACGTGTGGCGGAACGACACCAGCGGCAGGCTCACGTCGAGCAGCTCGCGGCGTTCCTCGACGCGTCCGACACCAGGCACGTCCAGCGCGCGACGGGTGGTCTCCGCCCAGTCCTCCCACGCCCGCCGCTCGGGCCTGCGCGTCTCGAACACGAGGTGACCGCCGGGACGCAGCGCCCCGTGGATCCCGCGCAGCGTGGCTTCCCAGTCGTCGCCGAGGAACACCTGCGCCACGTTCGCGGTCATCGTCGCGAGGTCGACCTGCAGCGGTGGCAACGTTGTCGCGTCGCCGTGGATCCACGTGATCGCGGGGTTCTTGGCCCGCGCGATCTTCAACGACTCCAGCGCCGGATCGACCCCGACGACCGTGCGGCCGGTGAGCAACACCGCGAAACACCCTGTGCCGCAACCGACATCGAGCACGCTCCGGGCATCGAACTCGTCGGCGACGCCCAGGTAGGTGTCGAGGTCCTCCCGTGAACCGTCGAACGCGTCGTAGATCGGCGCGAGCCGGGGATCGGCGTAGATCAGGTCAGGCATTCCACATCCTCGGTCCGATGACGAACGGCCGAAGCAGGGCGATCACCTCGTGGTCCGGTCGTCCGTTGAGCTCCTCCTCCGCCACCCGGCGGGCGATCCCGGCGAGGAAGTCGGCGACCTGCACGCGTGCGTCGTCCCGTGAGTCGACCAGAGTCAGGCTTTCCAGCTGCGGTGCGGCCTTCTGCAGCTGCCGGATCCGCCCGTCGGTCAGCGACAGCTGCTGGTCGTGCACGATCGACACCCGCCCGCCCCACTGGGCGACCGCCCGCAGGATCGCCGGGAACAACGGATCGAGTACCCCACGCGGCCCGCGGGCGCGCAGCAGGTCGTTGTAGTGCTCCAACGGTTCGCTCACCTCGCCGAAGGTCGCGGCGACCTGCGAGGCCAGGAACCGCCGCTTGTCGACGAGTTGCACCTGCGCGTGGCCCGTGAGCGGCCCGGAAGGTCCGAGGAACCACAGCAGCACCGCACGGTTCTTCTGGCGCAGCAGGTGGTTCGCCTTGTACTCCAGCGCCGGCGACCTGATCATCACGCGCAACGCGGCGACGCATTCGAGCGCCGCCATGTGCGACATCCGGACCCCGGCGTGCGCGAAGACGGCCGTGACCCCGCCGACGAGCTTCTCGCCCTCGGAGCCCGACTCGTCGCAGGCGATCTCGGACAGTCGCGTGGATGGCATCGCAGGTGAGGATGCCCGACGCCGACAGTTCCGGTCGCGTGAATTTGTTGACAGACGTAGTGGTCTAGTGCTGTGATTCAAGCCACAACTGATAGGAAACCTTCCTAACTAAATCGCCGCCGCAACCCTGCTAGTCCTCTTACACAGGAGGCACCCCTGTGGCCAGATCCCTGTTCTTGGTCATCCCGGCAGCATTAGTGCTCGCCGTCCCGGCCGTTGCGATCGCCGCTCCCACGCAGTACCAGGCCGAGAGCGCGACCATCACCAACGGTCTCGTCGAGTCCAACCATGCCGGCTTCACCGGCACGGGCTTCGTCAACTACAACAACGCGGTCGGCAGCGCGGTGGAGTTCACCGTCACCTCGCCGAGCGCGGGCCAGGCGACGCTGACCTTCCGGTACGCCAACGGCACCACGGCGAACCGCCCGATGGACGTCTCGGTGAACGGCTCGCTGGCGGCGGACGAGCTCTCGTTCGCGGGCACGGGCGCGTGGACCACCTGGCAGACCCGCACCACCACGGTGGCGCTCAACGCGGGCACCAACAAGATCAAGGCGGTCGCGACGACCGCCAACGGCGGCCCGAACCTCGACCGGGTCGACGTCGAACCGCCGTCCGGACCGCCGGACACGGAAGCACCTTCGACTCCGGGCAACCTGCGTTCGCCGTCGAAGACGTCGACCTCGGTGTCCCTGGAATGGAACGCGTCCACCGACAACGTGGGCGTGACCGGGTACGTGCTGTCCAACGGGCAGACCGCGGCCGGCACCACGCACACCGTGACCGGACTGACGCCGAACACCGCCTACACGTTCACCGTGCAGGCGCGTGACGCGGCGGGCAACCTCTCCGGCGCGTCGAACTCGATCTCCGTGACCACCTCGCCGAGCACGCCCGGCGGCAACCGGCCGCACGACATCAACGGTCTGCTCCGCGTGTGTGGTGTGCAGCTGTGCAACCAGTACGGCAAGCCCATCCAGTTGCGCGGCATGAGCACGCACGGCATCCAGTGGTACCACCAGTGCTCCAAGTCCCAGTGGTGGGACGCGCTGGTGAACGACTGGAACGCGGACTTCATCCGCGTCGCCATGTACATCCAGGAGGACGGTTACCAGACCGACCCCCGCAAGTTCACCGACATGATGCACGGCTACATCGAGGAAGCCACGCGCCGCGGCATCTACGTCCTCGTCGACTGGCACCAGCTCGACCCCGGTGACCCGAACTACAACCTGGCTCGCGCCAAGACGTTCTTCACCGAGATCGCCCAGCGCCACAAGGACAAGACCAACATCATCTACGACATCGCCAACGAGCCGAACAACGACTCGTGGGCGAAGGTCAAGTCCTACGCCGAGCAGATGATCCCGGTCATCCGCAACATCGACTCGGACAGCCTCATCGTCTCGGGCACGCACGGCTGGTCGACGTTCGGCCACTCCAACGGCGAGGACCCGTCGGTGGTGCTGAACAACAAGGTCAACGCGACGAACTTCATGTACTCGTTCCACTTCTACGCCGCCTCGCACGGTACGCGTAGATTGACGTGCTAACCGCGTGTCGAGTGAGGTTCCGGTGTTCGTGACCGAGTTCGGCACGCAGACCTCGTCCGGCGGCGGCGGCGAACGACTTCTCCATGTCGCAGAGGTACATCGACCTGATGGCCCAGAAGAAGATCTCCTGGGCCAACTGGAACTACTCCGACGACGGTCTGTCGGGTGCCGTGTTCAAGACCGGAACGTGTTCCGGCACGACGTTCGCGGGCACCGGTGTGCTGAAGGAAGCCGGAGTGTGGGTGCGCGACCGCGTGCGCACGCCGGACAACTTCCCTGTGTCTTGAACGAGCAGCTAGCACATCCGGGGAGCTCCCCCGGAGGAGCGCCGGGGCGCGTGTAGGCCCCTAGACTCGCAGGTGGTTCCGTCTACCAAGCGGCGGCGGCGGGACCACCTGCGACCCTTCTCGTTTGTCTACGTCAGCGGCCAGGTGTGTACGGGTTCGTTGGCGTGCATCAGTTCCACATAGGACCGGAGCATCGTGCGCAGCGCGTCTGCCCGGTCAAGGTGCGTGTGGTCGTAGTGGCGATGGAACTCCCGCGCCTGCCACGTGGCCCCGTTCACCCCGGCGAGGCAGCGCTGCTCGATCACCCCGAGCAGCCGGTCCCGCTCGGCGGAGTCGACACCCCAGCGGATCAGCCCCTCGTGCGCGAGCGGCAGCAAGCGGCGCAGCACCAGTTCGACGACCGGCACGGTGCCGACGCCGGGCCAGTACATCTGGGCGTCCATCCCGTTGCGTGAGGCCGCGTGGAAGTTCTCCTCCGCCGCCTGGAAGCTCATCTGCGACCACAGTGGACGCTCGTCCTCCGCCATCGCCCGCACCAGCCCGAAGTACAGCGCCGCGTTGGCCAGTGTGTCCACGATGGTGGGTCCGGCGGGCAGCACCCGGTTCTCCACCCGCAGGTGCGGCTTGTCCCGCACCACGTCGTAGACCGGCCGGTTCCAGCGGTAGATCGTGCCGTTGTGCAGCTTAGCTCGCTCAGAGCCGGCGTGTCGCCCTGGTCGAGCACCGCGAGCGGGTCCTCGTCGTCGCAGATCGGCAGCAACGCCGGGAAGTACCTGACGTTCTCCTCGAACAGGTCGAAGATCGAGTTGATCCACCGCTCGCCGAACCACACGCGCGGCCGCACACCCTGCGCCTTCAGCTCGTCGCCTCGGGTGTCGGTGGCCTGCTCGAACAACGCGATCCGGGTCTCCCGCCAGAGCTCCTTGCCGAGGAAGAACGGCGAGTTCGCGCCCATCGCGACCTGCATGCCCGCGATGGCCTGCGCCGCGTTCCAGTAGGCGGGGAACTGCTCCGGGCTCACCTGCAGATGCAACTGCGTGCTCGTGCACGCCGCCTCCGGCACGATCGAGCTGGCCGTCAGGTGCAGGCGCTCGACCCCGTCGATGGCGATCTGCAGGTCCTCGCCCCGCGCGGCCAGCACCTGCTCGTTGAGCAGCGCGTACCGCGGGTTGCTCGACAGCGAGCCGGGGTGATGTGCTTGGTGCGCAACGTCGGCAGGATGCCGTTGATGACCATGTGCGCGCCGACCTCGCGCGCCTTCTCCTCGGCCTGGTTGAGGCTGCGCCGGACCGTCTCCTCGAACGCCGTGATGCCCCCGCCCGCGAGCCGGCGCGGCGCCACGTTGATCTCGATGTTCCACTGCCCGAGCTCCGTCACGAAGTCCGGGTCGTCGATGACCGCGAGCGCCTCGTGGTTCTTCATCGCCGGGTCGGCGTTCTCGTCGATGAGGTTGATCTCGATCTCCAGACCTGTCATCGGCCTTTCGAAGTCGAACCTCGCCTCACGCAGCATCCGGGCGAACACGTCGAGGCAGCGTCGCACCTTGGTTCGGTATCGCGTGCGGTCCTCGCGCGTGAACTCGTGCTTCGCGACGTCCTCGCCCATGGTGGCCTCCCGCCGGTCGAGGGTTCACCCCACCACTGTGCACCACGATTGATCAATCCGACACCCGTGTACCGCGTTGCGAGACGGCGGGTCGCCTGGGGACGGCCCGCCGTACCCAGAGACTCAGGCAGCGATGCTCCATCGACCAGCTGCGTCGCAGTCCTTCAGGCCGACGCCTTCAGGGTCTCCTCCGGGGCCGTCCATGCAGAGACCGGGCTCTACGTTCCTGAACTTCCTCGGCGAGCCGGGGGTCGTCGTCCAGGTGGTACGGGAGTGCGAGCACGAGCCGGTGAAGGTGTACAGGGTGCCGCCTCGGCTCCGGGCGCCGCCCAAGCACCGCTTTGTGGCCACGTTTTCGAACTTGCCCGCGCCGAACAGCACGTCCACGTCGAGGTCGATCTCTTGCCGCTCGACGGGGATCGGAGGTAGGGGAGGCCTGAACATGACCGCCAGCGTGCTGGCCGCACCTACACGGGACCTACACGGCGGCGACGGCGATCGCGGTGATCAGGATGTCGCCCTGCACCAGCCACCGCCCGCTGAACCCGGCGATCGGCGAGTCCGGCAGCAGGATGCGCGAGTGGAACGTCCCGTCCGGGCTGAGCGTGATGTCGGCGTCCTCGAACCCGAGCCACTTCTTCGTGACCGGGTACCACGCCTTGTAGGTGGACTCCTTGGCGCTGAACAGCAGCCGGTCCCAGCAGATCTTCGGGTCGTCGACCTTCAGCCCCGGCATGCGGCGCAGCTCGGCGGGCACGGCGATCGCCTCCAGCACGCCGTCCGGTGCTGCGGCGTGCGGTTCGGCGTCGATGCCGATGGTCTGGAAGTCCGTGCTCAGCGCGAGCGCCGCCGCCCGGTAGCCGAGGCAGTGGGTGAGGCTGCCGACGACGCCTTCCGGCCACAGCGGTTCCCGTTTCGGGCCGGGCAGGATCGGGGCCGGGGCGACGCCGAGCCGTCGCATGGCCTCGCGGGCGCACCAGCGGGCCGTGCCGAACTCGAAGCGGCGTTTCGGCACGGCGTTGCCGAGCAGGGCCTCCTCCTCGGGGAAGAGCTCGACCGGCTGCTCGTCGTCGAACCGTTCCACCGCCACGACGGGCGGGGGAAGAAGCTGTTCCAGCACCTATGACTCCCGCAGCACGTTGTGCAGTTTGACTTCGGTGGTGCCGCGCGGTCGCCACTCGCGCGGGTAGCCGAGCGAGACCTCGTCGAAGCGCACGCCGTCGTAGGTCGTCGTGCGGGGGATGTGCAGGTGGCCGTAGACCATCTCGACCGCGTTGAAGCGTGTGTGCCAGTCGGCGGTGAGCGTGGTGCCGCACCAGAGCGCGAACTCCGGGTAGCGCAGCACGAACGTGGGGTCGCGGCGCAGCGGGTAGTGGTTGATCAGCACGGTCGGGCCGGTGACCTGGGCGAGGCGCTCCTCGGTCTCCTGCGCGCGCGCCTGGCACCACGCCTCACGGGACGGGTACGGGTCCGGGTGCAGGAAGTACTCGTCGGTGCAGACGACGCCGGCCTCGTGGGCGATGGCAAGCGCCGACTTCACGTCCGTGGCGCCATGTGGCCGGAAGGAGTAGTCGTAGCCGATGAACAGTGGACAGACGGTGACCGGACCGCCCTCGCCGTCGAAGACCACGTACGGGTCCTCGGGCGTGATCACGTCGAGGCTGCGGCACAGCTCGACGAGCTGCTTGTAGCGCATCTCGCCGCGGGCCTGGTTCTCGTCGTCCTTGGTGGTCCAGAGCTCGTGGTTGCCCGGCGACCAGATGACCCGGCCGAACTTGGGGCGCACGGTCCGCAGCGTCCACTCGATGTCGGCGAACTTCTCCCCGATGTCCCCGGCGATGATCAGCCAGTCGGCCGGATCAGGTGAGGCGATCGCCTCCACAACCTGGCGGTTGTCCTGGTAGGAGACGTGCAGATCACTGGTGGCCAAAAGCTTCACAGTTCGAACGGTAGCCGTGGCGTCAACGACCGGATCATTACCGTCGGGTGGGTGAGCGGTCCGTAAGCGGTCGGCGACACTCGGTCGTGTTCTGATGCCACGACCGGTTATCCGTTCGTCGCAGACAGTGCGCCACTCGTCTCAACAGGGAGGGCCGTGCGTCGCCGTCGCGGGCCCGCTCATCGCCTTTTATGGCCTACCTACTTACCCGTTTTTCCACGTCCTTCTTACTGTGAGCGCTGTCACCTGACGGAATGTCCTGGCGGAGGACCACACCATGACTGACTCACAGTTCGCTCGCACTCCCGACCCGCGACTCGCGCGGCAGGTCCCACCCCGCCAAGTACCTCAGCGGCCTGTTCCCCCACGTCAGGCCCAGGTTCCCATGCGATACGGCCAGCCGGTGGACCCGCGCCTGGCGGGCTCGCCCTCGTTCCGCCGCACCGTCGGCGCCGAGATCGCGCGCCACGCCCAGCAGCATTCGGCCTACGCCGTCCCCCAGCGCCGCACCACGGCCGAGGACACGGCACTGGCCACCCTGCTCCGCTCCCGTCAGCGCGCCGAGTCCGCCCGCCAGGACACACGGCCCGTCGACGGTGCCCCCGCGCCGCGCCAGGACACCTGGATGCGTGGCGGCGTGTGGCCCGAGCACAACTGTGAGACCGGCCGCGGCGACGTCATCGAGCAGCTCTCGTCGCGCCTGGTCAGCCCGAACCTGTGGGCCGTCGTCGAACCCATCATCCCGCCGGCCAAGGTCCGTCGTCAGGGTGGTGGCCGCGGCCGCGTCTGCAACCGCGCGGTCTTCACCGCCATCGTCTTCGTGCTCTCCTCCGGTTGCGCGTGGCGGCACCTGCCCGCGTCGTTCGGCGTGACCGTGCCGACCGTGCACCGCCGCTTCCAGGAGTGGACCGACCTGGGCCTTTGGGTCCGCCTGCGCCGTGCGGCCGCCGAGGGCGCGTGCGGCACCGACGAGATCGACTGGATCCGCGCCGTGCTGGACGCCGCCGACCGTCGTGCGGCGAAGGCCGCCAGCTGAGATTGCCCCGAACCACGCCGGGGTCACCCTGAACAAGGGTGGCCCCGGCGTTTTTTGCATGTCTCGATGAACGTTCGCATGGCTAACGACTGACCGCTCATCGCGCGGACGACCGCTCATCGCGGGTCGAGCGGTCGCCGCGATAGTTGAGGATTCCACGCAAATCACGCCGTCGGGATTACTCCGAATGGTGGTAACTCACGCTGTTCTTTCCCGGCACTGTGAATGGCGTCCGGCGGTACGGGGGTATCGCCGTTTGGGGGAAGCGGTTCGCCGCTTCGATTTGTGGGGGAATACATGAAGTCGCATCGGCGACGTCATGCTGCCGTGCTCTCGTTCGCATTGGCAGCTGCCTTGTCCGTACCATTCACCGCCCATTCCGCGGAAGCGGAGGTCGATCCCCGTGGCGGGATCACCTCGTCGACGCTGAACAAGGACGGATCGATCAACACGTTGACCGCGGAACCTCGCGACGGAACGCCGGAGGAAGCCCGGCGAATCGCGATGAGCCGGGGTGCCGTCACCGACGTCACACCCGCTGAACTGGAGCGGGCGGACGAGACGAAGAAGCAACTCGCCGCCGCCGAGGACCCGTACGAGGAACTGTTGAAAGAGTGCCTCGACAGTCCCGAGGCCAAACAGGTCGGTGGTCGCGTTCTCATGCGCCATTTCTGGTGCCAGGAGAACGTGGTGCACGGCGAGTACATCAACACCACCACCGGGAAAGTGGAAGGTGATTTCGCCGTCAAGTACCGCGCGGCGGCGGTCGCGCATCCGTACGAGCGGGAGGTGCACTACTACTTCCACGGCGACGACTACGAGACGTCGGGCAGCTTCAACGGCTGGGACAAACTGTCGCTGAAGATGCACTGCACCAAGCTCACCGCCGGGTGCAACGCCGACCGCGAGTGGGTCACCAAGGACATCGGCGACTGGGACGACGGCGAGTGGGAGCGGTGGGTGGTCGGCTCCGACGAGCGGGTCGCCACCCAGCAGCCGGAGAAGGTGCTGCGCAACATCTTCACGGTCTCGGGCTACGCGGTGGACGGGTTCGGCCGGTCGGTCAACCTCACCTCGCTCACCGAGCCGGGCTTCCGGTGCGACTCGGCGACCTACTTCAACGACGAACCGAGGGCCTGCGTCTTCACCGACGTGCTGCCGCGCCTGAACTACAACTACGGCCAGGATTACGACGAGGTCGTGACCCACATCAAGACCGCGTTCGAACACCCGGAGCTGACCGATCCCCGCAAGGACGGGAAATCCGTGCCGGGACGGTGGAAGCCGGCCGCGGTCGATCCACGCGCGCTGCACCGGGTGCCTTACGGCGGCACGATCCACACGAAGAACGGCAACGAGAAGGACAAGGAATGCGTCAAGCTGACCAGGAAAGAGAACCAGGACTGTGACGAGTTCCCGTTCGCGACGACACTCGAGGGTGCTGCCTTCGGCGACCGGAACTTCTCGGTCAAGTACGTCGACCGGTCGCAGAACCGCCGGGCGGGTGGCCTTCTGACCGCCTACTACCGCTGGGACCGCATTCTCCACGAGGAGAATCCGGCGGACGGCATCCTGGACGAGTTCTGGGTGAACGTTCCCTGATAGCTTGGTCTCATGAGCGCTTCGTTCTTGCAGTCGGCTGACGGTCTGGTCGGCATCGAGTACGGGCATTTCCTCGTCGAGTCGCGGGGGCTGATCGGGCCCCCGCGACCGGCGTTTGCCGACGACTCCGTTCTTTCCGTCACCGACGATGCTTTCGCGGTCGGCATCGCATCGTCATTCACGCGGTTCGCGTTGGTGCAAATCGAGTCGTGGGACGGTGTGCCCGAAGGCGAGTCGTCGGACGAATGCGTTGTGCATTTCAGCGACGCGTCGATCTCCGCGCGCGCTGTCATGGCTCCTGGACCGGAGACCGGCACGCTGGAGCTTCCGGCGCCGGGCAACTATCGAGTGCGGGCCCACCGCTGGGGTGCTGAGGCCGTCGAGCACATGATGCGCACCTATCCGGACGCGCCGATCCACCGCGTCGAGCACGTCGTGCTGCGGCTCTGGCAGACGGACGAACCGGCGCACCCGCGTGCGGCCGAGCCGAGCGAGCTCGGTGAGCAGCGCGGCCTCCTCGACCAGTGGCTGCGCTAGTGGTCAGAACAACCACCGGTAAGTTGGTTTCATGACCGACTTCGGCCCCGATGTCTGGCCACCGGCCCCGATCAAGACGGAGCGGCTCGTGCTCCGTGAGTCCGAGGCCAGGGACCGTCCGGTGTTCGTCGAGCTGTTCACCTCACCGGAGGTCGGCACGTACATCGGCGGTGCCCAGCCGCTCGAAGAGGTCGAGCGCAAGGCGCCGGACGTGCCCGCGCGACGCCCCGGCGCCTTCGTGGTCGAGCTCGACGGAGCGATGATCGGCATGATCACGTTCGATCGCCGTGACGGCGAGCATCCGGGTCGCGTTCTCACCGATGGCCGCGAGGTCCAGCTCGGCTACCTGTTCCTGCCGCGAACATGGGGACGCGGGTACGCCGCCGAGGCGTGCGCGGCGGCGCTCGACTGGTTCACCGGCGTGCTTCCCGGCGAGCCGGTGGTGCTCACCACCCAGGTCGCCAACGAAGCCTCGGTCCGCCTCGCGGTGAAGCTGGGGTTCGGCGAGGTGGAGCGGTTCGAGGACTTCGGCGCCGAGCAGTGGTTCGGCGTGCTCACATCCCGTTGATGCCCGCGTGGTACTTCGGCACCCGCACGGTGATCTTGGTGCCCAGCCCGCACGCCGTCTCCACCACGAGCCCGTACTCGTCCCCGTAGACGCGCCGCAACCGCTCGTCGATGTTCCCGAGCCCGATCCCCGCCGACTCGTCGACCTGCCCTGCCAACGTGCGCCGCAGCTTCTCCGGGTCCATGCCGATGCCGTCGTCCTCGATGGTGATCTGCGCTTCGGCGCCGCCGTCGTTCGCGTGGATCTGGATGTGGCCGGGCTCGACCTTGCCCTCCATCCCGTGCCGGACCGCGTTCTCCACCAACGGCTGCAGGCACAGGAACGGCACGGTCACCGGCAACACCTCGGGCGCCACCTGCAGCGTCACCTTCAGCCGCTCACCGAACCGGGCCCGCTCCAGCGCCAGGTACTGGTCGATCGAGCGCAGTTCCTCGGCCAGCGTCGTGAAGTCGCCGTGGCGGCGGAACGAGTACCGGGTGAAGTCCGCGAAGTCCAGCAGCAACGTCCGGGCGCGCTCCGGGTTCGTGCGCACGTAGGAAGCGATGGCGGACAACGAGTTGTAGATGAAGTGCGGCGAGATCTGCGCCCGCAGCGCACGCACCTCGGCCTCCACCAGCCGGGTCCGTGAACGGTCCAGCTCGGCGAGCTCCAACTGACCGGCCGCCCACCGCGCCACCTGGTTGGTGGCACGCACCAGACCGGCGGAAGCCTCACGTGAGTAGGCGGCCAACGTCCCGACCACGCGGCCCTCGACGGTCAGCGGCGCGACGACGGCACAGTTGATCGGGCAGTTCGGCTCGGTGCAGCCGATGTCGAACGCCTGGGTGCGGCCGGTCAGGAAGACGTCCTCGGCCTGCGCCATGGCCTCGGCGGCGTGGTGGTCGGAAACGCCTTCCCACGCAACGACTTCCGTCTCGTCGGTCAGGGCGAGAGCGGGGGTGTCCAGCAACGTCCGCAGATGCCGCGCCGACTTCTTCGCGGCATCGGGGACCAGGCCGGCGCGCAGCGGAGGGGCCGCGGACCAGGCGGTGTGCAGTGTTTCGTAGGTGACGCGCTGGGCCTCCGTCGACAACGACTGTCTGTTGCGCGTGCCCCGCCACAGCACGAGCACCGCTGTTCCACCGACGATCAGGATCGCCGCCGCGGTGAGGAAGTCCTGCATCTGCGTCACCTTCTAGCTTCGCTCGTCGGCCGACGATTGGCCGGAGCCGTCCAACCCGAGGTTCTCGGGCGCGTGGAGCTTGACCATCGCCCGCTGCACGCCCGGCGGCAGGTGCCTCGGGGTGAGCAGCGAGACGACGTACATGACCGTGAAGCCGAGCGGGACCGTCCACGCGGCGGGACGTGAGAGCAGCACCTCGTACCAGCTGTCGCCGGTGTCGGTGAACATCGTGACCAGACCGGCGGTCAACGCGGGCAGACCGCCTGCGAGCATGCCGGCGACGGCGCCGACCTTGGTGATGCGGCTCGACCAGATCCCCAGTAGCAGCAAGGGACACAGCGAGGACGCGGCCACCGCGAACGCCAGGCCGACCATGTCCGCGACCGGCATCCCGGTCGACACGAACGTCATCGCCAGCGGCACGATGCCCGCGAGCACGGTGGAGATCCGGAACCCGCGCACGCCACCGAGCCGCAGCACGTCCTGCGACAGTACGCCCGCCAGCGACACGACGAGGCCGGAGGAGGTCGACAGGAACGCCGCGAACGCGCCACCGGCGACCAGTGCGCCGAGCAGCTGCCCGCCGATGCCGTCGATCATCCGGGTCGGCAGGACCAGCACCACCGCGTCGGTCTGCCCGGTCATCAACAGCTCGGGCGTGTAGATCCGGCCGAGCGCGCCGTAGATCGGGGGCATCAGGTAGAACACCGACAGCAGCCCCAGCACGATCAACGTCGTCCGGCGTGCGGCCGTGCCGTTCGGGTTGGTGTAGAAGCGGACGATCACGTGCGGCAGCCCCATCGTGCCCAGGAACGTCGCGATGATCAGCGAGTACGCCCCGTACAGGGGGAACTTCTCGCCACCGGACTCCGGAAGCGCCCACGTCTCGTTGGTGTTGTGGTCCATTGTGGACAGATGCGGGACGGCGGCGCCCGCGGGGAACGTGAACTCCGAGTTCGGCCCGATGTCGTGGTAGCCGTCGGTCAGCACGTGGCCGGCGTTCTCGATCCTGAGGCCGTCGATGGTGCCGCTGCCGTTGATGAAGATGGACTTCTCGGCGTGGATCGAGGTCTCGTTGTGGAACTTGACGCTGGTGTCCTGCCGGAACGCCGGGTACTCCGGCTTCGTCAGCGACTCCGCGCCGTGCACCTGCCACACGATGATCAGGAACATGATCGGCACGGCCATCGCGGTGAGCTTGAGCCAGTACTGGAACGCCTGCACGAACGTGATGCTGCGCATGCCGCCGGACATCACGTTCACCGTCACGACGACGGTGACGACCAGCGCGCCGACCCAGTCCCGCGCGCCGGTGACGGTGCTCAGCGTCAGGCCCGCGCCTTCCAGCTGAGGTAGCAGGTAGAGCCAGCCGATGCCGATCGCGAGCGCCGACGCGACCCCGCGCACCGCCCGCGAACGAAAACGCGCCTCCGCGAAGTCCGGCAACGTGTAGGCGCCGGATCGCCGCAGCGGTGCGGCGACCATGGTCAGCAGCACCAGATAGCCGGCCGTGTAGCCGACCGGGAACCACAGCATGTCCGGCCCGTAGGCGAAGATCAGCCCGGCGATGCCGACGAACGACGCCGCGGACAGGTACTCGCCGCCGATCGCGGAAGCGTTCCACCACGGGGAAACCGTGCGCGAGGCGACGTAGAAGTCAGACGTGGTGCGGGAAACGCGCAGACCGTAGGTTCCGACGAGGATCGTGCCCAGTGCGACGACCAGCACCGCCACGATCGCGTATCCGCTTGTCATGGACGTTCGACCAGCTCCGCGAACTCGCGTTCACTGCGCTCGGCCTGCCGGATGTAGAACCAGCCGGCCAGCAGCAGCATCGGGAACGTCGCCACGCACAGCAGGAACCACGGCAGCCCGAGGCCGAGCACCCGCACCCTGCCGAGCTCCGGCTCGATCGAGAACAGCAGCGGCAGCAGCGCCCAGGGTGCCGCACACCACCAGGCACACCGAGATGCCCGAGCCGTCGTTGCGCGCGGATCAGCGTGCGCATGTAGACGGCGCCGAGCTCGCTCTGCTCGTTGATCTCGCGCGTGCCCGAGTACGGGCGGCGGGCCCGCGGCGCCCGCGTGCGCGGGCTCGTCACCACCACGCGCTGGGTCGGCTTCGGCGCCGGCCCTTTCTGGGGTGGTGGCGTCGTCATGACCCCAGCCCGTTCCTGGGTTGCACGACGCCGGCGGGACCCGCGTGACCGGACACCGGAGTCGGCCGGGCTCGGCGCACGAGCAGCTGCCGCAGGTGCCTCGCGTGCCTGCGGCTGACCGGCAGGACCGCGCCGCCGATCGTGACGCTGAGGTGGCCGTCCTCCAGGCGCAGCTCGTCGATGTGGCCGAGCGACACCAGGTGGCTGCGGTGGATGCGCACGAAACCCGCGCTGCGCCAGCGTTCTTCCAGCCCGTTCAACGCCGCGCGAACCAGACCGCTGCCGGTCGCGGTGTGCAGGCGGGCGTAGTCGCCGTGCGCCTCCACATAACGGATGTCGGCGAGCCGGATGAACCGCGTGACGCCGCCGAGCTCGACGGGGATGACCTCGTCACCCATCTCCGGCGGCGTCGCGTCGCGAGGTCTGCGCGGGCGTGGCCGGCGCGGCGTCGGTGGGGTTCTTGCTGTCCCAGACCTCGTGCACGATGCGGTGCACGGACTCGGCGAGCCGTTCCGCGCGCACTGGCTTGAGCAGGTAGTCGAGAGCCTTGAGCTCGAACGCCTCCACCGCCGGTTGCTGGTGTGCCGTCACGAAAACGACGGGCGGCGGCTGCGCGAACCGCGACAGCACGCGGGCGAGGTCGAGACCGTCGAGCCCGGCATGCGGATGTCGAGGAACACCGCGTCCAGCGGTTGCCCGGCGTCCATCGCGCGGTGCAGCACCCGAAGCGCCTTCGTGGCGTCGGTGACCGCTTCCACGTGCGCGATACGCGGATCGGAGCGCAACAGGTACACGAGGTCTTCCAGCGCGGGTGCCTCGTCGTCGACGGCGAGCACGCGGAGGGAGCGCTCGAGGCTGCCACGTCGATCCGGCCCCTCGCAGAGGGGGCAGGGCAGACCTGAGGTCATTCGAGATCGAGTCCAAACTGTGTACGGCCGATCCTCACGTGGCGGCGATTAGACCACGCTCGGTCATCGCGCGCCTGGTGAGCCGAGGGCGTCGGATACGCGATCATGCCCCCTCACGGAGGGTGACCCGTAGCGGGGGTCCGGTTGCGGAACGTACGCACGGCTCGTAGCCCCTCCCACCCCGATGACGGCGGCGTGCTGCGATGCGGCGCAGCACAAAAGCCCGATCGGGCGCATCATCCGTCAGGTGGAGGAGGTGCGGAAACCCTCCGAACGGGTGTGTCTCGGATGGGAGACGGAAACCGCTATCACGCAGAGTGCAGTTGCCTGGTCAGGCGCACCTCGTGGTTTCGTCAGCAGGAGGGGGCCGAAATCACGCCGGATTTACGGCTGGCGGATCGCGCTCGGCTGGGCCGCCAGCGCGTCACCGAGCGTGATCTCCAGCTCGATGAACGACTCCTCGGCACGGCGGGCGGCGACGCTCACCGAGGCGGCCGCGGCGGGACCGATGAGTCTGCGGGTGGGCGCGCGCAACGCCTGAATCGCCTCGGACCACTGGTTCGAGAGCTTGGCGAGACCGCTCAGCGTGTCGACGAGCTCGTCGGTGTTGTCCGGCGGCGACGCGATGATCTCCGCCAGCCGGTCGCGAAGCGCGTCCAGTGCCGGGTCCACGGAATCCTCCCGTCGTGCTGCGCCCTGGGGGAATAGGCACTGCGGTGGCTGCGGCTGGCTGCGGCCGTTGAGGACAAGTGCGGACATTTCCCCCACTGAGCAACACCATATCTCGACCGCTGCGGCCCAGCGCAATGATGTTGCCTCAACCGGACCACCCGGTCAATCGACTGCATCCATTCCGTCTCAATAGGCGTTTGTCTCAACTGGTCCGCACTTATGGCGGGTCGACTGAAATGAACCGTTTCGACGTTTAGTCGAATTTTGTCGACGCCATGTCGGTTCTACGTGCCTGGTAGGCCAGGTGGCGCTGGGGGTGTTGGGCCGAATCGGTGTGTCTCAGGTCGCATCATTCGTGGGATTGCGTTCCCCGGTCGAGGGACTTCTCGACAGGCGTATTAACTCTTTTGCCACAACCCGCTGTCGTGGGTGTGCGCATCTCGTGCCGGAGTTCAGTCGTTCGGGTTCATACAGGATTTTCGAACGGTTCACGGACCGGTGCGAGCCGGTCAGCGCGGATGCCGGGTCAACGCGACTCCAAGTAGTTCGACGCGTGCCGAACCGTCGGCGTCCATCAGGATGACGTCGCACTCGGCGCGCCCGTCGCGGGCCCGGCCGCCCGATATCGCGACCTTTCCGGGAGCGGAAAGGAGCCCGGTGCGCCGCACCCGCACCTCGCGGACCCCGGACGGCACCGCGGTGCCGCCGAACGCGTCCCGCCCCATTCGGCGGCGAGCCGGAAACACTCGTCGATCGCGGCCGGGTCGGTGCGACTGTGGGTGAGCGGCCAGCCGACCGCGCGAGCGCCACGCACAGTGACCGTATGGCTTGTTCGGTTCGGCGCCGGAGGACGAGCACCGGCGATTGTCGCCCTTCCGTGCGTGACATTCGAGACGAGTGCGACTCGATTTCCGCGGCCGCGCACGGTGAGCGGGCCGAATCCTGTTGCGGGATCACGCAACAATGAGACGGCGAGCAGTGTCGGCGCACCCGAAGCCGCGGCGAACCACTCGATCATCAGCCCGAGCGGGCTGTAGGACTCGTCCAGCAACGCCGTCGACGACACCTCCGCGCGGAAAACGCGCTCCCGTGGTTCCGGAGCGACCTGAGTGGCGCCCTTTCCGGTGAACTCCCGGACCGATGTCGCGTCGCCCGCCGGGAGCGTCGTCCACCCGTGCGCGGTCGCCAGATGGGTCAGTGTTTCGTTGCTCATCGCGTGCGCGCGGTCGATGGGAGGCGCGAGCATCACGCAGACCTTGGCCACCGGGTCGTGCGCGGTCGCGGCGACAAGCGCTTCCAGTGTGTGCAGCGGTGTCGTGCCCGCGTCGTGCACGATGCCGGTGATCGGCCCCCACTCCACCCGCACGTCGTCGAGATCGCTGTCCAGATGGCCGGTCTCGACCAACCTGACCCGCGCGCCCGCCTCGGTCAGCAGCTCCGCGCACGCGCGCAACCCGCGACCGGCGATCACCGTGGCCGCCAGCCCGACCACGTGAGTGGGGGAGATGTCCTTGGTGTGGTTGAGGATCGCGCGACTGAGCGCGGCCTCGTCGCGCGCGGTCGGGTGCGGGTCGGACGTGGTCGCGCCGAGCAGGACGATCCGCGGGCGCAGTTCCTGGGCGAGCGTGAGCAGGCCGGGCGACGGTCCGGTCGCGACGATCGTGTCGTGGGCTGTGCCGTCCGGGTTCCGGGAGCGGCCGCGGTTCGGTGATCAGCTCGCGGCGGACGCCGTCGCGGTAGCCGGCCGCGAACGTGGCGCCGCCGTGCAGGAGCTCGGTGGTGATCTGCTGCGCCGCGTCCGGCCCGCGTGGGATGTCGAGCGCGCGCACCACGCTGTCTGGCCACTCATCGCACAGATAACGCGCCAACCCGGCGATCCCGCCTGCCTCCGAACGCCGCGCAGTAGTTCCGTTCTGGCCGAAGTCGCCGCCGGTGTCCTGCACGGTCACGAACAACGCGCGCTCCTCGCGGGCCGCGTGCGAGGCCTCGGCGTGCACACCGCGCACATCCTCGCGCAGGCCGCCCAGGAAGATCACACCGGTCGCGCCGTACGGCACCTCGTCGACCAAGGTGGCGGCAATGCCTTGCGCAGCAAGGCTTGTGCGGAGCCTCTCGGCGATCCCGCCACCATCGTCGGTGATCACCAGCGTGCCGCGCAGGTTCGCGGTGCGCAGGCCCGGCGCGTTCGCCGGAACCGTCGTGACGACGTGGCGCATCGGCTGCCTCGTCGCGTTGCCCAGCACCGCCGCCTGCAGATCGCCGAGCGTGCGGAACTCGCAGACGTCCGCGACGGTGATCTCGGGCAGCTCCGGCAGCCGGACGCGCAGTGCCGAGAGCAATTCGACGCGGGCCAGTGAGTCGAGGCGCAGATCCGCCGTGAGTTCCAGTTCCGCGGTGAGAACTTCGGCCGGTCGGCCTGTCCGCGCGGACACGAGTGCGAGCAGTGTGTTCGCGAGCGAGGAAAAGGCGGGCATCCGCTCACCTCATTTCCGAGCTTTGTGTGCGGCCGACGGTACCGCAGCGGGAATGAACTGTGACAGAACAAGCAACCGATCACACGAAGGGCGCAGCGGAGGGCGTCCAGTCACTCGGTTGCCGTCTCATTTGGGAAGTTCGCTGCGGCGAACGGCGCACTGGCGAGCTATGTCTCAGTACGGCCTGCTGGTTACCGCGATCTTGAATCGATTTGCGGGCAAACGAATTGTTGTCGCTACGCCGAATGGACCACCTGTCGTCGCATAAGTGCAGCTCAGAGCGGTGCCGTTCGAATCGACGCCTCGTTGGTTCCATTCGACGCGATGAGCAATTAGGGAATGGGCGCCGCCTGGTTGTGTCAACAATGTTGTCTTGTTGTGACACGTGATTGCCCGGCGGTGGACGGTTCGGCTCGGCTGTTCAGGTACGGGAGGGTTTCGTAGAGCCTGGGGTCGATGTACGGTCGGCCGCCTGAAAGGTTTCGCCGGTCAGATCGGGTATAACCATGAAAACCAGTGCCTCGCTCGACCATGCCGGCGGCACCATCGCGTCCGCATTTCAGGCGTCGTGGAAACGCTCTCCCGAACGGCTGCTGTTCACTTTTGTCGACGACCGCGGCCGCGACGAGGAGACCATCACCGCCCAGTCGCTCGGCGACGCGGCGGCCGCCATCGGCACCGCCCTGCGCGGCTGGGGCTTCCAGCCCGGCGACCGTGCGCTGCTGGTGTACCCGCCCGGCCCCGACTTCGTGCGCGCCCTGGCCGGCTGCCTCGCCGCGGGCGTCGTCCCGGTGCCCGTGTACCCGCCGAACCCCATGCGGCTCGGCCACGACCTCGCCGGCTTCCGGTCCATCGTGGACAGTTGCCACCCGCACGCCGTCCTGACCAACGGCGCCTACGAACGCGCCCGCACCGTCGGCGCCGTCACCGGCTTCTTCGACCGCACGAACCCTGGCTGGCCTCGCGTGCGCTGGCACCGCACCGACCGCGTTCGCCCGCTGCCGCCCGGCGCGTTGTTCGACTGGCACCAGCCCGCCTCCGACGACGAACCCGCGCTGCTCCAGTACACCTCCGGCTCGACCGCCGCGCCGAAAGGCGTCGTGATCACCCACGGCAACCTCGGCCACGAGCTCCGCTCCAACGCCCGCGACCTCGGCCTCGGCGAGGACACCGTCGGCGCGTTCTGGCTGCCGCAGTACCACGACCTCGGCCTGATCAGCGTCATCCTGAGCACGCTCACCGGCAACTCGCACAGCTACTTCATGTCCCCGCTGACGTTCCTGCGGCGCCCCGCACTGTGGTTCGACGTGCTCTCCCGCGTGCGCGCCACCCACACCGCGGCCCCGAACTTCGCCTTCGAGCTCGCCGTCCGCAAAACCACCGCGCTACAGCGCGCATCCTGGGACCTGAGCGCGCTGCGGGTCGTCATGTCCGCCGCCGAGCCGATTCGCCTGTCCACAGTGGACTCCTTCTGCACCGCCTTCGCCTCTGCTGGACTTCTCAGAGAATCCTTCTATCCGGCATACGGCCTGGCCGAGCACACCGTCAGCGTGTCGATGGGCGGCAAGGCGGTGCTGCGCCTCGACCGCGCCGTCCTGCAACGGGGCGAGGTCCGCTCAGGCCGTGGACGGCGTGCCGGTCGTGGGCTGCGGCCGGATCACCAAACCCGAGGCCCGCGTGCTGATCGTCGACCCCGCGACGGGACTGCCTGCCGGTCCTGACCGGGTCGGTGAGATCTGGGTGTCGTCGCCGACCAAGGCTCTGGGCTACTTCGGCCTGGAGGAGGAGACGCGGCGGGTGTTCCGCGCGCAGGTCCCCGACGACGATCGTTTCTATCTGCGCACCGGCGACCTCGGGTTCTTCCACGCCGAGGAACTGTTCATCACCGGGCGGCTCAAGGACGTGATCATCGTCAACGGCCGCAACCACTACCCGCAGGACGTCGAGGACGTGGTCCGTGACTGCCACCCGGCGGTGCGGCCGGGTGGGGTGGCGGCGTTCGGGGTGCCGCGCGAGGACGGTGAACGGCTCGTGCTGTTCGTCGAGACGCGGGAGAGGAAGGCTTCGGAGGATTTGCGCGCGGAGATCGCGGAGGCGGTGCGGCGGCGGGTGTTCGAGACCTGCGGGCTGGCCGTTGACGAGGTCGTGGTGGGGGCGCAGGGGCTGGTGCTCAAGACGACGAGCGGGAAGGTGCGGCGGCGGGCTTGCCGTCAGGCGTTCCTGGAAGGCCGCACCTGATGGCCGCGCACCACACACACGACTCTGGCCGGGTACCCCCATTTTCAATCTTAGCGATCAGGTCTGACAGTTCGATCGGGCTGGAGGGCCGCGCATGAAGACGGTGATCGTGATCGGCGCGGGCGTCAGCGGTCTCACCGCCGCCCGCGCCCTCGAACAGGCAGGCCACCGGGCGATCGTGCTCGAAGCAGGCAGCGAGATCGGCGGCAAGTGCGCGTCGGTGGACATCGACGGTCACGCGTTCGACCTCGGCGGCCACGTCTGCACGACGAAGTACGAGCGGCTGGCCGCACTGGCGACGGAACTCGGCCTGGAGACCGAACTGACGACCCCGCACCGGGTGTTCGACGCGACGAGTGGTGAGTCGCGGCCGCAGAGCTCGGAGTTCTTCACCTACGAGAACTTCCAGCGGTACGTGAAGCTCAGGGACGCGGAGTTCCCGCGCATCGGCGAGCCAGGGCTCGCGCACTCGGCGAAAGCGCTCAGCGCCCCGGCCGGGAAGTGGCTGGAGGAGCACGGACTCACGTCGATGGCAGCGTCGTTCGGCACCGGGTTCACGGCCGCGGGGTACGGCAGGCTCGACGAGGTGCCCGCGCTGTACTTCCTGAAGTACGCGGAGATGACGGGCCTGCTGTCGAACGCCACCGAACTGCTCGGGCACGCCGGCAGCTTCACGATCAAGGGTGGCTTCGGCACGCTGTGGCAGCGGGTCGCGGAAGGGCTCGACGTCCGCCTGAACACGCGGATCACGCAGATCCTCCGGTCCGCGCACGGTGTCAAAGTGCAGGCCGAAGACTGGATCGAGGCGGACGCGCTCGTCATCACGGTGCCGATCGACCAGATCCCAGGGCTGGACGCGACACCGGAAGAGCTCGACATCGCGCGGAGGGTCCGCTACCTCGACTACACCACGGTGGTGTGCACGGTCAAAGGGCTGCCGCGCCAGGCGTTCTCGCTCGTCGCCGCGCCCAGGGACCTGGTGTCGTTCCACCACCGCTACCAGGACAGCGACGTCTACGCCTGCTACGCCTACGGGGCGGGTGACGACGAGTTCTGCGACGAGATCACGGCGCTGGGCGGCGCGATGCTGACCCCGCATGTGCGCAAGGACTGGAAGTTCCTGCCGCACTTCGGTTCCGAGGACCTCCAGGAAGGAGTTCTCGAGCGGATCGAGGTGACGCAGGGCGAGCTGAGCACGTTCCACGTCGGCAGCCTGCCCGCGTTCGAACTGGTCGAGTGCACGATCGCGTACGCGCAGGAACTCGTCGAAAGACACTTCGGGCAGGTTCCGGGCGGGCGGCAGGTCACGACGGCGCAGACGATTCGCGAGTGGCTCGTCAAGCACATCGCCGCCGAACTGCACGTGCCCGAGCACGCCATCTCGACGAGCGCGCCGCTCACCTCGCTCGGGCTGGAGTCGTTGTCGGTGGCGGCGTTGCAGTCCGCGTTGTCGGACTGGCTCGGGTTCCGGGTGCCGCACACGCTGTTCCTCGAACTGCCCACAGTGGACGCCGTCGCGGAACACCTTGCCCGGCAGGAGGTTCCGGCGGCGACCAATTCGCTGGCGCTGGCGTTGACGGCGGCGAGGCCGTTCTTCTGCATCGGTGGCGCGGTCGGGGCGGCGTACTACCTGCTGCCACTGGCCCGCGCGGTCGGGCAGGGGCAGCCGTTCTACGGGCTGCAGGGGCCCGGCTTCGACGGCACCGAAGAGCCGGTCGACGAGGTCGAAGCCCTCGCGGACCGCTACATCAAGGAGATCAAACAGGTCCAGCCGTACGGGCCGTACCTGGTGGGCGGCCACTCGTTCGGCGGGATCGTGGCCTACGAGGTCGGCCGGAAACTGCGTCAGCGCGGTGACGAGGTCGCGCGCGTGATCATGATCGACGCGTGCCCGGCCGTGCCGGGCCAGTTCGAGCCGCCGTGGGACGAGGTGGCGGTCATCGAGGAACTGTGGACGATCCGGCAGCACGCGTTCCAGGACGACGGGGCGCCGCGCCGCCGGGTCGACCAGAGCCTGACGCCCGCCGAGCAACGTGAGCAGCTCGGCAGGTTCCTCGGCGCGTCCGGCACACGGCCGGTCGAGGAGCACATCGCCACGATCATGGGCGTCTACCAGGCACAGGTCGAGGCGCTGGTGCGGTACGAGCCGAAAGCCTCCGACCTGCGCGTGACGCTGATCAAGGCCACCGGCGGCTTCCCTCACGTGCTCAAGGACGACCGCCACGTCGAGCTCTACTTCGACTCACCCGCCAACGGCTGGGAGCGAGTCCCGATGCGCGAGCTGGACGTCGTCGAGGTCGCCGGCGACCACTTCACGATGCTGGTGCCGCCCGCGCTGACCGGACTGGCCCAGGCGGTCCGCGACGCCATCGCGTCGGTGCCGCCCCCGCCGCCTCCGCCCGCGGCGCAGGTCGAGTCGTCGATCCACATCAACCCGATGCACCCGGACTTCCTGGCCGACCCGTACCCGTTCTACGCCCTGCTGCGCGACCTCGCGCCGGTGTACTACGACTCCGCGCTGGACGGCTGGGTGCTCACCAGGCACGCCGACGTGACCGACGTGCTGCGCCGCCCGACCGTGATCCGCCCGTCCACCGCGACACTGATGGCCCGGCTGCCCGCCGACGTCCTGGCGGAGCTGAACCCGTTCATCGCGAGGCTCGACTCGTCACTGCCGTTCAGCAACCGGCCCGCGCACACCCGCCTGCGCAAGCTGATGAACCGCAGCTTCACGCCACGCGCGATGGAACACCGTCGCGCGGTCGTCGAACAGACCTGCCGCGAGCTGCTGGACGCCTTCACCGGCGGCGATTTCATGACGGAGGTCGCCTACCCGTTCCCCTCCCGCGTCGTGATGGACCTCGTCGGCGTCCCCCGCGCCGATCAGGCGCAGCTCACGAGATGGGGCCGGGACGTCATGAAGACGTTGGGGGAGGGGCAGTACGGCGCCGACCCGGTGGCGGTGGCGCACGCGTCCTCGGCGGCGATGGACGAGCTGACGGACTACCTGCGGGAGCTGCTCGCGCAGCGCCGGGCCAGGCCATGCGACGACCTGATCTCCGAACAGCTGACAGCGGCCGACGCCGACGCGTTCGGCGACCGCGGCGAGTGGGACAGCGACGACGAGCTGATCGTCAACATCATCTCGCTGATCAACGCAGGCCTGGAGACGACCGCGAACTACGTCGGCAACGGCGTGCTCGCCCTGCTCCGCGACCCGTCGCAGTACGCGCTGCTGCGCGAGGAGGCCGTGGCGGTCACCGCGGCCGAGGAGCTGCTGCGCTACGACTCGCCCGCGCCGATCATCACCCCGCAGCTCGCGACCGAGGACATGGAGATCGGCGGCCACCTGATCCGAGCGGGGGAGCTGGTGTTCCCCGTGCTCGGCGCGGCCAACCGCGACCCCGCCCGGTACACCGACCCGGAGAAACTGGACCTGCGGCGCGAGTCGGCCGTCACGCACCTGACGTTCGGCGCGGGCATCCACTACTGCATCGGGGCGTTCCTCGGCCGGATGGAAGGCCAGGTGCTGTTCCCGCTGCTGGCCTCCAGGTTCCCGGAGCTGCGACTCGATCCCGCGTTCGAGCCGACGTTCCGGCCGGACCCGGCACTGCGCGGACTCACGGAACTGCGCCTGCTCACGAGCTAGAGGCGGCCCACGTCCGTGATCGTCAGCGCCGCCTCGCCCAGCTCGTCCGACTCCGCGAGATCGACCTCGGCGTTGAAGCCCCAGTCCTTGTCACCCGCCGGGTCCTCGAAGATCTGGCGGCAGACCCAGCGCTCGGCCTCGACGTTGATGATCAGGAACGCCGGTCCGCGGGCGTTGGGGCCCGCGCCGATCTGGTTGTGGTCGTCGAAGTACGGCTCCAGGGCGTCCATCCACGCCTTGGCCGTCCAGCCGGACTCGTGGTCGAGCTCGCCCAGCGAGTACCAGTCGCGTTTCGCGGCCAGCTCGACGCGGCGGAACAGCGCGTTGCGGACGAGCACGCGGAACGCCCGGACGTTACGGGTGACCGCGGGCGGCAGGTCGACCCGCACCTCCTGCTGCGGGGCAGCGTCGGGGTTGGTGAGCTTCTCCCACTCGTCGATGAGCGAGGAGTCGACCTGGCGCACGAGTTCGCCGAGCCACGCGGTCAGGTCGTTGATCTCCTCGGTCTTCGCCTCCTCCGGCACCGTCTGCGACAGCGCCTTGTAGGCGTCGGCCAGGTACCTGAGCACCAGGCCCTCGGAACGCGCCAGGCCGTAGAACGACACGTACTCCGTGAAGGTCATCGCGCGCTCGTACATGTCACGCACGACGCCCTTGGGCGACAGCTTGTAGTCGCCGACCCACGGGTGGCCCCGGCTGTAGGTCAGGAACGCCGCCTCCAGCAGCTCCTCCAGCGGCTTCGGGTACGTGACCTCCTCCAGCAGCTCCATCCGCTCGTCGTACTCGATGCCGTCGGCCTTCATCGCGCCGATCGCCTCACCGCGCGCCTTGTGCTCCTGCGCGCCCAGGATCTGCCTCGGATCGTCCAGAATGGACTCGATCACCGACAGCACGTCGAGTGCGTAGCCGGGGTCCTCGCGGTCGAGCAGCTCGATGGCGGCCAGCGCGAACGGCGACAGCGGCTGGTTCAGCGCGAAGTTGAACTGCAGATCGACCGTGAGCCTGAAGTCGTCGCCGTCGCGTTCCACCACACCGGCCGCGACCAGCGCCCGGTACATCGCGAGCGCGCGGCGGATGTGCCGCAGCTGCTTGGGCCGGTCCTCGTGGTTGTCCTCCAGCAGGTGCCGCATCGCCTGGAACGCGCTGCCCGCAGGTCGGCCGATCACGTTGAGCAGCATGGCGTGCGAGACCTGGAAGCTGGAGGTCAGCGGCTCCGGTTCGGCGTTCACGAGCCGTTCGAACGTCGACTCGCTCCACGACACGAAGCCGTCCGGGGCCTTCTTGCGGACGACCTTGCGGCGCTTCTTCGGGTCGTCGCCCGCCTTGATGAGCGACTTGCGGTTCTCGACCTCGTGCTCGGGCGCCTGCACGACGACCGTGCCGATGGTGTCGAAACCCGCGCGACCCGCCCGGCCGGCGATCTGGTGGAACTCGCGGGCCTTCAGGATCCGGGTGCGGATGCCGTCGTACTTCGCCAGCGCGGTGAAGACGACCGTGCGGATCGGGACGTTGATGCCGACGCCGAGCGTGTCCGTGCCGCAGATGACCTTGAGCAGACCGGCCTGCGCGAGCTGCTCGACCAGGCGGCGGTACTTGGGCAGCATGCCCGCGTGGTGCACGCCGATGCCGTGCCGCACCAGCCGCGACAGCGTCTTGCCGAACCCGGAGGAGAAGCGGAAGTTGCCGATCGCCGCGGCGATCGCCTCCTTCTCGGGCTTGGAGCAGACGTTCACGCTCATCAGCGACTGCGCGCGTTCCAGCGCCGCGGCCTGGGTGAAGTGCACGACGTAGATCGGCGCCTCACGGCCGTGCAGCAGGTCCTCGATCGTCTCGTGCAACGGCGTGACGACGTACTGGAAGTTCAGCGGCACCGGGCGCTGCGCCGACTTCACCACGGCGGTCGGGCGGCCGGTGCGGCGCGTCAGGTCCTTCTCGAAGAACGTGACGTCGCCCAGCGTCGCCGACATCAGCAGGAACTGCGCCTGCGGCAGCTCGACGATCGGCACCTGCCACGCCCAGCCGCGGTCGGGCTCGGCGTAGAAGTGGAACTCGTCCATCACGACCTGGCCGACGTCGGCGTTCGTGCCGTCGCGCAACGCCATGTTCGCCAGGATCTCGGCGGTGCAGCAGATGATGGGCGCCTGGTCGTTGACGCTGGCGTCGCCGGTCATCATGCCGACGTTCTCCGGCCCGAAGATGTCGCACAGCGCGAAGAACTTCTCCGAGACCAGCGCCTTGATCGGCGCGGTGTAGAAGCTGCGCTGGTTCGCCGCCATCGCGACGAGGTGGGCGCCGATCGCGACCAGGCTCTTGCCGGAGCCGGTGGGCGTGCTCAGGATGACGTTCGACCCGGAGACGAGCTCGATGACCGCCTCCTCCTGAGCCGGGTACAGCTCAAGGCCGCGCTCGGCGGCCCACTGGGAGAAGGTCTCGAACAGTTCGTCTTCGTCGGCGATGGAGATAAGCCGGTCGGTCAGCGCAGTCATCGCAGGTGACTATAGGTGGTACGCGTATTCGGTGAACTCCCAGTCGGTCACGAACCGCTGGAACCGGGCTACCTCCTCCCATTTGAAGTCCACATAGGACCTCACGAAGTCCTTGCCGAGGACCTCGACCATCGCCGTGTCCTCCTCCAGATAGGCGAGTGCGTCGGGCAGCGTCGCGGGCAGCGTCGGCGCCTTCGACGGGTCGTAGCCGTACCCGGCGGACGGCCGCGGCGGGTCGATCCGGTCACGTATGCCCAGGTAGGTGGCCGCGATGAGGCCCGCGATGCCCAGGTAGGGGTTCGCGCTCGCGTCACCGAGCCGCAGTTCGAGCCGGGTGGTCTCGCCCCGTTCGGCGGGCACCCGGAGCATCGAGCTGCGGTTGTCGAGACCCCAGTCGATCAGCCACGGCGCGAGCGAGTCCGGCCCGAACCGCTTGTACGAGTTCACCGTCGGGTTGAGCAACGCCGCGAGCGCCGGCGCGTGGGTCAGGATGCCGCCGATGGCCCAGCGAGCCTCGTCCGACAGCCCGTGCGAGGTGCCCGGCGCCTGGAACGCGTTGCGCCCGTCCTTCTCGTGGCACGACAGGTGCAGATGGAAGCCCGCTCCCGCCGCCGTCGTTGAACGGCTTGGCCATGAAGGTGGCCAGCCGCCCCTCTCGTCTGGCGAGCTCCTTGACCGACGTCTTGAACCGGAACGCCCGGTCGGCCGCGTCCATCGCGGGCGAGTGCACGAGGTTGATCTCGAACTGACCGCCCGCGTACTCGTGGTTGCCGCCCGTGGTCTGCAGCCCGGCGCTGCTCAGCGTTCTGAGCGTCCTGAGCAGGTGTCCGTCGGAGTCGCCACGCCGACCCGTGGCGTAGACGTTGCCGGGCTCGTCGCAGTATGGCCGCCACCCGTTCGGGCGATCTTCGTCCGGTTCGCAGAGGAAGTACTCCAGTTCCGGCCCGATCACCGGCGTCAGCCCGGTCGTGGAGAACACCTCGAGCGCGCGCCGCAGCACCTGCCGAGGCGACTCGTCGACCGGTCGTTCGTCCGCGGGGCTCACCGCGTCGCCGATGCACCACGCCACCCCCGGCTCCCAGGGGATCGGCAGCAACGTGTCGAGGTCCGGCACGATCATCACGTCGGGCAGCCCGGCGTCGAGCACGCCCCCGTTCTCGGTCGTCTTGCCACCCGGCGTGGTGCTGTAGACAGCACGGCAGAACGACAGGCCGCGCTGAATAACCGCAGGTAGATGCTGTACGAGCACATCGCGACCCCGGTCCGTGCCGAGCAGGTCCGGGAAGACGACACGCACCACGTCGATGCCGTCCTCGCCTAGCCTTGCCGCGAGTTCTCGTGTCACCTGTTCACCGACCACGTCGAACTACCTTTCCGGCACAGTGTGTAGCTGGCGCGGAGGGGATAACGTTGAGGGGCAAACGCTATCGGCCCGTCCGTGGAGTAAAGACCATGATCGGTCTCATTGGGCGCTCCACACTCATCGTCCACCACGAGGCAACAGTCCGTAACTGGACGGGTGACGACCGTCACGAGATCATGCACGATGTGACATCGTGATCAAAGTGCGAGACGACTCGCATCGGACCACGTCGCAGACATAGTTCGGAACCGCAAGTATTGTGCCGGGAACACCTGAGCTCGAGCACGGGAGACTTTGAGTTGTCTGGTCACCACACGATTGCCGAGACCGAGAAGGCCGTCCAGGCCAAACTCGGTGCGGTGCCGCTGCATCGCGAGCAGATGGCGGCGGTGTCGAACATCCACCGCGCAGCCACCGCGATCCGCCAGCACCTCGAGAACTCGGTGCTGCGCACCAGCGATCTGACCTGGACCGGCTTCGTCGTGCTCTGGGTCGTGTGGATCTGGGGCGAGATGGAGACGCGCTACGTCGCCGAGGAGGCCGGGATCTCCAAGGGAACCCTGACGGGCGTCGCCAAGACGCTGCAGTCACGGGGCCTGCTGGAGCGCCTCGGTCACCCGACCGATGGGCGGCTGGCAGTCCTGCGGCTCACCCCTGAGGGTGAAGAATTGATGGCGGACCTCTTCCCCAAGTTCAACGAGGAAGAAGTTTTCGTCTCAGACCCGCTGGACTCGCCGGAAGCCCAGACGTTGGCCGAGATGCTGCGGAAGATGGTCACGCATCTCGAGGCCAACGGCGAGCAGCGCCGGTTGGACCTTCGGGGGGACACGCCGTTGCCGCCGCGCAGGTCCGGGCGGCGGGCCAAGCACGGCTGATGCCGTGCGCCCGGCTGGGCGACCTGACCCACGGGGGAATCACCGCTCCCGGGTCGAGTCGCCCATTTGGCGTACCCGCCCCCTCCAGCGTGCCCGTTGTCTTCGAGCGAAAAGCACGTTCGTACGGCCATTTCGTACAACGTGCTTTTCGCTCAGTAAGCAGGGTTGCTAGAGGAGGGTCAGGACGCGGGCGTGGAGGGTGTCGAGGTAGTCCTCGGACTCGGGCTTCATGAGGACGCTGCGCAGGACGCGGGCGCCGTCTGAGTCGGGCGTGACCTCAGGGTGGCGGAGGGCGAAGGCGGAGCTCGAGGCGCGGGCGACGCTCAGGAAGATCGGGTCCTCGGGGGCGTTCATGCCGGTTTCCATGATGCGGTGCGAGGCGGCGTCGATGGCGGAGAGCGTCAACGGGGTCGTGCGGGGGAAGTACGTGACGATGTCCAACTCGGGTTCCTGGTAGAGCGCGAGCTCCTCGGAGTCCCGGATGATCGAGGCCCAGCGCACAGCCGCACGGCGGCCGGAGGCCAGGACCTCGCCGAGACCGTCGCGGGTCAGGGGAAGCAGCTTCAACGTGAGCCAGAGGCCTGCCGCGGCGGCGCCGGCGCGGGAGCATTCCAGGCTGATCTCGCCGAGGTGGAGCTCGTCCGAGGTGAAGTAGGTGTAGGGGGAGTCGTGGAGGTAGAAGCGGCCGACTGAGGGGTCGCGGAACAGGACGGCGCCGCAGCCGTAGGGCTGCAGGCCGTGTTTGTGGGGGTCCACCACCACGGAGTCGCACGAGCCGATGGCCTCCCACGGTTCGGGGGCCAGGTCGGTGCCGGCGAGGAGCGTGAAGAAACCGCCGTAGGCGGCGTCGACGTGGACGCGGGCGTCGTAGCGGCGGGCGAGGTCCAGGACGAGGTGCACCGGTTCGATGGCGCCCAGGGCGGTGGTGCCGGGGGTGACCACGACGGTGCCGACCTTGCCGGACCGGAGAAGGGCTTCCAACGCGTCGAGGTCCATGCGGCCGTGGCCGTCCACGGGGACGGCGTGGCCCTCGATGTTGAGGACGTTGCACATGCGTGAGTGCGTGTAGTGGGCCTCGGAGGAGTACGCGACGCCACGCGTGGGGTGCAGGGAGCGGGCCACGAAGAGGGCTTCCAGGTTGGCGATGGTGCCGCTGGAGGTGAGGTGACCGAGGTGTTCGTCGCCGTAGCCGAACATATGCGCGAGGCCGGAGACGACCTCGCGTTCCATGGCGGCGGTGGCGGGGCCGCCGTCGAGGGCGTGGTTGTTGGGGTTGATCAGCATCGCGCTGAGGTAGCCGACGACGGCGGCGGGGTGCGGGGGCTTGAGCATCTGGCCCGCGTACCGGGGGTGGAAGAACGGGTAGTTGTCGCGCAGTCGGTCCTGGAGCTCGGCGAGGGCCGAGCCGAAGACGGCGGGGTCGACCTGCAGGGACGAGTGAGGTGTGAAGGTGCCGTAGTCGGCGGTCCACTTCTCGTGGTTGGCCAGTGCCTCGTTCAGCCAGTGCTGGAGATCCACGCCGCACCCCACTCGTCCGCAACCAGGAATGTTCGAATTTGTACGTTACGGCAGTCCCCAGCGGGAAGACGAGGCGTTCGGGGTCACATCTCGTGCTGAGACGTTCGGGCGGGTGCCCTTGCGGGAGACGATGGCGGTCTGACCTCGGCGCAAGCGGACCTCGATGGCCGAGCCCTGGTGCTTGTAGTCGAGGCGGCGGCCGTGCGAGTCGCGGACGTCGATGTCGCCGGTGATGCCGTGGTCGAGTACGAGCGGCGAGCCTGCCTCGGAGTGGACCTGGACCCAGTCGGTGCGGCCGGACGAGCGGGAGGCGTCGACGAGGAACGCGCCCTGGGTGCGCAGGGACGAGATCGAGGCGTCGGCCCAGGTGGAGGAGATGGACGGGAAGACGCGGACGACGTTGTTGTGGGACTGGACCATCATTTCGAGTACGGCCTGGCCGGACATCAGCGGCGACTCGATGGCGAGGTTGCCGCCCTCGCGGTAGAAGGTGTTCTCGGTGAGGACCGCGTTCGAGCCGACCTGCTTGCGGTCGAGGAAGTAGCGCAGGAACGAGAGCGCTTCCTCGGGGCGGCCCATCGCGGAGGCCATCGCGGACGCGGCGCCGTAGCTGTAGCCCGCCCACAGCTGCTGACGCGACGTCCAGTGGTCGAACGTCTTGGCGATGAGGTTTCGCTGGTCGGGCATGTCCCAGGTCAACTCGCGCAACGGGTAGAACCACAGCATGTGCGAGAAGTGGCGGTGGGAGTCGTTCAACGACACGTCACGGCCGATCAGCGCGCCGTCCGGGCCGACGTGATACGGCGTCAGGCGGTTGAGCACGTCGCGCCAGCGGGGATTCTCCTCGATGGAGAGCAGCGTGCGCACACCCCAGCGGATCAGCGAGAGGTCGTAGGTCGCGTCGGTGGCGTTCGCATATTCCGGGGAGCGCGTCTCCGGCAGGTGGAGCTTGCCGTCGGCGCCCTCGACGAGGAAGCGGGCGTAGTAGTTGACGGCCTTGGTCAGGATCGGGAACAGGACCTGGTCGACGATCTTGCGGTCCATCGTGTGCCGGTAGCCGAGCCACACGTTGTGGCACGCCCACAGCAGGTTGCCGGTGTGGTCGTTGGGTGCGACGCCGGGGACGCCGCAGTAGCGCGGGCCGGAGCGCAGCGTGCGGTCGCCAGGGTGGCAGATCGCGTAGGAGTTGCCGTCGCGGTAGGCCGGGTTGACGTTGACGTTCGAGGTGGTGCTCGAAGCGCTTCAGGGTCGTCGTCACGGCGTCGAGCTCGTGGTGGTTCGAGCCGTTGATCAACGGGTAGGAGATCTGGACGTTGAGGTTCCACCACACGGCGGTCCAGCTGTTGCCCTGCTCGGGGAACCAGGGGCCCCACTCGCTGATGACCGGCGCGTCGGCGCGGGTGGCGGCGGCCATCTTGTAGAGCTGCGCCCAGTAGAAGCGCTGCACCAGCTTGTCCGGCACGGAGATGAGCGACTTCGCGAAGTACGCGTTCCACCAGCCACGGTGCTGACGCAGCAGCACTCCGAGAGGCAACGTCAACGACGACCGCACCTCACGGATCGCGTCAGAGGTGTGCGTGTCCGCGGGGTGTGTGTACGCCACGTGGGCCGCGAAACGGGCCCTCGCGGGTCTGCCAGGCCGTCGTGTAGCCGCCGCCCGCGTGCAGCGGCTGTGCGCAGTACGAGACACCGTTGGCCGTGCCGAGCGTCGGGTCCGGGTTCGCCGTGTAGTCCGCCGGCTTGCGGATCGTGCGCGTGGTGGCGGACTGGAGCGGTTGGAAGCCCCACGTCACGTCGCCGCGCACCGAAGCGAGGAACGTGCTGCGCGCGTTGTGCACGAGCATCGTGAAGGTGGCGCTGCCCTGTGTGGTGGTCACCGAGCCGGTCAGTTCGGCGTTCCACAGGTCGAGCGTCCAGTCGACCGCGGTGATCGCGCCGGCGAACGCCAGCGTGAGGTAGCCGATCGGGAGTCTGGACAGGCCGACCGCGGCCTCCCAGTGCTCGCGCTGGTCCTGTACCTCGGAGTGGCTGAGCATCAGCTTCAGCTCGTTCGGCGTGCGCCCGGCGTAGACCTGGACGCCGAGGAGGCCGTTCGCGAGGAACGGGCTGTCGCCCCAGTTCTTCGGCAGCTGTTTCCACTCCATGCGGGCATCACGAACGACATCCCGGTGCACCCCACGGTTTCCCGGGTGACCCGATGTTTCCGGCGAGGCGACCGCGGTAGCCGCGGCACCGGTGCCGAGCGCGGAGGCGCCCACTGCCGCACCCGACCCATACAGGAAGGTCCTACGCGAGAGGTCTGTCAAAGTTCGTCCCTCCAGGCCGGGCGGCGGCGGGACGGAGTTTACGCACAATTCATCGGATGACTAGGGCAGTGCGAAGCCCGCGTCCGTGAGAACCGCCTGGGCTGAGGCACTGAAAACGTAATCATAAAATTTCTTGGCCTCGGGTGAGCCGGACACGCTCGCGATGGGGAACTTGAGCGTGGGCGGTTCCTCGGACTCGCCGGGCAGGTAGGGCGTGATCCGCAGCCCCACGAGGCCGGGCGTCGCCTTGACGTCGGTCGCGTAGACCAGCGCGGCGTCCACCTCGCCCGCCGTCAGCTTGCGCAGCGTCTCCTTGACGTCCTGCCCGACGACCTTCGGCTCGACCTCGACGCCGCCCGCCCTCATGAGCGTCGGACGAGGCGTTTCGGCGCGAGGTGCGGGCGAGCAGGCTGCCAGAAGGACTACGAGCAACAAGGCCGAACGGTTCATGTGCGGAACCCCCAGGTTCGGTGACAAAGCTAGCAGTCGAGTCTGACTAGATTGTTGTTGCACACATCTGGCCACAGCGGGGTAGTGGCAATTAGCGTGACGTCCCATGTCACCTGTTGCCATGCACATGAGCGACGGTCTGCTGAACGCGCCGACCTCGATCGCGTTCCTGGCCATCGCGGCGGTGGGCGTCGGTATCGCGCTGGTCAAGGCGCGGACGGATCTCGACGACCGCACCGCGCCGATGGCGGGCCTGGTGGCCACGTTCATCTTCGCCGTCCAGATGATCAACTTCCCGATCCTGCCCGGCGCCTCCGGGCACCTGCTCGGCGGCGCGCTCGCGGCCATCCTGGTCGGCCCGTGGGTCGGCGCGCTGTGCGTGACGATCGTGCTGGCGGTGCAGGCGCTGCTGTTCGCCGACGGCGGGCTCACCGCGCTCGGCGCGAACGTCACCAACATGGCGCTCGTCGGCACCGCCGCCGGGTTCGTCGTCGCGGTCGCACTGCGCAAGTTCGCGGAGAGGAGCACGGCCGGGCTCGCGGTCGTCGCGTTCGTCTCGGCCCTGGTCAACACGCTGCTGGCCGCGACCGGCTTCGTCGTCGAGTACGCGATCGGCGGCCAGGGCGGCGTGGCGATCGGCGGGGTCGCGGCGCTGATGCTCGGCTTCCACGCGTTGATCGGCATCGGCGAAGGTCTGATCACCGCCGTCACCGTCACGTCGGTCGCCAAGATCCGGCCCGACCTCGTGTACCTGCTGCGTGGCAGCAAGACCCCGCTGGAGGTGCGGTCGTGAAGAAGTTCTTCATCGGGTTCGCTTTGGTGTCACTGCTGATCGCCGGCGTGCTGTCGTACTTCGCCTCGGGTGAGCCCGACGGACTCGACAAGACCGTCGAGGACACCGGCATCGCCGGGCACGCCCAGGAACACCCGTTCGCGGGCAGCACGTTCGCCGACTACGCGCTCGGCGGCGACGACCGGTTCACCGGGCTCGCGGGTGTGCTCGGCGTCCTCGTGGTCCTCGGCCTCTCGTTCGGCCTGTTCTGGTTGCTGCGCAAGCGTTCTCCGGAACACTCGGAATGAGCGGCGCCCACGACGTCCTGCACCACGCAGGCGACTCGCCGGTGCACCGCCTCGCGTCCCACGTGAAGATCCTGGTGGCGTTCGGGGCGGTGCTGGGCGTCGTGGCCACCCCGCGCACGCTTTTCCCGTTGTTCGGCCTCTACCTGCTCGTCCTCGTCGCGGTGTGGGCCGTCGCGGCGGTGCCCGCGCTGTGGTTCCTCAAGCGCGCGGTGATCGAGGCGCCGTTCGTCGTCCTCGCGTTCCTGCTGCCGATCTTCGGAACGGACCCGCGCACGGACTTCCTCGGCCTGTCGATCTCGGTCGAGGGCACGCTGGCGGGCTGGAACATCCTCGTCAAGGGCACGATCGGCGTCCTGATCTCACTGACGCTGGCCGCGACCACCGCGCCGGGTGACCTGCTCAAGGGCCTGCGGACGCTCAAGGTGCCCGCCCCGCTGATCATGATCGCCACGCTGATGCTGCGCTACGGCGAAGTCGTTGTCGGAGAAGCGAAACGCATGCGCGTCGCCCGCATCTCCCGCGGCGACGACCCGCGTTTCCTGTGGCAGGCGGGCTCGACGGCGCGGGCGGTCGGCACGCTGTTCATCCGGTCCTACGAACGTGGAGAGAGGGTGCACCTCGCGATGGTGTCGCGCGGCTGGACCGGCAGTCCCGGATCCACCACGGTGATCGTGCCCGAGACTCCCGCGGCGCCCGCGCTGGAGGTCCGCAGGCTCGCGTTCGCCTACCCGGACGGGCACCAGGCGTTGTTCGGCGTGAACCTCAAGGTCGAGCGCGGCGAGCGGGTCGCGGTGCTCGGGCCGAACGGCGCGGGCAAGACCACGTTCGCCCTGCACCTCAACGGGGTTCTCGCCGGCGGCTCGGGCACGGTGTCGGTCGCCGGGCTGGAGGTCGCCAAGCAGAACCTGCGGGAGATCCGCCGGCGCGTCGGGCTCGTCTTCCAGGACCCGGACGACCAGCTGTTCTGCCCGACGGTCAGGGAGGACGTCGCGTTCGGCCCGCAGAACTTCGGCCTGTCCGATGTGGACGAACGGGTGCGCGCCGCGCTGCACGCCGTCGGCATGGAGTCGGTCGCGGACCGCTCCCCGCTGCACCTGTCCGGCGGTCAGCGCAGGCGGGTCGCGCTCGCCTCGGTGCTGGCGTGCGATCCGGAGATCCTGGTGCTGGACGAGCCGTCCGCGAACCTGGAACCCGTGGCCCGCCGCGAACTCGCCGAGCTGCTGCTCACGTTGGGCCGCACCATGCTCATGGTCACGCACGACCTGCCGTTCGCACTCCAGACCTGCCCGCGCAGCGTCCTGATCGACGACGGCGTGGTCGTCGCGGACGGCCCCACCCGCGAGCTGCTCGCGGACGCCGACCTGCTCGCGAAGCACCGCCTCGAACTGCCCTACGGCTTCCGGCTCGACTGAAGCCCGCTCAGCACGATCTCCAGCAGCAGCGCGGGGTTCGCGCCCTCGTGCATGCTCTGCAGCATCCCCTTCATCAACACGATGAGGTCGGTGGCCGTGACGTCCGGGCGCACCGCACCGGCCTCCTGGGCCCGGTGCAGGAGCTCGCTCAGTGCCGCGTGCAGGTTCTTGCGCATCTCGGACGGCACGGTGATCGCGTCGGACATGTGCCGCTTCACCTCCGCCTCGTCTGGCGTACCGGTTCCCGACCCACTGGCAGAACGAGGAGATCAAGGGCCGTGACGAGATCCGGTCGTACTTCGGCAAGATGCGTGGGTCGAACGTGCGGGAGCGGATCGAGGTCACGAGCGTCGAGGCGATCTGCCGTCGCACCGACGACCCGGAGGTGACGGTCGCCGAGATCACCCACCGCGGCTGGTCACGGGTGAAGCAGGACAACTACACGTTCACCGCCATCGCGATCATCAGGGTCGTCGACGGCGAGATCGTGCGCTACGACGACTTCATGAACCCATTGCTACTGACCGAGCTCATGGGCGGCGAAACTGTCGGTCCTGCTCACTAGAATTAGAAATTGGGGGAACCCAGCCAAAGCCGTGTGTGTGGTGCGCGGCTATCGGGACGCACGGTTGCGGCGTTCGGCCAGCACCGCCGCGAGGTACTGGTACGGGTGGGTGTACTCGGCACGCGGCGCGCGGATGGCGGCACCGACGTCGTCCGCGAGCCGCGCGCCCAGGCTCATCTGGGTCGTCGCGCTCAGCTCGTGGTAGCGGGCCAGGTACTGCCGGGCCGCGAGCACGAGCTCGTCGGACAGCTGCGACAGGTCGAGGCCGCGTGCCCACTCCGCCAGCATCGGCGGCATCTCCACCGGCACGGCGGCCTGCTTCGGCACCCGCGTGTGGATCACCACGGTGCCCGCGAGGTAGTCGCCGACCCGCTTGCCCTGTGCGGAGAACAGCGACACGAACAACGCGATCGCGCCGCCGAGCCCCAGCGCCCAGAAGTCGACGAAGAACCCGCCGAGCGCGCGCACCAGCGCGTGCCGGAACCGGATCGCGCCGCCGTCGTCGCGCACCACCCGCAGGCCCATGACGAGCTTGCCGAGCGAACGGCCCCGCGTCAGCGACTCGACCGCCGTCGGATAGCCGATCAGCACGAGCACCGTGAGCGACAGCGCGAGCGCCGCCTGCAGTGCTTCGTCGAACTCGATGGGCGCGATCAGGAACACGCCGAGCAACAGCAGGAACTGGACGGCCACGTCGAACGCGAACGCCACCGCCCTGCTCGCGAGGCGCGCGACGCGCAGGTCCAGAACTACCGCTTCACCGGTGACGAGATCCCCCACGCGGATAGTGTGACTCATCGTGGATCTGGACGTGTTCATCGATCGCCACCGCGCGTCGTGGCAGCGGCTCGAACAGCTGGCCCGGCGGTCCGGCAAGCTCACCGGCGCCGAGGCCGACGAGCTGATCGAGCTGTACCAGCGGGTGACGACGCACCTGTCGATCGTGCGCAGCCAGACGCCGGACGTGGCGACCGTGGAACGGTTGTCGTCGCTGATCGCGCAGGCCCGCGCGGCGCTGACAGGGACGCACACGCCCGCGTGGCGCGTGTTCACCCGGTTTTTCACGCATCGGCTGCCCGCCGCGATCTACCTGGGCTGGCGCTGGTGGGTGCCGGCGGGCGTGGTGTTCTACCTCGTCACCGGCGTGCTGGCGGCGTGGATCGCGTCGAACCCCGAGGTGCAGGCGACGATCGCCGCGCCGGAGGAGCTCCGCGAGATGACCAAGGCAGGCGGCGGGTACGAGGCCTACTACTCCAGTGGCCCGGCCGGGTCGTTCGCGGCGAACGTGTGGACGAACAACGCCTGGATCGCCGCGACCTGCCTGCTGCTCGGCGTCCTGTTCGCCGTGCCGCCGATCATCCTGCTGTTCATGAACGCGCTCAACCTCGCCGTCGGCGTCGGCCTGATGTTCGGCGCCGGGCGCGGGGGCATGTTCCTCGGCCTGCTCGCACCGCACGGCCTGCTGGAGCTGACGGCGGTGTTCGTCGCGGCCGGCATCGGCATGCGGCTGGGATGGCAGGTGATCGACCCCGGCAAACGCACCCGTGCCGCCGCGCTCGCCTCCGAGGGCCGGTCGGTGGTCGCGGTGGCGCTCGGGCTCGTCGTGGTGCTGTTCGTGTCCGGTGTGCTGGAAGGGTTCGTGACGCCGTCCGGACTGCCGACGTGGGCTCGGGTCGGCATCGGCGTGGTCGCCGAGATCGGGTTCCTGCTCTACGTGTTCGTGATCGGACGGCGGGCCGCGCGGCAGGGCGAGACCGGCGATGTGGACGCGAGCGAGCGCGAGGATGTCGCGCCGATCGCGGTCTAGTGGCGTGGCTGAAGTCGCACGTGCATTCGCGTTCTGGCTATATGGGTAGATGGCTGAGTTCAATCTTGTGGCCGGTACGGATCTGCCGATCTGCCGTACCTGCGGTGTGCAGTACGCGGCACCACGTGCGGACTGCCCGATCTGCCTGGACGAGCGGCAGTACGTCGGCTGGGAAGGCCAGCGGTGGACGACACTCGCCCACCAGATCGCACCCGGTATGACGCTGATCAACGCGGGCACGCACTTCGCCGGCGGCACCGTGCTGCACTGGGGTGACGACCCGGAGAAACGCGGTGCGCTGTTCAGCGGCGACATCTTCATGGTCGTGATGGACCGGCGATGGGTCAGCTTCATGTACAGCATTCCCAACTTCATCCCCGAACGGCCGCGCACCATCCGCCGCGCGCTCGCGTTGGTCGAACCGTTCTCCTTCGAACGTGTCTACGGCGCGTTCTGGGGACGGGTGGTCACCGCCGACGGCGCGGCCGCGGTGCGCAGGTCCGCGGACCGGTACCTGCGTTTCGCATTGGACGACGAGTCATAGCCTCAGAGTTTGCCCGCGGCCTTCAACGACAGATAGCGGTCGGCGAGCGCGCGCGGCAGCTCATCGGGCACCGCGTCCACGACCTCGACACCGTGCCGTGCAAGCAATGCGGTGAGATGGCGTCGTTCGGCCAACGTGCGTTCCGCGGCGGCGGCGTTGTACACGGACTCCAGATCACCGCGTGCGGAGGCCATCGCGTGCACCGCCGGGTCGGACACCGAGGCGATCAGCAGCCGGTGCCGCGAAGCCAAAGTCGGCAGCAGCGGCAGCAACCCGTGCTCGATCGACGGCTCCAGCGACGTCAGCAGCACGATCAACGAGCGGCGCCGAGCCCGTCGCAGCACTTCCGCGACCATGCCCCGCGCGTCGAACTCGACGAGCTCCGCCTCCACCGGCGCCATGGCGTTGACCAGCAACGGCAGTGTCGTACGGGACACCGACGCCCGGACCTGCCTGCTGTAGGCGAGGAAATCCACCTGGTCGCGTGCGTGCGTTGCCAAGGCGGACAACAACAACGCCGCGTCCATCGACGTGTCCAGGCGCGGCAGGCCACCTAGCGCGCCCTCCACCCGGCCCGCCGCCGTGCGCGCGGTGTCCAGCACGATCACCACCTGGCGGTCGCGCTCGGGACGCCACGTGCGCACCACGACATCGGTCGAGCGGGCCGAGGCACGCCAGTCGATGGAACGGACGTCGTCGCCGATCACGTAGGTGCGCAACGAGTCGAACTCCGTGCCCGCGCCCCGGATCAGCGAGGCGCGGCGGCCGTCGAGCTCGCGCAGGCGTTCCAGCAACGGTGGCAGGTGACGGCGGCTGTGGAACGGCGGCAGCGCGCGCACGGTCCACGGCACCTCGTGCGATCCCTGCCGGGCCGCGATTCCCAGCGGCCCAAGGGATCGCACGGTCACGCGGTCCGCGGCACGATCGCCCCGGCGTACCGGCCGCAGCTCGAACGACAGCGTGCGAGAGCCACCGGCGGGCACGTCGACGGCCACCCGGTCGTCGACCGCACCGGCCGAAGGCGTCCACGCGTCCCTCAACAGACCACGCAGGCGACGACCGGGGTTGTGCACGGTCAGCTGAACCGAGCACAGCTCGCCCGTGCGCACCGACGTCGACCCTGCGCGCGTGAACGTCAACCGCCGGACACCGGCGGCCAACAACAAGTCGACCGCAACGCACCCCAAGAGCACGCCGAGCACGACGAGAATCCCTTGCCACGAAGGCAAGAGCAGCCCGACGACGAGCACCCCGATGAGCGCGAGCAGTCCCGCGCGGCCCGTGAGCGCCACGTCAGCGCGGCACCTGGACCGTGCCGAGCACGCCGTCCAGCACGCCGTCCGCCGTCACGCCTTCCAGTTCGGCCTCCGGCCGCAGTTCGAGCCGGTGCCGCAACGCCGGGCGGGCCAGCGCCTTCACGTCGTCCGGCGTCACGTAGTCACGGCCGGAGAGCCACGCCCACGCCCGCGCCACGGCGAGCAGAGCCGTTGCGCCACGCGGGGAAACACCCAGCCGCACCGCGGGGGACTGCCGGGTCGCGCGGCACACGTCCACGACGTACGCGATCACCTCGGGCGCCACGGTCAGCGACCGCACCGCCGCCGATCCAGCCTCAAGATGCCCGGCACCGGCCACCGCCGAGAGATGCGACAGGTCGCGCGGGTCGAAACCGGTGGCGTGCCGGGTGAGCACGTCGATCTCGTGCTCGCGCGCGGGAATCGGCATGGTCACCTTCAGCAGGAACCGGTCCAGCTGCGCCTCGGGCAACGGGTACGTGCCCTCGTACTCCACGGGGTTCTGGGTGGCGACGACGATGAACGGCGACGGCAACGGCCGCGTCGTGCCGTCGGCGGACACCTGCCGTTCCTCCATCGCCTCCAGCAGCGCGGCCTGCGTCTTCGGTGGCGTGCGGTTGATCTCGTCGGCGAGCAGCAGGTTGGTGAAGACCGGGCCTTCGCGGAACGAGAACGCCGCGTTGTGCGAGTCGTAGACCAGCGAGCCGGTCAGGTCGCCCGGCATCAGGTCCGGGGTGAACTGCACACGCGTCGTCGACAGGTCCAGCGCACGAGCCAAAGCGCGCACCAGCAGCGTCTTCGCCACGCCGGGCACGCCTTCCAGCAGCACGTGTCCCTTGCACAGCAAGGCGAGGATCAACGACGTCACCGCGGCGTCGTTGCCCACCACGGCCTTGCCGATCTCCGTGCGCAACGCCACCAGCGCCGTGCGTGCTTCCTCGGTGGTGACCACTGCCGTCATGCCTTGCGCACCTCGTTCTCCAGAACGTCCAGCTCGTCGGCCAGCGCGACCAGTCCACGGTCGCCCACCGGCGCTTGGTCGTAGAGCAACGTCCGCACCTGGGTGGTGGAACGCGAAGTCCTGCGGGCGATCTCCTCGGACGGATCCTCGCCGGCAGGAACGCCCAGCAACGGCGCCAGCCGGTCACGGGTCGCCTGCCGCAGCATCGCCGCGGCGTGCGCGGACGCGTGCGAGGAGCGGTACAGCCGCGCCCTGCCCTCCACGGTCTCGGCGGCACGCACCACCACCGGCAGCGGCTCGGGCACCACCCGGCCCAGCCTGCGTGCCCGCCACAGCGCGATCACCACGGCCGCGATGCCCAGCTGCCACGCGGCGAACCGCCAGCCGTCCGGGATCAGCTCCAGCATCGACTTCTGCTGGGACCGGTCCGCGGCCGAAGGCATGTACCAGACCAGGCGATCGTGCCGGCCCAGCAACGTGAGCGCGAGCGACGCGTTGCCTTCCTCGTCGAGCTCGCGGTTGGTGAAGACGCCGCCGAACCCGATCGACGTCACCGTGCCGGTGCGGACCAACGACGCGTCGTAGCACCGTTGTTCGCCCTCGTAGGTCAGGCCGCCGGTGGTCGCCGCACCCGCTCCGGCCGCCAGCGGACAGCCCGGCTGCCTGGTCTCGGGCTCCACCCGGCCCACCGCGTTCGCCGGGGCGATCAGCACCGTGGCGGCCGCCCGAGCGCTCAGCTCGGTCAGCCGTGCGGGGTCGATCAGGTTCGGGTGCGTGACGAACAGCGTCGCACCCTCAACAGTGGACACGTCGTCGGTGAGCTCGACGCGCACGCCGTTCTGCTCCAGCAGCCGCGCCACCGCGTGACTGCCTTCCGGGCGGAACGAGCGCGGGTCGAACGCGCCGCCCTCACCACCGCCGCGCAGCAACGTGATCACGACGGCCGTCGCGAGGATGATCGCGCCGATCAGCAGCGGACCCTTGGCGGCGCCCCAGATCCGCCCGGTGTCGGGGGAGACCGCCGTCATGCGCGCACCCTGTCGTCCACCGAGACAAGCCGCTCGTATCCCTGCGGCGTGGCGGTCCGGCCGCCGTACCAGACGTCGTCGAACTGCACCGCCGCGCCGCGCAGGTCGTCGGCGAGCACCGGAAGTGCCTTGCCCGCCTCGAAAGCCACCTCGTCCACGGTCCGGCCGGCGCGTGCGTCGAGCACCCCGCGTTGTTCCAGTTCCCGCACCACCGCGCGGAAACGTTCGCGCACGGCCTCGGCCAGGTCACCGGCCGCCGCGGCACGTTCGGCGGCGGCGCGGTGCTCGTTCGCGGACATGATCGAGCTCCCGAACACCCGGCCGCCCGAACGGACCGCGCGGCCGGTGCGGCCGACGCGGAGCCGGACGACGATCACGACGATCACCACCAGTGCCACGATGATCGTGACCGCGGTGATGCCGCTCATGCCACCGGCTCCGGCGAACAGCTCGCCCAGCCGCTCGAGCACCCACTCCACCGCCCGCTCCAGCGGGTTGGGGTCGTCCGAGACGTACGCCGGGTCGCTCAGCTCCCGTACGGCCGCCTCGCGTGCCTCGTCGCGGTCGAGATCTACGGGTACGTCAGATGCCGCCATGCCCCGCGGCCCGCTGGAGTTCGATGTCCATGCCCTCAGCGCGCATCCGGCGGTCGACGTAGACCAGCACGGTCACCGCGGCGCTGAACGGCAGCGTGATCGTCGACGCGATGATGGCGCCGATCGTGGACAGGATCAGCGATCCCGCGCTCAGCGCCGCCGTGGGTTCGGTGCTGAAGCCGGTGGAGGCCGCGCCCAGCAGGCCGAACGGGATGCTGATGATCCAGCTGATCACGGCGCCGATCACGACGGTGAGCAGCAGGATGCCGAACGTCCGCCACCACGCGCCGTTCACCAGGGCCTTGGAGCGGCCGAACGCGGTGCCGATGCCGCTGCGCTCCAGCACCAGCGCGGGCGTGACGAGGCCGAACAGCACCCACAGCCAGATGCCCGGCACGAGGCAGAAGATCGAGCCGACGGTGACGATGAGACCCGTGAGCAGCGTCGCGCCCAGCAACGACGGCAGGCGGGGCTTGAACTCCTCCCAGGCCTGCGCGAACGTGACCGGCCTGCCGAGGACGGCGTGGCCGACGACGACGGTGATGAAGCCGGACAGGAACACCGTGCCGAGCAGGAGCAGGAAGATGCTGAGGAACACGCCGGTGAACAACCCGACCAGACCGCTGGTGAGCTGGTCGATCGCCTGCTCCTGCGTCATCGAGTTCGGGTCCACCGTCGCCACGGCGGCGAGGTCGTCCAGGAACGGCAGCTGCACCAGCAGGCCGAGGATCTGGGTGACCGCCGCGACCACCGCGGCCGCGCCGATGAGCAGCTTCGGGTGCGTGCGCATGGTCTTGACGGCGCCGTCGATGATCTCGCCGACCGCCAGCGGGCGCAGCGGGATCACGCCGGGCTTCATCGCGGGCTGTGCTCCCGGCGGCGGCGGGGCGTGGTAGCCCGGCGGCGGCTGTGGCGGCTGCTGCGGCTGGTTCGGTTGCTGGTCGGGTGAGGACCAGCCAGGCGTTTCGGTCATCGCGGCGTACCCCCGTCGTGGTGTTGGCGGAATCCTGCCAGAACCACGACGCCACCACCGGGCAAAACGGCCATGGTTCGATCACGAATCGGCCGTGGTCGCGGACGAACTCGCCGGCCCCTTTCGTTCCTAATAAGATCGGGGCGGAGGAGGTGGGAGGTCGTGGACGATGGGGCTCCGCTCGAACTGACAGCCCGCGCCACCGGTGCGGTGACCATCGTCTACGTGGCGGGGGAGATCGACATCTCGACATCGGAGCGCTTCCAGTCGTTCCTGGGCGAGCAGGTCGGACACGAGCCGGACGTTCTCACGGTCGACCTGGCCGACGTCACGTTCGTCGGTTCGGAAGGGCTCCGGGTGCTGATCTGGCTGCAAACCGAGTGCACCGGCCGCCGGATCCGCCTGGCCATAGGCGAATGTTCGACGACAGTGCTCAGGGCGTTCGAGCTGACCGGCCTCACCGCCGTTCTGCTCGGTGACGAAGAGGCGACCGGCCACACGTCGTGATCTAGTCGGTCTGCTCCATCACGAGGATCGCGCCGGCCGGTTCGCCGCCGCTGCCGCGCAGCGAGCTGCACACCACCCGGATCCGCACCTCGCGGCCGCGCCGGTTCACCGCCGCCAGCTTGGTCTCCTCCATGAACGTGGGGTCGCCGAGCGCCGAGCGCACCAGCGGCCGCAGCTCGGCCACCGGCAGGCCGATGTCGAGGTTCAGCAGGTGCTCGTCCTCGGCCTCGTCCTTGCGCACGCCCCACAGGTCCTCGGCGCCCCGGTTCCACGCCTGCACCCGCATCCCGGCGTCGACGACGACGACCCCGGCCCGCAGCGACGGTCAGGATCGACTCCAGGAAGTCGTTGACCTGGTCGAGCTCGACGGTGCGGTCGCGCAGCTCGTCGTTGATGCTCTGGAGCTCGTCGTTGGTCGACTGGAGCTCCTCGTTCATCGTCTCCAGCTCCTCGTTGGTGGACTGGAGCTCCTCGTTCGTGGTCTCCAGCTCCTCGACCGTGGACTGGAGCTCCTCGTTGGTGGTCTCCAGTTCCTCGTTGGTGGACTGGAGCTCCTCGTAGGCCGACTCGAGCTGCGGTTGGCGCGCTCGAGGTCCTCCAGCAGCCCGCGGGCGGCGGTCACGTCGTGGAAGATGACCGAGACCCCGAGCAGGCTGTTGTCGACGCCGGCGAGCGGGTTGACGTGCACCTCGAACCACAGGGTGTCGCCGAGCCCGCGCAGCCATTCGACGTCCTTGACGCGCAGCGACGCTGCGTTCCTGTCTGCGCCTGCTCGACGTAGCCGCGCAGCTCGACCGGGCGGTAGGAGATGTCCAGGTCCCGCAGCGGCCGGCCGATGTCCTTCGCCGACAGGCCGAACGAGGTCTCCGCCTGCTGGTTGACCAGCGCCACCAGGTCGTCCGCGGTGACCACGACCTGGGCGACCGGGCTGGCGGCGAACGCGCGCTCCCGCAGCGCGTCGATGCCGCCCACGTCCATCCGTCGTTCGTGCGCGAACGCGTGGGCGGCGAAGCTGCGCCGGGAAGCGCGGGCCCGATGGCCGTCTTGCGGAAGATGCCGCCGCTTGAGGTCGAGCGGGGCGAAGATCCGGCTGTGGCTGAGCAGCATCTCGGCCTTGCCGAGGAACAGCACGCCGTCGTCGGCCGAGCGCGAAGTGGAACCGGTCGAGGATCTTGGCCTGGGTCTCGGCGTTGAAGTACATCAGCGTGTTGCGGCACACCAGCAGGTCGATCCGGGAGATCGGCGCGTCCTGCACCAGGTCGTTGCGGCCGAAGATGACCGAGCGGCGCAGGTCCTTGCGGAAGCTGTAGCGGCCGCTCAGCCGGCTCGAAGTACTTCTCGGCGTAGCTCGGGCGGCACCGACCTCAGCTCACGTCTCGGCGTAGTCGCCTGCCGGGCCTGGGCGAGCGCCTCCTCGTCGACGTCGGTGGCGTAGATCTTGACCCGCTGCCGGAACCGCTCCGGGCCCAGCGCCTCGGCCAGCACCATCGCGAGGCGTGTAGGCCTCCTCGCCGGACGCGCAGCCCGCGCTCCACACCCGGATCGGGTCGTCGGGCCCGCGTTCGGCGAGCATCGCGGGAACGACCTCGTCGCGCAGGTAGTCCCAGGCCTCGGGGTCGCGGAAGAAGCCGGTGACGTTGATCAGGATCGTGTTGAACAGCGCGGCGAACTCGTCGGGGTGGACCTGCAGGTGGTCGATGTACTCCGCGTAGTCCGCCGACGCCGACCTGGCTCATCCGGCGGCTGACGCGCCGCATCGAGGCTGGTCCGCTTGTAGCCGGTGAAGTCGAAGCCGCGCGACTCCTTGAGGTAGCGCAGCAGCGCCTCGAAGTCGTCGGTCCGGCCGGTCTGGCTCTCACTCACAGGGAAAAGCTACTCGCCCGTGCGCCGGGCGAGCACCGCCCACACGATCTTGCCCCCGTCGGATGACGGCGTGCAGCCCCATGCCCGGCTGACTCGGTCGACGATTTCCACTCCCCGGAAGCCAAGCGTCGGCGGATACGTGGTCAGCACGGCAGGCGTCGGATCGTGGTCGCGCACGGCGATGGAGAGCCCGTCCTGGCGCAGCTCGACGCGCAGCACCGACTCCGAACGCGCGTGCCTGACGGCGTTCTCGACCAGTTCGCTCACGACCAGCACCGCGTCGCCGGTCAATCTGGCGAGATCCCACTGTGCGCAGACCTCCCGCACGACGGCACGCGCCATCATCGGCGCGGTCGGCGTGTTGGGCAGCGGTACCCGGCGGAACCGGCGCGGTGGTGGCAGTTCGGCGGCTGTGACCGCCGTCGGCAGGTCGTCCACTGTGGCCACGAACCGCGCCACGCCGCTGCGTCGCAGCTCGTGCCGGTGCACATCGGTCTCGGCGGCGAGCACCATCGGGATGTCCGGCCATTGCTGGATCTTCATCCAGACCGTGGTGAACACGGCGAGCATCGATCTGCCCGCCACCTCGAACTCCACGCCGAGCCGCACGACCAGCGCCAGTGGCGAGTCCGCCGCGCACTTGAGCAGGCCGTCACGTAAAGCCGCGTGGGTGGTGAGTTCGAGCCGTCCTACGAGCGTCACCACCATGACACCGGCGTGGTCGGTCGCCTCGATGCTGATGCCCGTCATGTGGCAATTCCCTCGTGTGCATCGATCAGGCTTGCGACCAGGTGCCGATCCTGGCGACCGGTGCGACGTGGTCCACCTCCACTTGCCTCAGCACGCTTTCCGGCATTCCGGGGGATGCCGCGTCACCGGGGGACTGCACCACCGCGAGACCGCCCTGTTCCTTGATCGCGGCCATGCCCCAGGTGCCGTCGCACAGCGTTCCGGACAGGACGACTCCGATCACCGCCGGGCCCCAGGTGTGCGCGGCGGAGCGGAAGAGCATGTTCACCGACGGCCGGTGGTGGTTCTCCGCCGGTCCCGTGGACAGCCGCAGCGTGCGGTGGTGGACCAAGAGGTGGTGGTCGGGTGGTGCGACGTGGATGTGGCCGCGCCGTAGGGGCGAGCCGTACTCGGCGAAGGAGACTGGCAACGTGCCACTGCGGGCCAGTCTCGCGGGCAACACCGATGTGCCGCGAGGGGGTAGGTGTGCAGCACCACGACCACGGCAGCCTCCAGGTCGGCCGGGAACTGGGAGACAAGCGTTCTCAAGGCTTCGACACCGCCAGCCGAAGCTCCGACGACCACCAGTCCCCGCCGCACCCGCGCTCCTCGATGTTTCGCGTGGTTTTTGCTGGGGTACCCATACTGCCGCGTTTCACACGTCCGCGGTGCGTGCTCCGCTCGCAAGCTCGACCCTCGCGCGAGGTGGCGTCGTACGGCGCATCCCCGCGTCGACACATCGGCGTACCACCTGCGGCTGTTCGCGCATCAACCGCAGTCCGCGCCGCAGCAGCATCAGCACCGGCTTGCGCGCCTCGGCGACGTCACGGGCGAACCGCCGCACGAAGGTGACCGGCGCGCTCGGGGCCAGCACGACGGCGTCCCTGAGCACGCCCGCCTCCCGTGCACCCCGCACCAGCAGGTCGGCGAACAGACCTTCCGCGATGAACGCGGGCGCGTCGCCCAGCTCGACCGTCTGCCGGCCGACCCGGCGGTCCTCGCCGATCGAGTACACCGGCGCCTGGACCGTGCCCGTGTTCGAGAGTTCGATGATCGCCTGGAGCGCCGCGTCCGCGTTCCACGAGCCGATCGCGTCCCAGTCCGCACGCCCGTGCTCGTCACGGGGGAGCAGCGGGTCGTCGCCGTCGCGGTAGAAGTCGTCGAGACGCCGCACGGGCCAGCCGAGGTGGGCGGCGAGCGTCGACTTCCCGGATCCGGAAGGTCCGGCCAGCAGCACGGCCCTGGGAACGGGCGCGGGAATGGGCACGGA
>CAVYAD010000012.1:0-190255 GCA_963766275.1 uncultured Actinomycetota bacterium
CCACCTCGCGCACCAGCTCACGATCGTCCGAACCCGTCACCTCGGGAGCGGTCCGCACCGCCGCCGCCACCGCTGCGGGAGTCGGCGATCAAGACCGTCCGCAGCTGCAGCCGCTCGCCGGTGGCCTGCTCGATCTCGGTCACCAGCCGCACCGCCTCAACGAGCTGCCGCCGTGGTGGAAGAAGTCGTCGGCCATGCCCAGGCCGCGATCGTCGAGTACCTGCCGGAAGCAGTCGAGCACGGTCTGTTCCAGGTCGTCGGCGGGAGGCACGTAGTGCGTGCTCTTCGGTTTCGCGGCGACGCCCGCCAGGGCTGTGCGGTCGAGCTGCCGTGGCGGTGACCGGAAGGCGGTCGAGGACGGTGAGCGCGGACGGGAGCAGGTAGCCGGGGAGCGACCGGGCGGATGGTCCCTCAGCTCGCTGAGGGACAGTGTCAGGCCGCGGGGCACCACACACGCCACGAGGAGGTCCTCGCGAGCCAGCACGGCACACGCCGCGACGCCGGGATGGGTGGCGAGGTGGGCCTCGACCTCGCCGAGCTCGACGCGGTGTCCGAGCACCTTGACCTGGTGGTCGTTGCGGCCGGCGAAGACCAGCGCACCATCCGGGCGCAGGCGCGCGAGGTCGCCGGTGCGGAACATGCCCGCCGATGGTGTCCGGTCGGGACGGAGCGTTCGCGGTCAGCGCGGGTCGGTCCAGGTAGCCGTGCGCCACGCCGATCCGCCCAGGCAGAACTCGCCCAGCACACCCGGCGGAACCGGGCGCAGCCGGCTGTCCAGCACGCGCACGCTGGTGTTGGCCACCGGGCGCCCAGCGTCACCTCGCCGCCGACCGGCCGACGGTCGACCAGATGGTCGTCTCTGTTGGGCCGTAAAGTTCCAGACCTCGTGGCCGGCCGCGATCAGCCGGTCCACAGTGCGGCGGCAGCGCCTCGCCGCCGCAGAGCGCCCGAGCGGACGGTCACCCGTCCAGCCGGAGTCCAGCAGCCAGCGCCACGTCGACGGGGTGGCCTGGACGACCGACGCGGACACGGTGGCGATCAGCTCGCCGAGCAGGCGGGTTCGCGGATCGGTCGTCCGACGCGACCACGACCCGCGCACCGGCCAGCAGTGGCGCGAACAGTTCCAGCACGGAGATGTCGAACGACGTGGTGGTGACGGCGACCGACGATGCCCGGCGCCAGGCCCGGTTCGACGTCCGCGATCGAAGCGAGCAGGTTGATCACGGCGCGGTGCGGTACGACGACGCCCTTGGGCCGGCCGGTCGATCCGGACGTGAACATGACGTACGCGGGATCCTCGCCGGCACGTCGCGGGAGAAGCGGAACCGCCTCCGTGCGCGCCGAGGCGACCATGGCGTCGGTCAGCACTACCCGTGCCCCGGCGTCCTCGACCAGCATCCGCGTGCGCTCCGGTGGCAGCCGGTGGTCGAGCGGGAGGTAGGCGGCGCCAGCGAGCCAGACGCCGAGACGCGGCGGGCAGTTCGACGGTGCGGGACAGCAGCACGGCGACAACGTCACCGCGACGCACTCCCCTGCCGACGAGCAGCGTCGCGACGTCCAGCGCCCGATCCACAGCTGCCGATAGGTGAGCTTCTGGAACGGGTCGGCGCCGCCGACCACCGCGGTCCGGCCGGGGTTGGCGATCACCTGCTGCCGGACGAGGTCGGCGACCGTGCCCGCGGGAATCGTCATCTCCCTGCCCTGCCCTGCCGATCGCAGGAGGCTCAGCTCACCGGGGAGCGTCATGTCCAACTCGGACAGGCGGGCGGTGTCGGGTGCCGTGATGAACCAGCGCAACGCCATCGCCACGCGGTCGAGCAGGGTCTGTGCGGTGGCGTGGTCGAAGAGGTGGCGTTGTACTCCAGGTCGAGCCGCATCTCACCGGCGACCTCGTCGACGTCCAGGGTCAGGTCGTACTTGGCCACGCCGGTGTCCAGCCGCCACTCGGTGATCTCCAGGCCGGGGCACGCCAGCTTCGCCTGTTCGACGTCCTGCAACGCCAGCATGGCCTGGAACACCGGTGGCCGTGACAGGTCGCGTTCGGGTGCGAGCCGCTCGACGACGCGCTCGAACGGCGCCTCCTGGTGCGCGTAGGCGTCCAGGCAGACGCGCCGCATCCGGCCGAGCAGCTCGGTCACCGCGGGATCACCGGACAGATCCACCCGCAGCGGCAGCACGTCGACGAAACACCCACCAGCGGGTGGGTCTCGGGCGCGGTCCGGCCGGCCGTCGGTGTCCCGACCACCAGGTCCGCCTGATCCGCGATCCTGCCCAGTACGGCCGAGTACGCGGCGAGCAGCACCATGAACCGGCTGACGCCGAGCCGCCGGGATCGTTCCCGCAGCGACATCGTCGCGACGTCGTCGAGCTGACGCTGGACGCGCCCGCCCCGGTAGGTCTGGTAGCGGGGACGCGGCCGGTCGGTGGGCAACGACAGCTCGGCGGGGCGCCGCCGAGGACGTCGCACCAGTGCCGCAGCTCGCTGTCGAGCCGTTCGCCGGACAGGTGTTCTCGTTGCCACAGCGCGAAGTCGCCGTACTGCGCCGTGAGCTCCGGCAGGTCGGGCGGCCCGCCGTCGACCTCGGCACGGTAGAGCGCGGTGATCTCCTGGGCCAGCACCGCGGTCGACCATCCGTCGCAGATGGCGTGGTGCAGCACGATAAGCAGCACATGGGAGTGCGGATCAGTGCGGAGAACGGTGTACCGCACCGGCGCCGCTGCCCACAGGTCGAACGGTTGACGCGCCAGCCGCCTGATGACGGTGTCCGGCGCCTCGTCCGTGCCGGTGAGATCCACCAGCGTGAGCTCGGGATCCAGGTGCTCGGCCACGATCTGCACCGGGGCGTTCCGGTCGAGCCTGGTGCGCAGGATCTCGTGCCTGCGAGTGCATCTGGTCAGCGCGCGCCGCAACGCCGGCACGTCCAGCTGCCCGCTGATGCGCAGGGCGATCGGGACGTGGTACGCCGGGTTCGCTGGTTCCAGCTGCTCCAGCAGCCACAACCGGGTCTGCTGAAAGGACAGCGGGAACACGTACTCCTCACCCACCGGGACCCCCATCCCTTTCCCAGGCCACGAAATCGGATTTGTGAATGGCCATTGTTCCCAGCGTCCGCACACTGCTCGCACATGCGGCGCACAGCCGATTCCCGAAACCGCGTTTCCCTTGTGCCACAACCTTGACCGGCCACAAACGGGTCGATACGTTCCACGCCTATTGCCTGGGCTACGGACCATTCCGGGGGATTCGGCGATGAAGACCAATCTGTCCGCGCGTCAGGAAAGCCTGCTGCGTCTCGGCTCCGGACTCGAACAGTCCACTGTGCACGCCGCTTTCGACGTTCGGGGCGTGCTGGATGTCGAGAACCTGCGGCGGTGCGCGACCGCCCTGGCGGCCCGGACCGAGGCACTGCGCACGTTCTTCCGTTCCGTCGAGGACCGGCACGTACGACTGGTCGCCCGTGACGCGCTGCTGCCGATCCCGGTGACCGATCTCGCCGATCCGTCCACTCCGCACAGCTGGCTGACCGCGAACGCTGTCGGTGGCATCGATGTCGCCACCGCGCCGCTCTGCCGCCTGTCCCTGTGCCGCATCAGCGAGGACCACCACGTCCTGCTGGCCGTCATGCACCGCGCGATCGCCGGCGACACAACTCCGGGCGCGCTGGTCGGCGACCTCTTCACCGACTACTCCTCCGGCGCCCCGGCTTCGCCGGTTCCTCGGCTCGGACAGCTGATCGCGGCCGAACAGGACCTGCTCGACGGTGCCGAGGGCCAGGCCGCTGTCGAACGGTGGGCCGTGCGGCTGACGGGCGCGCCGCTGCCAGTGCGCCAAAGCCAGGAGCCTCTGGTCTCGGCCGCGACGGACCTGCCAGAACTGCTCTGCGCGGCTGTGGGCCAGGAGGATCCGGCCGTCCCGGTGCTGGCCGCGCTGTCGACACTGATCCACCGGCTGACCGGGCAGCCGGATCTCGTCATCGGCCTGTCCGATGCCACAGCCGACCGCGTGCCCGTCCGGATCGACCTCGCCGGCGACCCGTCGTTCCGCGAGCTGACCGGCAGGGTCCGGACGGCGTTGCGGGACGCGATGTCCGACGGCGACATCCCGTTCGAGGTGATCGTCCGGCGGTTGCACGGCGACGGCGCGCTCGACGTACGCCACGCGCAACTGGTCATCGAGAACACGATGCCGTCCTCAGCCGTCACCCGGCTCGCGTCCGTGGCAAACCCGGCGAACCCGTGACGGTCCGTCTGCTGCGGACGCACAACGGCTGGAGTGCGATCCTCCACAACGCCCCTGAGCGCTGGTCGGCGCGATTCGAGCGGCTACTGGCCTCGGTGACCCGCTCACCGGACGCCGCACTGTCCACAGCAGACCTTCTGCCGCCCGAGGAGACCGAGCTGCTCACCGCGTGGTCGTCCGGGCCCGCGGGGGATCTCACCGGCGGCCTCGTGCACGAGCTGATCACCCGACGGGCGAAGGCAGACCCGGACGGCGTCGCCGTGTCGTTCATGGACCGCACCATGACCTTCCGCCAGCTCGACGAGCGGAGCGAGGGGATCGCGGCCGAACTCCGCGCTCGCGGCGCCGGCCAGGAGACGGTGGTCGGTGTCCTGCTCCGGCGTGGCCTCGACGTGCCCGCCGCACTGCTCGGCGTGTTGAAGTCCGGCGCCGCCTATCTCCCGCTCGATCCGGCACATCCGTCCGAACGACTCGCCTTCATGCTCTCCGACAGCGACACGCGGCTGCTGATCACCGACGACACCTGCCCACCCGCCGGGTACAGCGGCGACCGCGTGGTGCTCGGCTCGATCGACACCGAGCTCGCCGAGAACCTCCCCACTACGCGCCCGCATCCGGACAACGCGGCCTACGTGCTCTACACGTCAGGGTCCACCGGACGGCCGAAGGGCGTGCTGGTGCCGCATCGCGGGCTGCTCAACTACGTGCGGTGGGCCGCCGAGCAGTACGGATTCACCGACGGCGGCCGGGTGCCGCTGCACTCCCCCATCACGTTCGACCTGTCCGTGACGTCGATCTTCCCCGCTCTTCTCACCGGTTCGGCCGTCGCGATCCTGCCGGAGGACGAGACCGGGATCGGCGAACTGGCCGCCGCACTGCGAGGGGCCGAGCACAGCGTCGTCAAGCTCACCCCGGCCCACCTGGATCTCCTGTCCCTGTCGCTGAACTCCGCGCAGGCCGTCGCGTCGGCGCCCCGGCTCGTGGTCGGCGGTGAGGCACTGTTCGGATCCACCCTGCGCCAGTGGGCGGAGAAGGCCCCGGACACCGTGATCGTCAACGAGTACGGCCCCACCGAGACTGTCGTCGGTTGCTGCACGCACACCGTGACCGCGGGCGCCGCGGAACCCGGGCCGGTGCCGATCGGCACCCCGATCCGCAACACCCGGCTGCGCGTGCTCGACGACCGGATGCGGCCGGTGCCGATCGGCGTCGCCGGTGAGCTGTTCATCGGCGGCGCCGGTGTGTCCAGGGGCTACCTCCGACGACCCGCGCTCACCGCCGAACGTTTTCTGCCCGATCCGTTCGGCGACCCCGGCGAGCGCCTGTACCGCACAGGTGACGTGGTGCGGTATCGCGCGGACGGTGAACTGGAGTACCTCGGCCGCACCGACCAGCAGGTCAAGGTGCGTGGCTACCGGATCGAACCGGGTGAGATCGAGGCGTGCCTGGAGAACCACCCCGGCGTTCGTTCGGCGGCGGTGCTGGCCAGGGAGGACGTCCCCGGCGACGTCCGGCTCGCCGCCTACGTAGTGCCGTCGGGACCGCCCGTCGAGGCGACCGGCCTCGCCGAGCACGTCCGTTCGTTCCTGCCTTCCTACATGGCGCCGAGCGCCTACGTGATGCTCGACGATTTCCCGTTGACCCACAACGGAAAGGTCGACCGTGGCCGGCTTCCCGCGTCGACGGCCGACCAGGCCGACAAGGAGGTCGAGCCGCCGCTGACCGAGCTCGAGGCCGAACTGACGACGGAGGTCGGCGAGGTGCTCGGGGTGGCCCGGATCGGCCGCCGGGACGACTTCTTCGACCTCGGCGGGCACTCCCTGCTGCTGGCACGGTTGTCCTCACGACTGTCCACGAAGTACTCACTCGATCTCCCGGTCGAGCTGTTCTTCCGCTCGGCGAGCGTGGCCGGGCTGGCCCGGCTCATCGAGCTGTACCGCGCCGAGGGCCGGGAGGCGGTCGTCGCGACGGCCGACCGTCCCGACCTGCACGCCGAAGCCGAGCTCCCGCCCGAGTTGACGCCCCAGGGCCTCCCGCAGGCGAACATCGAACAGCCCGAACACGTGCTGCTGACCGGCGTGACCGGGTTCCTCGGCGCGTTCCTGCTGCACGCGTTGCTCCAGCGCAGCACCGCGACCTTCCACTGCCTTGTGCGTGCGTCCAGCGCTGACGACGCCGATCGTCGGGTGCGGGACACCATGAGGCGGTTCGGGATCTGGTCCGACGCGGACGCCGACCGGATCATCGCCGTTCCCGGTGACCTGGCAGAGCCCCGGTTCGGCTTGTCCGGCAAGAACTTCGACGCGCTCGCCGCGAGGATCGACGTGATCTACCACAGCGGCGCGCAGGTGAACTTCGTCTACCCGTACCACGTGCTGAAGCCGTCGAACGTCGACGGCACACGGACCGTGCTCGAACTGGCGTGCCGCTTCCGGGCGAAGGCGGTGCACCACATCTCCGCGATCGACGTGTTCGTGCGCGGCGAGGACCGGCTCATCAAGGAGAACGAGGCGCCGGACGCGAGCGTGGCGGCGGGCGGTTACATCCAGAGCAAGTGGGTGGCCGAGAGGATGATCTGCACCCTGAGGGACCGCGGTCTTCCCGTCGCGGTGTACCGCCCGTGGGTGATCCTCGGTCATACCGAGACCGGTGTCTCGCACACCACCGACTACACGTGCGTCGTGCTCAAGGGATCCATCCAGCTCGGCGCCGGGCTCGACCACGACATGCTGGTCAACTTCATGCCGGTCGACTACGTGAGCTCCGCCGTCGCGCACCTGTCCCGGCAGCCGGAGTCGTTCGGCAAGTTCTTCCACTTCTCCAACCACCGCCACGCCGAGCTGCGCGACGTCTGGCAGTGGGTACGCGAGTTCGGCTATCCGGTCGAGGACTTCACCTACCACGACTGGCAGCGGCAGGTGGCCGGGGTGGACGCCGACAACGCGTTGTACCCCGTGGTCCCGCTGCTGACCGGTGAGCACGCCGCGGATCCGGACCGCTATCCCGAGGAGACCCGGCCGCGGATCGACACCACGAACACCGAAGCGGGGCTGGCCGGTTCGGGGATCGTATGTCCGCCGGTCGACCGTGAGCTCGGTTTCAAGATCCTGACCTACCTGGTCGAGTCCGGCTATCTGGAACGACCGGCGGGCCGCGAGCCGGTCGCGGTCGGACAGGAGGTAAGTGGTGCGCCTGCGACGAACTGATGCCGTGGACCTGTTCAACCGCATCGCCGGAAGCTACGACGCGAGATTCGGTGATCACTGCGCCGAGCTGCACGACGCCGTCCTCAGCCGATGCGCGGGCCTCACACCGGCCACCGTGCTCGACATCGGCTGCGGCACAGGCGTTCTGCTGGCGGAGGCCGCGCGCAGGTGGCCGGTGGCGAAGCTGATCGGGGTCGACCCGTCGGACGGAATGCTCGACGTGGCGAGGGCGGCGGTGCCCGCCGCGATCCTGCACCGGTCCACCGCCGAGCGGCTGCCGATCGACACCGGCGCGGTCGATCTCGTGCTCAGCACGACGTCCTTCGGGCACTGGTCAGATCAGGCCGCCGGGCTGGTCGAGGTGGCCCGCGTCCTCACTGACGGCGGCCGATGCCACATCGCCGAGCTGAAGCCCGCTCGACTGTTTCGCCGCATGTTCTACCGTCTGCCCGAGTTCCGTACGCCCGAGCAGATGCGCGTCCTCGTCGAAGCAGCAGGTCTGGGGTGCGACGAGACGACCCAGGTGAGAGGCAATATCGTCCTGACCGTGGCGACCAAGGAGTCCTTCACGCGGACCTGAGCCGCTCCTCGATGATCACGTCAGCGAGCTCCGCCACCGTCTCGGCGGCCAGGTAGCGCCGCAGGTCGAGCCGCACGCCCCAGCGCGGCTCGACCTGGGCCAGCAACCGCAACGCGGCCAGGCTGCCCCACTCGGCCAGTTGCTCGAACCTGGAAGCGCCCGTGACATCGTGCGGCCGGGTGCGCGACACCTCCGCGACCAGCGGAACGAGATCGGTCAGCACGTCAGACATCTGCGGTCTTCCCCTCGGTCAACGTCGCCCACGCGGGCTTCAAGGCAGGTGCCGGGTGCAACGGCAGCGTGTGGCCCGACGGCTCGCGAAGACCGAATCCCACCGACGGGTAGAAGGCCTGCGCGGGCTGGTTCCGTTCCGTCGCGACGAAAGCGGCGTCCAGCCGGTCCGCGCCGGCGGCGATCGCACGGTCAACCACCGCCTGCAGGGCGGCGTGCTCGACGCCGCGGGAGAACACCCGGCAGCTGAGCACGAAGTTGTCCACCGTCCACTCCTCTTCTCCGCAGCTGACCCAGATGCCGCCGACCACGCCTTCGTCACCGAACCGGTCGGACACGGAGATCGCGAGGAGCAACCGGTCACGAGACGTCGTGTACGTGCGGGTGTCGGATTCGGAGTGTGCGCCGCGCACCATCACGAACTGGTTCGTACGCAAGGACAACTGCACCAGCCTGGGCAGGTCGTACGCGGTGGCTTCACACACGGACACCACGAGCTCCAAGCCGCTCAGGTACTCCTCGGGCGAGCTGAACGCGGCCGAATGGTGCCGCTCACGCCGTGCCCGGTACAGGTCGGTGCGCGATCGATCGGTCTCGGTGGTCTCCAGCACGGCGAAATGGTCGTCGGCGAACAGCAGGTCGCTGAAGCCGGCCGGGTCTCCGTCCAACGGCACCACCCGCACCGCGGGCAGGGCCTGGCGTACCAGCTCGCGTTCGAACCTGCTGTCGTCGGCGAAGACGAGTGAGTCCAGCCCGACGTTCAGCTCGGCCGCCAGCTCACGCAGGTTCGCGTCCTTGGGGCGCCAGTTCACCGCCTGCGCCACGAAGTCCGGCGCGCGCAGCACCATGCCGGGGTGCTCCGCCAGCACCTGCTCCACGACCACCGCGGAGTTCTTGCTGGCCAACGCGAGCAGGACTCCCTGGCGCCGCAGGGCCAACGCCCGCCTCTGCAGATCCACGTGCGCGTTGCCGGGGTACAGCGAACCCAGCTCGATCCCGTCGACGCCGTCGTCGCCCACGACACCGCCCCACAGCGTGTTGTCACCGTCGAGCACGAGCACCTTCGCCGACAACCCGGCCACCGCACGGCAGAACGCGGCCGCTTCTCTCGCGTAGGCCTGTTCGGCCGTCGCGCTCCACGCCATGCTCGCGTACCTGTGCAGCCGTTCGTCCCGAACCGGCCCGGCCTCGTCGGCCAACAACGCCTCGAAGTCGAGCACATGCACCGACGGATGACGTTCCACGAGCTCCAGCAGCTCCGAGTTCAGCCACCGCCACAACCGGCCCAGTGCGGCCCGGCCCCGGTACGACACGATGGTGCGCTGCTCCACTCTGGACAGTGGCACGGTGTGCAGCAGCACCGTTCCCCGTCCGGCGACCGCGGACTCCAGCGAGGCCAGCCGCGCGCGTACCGCGTCCTCCAGCCGTTCGAGCTGCGTCGGATCCCAGGAAACCGGCAGGAACGCGCCGTCATGTGCCAGCACGAGCGTCACATCGGGGGCGAACTCGGCAAGTCCGGAGTCCGGTGCGCTCAGCTCCGTCTCGACCTGGCCGAACGGGCACAGGTGCAGGTCCGGCGCGATCCCGGCCCGTTCCAGGGCGGATCGCAGCAGCGGCACCACACCGTCGGCGGTGAACGTCGCCGCCACCGCGACCCGCAACGGTCGTCCCATGCTCACACCTCGATCAACGTGCAGGTCCAGTGCATTCCGCTGCCCGTGCCGGTTAGTGCCACAACGTCGCCAGGCGCGACGAGCTCGCGTTCCACCAGCCACGACAACCCCAGGATCTGGTCCGCGCACCCGAGGTGCCCGTGCGCGGCGGCCACGTCGGCGTTCATCGCCGACAGCGGCAGGTCCAGCGCCTTCGCCAGGTCGCCCAGCGCGATCAGGTTGTCGTTGAGGTGCACGACCCGTGCCACGCCGGACACCCCTGCCCGTTTACACGCCCGCTCGACGACCTCGCGGGTGCGGTCCACGGTCATCCGCCCGAACTCCACCATCGCGGGCACGTCGTTGTCGAAGAACTCCGCGAGCCGGGTGAAGGGATCGCGGATCCGCGGCGGCTCGCCACCGCCGAACGGCCGGGCCGTGCCGCCGTCGAGCCGGAAGTAGTCCGCGTAGGCGCCGTCGGTCAGTGTCTCGGTCACGAGCCACCGGAGACCGGGGAGGTCCCGGCGCACCACCGCGGCGGCCGCACCGTCGCCGTTGACGCAGGTGTTGACCGCCATCCGGTTCACATAGTCCTCGCACACCCGGTTCGCGCCGATGATCAACGCGACCTCGTGGTCGGGATGGGTCGCGAACCGCCCGGCGACGGTGTCGAACGCGGTCACCGCCCCGCCGCACGCCTGGTTGGCCAGGACCGCCTCCGCCCGGCTCGCGCCGATCCGGTGCTGACACGCGGCAGCCGGGTCCCAGTACAGGTGCTCGGCGATGTCGGAGATCGCCAGCACCACCACGTCCACCTCGTCCGCGGTCACACCCGCGGCGTCCAGCGCCCGCCGTCCCGCGGCCACGGCCAGATCGGTGACCCCGACAGACGGGTCGGCCCGGTGGAACGTCCCGTAGCCCCAGCGGGACAGCTGCCGCTGGTCGGTGACGTACTCGGCCGCGGCGTCCGCCACCGCCACCGGTTCGCCGAGCGCGACGCCCATCCCGGCCACACCGAAGCTCATGAGCCCGCCACCGCGGGAGTCAGCGCACCATCCACAATGGACCGAGCGATCTCGCCCGCCCGCACGGCCACGGTGGACAGCAGCCCGGAGCTGATGCCGTGCGAGTGCTCGGTGGGCCCCTGCAGGTAGATCCGGCACGAGACACCCGGCACGGTCCGGAGGCGGTAGTCACGGTCCACCACCGGCCGTCCCCGGTCGTCGCGCACGCAGTACTCTCCCAGCTCACCGAGCAGCCCGAACACGTCCGCCTCGCGGTAACCCGTGGCACAGACGAGGAAGTCCGCCTCCAGCTCCGACCGTTCCCCGGTCGCCAGCGACACCACGTCGACGAGCACGCCGTCAGGACGGTCCCGCACCCTGTCCACCGTGGACAGGTTGAGCACCTTCAGCCGCCGCTCACCGGTCACCAGCTCCTGGTAGCCACGCCGGTACAGCTCCTGGATCAGCTCCAGGTCCACCACCGAGTAGTTCGTGTTGCGGTGGTAGCCGAGCACCCTGTCCTTCACCTCGTCCGGCGCACCGTAGAACGTGTCCACCGCGGCGGGGTCGAACACCCGGTTCGCGAACGGGCTGTCGTCTGCCGGTGAGTAGCCGTACCGTCCGAACACCGCGCAGACCTCGGCGTGCGGATACCGTCGGTGCACGTACTCGACCACCTCGGCCGCGCTCTGCCCGGCGCCGAGCACGACGACCCGGCGCGGCTCCGCGTCCACCTTCTCCAGCCGCGACAACAGTTCGTCGCTGTGCCACACCCGGTCCGACGACTCCACCCCGGCGGGCAACACCGGCCGCAAGCCGGTCGCGATCACCAGGTCCCGGCAGCGCAGCCGGCGGCCGAGCCGGGTGACGACCTCCACCCCGTCGATGCCGGACGTCCCCGCCACCGGCCGCACGCTCACCACTTCCGCGCCGTAGTCGACCCGCGAGGCGAAGCGGCTCGCCACCCAGGACATGTAGTCGTTGAACTCGACCCGCGACGGGAACAACGTCTTGTGGTTGATGAACTCCGCCAGCCTGTCCTTGGCGGCCAGGTAGGACAGGAACCCGAACTCGCTCGTCGGGTTCCGCATGGTCACCAGGTCCTTGAGGAACGACACCTGCACGGTCGCGCCGTCCAGCAGCATGTCGCGGTGCCAGGCGAAGCCGTCCTGGCGTTCCAGGAAGCGAGCGGTCACGCCGGCCTGTTCGGCGAGCGCGACCGCCAGCGCCAGGTTCGCCGGCCCGAAGCCGATGCCGACCACGTCGGCGGTCTCGTCCACCCGTGACCTGATCAGCAATGCCGCCTTCTTGTGCGGGAACACCACCTCGCCCGCGGGCCGGAAGCCCGCGTTGCGAAACGCCCGCTGCGACGCGAGGTTCACCACGTTCGGTTCGGCCACCACCTGCTCGCATTCCGGTTCGGCGGCCAGCAGCCCGTCAGCGACCACCCGCAGCAGGGCGCTGCCCAGTCCGCGGCCGACGTCGTCCGGGTCGCCGATCGCCACGTGCACGCCCAGATCGTGCGAGCCCGCCGGGTAGTGCGCGGCGAGCCGGTCGCGGACCACCCGGTAGATCTCCAGGTATGCCAGCGGACGCCCGTCGTGGCAGGCCACACACGGCCGCGAGTGATCACCCGCGACCTGCCGTGCCAGCTCGTCCGCCCACCGCTGCCGTGACCACGCCTGATCCCAGGCGGAGGCCACGTGCGGCGTGTTCATCCAGTCCGCCACCAGCCCGGCGTCCTCCGGGCTCAGTGGCCGGATGCTCCACGGCGGTGGCAGCACGGGTAACGGCGGTGCGCCGACCTCGGGATACGTCATGACTACTACTCCTCAGGCTTGTCGCAGCGCGCGTTGGCCGAACCCGATCGCCGCCGTCACCAGCACACCCACTCCGCTCACCAGGAACGCCACCGGCGCGCCCGCACCGACCACCACCGTGCCGACGAGCACCGCCGACAGCGGGTAGGCGCCGAGAGTGACCGCGGAGAACACCGCCATCACCCGACCCCGCACGTCCGGTGGCGAGATCTGCTGCAGGATCGTCACGGCCAGGATGCTCAGCACCCCCGCGACCACCCCGAGCACGAACATCGCCACCATCGGCGCGACCGGACCGGGCAGCTGCGGGAACACGATCAGCACGGCGCCGTGCACGACCAGCAACGCCACCGCTGCCAGTCCACGCCGGGCGAAACCCCACAGCAGACCGGCGATCAGGGTGCCCACGAGCAGTCCGGCGCCTTGCGTGCCGAGCAGCACGCCGAACACCTGCTGGCCGTCGGCAGACCGTTCGTCCGCGAGCACCGGCAGGGCGACGTTCATCGTGCCCGCCGACGCCAGGTGCAGCACGCCCGCGATCAACGTGATGGACAGGAAAAGCTTGGAGCCCTTGACGAAGGCCCAGAGACCACCGGTGCCCTCGTCGGTCCGGACCCCCGGTCGGGACCGGAGGAACAGCAGCATGCAGGCCGAGACGGCGAAGGTGGCCGCGTCGACCGCGAGCACGACCGTCGGGCTGAGCACCGCGCTCGCGAGCCCGCCCACGAACGTGCCTGCCATGACGGTGAAGACCAGCAGCCCTTCGCCGATCGCGTTGCCCGCGGCCAGTTCGTCCTCTTCGACCAGTGCGGGCAGCACCGCCCAGTAGGCGGGCAGGAAGACCCCGTCCAGCGTCCCGAGCAGCACCACGCCGATGCCGAAGTGCAGCAGGTCGAACCCGTCTCCGGAGACCATCACCACCAGCCCGGCGAGCACCACCGCCCGTGCGCCGTCGGCGAAGAGCATCACCGTGCGCGGCTGCCAGCGGTCAGCGAGCCACCCGCCGAGCGGGGAGCCTGCCATGCGGGCGATCCCCAGGGCGGTGAGCATCGCGGTGAGGTCGGCCGCGTCGCCGTGCCGCAGCACCACGAACGGCAGCGCCACGACGAGCAGCATGTCGCCGAACGTGGACAGCATCTGGCCGCCGACCAGCCACCGGAACTCGGCGTGCCGCAGCGGCCGGAAGACGCCGCGCACGGACACCTCGGGGTTCGCCCGCGTCATCTCACAGCCCCGCTTCCGCCATGTGCCTGCGCAGGCTGAGTGGACGCATGTCGGTCCAGACCTCGTCGATGTGGGCGAGGCAGGTCTGCTTGTCCCCGCTCACGCCGACCTCGCGCCAGCCCTCCGGCACGTCGCGCCCGACGGGCCAGATCGAGTACTGCTCCTCGTCGTTGATCACGACGGTGTAGCGGTCGTCCTGCTCAGACATGCTGTGCCTCCACGGTTTCCACGGATTCCTCTTGCTCTGCGACAACTTCCGGCTCGGTGCGGCGCAGTCGCCGCACCACGCCGCCCACCCAGCTCCCGGCCAGCGCCAGCAGCAACGCGTAGACCAGGGACACCACGACCACGACCCAGCCGATACCGCGGGCGTTCAGCGCCATGGCGGCGACGAGGTCGGCGACCGCCCCCAGCCGGCTCCCCGCCTGCGCCGCCATCGACGCACCCCAGGCGACCGCCGTGCCCGCGAGCACCGCGAGCAGCACCCGCTTGCCCGCGAACCGGTACACCGCCAGCGCGGCCACCAGAGCCGTCACCCACCACCAGCCCACCAGCAGGGCCACCGCGTCCAGCGCCGCCACCGCGACGGCAATGAGGACCACCCTCATGGCTGCAACCTCCATTCGGCGGTCGCCCGGACCGCGTCGTTCTCCAGCACCGGCCAGAACTGGCCCTTCATCCACACCGGAACCCCGTTGGCGTACCAGGGGGACATCGGGTTCTCGCTCTGCCCGGCGGGGAAGATCGCGTTGACCTCGCCGGTGCCCCAGTCCACGTTCAGCCGCCACGTCGGACCGGCGGTGGCCAGGTGGGACAGCGGGTTGCCGTCCGAGTCGTCCCTGGTGCCGACCGAGGTGTTGATCGTGCGCGGGTTGCCGCCCCACGGCAGCGGGCCGACGTCCAGCGCGGAGATGCCCAGCAGGGACGGGAACAGGACCTTCTGGTACTTGTCGTACCGCCAGCCCAACAGGTCCGCGCCGTACTTGTCGGCCGTCCGCTTCGCCGACTGGTGGAACGCCTCGCGCAGCACCTGAGTGGTGGTGCGCTTGGTGCCGTCGGGCAGGCTGAAGTACTTGTTGTCCGGGTCGTGCTGGATCCAGCCGAGCACGGTGCCGCGCAAGGTTTCCTGCGCCCACGCGCCGGCGTCCGGCCCCTTCGGCAGCAGGTACTGGCCGGGGTTCTGCTTCACGCCGTAGTGCTTCCACCACGGCTCGAACGTCACCCACGACACCCGGTTCTTGAAGGAGTCGAAGAAGGCGGGCGCCAGCGACTCCGGGGTCGCGTTGAAGTCCCAGGCCCGCACCATGTCCACGACCTGCTGCTCGGCGGCCGACAGCTGCTCGCCCTGCAGTGCGTCCAGCAGCAACGGGATCAGCTGGCGCGCGTTGTTGTCGTGCCAGTCGCTCTGCATCGCCGCGGTCTCGGCGAACGAGAGTTTGCCCGCCGACGTGATCCGGTCGACGATCTCGCCGTCGCGCCAGCCGTGCAGCACCCAGTTGTACGAGGACGAGTACTGGTACGGATAGTCGCCGGTGACCTCGCGCTGGTTCGCCGAGACGATGTACCCCTCCGCCGGGTTGACCGACGAGGGCAGCGCCTCGAACGGGATGGAGCCGGTGATCTCCGCCGTTCCGTCGCCGGGCAGCGGCAGCGTCGGCTCGTGCCCGTCGACCTGGGGCGCGACGCCCGCGTTGAACATCGCGATGTCGCCGTGCCGGTCGGCGTAGGAGAAGTTCAGCGCGGGCGTTACCCAGTCGCGCAGGCTGTCCCGGAACTCGCCGACGTTCTTGGCCCGCAACATGGTCAGCATGCTGCGCAGGTTGTCGTTGGGCAACGTGCCCGCCCACCACACGGACGCCGTGACGCCCTCCACCTCCATCACCGGGCCGTGTGCGGTGAGCTTGATCGTGTGGTCCACATCGGACTGTCCGCGGACGGCGATCTTCTCGCGCAGCAGCGTCATCGGCTGCCACGCGCCCTTCGAGAAGTACTCGTCGGGCCGCCCTTCCTCGGTCTTCTCCAGGTAGTACAGCGTGGTCGGCCGCTGCGAGGCGGTGAGACCCCAGCTGAACTCGTCGGTCTTGCCCAGCAACGGCACCGGCAGCCCAGGCATGGTGACGCCGCTGAAGTGGTAGCCGGGGCTGCTGCCCTCGACCTGGTACCAGATCGACGGGAGGCTGTGCGGCAGGTGCGGGTCGGCCGAGAGGATGGGCTTGCCGGACTCGGTGCGGCTGCCCGCCACCACCCAGCTGTTGCTGTGCCCCATGGCTCCCATCCCGCTGTCGGGCAGCTGGCCCAGCTTCTCCAGCAGCGGCGCGAGCTCGGTGCCTGCGCCGAGTGCCACGGGACTGGTGGGCTTGGTCTGCCCGGCGGCGCCGGCCTTCGTTCCACTGTCGGCCGGGTCGGGGAAGGAACGCTGTGGCAGCGGTGTCAGCGGGAGCTTCTTGAACGGTCCCTTGTCGTACGGGTGCTGCTTGTTCTCCGGCACGTCCGGGAACCACTCCTTGAAGGCCTCCCGCCCCATCGCCTTCTCGGCGTAGGAGAACAAGGGCGCCTGCGAGTCGAAGCTGATCTTCTGCCCGACGAGCCGCTGCACGGCGAGGCTGTCCACCGGTGTCCAGTCGTCCGGCTCGTAGCCGAGCACGGTGAACTGGGTGGGCAGCCGGTTCCCGGCACGCAGCTCACGCATCGCCGCGTTGACGCCGTCGCTGTAGGACTGCAGGGTCTCCCGCGCCGGGTTGCCCGCGGCCATCGCGCGCCAGTCGAGCTCGGCCGCACGCCGCACGCCGAGGTCGCGCTGGAACCGGTCGACCTCCAGGGTCGCGGCGCCGATCACCTCGGACAGCGTGCCGTTGGCCTGCCTGCGGGTCAGGTCCATCTGCACCAGGCGGAACCGGGCGTGCAGGTAGCCGATGGTGCGGAACAGGTCCTGGTCGTCGCCTGCCTTCACGTGGGCGAGTCCGTTGTCCTCGAAGGACACCGTCGCCGGGTGCTTCAGGCCCGGCAGCGCCAGGTCGCCGGACTGCGCGGTGCCGGCGTCCGCGGCCAGCCGCCACACGCCGGTGCCAGGGTTGAGTGCCGCGCCCAGCGCGGGCAGCGCGCCGAAGCCGGTGACCGACGGCACGAGCACGAGCAGTGCGAACACCAGTCCGCCCAGCACGTCCAGCACCCGCCGGGTGGGAACACGTTTCATCGCTCTTGCTCGCTTTCCTGGTCGCTGCCGTGGGCATTGCCGTGGTCGCTGCCGTCTCGCAGGCGTGCCGCGAACGCCGCCGCGGTCGCCTCGCCGAACAGGTCGGCCGGGCCGAGCCCCTGCCCGGTGTCCTGCTGGATCCGCACGAACGCGGTCATCGCGGCCAGCGACGACCCGCCGTAGGAGAAGAAGTCGTCCGTCACGCCGAGTCTCCGATCTCCCAGCGCGTCACGGAGATGGCCGAGAACCAGCGCTTCCAGTTCGTCGCGCGGTTCGACGGCCGCACCGTCCGCGCGAGGTGGTCTCGGCGCCGTGATCCGGGCGACCTGTGGCGCGGGCCGGGGCGGCTCGTCACCGAACAGCGGCCTCGTGTCGTCGGTGAGCCAGTCGAGCACCACGACGACCCGGTCCAGCAGGTCGGTCATCGCCGCGGCGTCGAAGACGTCCCGGTTGTACTCGAGGTCGAGCAACAGGCCGTCAGACCGTGGATGCACGTCGAGAGTGAGGTCGTACTTGGACACACCGGGCTCGGGTCGCTCGCCGCTCACCTCGACGCCGGGCCACGTCACGTCGTGCCGGGGCGTGTCCTGGCCGTTGCACATCACCTGGAACAGCGGCGCGCGGGCCGGATCGCGGGGCGGGCGGAGGTCCTCGACCAGCCGCTCGAACGGCACGTCCTGGTGGGCGTAGGCGTCGAGGCAGACCCGGCGTGCCTCGGCGAGCAGTTCCTCGGCCGAGGCCTTCGCCGTGGACAGCCGCAACGGCACCACGTCGATGAAGCAGCCGACGAGGCCGGCCACCTCCGGGCGTTCCCTCCCGGCGATCGCCGTGCCGACGACGACCTCGTCCTGTCCGGACAGCCGGGTCAGGACGGTCGCGTACGCGGCGAGCACGACCATGAACACGCTGGCGCCGTGCCGTTGAGCCAGCTGCTCCACCCGCCGGGTCAGCTCCCGCGGCACGGTCAGCCGAACCCGGTGGCCGTCGAGGGTCGGCTCCGCGGGCCGGGGGCCGGGCGGTCGGCAGTTCCAGCGTGGCGGGTGCGCCGAGCAGCACGGTGGCCCAGTGTGTGAGGCCGGCGGCCAGTACCTCACCCGACATCCGGTCGCGTTGCCACAGTGCGTAGTCCCCGTACTGCACGGGCAGTTCCGGCAGCACAGGCTCGCTCCCGCCGTGCAGCGCCGAGTACGCCACCGACAGCTCGCGGCCCAGCACGCCCAACGACCACCCGTCGCACGCGATGTGATGCACGACCATCAACAGGACGTGCTCCTCCGGCGCCACCCGGACCAACACCACCCGCAACGGCGGCGCGGACCAGAGGTCGAACGGTTCGCGCAACGCCTCCGCCTTGATCTGCTCCAGATCGCCCTCGACCACCCTCACCGGCACGGTCCACTGCTCGGCGACCACCTGCACCTGGGCGTCGGGCTGGTAGCGCGTGCGCAGCACCTCGTGCCGGTCGACAACGCGTTGCAGTGCCTCACCCAGCACGTCCACCTTCAGCTCGCCGGTCAGCCGCAGCACGATGGGCAGGTGGTACGCACCGCCGGGGTTGAGCCGCTCCAGATACCAGAAACGGTGCTGCTGGAAGGACAGCGGGAAGGTGTACTCGGTCATGGCGCCACCCGCCTGCGAGACGCACGGTCGACGGCCGTGATCGGGGCGGTCCGCGCGCCACGACCCAGAGCAGCCACCACCCCGGCCACGGTCGGCGCGAGGAACACGTCCTTCACCGAGATGTCCTGCCCGGTGCGTTCCCGCACGCCCACCGCGATCCGCGGGATCTGCAAGGAGTGGCCGCCGAGCCCGAACACGTCGTCGTGCAGGCCGATGTCGCCGATGCAGAGGACCTCGCACATGACCGCGGCGACCGCCTTCTCCAGTTCCGAGACCGGTGGTTCCTGCACCCGCACGGTGTCGACGCCGGGCCGTGGCAGGTTCGAGCGGTCGAGCTTTCCGTTGGTGGCACGGGGAATCCGATCCATCGGCACGAACAGCGAGGGCACCATGTGCGCGGGCAGCAGCTCGCGCAGGTGGTCCCGCAGCGGCTCGACCTCGTCCGCCACGACGTAGGCCACCAGCCGGGTCTGGCCAGGGCCGGGTGTGTCCGCGACGACCACCACCTCGCGTACCGAGGGGTGCCGACGCAACGTCTCCTCCACCTCACCCGGCTCCACCCGGAACCCGCGCACCTGCACCTGGTGGTCCGCGCGTCCGACGAACTCCAGTTCACCGTCGGCGGTCCACCGGACGAGGTCGCCGGTCCGGTACATCCGGCTGCCGGGCGGACCGAACGGATCCGGCACGAAGACCGCGGCGGTGGCACCCGGCCGTCCCAGGTAGCCGCGCGCCAGTCCCCGGCCCGCGATGCACAGCTCGCCGACCACACCGGGCGGCACCAACCGCAGGTCGTCCAGCACGTAGACGGTCGTGTCCGGTCAGGCACGCCGATCGGCACCGCCTCCAACGGTCCGGTGGTGGCGCGCCACAAGGTGGAGTTGACCGTGGCTTCTGTCGGCCCGTAGGCGTTGAACAGCGTGCGGCCCTGTCCGTGTCGGCCGACGACCTCGGCAGGCACCGTCTCCGAGCCGGTGAGCACTGTCGCACCCGCGGGGAGCTCGCAGCCCTCCGGCAGCACCGCCAGCAGCGAGGGCGGCAGTGCCATGTGCGTGATCTCGTTGTGCGCCAAGAAGTCCGTCAGTGCCCGATCCGGCAGCCGGACCTCGCTCGGCGCCACCACCAGCGTGCCGCCGACCAGCAGCGACATGCACAGCTCCCAGAACGCCACGTCGAAACTGACCGAGGCGAACCCGACCACGCGGCTGTCCTCGGTGACGCCGCAGCGTCCGGTCGCGGTGGCGATCAGTCCCGGCACGCCCGCGTGGGTCACCGCGACGCCCTTCGGTGTGCCGGTGGAGCCGGACGTGTAGATCACGTAAGCCAGAGCCGCCGCAGGGGTGGACCTGCCGGGCGCGTGGTCCGGGTAACCAGCGGTGCCGAGGTCGTCCGGGCCGATGACGAACACCGGTTTCGCGTCGGCGATCATGAGCTCGACGCGGTGCGCCGGGTACGCGGGGTCCAGCGGCAGGTAGCCCGCTCCGGACTTGAGGACCGCCACCATCGCGACGATCATCTCCAGCGACCGCGGCAGCGCGATCCCGACCAGCCGGTCCGGACCCGCTCCGCTCTCGATCAGCTTGTGTGCCAACCGGTTCGCTGCCGAGTCGAGCTGGGCGTAGGTCAGTGTCGTGTCCCCGAACACGACCGCCGGGTGGTTCGGCCGGACCTTCGCCCGTGCCTCGAACAGGTCGGGGAAGGTGGCGTCCGGCGCCGCGCACGCGGTGTCGTTCCAGTCGCCCAGCATCCGGTCGCGTTCGTCGTCGAACAGCACCTCGACGCGGCATGATCGGGGTGTCCGGGCCGGCGACGACCTGACGCAGGACCTCGTGCAGCCGGACGCCGAGACCTTCGATCGTCGCCCGGTCGAACCGGTCGGTGGCGTAGATGATCGCGGCCTGGCCGGTGTGGTCGAGCGCGAACGCGAGGTCGGCCTTGGCCGACAGCTCCGGCACGGGGTGTGGCCGGGCGGTCAGCCCTGGCAACGCAGGTGACGCTGCGGGCTCGCCGCGATAGGCGACGTACACCCCGAACAACGGGTGCGCACCGGGTGAGCGAGCCGGGTTCAGCGCCTCGACCAACCGGTCGAACGGCAGGTCGGAGTGCTCGAACGCGGCCAGATCCGCATCACGGACCCTCGCCAGCAGTGCGGCGAAACCCGGATCGCCGGACACGTCCGTGCGCAGCACGACCGCGTTGAGGAAGAGGCCGACCAGGTCGTCCAGCTCGGCGTGACCACGGGTGTCCGCCGGCGTGCCGAGCGGGATGTCCGTGCCCGCGCCCATCCGGTGCAGCAACACCGCCACGGCGGCCTGCCACACCATGAACGGCGTCGCGTTGTGCCGTGCCGCGAGGTCCAGCAGTCCGGCGTGCAGGTCACCGCTGAGTCCGAAGTGGACGGTATCGCCGCGGTGGGTCGGCTGGGCGAGCACGCGCCGTTCTCCCGGCAGTCGCAGCCTCGTGGGCAGATCCGCCAACCGGTCACGCCAGAACGGCAGCGAGTCGTCGTCCTGCCGCCGCTGCCAGGCCGCGTAGTCCGCGTACTGCAGGCGCAGCGGCGCCCAGCCCGGGCGCTTCACCGCGGCCACGGGACGCGTACGCGGTGGTGAGGTCGGCGAGGAACGGTCGCATCGACGACTCGTCGCCTGCGATGTGGTGCAGCACGATCAGCAGCACGTGGTCCTGTTCGCGCAGCCGGAACAGCCAGGCGCGCAACGGAGTTCCGGTGGTCAGGTCGAACGCGTGCGCCGCGGCGGAGACGACCCGTTCGTCCAGGTCGACCTCGGTGGTGCCGACCACAGTGAGCACGTCCACCGGCTCGTGCACGACCGGCCGTGGCACGCCGCCCCGCTCGGGGAACACCGTGCGCAGCACCTCGTGGCGTGCCTGGAGGTCGGCGAGCGCGGCGGACAACGCGGGGACGTCGAGCGCGCCCGTCAACCGCAGTGCGAACGGCATGTTGTAGACGGGGTTCGGGCCGTCGAGACGGTGCAGGAACCACAGGCGTTCCTGCGCGGAGGACAGTTCACCGCGAGTGGAGGCCTCGATCGGCGACGCCACCGCTTCCGGGGCGAGCCGGGTCGCCAGTTCGGCGATCGTCGGGTGCTCGAAGACCTCTCGTAGCGCCACCCGGTGGCCCAGCCGGGTCACCATCCGGGTGGCCATCATCGAGTGGCCGCCCAGGTCGAAGAACGAGTCGAAGACCGAGATCTCCTCCGGACGCAGGTCCAGCACGTCCGCCCAGATCCGGTGCACGACCTGCTCGGCGGGCGAGCGCGGGGCGACCTTGTGCGCACTGGTCACCGTCGCGGCCGGATCGGGCAGCCGGCGCGGTCGACCTTGCCGTTCGGCGTGTGCGGCACGCGGCCAGCTCGACGAACACCGACGGCACCATGTACTCCGGCAGGCACTCGCGCAGCGTGCGCGCGCAGGTCCTCAGGCTGCGGCCGTCGGCCGACGACGTAGGCGACGAGACGTTCGTCGCGCGCGACGACGACCGCCTCGGTGACCTCCGGGTGGCCGGCCAGCGCCGCCTCGACCTCGCCCGGTTCGATCCGGTGGCCGCGCAGCTTCACCTGGTCGTCGGCGCGGCCGTCGAACGCAGCGACGCCGTCCGGCGCGAACCGCGCCAGGTCGCCGGTGCGGTACATCCGCGGTCCGGCGGCCGACAGGGGTGCGGCAGGAACCGGTCGGCGGTCAGCGCCGGGGCGGCCGAGGTAGCCGTGCGCCAGGCCGGCGCCGCCGAGGCACACCTCGCCGAGCACGCCGACCGGGACCGGCCGCAACGCCTCGTCGAGGACGCACAGCGTCGGTGTTGGCGATCGGCCTGCCGAGACCGATCGCGTCCGGGTCGGCGACGGTCGCCACTGTGCCGACCAGATCGTCGTCTCGGTCGGGCCGTACAGGTTCCCCACCACGAGGCCCGCGGCGAGCAGCGCCCTGGCCAGCGTCGGCGGGCAGCGCCTCGCCGCCGACACCAGGCGCGCAGACCGGTGGGCAGCCGGGCGCCGGAGTCGAGCAGCATCCGCCAGGTGGACGGGGTGGCCTGCACGACGGTCGCCTGCCTGCGCGTCGACCAGGTCGGCCAGCAGCACCGGGTCCGCCGCCTGCTCCGCCGACGCCACCACCAGCCGGGCGCCGGTCAGCAGCGGTCCGAACAACTCGAGCACCGAGATGTCGAACGACAGCGTCGTCACCGCGACCACGGTGTCGGAGGCGTGTGAGCGCCGACGGCGCCGGTCATGGAGTCGAGCAGGTTGAGCACCGCGCCGTGCGGCACGAGCACGCCCTTGGGCCGTCCGGTCGAGCCGGACGTGTACATCACGTACGCGCGATCGTCGCCGGTGACCTCCGGCAGCTCGCACGCGGCACCGGTCAGGTCTTCGGTCGTGTGGATGACGAGCGTGGCGCCGGAGTCGGACACCATGGCGCGCAGCCGTGCGTCGGGGAACGCGGGGTCGAGCGGGAGGTAGGCGGCGCCGGCCAGCCACACGCCCAGCAGGGCCTCCACCACGTGTGCGGAGCGAGGCAGCAGGACGCCGACGACGTCGCCTCTGCGCACGCCCTTCGCCGCGAGTGAGGTGGCGATCTCGTTGGCACGCTGAAGGATCTGGCTTGCGGGCAGGTCGACGTCGTCATCCGAGACGACCGCGTGCGGGTCGACCGCCGCGGCCACCGAACCAGGCCGCACTGGCCGGTTCGCGCCGCGGCCGATGTGCCGCAGCCAGCGCCGCTCGCCGTCGGACATGACGTCCACCTCGGACACGGGAGTGTCGTCGGCGGTGTCGGCGAGCTTCTCGAGAACGGTGCCGAGCCGTTCCACGAGTCGTTCCACCCCGATCTCGGAGAACACGTCGACGTTGAACTCGACGTGGCCGCCGATCTCGGTGGGCTGGTCGCGCAGCCAGAACGTGAGGTCGTGCTGGGCGGTCCCGTTGTCGACCCGGATCGGCGTCACGGCCGCGACTCCGGGGAACGTGGGGGTCGGCACCGGACCGCTCTGCAGCGCCAGCATCACCTGGAACACCGGTGTTCTGGAGAGGTCGCGCTCCGGCCTGAGGTGCTCGACCAGCCGCTCGAACGGCAGCCCCTGGTGCGCGTAGGCGTCCAGGCAGGTGTCCCGGACCAGCCGCAGCACCTCGCGCACCGAAGGGTCACCGGTCAGATCCAGTCGAAGCGGTGCCACGTCGATGAAGCAACCGATGAGGTGCTCCACCTCCGGGCGCTCCCGGCCCGCGATCGGCGTGCCGATCACCAGGTCGTCCTGGCCCGCGCACCGGCGCAGCACGATCGCGAGGCCGGTGAGCAGCACCATGAACGGAGTGACGTCGTGCGCGGCGGCGACCCGGCGGACGGCGGCGGTGACGTCGGGCTCGAGACCGATCGGCAGCGTGCCGCCCCGTCCCCGGAACACGGCCGGGCGTGGCTTGTCGGTCGGGAGGTCGAGGACGAGCTGCGCGCCTGCCAGGAGGTTTCCCCAATGGCGGACGAGGTCGTCGTGCGGCAGCTCGTGTTGCCACCGGGCGAAGTCGCCGTAGCCGATGGGGAGTTCGGGCAGGTCGGCCTGCCGGTTCTCCCGGATCGCGCCGTAGGCCGCGGACAGCTCGCCGGCCAGGACGCCGACCGACCAGCCGTCGCAGGCGATGTGGTGGACGGTGAGCAGGAGGATGTGGTCGGTGGCCTTCAGCCGCACCACGAGCGCGCGCATCGGGAATTCGGTGCCCAGGTCGAACGGCGTGCGTGCCGCCTCCTCCAGCAGTCCCAGCGCGTCTTCCTCCGATCGTGCCTCCACAATGGACAGCACTGGATCGGCGTTCGGTGACACGCGCAGCACTCCGTCGTCGACCAGCGAACGCAGCGGCTCGTGCCGCTCCACCACGACGGCGAGCGCCTGGCGCAGTGCGGTGAGATCCAGGTCGCCTTCCAGTCGCACGGCCAGCGGAACGGTGAACCGTGGCGAGTCGGGGTCGTACTGCTGGGTGAACCACAGGCGCTGCTGGGCGAACGACAGCGGTGATTCGGTGCTCGCTGTGCGCCGCAACGGGATGCGGTCCTGTGTCTCCTCGACGGCTCGCGCGGTGCCCGCCACGGTCGGGTGCCCGAACACAGTGGCCACGCCGATGTCGCGGTCCAGTTCGCGGGACAGGCGGGTGGCCAGCCTGGTCGCCAGCAACGAATGGCCGCCGAGCCGGAAGAAGTCGTCGGTGCGGGCGATGCCGGCCGGGTCGATGCCCAGCACCTCCGCCCAGCAGCGGGCGACCAGCTCCTCCAGCGGGCCGTTGGGCGGTTCGCGGTCGGGCGGGGGAACGAGGCGATCGGTGTCCGGGTGCCCGTCCTGGGTGCGTGGGATGGCGTCGACGGTGACGAACGCGTCCGGGGCGTGGCCGCCGAGACGGGTGTGCAGGTCGTCGTGGTCCGCGGTGGCGACGAGGTAGGCGACGGTCGTGTCGTCACGGCGCACGACGGCCGCGTCGAGGATCTCGTCCTGGGCGCGCAGCCACCGTTCCAGCGAGACGAGCTCGATCGCACCGTCCGGGCGGGCAACGGCTTGCAGGTTCGTGCGCAGCAGACGAGTGCGGGGGCCGGGTACGAGCCGTTCCGCCGTGAGGCGCGGCAGGTCGGCGAAGCCGACTCCGTCCAGGGCGACGCACAACTCCCCCGGCCAGCCCGCGGGCATCTGCCGGAGCCGGGCGTCGAGCACTCGGGTGTCGCCGTCGTACCACCACGGTCGTTCGCCCGGCTCGATCTCCTTGCCGGACAACAGAGTTCGCCACAACTCGACCACGGCGTCCGCGGACCCGACCGGCGCGGTGCCTCCGGCCGGCGCACCGGCGGCGAGTCGCGCGAGGTCGCCGTGACTCACCACCACGCCCGGCGGCAGCACCGACGCGGGCAGGCTCGGGTGCGGCGCGGGCAGCACGCCACCGGGTTCGGCAGTGCTGTCGGCGCTGATCCTCGGCACGCCGGAGAACCCGACCATCGGCGCGGAGCCCGCCGTCACCACCAGGCACGGGTCGTGCTCGGCCACCGCGGTCCAGATGCGGTCGGCAGGGTCGTCCGGGTTCAGCACGAGATGATGTCCACCCGCGCGCACGACAGCCAGGCATGCCACGGCGAGGTCGGTCCCGGCCGGGGCGAACACCGCCACCGGGCGGCTCGCCAGCGTGACGTCGTCGCAGTGGCTGCGGATCGTGCGCGCCAGCCGGTCCGCGCGGTGGGTCAGTTCGCCGCTCACGTCCAGCGACACGGTCCTTCTGCGCGGGGACCGGACGAGCTCCACATCCTCCACCGGCGTCGAAAGGTCGGCGATCACCGCGTGCATCGCGGCCACGACACCGGCGACGATGTCGTCGTCGAGCAACGCCGTGTCATGGACGCAGGTCAGCCCGTGGGAGTTCACGTCCACGGTGAGCGGGAACTTCGCCGCCCCCGCATCGACCTGCAGCACCTCGGCATCGGCGCCGGCGAGCCGTCCCACCGGAAGGTCCGGTGTGACCGTCAGCAGGACGTCGAACAGCCGTGGCCGCTGCACCACCTCGGCGTGAGCGATGGCCGAACGGACCGCGCTTCCGGCAATGCCGATCAGGTCGTGGAACGTCGTCGTGCGGTCCCAGCGCAGCCGCACGGGCAGTGTCATCACGAGGAACCCGACCGTGCTCTGGGTTTCGGACGTGCCGCGACCGGCGAACGGCATGCCGACCACCACGTCGGTCCGGCCGGTCAGCCGTCCCCACGCGGCCGCCGTGGCAGCGAGCCACACCACGTACTCGGTGGTGTGCCTGGCGATCTCCCGGACGTCCGGAGCGCGGTGGTGCGACGTCCGGCAGCCAGGCTCGCCCACGATCAGCGGCAGCACCGGCGGTGTCCAGCCGGCCAGCAGATCCGCCCAGTACCCGTCCTCCCCACCGCCGCTCGCGACCTCGCGCAGCGCCAGGTCGACCGGATGCACCGCCGAGGCCACCGATGCTCCCGCCAGCTCGGCGAACAACACCGACACCGCCACACCGTCGGCCACGATGTGGTGCACCACGAGCAGAAGCAGGTGGTCCTCCGGTCCCAGCCGCCACAACACGGACCGGAACAACGGACCGGAGCGCAGGGAGAACGGCGCCAGCGCTGCCGCACGAGCCTCGGCGAACACCTCGTCGGCCGGACGGTCCGCGGAGTCCACAACGGACAGTTCGTGCTCCTGCGCGGCGACCACCCTCTGCAGCGGCCGGCCGTCGACCGTGACGAAGGTCGTCCGCAACGACTCGTGCCGATCCACCAGGCCCTGCAACGATCGCGCGAGCAGGGGCACGTCGAGTTCGCCGCGCAGCCGCAGCAACGCGGGCATGTGGTACGCGCTGTCGCCGGGCCGCACCTGGTCGTGCAGCCACAGGCCGCGCTGCGCCGCCGTGACCGGGAACAGTCCTTCGCGCTCACCGGGTGGTGCGCTCATCCGGGCCAGCAGCGCACGCTGGGCCTCGGTCAACGTCGTGGTCACGGCCGATCCCCCTCCAGCTGCTCGAGTGCGTCCACCGGCAGCGCGGCGACGTGGCTGAGCAGGACCGCGCTCAGGTCGATGCCCGCCGGTGCGGCGGCGGTCTGGTTCGCCAGCACCGCACCGAGTTCGGCCACCGTCGGGTGCTCGAGGACGTGCCGCAGCTCGACCGGCAGGTCCAGCCGTGCGGCCACCTCCGCCGACACCCGTGCCGCGAGCAGCGAATGCCCGCCCAGGTGGAAGAAGTTGTCCGTGCGGCCCACCAGCGGCTGGTCGAGCAGTTCCGCGTAGATCGCGGCGATGGCGGACTCGATCTCGCCGACCGGCGGGACGTGCTCGGCGGCCACCGGCCTGGGCAGCCTGACCCGGTCGATCTTGCCGTTCACCGTCATCGGCCACTCGGTCACCAGCACGAGCTGTGCCGGCACCATCGGCCCCGGCAACCGGGAACGCAGGTGGCGCTGGAGATCCTCCGCGGCGAGGTCCGTGCCGGGGTCGACCTGGGCGTAGCCGACGAGTGTCGTGCCGGGCGCGGCGCCCTCGGCGAGGACCAGCGCCGTGCGCACGTCCGGGTGCGTCGCCAGCGCGGCCTCCACCTCCCGTGGTTCGACGCGCATGCCGCGCACCTTCACCTGGGAGTCGGACCGGCCGAGGAACAGCAGCTGCCCGTCCGGCCGGTAGTAGGCGCGGTCGCCGGTGCGGTAGAGCCGTTGCCCTGGCGCGAATGCCGACGGGACGAACCGCTCGGCCGTCAGTGCCGGCCGGCCGTGGTAGCCGCGGGCGACGCCGAGGCCGCCGATGTGGATCTCGCCCACCGCACCGGTGGGCACGAGGTTGCCCGCGGCGTCGAGCAGGTGGATCGGACCGTTGGTGACCGAGAACCCGAGTGGCGTGATCCCTTCCTCGGCGCCCGAGGGGTCGAGGTGGTGGAACGTGGCCCACACGGTGGTCTCGGTCGGCCCGTATCCGTTGATCACCAACGGCACGTGCTCGGCGATCCGCCGCAGCAACGGTTGCGGGATCGGCTCGACCCCGACGAGCAACGCCCTCAGCGCGATCTCGCCGGGGTGCGCGGCCAGCCAGTCGGCCGCGGCCGGGAGCAGGTGCGGTGGCAGGTACGCGCTGACGATCTCGCGGTCGGCGAGCCAGCGCAGCACCGCTTCGGCGTCGTTGCGCGTCCGCGCCGGGCAGATGTGCAGGGTCGCGCCCGAGGTCAGCGCGGTGAAGATCTCGTGCACCGACACGTCGAACCCGGGGCTGGTCCACCAGCCGCACGCGTCACCCGGTCCGACCGGAACGCGAGCGCGGTAGTCGGCGACCAGGTTGAGCACACCCCGATGTCCACATGCGACCCCCTTGGGCGTGCCGGTCGACCCGGACGTGTAGATGAGGTGTGCCAACCGGTCCGGGTGCGTGGGACCGGTCGGTGCCCCGCCGTCCCAGGGAACCTCGTCGACGAGCACCACGCGGCCGCGCGTCAGCTCCCGGCGGTCACGGGCCAGTGTGGCGTTCGTGACCAGCACAGGCGGTGCGGCGTCGGACAGGATCGAGGCCAGCCGGGGTTCCGGCTGGTCGACGTCGAGCGGCAGGTACGGCGAGCCGATGCGGTGCGCGGCCAGCATCGCCACGACCAGGTCGCGTCCCCTCGGCAGCAGCACGGCGACCGGCGCCTCGTCGGGCACCTCGCCCAGTGCCACGGCGAGCGCCCCGGAGCGCGCCGCCAGCTCGGCGTAGGTCAACGAGCCTTCCTCGTCGACGACCGCGATCGCGTCCGGGTGTGCGGCGCACATCGCGAGCACGGCCTCCGGCACCGACCGCACGGTCTCGGCCGGCGCGGTGGTGTTGTGGTGCAACAAGGTCTGTCGTTCCGCGGCGGACAGCATCGCTACCTCGTGCGGACGCACCGACGGCGTCCTCACGACCGCGTCCAGCACGCGCGCCCAGTGCGTCGCGAACGCGATCACGTCGGACTCTGTCAACGCCTCGCGGTCATAGGTCAGCGAGCACCGCAGCCCGGCCTCCGTCGCGACGATCTCGACGGTCAGCTCGAACGGCGCGGTGCGCTGGGTGACGAACCGGGTCCTCGCCGTCAGCCCGCCGAGCTCTCCCTCGTCGGCCAGCAGCGACAACGCGTGCCCGCCGGGAACCTGCTGTTGCAGCAACAGCACGCGGATCAGGTCCGACCCGCGCTCGGCGGGCACGAAGTTCGCCACGATCCGCTGGTACGGGTACTCCTGGTTGGCCTGCACGGCCGCGACGCGGGTGCTCATCGCAGCCAGGTGCGCGGTGAAGTCCTTGTCCTGGTCGATCTCGCACACCAGGGGCAGCGGGTTGACGAAGTAGCCGACCGCGGACGCGGACTCGGGGTCGAGCCTGCCGGGAGCGGGAACGCCCAGCACGAACCGGTGTTCGGAGCTGTAGCGGTGCAACGTCCACGCGAAGCTGGTGGCCAGCACGGAGTACGGCGTCGCACCGGACTTCGCGGCGAGCTCGCGCACCGCCGCCAGCACCTCTGGCGACAGCCTCATCCGATGCCGTCCGGTCGGGGCGGCGGCACGCCGGTGCGGGCGAGCCTGCGGCAGTGCCGCGGACGGCGGCAGCTCGGCCAGCTCGTTCCGCCAGAACTCGGCGAGCTCGCGGCCGCGGTCTCCGGTGAGCAGGGCCTCCTGCCTCGCCGCGATCCGAGCCGGGTCCCCCGGGCCGGTCCACTGTGGAGTGACACCGGCGGCGAGCTCGCGGTAGGCCTCGCCGAACTCGCGTGCCAGGACGTCCAACGACCATACGTCGCATGCCATGTGGTGCGCGCAGAGCACGAGAACGTCGTTGTGCCCGTCGGCTCGCACCAACGCCGCACGCCACAGCGATCCACCGGCGGGGTCGATGCCCTCGGCCGCATGCTCGGCTACCACGGCCTCGAAGTCCTCGGGCGAGCTGTCCACCACCCGCAGTGCCAGCGGTTTCGGGCACGGTTCGCGCCGAGGGACGCCCGCCACGTCCGGGAAGTACGTGCGCAGGGCGGGATGCCGTTCGGCGAGGAAGTCGATCGTGCGGGTGGCGACGTCCTGGTCGATCCCACCGACGATCTCCAGCCCGATCGCCAGCACGTAGTGGTCCGGGTCGCCGGACAACCTGCTGGCCAGCCACAGGCCGCGTTCGCCGTCGCTGAGCAGGGTCCCGTCGCCGGATCCCGCGTCGACCGTGCGGGCGGGCGTGGCCGCGGCCGCCAGTCGTCGCGCGCTCGCTCCGGCGAGCAGGTCCGCGAGGGGCAGTTCGAGGTCCAGTTCGCGCAGAACCGCCTGGCGCAGCTCGATCGCGCGCAACGAGTCGAGGCCGGCCGCGGTCAGCGAGACATCCACGGCCATGGCCTGCGTCTCCAGCACGGTGGCCGCCAGCTCGGCGATCCGCTCGGCGCGTCGATCGGCAGGACGAACCGCGGCGGGCTGGATGTGGTTGACGGGCGACAGCTCGCCCTCGCGGTGCAGGCGGGCGCACTCCGCGCGGCGGATCTTGCCGCTCGGCGTCTTGGGAATCGTGCCGCGCGCCACGAGCAGCACATGCTCGGCACGGACGCCGAAGGTGGCGATCAGCGTCGACTGGACGGCCGCCGTCACGCCGTCGGCCGTGCCGGTCAGCTCCGCGAGGACCGCCAGTTCCCCGTCCACCTCGAACGCGGCGACCGCGCCGGGCCGGATCGCGGCGTGACAGCCGGTGAGCGCGTGCTCGACGTCCTCGGCGAGCAGGTTGCGGCCGCGCACGATCACGACGTCCTTGAGCCGTCCGGAGACGAACAGTTCGCCGTCGGCCAGGTAGCCGAGGTCGCCGGTGCGCAGGCCGTCCGGTGTGAACGTCCCGGCGGACAGCGCCTCGTCGCCCCAGTAGCCGCGGGCCACGCTCGGGCCACGCACCCAGATCTCGCCGACCTCGCCGTCCGGCAGCGTTTTCCCTTCCGCGGAACGGATTTCCAGCTCGTGACCGGCGATCGCGGTGCCGCAGGAAACCATGCCGTCACGTGTCCGGTATCCCGTCAGCCGCACACCACCCGCGGCGATCAACGTGCTCTCGGCGAGGCCGTAGCACGGGTAGAACGCCTCCCGCCGGAACCCGTACGGCCCGAACGCCTCGGCGAACCGCTCCAGCGTGGCCGGCCGGATCGGCTCCGCGCCGCAGAACGCGACCTCCCAGCTCGACAGGTCCAGCCCGGCCCGTTGCTCGGGTGCGATCTTGCGCACGCACAGGTCGAACGCGAAGTTCGGCCCACCGCTGTGGGTGCCGCCGGACGAGCTGATCGCCGCGAGCCACGAACGTGGGTCGGCCAGGAAGTCCAGCGGGGACATCAGGTGCACCGGGAACCCGCCGCGGACGGGCTGCAGGATGCCGCCGATCAGGCCCATGTCGTGGTACGGCGGCAACCAGATCACGGCGACGCTGTCCCGTGTCGCCCCGAACAGGGTCTGGATCGCCTCGGAGTTGTGCAGCAGGTTGGCGTGCGTGACCACGGTGCCCTTGGGAGTGCTGGTCGAGCCCGAGGTGTACTGCAGGAACGCGACCTCGCCGGGCGTGGGCGCGGTGATGCCCCGCTCGCCCGGTCCGACCTCGGCCGACAGCCACGCGACCGGCTCGTCGAATCCCTGCCTGGCCAGGCTTTCCCGCGCCGCGCCTGCCAGTGCAGGCAGGGTGAGCACCGCGGTGGGACTGGCGTCGCGCAGCACCGACACGAGCCGGGGAATCTGCCGTTCGTCCAGCGGCGGATAGGTCGGCACCGCGATCACCCCGGCGTACAGGCAGCCGAAGAACGCCGCCACGTACTCCAGACCGGGTGGCAGCAACAACACCGCGCGATCACCCGGCCGCGTGACCTCGGCCAGCCGGGCCGCCACCACGGCCGCCCGCTCGTGCAGACCGCCGTAGTCGAGCGCGACGTCCTTGAACGTCATGGCCTGCCGCGAGGGCGTCTCCTGCGCTCGCTCCCACAGCACGTGCGCGAAGTTCATGGTCTCCCCACGATCTTGGTTCGGGCCAGCTTCAGCGCGTGCAGGACCTCCACGGCGGGCAGTGCGCTGGTGCGCAGGCTCACGCCGGTGTCACCGCCGAAGCGGGCGCAGACGTACTTGTGCGACTCGTAGACAGTGCCCAGCGCGCGGACGAACGCGCCGTGGTCGGCGACCAGCTCGGCGGGGAGCTGCCGCAGCATCGGCCGCACCTCCGCGAACAGCCGCACCAGGTAGTGGTGGTCCGGCGAGAGCAGGCCGCTGAACCCGTCCGAGACGAACGGCGGTTCCATGGTGGGCCGGACCGTCTGGTGGTACTGGTTCGCGCCGAACTCCGCGGTGAACACGAAGGCGGCGCTCGACGCGTCCAGCAGCCGGGTCGCGAGCCTCAGTCCCCTTCTGGCCGCGGGGACGTCGTCCTCGCGCAGTGCCGTCGCGAAGGACTGGAGCGCCACGATCAGGCTCTGGGTGACGACGAAGAACACGTGGTGGCCGACCCGCCAGCGCCGTTCCGGGTCGAGGTGCCAGCGCAGCAGGGGCGGCCGGACCGCGACCGGGAGATCGACAGTCTCCCCGGCGCAACGCACGATCATCGACTGCAGCATCGACACCAGCACGGACCACCGTGCCCAGCTCATCCGGGTGCCACTGGCCAGCCCCTCCTCCAGCAGCGACCGGTAGGCCACCAGCAGGGAGCGGGCGAACACACCGTCGGTGTCGACGTCCACCCGGTCCACGCCGAAGTGCTCGTCGAACTCACGCAGCCGGTGGTCATAGGTGTACGGCACGCCGGAGTCCACGCGTTCGGCCAGCGCGACCGCGCCGCTGCGGGCGGGCAGCGTGCGCAGCCGGTCCAGCAGGTCGGTGCCGGACACTCCGGCCGCCAGGTGACGCGCCAGCCCCAACGGCGCCGGCGCGTCACCCGCCAGGCTCAGCTGGTCCTCCCGGCGCGGCAGGCTGGTCGGATGCAACAGGATGAGCGTCATCGAGCGACCTCTGTCGTCCCGGCCTTGTCCCGCAGCCGGGCGCGCTGCACCTCAGGCGTCGGCAGGAAACCGATGTCGACCATGTAGGAGAAGCACTTGTGCGCCAGCTCGGCCGTCATCAGCGGACACTCCACGCTGATGTCCCGCAGTGCCTCCAGCGTGTTGGCGCACTCCGCGTACAGGTCCGTCTCCGCGAGCACCTCACGGGTGAAGGCGGGCAGCACCGACGTGGACCGCTCCTCGAACAGCAGCGGCAGCAACGGGAACAGCGGGTTGTCCGGGCCGAGCGTGACCAGGTGCTGCACCGCCGTCTCCAGCGGCACGATCTCGAAGTCGTAGCCGAACGACCGCACCCAGCCGTAGACCTCCACCAGTGGCACTGGGTTCTGGTTCCACAGGTGGAAGTTCCGGCCGAAGGACTTGTCCTGCAACGAGATGTGCGCGATCGCCTGGGCCGCGTAGTCGATCGGGATGGCGTCGAACAGGTAGTCCATCGACGGCACCACGCCGAACTCCAGCAGCCCCTTGATCTGCAGCAGCAGGTAGTCGCTGGTCTGGGTCGCGCCGGTCTCGGTGTGGCTGATCATCATGCCCGGCCGGTACAGCACGACCGGGATGCCTCGGTCGCGGCCGATGCGCACGAGGTGGTCGCCCGCCCACTTGCTTCGCGAGTAGGCCTCGGGCACCTCCGCCGGCACCAGTTCCTCGTCCTCCATGTACGGCCGTTCCAGTCCGGTGTGGAGGAACGTGTCGATGCTGGAGATGTAGTGCACCGCCTTGCGCCGCCCGGTGACCGCCAGCCGCAGCACGTCGACGACCGAGTCCACGTTCGCCGGCTTCAGCGCGCTGTACGGGTACACGAAGTTGACGAGCGCACCGACGTGGTAGATCGAGTCGATCATCTCGCCGAGCTTCTCGAAACCCTCCTCCCCCACGCCGAGCAGAGGTTCGGCGAGATCGCCGACGACGGCCACGATCCGGTCCTCGTACGCGTCGTCCCAGATGAGGTACTGGCGCATCACGTCACGAATGCGGTCCTTGCCCGCGGCCGCCGACTCGGCACGCACCAGGCACCACACCGTGGCGTCGGTACGGTCCACGAGCTCCTTGACCAGGAACGCGCCGAGATAGCCGGTCGCGCCGGTGAGCAGGATGTGCGACGGAGCGGTCCAGGACCCGTCGGGCAGGTCGGCGGCGGGCCGGATCGACTCGTCGAGCACGGTCTCCGCCAGCACCTCCGCCAGGTCGCCGGTCTGCTGGGCGGCGACGCTGCGCTTGGCGGCCTCGACCATCCTGGTCACGCCCGCCACGTGCGGCACCTCGAACAGCTGGTGCATCGGGATGCTGACGCCGAACCGGCTCCACAGCGCGAGCGCCAGCCGGGCCAGGTGCAGCGAGTTGGCGCCCAGCTCGAAGAACGGCTCCAGCACGCCGACCGACTCGGCGCCCAGCATCTCGCCGACCAGCTCGGCGACCTCGGTCTCCAGCGCGGTCATCTCCCGGCCGGCGCCACCCGAGCGCGGTGGTTCGGGCAGCTGGTCCCGGTCGATCTTGCCCGCGACGTTGCGCGGCAACACGTCCAGCACGACCAGGGCGCTCGGCACCATATGTGCGGGGACGATCTCGGCCAGATGAGAGCGCACGTCGTCCGCGTCCACCGCACCCGCGACCCACGCCACGAGGTTGCGGCTCTCGCCGACCTCGCGCACGTCCGCGACGGCCTCGGTCACGCCGGGGTGCGTGGTGAGCGCGTGCTCGACCTCGGCCAGCTCGATCCGGTAGCCGCGCACCTTGACCTGGTGGTCGACCCGCCCGCAGTACTCGAGCTGGCCGTCGGACAGCAGCCGGGCACGGTCGCCGGTGCGGTACATGCGGCCGCCCGCCGCCTGGGGATCCGGCAGGAACCGCTCGCCGGTCAGCCCCGGCCGGTTGTGGTAGCCGCGCGCCACGTTGACGCCACCGACGAACAGCTCGCCGACCTCTCCGTCGGCGACCGGCTCTCCGGCCTCGTCGAACAGATAGGCGCCGGATTCGGGGATCGGCAGGCCGATCGGCACGACCTCCGCCGCCGGGTCCAGCAGAGCCGTGGTCGCCCACACCGTCAGCTCGGTGGGCCCGTAGTTGTTGACCAGCTGACAGTCCGGCAGCATCGCGTAGTGCCGGTCCACCAACGACTTCGGGCACGCCTCGCCGCCGACGATCACACACCGCAGGCTGCCGAGCGGGCCGGCGTCGTCGGCGTGGATCACCGAGTACAGCGACGGCGTACAGTCGAGGTGGGTGACCTGGTGCTTGGCGATCAGGTCGCGCAGCTTGCGCGGGTCGCGGTGTTCCTCCGGTGAGGGCAGGACGACCTGCCCGCCGGTCGCCAGCGTCCAGTACAGCCCGACGGCGCTGGCGTCGAAGGAGAACGAGATCGGCATCAGGAAGCAGGCCGGCGGCTGACGATCGAAGTCGTTGTGTGCCAGCGTGGTGTGCACGATCTGGTGGTGAGCGACCGTGACGCCCTTGGGTTCGCCGGTCGACCCGGACGTGTAGATCACGTACGCCGCGTTGTCCGGCCGCACCCCCGACTCGGGGCGGTGGTCGGGACGGCCCACCAGGTGCTCGGCGTCGGACAGGACCGTCGTCCACTCGCCTTCCGGCGCCGCGCCGCGCAGTGCCTCCGGCGTGATCAGCACGGACGCACCGGAGTCGGTCATCAGGTAGTGGAACCGGCGCGGCGGGTTCGCCGGGTCGATCGGCACGTACACGCCGCCCGCCTTGAGCACCGCGAGCAGGGCCACGACGGTCTCCGCGCAGCGTTCGGCGATGACGGCGACCTTGGTCTCGACGCCGACGCCGACCTCGCGCAGCCGGTCCGCGAGCCGGTTGGACCACCCGTCCAGCTCCGCGTAGGTCAGGTCCGCACCGAGGTGGGTGACGGCGCACGCCTGCGGGGTGCGATCGGCCTGCTGCTCGACCAAGCGGTGCAGCAGCCGGGCATCGGTGTCGCTCATAGCGAGATCACTCCAGTCGAATCCGTTCGCCGGGCCGTGTCGCGCAATGCTGGTGCGGCGGCGCACATTCCCCGCACAACAGGCGGGAGGAACCCGGTGCGCACGAGGTGGTCCAGCACGCGCGAGCCGTGTGCGGCGTCCATCGGCGGGCAGATGAGACCGGTGCCGGCCAGCGCGGTCTCGGTGTTGGTGCGGTCCACCCGGTAGGCGCCTGCGGCACGGGGATCGACGAAGTCCTCCCGCAGCAGCAAAGGAATCACCGGGAACAGGGCGTTGTCCGGACCGACGGCGGCGAGTGCGGCACGCCAGCGAGCGTCGTCCACCACCTCGAACGGGTAGCCCGCGGCGGTGATCCACCGCCAGACTTCCGCCAACGGCAACGATTCCGGATTGTTCAGGTGGAACACGCGACCGAACGAGCCTGCCTGCCGCGACAGGTGTGCGATCGCCCGGCTGACGTGGTCCACCGGCATGAAGTTCAGCGTCAGGTCGTGGTCCGGCCCGATCCCGAGCTGCACACAACCCTTCACCAGCACGCACGAGTAGTCGGCCGGGTTCGCCACACCGGTGCCGCTGTGCCCGAGCATGGCGCCCGGCCGGTAGCGGACGACCGGCAGGCCGCGCGCACCGGCCGTGGCCACGAGCTGTTCGGCCACCCACTTGCTCTGGTCGTAACCACCGACGACCTCCGACGGTGCGATCACGGTGTCCTCGCGCACGTCGCGCTCGGTGCCGTGCAGCAACACGTCCAATGTGGACATGTGGTGCACCGCCTTCGCCCTGGTCCGGCAGGCCAGGCGCAGGATCTCCTTGGTGCCCTGCACGTTCACCCGGCGCAGCGCCGAGTAGGGGAAGACGAAGTTGACCTGCGCGCCGCAGTGGTAGATCACGTCGATCTGGCGGGCGAGGCGCTCGTAGCGCTCCGGCGAGATCCCGAGTCCCGGCTGGTCGAGGCTGCCCGGCACGACCACGATCCGGTCGCGGAACCCCTCGTCCCAGATCCGGTAGTCGCGCAGGCATTCCTCCAGTCGTTTCCGGGCCGCGGGCTCGTCATCGGCTCGGACCAGGCAGTGCACGTCCGCGTTGCCGGAGTGCAGAAGCTCCGCGAGCAGGAAGGCGCCGAGGTACCCGGTCGCGCCGGTGAGCAGGATGTGACGCGGGTGCAGTACGTCCGCCCGCGGAATCCCGGCAGGCGTGATGTCGTCGTCGAGCACCGCGTCCCGTTCCAGCTCGCTCTTCGCGCCGGGAGCGGGCAACGCGGCCCTGTCGACTTTTCCGTTGCGGGTCAACGGAAGTTTCGGCAGCTCGACGTAGTGCGCGGGCACCATGTACGAGGGCAGCGTGCGTCCCAGGAACTCGGCGAGATCCCGCGGGGGCGGCCCGTTCGGCACGACGTAGGCGACCAGCCTGCGGTCGCCCGGCACGTCCTCGCGGGCCAGCACCGCCGCCGCGCTGATTCCGGGGTGCCGCACCAGGGTCATCTCGATCTCGCCGGGTTCGATCCGATGGCCGCGCACCTTGACCTGGTCGTCGCCCCGGCCCAGGTACTCCAGTACGCCGTCCGGGCGGTGCCGGACGAGGTCGCCCGTGCGGTAGAGGCGTTCGCCGGGCGTGCCGGGATCCGGGACGAACCGCTCGCCGGTCAGCCCAGGCCGGCCCAGATAGCCGCGGGCCACCCCGGTTCCGCCGATGAACAGCTCCCCGGCCACGCCGATCGGCACCGGGCGCATCCCGTCGTCCAGGACGTGCAGCCGGGTGTTGTCGATCGGCCTGCCGATGGGGATCGGGCCGGGAGGTGCGTCGCCTGCGGCCACCTCGTGCACGCAGCAGCCGACGACCGTCTCCGTCGGCCCGTATTCGTTGACCACCAGGGTGTTCGGCGCGTGCTCGGTCCACGCCAGCAGCGCCTGGCCGGACAGCGCCTCACCACCGACCACGAGCCGCCTGGTCGCACCGGTCACTTCCGCGGGCGACAACAACGCGCCGAGCAGATCCAGGTGCGCCGGCGTGAGCTTCACCAGGCTCTGCCCGCCTGTGCGGAGCACCTGCGCCAGCCCGGTGACGTCCGCGTCGGTCAGGATGACCGTGCGGCCGGCGACCAGTGCCGGGAACAGCGAGGTGACGGTGAGGTCGAACCCGATCGACGAGTGCAGCGGCGAACCGGCGCCCTGGTCGAGTTCGTAGGCCGCGCGCGCCCAGGCGACGTAGCCGGCGAAGCCGCCGTGGGTCACCCCGACGCCCTTCGGCAGTCCGGTGGAACCGGAGGTGTGCAGCACATAGGCCAGGTTGTCCGGGTGCACCCGGACCTCCGGCCGGGTCACGGGGAATCGGTCGAGTTCGGTGGTCAGCACGGTCTTCCTCGGCAGCACCGGCACCCGGCCCGCGAGATCGGGCGACGTGACGAGCTGACGCGCCCCGCCGTCGGCGACCAGGAAAGCCAACCGCCCCTGCGGGTTTCCTGGATCGACCGGCAGGTACGCGGCGCCCGCCTTGAGCACACCGAGCAGCGCGACCGGCAGATCGAGACCGCGTTCCAGGCACACCGCCACCCTGTCCTCGACGCGCACTCCCCTGGCCCGCAACGCGTTCGCCAGCCGGTTGGCGCGCTCGTCCAGCTCGCGGAAGCTCAGCTCGGCGTCGTGGAACCGGACGGCGACCGCGTCCGGGTGCTCGCGCGCCGCTGTTTCCACCAGTTCGTGCACGGGTGGCGACACCGGCGCGAGGGGACCGGCCGACCAGGCGCGAAGCTGGTCGATCTCCTCGGGCGGGAGCAGTTCGCCGGTCGTGACGAACGAACGCAGCCGGGCCAGCCACCGTTCCGCGTCGGCGTGCTCGACCCTGACCTGCCCGCCACGCAGGCGAACGACCGGCTCGTCAGCCGATACGACCGGGACGACGCGCGTCAGCACCTGCCCGGCGAAGTCCACTGTGGATGGTGAGTGGTCGTCGACGAGCAGGCCGCCGAACGCCGTCACGGCCTCTTCCGTGACACCGTCCAGTTCGACCCACTCGGTGGCCTCGCCGCCGCCGGTCGGAGTCGGCTCGGTCGCGGGCACCTCCGCACCGGGCAGAGGATGGCAGCCGAGCAGTGGATGGATCACCACCCGCAGCACGCCGTCCGCGAGCGAAACGCGGAACAGCGGCGGGTTCGCGGGATCGAGCGGCGACTCGTCGTTGATCTCGACCGAGACGCGGCGGGCGACCAGCCGCACCGGGGCGCCGTCCAGTTCCCGGAAGTACGCGCGCAACTCCACGCGCCGTGCAGCCTCGGCGGTGAGCGCCTGTTCGAGCACGGCCACGTCCGGGTTCCCGCTCACCAGGAACTCGTCGACGATCGGGTTGGGAGACATCGGGGACGACCTCCGGTCAGAGCGAGACGGACTCGGCGGACAGCTCACGGGCGCAGAGCCGGACCAGCGGGTCGAGCCGGCCGGCGGGATCGACCAGGTTGGCCACCACCAGCTCCTCGACGGCGAGGTCCACGGCGGATTCCGTATGTCCCGGCTCGCGGGCGGAGCCGGTGGTGGCGAGCGCCCGCAACGCCCGCCGCGCCGCGGGTGTGAGGGCGTCGTAGCTGGTGGCGAACTCCGCACGAACGCTGGTCGTGCCGATGGCCAACTGGTCCAGCACTCCGGCGTCGTCCGTCATCCGGTCGGCCAGGCGCCGCAAGGACAGCCCCGGCCGCAAGGCCAGCCGTTCCGCGATGATCCGCAACGCGCGAGGGTTGCCGGCACACGCACGCACGACGGCCCGCGCCGCGGCGGGCTCGGCCGCGGTCCTCGCCACCCCGAGCAGGCGAACGGCGTCCCGGTCGGCGAGCGGCCCCAGCCGCACGGCGCCGAATCCGCTGGGCGTCCGGCGCGACGAGACGAGCACGCGGCTCGGTCCGGAGCCGAGCGCGAACGGGGCGACCTCCAGCGCGCCGTCGAGCACGATCAGCACGCGCCGGTCGGCCAGCAGCGACCGGTACGCCGTGGCCCGATCGGCGATCTCGCCGGGCACGTCGTCCCGACGGACACCCAGTGCACACAGCAACTCGGTGAGGGCCTCGCCCGTGCCGCGGGTGACGGCGTGATAGAGCTGACCGTCCGGAAAGGACGGTGCGAGCACCTCGGCGGCCCGCAGCACCAGAGCCGACGTGCCGATCCCCGGCGGGCCGCAGACCACGGTGACCCGGCTGGTCGCCGTCACGATCGCACCGATTTCCCGCCTTCGGCCCACGAAGTCGGCGGGGCCGGGTGGCAGGCCGCGCGGAACGGCGGCGAACACCCTGCGTTGCGCGTCCCGCAGCTGCGGTCCCGGATCCAGACCGAGTTCCGCGCGCAGCACCTCCCGCGCCTTCCCGAAGACGGTCAGGGCATCGGCTGTGCGTCCGGCCCGGTGCAGAGCTCCGACCAGCAGCGCCCACGTCCCTTCGGCGAGCGGGCGTTCGGCGACCATCTCACGCAGAATGCCGATCGCGTCCTCACGACGGCCGGTCTCGGTGAGCGCCTCCACCAGTGCCGACAGCACCGCCCAGCGCCGGTCGTCCAGCGCGGTCGCGGCGGCGTCCACCCACGGCGCCAGCTCGACCCCGCCGAACGCCCGCCCTCGCCACAGCCCCAACGCCCGCGTCAGCACGGCCACCGCGTGCTCGTGCTCCCCCGCCCGGACCGCCGCCTCGCCCTCGTCCGCGAGCCGGTGGAACACGTGCAGGTCGACCTCGCCGGGATCCACCTCGATGCGGTATCCGACGCCCACGCTGTTCAGCTCGGCGGTACCGGCGAGCACGCGACGCAGATCCGACACGTAGGTGCGCACGTTCGACGGCGCCGAACGCGGCGGCGACTCACCCCACAGCGTCTCCACCAGCCGGTCGGTGGACACCATCTCGCCGGCCCGCAACAGCAGCGCGACCAGCACCCCCTGCCGCTTGACCCCGCCGATGGCGAGCCGCCCCGCGGCCCCGTGCACCTCCAGCGGTCCCAGCACGTGCAGACGCATCCGACCCCCCGGTCCCTTTCCGTGTCACCACCGGGGAGTCAAACAACGGTCAGCATCGGTTCGGCCTTCGCTCGACATCGGCACCAGGCCCAGGCCTGAAGCCCGCTGTCTCAGTCGCGATTTTGGAGCGGAAAGCACGTTGGTGCGGCTAACTTAGATACTCGAACGGGCCTTGCGCTGCGGCACGCGAACGTCGGCCCACTCGGTGACCGCACGGCGGTCACCCGCGCGCGTCCGGCACCGGCCACAGCTCACCGAGGCGTCTCCCGGAGCGGCCAGATGTGCGCGGATCTGCGCGGCCTCCAGCGAATCCTCCTGATAGAGCGGCAGCGCCTTCTCCCACAGGACGCGGGCACGGTCGTGTTCCTGAACCAGTGCCGCGACGTGCGCCAGGCCCTCCCTCGCCCGCGCGAGCACCAACGGCAGGTCCACCTCCGACGAGATCCGCTCCACCTCACGGAAGCCCGCATGCGCCTCGGTGAGCCGACCAGCGGCCAGTTCCGCCTCGGAGAGGGCGGTGATCGCGTCGCACTCCGGTTCGTGCAGGTCCGATGACCGCGCGGCATCGCGGGACGTCACTCCCACCGCCAGCGCGTCGTCGATGCGTCCCAGCGCCCGGTACCCGACCGACAACCAGGACAGTCCGATCACCTCACCGCGCACGAACCCGATCGACCGGCTCAGCCGCACGGCCCGGTCCAGCGGCTCGATCGCCAGCTCGTCGCGTTCCCGGCTGTACTCGAGCCAGCCGATGTTGATCAATGTGATCGCCTCGCCCTCTACCGACCCCACCCGCCGGTGGTGCCTGAGCGCCTGGTCGAACAGTGCGCGGGCGCGGTCGTACATCCCGAGCTGGCAGGCGACGATCCCCAGGTTGATACCGGAGTTGACGCCGTTGTCGGTGTCTCCGAGGGTCTGCGCGACCTCGAGCGCCTCCGCGAACCGCTGCGCGGCCTCGGTCAGCGATCCCGCCTGCAGCACCGAGACACCGAGGTCCCGCAGTCCGGCGGCGAGCGCGGGCAGATCACCCAGCTCACGGCAGATCGCCACCGACCGCTCCAGCACGTCGCGCACCTCGAGGTTGCGACCCTGCTCGCGCAACGCGAACGCCACCGCCTGCCACGCCAGTGCCAGCCCGCGCCGGTCGCCGAGCTCATCGGCCGCCCGCACCGCGTGGTCGGCCAGCTCGTGCACGCCGGCCCGCTGGCCGATCCGCATGAAGTAGGGCAGCAGCGCACACGGGAGCTGCCACGCGTGCGCCAACCAGCCGTGTGTCGCGGCGTGTTCGATCAGCGTCACCAGGTTCCGGTGCTCGGACCTCAGCCTGCGCAACGCTTCTTCCGCGGTGTCCGGCGCCGGTACCGGTGAGGCGTGGGTGATCTGCGGCCGGAACCGTGGAGCTCCCATGATCAGCGGCGCGCAGCACTTCTCGACGAGATCGAGGTAGTGGTCGAACAACCGGTTCCTGGCCTGGCGCACCTCGTCGGCGTCGAGTTCGTCGGCCATTCCGCGGGCACAGTCCCGCACCAGGTCGTGCAGGCAGTAGCGGCCGGAATCGCGTTGCATCACCAGGTTGCGCTCCAGCAGCGCCTCCAGCCCGTCCTCGGCGTCGGCGGGTTCCAGCCCGGTGAGCGCGGCGGCGGCGTACGCGTCGAAGTCGTGTACCGGCGCCAGTCCGAGCAGGCGGAACAACCGCTGCCGCACCGGCGTCAGGTGGCGGTAGGACAACGCGATCACTCCGGACACGCTGTGGTCGTCCACCGTGAACGTCCGGTCGCGCCGGTGCCGGTCGCGCAGCTGTTCGGCCAGGTCCGCCATCGTCCACGTGGGACGGCGGCGAAAGCGGGACGCGGCGATGCGCAAGGCCAATGGAAGCCCACCGCACAACGCGACCACCGCCTCGGTCGCCTCGCGCTCGACGTTGACGCGATCCGTGGACGCCACCCGGCCGAACAGCTCCGCCGCCCCGTCCGAGTCGAGCACGTCCAACGGCAGCGGGATCGCACCGGGGAGGTCGACCAGCTGCCGCCTGCTGGTCACCACGACGAGCGAACCCGGCCCACCTGGCAGGAGCGGCCGCACCTGCGTGGAGTCCGTGGCGTTGTCGAGCAGGACCAGCACCCGCCTGCCCGCGGTGCGTTCGCGCCAGCGGTCCCGCCGCGATGCCGCGTCGGCAGGCATCTGGTGTGCGGGCACACCTGTCTGCCACAGCAACGAGTCCACTGCCTCGTCGACGGACATCGGGCGCTCGTCGTCGGTGTACCCCTGCAAGTCCACGAAGTACTGACCATCCGGATAGCGGTCGATCAGCAGGTGCGCGACATGCACCGCCAGTGCCGTCTTGCCCACACCGCCCATGCCCTCCACCACGAGGATCGCCACGGCGTCGGGTGCGACATCTTTTGCCAGCGCGAGCATCTGCTCCACGTCAGCGGATCGCCCCGTGAAATCCGGTGTGTCGTAAGGCAGGAAAGACCCGGCAGGCCCGGTGGTCAGTGGTTCGGCCAGCTCCCCGGCGGGCTGCGAACGCAGCATCCGCTCGTGCAGAGCGCGCAGCTCGGGACCGGGATCCGCACCCAGCTCCTCCGCCAGGAGCCTGCGCCCGTCCTCGAACACCGCCAGCGCGTCACCCTGCCGCCCGGACCGGTACAACGCCCGCATCAGCGTGGCGCGCAACGACTCCCGCAGCGGGTTCTCGGCCACGTGGCCGACAAGTTCGGCGACGACCGCGTGGTCGTCGAGCTCGACCCGCAGCCGCGCCAGCCGTTCCACCGCGACCAGTCGTTGCTCGGCCATCGCGTCGCGGGCGGCGTTGATCGACGACGTGACGAGCCCGTCCAGCAGCGGTCCGCGCCACAGCGCCAGCGCCTCGGTCAACGACGTGACGGCCTCCTGCCGGCGCCCGGCTTCGGCAGCGGCGTCGGCGTCGCTCAACAGGGCGCGGAAGACGTCCGCGTCGACCGTCTCGCCGGTCGTGTGCACCCGATACCCATGGGTCGTGGTGACCAGCCGCCCACCAGCGGCGTCGATCGCCCGGCGCACACCCGCCGCGGCGTTGGACACCTGACGGCGCGCTGTCTGCGGCGGGTCGTCCCACAGCTCGTCCACCAGCCGGTCGAACGACACGACCGAACCGGCGTTCAGCAGCAGCACGGCGAGCAGCTTCTGCTGCCGCTCGCCGCCGAGCTCGACAGGACTGCCCGCGCGGTGAAGTTCCAGCGGGCCCAGTATCCGATATTCAAGAGCCACGGACTCCCCCGAATCAATGTGGGCCCCATTGACTACCACAGCTCGAACAGCGAACCGCACCTTTTCGAATAATCATTCCGACTACGCTTCGAACCCATTCGAGTACACGGAGTTAGTGTTGACAGAATGCTTCAGACCCGCTCTCATGTGTAACCGCCGTCACAGTTGACGGCGCGAACCAACCCGAGGGGGGCCTTGGAAATGCGCTGGTATGCGTTACTGGGAGCGATGTCGGCGGTCGTGGCACTGGCCGCGGCACTGCTCATTTCAGGTTCCGACAGCACGAATCCCACGGTCAGGACGGTGCAGGCAGGCAACGGGCCGTGCTCCACCAGTTGCTGAGCTGTTTCGGTGCCCGCCGATCCTGCTGACCGAACCGGCGCCGCGCAGGGTTTCGCGTTCACCTGCGCGGCGCTTTTGGCACTCGCCCTGGTCATCGGCGCCACGTATCTGCCGACGAGTCTCGTCGGCGATTCGATCGCCTCCCGCCAGGACACCGCTAAATTGATCTGGCCGATGGCGTGGCGGTTCTACCTCAATTCCGCCGGCCGCGAGTACACCGTCGCCTATCGACAGACGGGCGGCTCGTTCGTCTCGCTGACCCGTCCCGCCGCCGACGCCCAATACCACCGCGGGTTGAGCAGAAAATCTTACGGCGACATGGTGCGGCAGGTGTCGATCGTGCAGACGATTCCACCTGACCAGTGGCGTAATTGCGATGCCCCGGACATCACCGCCTGCGCCGCCGTGATCGCCGACGCCCCACGCGCATCGCTCCCCGACTGGTTCGCGCCGCACGTGTGCGGTCCGGCCGTCTTCGCGGTCGAACGGCCATCCGGCGATCGCACGACCAGACAGATCACCCGCGTCGCCGCCGTGGACCTGAAGTGCTGAGCCGGCTCCTGACCGCCGAGACGAGATCGCCCCTGCTCGGCGCGGCCCGCTCCCTCGTCGCCATGGCCCAGCTCCTGGTCCTGGCGTTCACCGCGGACGCCAATCTATTCCCTGGCGTCGACGGCGCGCCGGACGGCCCGCAATGCACCGGCCTGCGCGGAACCTCCTTGTGGTGCCTGGGTTTCGACCTGACGATCGCCCGCTGGACGGCCATCGCCGTACTCGTCGTCGTCGCGGTCGGCTATCGACCGAAATGGACGTGCGTTCCGCACTGGTACGTGGCGTTCAGCTTCAGCGCCACGCTGGTCGTGTCCAACGGCGGCGAGCACATCAGCAAGATCCTGGCCCTGCTCCTGATCCCGGTGCTGCTGGGCGACGACCGCCGATGGCACTGGACCCGTCCGCGGACACCGATGACCCCGCGATGGCACGGCGCGGCGGCGGCCGGTCACCTGGCGATCAGGGTTCAGGTCGCGTTCGTCTACGGGCAGGCGGTGTGGTTCAAGCTGCGTGAGCCCGAATGGCGCGCCGGCGAGGCCATGCACTACACGATGCAGGACGCGTACTTCGGCGCGACGCCCGCGCTGGCCGAGCTCGTCGACGGCATGGGCCCGCTACTGACGTGGGGCACGCTCGCCGCGGAGACGTTCCTCGCGGTGTCGGCGTTCTGCGGTCTCCGCTTCCGGAGATGGGCGGTGGTGGTGGGCGCCGGCCTCCACATCGGAATCATGATCGTGCTCGGCCTGGTCGGCTTCGGCCTGGTGATGATCGCCCTGCTGCTCGCCTCAGCGAGCCGAACCGATCTTCCCGGCCCCATCGGGGAAACGGCTCGGCCGCTCCATCCGGCTCGCGATACGCCTAAGGTTTCCTGACATGCCACCGATCGGCGACCTGCGCGGCGGGGATCCCCTGGCGGTCGCGGTGACCGCCGCCATTCATGCGGGCGACACCGCCACGCTGCGCCGCTTGCTGGCGGAGAACGAGAATCTGGCGGAGGCCCGGATCACGGACCACCGCGGCAACTCCCGCACCATGCTGCACGTGCTGACGGACTGGCCCGGCGGTCGCCCGAACGGCGCCGAGATCGTGGCGGTGCTGGTCGAGGCGGGTGCGGACGTGAACGCGCGGTTCGGCGGATCGCACGGTGAGGCACCATTGCACTGGGCCGCGAGCAGCGACGACGTCGAGGTGCTCGACGCGCTGCTGGACGCGGGTGCGGACATCGACATCGACGGCGCTGTGATCGGCGGCGGCACCCCGCTGGCGGACGCACGAGCCTTCGGCCAGTGGCGTGCCGCCCGGCGACTGGTGGAGCGAGGCGCGGCCGTCACCCTGACCGATGCCGCCACACTCGGCCTGCAGGACCGCGTCGAACAGCACTTTCCCGGCGCCACACAGGAAGATGTCGACGTGGCGTTCTGGGGTGCGTGCCACGGCGGCCGGCAGGCATCCGCGGAGTACCTGCTCCACCAGGGCGGCGAGATCAACTGGCTGCCACCCTGGGAGCGGATGACACCGTTCGACGCGGCGCTGCGCAACGGTTTCACCGACCTCGCCGACTGGTTGCGGGTTCGTGGTGGCCGACCCGCGGTCGAGCTGTGACCCGGTGATGCGCGAGCCCATGATCACCTGCATCATCTGGGCATGCGCAGCTCACTGTTCAACCACGAAGAGCGGTCCGTCGAGCCGGGAAGCTTCCAACTGCAGAACGAACGCATGCTCAAGGTGGACCTCACCGGCAGCGGCGGGTTCTTCTTCGCCAAGCAGGGATCGATGGTCGCCTACCAGGGCGAGGTCGACTTCGCCTACGAGGGAAGCGGTGGCCTCGGCAAGCTGTTCAAGAAGGCATTCACCGGTGAGGGCATGTCGCTGATGAAGGTGTCGGGCAGCGGAGACGTGTTCCTCGCCCAGGACGCCGACGAGATCTTCGTGCTGTACCTGGAGGACGAGGGCGTCACCGTGAACGGCAGGAACGTGCTCGCGTTCGACAGCTCGCTCAAGTGGGACATCAACCGCACCGAAGGCGCGTCCATGCTCAGCGGCGGCCTGTTCAACACCACGTTCACCGGCACCGGAGCTCTGGCCGTCACCGCCTACGGGACACCGGTCGTGCTGAACGTGGACGTGCCGACATTCGTCGACATGCAGTCCGCCGTCCTGTGGTCCACCTCGCTGCGGTCCTCGATCCGCAAAACGGCCAAGCTCGGCGCCGTCATCGGACGCGGATCCGGCGAGGCCTACCAGCTCGCGCTGTCGGGTCAGGGCATCGTCGTCGTGCAGGCGTCGGAAGGTCACCCGGTGCCGACGACGTCGTGACGGTCGTGCTCGTGTCCCGCGGCAGCGGGCGTCGGTTCACTCCTGTCGTGGCCCTGGCCTCCAGGTGATGAGGTTCGCGAGGAGCGCGCCGAGGGCCACGACACCCAGCATCCCGCCCGCCACCCAGTGCATCTCGTCGTTGTCGGCGAGCGCGGCGTCGACGACCTGGCCGTTCTCCAGGTCGTAGCGGACCGTCACGTGCTCGCCGGGCTTGCGGGCCGGGCCGTTCTCGGACAGCAGAGGTCCTGGGCCAGCGCCGAGGGAACCGTGCAGGAACGGCTCGTCGTGAGCCGCTTCGTAGAAGTCCCTGGCGCGCTTCTGTCCTATCTGGACTGTCTCCGCCGTCTGCAGGGCTCCTGCCGGAGGACCCGGCCGGACCACGGTGCCGTCGCCGTAGAGGCTGAACTCCGGTAGCTCCGCCGGCCGCGGGCTGGGCATGCCGACCAGCTGTTTCCCCTGCAGCACAAGCCCATCCGGCAGCGTGGGGACATCAGCCCCGCATCCGGCGAGCACGACCGCGAGCACCACCGGCCACCGCATCGGCTTCCCCCTGTCCGGGGTTGCCCTGACCCAGGGCAACCCACACGTCAGGGGACGGAAGGCGGGTGAGTTCCGTTGCCTGCCTTGTTCACCGCGAGCCACTCCAGCTCGGCGGCGAGCACTCCGAGCTGGAACCGTGACTGCACGCCGAGCAACAACTGCAGGCGGGCGATGCGCCGGTTCAGGGTGCGCAGGCTGACGTCCAGCTCGCGGGCGATCGCGCGGTCGGTCGCGCCGGTGCGCATGAGCCGCAGCAGGTGCCGGGTCGCCACCGTGGGCTCCTTGCCTACGGCCACGGTGTGACCATCTCTCGGGCGCGGCACCGTGACCGGGTGTGCGACCACCCCCGGTGTTACGCGGGTCACAGTCATAAGGCGACGGTAGGCGTGACTATTGGCGGCTGTCAATCAAAAGTCGGCGCTTGGATGTCAAAGTGCACCTGACTTAAGGATGAAGATCGCCATTACCCAGCCCACCTAGGTGGCGTGAGAGGACAGCCGCACCTCTCCCGTGGAACCGGCGGCGACCTCGCCCAGCCGTGCGTCCAGCACCTCCGGAGACAGCACGTGCCGCACCACCATCGCCGCCGCGCCCAGGGCCCCGGCGGTCACGCCCGCGCCCGACGCGACGATCCGCAGGTTCTCGGTGGCCAGCGGCAGCGAGCGCCGGTAGATCGACTCGCGCACGCCCGCCAGCAGCATCTCGCCCGACTCCGCCAGCAGTCCGCCGATGACCACGAGCGAGGGGTTGAACATGCTCACGCACCCGGCGAGCACCTCGCCGATGTCCCTGCCCGCCTGCCGCACCACCCGGCCGGCCTCTAGGTTGCCGGAACGGACCAGGTTCACCACGTCGGCCGTCGAGTGCGCGGGATGTCCCAGCTCCCGCAGCTTCGCGGCCAGTGCGGGGCCGGCGGCGACCGCTTCCAGGCAGTCGGTGTTGCCGCACCGGCACAGCGCCTCACCACCCTCCGGCACCCGGATGTGCCCGAGGTCCCCCGCCGCGCCCGCCGCGCCGCGGTGCAGCACGCCATTGCTGATCAGCCCGGCGCCGATGCCGGTGGCCGCCTTCACCACGATCATGTGCCGCACGTCCGGGTGCGAGGCGGTGTGCTCGCCCAGCGCCATCAGGTTGACCTCGTTGTCGACCAGCACCGGCACGTCGAACTCCGCCGCGATCGCCGCGGGCACGTCGAACCCGTCCCAGCCCGGCATGATCGGCGGGTTGTTCGGCCTGCCGGTGGAGTGCTCGACAGGGCCCGGCAGGCCGATGCCCACGCCGGCGATCTCCGCGGCGGGAACGGACCGCAACAACGAGCGCCAGGTCGTGACCAGGAGCGGCAGGATCGCCGCCGGTCCGTCCGCCACGTCGAGGTCCACCTGTTCGACGGCGAGCAACCGGCACCCGAGGTCGGAGACGGCGACGGTGGCGTGGGTGGCGCCCACCTCGGCCGCCAGCACGAGGTGGGCGGCGGGATTGAACCCGAACCGGCCGGCCGGGCGTCCGCCGGTGGACTCCCCCGTGCCGCTGTCGCTCACCAGCCCGGCGGCCACGAGCAGGTCCAGCCTGGCCCGCACCGTCGAGCGGGCGAGTCCGGTCGCGGCCACGATCTCCGCTCGGGTGCGCGGGCTGCCGTCCATCAGCATGCGCAGCACAGCGGCCGGCGATCCCGCCTCTACACCCAAGGTGCTCTCCATCGAACAATTGTCACATCGGAACCAGAAGACAGGCCGGATCAGCCCCCGGAGCTGAACGCGGCGTCGAAGGAGGCCGACGGCGGGTCGAAGGCGTTGCGGCGGATGAACTCCAGTGCCTCGGGCGCGCCGACGAGCCGGTCCATCGCCGCGTCCTCCCATTCGACGCTGATCGGGCCGGAGTAGCCGATCGTGTTGAGCATCCGGAACGACTGCTCCCACGGCACGTCACCGCGTCCGGTGGAGACGAAGTCCCAGCCGCGCCGCGGGTCCGCCCACGGCAGGTGCGAGCCGAGCCTGCCGTTGCGGCCGTTGCCGACCTGGCGCCGGGCGTCCTTGCAGTCGACGTGGTAGATCCGGTCGCGGAAGTCCCACAGGAACCCGACCGGGTCGAGGTCCTGCCAGACGAAGTGCGACGGGTCCCAGTTGAGGCCGAACGCCGGCCGGTGCCCGATTGCCTCCAGCGTGCGGACGCACGTCCAGTAGTCGTAGGCGATCTCGGACGGGTGGACCTCGTGTGCGAACCGGACGCCGACCTCGTCGAACACGTCCAGGATGGGGTTCCAGCGGTCGGCGAAGTCCTGGTAGCCGGCGTCGATCATCGAGGCGGGCGCGGGCGGGAACATGGCGACGGTCTTCCAGATCGACGAGCCGGTGAACCCCACGACGGTGTCGACGCCGAGCCTGGCCGCGGCCCGCGCGGTCGTCTTCATCTCTTCCGCCGCCCGCTGCCGCACGCCCTCGGGGTCACCGTCACCCCAGTTGCGGGCGGACAGGATGCCCTGGTGCCGTTCGTCGATGGGGTCGTCGCAGACGGCCTGACCGGTGAGGTGGTTGGAGATCGCCCACACCTTCAGGTCGTGCTTGGCGAGGATCGCGAGCCGGTCCGCGACGTAGTCGTCGTCCTCCGCGGCCCGCCACGGGTCGAGGTGGTCGCCCCAGCAGGCGATCTCCAGGCCGTCGTAGCCCCAGCCCGCAGCCAGCCGGGCGACCTCCTCGAACGGCAGGTCGGCCCACTGGCCGGTGAACAACGTGATCGGACGCGCCATCTCGATCTCTCCTAAACCTGTTGCCACGTACGGGATGCCGCGCTGTCCTCGACGGCGGCGAGGACGCGCTGCACCTGAAGACCGTCCGCGAACGACGGTGCCGGATCGGTCCCCGCAGCCACGGCCCGCACGAAGTCGACGGCCTGATGGGTGAACGCGTGCTCGTAGCCCAGGCCGTGCCCGGCGGGCCACCAGGCGGCCACGTACGGGTGCTCCGGCTCGGTGACCATGATCCGGCGGAACCCCGCCACGGCGGAGTCCTCGGTGCCGTCGAAGAACCGCAGCACGTTCATGTCCTCGAAGTCGAACGCCAGGCTGCCCGCCGAGCCGTTGACCTCGATACGCAGCGCGTTCTTGCGGCCGTTCGCGAACCGGGTGGCCTCGAACGAGCCGAGCGCGCCACCGGCGAAACGCGCCAGGAACAAGGCGGCGTCGTCCACGGTGACCGGCCCGGTCTGTCCGGCCGCGGCGGTGCCGGACAGACCGGAGTGTGCGGACGCCAGCGGACGCTCCGACACGAACGTCTCCAGCGTCCCGGAGACCTCGCCGATGGTGTCGCCGACGATGAACTGGGCGGCGTCCACGACGTGCGCGCCGATGTCGCCCAGTGCGCCTGAGCCTGCCTTGTCCTTGTCGAGCCGCCAGGACAGCGGCGCGGCGGGATCGACGATCCAGTCCTGCAGATACACCGCGCGGACGTGGTGGATCCGTCCCAGCCTGCCCTTGGCGACCAGGTCACGGGCCAGGCCCAGAGCAGGCACCCGGCGGTAGCTGAACCCGACCATCGAACGCACGCCGCGCTCAGCCGCCCGTGAGGCGGCCTCCGCCATCGCGACGGCTTCGGTGACGCTGTTGGCCATCGGCTTCTCGCACAGCACGTGCTTGCCCGCGTCCAGGGCGGCGACCGCGATCTCGGCATGCGTGTCGCCCGGCGTGCAGATGTCCACCACGTGCACGTCGTCACGGTCCAGCACGGACTTCCAGTCGGTCACGGCCTCCGCCCAGCCCAGGCGTTCGGCGGCGGCCCGCGTGCGGTCGGTGTCCCGGCCGCACAGCACGGACATCACCGGCCGCACCGGCAGGTCGAAGAAGCGCGGCGCGACCCGCCACGCCTGGGAGTGCGCGGCTCCCATGAACGCGTGGCCGATCATCGCGATGCCAAGCTCTGTCACAGTCCGCGGTCCTCTCAGGACTCGAAGGCGGTCGGCAGGTAGCGGTCGACGTTGTCCTTCGTGACGACCGGGGCGTACAGCTGGACCTCACGAGGGACCTCCACCTCGACGAGGTCGCCGAGGCTCTTGTTCTGCACCGCGAGCCGCGCGAGCCGGATGCCGTCGGCGCCCTGGGTGGACGGGTAGATCACGGTCGCCTTGTGCGGGCCGTTGTCCGCCTTGATCTCCCGCATCACGTTGGCCGATCCCGCGCCACCGACCATGAAGAACTCCTTGCGGCCGGAGTTCTTGACCGCGGCGGTGACGCCGACGCCCTGGTCGTCGTCGTGGTTCCAGATGGCATCGATGCGCGGTGCGGCCTGCAGCAGGTTCGCGGCGGCCCTTTCGCCGCTCTCCACGGTGAACTCGGCGGCCACGCGGTTGCCGACCTTCAGCCCGCAGCTCGCGAGTGCCTCGGCGAATCCCCTGCTGCGGTCCTGGGTCAGCGGCAGCGAGTCGATGCCGGCGATCTCGGCGACCACGGCGCCGGGCTTGTCCTTGAGCCGCTCGCAGACGTACGTGCCCGCGGAGACGCCCATGCCGTGGTTGTCACCCAGGACCGTGGACCGCGCGGCGAACGGGCTGTCGAACTCGCGGTCGACGTTGATCACGGTGATGCCGGCCTTCATGGCCTTCAAGGCGACCGGGGTGAGCGCCGCGCCGTCGAACGGCAGCAGCACGATCGCGTCCACCTTGTCGTTGATGAACGTCTCCACCTGGCTGATCTGGAGGTTGACGTCGTTGGTGCCCTCGACGACGCGCAGCTCCACGTCGGAGTACTTGCCGGCCTCGGCCTTGGCCGCGTTGGTGATCGCGGCCATCCAGCCGTGGTCGGCCGCCGGTGCGGAGAAGCCGACGACGACCTTCTCGCCCGGTTCGTCGTTGGCGACCTTCACACCGCCCTGGTTGCCGCCGCTCTGGTTCTGCGGCGTGTTGCCGGTGCACGCGGCGAGCGTGAGCGTTAAGGCGGCCAGAACAGCGATTCTCTTGAGTGGCATGGGTTTCTGTCTCCTCGGATGGCAGCGGTCGGGAGTCGCGGCGTCAAGCGCCGCTGCGTCTGGCCAGCCGCTGCTGGAGGAGGACGGCGACCACGATGATCGCGCCCTTCGCGACGGCCTGGGCGGAGATGGAGAGGTTGTTGAGGGTGAAGACGTTCGACAGCGTGGTGAAGATCAGGACACCGAAGACGGTGCCCGCGATCGTGCCGCGGCCGCCGGAGAGCAGCGTGCCGCCGATCACGACCGCGGCGATCGCGTCGAGCTCGTACAGTCCGCCGTGGGTCGCGCTGCCGGTCGTGGTGCGGGCGACGAGCATGACGGCGGCCAGCCCGCAGCACAGGCCGAGCAGCGTGTAGAGCCAGACGGTGTGCCGCCGCACGTCGATGCCTGCCAGCCGGGCCGCCTCCGGGTTGCCGCCGACGGCGAACGTGCGGCGGCCGAATGTGGTGCGGTTGAGCAGCACCCATCCGGCCACCGCGACCACCGCGAAGATCACCACGAGCACCGGTACCCCTAGAACCGATGCGTCGAAGAACGCGGCGAAACCCGGCACGTTCACGATCTGCGTCCTGCGGTTGGAGATGATCTCGGCCAGACCGCGGGCGGCGGCCAGGCTCGCCAGGGTCGCGATGAACGCCACGACCCGGCCGTAGGCGATCAGCGCGCCGTTGACCAGTCCGCACGCCCCGCCCACCAGCAGCGCGGTGAACACGATGACGATCCAGTGCGTGTCGTTGGCGATCCCTTGGGTGGCAAGGGTTGTGGCCCACACCGAGGACAGCGCGACGATCGCGCCGACGGACAGGTCGATCCCGCCTCCGGTGATCACGAACGTCATGCCGACGCTCACGACGCCGATCACCGCCGCGAGCCGCAGGATGGTGAGCACGTTGTCGATGTCGGCGAACCGGTCGCCCGCGGTGATCACCCCGCCCAGGCACAGCAGGACCAGTGCGACCACGAGACCGGTGTTGCGCCCGGCCGGGGAGGCGAGCAGAGCCGAGATGCTGGATTCCTTCGCGACCGGAGCACTGTTCGGCGCGGACAAGGCGGTGTCCTCGCTCATGCGGCGTGTCCTTCCATGACCAGGTCGAGGACCCGGGACTCGTCGATCTCGTCGGCCGGACCGTCGTGGACCACCCGGCCCTCGCGCACCACCAGGACCCGGTCGGCGAGGCCCAGGACCTCCTCGACGTCACTGGAGACGACGACCACGGCCACGCCGGAGTCCGCCAGCTCGCGGATGAGCTCGTAGATCTCGCTGCGCGCGCCCACATCGACGCCGCGGGTGGGTTCGTCGAGCAGCAGCACCCGGCACTCCCGCAGCAGCCACCGCGCGAGGACGACCTTCTGCTGGTTGCCCCCGGAAAGACCACGCACCACGCGGTCCACACCGGCAGGCCGGACGTCCAGCGCCTCGGTGAGCCGGATCGAGCGGGCCCGTTCGGCGCGGTCGTCCAGGAAGCCGAACCGGGCGAACGACGACAGCGACGAGACGGTGATGTTGCGGTACACGGCCTGGTCCAGCAGCAATCCCTGGCTCTTGCGCTCTTCCGGGCACAAACCCATCCCCGCGCGCACGGCCGCGCCGACACTCCCCCTCCGCAACGGCCTGCCATCGACCTCGACGGTGCCCTCAGCCGCTTTCCGCGCCCCGTAGATGGTCTCCAGGATCTCCGAACGGCCCGACCCGACGAGACCCGCGAGCCCGACCACCTCACCCGCGCGGACCGTCAGGTCCACGTCGCGGAAACGGTCGCCGTCGGCCAGTCCGCGCACCACCAGCACCTCCGGCGCGGCAGGGTCGACCGGTTTCCGTTGCGGGAACACGTTGTCCAGGACGCGCCCGGTCATCAACCCGATCAGTTCCGAGGTCTTCGTCTCGCGTGCGGGCAGGCCCGTCGCGACGGTGCGACCGTCCTTGAGCACGGTCACCCGGTCGCCGATCTCCCTGATCTCCGCCAGGCGGTGCGAGATGTAGACGACGGCCACGCCCTGGGCGGTGAGCTCCCTGATGACACCGAACAGCACCCGCACCTCGTCCGGGTCCAGCACGGCCGACGGCTCGTCCATGATCAGCAGCTGCCCGTCGAGCGACAGCGCCCGCGCCATGCTGACGACCTGCTGGTGGGCCACGGACAACCGGCCGACGTCCCGGTCCTGCGCGATCTCCGGATGCCCCAGCCGGTGGAGCAGCGCGCGGGTCCGGCGACGCTGGTCTGCCCGCCGGGTATAGCCCATTGTGGACAGTTCATGGCCGAGGAACACGTTGTCGGCCACCGACAAGCCCGCCACGAGGTCCAGTTCCTGGTAGATCGCGGCCACCCCGCTGCGCATCGCGGCGGTCGGGTTGCCGAACGACACGACCTCGCCCCGCCAGCGGATCTCGCCCTCGTCGGGACGGTGCGCGCCGGACAGCACCTTGATCAGCGTCGACTTGCCCGCGCCGTTCTGCCCGAGCAGGCAGTGCACCTCACCCGCGCGCACCTCGAAGTCCACGCCCCGCAGGGCCGTCACGCCGGGAAAGCGCTTCACCAGCCCATGGACCGACAGCAGTGCCGAGCTCACCATTGAGTCCTCCAGGCCCCGGAAACCCCTGCGCCAGCAGGCAATTCGGCCTTCCGGACTGTCAAACTAATGAGCAGTACTCACCTGGACAAGGTGGTTGAGGTGGCACATATCGGCCAACTTTCCCCTTGACCGGAGGGCTGGTCACCTGGTGGGCGTGGGAACGGGAATCGCCCTGCTGTGCAACAGATCCAGCGTTTCACGGGTGACGTCGGAGGCTTTGACCCTGCCGCCGTTGGTGACCCACGTCTGCACGATCACCCCGATCACGTTCATGGTGTTCGCCGCGGCCAGTGCGGCGAACAGCGCGTTCCCGGGCTCGCCCGACCGCCGGAGGATCTCCTCGGCCAGCCGCTGGCGCCAGCGCCAGTCCAGGTCGGCCAGTGCGGCACGCAGCCCCGTGGTTTCGAAGATGATCTCGTACAGGGCGAGCAGGCGCGCCGAGTTCTCCGCGATCGTCTGCTCGACACTGCCGACGACCGCGTAGAGCGCTTCGGGCAGCGGCATGTCGTCGGGCTGGGCCAGGAACGCCGCCATCGCGGTGTTCAGGCCGTTGTCCACGAAGCTGACGACCAGCGCCTCTTTGGTGGAGTAGTAGCGGTACAGCGTGCGGGTGCCGACCTCCGCCGCGGCGGCGATCTGCTCGATCGTGGTGTGGTCGTACCCGTGCTCGACGAACAGGTCGAACGCCGTGTCGGCGATGAACCGCCGGGTGCGTTCCATCTTCGTCTCACGCAAGCCCACAGCGCACCTCCCCGCTCCTGAATCCGTCGAGCCTAGCACTGCCAGATGACAGTGGCTGCCACATGACAGTCAGTTGCGGCAGTCCATGCCTTCTGGCAGTCTCGGTCTTATGACAGTCACTGCCGGAATCTCGGCCACCTTCCCGACCGCGCGGGACGCCGGCTGCCCGTTCGACCCGCCCGCCGAGTACGCCGAGCTGCGCGCACAGGAGGGCACGGCGTCGCTGGCCTGTCCGGTCGGCGTCGAGGCTCGCGTCATCAGCCGGTACGCCGACGTGCGCGCGGTACTGACCGATCCCCGGCTCAGCTCGCATGCCGCGCCGTCCACGCACGTGGTGACCGGCGGCCAGCTCGACCGGCCGGTGGCGCCCGGCAGCCTGCTGAACATGGACGGCCCCGACCACGCCCGGCTGCGCAGGCTGCTGACGCCGGAGTTCACCGTCAAGCGGATCCAGGCGTTGCGTCCCTACATCCAGGGCCTGGTCGACGACCATCTCGACGCGTTGCTGGCGCGGACCGGTCCGGTCGACCTGGTCCACGACTTCGCGTTGCCGATCCCGTCGCTGGTGATCTGCGAGCTGCTGGGCGTCGACTACGGCGACCGCGACCGGTTCCAGGAGCAGACGGCGGTGCTCATCGCCACGAACAGCGACCCGGCCGCGCTGGAGCAGGCCAACCTGGAGGTCGCCGGGTTCATGACGCAGCTCGTGCTGACCAAACTCGCGGCGCCGAGCGACGACCTGCTGGGCAGGCTGATCGTCCGGGCCAGGGAGAACGGCCAGGAGCTGTCCGTCGAGGAACTGGTCACCCTCGGCATCACGCTGCTGATCGCCGGGCACGAGACCACCGCCAACATGATCGGCCTCAGCACGCTGGCCCTGCTGCGCCAGCCCGATCAGCTCGCCGCGCTGCGGGCCGACCCCGGACTCGCGGGCGGCGCCGTCGACGAGATGCTGCGGTACCTCTCGATCGTGCAGTTCGGCGTGTTGCGGCAGGCCACCGGCGATCTGAAGATCGGCGACGAGACGATCAGGGCCGGGGAATGGCTCGTGGCCGCGTTGTCCGCCGGTAACCGGGACGAGTCGGTGTTCCCCGACCCCGACCGCATCGACCTCCAGCGCGGGGCGACGGCGCACCTGGCGTTCGGCTACGGCGTTCACCAGTGCCTCGGCCAGCAGCTGGCCAGGGTCGAGCTGCAGGAGGTGTTCGCCCGGCTGCACCAGCGCATCCCGACGCTGAGGCTCGCGGTGCCGTTCGAGGACATCGAGTTCAAGAACGACGCGCTGGTCTACGGCGTGCGCTCGCTGCCCGTCACCTGGGACAGGCAGGACAACCGATGAAGGTCCGGATCGACGTGGACGCCTGTGTTGGCGCGGGCCAGTGCGTGCTCGCGGCTCCGGAGGTGTTCGACCAGCGCGACGAGGACGGCATGGTGGTCCTGCTGGTGGAGAACCCGCCCGCCCGGCTGGAAGCGGCCACCGAGCACGCCGCCCTGCTGTGCCCGGCGCTGGCGATCGTGGTTGACCCGTAGTGGGGAACCTCGACCGGGTCGTCGTCGTGGGCGCTTCTGCGGCGGGCGTGACCTCCGGAGTCGAGTTGACCGACGGGACCGTCCTCCCGGCCGACGTCGTGCTGGTGGCGATCGGTGCCCTGCCCGCCACCGGTTGGCTGGACGGCACCGGGGTGCCGGTGGACGACGGTGTGGTGTGCGACGCCACCTGCCGGGCCGTCGATCGTGTGTACGCCGCCGGTGACGTGGCCCGCTGGTTCAACCCGTTGTTCGGCGGCCTCATGCGGGTCGAGCACCGGATGAACGCCACCGAACAAGGGATGGCGGTTGCCCGCAACCTGCTCGGTGCGCAGAGCCTGTTCGCGCCGGTGCCGTACTTCTGGACCGACCAGTTCGACACGAAGATCCAGGCATACGGCGTGTTCCCGCCCGAAGCGCAGATCGTCGTCGCGCACGGAGGGCTCGCCGAACGGAAGTTCGTCGCGCACTACTCCGTGGAAGGCCGAGTCCTCGGTGTGCTCGGCTGGAACATGGCGCGTCAGCTGCGGCAGGACCGGAACCTGATCACCGGGTCCTAGGGCGGGTGAACTTGATGAGGGGAGCTTTCATCAACCTGGGGTTGATGAAAGCTCCCCTCATCAAGTTCGTATCGCAGGTAGCGAAGGCGCTCTCAACGGCGCTTCCCCGGTTCGTCGTCGCGCTCGACGTCGACCTGTTCCTTGCGGATCTCGCCGCTGACCTTGCGCTGCTCGGTCACGGTCTCCTTCTCCAGGCGAACCTGTTCCACGGGCACCGCTCGCTTCTGGACCACCGGCTCCTCACGGTGCAGGACGACCTCGGCCTCCTCGTCCGCGAACGTGCCTGCCGCCTCGCCACGCGCCGGCTCACGCACCACGCGGACTTCCTCGTGGGACACCGGGACCGTGACGTCACGCTGCTCGGTCACCACGTGCTTCACCAGCCGCACCCGGCCGGTTTCGACGTCGCGGGTACCCACGTCGAGCCGTTCCTCGGACCGGGTGACGGACTGACCCTCGTCCCGCGGCCGGCCCGCCAGCCGATCGTGCTCACCGGTTTTCGGCGTCGGCATCAACCCGTAGTGGCGGTAGAGCTCCCGCTGCTGGTCGTCGGACATGTGCTGCCCGTCGACGTCGATGCTCGGCGCGTCCTTGACCTGTTCCTTGGCCACCGGGACGACGATGGCGCCGCTGCGGACGTCGCCCTGCTGGATCGGGACGAAGCTCTCCTTCAGACCGAACAGTCCGGTGTGGACCTCGGCCCAGGCGGGGGTGCCGCTGGTGTCGTCGAGCCACACCTGTTTCACCGAGCCGATCCGCTCGCCCTTGTTGTCGATCACCTCGCAGTCGTACAGGGTCTCGAGTTGCGTCTGGTCGATCATCGCTCGTCCCTTCGCGTCGTTGGCGTCTGCCACCGCGAAGTACCCCGGCACAGCAAGGGGTTCTCTGTTCGCACACCATCTGGTGACGACACTTCCCCCGAACGTGATTCACGTTGACGGAGGGCAAACCACGCGGTGGACACCGCGCGGCTGGTAGCCCAGATCGTCAGAACGGCCCGCGAGATCGGCGAGGAGCCAGATGATGGCCAGCCACATCTCGGTGCCCTGCAACCCCGGCGTCGCGCGTTCCGGACCGAAACCGAAGCCCTGTCCGTCCTGCCAGCGCGGTAGTGCGATGGCCAGTTGCCGTTCGGCCCAGCCACGAACCTCGGCGCCGCGGTAGCCGTCCTTACCGGCCTGCTCGCCGTTCTGCCTGCCGCACAACCACAGTGGGTGGGCCACGTCCAGCACGTTGCAGGCGTTCTCCCGCCCCGAACCGAAGTAGCGGGAGTCGCGCGAGTGGTCCAGCACCGCGTCCACGACCCGTCGCGGGTACGGGACCGGGTGACCGAACTGGGCGAACGAACCGCGGACCAGCCGGTAGTAGCCGTTGACCACCTGCAGCCGACCGTCTTCGGCGGACGGGCTGCCCCACATCCCGGTCCACGGATCGACCCTGGTCAGCAGCCAGCCGAACAACGCCTCCAGCGTGCCTGGCGCGGCACCGGACCCTGGCTCGTCGTGCCGCCGGTTCCAGTGCGCCGCGGTGCTCCAGGCGTCGACCCAGGCCCCTGCCTCCCACGCACGGTTCCCCCACGGGAGAGCTTCCAGCCGTGTGACGAGCTGGTGCGCGGTCATCTCCCGCACGCCGCGCACCGGGTGGGGGAAGGACGTGCCCAGCAGGTCGAGCGCATAGCCGACGGACAGCACGTGGTAGAGCGCGGAACCCTCGCCGACGAAGCCGTCGTCGTCCATCGCCGGCAGCGCTTCACCGAGCTCCGGCACGAGCCCGGTGTGCGGATCCTGGGCATCGCCGAGCCTCTTCGCGTGCTCTTCGACGGACAGCTGCTCGGGACAGGTCCCGAGCAGGAGATCAGCGATCTCGATGGCGTCACAGTGCGCCCGCACGGTCGGCACGGCCCCAGGGTGGTCGACGTACCGGTCACCGTCCCAGCTTCGGTCCAGTATGTCGGCGACCTGTGCACGGGCCTTCGCGGCGAACTTGGACAACGCGTCGCCGCCGCCCGATGAAGATCGCCTGGTGGTGTCCCGACGATCGCGGATGGGACGTGCCGGGTTTCCGGCGGCGACCGTCCACGCGGGCAGGTCACGGGTGACCACGGCTCCGGCTCCGATCACGCAGTGATCGCCGATGGTCACGCCGTCCACCACGACCACGTGCGAGCCGATCCACACGTCGTCGCCGACCGTGATCCCCACGCTCGTCTGCGGCTGTCGGAAGACCGGACGGTCAGGCGCCATGGAGTGGTTGAAGCCGAGCAACGAGGTGTGCGCGCCGATCCGCACGCCGTTCCCGAGCACGACGGTCCCGCGCACCGTGGTGTACGGGTTGAGCGTGCAGTTCGAACCCGTCCGCACATCGCCGGTGACGTAGGCGTGCGCTGCGACATAAGAGTCGTCACCGAGCCGGAGCCGCTCCGGAAACACCGCGGCCGACTCCGCGACGTAGCACCGCTCCCCCGTCGCCGTGTCCCCGCCGAGCCCGTCCTGCCGTGCGCGCTGCGCGATCCGCTCCTCGGCGGACGCTTCCTCGGCGAACAGCCACGGACAGTGGTCGAAGTGCTGGACGCGTTGCCGCGAAACGGGTTCCATCCGCCAAACGCTAGCGAAGGACGTTCGACTCGCCGTTCGACGCGGGGGTCAGGCCCTGGTCCACAGGGCGATGTCGCTGCTGGTCGCCACCACCAGTGTCGCCCCGGACGGGGAGAACCCGGCCGCACGCAGTTCGGAGTAGTTCGAATGGAAGATCTGCCACCAGGTCTCGCCGTGCGCCCCACCGACGAACGGGCTCCCGCTGGACAACAGCACCCGGTCGTTCGGCCAGTCCGGGCTGACGACGTCCACCGACCAACCCGCGCTGCCGGTGTGCAGGCCGCCGCCCGCCAGCCCTGCCATCGGCACGCGACGCCCTGCTATCGGCCCGATCCCCTGGCACGTCAGGTCGTTGTCGTCCGGCCACCCCGAATCAGGCTCGCTGTCGCGCGCCAGCCGGTCACCGGTGACCGTGTCGAGCAGCCCGAGCCCGCTGGTGGACGCCACCAGCAGCAGGTCGCGGCCGCTGTCGGGATCAGTGGCGAATCCGACGCCGAGCAGCCCGCCGACAGCGACCATGGGGTGGCCTGCCGGACGCCACGGTGAGGGTGCCGGCACCGTCGGCGCGGCCAGAAACTTCGCCCGCAGGCCCATTTGATAGTCGGTGAGCGACAGATCCTCCGGCATCGGGCGAGTATGCCGGAGCCGAACACACCGGGTGCCGTTGCCCAGTACGGTCCGCCGTCGGACCGGCCGAAGCGACGCCAGTACGGTGGAGGCGTCATGCGCGCAGGCGTTGTGGTCACGGCACAACCAGGTGTGGAGGACCTCGCCGTGCTGGCCGAGAAGTTGGGCCTGCACAGTTTCTGGGTCAACGACACCCCGATGGTCCAGGGCGACCCGTTCGTCGCCCTGGCTCTGTGCGCGAAGGCCACCAGCCGCATCAGGCTCGGCACCACCGCCACCGCGCCGGACCGGTACACCAAGCTCTACCCCGGCTATCTCGAGCGCATCGCACCGCGGGACCGGGACCTGGTCCTGCCGTCGCTGATGAACACCCTGGCCCTGGTCGGCACCCGCGACGATCTCCGCGCCCGCGTCGCCACCCTGGGTCAGGCCGGCATCGACGAGCTCCTCATCCAGCCGGTCGTCGACCCACCCGCCGAGATGGCCCGGCTCGCCGAGTTCCTCGCCTGATCGTGGACAGTGACCACTCGAACATGGCGTCCGGAGTGGACAGTCCAACCAGCAGGTCCACCGTCATGGACCTGCCCGCCAAGCGCGGCGCCGTCGCCACCATCGACGACGGCACCAGCCCACTGCGTCCCCGCCCGCACGGACGTCCGTGCCGCGACAACCCCCGCGGCCGCCTGGCTACACCTGGTCGGTCTCGACCGTCGTCGCGGGCTGGCTGCCGGGCTGCTGGCGGTTCTCCAGCTTGATCTCGCACTTGCCGACCAACGCGACACCGGCACCGATCGTCGTGGCGACCGGAGCCGCCCACGCCGCGACCAACCCCAGAGCCAAAGGCACCTCCAGCACCACGTCGTCCTTGCTGTCACGCACGACTACCCGACGGTTGATGCCCTCGCTGACCAGCCCGCGAACGGCGTCGACCACCGAGTCGACGGCGGTACGCGCGGACTCAGGCTTGAACTCGCTCATAACTCTCCTCGAACAGCGGATATCCCTTGACGACTCCAGCCTGCCCGCAGTCGGGCAGCCTGCCATCAGGGTTTCCCCTGATCCCGGCTGATTTGCCCCTGATCACACCGGACGGCTGAATTCAGTCTACACTGAAGCTATAGAGGCTGTAGACCGCCGAGGTTGCGGAGCTACGCTGCGCGGATGGAGGTAGCTGATCGAGATGCCGGGATCGATCTGGCCGAGCTGCTGGCGGCGTTCTCGCTGGCCACAGACCTCGGGCTGGGCCAGCCGATGGAACACGTGCTCCGGTCGTGGCGGATCGCGGAACGGCTCGCCGAGCGGATGGACCTGCTGGAGGATCAGCGGCGGTCGCTCTTCTACGTCTCGATGCTCGCCTGGGTCGGCTGTATCGCGGACTCCCCGGAGGTGGCCGCGTCGTTCGGCGACGACATCGCCTTCCGCGCGGACAGCTACGGGGTCGATCTCGCCGGGCTGGAGGGGTTCGGCTTCTTCCTGCGCCGCGCCGGTCGCGGCGGACCGATGTGGCACCGGCTCCGGGTGGCGACGACGATCGTGACGAGCGGCGGCCAGAGTGTCGTGCAGGGTATGCAGTCGCACTGCACGACGACCTCGGCGCTGGCGGAGCGGCTCGGGCTCGGCCCGGACGTGGTGACGGCGTTGCGGCAGTTCTTCACCCGCTGGGACGGACGAGGCGTTCCGCACGGGGTGGGTGGCACGGACATCGCACCGATCGTCCGCCTGCTGCACCTGGCCGACGTGCTCGAGGTCCGGCATCGGACCGGCGGGATCGAGGATGCGCTAGAAGTCGCCAGAGCACGACGCGGCCGCCACTTCGCGCCTGACGTGGTCGACGCGTTCGTCGCGCACGCCCCCGAGGTGCTCGCCGACACCGGCACCGGGATCGACTCGCTCACCACGGATCCACGGCTGCGACGCCCTCTGACGGAGAGCGAGCTGGACACGGCGTTGGAAGCGCTGGCCGACTTCACCGACCTGCGCTGCGCTTCGCGGGCCGGACATTCCCGTGGCGTCGCGGAGCTCGCCGGCGCGGCGGCCCGGTCGATGGGGCTCCCCGCCGGCGACGTCGTCGCCACCCGGCGCGCGGGCCTGCTGCACGACATCGGGCTGCACGGGGTGCCGGCGACGATCCTGGACCAGCCAGGTCCGCTGTCGGCCACCGACTGGGAGCGCGTGCGGCTCAGTTCGTACTACACCGAGCGTGTCCTCGCTCGTCCGGCGGCGTTGGCCAGGCTGGGCGCGATCGCGGCGACAGCCCACGAGCGCATGGACGGCAACGGCTACCACCGCGGCCTGTCCGGCGCGGCGGTGCCGATGACCGGGCGCCTGCTGGCCGCGGCGTGCGCGTACCGGGCGATGCTCGAACCGAGGGCGCACCGGACGGCGTTGACGGACAAGCAGGCCGTCGCCGCGGTGCGGGACGCGATCCGGGCAGGCGCACTCGACGGCGACGCGGCCGAGGCCGTCCTCGCCGCCGCGGGCAACGGCGTCCGGCGGCGGGTGTCGGGTCCGGCCGGGCTCACCCCGCGTGAGGTCGAGGTGCTGATCCTGATCTCGCGCGGCGCGCAGACCGGCGAGGTCGCCGACCAGCTGGGGATCTCGCGCAAGACCGCGGGGACGCACATCGAGCGGATCTACACCAAGACCGGGGCGTCGTCACGCTCGACCGCGACGTTGTTCGCGCTGCGCAACGGCCTGCTCGACCCACTCGATCTGTAGGGAGAACGCCCGACGACACGGGACCTCCCCGCTCCTAACGTTCTGCTTCCGACGAAAAGGAGCAGATCATGTCGAACAAAGCAGTCATCAGTCTGTCGACAGGGCTCGAGGACGCGGAGAAGGTGACCGTCGCGTTCCTGGTCGCGATCGGCGCCGCCGAGACCGGACGCGAAACGATGATGTTCCTGTCCAAGGAGGCCGTCCGCCTCTCACTGGCAGGCACCGCCGCGGGCGTCGCGTGCGACGGCTGCCCACCGCTGAGAGACCTGTTCCAGCGCTACGAGGCAGCGGGCGGGCGCTACTACGTCTGCCCGCTCTGCTTCAACGCCAAGCAACTCGACGCCGACAACCTCATTCCCGGCGCGGAGGTGAACGGCACCATCCCGCTGTGGAAGTGGATCGGCGACGAGCCCGCGACCACGTTCAGCTACTGAGGACGGTTCAGCGGCGTCCGGCGGCCAGGACGACGAGGAACTGGCCGCCGCCCGCCTCGACACCCGCGGTCACCGGCAGCCCTGGCACGAGCCGGGAGAACCGGTCCACCAGCCAGTCCGCCGCCTCCTGCGCGTCGCGCTTGGTCGGGCAACGGGCCACCATCTCGCGGCCACCCTTGCGCTCCAGCCTCCCGGCGACCGTGATCAGCGGCGCGGGTTCGACCACGTGCAGACGGTCCGGCCAGGCGATGACCACCTTGACAGCGCCCTTGCGGGTGTTGCAGCCGCGGTGCGCGAGCCGCTCGGCGACCTTGGCCTTCCGGTCGGCGGTCCGGCTGTCGACGCTGGGCCCCCGCGCGTCGTTCACCGACATGTCCGGGTCGACCGGTTCGTCGCACACCCAGCATCGCCAGCCGTCGCGCTCGGCCACGTCATCGAGGAGACTCACCTGGGCAAACTAGCCTGCCCGGCCGCCGCCTCGGCCACCGCACCCAGGCGGCATCTGATCTGTGTTCATGGGCCACCAGGCGGAGGATCCTCAGACGTAAGCCCTTCTGTCGTGTGGAGGTGGCGCGCGGTGGCTGACGACTGGGTGTTCGGCTTCGGGTCCAACTCGTGGGAGGACCTGGTCGGAAAGCTGTTCGGCGGGCTGGGGCAGCCGCCGTCCGCGACGCGGCGCACGGACCACTTCGGGCGCGACCTCACCGCCGCGGCACGGGACGGCCTGCTCGATCCGGTGATCGGCCGGGAGGAGGTCATCGACGAGGTGCTCGAGGTGTTGTCGCGGCGCACCAAGAACAACCCCGTCCTGATCGGGGATCCGGGAGTGGGCAAGACCGCCATCGTCGAAGGCATCGCGGCACGGATCGCGAACGGCGAGGTGCCCGCCACGTTGAGCGGCAGGCGGCTGATCTCGCTGGACCTCGCGGGCATGGTCGCCGGAGCGAAGTACCGGGGCGAGTTCGAGGAACGGCTGCGCGGCGTCATCGAGGAGGTGGCCGCGACGAACCGGATGGTGGTCCTGTTCATCGACGAGCTGCACACCGTGGTGGGCGCGGGCAGTGCGGAAGGCGCGCCGATGGACGCCGCGAACATGCTCAAACCCGTGCTCACGACCGGAAAGGTCCAGGTCATCGGAGCCACCACGGCCGAGGACTACCGGCGGCACGTCGCGAGGGACGCCGCGTTGGAGCGGCGGTTCCAGCCGATCCTGGTCGCCGAACCGTCGGCCGACGAGGCGATCGCCATCCTCCGCGGCCTGCGCACCCGTTACGAGATGCACCACGGGGTGCGGATCACGGACGAGGCGATCGTGTCCGCCGTGGAGCTGTCGGCCCGCTACGTCACCGACCGGTTCCTGCCGGACAAGGCCGTCGACCTGGTGGACCGCGCGGGCGCGCGGGTCCGGTTGCGCGAGATGTCCCCGATGCCGCCGGATCCGGTGCGGCTCGAGCAGCGGGTGAGGCGACTGGAGCGGGAAAGTGCCGCCGCACAGGGCGAGGACTCGGTGCTGCTCGCCGACGAGCTCGACCGGGCGGTCGCCGATCTGGAGGCTGCCCGCGCCGCGCTGGCCGACGCTCCCGAGGTCGGAGCGAACGACGTCGCCGAGGTCGTGTCCCGCAGCACGGGCATCCCCCTCGCCCAGCTCACCGAGGCCGAACGGCATCGGTTGCTGCACCTGGAGGATCACCTGCACAGACGGATCGTCGGGCAGGACGAGGCGGTGGAGGCCGTCGCCGACGCGGTCCGCCAGGGCCGCGCGGGCCTCAAGCACCCGCACCGGCCCGTCGGCTCCTTCCTGTTCCTCGGCCCGACCGGCGTGGGGAAGACCGAGGTCGCACGAGCACTGGCCGAAGCGCTCTTCGGTTCGCAGGATCGGCTGATCCGGTTCGACATGAGCGAGTTCTCGCAGCAGCACACGGTCACGCGGCTGATCGGCGCGCCACCGGGGTACGTCGGCTACGAGGACGCCGGCCAGCTCACCGGCGCGGTCAGGCGGGTGCCGTACTCGGTGCTCCTGCTCGACGAGATCGAGAAGGCGCACCCCGACGTCTTCGGCACGCTGCTGCAGGTGCTCGACGCGGGCAGGCTCACCGACGCCCAGGGACGAACCGCCGACTTCGCCAACACCGTGATCATCATGACCAGCAACATCGGCGCCGACCAGCTGCTGGCCGCCACCACCTCGGGTGTCCCGGTCGAGCAGCTGCGGGAGCCGTTGATGGCCACGGTCCGCCGTCGTTTCCGCCCGGAGTTCCTCAACCGCCTCGACGAGATCATCCTGTTCCGCGGACTGGACGCCGACCAACTGCGGCAGATCACCGCGCTGCTGCTCGAACGCACCCGCCAACGGCTGCGCGAACAGAACATCACGCTGGAGGTGGACGACCAGGCCATCGACTGGCTCGCGTCCCGCGGCTACGTCCCCGAGTACGGCGCCCGGCCGCTGCGCCGCACCATCGGCAGGGAGCTCGACCGTCGGTTGTCCCGAGCACTGCTCGCGGGCGAGTTGCACAGCGGACAGCACGCCGTCGTCACGGTCACCGACTCGGACCTGACCCTGACCATCACCGATCCCCCGGTCTGAGGGTGCTCACCACCCAGTCGACCTGCCGGGCGCAGGCAGCGGATCGGCGCACGAAAGCGTCCTTGACCTTCTCCGCGCGAGTGAGACCGGCCGAACGCGGGTACAGGACCCAGTACCGCGCGCGACGTGTCGCCGCGCGGGAGGCCACCTCGAGTGCCCGGCCTGAACCGGTGCGGGTTGTTGAGAACTCCAGCACCCCGCGCCGGTTCGGTTTCTCACCTCTCTGCGGACGTGCGCGTGGAATCTCACAGGGCTTAACATTCGCTGCGAACGCGTTGAGCAACCAGCGCCGCGAACTCGCTCCCGGCGAAAGGCCCGCGGCATGGACGACCTGATGACCCCACCGAGCCAGAGCTACGCCGGAACCGATCGGCAGGACCCGGTGGAGCGCCTGGACGAGGCGACCGCCGCGCTGACGGTGCTGCGGGACGGCTTCTCCGGCGAGGAGCCGCTCGACGAGGTGCTCCAACGGCTCGCCGAGACCGCCACGAGAGCGATCCAGGACGCCGACGCGGTCACCGTCACGGTGAACCCACAGCAGCCGAGAACCGCGGCCGCCAGCGACACCTCGCTCGTCGAGATCGACGAGAAGCAGTACGCCGCCGACCGCGGGCCGTGCCTGGAGGCCGCCCGCACGCTCCAGGCCGTGCGCGCCGTGGTCGGGGACAACAGCGACACCTGGCCCGAGTTCGAGACCGCCGCGGACGAGCACGGCGTACGCGCCTACCTGTCGGTGCCGATCGTGCTCCCGGCAGCGGACCACAGCGACGGCACGCACGTGGGGTCGCTCAACATCTACAGCTACACGGCCACGGCGTTCGACCCGTTCGACGAGGGCCTGATGCTGCTGTTCACCACCGCCGCGAGCGCGGCGATCGACAACGCCCACCGGTGGCAGCGCTCCCGCGAGCAGATCTCGCAGCTCGAGACCGCGCTCGTCTCACGCGCGGTCATCGACCAGGCCAAGGGCATGCTCATGGCGGTGCACTCGTGCACCGCGGACGAGGCCTTCGCCATGCTCGTGCAGCAGTCCCAGAACAAGAACGTCAAGCTGCGTGACGTCGCGAAGGACCTGCTCGACAGCGTCGCCCCGCGCTGAGCACGACCAACCGGCGGTGCTGAGCCTCACTCCGCCGCCACGGTGAGCGCGGCCGTGTGCAGCCTGCCCGCGTGCGAGAACTCCAGGAACAACCGGTATTCGCCGCGCTGGGGCAGTACGGCCTGGAAGGTCAGCTCACCGTCGATCAGCGGCGCTCCGGCCGGCTCCACCGGGTGCATGTGACTGGCCGACAGCAACATGGTGTGGAATCCCGTCATGTGCCCGTTGGCGCCCAGGTGCGGCTCCAGCTCGGCCACCGGTGCGCCGCCGGGGGTGCGGATGCGGAACCGCAGCTTCTGCGGGCTCAGCGGGGACAACGGCGTCTGCTCGTGCTCCACGACGTATCCGGTGGCCGTCACCGTCGACGTGGCAGGGGCGGGCAACGGCGCCAGCTCGGTGTCGCCGGGGACGTGGAAGGGGACGCCGAGCACGACCGGGTGGCGTGGGTCCTTTGTGTCCAGTGGCACGAACTCCGCGAACATCCGGTACGCGCCGCCGTCGGGCAGGTCGACCCTCGTGTGCCAGGTGACGCCCTCAAGTACCGGATGGACGTGCCGGAACACGTGCATGTCGTCGCGCACAACGAAGAAGTGCATCTGTTTGGTCTGGTTGTCCAGGAAACGGGTGACCGCCTGCCCGTCGGCGCCGAGGATGCGGAACGAGACGGGGACGGACGGGCCGCGGCCGGCGGGCATGACGAGTCGTTCGAACCGGTAACCGGACTCGGTCTCCGACAGGCCGTCGCTGTGGGCGGCGGGCATCACCGGCGTCATGTTCTGGTGCTGCGAGGGCGACGCGTTGCGGCTGAACATCATCACCGCGCCCGCCACCACCACGACGACGGCCACGACGGCGAACACCCAGTCGGTGAGACTCAGTTTGCGCATGACGACTCCCAGCCGGTCGTGAGTGGTTTCCGTCGTCATGGCAACGGAAACCACTCACGATCTTGTCTCAGAACTGCAGGCTCCAGCGTCCACATAGCCGACGTCCGAACGGGCGACGTCCTGCACCTTCAGCTGCCACGTGCCCGCGGCGTCCTCCGCGGAGGCGTTCACCTCGTAGCTCGCGACCACGTTGTCGCCCGAGTCGCTGCTGGACCCCTTGAGCCGGAACGAGGTCCCGTCCGGCGCGACCAGGTCGACCACCAGGTCACCGCGGTACGGGTGCTTGATGTCCACGTTCACCTTGAGTGCCGCGGGCGCCTTGCCGTTCACCCCCGAGACCGTCACCGGCGACGTCACCGCCGCGCCCGCGTCCGGGATCTGGACGTCGGCGGTGTTCTCGAACTTGCCGCCCGCGGGCGGCGGTTCGACGGCGCCGAGGTTGGGCTTCACGACGACCAGGCCCTGCTCGATGCCGTTGACCAGCACGATGCCGCTGGCGAAGTACGGGTAGTTGCTCCACGCCCCGTTGAACTTCGCCTCGTTGGCCGCCGGGTAGATGTCGAAGTACCCGGCCTCGGTCAGCTGGGCCGACGCGACGCCGCCGACGTCGAGGATCCGCAGACCCGGCCTGGTAGTTGGCCTGGTAGGAGTACTTGCCCTTGATGTACTGGTTGTGGTCGATCGCGCTGGCCGGCGAGTTGTAGGTGCCGGTGTGCACCGGGTTCGCGAGACTCGCCAGGTCCCAGATGTAGGTCTTGGTGCGCTTGTCGGTGCCGCGCGACTCGTCCAGCTCGTCGTCGAGCAGGAAGTACCGCTGGTCCTCGGTGAGCCAGCCCTGGTGCGAGTACTGCGAACCGGAGTAGCCCTTGCGGGAGATCTGCACCGGGTTCGTCTTGTCGGTCACGTCGACGATCGTCAGCGTGTCCTCATTGGAGTTGAAGCAGATCTCCCTGCCCCGGTAGGCCGCGTCCGGGCCGCGGTAGACGACGCACTGGTTGTCGTGCGTGTAACCGTCCTGCGAGACGCACCCCGCCTTCTTCGGCGACTTCGGCGTGCGGATGTCCACCATGTGCGGGCCGCCGCTGCACGTGTTGGAGCCGATCGCGTAGGCGAAGCCGGTCTCCTCGTTGATGGCGATGTTGTGCGCCGGGCCGAACTCCTTGTAGAGCGTGTCGGCCGTGAACGTCTGCGGGCTGGTGATCGTCCGCAGGCGGGTCAGGTCGAACACCTGCATCCCGTGGCCGTTGATGAAGTCGGCCACGATGAACGCGTGGTCCTTGTATACCTTCATGTCACGCCACGTGCTGCTGCCGCCGTTGGACGGCAGGTTGCCGAGATAGCGGGGCGCCGTCGGCGTGCTCACGTCGACGAAGGCGGTGCCGTTGGTGCGGCCGACGATCGCGTACTCCTTGCCGGAGGACGGGTCGGTCCAGCCCCAGATGTCGTTGCCGTTGCCGCCGCCCATCTGCGCGAGTGGCAGCACGCTGAGCAGATCGACGTTCTTGCAGGGATAGATGTCGGCCTTGCCGTCGACGCACGGCACTCCGGCCGCGGTGCCGACGACGGCGTGCCGTTCGGCGGGACGGTGGTCGGACAGGAAGGCTCTGGCGGCCGCCTGTCCTTCGGGGGTGTCGGGATCGTGCGCGGACGCACCCGACATCGTGAGGGCGGCTGCCGATGCGGTCAGCACGGCGAGCGCCCCCATACGCAGGGCTTTCATGAAGTTGGGCTCCTCACGGAATCCCGGCCGCCGAAGCGGACGGGTGCAGGGTTTCCGATCAGTTCCCGACGGTAGATCCACCCGGCGACCCAGATGAACCCCCGATCGTCTGGTGCGGGTCCCGAGATCAATTCAGCGACCGGACGGCCCATCGGAGTGGAATCCCGCAGGCAACCCCATGTACGTCGCCGTGCCGGACCGGCTGCCCCGGTTGCGTCCTCGCCAATCCCCGCGATGAGGAGGAGGGTGAGGTCATGACCTCACCCGGCCGCGGTTCCGGCGATGCCGCCGCGGCGCACCGCCTCGTCCACGCGGTCACGAGGCGAGCGGCACTGCACGAAGCCATCGGCGTCGTGCAGGCCTGGAGCGGTGACCACGGCGACGTGCTGGAGCGGTTGTGCGATCGGCGCAGCGACGCCGAACGTGAGGCGGAGGTCGCGCGGGTCAACGCCCTCGTGGACGCCGCGGCCGAGGGACGGGGGGACCCGGACTGGAGCGGCTAGCCGTGGCTCAGTCCGCCAGCTGATCGAGTGGGATGCGCCGGGCGAGCACGTCCCTCGCCACGTCCAGGATCGACCTCTCCGCGGCGAAGGCATGCGCACGCAACCGCAGGAACGCGTCCTCCAGGCTGATCCGCAGCAGGACGGCCAGCATCCCGGTCGCCATGTTCACGTCCTGGTACGACGTATCCAACCGGGCCTGCTCCTCCCCTCCCATCGCCTCGTTCTGCACGAGCAGCACGTGGGAGACCAGGTCCGCCAATACCGCGGCGTCGAGAACGAACTCGGCGGGCAGCACGCCGGGACTGCGGCGGTACAGCCCGAGCGTGCCGAGCAGGATCGCGCCGACCTGCAACGGGAAGACGAACGCGGCCGCGAGCCCTTCGTCCTGCGCGGTCCCGGCGAACACTGGCCACCGCACCTCGTCGACGCTCAGGTCCGGAACCAGCACCGGGCCGCCCGCACCGAGCGCCGCGACGCCGGGACCCTCACCCAGCGTGTACTGCGTCTCCTCGATGCCCGCCGCCCACGGATCGCTGGCACCGACCAGTTCCTGAGCTTGGGAGTCGCCGTGGAGGACCAACGCCGCCGCGTCGATGTCCGGCAGCACGCGCACGCACGCCACGGAGAGGGCCTGCCCCAGTTCCGCACGCCCCGACGCCGTGCTGCACTCGATCACCTGCCGTATGAGCCGGTCTCGGCGTTGCCCGTCCAACAGCTTTCCTCTGACCACCGGTCAAGCGTTGTGGTCTCAGCCTACGAACCTCATCAGCGCTCCGCACTTCACACGTCGACCGCTCACGGCAGGTCCAGCTCGGTGTGGCGGCTCGCGATGATCTCGGCGAGCTGGACGAGCTTCACGTTGAGGTCCTGCGACGAGCGGCGCAACAGGTCGAACGCCTCGTCCGCGGACAGACCCCGGCGAGCCATCAGAATCCCCTTCGCCTGCCCGATGACATCGCGGGAGTCGATCGCCCGGCGCAACTGCTCGGCCTGCAGCGTGGCCGCGTCGACGGCCTCGGTGTGCGCCAGCGCCAGCGACGCGTGCGTGGCCAGCAACAACGCCAGCGCCTGGTCCGTCTGGTCAAGGCCGTGCCGCTCGCGCGAGTAGATGTTGAGCGCGCCGGACAGCCGGGGCGCCTCGATGTCGGGCAGCAACGCCGTGGACAACACCGCGCCCATCCCCCGTTCGGCCGCCGCCGGGCCGAACCGAGGCCAGGACGACGAGACGGACAGGTCCGCCGCGGTCGCGACCGCCGGACCGGCCGGATCCGCCGCGTCGAGGCAGGGGCCTTCCAGCAGGTCGTACTGCAGCTGGTCGAGCTCGACCGCGATCCGGTCGGTCTCGACCGGAGTGTGGAACTTCCCGTCCCGCGACCGCAGAGTGATACTGACGACGTCCGCGCCCGGCACGACCCGCACCGCGGCCTGCACGACCTGTTCCAGCACCTCCCCCGCCGTGCCGGCATCGAGCAGCGAGTAGGTCAGGGTCGCGAACTGCTGGGCCAACGGCCCGAGCGGCGCACCGTGATCTCGCACCGGCGCCCGGCCGGACGCGACCGCCTTCTCGACGTCGGCCGTGAACCTGCTCCTGTCACGGGTCCAGTCCTCGTCACTGGGTGGCATGTGCGGCACCTCGGCTCGTCTCCTTCCCGTCCGGCGGAACACCGATGACGGCAGCGGGTCGGGCCCTGCGCTGTTGAGGGCCTCACCCACGGTAGGCGGTATCGGCGACTGCCGCTGGCCGCCGAAGAGGCGGTTCTACCACCGGCTCAGCCGCGGTCGGACGGAGAACTTCAGTTCCATCCGGCAGGCGTCCTCGTCTCGATGCTGTGCCCGGTACAGCTCGGCCGCCTCCTCCCACGCCGCGTCGGATCTGCCGACCTGCTGAGCCGATGTCCTGCGCCGGAAATCCGCCTGCGCAATCGGGCGGGTGACTCGTGGATCGCCCGGCTGGTCGCTGACCAGCCGGGCGATCCACGCCGAGCTACGAGGCCAGCGGGATGTCACCTCCGATACCCCACTGGGTGGTGAACTGGCCGCGGACGTACCAGTTTCCTTCCCACGGACGCCACACGGCGAGGTCGGTCACGCCGTCGCCGTTGTAGTCACCCGGAACCGGGACGTCGCCACCGACGCCCCACTGGGTCGTGCTGATCCCACGCACGTACCAGTTGCCCTCGGAAGGCCGCCACACAGCGAGATCCGCGACGGCGTCACCGTTGTAGTCGCCCACAACGGGAACGTCACCGCCGACGCCCCACTGCGTCGTGCTGATCCCACGCACATACCAGTTGCCCTCAGAAGGCCGCCACACAGCGAGATCCGCGACGCCGTCACCGTTGTAGTCAGCCACAACGGGGATGTCGCCGCCGACGCCCCACTGCGTCGTGCTGATCCCACGCACATACCAGTTGCCCTCAGAAGGCCGCCACACAGCGAAGTCCGTGACGCCGTCACCGTTGTAGTCACCCGGAACCGGGATGTCACCACCGATGCCCCACTGGACCGTGCCGATGCCGCGCACGTACCAGTTGCCCTCGGAAGGCCGCCACACAGCGAGATCGGTCACGCCGTCGCCGTTGTAGTCACCGGGAACAGGGATGTCGGCGCCGACTCCCCATTGCGTGGTGCTGATCCCGCGCACGTACCAGTTGCCTTCGGAAGGACGCCAGACCGTCAGGTCCGTCGTCCCGTCACCGTTGTAGTCGCCTTCCGGGCCCCACCGGGTGAACAGCGAGTACAGCAGCAGGTTCGGCGACCCGCCGGCGACCACGCCAGGCGTCGCGTTGCGGACGATCGCGTCGTGCACTCGCTGGGCAGGGGCCGCCGGATGCCGCTGGAGGTACAGCGCCGCCACCCCGGCCACGTGCGGGGTGGCCATCGAGGTGCCGCTGATCGTGTTGGTCGCCGTGTCATTGGTGATCCACGACGACGTGATGTTGACGCCTGGTGCGAACAGGTCGGTGCAGGGACCGAAGTTCGAGAACGTCGCCTTGGTGTCGTTGATCGCCGTGGCGTTCACCGTCAGCGCCTGCGCGACCCTGGCAGGCGAGGTCTGGCAGGCGTCCACGTTCGAGTTGCCCGACGCGACCGCGTAGGTGATGCCCGACGCGATCGAGTTGCGGATCGCGGTGTCCAGCGGGTCGAACGCGCCGCCGCCCAGACTCATGTTCGCCACCGCCGGCCTGACCGCGTTGGCGGTCACCCAGTCCACTCCGCTGATCACGCCGGCGAAGCTGCCGCTGCCCGCGCAGTTCAGCACCTTGACGGCGACGAGCCGCACCGCCTTCGCCACGCCGTACTCCTGGCCACCGATCGTGCCGGCCACGTGCGTGCCGTGACCGTTGCAGTCGGTGTTGTTGCCGTCTCCTGTCGTGTTGGTGCCCCAGCTCGCGCGTCCGCCGAACGTCGCGTGCGACACGCGGATGCCCGTGTCGATCACGTAGGCGCGCACGCCCGGCGCGGTCGGCCCGTAGTTGTAACGCTGGTCCAGCGGCAGGTTCCGCTGGTCGATCCGGTCCAGGCCCCACGACGGCGGGTTCACCTGAACGGCGTCCACCTTGACCACGGCGTCCTGATACACCGCCGCCACACGGGGATCATTGGCCAGTGCCTTGGCGTTCGCCGCCTTGGCGTTGATCGCGAAGCCCTGCAGCGCGTGCTGCCAGCTCGCGGTCACCTTCCCGTTGTACTGCTTGGCGAGCGAGCTCGCGCTCGTCGCCGCCACGCCGTTGCGGAGCACGACCACGTACTGGTCCGCGATCGCCTTCCCCGCCGGTGCGGCGATGACGACGCCTTCCGCCGCCGAGGCCGTGCTCACGCCGGTCGCCAAGCCGGTCGTCAGTCCGGTCGCGGCCACCACGATCCCTGCAAGCGCACGCCGTACGACGTGTCTGCCCGAGGTTTTCACAAACGCCCCTCTCGTCCGAGACAAGCCTTGTGCGGGCGCACGGACAGCGATCGGCTGATCGCGGTTCGAGGTCGTGCGCCCGCACAGGACGTCGTCGCGGCAGACGTTTCGTAACCGGGAAAAGCGGGTTTCGCCCCAAATGACTCCGTCGGGACCACCCGGTTACGCGAGGTGTCGGCCGCGTCCCGGCGCAGACAGCAGCCGACGGTCTGGTCCTTTCGCTGACGGCGGCTACCTCAGGTCGTAGGCCCGGATGATCGTCTGTTCCACCGACCCGGCCGCGTCACCGGTCTTCCCCTTGAACGACACCGTCTTCGCGTCCTTCGGGTGGTGGAGCGTGATCGACCACCTGCCCGAAATCCGGAACACCTTCGTCTGCTGCCAGGTCACGCCGTCGTCGTAGGACACCTGGATCTCCGGAGTCCTGACGTCGGTGACGTACCCCGGCGTGCCGTTGCGCTGCACGCTGACGGGGACGATGAGCGGACGACCCGCCGCCGCGGTGTTGCGCTCGTCGAGTTTCGGCGCGAACCGCAGTGCCAGCAACGGGACCGCCGTCGGCGTGGCGGTGCGTTCCGAGGTGAACGTCCAGCTCGTGTCCAGCTTCGAGGTCGGCGAGTTCTCCCGGCTGCCGGTGACGTGGAACCGGTAGGTGTCCTTGGCGTCGGGCACGAAGACCGCGGCGTACCCCGGCTTGCGGCTCTCCGAGATCACCTGGTCGCCCCGGTAGAGCACCGACCTGGTCTCCTGGCCGAAGACGCCGTTCCCGGTGGAGTCGCCGTTCTGGCTGAAGACCGGCACACCCAGGAACAGCAGGGTGTCCGAGCGCTCCGCGTTCAGGGTGTCCGCCGGGAACGCCGGGCCGAACACCGCGGTGTTCCACCGTTCGGTGACGTGCTGGCCTCGCGTGAACGTGCGCGGGCGCGAGTTCTGGTAGCCCAGGAGCTTCCACGTGTCCACCGGGTCGAACTCGTCGAGCGTCGTGTTCCACGACACGCCCGGCGTGTAGTACTCCCGCAACCGCAACGGAGCCGGTCCGAAGGCGCCACTGTTGCGCCGGACGAGTGCACCCGGAACCCGGACGTGACTCACCGAGTCGACGCGGGCAAGGTCGGAGTCGAGCACCCTGCGCCGCAGGTTGTCCGGCACCAGGGCCTTCTCCACCATGCGCAGCCTGTACTGGAACGGGCTGCCGTCGAAGGTGCCGTCCGCGGCCCTGCGGGCCTTCAGCACCTCCGCGGACCACTCGAACTCCGGCGCCGATGTCTTCGACGGGTGCGCGCGCAGATCGGCGAAACCGGGCAGGCCGAAGCCGCTGCCGAACCTGCCCCAGGCCGCCCTGGTGGTGAAGTGGATGTCGGCACCACCATCGCTCGCGTCCAGCCGTTCGACGGACAGGTCCGGCACGGTGCCCGTGCGGTGGTCCAGCAGGAACTCCCGCGGACCCGTCACCTCGACGTTCGGCTCGATCAGCCAGGAGATCTCGGACGCCGCCGGGTTGGAGGCCATGTCCAGGAGGTAGCGCCCCTTCGGCAGCGTCCTCGTGATCGTGCCGGACTCGTCGTAGCCGTCCTGGTCACGGCTGCTGTACTCGGTTTCCTCGTCGAGGTTCACGAGCCGGTACTGGTAGCGCGGAGTCGGCTTGCCGTCGCCGCCGACGAACGAGAGCTTCACCGGGTAGCTCTCGATCTGCTTCTCGACGGTGAGCGGAATCCTGGTGCCGTCAGAGGACTTCACGACCGCGGAGTAGAAGCCGTCCGGCACGTTCACGCGCGTGTCGGCGGTGACCGTGGCCTCGGCCGTGCCGCCTGGGAGCACGGTGAGCGTCGCCGGCGCCACGCTGAACACGCCCGCGCCCGGCTTCTGCTCGTCGATCTTCACGTCCAGCGTCACCGGTTCGCTGCCGCTGTTGCGGTACGTGACCTTGCGGACGATCGGCTCGTCGTCATCGTGCGGCCACGCCGCCCGGCCGAGGCTCAGGCTGCCCGTGTTCGCCGAGACGGTGGCAGCCGCGGCCTTCGCGACGTCGACGCGTCCCGCGCCCTGCTCGTAGAAGGTGTTGGCGGCGTTGGGCCTGGCGGAGTTCATCAACACCGCCTTGATGTCCTGCCCCGTCCACGCCGGGTGCTGTGCGGCCAGGATCGCCGCCGCGCCTGCCACGTGCGGTGCGGCCATCGACGTGCCGTCCAGGGCGACGTGGTTCTCGTCGACCGGGGTGCCGATGATGCCGTTGCGTGCCTTCGCCGCCACGATTCCCACGCCGGGTGCGGTGATGTCCGGCTTGATCGCGTTGTCCCTGAACCGCGGGCCGCGGCTGGAGAAGTTCGCGAGGGCGTCGTCGCGATGCACCGCTCCGACGGTCAGCGCGGCATCGGCGGCAGCCGGCGAGGCCACCTGGCCGCCGGAGTTGCCTGCCGAGACCACGAACAGCGCACCCGTCCGCGCCGAGATCTCGTTCAGCGCCAACGACAACGGGTCGTCGCCGGAGCTCGGCGGGCCGCCGCCGAGGCTCATGTTGACGATCTTGGCCTTGGTGGCGGCCCATTCCATCCCGGCGATGATCCAGGACTCCTGACCGCCTTGCGGGCCAAGCACCTTGCCGTTGACGAGATTCGCGTCCGGTGCGATGCCCTGGTACTTGCCGGCGCCAGTGATCGTGGACGCGACGTGCGTGCCGTGCCCGCTCAGGTCGTCGGCGGTCGCGGTGTCGGTGAAGTTCCGCGCTTCGACGACCGCGCCCGTGAGGTCCGGCTGGGTGGCGTCGACGCCGGTGTCGAGCACCGCGACGGTCACCCCCGCGCCGGTGAGGCCCTTCGCCCATGCGCTCGGTGCGCCGATCTGGGCGGCGCTGCGGTCCAGCGTCGCCGTGACCTTGCCGTCGAGCCACACCTTCGTCGTGCCCGTCGCCCGGACCCGCGTCCAGAACTCGCCGTTCTTCGGCGCCGTCGCCGCGCGGGCGCCGATGCTCGCCAGCGACGGTCCGCCTGCCACACCGAGGCTGCCCTGGACGATCAGCGGAATCGTGTCGCGGCCGGTGTCGTCGTAGCCGGATCTCGCGAGCAGCGACACGTTGAACAGCCGCTCGTCGAGTGCGCCGGACGCGATCTGCTGCTCGGCGTCCGCGGGGACGACGTGCAGGTCGCCACCGACTTCGGTGTACCGGTGAAAACCGATGCGCTCGCGGCCCCTGCCGGGCCTGGTGCGCACCTCGCCCCCGGCCACCGAGACCTGGTCGCCGGTGATCAACGTGACCGTGGTCGTGAGACCACCGGCCCGGACCTCGGCCTGCTCCCCCGTCGCCGTGGCGGGCACGGCTGCCATGGACATGGCCACGACCACCGCCAGCCCCGCGGCGAACATTCGTTTGTTCAACGCGAATCCCCTGTCTTGTGCGCCCCGGCAAGGAGCGCTTCCCCTGCATCGAGGACGCCGGCGGCGAGTGGAGGTTGCATCGGTTCTCAGGAACTTTTCAGGTCGTGGGCGCGGTTACCGGAGCGGGACCGACGCCCCGCGGACCCCTGGGGATGCGTCGGCGCCACAACAAGAACGTAACCACGTTAAAAGCGCGTGACGAACAACTACGAACCTTGCGTCGTAAACACAGACAACTCACAGCAACCGCACAGGAATGATTTTCCTCACTTCTCCACAGGATGAGAACGGGCAGGTCAGGCCGACTTTTGACAGCGGCCAAAACTGGCAATTTCTACGGCTTCTCCCGAACAGGACGAATACTTAGGCTCTACAACGAAGCTGAGGGCACTGCAGCCCATGAGCGAAGTCCGAACAAGTGACAGCTCGCACCCGTCCCTGTGAAACCTTTCGCGGGCTCGCGCTCGTCACTGTCCGAGAATGGAAACACTCATGCAAGAGTCACGAAACGTCCGGTCCCTGGCCGGAATCGGGATTGCGGGCAGCATCGTTGCCGCTGTTTCCCTGCTGGCGATGCCCGCTCAGGCGGCGGAAGGCGAGATCCGTTCCGCCGACGCCGCGGAGAAGGTCCCGAACAGCTACGTCGTCAGGCTGAAGGACACCCACGCGGCGGTGTCGGCCACCGAAGCCACCGCGAACGCCGTGGCAGCGCGCAACGGCGGCGGGGTCGACCGGGTGTTCGGCAGCGCCCTGCGCGGTTTCACCGTGAAGCTGTCCGAGCGCCAGGCCAGGCGTCTCGCCGCGGACCCCGCGGTCGAGTACGTCGAGCAGGACCAGGTCTTCCGCGCCGACACCACCCAGAGCAACCCGCCGTCGTGGGGGCTGGACCGGATCGACCAGGCGTCGCTTCCGCTGAGCAGTACCTACAACTACACCTCGACCGGTAGCGGCGTGAACGTCTACGTGATCGACACCGGCGTGCGGATCAGCCACTCCACCTTCGGTGGCCGGGCGCGCAACGGGTACGACTTCGTCGACAACGACGCGGTCGCGCAGGACGGCAACGGCCACGGCACCCACGTGGCGGGCACGATCGCGGGCAGCACCTACGGTGTCGCGAAGGCCGCCACCGTCTACGGGGTCCGCGTGCTCGACGACGCGGGCAGCGGCACGACCGCCGGTGTCGTCGCGGGCATCGACTGGGTGACGGCGAACGCGGTCAAGCCCGCGGTCGCGAACATGAGCCTCGGCGGTGGCGCCTCGACCGCGATCGACTCCGCCGTCAACCGCTCGATCGCCGCCGGCGTGACCTACGCGGTCGCCGCCGGCAACAGCAACGCCAACGCGTCGAACTACTCCCCGGCCCGTGTCGCCGCCGCGATCACCGTCGGGGCGACGACCAGCACGGACGCCCGCGCCAGCTACTCGAACTACGGTTCCGTGCTGGACATCTTCGCGCCCGGCTCGTCGATCACGTCGTCCTGGAGCACCGGCGACACCGCGACGAACACCATCAGCGGCACGTCGATGGCGACCCCGCACGTGGCCGGTGTGATCGCCCGATACCTGCAGAACAACACGTCGGCGACGCCCGCCCAGGTGTCGAGCGCGCTGACCTCGGGCGCCACCACGGGCAAGGTCACCAGTGCGGGCTCGGGTTCACCGAACCGCCTGCTGTACCTGACCCCGGCCGCCTGATCGAATCCGAGAAAGACGATCATTTACCCCTGCCGTTCGACGGTATTCGATTCGAATACCGTCGAACGGCGGCTTTCCAGCCCGGTGCTGCTCCAGCAGGCGCACGGGCTTCAAGTATTTCTTCCGTCATCTGCCGAGAAGCTGTAGCCTCTCCGCACCAGACCGGTCGCAGGAGCGCAGTCACAGACCTTTTCGTTCCGCAGAGGATGAACGACGCTGTCCACCTCAAAGAATCCAACGGGATCCGCACTGGTTCTCGCTCTACTGCTGGCCGGATGTTCAGGCGATCCCTCAGCCACCGCGGTCTCGTCGGCACCGCCGTCGAATTCGACGGGCTTGACGACAAGGGGGCTGCTGCCCCGTTCCTATGTGACGGTGGAAAGCCTCGCGGACGCCCGCACGGTCGTGTTGTCGGACGGCAACCGGTTCCGCCTCGTCGGACTTGCCGCGCCCGCCGAATGCTGGGCCGACGCGGCCCTGGAGTTCGCCAGGTCGGCGCTGGTCGGCAAACTCGTGAAGTACACGCGCGTGTCCGAAGGGCTGGCCACCGTGCACCTGACGGACGACTCCGACTACTCGCTCCTGGCGGTGAGCCGGGGCGTGCTGCGGGCCGAGTCGACCGAGGTCGACATCATGCGCGAGGCCCAGGAGTCGGCGGAGAAGGCAGACCTCGGCCTTTGGGGAGCGCCCTGCGACGGAAGAGAGACAGTCCCCGCTCCCGCGACGTCTGCCGCGACACCACCGGCCGCCGCACCGCCCGTGGCACCACCCCCGGCGCCGACGGCCACCTCCGGCCGGCCGTCCGCTCCCCGCCCGAACGGATGCACGGTCACCTACCGCGTCGTCAAGCGCTGGGAGAACGGTTTCGAGGGATCGATGGAGATCCGCAACAACAACGCGTCGTCGATCAACGGGTGGACTCTCAAGTGGACGTTCGCAGACGGCGAGCAACTCGATCACATCTGGAACGCCGAGGCGGTGCAGAACGGGGCGCAGATCGCCGCGAGGAACGTGTCCTACAACAGTTCCATCGCCGCGGGCGGTTCCGTGGGCATCGGGTACACGGTCAGGTCGAGCCGTAGCAGCGCGTCCCCGCGGTCGTACAGCCTCAACGGCACGGCGTGCACCACTACGTGACGGTTTTCGGGCTGAACCGCGAGAACAGTGCCAGCACGGCTGCCATCAGCAGCGTCACGCTGACGACGACAAGAGCCGTGTCGTTGTGCACCAACCCGCCGACAACCGCGGCGCCGACAGCCGCTCCCACCTGTCTCGCGGTGTTGAGCACGCCTGACGCGGCGCCGGCCAGCTCAGGTGGGATCCGGCGCATCGCGATGGTGGTCGTGGGAGCGATGGCGGCGCCTTGTCCGATGCCGACGACCAGCAACGGCACGAGGAGTGAGCCTGTCGCCATGAAGGCGGTCACGCCGGCCGCGTGGACGGCGAGGCTGACGCTCAGCAGGGCGCGTGCGGGTATCCGGTCGGCGAGCCTGCCCGCGATCGGCGCCACGGCGCTCAGCGCGAGAGTCCACGGCAGCGCCGCGGCACCGGACATCAGCGGGCTCATGCCTCGGTGTTGCTGGGTCTCGACGACGAACGCGAGCAGGAAGCCCGACAACGCGAACGCGGTGACGAAGGTGATCACGGTGCACACGCGGTAGGCGGGGTCGCGGAACAACGTGAACGGCACGAGCGGTTCGGGATGCCGCCGCTCCCACCAGAGAAAGGCGCCCAGCACAACAGCGGCGACGAGATACCAGCCGGGTGCGGCCCGTTCGACCAGTCCGTACACCAGCGCCAGCAGGCCGGTGGCGGCCAAAGCCGCACCCGTGACGTCGAACCGGTGGCGCCGGCCGGAACGCGCCTCCGGCAGGAGGCGGACCGCCAGCACCAGGCCCAGGATTCCGATCGGGATGTTCAGCAGGAAGACCCACCGCCACCCGAACGCCGTGATCAGCAGCCCTCCCACCAGGGGCCCACTGACCGCCGCGACGCCGGCGACCGCGGTGAACAGACCGAACGCGGTGCCGCGCGCGTTCGGCGGGAAGGTCGCGGCGATCAGCACCAGGGCCTGGGGCAGCACCATGGCGGAACCGATCCCCTGGCCCACGCGACCCGCGATCAGCACGGTGGTGTCAGTGGACAGTGCACAAAGGACGGACGTCGCGGTGAACACTCCCAGACCGACGACGAAGAGCGCCCGCGGCCCGCACCTGTCGCCGAGCCGCCCGAACAGGATCAGCAGTGCGGCGAACGCGATCAGGTAGCTGTCGAGCACCCAGAGGACGTCGTCCACGCCCGCGGAGAGGGTGCTCATGATGTCCGGCACCGCGGTGTTGACGATCGTGGTGTCCAGCAGCACCAGGAAGTTCGCGATGCACAGGACCGCGAGGACCGACCACCTCCCGGCCGCGGGTCGGGTGGGAATGCCTGGCGGAGAACCGGATTCGATCGGTCGCACGGTCACCGAGCGTGCCACCGGCCGGCCACGGAGTCTTCTCCCGGCGTGCCGACGGGTCCGGCGAACTGAGCACGATCGCGGTTGGCGACCGCCCTCGCGGATAGCGATGCTGTCCAAGGGACGTGAGACGAGGGGAACCGGATGCGAGTCGCGGAGCTGGGCCGGGTGACCGGGGTGCCGATCCCGACGATCAAGTACTACCTGCGTGAGGGTCTGCTGCCTCCCGGCGCGCGGGTCGGGCCGAACCAGGCGAGTTACGACCACACCCACGTCCGGCGGATCCGGATGATCCGGGCGCTCGTCGACGTCGGTGGCCTGTCGATCGCGGCCACCAGGGACGTTCTCCGCGCGATGAACCGGCTGGACGGGAAGTCCGCGTTGCGGGAGGCCATGGCCTCCGCCGCGAGCCCTGTCGCACCCGGCCAGGAGCGAGGGGCCACGACCAAGGTCGCCGAGGTGCTCGCCGCGCACGGCCTGGCGGGACACGCGCACACGGCCGCGGGCCGCTCACTGCTCGCGGCCGTGACCGTGCTCTACGAGCTGGACCGGACGGACCTGCTGGCACTGCTCGAGCCGCTGACCGAGGTGTGCGTGCGGCTGGCGGAGATCGAGGCGGCGGCGGTGCGTTGCGACGACGATGCCGAAGGCGTGGTCATCGGCACCGTGCTGGGCGACGTGGTGATGTCGTCGATCCGGCGGATGGCCAAGTACTCGGCGCTGAGCTCCGCACCGCCTACCCGATCGCCTACCCGTTGATGCGGTGCCTTTTCGGTGGCCTGCGGGCGATGTGGGTCCAGCTGCCGATCCGGCGGGCCGCGGCCATGCTCGCCCAGCTGGTGATCTCGATCAGCGACCTGTCGTCCGGACGGGTCGCGCGGTAGTCCGCGATCACCGTCGGGTCGAGCTGGAACGACGCAAGAGCGGTCAGCAGTGCCAGCTTTCCGGCCGGGCGGTCGTCGTCGGGCAGGCCGGCCACGGCCTCGTCCACCCACGACCTGCTGATGGCGGGCAGCCGGCCAGTCCACCCGGCCAGCCGGTCGGACACCAGCCCCCGCACCGAGTCGGGCACGGACCGTTCGCCCGCCGACTCGATGGCGGCGGCGGCCCGCGCGAACGCCGCTGAGACATGCTCGCTTCCCTTGGCCCACACGAGATCCGGCGGCAGGTCTGCGGTGGGCAGCAGGTCGAGCGAGGCTCCCGCCTCGTGGTCGGGGGCGATGACCGAACGCATGAACCGCCCCATCAACCGCCGCACCCTGGCCTGGACCACACTGGGAACGCCGGTGGGCACCGGGCTGTCCGGCAGGAAGACGTTCACCATCCTGTTGATGTAGTGGAACGTCACCACCACCCCGATCAGCTCGGGAGCGCTCTCGTCAGGGAACGGCGGCTCGCCGGAATCGGCGGTATCCGTTGTCGCGCAGGCACGAGCCCACTCGACGATACGCCGGATCCGGTGGTCGCGGTCCGGGTCGTCAGGGCTCTCGCCCGCGAAGGCGTCCAGGGTGGCGCTGTGGACGTCGACGCAGTACGGGCAGATGTTGGTCAGCGAGACCGCGGTCGCCACGGCTTCCTTGACGTCCCTGCTGACCTGTCCGCTCGCGATCAGCGACTCGCGCAGCATCGCCCAGCAGGCCGCGAGCAGCTCGGGCGCCGGCGAGTGCAGGGCCACCGGCGGAGCGAGCATGCCGAACTCCCGCTCCATCTGGCCGTACACCTCGGCGATCCCGCTTCGGGCCTCACCCGCTCGCACGGGTGTGACGTGCTGAATCTGTGCGAGCGATTTGCGCAGCGCCGCCTTGAGGAGAATTCCAGCCATCTCCACCCCACTTATGGTCGACCCGGTCACCGTACGACACTGAGTTCGTTCAAGCAACTGACCCGCTACTATCGACATTGTGCTGATACGTAACTACGACAGTCAGGCCTGTCCGGTCGCCCGCGCGCTCGAAGTCGTCGGCGAACGGTGGACGCTTCTCATCGTCCGGGACGCCCTGTTCGGCGTAACCCGGTTCGACGGTTTCCTGAACAGTCTCGGCATACCGCGCAATGTCCTCACGGGACGGCTCGCCGCACTTGTCGACAATGGCGTGTTCGAAAAAGTTCCGTACCAGCAGCGGCCGGTGCGGTTCGACTATCTTCTCACCGAAAGCGGCCGCGCACTGGCGCCGGTCGTCCTGTCGCTGATGGAGTGGGGCGGCCGGTTCGGATCGGACGAACCGAAGGGCCGGCCCACTCACGACGGCTGCGGCGGGCATGTCCAGGCCCGGCTCAGATGCGCCGAATGTGGACAAACCCTCGTTCCGGAAGAAGTCACGGCAATCCCGGCCGCGATTTCACCGTAACAGCGGTTGCGGCGCCGCCGCCGATTTCACAGCGTGACGGCGACCGGCAACCCGGCGACGTACTCGACCGCCACCCCACGCTTCTGCGCGGCGCGGACGATGCCGGGAACGGCACGCTCGGCCAGTGCCGCGATGGTGAGCGCGGGATTGACCGTCAGCGCGCCCGGCACTGCGGAGCCGTCGGTCACGAAGATGCCGGGGTGACCTCGTAGCTCGTGGTTGTCGTCGAGCGCGGAGGTCGCCGGGTCGTCACCGATGCGGCAGGACGACAGCGGATGGACCGTGTACGCGCCGACCACGTCGTTGCTCCACGGTGTGACCTCTGCGAGGCCATCACGCTCGAGGATGTCCTTGACCTCCGCGTCGGCCAGCGCCCAGCCACGCAGCGTGTTCGGCGTGGGGTGGTAGCTCAGCGGCCCGCGGCCGAGCATCTGCTGGGAGATGCGGTAGGCGTTGCCGGTCGGCGGAAGCGGGCCGAAGACGCCCTCGTTGTCGTCCTCGGTCATCTGGAAGATGATCAGCCAGGACCGCCACCGGCGCAGCATCTCCTTCTTGTCCAGCCCGAACCACGTCGGACCGGTCGCGCCGGGCGCCTGCGCCAGGATCGTGCCCAGCCCCGGCGGGAAGTACAGCTGCTCCAAGGAGAACCGCGTGTACTCCGGCAGCGCGCCGTCGAGCCGGTCCCAGCTCGCGACGACGGGCCCTTGCCGATCTGGTTCGCCTCGTAGACCCGACCGTCCCCCCGCGACAGTCCCAGCACGTCACGCACCCTGTCCTCGTTGATGACAGCGGTGTTGAGCCGTTCGCCGTTGCCGGAGAAGTACCGGCCGACCGCGTCCGGCATCCGGCCGAGGTCCGGTTCGGACCTGCGCAGGATCACCGGGGTGGCGCCGGCGCCCGCGGCGATCACGACGATCTTGGCGTCGATCGCACCGCCGCCGTGGTGGACCCGGTAGTCCTCCTTGTCGATGTGGCTGTAGTGCACGCGATATCCGCCGTCGGCGTTGCGCGTGATGCGCTGCACCTCGTGCAGCGGGCGGATCTCGGCGCCCTTCGAGGTGGCGGCGGGCAGGTAGTTGAACAGCAGGGACCGCTTGGCGTCGAACCGGCAGCCGGCCATCATCCAGTTGCAGTTCACGCACTTGCTGCGGTCGATGCCCACCGGGACGGGGTTCGCCGTGCGCCCGGCGTGGTCGCACGCCGCCGCCCACAGACCACCGGCGTAGGTCACGTCGTCCCAGGTCTGCTGCTCGACCGCCATCGCTTCGGCGGCACGGTCGTACCAGGGGTCGAGCGTGTCCCTGCTGATCGTGGCGGGCCACATCCGCCTGCCGATGCTGCCGCGCCGCTCGAAGACGAACCGCGGCGCGCGGGGCAGCGCGGCGAAGTAGACGACGCTGCCGCCACCGACACAGTTGCCGGACAGCACGCTCATCCCGTCGCCCGCGACGAAGTCGAAGACCCTGGTGTAGGACGAGCCGAGCAGGAAGTCGTGCTCGAAGTCCTGCCCGGTCAGCCACGGCCCGCGCTCCAGCACCACCACCCTGGCGCCGCCCGCGGCCAGGTGGTAGGCGGCGATCGCGCCACCGAACCCGCTGCCCACCACCAGTACGTCCGTGGCTTCGGTGTGCTCGGTCATGCGGGACTCCCTGAGGCCGTCGTGTCCGGGTGCGGCCTCGCGAGCACCCGGCCGTAGGAATGCTCGGAGAACCTCCAGAGCCCGTCCGCGTCCGGCTTCGTGAAGCCCATCGCCAGCAGACCGGGATGGCCGGCGGCGAGCGCGTCCGTGGTGGAGACGTGTGCGGCGCTGTCGTAGGCCATGTTGCTGAACAGCGCGAGCAGCACCCAGCCGTCCTTCTCCGGATGACCGGGCGTGAGCAGCTGCTGCACCAGGGCGGTGCGATGGTCGAAGGAGAGCGCCACGAACGCCGGAACGCCGTCGTCGAGGTCCAGATCGTGGTCGGCCGCGTAGGTGGCCGCGTGCGCGTTGAGCGCCTGCGAGAGGACCGAGTCCGGCGGTGACTCCGGTGGCCGGTGTGCGGAGCAGTTCGAGCGCGCCCGCGGCGACCGCGCCGGGACCGGCCGCGGCCCCGGCGACCGCACGGTCGCCCGGCCAGCGGCGCGCTCCCGGGATGATCGTGTCCGCGAACGCCTCCAAGGTCATCGTCTCGGGATCCTGCTGCTCGATTCCGGATGGGCCCATCTGGGTTCCTCCCGCTCACCTGGCAGATTGCCGCGCGAATCGCCGTCATCGAGGACGGTCAAGTCCAGAATGGAGGGAATTCGCGCAGGCGACTGTCCGCCGTCTGTCAAAGAATTCATGGCAGTGTTATGGAAGCGCCTGGAGCGCGGCGACGTCGACGCTGTCCATACTGCTCGACGTCGCGGCGGGGAGGCATCTTCGAGGTTGCCATACCGATGTTTGCCAGTACGCACAACTGAATCGTTCTCCCGCACGCGTGTTTGCTTTTATCCGACTGGTTGCGCTGTTCGGCGGAAGTTGCTAGCTTGGCTTGGGGGGTCTGCGGTTGACCATGAAACGGTAGGTCGGGCCAAGTCCGATGGAATCCGACTCCGCAGCACGACAGGGCCGCAGCGCGTATCTTTGTGCCGCCGCGGACATCCTTTCACATAGCTACGGATAATCGGGGGAAGCTATGGACGACCTTACCGAGAAAGCAGTGGCCCGAGTCGTCGAGCTGATGCGTGAGAACTTAAGCGAACAACTGACAGTCGACGATCTGGCCCGAGCCGCGATGTTCAGCAAGTTCCACTTCTCCCGCATATTTCGCCGCGCGACCGGGGTGTCACCAGGACGTTTCCTGTCGGCCATGCGACTACAAGAGGCCAAACGACTTCTGGTCACCACCTCACTCAGCGTGACAGATATCAGTCATCGCGTCGGATATGCCAGTGTCGGCACCTTCAGCACACGTTTCCGCAGCAGTGTCGGCATTTCTCCGAGCACCTACCGCCGCCTTGGCGGATTCACCACGAGGATGTGCGTGGACACCAGGCGCAGGCATTTGACCGGCAGGCACCCGGCTTCCGTGCGTGGCCGGATCCTGCCTCCGGGTCAGGACAGGACGACCGGCTCGATCTTCCTCGGGCTGTTCCCCGACGTGCTGCCGGAGGGCCAGCCGGTCCGCTGCGCCGTGCTGCACGAGGCCGGGCCGTTCATGCTGGGCGACATCCCGCTGGGAACATGGCACCTGCTGTGTTTCTCGGTCGCGAACGACGACGCGAGCTCGCTCGTGCCGCGGCAACGGCGCCGGGAGCCGGAGGACGACAGCGTCTTCGTCGGGTCGTACGGGCCGATCACGGTACGGCCGGAGACCGGCGAGCGCCTCGCCGAGATCAAGCTGCGGCCGATGAGCCCGCTCGACCCGCCGGTCCTGCCCGCACTGCTCGACGCACGAACGCTTCGGGCGCAGGCGCAGGTCGTCCAGCAGACTGTCGCGCGAGTCTGACGACGAGCAAGTGGCCCCGCCCCGACATGTCGGGGCGGGGCCACTTGCTCGTTGTCAGGCCTGATGCACCGTCATCGGCAGACCACCGCGCACTCGCAACGACAGCATCGGCTCGGGCCACCACCTCATGGCCGTCCACGTGGACAGCCGCAGGTCGCGCATCAGCATGGCGATGATGAAGGCGGCCTCCATCATGCCCAGGTGGTTGCCGACGCAGAACCGCGGGCCCGGCGCCGAACGGGATGTGCGCGTACCGCGGCCGGTTCGGCGGCGCGTCCGGGTCGAACCGCTCCGGGTCGAAACGGTCCGGCTCCGGCCAGTACCTCGGGTGCCGGTGCAGCGGTGTACGGGCAGATCAGCACCTCCGCGCCGGCCGGCACGTGGTACCCGCCGACCTCGTCGTCGCGCCTGCGCCCGCCGCGGCAGGATCCACACCGGCGGGTACAGGCGCATGGCCTCCTGGAGCACCATGTGCGTGTAGCGCAGCCGGTGCAGGTCCTCGTAGGCCGGCGGCCGGTCGCCGTAGACGGCGACCGCCTCCTCGTGCAGCCGCTCGCCGGACCTCCGGGTGCTCGGTCGACCAGGTGCAGCGTCCAGCCGACGGTGCTCGCCGTGGTCTCGTGCCCGGCGAGCAGCAGCGTCACCAGCTCGTCGCGCATGCGCCGGTCGGCGACCCGCTGGTCGGTCTCCTTGGCGGTGGACGCGATGAGCCGGGTCAGCACGTCGTCGCCGGACTCGATCGGGTTGGCCTGCCGTTGCGCCACCAGGATCGTCCACGATCCGCTCGAGGTCGGCCCGCGCCGTGCGGAACGCCAGCTGCCCTTCAGCGGCAGCCACTGCGGCACCAGCGCCCAGGGTCTCCATCTCGAACATGGCCTGGTCCTGCACGGCCTCGAAGGAGTGCCCGATCGACTCGAACGCGCCGAGGTCGGCGTCGAGCAGGGTGCTGCCGAGCACGCCGAGGGTGAGCGCGGTGATCTCGTCCAGCACGTCGACCGGCCCGCGCGCCCTCGTGCGCGCGCAGCCGGTCGACCAGCCGCAGCGCCTCGTCGACGATCACGTCCGGCCTGCGGCGGCGATCCGCTTGTGCTGGAACACCGGCTGGATGGTGCGCCGCTGCTCCTTCCACAGCGCGCCCTCGCTGGTCAGCAGCCCGTCGCCCAGCGCCCGCTTGGCCTCGGTGTAGCCGATGCCCTTGTGGTAGTTGGCGCGTTGTCGGCGAGCACGTGCTTGGCGTGGTCGGGGTGGTTGAAGATGTAGAGCGTCTTCGGGCCGATCGCCACCCGCACCGCGTCGCCGTACTCGCGGACCGCCTCGCTCATCAGGCCCAGCCGGTCCGCACGAGCTTGCGCAGGATCCCCGGAGCCGCCCGCAGCGGGGCGGGCCCGGGGGACCGGCGGCCGTTGCCGGTGCCATGCCGCGGCCGGCGGGCGGCGGCCTTCGCCGTCCGTCCGGACTCGGCGGCCGCTGCGCGACGTGCGCGGAGCTTCGGTCGAGCGAGACCATGTCCGCGAAGTCGCCTCGGCCGTTCACGCTGCTGCTGCCTCGAACTGCTGCCCGGGCCTTGTTCACGAAGTGCAGGCCCCACAGGAACATTCCGCGGATCAGGCACACGATCGCGGTGGCGAAGAACAGCCCGTACGCGACGTGCGCGACCATGAAGATCGCCGTACACCACCGCGACGCCGCCACCGAACGCGAACTGCGCGGCCGGCTTGGACGGCGTGGTGCCGGGGTCGGTCACCATGTAGTTGGTGTAGAGGATGAACGCGACGCCGGTCATCATGCCGAGCGCGGCTCGGGATCGCCGTGTCGAACAGCAGACCTCGCACGATCGCCTGCAGCGCGAAGATGCTCAGCCAGCCGAGAGATCAGCCACATGCGGCCGGTCAGCTTCGCGTTCAGCATCGTGCCGGTGATGATGATGATGCCGGCAGGATCCAGCTGCCCCAGTCGTTGAGGCCCTCGGTGAAGTGGTACGGCGGCGCGATGCTGCCCCACGGGAACAGCACGCAGCACCATCAGGATCCCGAAGTTGGACGGGTTCATGTAGTGCCGCAGCTTGCCGCGCACCGGGGCACGCAGGATCCACTTCGCGGCCACCGCGAGGGTGACCGCGAAGATCATCACCCAGATCCGGTCGTTGACGTAGATCAGCATGTTCAGCGCGATGCTGGTGATGTGCGCCGGGAACAGGAACTCGACCAGGCCGCTTGAACCCACGGCCCTTGTAGCGGGGCTGCGCGTCCCTCGACCCGGGCGCCGATCGACTCCAGCACGAGCTCGACGGTGTAGCCGGTGGCGATCGCCACGAGCGGCCAGATCCACGGCTGCTCGAAGCCGAGGAAGGTGTAGCCGACGATGTTGAAGACGCGAGATCGAGATCGCGAACCGGCGCAGCGCGGTGATGACCTTCGGGTTGTGCCGCGGCGCGGCCGCCGGCGGGCGGGTTGCCGCCTGGCTTTGCTTGCTTGACAGCCATTGGTCCCTACTCACCTCTCCTCGGCCGGAGTCGCCGAGGCACGAGCGAGTGCCTGCCCTGGTCGAGCTCGAGATCCTGCTTGTGCGGCTGCCCGTGCGGTCCCGCCACTGCAGCTCGCACCTGGACGGGGCCCTGCGCGTCGCCGAGACCGATGTGCACCTCGCTGCTGCGCTTGCCGCCGTGCCCGCTGCCACCGTCGACGCGCTGGATGAGCTGCGTGCCGTCCGCGGTGGTCACCGTGACCTGGGCGCCGGTGGCCGGCGAGCCCGCCGCGGGCCAGGACGCCCTCGCCTGCCTGCTTGTCGTGGGTCAGCTTCAGGTTGAGGTAGCCGCCCGGCGGAGGGCGCCTCGTTGTGGTAGAAGATCGGCTGGCCGTACTGCCGGGCCACCGCGAAGTCGAGCCTGCCGTCGCCGTCGGCGTCACCGGTGGCGATGCCGCGGGTCGGGATCGGCACGGCCAGAGCCGAGCTGCGGGGGCGAGGTCGGTGTAGCGGCCGTCCTGCCCTTGACGAAGAAGTGCAGCGTCTCGTTGCCGGCGATGTCGTCGCCCGGGTCGCGTTGGGCCAGTAGAACGGGTTGGTCGACCAGCGGCGTCGTTGGCCATGGCCAGCTCCTGCAGCTGCGGCCAGCGGTTGCCTGGGCCCTTGATGAACCCGTTGGTCTGGGCGATGTCCAGCTCGCCGGAGTTGTCGAAGTCGGCGAGCTTCACGTCCCAGCCCCAGCCCGACCACGCGGTGCCGTCCGCGCCGCTGCGTTCGTCGAACGGCGCCTTGCCGTCCGCAGCTGCGTGCGCAGGTCGGCCTGGTCCTTGGCGGTGTTGATGTAGTGGAAGTTGCTCTCCACGATGCCCCACCGAACGGTGAGGTTGGAGACGAACACGTCGTAGAGGCCGTCGTGGTTGGGGTCGCCGAAGTCGACGCCCATGCCCTTGAACGAGTCGTCGCCGATCCGCTTGGACTTCGGCGTGCCGGCGACGCTGGTGTCCTCGACGAGCGCGAACTTCAGCTTGCCCGGCGTGGACTGGTTGTACAGCAACCGGTCCTGGCCGAAGTCGTTGCGCGATGTAGAGCTCGGGCAGTCAGGTCGCCGTCGAGGTCGTTGGCGCTGGCGGCCAGCGTCCAGCCCTTGCGGACCTTCTCCGGCAGGGCGTCGTCGACCTGACTGGAACGTCGCGGTCGGCGTGTTCCCGGCCGTGGCGGCGCGGAACAGGAAGAAGTGGTCTTCCCGCCCCGTTGGCGGCCGCGGACAGCGAGTGGTTCATCTCGACGCCGCCGTCGACCTGGTCGGGTCGAGCACCGGGCTGTCGGGGAAGTAGTTGCCGATCGAAGATGTCGGCGTGCCCGTCACCGTCGAAGTCGGCGACGTCGCCGCGTTGGAGTTCCACTGTGGACCGTCGTAGGTCCCGCTCGTCCGTGTACCCGGCACGAGCCTCGGTCGGGACGAAGGCTGTCCGCGGACAGCCGTTGCGCGTCGGCGCTTGGCAGGTAGATCACCGGCGTGCGGCCCCACATGTAGACCAGCAGGTCCAGCCGGCCGTCCTCGTTGAGGTCGGCGGGCACGCAGCCCATCGGCGCCATGACGTCGTTGACCGGCAACGGGTCCGGCCGCAGCTCGAACGGCGAGTACCGCTGCGACTTGGCGCCCGGTGTCGGCGTGACGATCACCTGGTCGGTGCGCGGGTCGACGACGCACAGGTCGTTGGGCAGCCCGTCGCCGTCGAGGTCGTTCATCGCGACGGCCGCGCCGACCGAGGAGATCCAGGCGTCGATGTGCTTGTACGCCTGGTTGACCTGGCGGATCGACTGCTGCTTGTCCGCTGCGGCAGGGCGACGCTGTCGGCGCGAACGCGTAGCCGCTCGCCAGCGTCGTCCGGTCTCCGCGGCGGACGCTGCCGGGCGGCGTGACCGCGAAGAAGAAGCCGACGCCACCACGAGCGCGATGACACCGGTCAGCTGCCTGCGCAGCATGCCTGCGTAGCCGCCTCATGTGTTGACACCTCCCACGGGGAACGAATTCGTTGGCGAGGCGCTGCCGCCAGACCTCATAGGCCGGCAGCTCGCCGTCGGCCGCGGGGTCGGCCGGGTCTCGTGCGTGAGCCGGGCGGCCTCCTCCGGGGTCATGCCGCAGAACACTCGGGTGGCGAGCGCGGTGTGCGGGACGACGAGGCCGGCCTGCAGCCGGGCGTCTGCGGCGAACGCGCGAACCCTGCGCGAGGTGCGGCGTGGTACGACGCCGGCCACGCTCGCAGAGCTTCTCGAGCTCGTCGGCGTCGGCGCCGCCCGCGTAGGTCGCCGCGAGGCCCGCGCCGGCGAACAGGTCGGCTCGCCGCGACGACGGGAACGCGTCGAGCATCGTCGGCGACCAGCTCGGCGTCGGTGCCGCCGATGAACCACAGCGCGCGGCCGATGCCCTGGTCGATGGCGTTGTTCGCGTACCACCGTGCGCCCGCCCGGCCACGGGAACTCGGGTCCCGGTACTGGCCGTCGACGTACTGCGCGGTCTGGAAGTAGGCCTGGTGGAACCCGTAGCCGTCGAGCACGAGCCAGCGGAGCATCGGGTCGAGGTCCCGGCTTCGGCCAGCGGAACCTCGGCAGCCGGGCCATCGCCCAGCCGATCCCGACGTAGACCAGGTAGTCGTGTTTCGCGGCCCGTCCGCGCAGGAATCTCCGTGAACCGGTCGCTACGGCCGAAGGGCAGCCCGTCGCAGCACGGCAGAAACCCATGCCCGCGCCCTCGTAGGCGAACCCGCGGAGCCGGACCGGGATGGTCTCGAGTTCTCCGCCGCCTCCTCCGGCCGATTCGCCTCGGCGGCATGTCCGTAGCCTGTGAGAAATATCTTCCCGATGGACTCGAGCAGTTCCTGCGCGGCCGCATTCTTGCGATGGAATCCGCGCATCTCGAGAGTGCGGCCGAGTCGTCGGGCGTCAGTATGCGGCGCCGGAGCGCGCGCCAGCCGTGTGCCAAGTGTGCTCGCCTCCATGAAACCGTTCTGCCGGTTATCCAGAACCATCCTCACAGCCGGGCGAGGAGGTCCGCTACTTCTCGCGTGCGGTCGGAGCAGGGAAATACTGAGCCCGATATTCATCGAATATCGGGCGGTTGTTCTTCCGTATCGGTCCGGTGGCCGAACCGGTCACCGGAAATGAGATTTGATCTTTTGCCGCCACAGTTCGTAGGGCGGTCCGTCGTGGGTCCCGCCCTCGTGCACCGCGGTCCCGTCGGCGAGCTCGCCGCCACGTCCACGGACAGGCCGCCGAGCTCGGCCGCGGCCGGACCGGTGTGGCCGGGCACGTGTCCGGCGTAGTTACGCGCCTTCACCGCGAAGACCATGCCGAGCCCGAGCTCCGCCTCGTGCGCGCCGGCGGCCTCGCGCAACGCCGCGAGGCCCGGCCGGTCGCAGCCACCTGCGAACGTGGCGGCCAGACCCACGCCACTCCACAGGTCGGCGCTGCCGGTGCTCGGGCGAACCGCCCCACCGCGGCGGCCACCTCGGCAGGCCGCGCGCCGTGGATGAACCACAACGCGCGGCCGATGCCCTGGTCGACGGCGCGCGGGAAGTAGTCCGGGGCAGTCCTGCCACGGGTACGGCGTCGGCACGTGCTGTGGTCGACCCATCGCCTGGTGTCGAAGTAGGCGCGGTCGAACCCGTAGCCGTCGACCGCGAGCCAGCTCATCGTCGGGTGGTACGGCGAGGCGGTCAGCGGCGGCATGACCTTGCGCCACAACGGCCGGGGCAGTCGCGCCATGGCGAACCCGATGCCGATGTAGGTCAGGAAGATGTGCGGCTGCTGCCAGGGCCGTCAGCAGCTCGCGTGAGCTGTGGCCGCTGCCGCCGCGCCATCGCGTCGAGGACGTCAACGCCATCGCGGCGCCCTCGTAGGCGAAGCCCGCCTGCTCCGGCTGGACCAGCGCCAGCCGCGGCTCCATCTCCCACAGCGCCGGGTTGCGATGCCCCATTCGAACCCGCAGATCACCGCCTGAGGGATCGCTTCGAGGCGGTCGCGCGCGGCAGGCGGCGCGGCCGGGAAACCGCGCCGGCGAAGGTGACCTCGGCGAGGCCGGGCGTGAGCAGGAGCCTGCGCAGCGATCCGAGAATGCTCGGCATGACCCTCTTCTCCGGTTGCAGCTGCCAACTGGACTGGTCGGGCAGGCCGCTATGCCCACGGCGCCGTCGGGTACCACGGGATGACGTCGCGCCGGGCTCGAGCAGCCGGACGTCCCAGTACAGGAGCGTGAAGACGCCGGCGATGAGCAGCGACGCGGCCGTGATGACGCGTGATGCGGCGAGGGTTCGCGGCCAGCCAGCGCTGCAGCCGTCCGCCCGCCGAGCAGCACCAGCGAGCAGTGAACAGCACGACCATGACGACGATGTTGCCGACGGACTGCAGGGCGAACGCGGCGGCGCCGTACAACGGGTCGTGACTCTCGGCGGCGTCGCGGAACATCTGCCGGAACAGCGGGAACGGCCTGCCGACGAGGAACCCGCCGATGAGCATCCCCATGAACACCATCGGGGCGTTCGGGAAACCTCCGGCGCGAGCCGGGCCGAACGGGTCCGGCACCAGTCCGAGCGCCGCCAGGCCGAGGTAGCATCATCGCGAGCCCGATCAGGCCGAACACGACCATCGACTGGATGCTCCTCGCCGACAGCGTGCCCGGCTCGGCCGCCGCCGTCGCGAACTGGGGCAGGCGGGTGCCCACGATCCCGACGATCACCCCGTAGGTGGCCGAGACCGCGAGCATGCCCACCGACATCCAGCCGACCGGCCGCAGGATCGCGCCCACACCCGCGCCACCTCCGGCCGGAGGCGTCGATCATGGGACTGACCGCGCCGAACACCGCGATGTTGCACGCGGTGAACGTGCCCGCCACCCCGGAGGCGAATGCGAACGCGATGCCCGCTGCCACGCCGGCGATCGGGGTGGCCTTGGCGTCGTGGCCGAGCAGCGTGTCGGCGATGCTGTCGCCGATCGTCGAGTCGACGAACTGGGCCGACCAGATCACCGTGAGCCCCAGTCCGGCGATGGCGCTGAGCAGGACGACCAGCCAGGGTCGTCGCGGAAAGTGGCCGTTCACGAATGCGGAGCCGCGCGTCCCGCCCGGGACCGGGCCGGCGGTGTGATCGACAGCGGAATGCGCCAATGTGATCTCCCCCGGTATTCGACGGGTGCGGATGTCCGTTTTCGGACCGTAGCAGCGGGCAGGCGGTGCGGACGCGGAGGGAAGTGAGGTCCGCACACATGGAGAAGCCGACGCTGCCGCCGATGATCACCTCGCCCGCTCGTTCAATGTCGGCATAACGCTTCCATGGAATTGTTCCGGGCAGGTTTTTGAATGACGCTGTTATGCCATTCCGGCACGCTCGGAGAAGAATCCGGCCACCTTTTCCGGCACGATCGACGCCAGCACTGTTATTCCAGCAATGAAACGGGCGGGTGACACCGGTGGTGAACACTTCTCGGGACCGGGAGAACGGGCCGTCGAGCGCCCGGATCGCGATCGTCGGGATCGGCCTGCGTTATCCGGACGCCGGTACGCCGGGCGAGCTCTGGGAGAACGTCCTGGCCGGGCGCCGTGCGTTCCGCCGGCTGCCCGACGAGCGGATGAACCGCGCCGACTACTACTCGCCGGACCCGGCCGCGCCGGACCGGTTCTACGCCCGCAAGGCGGCCGTGCTGCGGGACTTCGAGTTCGACCGGATCGCCTACAAGGTCGCCGGCAGCACCTACCGGTCGACCGACCTGACCCACTGGCTGGCGCTGGACGTGGCCGCGCCGGCGCTGGCCGACGCCGGCTTCCCCGAGGCGGGGGGCTGCCCCGCCGGACCACCGGCGTGGTCGTCGGCAACAGCCTCACCGGCGAGTTCTCCCGGGCCAACCTGATGCGGCTGCGCTGGCCGTACGTGCGGCGCACGGTCGCCGCCGCGCTCGCGGGCAAGGGCTGGGACGACGACGGAGACCGGCGCCTTCCTGCGACGAGCTGCGAGGCCGGCTACAAGGCGCCGTTCCCGCCGATCGACGAGGACACCCTCGCCGGCGGCCTGGCGAACACCATCGCCGGGCGCATCTGCAACCACTTCGACCTCGGCGGCGGCGGCTACACCGTCGACGGCGCCTGCTCCTCGTCGCTGCTGTCGGTCGCGACCGCGGCGAAGGCGCTGGTCGACGGCGACCTCGACGTCGCGCTCGCCGGCGGCGTCGACCTGTCGATCGACCCGTTCGAGGTCGATCGGCTTCGCCAAGACCGGCGCGCTGGCCACCGGCGAGATGAAGGTCTACGACCGCGACTCCAACGGCTTCTGGCCCGGCGAGGGCTGCGGCATGCGTCGTGCTGATGCGCGAGGAGGACGCGCGTCGCGCGCGGGCACCGGATCTACGCCTCGATCGCCGGCTGGGGCATCTCCTCCGACGGCAAGGGCGGCATCACCCGCCCCGAGGCCGACGGGCACCGGCTGGCCCTGAGCCGCGCGTACGAGCGCGCCGGCTTCGGCGTGGAGACCGTGGCCTACTTCGAGGGCCACGGCACCGGCACCGCGGTCGGCGACGCCACCGAGATCGAGGCGCTGTCCGCGCGCCCGGCGCGACGGCCGACCCGGACGGCCGCGCCGGCCGCGATCAGCTCCATCAAGGGCAACATCGGCCACACCAAGGCCGCCGCCGGCGTGGCCGGGCTGATCAAGGCGGCGCTGGCGGTGCACCACCAGGTGATCCCGCCGGCCACCGGCCACGTACGACCCGCACCCGATGCTCACCGAGCGACGACGCGGCGCTGTACGTGCCGCGCGAGGCCGAGCTGTGGCCGGCGGAGCAGCCGATCCGGGCCGGCGTCTCGGCGATGGGCTTCGGCGGCATCAACACCCACATCGTGCTGGAGCAGGCGCCCGGCGCCGACGCCGGCCGCGACCGACGCCGACGGACGCGCGGCGCTGGTCGCGCGGCCGCGCAGGACGCCGAGCTGCTGCTGCTCGACGGCGCCGACGTCGCCGAGCTGCGCGAGCGGGTCGACCGGCTCGCCGACGCTTCGTGCCGAAGCTGTCGTTCGCCGAGCTCGCCGACCTGGCGGCCACGCTGCGCCGGCGAGCTGTCCGGCGGCCCGGTGCGGGCGGCGGTCGTCGCCACCGAGCCCGGAGGACGCCGCGGCGCAAGCTCGGCCGCCTGCTCGAGGCGCTCGACGCGGGCGAGCCGCAGCTCTTCACCGCCGGACGGCGTGTTCCTCGGCCACGGCAGCGACCGCGCCGAGGATCGCCTACCTGTTCCCCGGCCAGGGTTCGGGCCGCGGCGCGGCGGCGCGATCCGCCGCCGGTTCGCCGCGGCCGAGGACGGTCTTCGCCGCGGCCGGCGCTGCCCACCGGCGGCGACCAGGTGGCCACCGAGGTCGCCCAGCCGCGCATCGTCGCCGGCTCCGTCGCGGCCTGCGGGTGCTGCGCCGCGCTGGGCATCGAGGCCGACGTCGCGGTCGGGCACAGCCTCGGCGAGCTGACCGCGCTGCACTGGGCCGGCGCCATGGACGACGAGCAGGTGCTGCGGCTGGCCACGGTGCGCGGCCAGGTGATGGCCGACGCCAGCAGCGGCGGCGGCGCGATGGCCGGCCTCGCCGCGGCCACGCCGGACGCTGGCCGAGCTGTGCATCGGCGACGGCCCGTCGTGATCGCCGGGTACAACGGCCCGGAGCAGACGGTCATCGCCGGGCCGGCGCGAGCGCGGTGGACCGGGTCTGCGAGCGGGCGCGCGGCCGCCGGGCATGCACGGCCACCCGGCTCAACGTCTCGCACGCCTTCCACTCGCCGCTGGTCGCGCCCGCGGCCGAGGCGCTGGCGGCGCAGCTGGCCGCGATCGAGCTTCGACCCGGCCGGCCCGTCGGTCGATGTCCACCGTGACCGGCGGACCGCTCGACCCGGACGCCGACCTGCGCGAGCTGCTGCGCGACCAGATCGTCGAGCCGGTGCTGTTCCACGAGGCGGCCGCGCAAGGCGGCCGAGGGCGCCGACCTGGTCGTCGAGGTCGGCCCCGGCCGGGTGCTGAGCGGGCCTGCGGCGGCGAGATCGCACCGGACGTGCCGGTGCTGCGGTCGACACCGACAGCGAGTCGCTGAGCGCGCTGCTGCGGCGTGGTCGGCGCGGCGTTCGCGCTGGGCGCCGCCGTCGACACCGAGGCGCTGTTCGCCGGCCGGGTGGTCCGGCCGCTGCCGCTCGACGGCGAGTTCACGTTCCTGGCGAGCCCGTGCGAGGCGGCGCCCGACCTCGAGGCCGGGCTGCGCCGCGCCGGGCGCCGCGGCGGAGCGCCGCGCCGGCCGACCGGTCGCGCGCCGGCGGTCGGCCGACGGCGGGGCGTCGCACGCTCGACCTGCTGCGCCAGCTCGCGGCCGAGCGGGCCGAGCTGCCGCTGGAGACGGTGCACGGCGGACACCCAGCCGCTCGACGACCTGCACCTGAGCTCGATCACCGTCGGCCAGCTCGTCAACGAGGTCGACCCGGCAGCTGGGCCTGCCGGCGCTGGAGGTGACGCCCAACTTCGCCACCGTGACGCTGGGCGAGCTGGCCGAGCTGATCGACGAGCTGGCCGGGCACGGCCGGGGACGCCGACGGCGCCGAGCAGGCCGCGAGGTGGCCGGTGTCGCGCCGTGGGTGCGGCCGTTCGCCGTCGACTCACGTGCCCGCACCCGACTGTCCGGCGTCGACCTCGCGCCGGTGACCGCCGTGTGGCAGGTGTTCGCGCCGGACGGGCACCCGCTCGCCGAGCCGCTGCGGGAGGCGCTGCCGCGCGCCGGCATCGGCGACGGCGTGCTGGTGTGCCTGCCCGACGACTGCGCCGAGTCAGCACATCGGACTGCGCCCTGCGGGCGCGGCAGGCGGCGCTCGGCGGCGCCGGCGGCACCCGGTTCGTCGTGGTGCAGCACGGCGGCGCGTCCGGGCTGGCCAGGACCTGCGTCTGGAGGCGCCGCAGGTGGCGCACCACCATCGTCGACCTGCCCGGCCGGTGCCGCGGCGCCGGGCCGAGTCGGTCGCGCCGGGTGGTCGCCGAGGTCGCGCGCGACCACGGCCTTCAGCGAGGTCCGCTACGACGCGGACGGCACCCGGACGGTGCCGACGCTGCGCGCGTGCTCGACGCGAGCCGACGCCGCACCGGCCACCCCGCTGACGGCACCGGACGTGCTGCTGGTCACCGGCGGCGGCAAGGGCATCACCGCCGAGTGCGCGCTGGCGATGGCGCACGGACACCGGCGCGCAGGCTCGCGCTGCTCGGCCGGGCCGACCCGGCCACGGACGAGGAGCTGGCCGCGAACCTGGCCCGGATGGCCGCCGCCGGCGTCACCGTGCCAGTACGCGCGCGCCGACGTCACCGACGCCGAGCAGGTCACGGCCGCGGTCGCCGAGCTCGCCGCCGAGCTCGGCCCGGTCACCGCGGTGCTGCACGGCGCGGGCCGCAACGAGCCGGCCGCGCTGGCCAACCTCGACCGAGGAGGCGTTCCGACCGCACGCTCGCGCCCAAGATCGACGGCCTGCGCGCCGTGCTCGACGCGGTCGACCAGGACCGGATCAAGCTGCTGGTGACGTTCGGCAGCATCATCGGCCGGGCGGGCCTGCGCGGCGAGGCGCACTACGCACCGCCAACGACTGGATGGCCGAGCTGACCGGCGAGTTCCAGACGCGCGCACCCGAACGCGCGGGCGCTGGCGCTGGAGTGGTCGGTCTGGTCGGGCGTCGGCATGGGCGAGCGGCTCGGCGTGGTCGAGGCGCTGACGCGCGACGGCATCACGCCGATCTCCCCCGAGGACGGCGTCGCGGTGCTGCGCCGGCTGCTCGCCGACCCGGCGGCCGGGCCGGTGCTCGTGGTCGACGGGCCGTGCCGGGGACCTGCCGACACTGTCGCTGCACGCCGCGACGAGCTGCCGCTGCGCCGGTTCGTCGACCGAGTCGCTGGTGCACTACCCCGGCGTCGAGCTGGTCACCGAGGTCGAGCTGTCCGCGGGCACCGACCCGTACCTGGCCGACCACCTGCTGGACGGCGACCTGCTGTTCCCGGCGGTGCTCGGCATGGAGGCGATGACCCAGGTCGCGCGCCGCGCTCGCCGGGCACGACGGGCCACCGCTGCTCGAGGACGTCGAGTTCCTGCGGCCGATCGTGGTCGCCGCCGGACGGCGCGACGACCATCCGGATCGCCGCGCTGGTCCGTGGCACCGGCGCCGTCGACGGTGGCGATCCGCAGCGAGGAGACCGGGTTCGGCGCCGACCACTTCCGGGCGACGCTGCGCTTCCCGCCGCCCGCGAGCTGGCCACGTGGCCGGACCGGTCGCCGAGCTGCCGCCGGTGCCGCTCGACCCGGTCGACCGAGCTCTACGGCGGCGTGCTGTTCCAGGGCAAGCGGTTCCAGCGGCTGCGCGCTACCGCCGGGCCGGCGCCCGGCACGCGGTCGCCGAGCTGGCCGCGGGCCCGCGGGCGCCTGGTTCGCCGCGTTCCTGCCCCAGGAACAGCTGCTCGCCGACCCGGGCACCGGGACGCGGTGATGCACGCCATCCAGTGCTGCGTGCCGGACGCGACGCTGCTGCCGCAGGGCATCGAGCGGCTCTACCTGGCCGACCCGCTGGACCGCGGACGTCGACTACGTCGTGCTCGACGCGCGGGAACGCGCGCCAGGACGGCGACAGCTACATCTACGACATCGACGTGCTGGCACCGGCCGGGACGGTGGTCGAGCGGTGGGAGGGCTGCGGCTGCGGGCGGTCCGCGGCGCGACGGCGCGGGCCCTGGGGCCGGCCCTGCTCGGCTCCTACCTGGAGCGGGCGCTGGAACGAGTGCTCGGCGGCACCCGCGCGGTCGTGGTCGAGCCTGGCGGCGGCGACCGGCGGCGGCGACGCACCGAACTGGCCACCAGCCGGGCGCTCGACCGGGCAGGCCGGTCGGTGCGGTACCGCCCGGACGGCAAGCCGGAGATCGCCGGGGCGGCCGATGTCCGCCTCGCACGGGGCCGGCCTGACCCTGGTCGTCACCGGCGCGGGCAGGCTCGGCTGCGACGTCGAGGTGGCGGCCGGCACGGTCGGACGAGGACTGGGCCGGTCTGCTCGGCGAGGGCCTGCTCGCCGTTGCTCGACCTGCTCGTGGCCGCAGACCGGCGACGACAGGTCGCGTCGCCGCGACCCGGGTCTGGAGCGCGGTCGAGTGCCTGCGCAAGGCCGGGTTCCACCACGCGGCCGCTGATCGCTCGGGCCGCGTACGACCAGGACGGCTGGGCGGTGCTTTCCGCCGGCGACGCACGGATCGCCACCTGGGTGACCACGGTCCGCGACCGGTCCGAGCCGGTCGTGTTCGCCGTCCTGCCGGCAGGGAGGGGTGAGCATGCCCGAGTACTACGAGATCCGGCACACCGTCGGCTTCGAGGAGACCAACCTCGTCGGCAACGTCTACTACGTGAACTACCTGCGCTGGCAGGGCCGCTGCCGGGAGATGTTCCTCAAGGAACGCGCGCCCGGCGTGCTGGCCGAACTGCGGCGCGACCTGAAGCTGTTCACGCTGAGGGTCGACTGCGAGTTCTTCGCCGAGATCACCGCCTTCGACGAGCTGTCCGTCCGGATGCGCCTGGGCCGAACTGGCCCAGACGCAGGTGGAGTTCACCTTCGACTACGTGCACCTGCGCGGCGAGGTGTCGCACTGGTCGCCCGGGGGTCGCAGCGGGTCGCGTGCATGCGTGGGCCGAACACCGACACGGTGCCGGCCCGCGTGCCCGAGGAGCTGCGGGTGGCCCTGGCGCCGTACGCACTGGTGAGGGGATGACGTGAGCCAGCAGAGTGTCTCGTTGCCGCAGCAGGTCTCGCTCCGCGAGGCGATGACCCAGTTCGCCACCGGGGTCACGGTCCTCACCGCGGGCGGCAAGGACTGCCACGGCATGACGGCCAACGCCTTCAGCTCGGTGTCCCTCGACCCGCCGCTGGTGCTCGTCTGCGTGACGCGGACGGCGCGGATGCACACGGCGATCACGTCCGCGCGGCGGTTCGCGGTGTCGATGCTGGGCTCCGACCAGGCCGAGCTCGCGAGCTACTTCGCCGACCGGCGCCGGGCGGGCGGCTGGGCGCAGTTCGACGCCGTCGACTGGTCGCCGGGGCCTCGGACCGGCGCCCCGCTGCTGACCGGAGCGCTGGCCTGGCTGGAATGCGAGCTGGCCGACAGCCTACGCGGGCGGCGACCACTCGATCTTCGTCGGCCGGGTGCTGAACGCGACCCGCGGGAACGGGTCGGGGGCGCTGGTGTTCTACGACGGCATGTTCCATCCGGGTACCGCGGGCTGAGAGGAACCGGCAATGGTGGTGTGCGTGACCGGAGGCACCGGTTTCCTCGGTGCCCACTGCGTTTCGGCGCTCACCGAGGCGGGACGCCGGGTGCGGCTCCTGGCCCGGAATCCGTCCGTGGTGGAGGGTTCGTTGGCGCCGCTCGGCGTGGACATGTCACTGGTGGATGTCCAGGCCGGCGATGTGACCGACGAGAAGGCGGTGCACGCCGCGGTCCGTGGAGCGGACGCGGTGCTGCACGCGGCCGGCGTGTACACGTTCGACAGCAGACGGCGGTCCGACCTGCTGCGGACGAACGTCGAAGGCACCGAGACCGTGCTCGGCGTCGCGCGGCGGTGCGGAGTGGGACTGACCGTGCACGTGTCCAGCATCGTGGCGATGTTCCCGGCGAGCGACGGAGTCCTGCACTCCGGGTCGCCGGTCGGCAGGCCCCGCGAGGCCTACATGGCGAGCAAGGCCGCCGCCGAGGTGCTCGCGCGCGAGCACCAGCGGGCGGGGGCGCCGGTCGCGATCACGTACCCGTCCGCGTTGCTGGGCCCCGACGACCCGAAGCTCGGCGACCAGAACAGCCGGGTGCGTGATGTGCTGCGGGGTCTGATGCCGATCTGGCCGGACGGCGGGTTCTGCGTCGGGGACGTCCGTGACACGGCCCAGCTGCACGCGAAGCTGCTCGGTGGCGCCGAACCCGGCCGGTACTTCGGCCCGGCGACCTACCTGACGACGCGCGACTACCTGGCCGCGATCCGCGCGGCGACCGGCAGGCGGCTGCCCGCGGTGTTCCTGCCTGCCTGGAGCATGCGGCCGGTGGGCGTGCTGGCGTCGGCGTTGCAACGCGTGTGGCCGTGGCACATCCCCGCGGAGCACGGCGCGATCTACACGTGCGCCCAGGCGGCGAGGGTCGCCGAGCCCGCGCTCGTCGAACCCAGGCCGGTGGCCGAGACGATGCGGGACACGGTGCGGTGGCTGCACCGCACCGGACGGCTCTCGGCACGGCAGGTGACGCCGCGATGAGCCTCGACTTCGTGCCGGCGCCGGCGTGGCCGCGGGAGATGCCCCGTACCAACGGGACCTCTGTGAACGGCACCGGGGTCCGGTCGATGGCCGTGCTGCGCGACGAATGGGCCCGGATGTACCGGGCGGTCACCGGCGACGCGGGACACGACCGGCAGCACCGGCTCGGCAAGCTGACCGCGCGGGAACGTCTCGATCTCCTGCTGGACGAGGGATCGTTCGTGGAGATCGGGATGGTGCGCAGGCACGCCGGCGGCGGGCTGAAGATGCCCGCGCGGGGCCCGCACACCGACGGCGTGGTCGCCGGATCGGGCACTGTGGACGGACGGCGGGTGTTCGTCTACGCCCAGGACTTCACGATCCTGGGCGGCTCGCTCGGGGCCGCGCACGCCGCGAAGATCCACCAGGTGATGGACCTGGCGCTGCGGACCGGATCGCCCGTCGTCGCGCTCAACGACAGCGGAGGAGCCCGTATCCAGGAGGGAGTGGCCGCGTTGCACGGCTACGGCGGGATCTTCCGCCGTCAGGTCGAGGCGTCCGGCATGGTGCCGCAGATCAGTGTCGTGCTCGGGCCGTGCGCCGGTGGCGCGGCCTACTCCCCCGCGCTCGCGGACTTCACGTTCATGGTGCGGGACACCGCACAGATGTATCTCACCGGTCCGGACGTGGTGGCGGCGGTGAGCGGGGAACGCGTCACCCATGCCGAGCTCGGTGGCGCCGACGTGCACGGGTCACGGTCCGGCGTGGCCGGTTTCGTCCATGACGACGAGGAAAGCTGCTTCGCCGACGTGCGCCACCTGCTGTCCCTGCTGCCGTCCAACAACCTCGACCCGGCGCCGTCGGAACCGTCGTGCGGCGCGGACTCCGACGTGCGGCCGGACCTCGCCACGATCGTCCCGGTGCAGCCGAACCAGCCCTACGACATGCGTGACGTCGCGGCCGAGCTCGTCGACGACGGCGACTTCCTGGAGGTGCACGAACGTTGGGCGGCCAACGTGGTGTGCCTGCTCGGCCGGATCAACGGCCAGACCGTGGGAGTGGTCGGCAACCAGCCGTTGGTGCTGGCCGGCGTGCTCGACAGCCTCGCCGCGCAGAAGGCAGCGCGGTTCGTCCGGTTCTGCGACGCCTTCGGTGTTCCGCTGGTGACGCTGGTCGACGTGCCGGGGTTCCTGCCGGGCACCGGTCAGGAGCACGGCGGCGTGATCCGGCACGGCGCCAAGCTGTTGTACGCCTACTGCGAGGCGAGCGTCCCGCGGATCCAGGTGATCGTCCGCAAGGCCTACGGCGGGGCCTACATCGTGATGGACTCACGGTCGATCGGCAGCGACCTGTCGCTGGCCTGGCCCACCAACGAGATCGCGGTGATGGGCGCCGAAGGTGCGGTGAACGTCCTGTACCGCAAGGAACTGGCGGCCGCGGCCGATCCGGTCTCCGCCCGTGCGGCGCTGATCGACCAGTACACCGCCGAACTGGTGGATCCGTACTATGCCGCGGAACGTGGCTACGTCGACGACGTCATCGACCCGGCCGAGACGAGGTCGGCGGTGGCGCGTGGCCTCGCGATGCTGCGGGAGAAACGCGGACGGCCGTCGCCGCGCAAGCACGGCAACCTGCCTATCTGATGGGACAGAACAGCGCGGGCACCAATGCGACCGAGTCCGGGTCGCCGTCGAACCGCAGCTCCCCGGTGCCGAGCACGTCGTCGAGCGACCGTGCCCCGCGTACCAGTGCCTGCAACGTCATGAAGTCGGTGTACACGGTCGCGTCCGCGCCCGCCGGGCCGCCTCTGGCCAGGTGGAGCTCTCCGTCCACCACCCAGATCCGGAACCGGTCCTCGCCGAGCACGACACAGAACCGGGCGGTGATCCCCCGCGCGCGGACCGCGTCGAACAGGATGCCGAGCGACAGGATGTGCGAGTCGTTGCTCAGCGGCGCGTCCAACGGCATGCGCGCGGACCGGATCGCCCAGCGGCCGAGTGCGTAGATCACCGGTTCCAGCTCGCGGCCGTGCTCGGTGAGCTCGTAGACCTGGGCGGCGGCGGGCGGTGGCAGACGGCGTTGCCGGACGACGTCGGAGGCGACGAGTTCACGAAGGCGCTGGGCAAGTACGTTCGGGCTGACGCCGGGGAGATCGGACCGCAGGTCGGTGAAACGCTTCGGGCCGAGAAGCAGTTCGCGGACCACCAGCAGGGCCCAGCGTTCACCGACCAGGTCCAAGGCGTGCGCCGTCGCACACCCGTCGCGGTAGGAGCGTGTGGGTGCCATATCTGCAGAATATGTGCGATCCACGGAGTGACGACGCCAGTTCGGAAAAGGTGCGGAAATTACGCTGGATTGCTTTTCTGTTTGACATTCGCGCCATTTGTCGCCGAACGAACGGCGGACACCGACGCGATCGCGGCCTCGATTGTGTCGCCCGCTCCGACCATCAGCCCGACCAACTGCCGGTCGAACAGCCGCTCCGCGGTCCACGGCTCGATCAGGTAGCCGCCGAGCTCCAGCGTGACCAGGCCGTGCGTCGCCGTCCACATCTGGTGGGCGATCTGGCCAGGGTCGTCGGCCCGGAAGCGACCTGACTCGACGCATCTGGCGGCGCAGTCGACCACGGTGGTCATCGTGTAGCGGCCGTGCTGGCGGTCCTTCTCGGTCAGGGAGAACCCGGCGAGGGTGGTGCCGCCGAACATCACCGCGTAGAGGTGCGGGTTCGCGACCGCGTTGCACCGGTAGGCACGGCCCAGCATCGCCATGTCCGCCACCGGGTCCCGGCTGGGACGCACGGCCGTCATGTGCCGCTGCAACCGGGAGAAGCCCTCGTGGACCATCTCGCGGACCAGACCGCTCATCCCGCCGAAGTGCGTGTACACGGCCATCGTCGAGCTGTCGGTCTCCGCGGCGATCCGCCGGGCGGACAATGCCCGCGGCCCCTGCTCGTGCAGGAGCCGCGCGGCGATGTCGATCAGCTGGGCCCGCGTGCGGGGGTCTGACCTGCGGGGACTCACGCCGCGTGCACCGTCCGGCGGTGGCTTGCGACCAGCCGTTCCAGCGTGGGCACCAGCTCGTTCGGCGTCGGCATGGCCATCCACCTGTCCCGCAACCTCGCCGCGTTCGCCACGAACGACGGCTCCCGCAGCACGCGGAGCAGGCAGTCGCGGAACCGGTCGGCGGTGACCCAGTCGGAATCGGCGACGTAGAGCCCGGCGCCCTCGTCCTCGACGCCGTTGGCCATCGCGACCGGGCCGTACCACTTCTCGCTCCACCACGTGCTCGGCATGAGCAGCTGCGGCACGCCGTGTTCCACCGCGCCGGCGAACGTGCCCGCACCACCGTGGTGCACGAGCGCCGAGCAGGTCGGCAGCAGCTGGTTCAGCGGCACCCAGTCCAGCGCCCGCACGTTGTCAGGAAGGCTCGGCAGGTCGGCCAGCTGGGCCCGCGCGAACGTCGCGACGACCTCGATGTCCAGGTCCGCGACGGCGGTGACCAGCTCCTTGGCGGAGACCTCCACCCGGCCCGCGTCCCGGTGCGAGTTGCCGAGCGTGATGCACACCCGTGGCTTCGCCGGTGGCTCGTACAGCCAGTCCGGCACGACCGCGGCGCCGTTGAACGGGATGTGGCGCATCGGCACGAAATGCACACCACGCGGGTGGTAGGTCCACGACGGCATCGGGTCGATGGTCCACTGACCGAGCGCGACGTCCTCGGCGAACCGCTCGCCGAAGGGGTCCAGTTTGGGCTGCAGCCAGGCCCGCAGCGGATCGTCGGCGGGATCGGGGCGTTCTCGCAGGAACATCTCGCGCAGCTGGCCGACGCCGTCGGTCGCGAGCGGCAGCCGGGCGTGCGCGGCGCCGGCGGCACGGGCGGCGATCGGGCCGCCGTAGCAGAGCATGTCCCAGATCACCAGGTCCGGCCGCCACCGCCGGGCGAACGCGACCAGGTCGTCGATCATGTCGTCCGGGTTCATCACCGGGAACAGGTGCTCGACCAGCTGGGTGAACTCCAGCACCGGATCGTCCTGCGCATATTCGGCCTGCCGCGGGTTGCGCTCCGGCGGGTCTCCCGGCGACGGCCACGCCGTCGGGTCCGCCTCGTTCATCTGGGTGGTGAGCTCCTCGCTCGCGGCGGCGCCGACCGTCGTGCCGGTCAGGCCGGTCGAGGTGATCACGTCGGCCAGTTCGGGCTGGCTGACCACGCACACCTCGTGGCCCGCCGTCCGCAGAGCCCAGGCGAGCGTGGTCGGCACGTAGATGTGCGACTTGTTCGCGACGGTCAGGAACAGGATGCGCATGATTGCCCTTCTCGCGGGATTGCCCTGCTCGCGGGTCAGCGGACGGCGGCGAACTGGCCGGGCACGCGGCCCTCGCCCGCCGGTCCCCGATAGGCCTGGGCGATCTCCAGCCAGTCGGTCGCCTCGTCGCCCAGCGCCTGTACCGACAGGTCCAGGTAGTGCCTGCGCCGGGTGACGAGCAGGCAGAAGTCCCTGGCGGGCCCGGTGATCCGGTTGGTCGCGCTCGGCGGGCCGAAGCACCACAGGGCGCCCGACGGGGCGGTGATCTCGAACCGGAACTCCTCGGCGGGCGGGGTCAGCCCCCTGGCGAGGTAGCCGAAGTCCCAGGTGCGGACGGCGAAGCCGACGAGGTGGCGCAGGCGGTCGGTGGCGCCGCGTTCGACACCCAGCGCGTCGGCGATGTCCTGCCCGTGGCCGAATAGCTCCATCATCCCTGCCGATGCCAGCACGGCCGGTGGCAGCGGGTTGACCAGCCACGGCACCATCTCCCCCTCAGGCACGGCGGCGAGCGCCTTCGTGGCGGTCGCCCGTTCGGCGCGCCACTGGGCCAGCAGTGTCTCCGGCGGTTCGGCGAGGAACCCCGCCATCGCGCCCCTGACGTTGGCGTCGAAGTCGTCACTCAGCCCGGCCGCCAGCCGCCGGAACGCGGCGGGGTCGGCGGCGGCCAGTCCCGCGAGGCGGAACGTGGCGGCCAGGTGCGCGACCTGGTGGGCGACGGTCCACCCCGGCGCGGGCGTGGGCCGGGACCACTCGTCCGGTGCCAGACCGGCGACCAGGTCGTCGACGTCGTCACCGTCGGCGGTCAGGGCGGAGATCACATCCCGCAGCTCGGACATGCGACAGTCCTCTCGCTCGTGGATTCGTGTTCGCCAAGAGCGCGGGAACATTTCTCGAGCAGGTGCCGGATCCCGCGCGGCATATCGGCACAATCATGTCGCACCGGATTTGCGGAGTCTTCTTGTCGCGTGCCGACATTCATCGCGCCGCCAAGGGTTCGGATACGGATTCCAGCCCGTCCGGCCATTCATTTTCGCTATTACCGCCGGACAGGACGAACATTCGCGCCGGACCGTGCACGGCAGGCCCCGCCCAGGCGGCGAGACCCGCCGCGGACGGTGCCTCGCCGGGGTACCGGTCGCGCAGGGCCTCGGTGTAGGCGGCGGGCGCGGGCTCCCCTGGCGTGACCCGGGACGCGATGTGCTGGGCCGAACCGATCCGCAGCAGCGCGGCGGTGTTCAGCCACGGCGCGAGGTAGCTGCCGGTGGACCTGCCCGCCAGCTCACGCAGCTGTTCGTCCGCGGCGGACCAGCCGGACACGACGATCCACGGCCCGTCCGGCTCCGCGGCCGTGGCGACACCGACGCCCGCCGCGAGCGCCGCGGTCCGCACGACCTGCTCGGCGGCGGCCGACCGTGGCGACGAGTCGCCGGCGACGGTGATCCGCCGGACACCGCGACCGGCGATGAACGACACCGTCGCCCGCAGCAGGCCCGCGTCGTCCTCGGTCAGTTCCTCGGCTGGGCACCGCCCCAGGTCGTGTCCACGCAACGCCGCACCGAGCAGGGCACTGGCGCACTCCGCACCGTCCGGGCCGGCCAGGTCGTGACCACCGGGATGCACGCCGGTGTCGACCGCGAGCACGCCGGTCACCTCTCCCTGGCTGATCCACAGTGGACTCTGCCCGGCCGGCAGGTCGAGCACCGCCCACCTCCCGGTGGTGCCCGGCCGGGGCCGCGCGGGCACGAGCGTGCCGGGGCTCGTGCCGACCCGCACGTCGTCTCCCTCTCCGTGGAAGTGGACGAGGTTCGGGCCGGGCCGATGCGGCACGACGGTGACCGCGACGGCCGTCCTGCCGAGCTCGATCCGGTTTCCCATCGCGACACCGGTTTCCGGTGGGTACGGCGGCCGATGCACGACGGCGAACGCCGCACCCGCCACCAGCGCGATGGCCAGCAGCACGGCCTGCCCGCGCACGACGACCGCCCCCAGCCGGCCGCGTGGCAACCAGGCGGCGAACCACGCCAACCCCACCAACGCGAACACAACACCGCTGTGCAGCAGTGCCGTGGTGGCCTCCGGGCGCGCGTCACCGAGCCACGCGCGTCCGAACTGGACGGTGGCGAGCACGGTGGTGAACATCAGCAACCACGGTGCGAACGCGCGGCCGAGGCGCACCAGGGCAGCGAAGCGCGGATCGCGCGACCCGATCAGGTACAGCGGGATCGCGAGTGCCGCCATCACCAGCGGCACGAGCTCGTCCGCCAGGAGGTCCAGCCGGTCGGCGAGCATCAGTTCCAGCATCACCATCCCGGCGGCGACGGCAGCGACCGCGGTGGCCGTCGTGCGGCCGCGCTCGGTCCGAAACGGTTGCAGCAACGCGAATCCGGCCACCGCCGGTACCGCGGCGAGCAGGGCGAGACGCAGCACCACGGGGCCGACACCGATCGGGACCTGCAGTACGTGCTCGTGTCCCTGCACGACTCAGCTCGTGCTCGGTCGCACCGCGCAGGAGCAGAGCATCTCGTCGCGCTCCGCGGTGGTCGGGCGCAGATGGTAGATCATCGCGATCACCATGGGCGCGAACACGACGGCGTTGTAGAACAGGTGCAGCTCCACTCGTGGGAACGCCAGCTGCACGATGCTGGTCGGCACCGGGCGGCCGAGCAGGTTCGCGCCGGTCGACGCCTGCACCAGCAGGAGCAGATGCTCGAAGTGGTGCCAGACCTGGATCCACATCGCCGTGTTCCACCACGTCCTGGCGCGACCACTGAATCCGTGCCGCAGTCCGACGAACCCGACGAACATCAGCAGCGCGAAGCCGTAGTGCAGCCATTCCGAGGTCACGAGCCAGGGCCACACGAGTCCGAGCACTCCGCCCGCCTGTGGACGGGGCCAGCCGAGGAAGTAGATCTGCACGGCCTGCGCGATGTGCTCGGCCCAGTGTGCGATCACGATCACCATGAAGACGTTCAGGGTCAGCCGGTGCCCCCCGGTGTTCAGCAGTCCCCCGGCGCCCCGCCAGCGGCCGGCGTGCGCGTACGTAGCCATGCTGCTGCTCCTCGTGGTCGTTGGTACTCCTTGTCCTTCATCGTCACGAGTGCGCGAACCTCTTGCATCTTCCGGCTTGCTCACCTGACCGAAAACACGGAGCTCCGATCGTCGGGGGTGGAGAAGTGCATCCACAGGTGCCGGCGGGCGAGCTCCTGAAGCGTGCTCTGTCCTTCGGGCGCCTGGTTGGGTGGCGGTCTGGGGGCTCGTTGCCATGCAGTCTTCTCCAATCGGGCGCTAGACGCTATGTACAAGGTATCGACGCGTTCGCATGGACACAAGGGCGCCTCAGGTGAATTGCAGGCGGCGTCGTATTATCCACTATTGGACAACAGTGGGTCTTCTCTTTGGCCGTCCACTACATTGCGGCCTACCGAATTGGCCCTAGCGTCCCCCACAGATGACCCCGCAGGCGACGCCCCGAGCGTGCGGCTGGAGCGCATGAGCAAGCGCTTCGGCGATGTTCGTCGCGGTCCGAGAGCTCGATCTGGACATCGAGCGCGGCGAGTTCTTCACGCATGCTCGGGCCCTCTGGTTGCGGCAAGACCACGACCCTGCGTGTGATCGCCGGCTTCGAGGAGCCCAGCGAGCGGCCTGGTCCGGCTCGACGGCACCGACGTCACCGGGCTGCCCGCCTTCAAGCGGCCAACCAACACGGTCTTCCAGAGCTACGCGCTGTTCCCGCACATGAGCGTCGTAGGACAACGTGGCGTTCGGCCTCAAGCGCAAGAAGGTGGACAGGGACGGAGATCCGCACGCCGCGTGGCCGAGGAGCTCGAGCGCGTCGGCCTGGCGGGCGAGGCCAATCGCAAGCCGCGCCAGCTCTCCGGCGGCCAGCAGCAGCGGGTCGCCCTCGCGCGCGCGCTCGTGAACCGGCCGGCGGTGCTGCTCCTCGACGAGCCGCTCGGCGCGCTCGACCTGAAGCTGCGCAAGCAGCTCCAGGTCCAGCTCAAGCAGATCCAGCGCGACGTCGGCATCACGTTCGTCTACGTGACGCACGATCAGGAGGAGGCGCTCACGATGTCCGACCGCATCGCCGTGATGAACCAGCGGCGTCATCGAGCAGGTCGACGAGCCCGAGACCGTCTACGAGCGCCCGGCACCACCTTCGTCGCAGGCTTCATCGGCGTCTCGAACCTCATGCCCGGCGAGGTCACCTCCGCGAACGGGACGAGCGCCCAGCTCCGCCTCGACGCCGGCGTGGAAGTGCGCACCGACGGCGGCGAGGCCGCGGTCGGCGAGCGCTGCCACGCGGTCGTTCGCCCGGAGAAGCTCGAGATCCATCCCGCCGACGCCGCGATCACGGATCGCCCCAGCGTTGAGGGGACGATCGAAAGCTCCGTCTACCTCGGCACGGCGACCCAGGACGTCGTCAGGCTCGCCGATGGCACCGCTATGACAGTCCTTGTGCCCAACGCGGACACCGAGGCCCGGCGACGGCTGCCGGGACCCGGCGACGAGGTTCGCCTGGCTTGGTCCAGCGAGAACATCCATATGGTGCGTGCCGAGAGAGCAGACACCGCCGAGGAGGTAGTTACGTGACGGACTGGGACTTCGAAGCTCGACTGGAGCGGCGATCCGCGAGGACATCACTCGCCGCCGGCTGCTGGGTCGGAGCGCAGCGGGCTTCGGCAGCCTCAGCCTGGCGGCCTGGCTCGCCGCCTGCGGCGGCGACGGCCTGTCGGCCAACAAGAAGGCGCAGGAGCAAGGCGATCGCCAAGGGCGAGATCGCGAAGACCCTCTACTTCGCCAACTGGCCGCTCTACATCGACGTCGACGACAAGACCAAGAAGCGCGGCACGCTCGTCAAGTTCGAGAAGAAGTACGGCACGAAGGTCAAGTACGTCGAGGAGGTCAACGACAACACCGAGTTCTTCGGCAAGGTCCGCCAGCTCTACGCACAGGGCAACTCGGGCGGGCGCGACATCCACGTCGTCACCGACTGGATGGCGGCGCGCATGAAGCGGCTCGGCTACGTCCAGAAGCTCGACAAGTCGGCGATGCCGAACGTCGACGGCGAACCTGATCGACGCGCTCCAGCACCCCGCGTGGGACAAGACACGCGAGTACTCGGTGCCGTGGCAGAGCGGCCAGACCGGGATCATCTACCGCAAGGACAAGGTCAAGCGCGAGCCGAAGAGCATCAACGACATCTTCGACTCCGCATACAAGGGCAAGACGACGATGCTCACCGAGATGCGCGACACGCGTCGGCCTCGTGCTGCTCGGGATGGGCAAGGACCCGGAGACGGCGACGCTCGACGACATGCTCGCGGCGATCGACAAGATCGACAAGGCCTCGAAGTCCGGCCAGATCCGCCGCTTCACCGGCAACGACTACACGAAGGACATCACCAAGGGCGACTCGTGGGTGATCTTCGGCTGGTCCGGCGACGCGATCGCGCTCACGGCCGACAACCCGAACATCGACGTTCATCCATCCCGAGGAGGGCTTCATGCTCTGGACCGACAACATGCAGATCCCGGTCGGCGCGCCGCACGCGTACACGGCCGAGAAGATGATGGACTTCGTCTACCAGCCGGAGATCCAGGCGCCGATCACCGCGTACGTCAACTACGTGCCGCCGGTCAAGGGCGTCAAGGAGATCCTCGAGAAGACGCGAGCCGGAGCTCACCAAGAGCGAGCTGATCTTCCCGACGACGAGTCCTCGAGCAGCGGCAAGAGCTTCCGTGACCTCAAGCCGGACGAGGAGACCGAGCTCGACAACGCGTTCCAGAAGGTGATCGGCGCCTAGGGCGCTCGGTGACCCGAGCCGAGGGCCGCCGCGACTCCTGCCGTACCTGCTGCTGGGGCCGGGCCTCGATCTGGCTGGTCGTGTTCTTCCTCGTGCCGCTGTACTACATGGCGAAGATCTCGCTGCAGTCGGGGCTCGCTCGACACCGGCTACTCGCTCACCTGGGAGTTCTCCAACTACACCAACGCGCTCTCGGACTTCAGCGAGCAGTTCCTGCGCTCGTTCTACTACGCCGGGCTCGCGACGCTGCTGTCGCTGCTGATCGGCTACCCGCTCGCGTACGCGATCGCGTTCCGCGGCGGCAAGTGGAAGAACGCGCTGCTGCTGGCGGTGATCCTGCCGTTCTTCGTCACCTACCTGATCCGCACGCTGTCGTGGCAGACGATCCTCGACGACGACGGCGTTCGTCGTCGGACGCGCTGAAGTCCGTCGGCATCCTGGGTGAGGACGGGCGGCTGCTCGCGGCCACGAGGCCGCCGTGGTCGCGGGCATCACCTACAACTTCCTGCCCTTCATGATCCTGCCGCTCTACGCGAGCCTGGAGCGGATCGATCCGCGCCTGCACGAGGCGGCGCACGACCTGTACGGCCGCCGGCGCGACGTCTTCACGCGGGTCACGCTGCCGCTGTCGATGCCGGGCGTGGTGGCGGGCGTGCTGCTCACGTTCATCCCGGCCGCCGGCGACTTCATCAATGCCCGGCTGCTCGGCACGCCGCAGCAGTACATGATCGGCAACGTCATCCAGAGCCGCTACCTCGAGGTGTCCGACTACCCGACTGCGGCGGCGCTCTCGTTCATGTTGATGGCGCTGATCCTGGTCCTCGTGATCATCTGGGCGCGCATCGCCGGCACCGAGGCGCTGATGGGAGCGGAGGCGCGCTGATGGAGGCCGGCACCGTCAGCAGCGGCACCGAGCTGCTCCAGGTCGAGCACATCGCCCCGCGCTGGCGCGCTTCGGCCGCAAGGTCATGCACCAGTCGCTGAACGTCTACGCCGGGCTGGCGCTGCTGTACCTGCTGACGCCGATCGCGATCATCCTGCTGTTCTCGTTCAACGACCCGGAGGGCCGCTTCAACTTCGTCTGGCAGGACTTCTCGCTGGACGCGTGGATGCACCCGTTCGCGGTGCCCGGGCTGCTCGACGCGATGAAGGCCAGCCTCGAGATCGCCGGCCTCTCGACGATCGGCGCGACCATCCTCGGCACGGCGATGGCGCTCGCGCTCGTGCGCTACGAGTTCCGCGGCCGCGGCGCCGGTCAACTTCTTCATCTTCCTGCCGCTCGCCAGCCCGGAGATCGTCCTGGGCGCCGCGCTGCTGTCGATGTTCCTCAGCTGTCGGCGTTGCCACGGGTTCGGCACGATCCTGATCGCGCACATCATGTTCAACGTCTCGTTCGTGGTCGTCACGGTGCGCTCGCGGCTGATCGGCTTCGACCGCTCGAATCGAGGAGGCGGCGCAGGACCTGGGGGCCAACGCCTTCCAGACCTTCCGGCGCGTGACGCTGCCGCTGATCATGCCCGGGGTGCTCGCGGCCGCCCTGCTCGCGTTCGCGCTCTCGATCGACGACTTCGTGATCACGAACTTCAACGCGGGCGCGACGGTCACGTTCCCGCTGTTCATCTGGGGCGCGGCGCGGGTGGCCGTCCCGCCGCAGATCAACGTCATCGCGGCGATGATCTTCCTGTTCACGCGTCGCGCGCGATGCTGATCACCGTCTGGCAGCAGCGCCGCGCGGAGATGCTGGCCGCCTCCGTGCGACCGGACGAGCGGCCGCCTAGGAGACTGCATATGGAGAGCGCAGGCCGCCGGCACGTCGGGGAGGCACCGGGACGGGCTCGAAGGGCCTGAAGGAGAACGCGATCGGCTTCGTCGACGGGCTGATCATCGGCATCGCCTCGACCGCGCCGGCGTACTCGCTGGCCGCCGTGCTCGGCGATCGTCGTCGTGGGGGTCGGGCGTGCAGGCGCCGGCCGTGCTGCTCGTCTCGTTCGTCCCGATGTTCCTGATCGCCTCGTCGTTCTTCTACATGAACCGGGCGGATCCGGACTGCGGCACGACCTTCTCCTGGATCACGCGCGCGATGGGCCCCGGCCTCGGGGTGGGTCGGCGGCTGGGCGGTCTGCACGACCGGCATCATCGTGATCGGCTCGCTCGCCGACGTGGCGGCGTACTACACGTTCGACCTGCTGTCGGCTGGGACGCCCTGCGCGACTCGACAAGGTCGCGGTGACGATCGCCGCGCTGGTGATCATCGCCGTCATGACCGCGATCTGCGTGATCGGCACGGAGCTCTCCGCGCGCGTCCAGCGCTGGCATGATCTTCGCTCAGGTCGGCGCGCTCCTGCTGTTCGCGGTCGTCGCGCTCGTGAAGGTCGCGGCCGGCACCGCGCCCGACGGCTCGATCACCCTCGAGCTCTCCTGGTTCTCCCGTTCGCGGTCGACAGCTTCGACGCGCTCGTCGTCGGCCTGCTCACGGGGGTGTTCATCTACTGGGGCTGGGAGAGCGCGGTGAACCTCAACGAGGAGACCGAGGGCTCCGCGACGGCCCCCGGGCTCGCCGCCGTCGTCAGCACGCGTGATCCTGCTGGTGACCTACTGTCGTCACGACCGTCGCCGTGGTCGCGTACGCGGGCCTCGGACCGCTGATCGGCGAGTTCGAGGACGACGCGGGCCTCTTCGGCGCGATCGGCGAGGAGAGTTCTCGGCTCGCCGCTCGACAAGCTCGTGGTGCTCGCGATCGTCACGTCGGCGCTCGGCCTCGACGCAGACGACGATCTTGCCGGCGTCGCGCACGGCGCTCTCGATGGCGCGCCAGGGGGCCTTCCCGGAGGTGCTCGGGCGCGTGCACCCGCGCTTCCTCACGCCGCACATCGGGACGATCACGATCGGCGTGATCGCGGCGGTCTGGTACGTCGTGCTCAACACGGTCTCGCAGAACTTCCTCTTCGACTCGCTGACGTCGCTGTCGCTGATGATCGCCTTCTACTACGCGCTCAACGGCTTCGCCTGCGCGATCTTCTACCGGCGCGAGCTGACCAAGTCGGTGAAGAACTTCCTCTTCATCGGCGTCGGCCCGGTGATCGGCGGGCTGATCCTCGGCGTACCTCTTCGTCAAGGCGATCAGGTGTACAGCAAGGTCGAATCCACTACTCCGGCAGCGCCGTCGGCGGGGTGGGCGTGCCGGTGGTGCTCGGCCTCGGCCTGCTCGTGCTCGGCTTCGTGCTGATGATCATCTGGCGGCTGACGGCCACGACGAGCTTCTTCGGCCGGCGCGCGAGATCGTGGATCCGGACGTGGCCGCCGGCATCCGGCCCGGCATGGCGGCCGTTCCGGAGGAGGCGGTCTGATGGGCGCGATCGTGCTCGGCTACGACGACTCGCCCGGCGCTCGCAACGCGCTCGGCGTCGCGCTCGCTCTGGCCGAGCGCTTCGGTGACAGCCTGACGTCGCCTTCGGCGTCGCGCCGCCGGGGCACGACGTGGGCGACGAGTGGCGCCAGCATGAGGCGGCGATCGAGGAGATCGGCCGCAAGGCCACGGGCGCCGCGCTGGAGCAGGCGCGCGAGGGCGGGGGTCGACGCCGAGGTGGCGCTCGTGCCGGAGCGGCCGTCGGCCGCGTTGCTGACGCTCGCCGAGGAGCACGACGCCCGCTTCATCGTGGTCGGCAGCTACGGCGAGGGCCCGATCAGGGGAGCCATCCTCGGGTCCACGCCGCACAAGCTGCTGCACCTCGCCGACCGTCCGGTGGTAGTTGTTCCGGGGTGAGCACATACGAGCGAATCGCAGAGCTGCCCGTCGAGATCGAGTCGTACGAGCTCGAGGGCCGCGAGCTCGCCTTCGGCGAGCAGTTCACCCGCTACACCACGCTGATCCGCCTGCGCGGCGGGGGCGAGGAGGGCGTCGGCGAGGACGTCACCTACGACGGCATCGACCACTCCGGCTTCCAGGCGGCAGGCCCGACGCTGCCGATCACCGGCAAGCACACGCTCCACTCGCTGTCGCAGCGCCTGGGGACGCTCGACCTGTTCCCGGACCCGCCGGTCCGCGAGCCGTCGATCGACTACCGGCGCTGGGCGTTCGAGTCGGCGGCGCTCGACCTGGGGCTGCGCCAGGCAGGCCGCTCGCTGGCTGAGGCGCTGGAGCGCGAGCCGCGCCCGGTCAACTTCGTCGTCTCCATGCGGCTCGGCTCGCTCGACCCCGACGAGCCGGAGACCACCGAGAAGGTGACGCGCATGCTCGGGCTCTACCCCGGCACGCGCTTCAAGCTCGACCCGACGAACAAGTGGACGCCGGAGCTGATCCAGGAGCTGGTGGACACGGGCGCCGTCGACTCGGTCGACCTCAAGGGCCTCTACCGCGGCACGCCCGTCGACGTCCGGACCGACCCGGAGCTGTACCGCAGCGTGGCCGAGGCGTTCCCCGACGCCTGGATCGAGGACCCCGACGTCACCGATGAGACGCGCCCGGTGCTCGAGCCGCACAAGGACCGCATCACGTGGGACGCGCCGATCCACTCGGTGGCCGACATCGAGTCGCGGCCGTGGAAGCCGAAGATGGTGAACATCAAGCCGTCGCGCTTCGGCCCGCTGAGCCGCCTGATGGAGACCTACGACTACTGCGAGCGCGAGGGCATCGGCGCGTACGGCGGCGGGCAGACCGAGCTCGGCGAGGGCCGCGGCCACATCCAGTACCTGGCCGCGCTGTTCCACCCGGACACGCCGAACGACACGGCGCCCGGGGGCTACAACATGATGGACACGCCCACGGGACTGCCGACGAGCCCGCTCGAGCCGAAGATCGACCCGTGGGATTCCGCTGGCTCGGATAGGGATAGGAACCGCGTCCCTTAACTCGCGGTCCTCCGAAGGTGCTGCCCGCGTCGGGCCACCCGCTCGGGCTCGGACGGCCTAGGTCCCGGTTGTGATGACGATTTTTCCGCGGGCTTTGCCCGCTCGCATGTAGCGGATGGCGTCGGCGGTTTCGCTCAGCGGATAGGTCCTGTCGATCACCGGCGTCACCTTGCCGGCCTCTATCAGCCCCTTCAGGGCGACCAGGTCCTCCGCGCGCTCCTTCGCGGTCAGCGGGACCAGCTTCTGGCCCACGACCACCGACAGCAGCGGCGCCCGGAGTATCTGACGCATAAAGCCCCCGGTCCACTTTCCACCCGCTTCGCCCCCGACGATCACGAGGGTCCCCTTCGGGGTGAGCGCGCGCCGTAGCCGTGCCAGCGACGAGTTTCCGCCGGTGTCGAGGATCACGTCGTAGCGCTGCCGCCCGTCCGCGAAGTCTTCCTGCGTGTAGTCGATGACGTGGTCGGCGCCGATGGACCGGACCAGGTCCATCTTCGCGGTGCTGCACACCCCGGTAGACCTCCGCCCCGAACGCCTTGGCCAGCTGCACGGCGTAGGTGCCCACCCCGCCCGACGCCCCGATGATCAGCACCTTCTGACCCGGGTGCACGTGGCCGCGTAGGCCCTGCAGGGCGGACATCGCCGAGATCCCGGCGGCCGCCGCCTGCTCGAAGGTGAGGTTCGCCGGCTTGTGCGCGAGCTTGTCCTGGGGAGCGCACGCGTACTCGGCGAACGCCTCCCTGCCGACGCCGAACACTTCGTCGCCGGGCTGGAACCCCGTCACGTCGTCGCCGACGGCCTCCACCACGCCGGCCACGTCCGCACGCGGGGAGGGGTCCTTCGGCGCGCGCAGCCCCACGCCCATGAGGCGCACCATGTAGGGCAGGCCGGCCATGAGGTGCCAGACGCCCTGATCGAGGCCGGCCGCGCGCACCTTGATGAGCACCTCGTCGGCCGCCAACGTCGGCATGTCGACGTCCCTGAGCTCGAGGACGTCAGCGGAGCCGTAGCTGTCCTGGACGACGGCCTTCATCTGAGCCAAAACGCGTCCCTTGCGCGAGATTCTCGGGCGTGCTGACCGCGGCGATCCGCTGCGGAGCTCAGGCGAGCTTATCTGCCAACGTGCATGCCGAGCAGGTGCGGCAGGGCCGCCACGCCGCGCGTGAGCGGGTCGGGCGTGCGGCCCTCTTCGGCGAGATGGTCGGCGCGCACGAGCGCCCTCCTGATCATCCTGCCGCCGAGCACCGCGAACGGCTCCGGTGGCACCCAGGCGCCGGCGGCGTCGGGGAGCGGTACGCGACTGTCCTCGTCGCGCCGGTCCAGGGCGCGCGCGGCCATCGTCCGGCCGGCGAGGTGGGTGGGGCCGACACCGTTGCCGGTGAAGCCGAACGCGAACTGGACCGGGCCCCGGGGGAGCGTCCCGACCTGCGGGACGTGGCTCGGCGACACGTCGATCGGGCCGCCCCACGCGTGCGTCAGCTTGCGGTTCTCGAGCTGCGGGAACAGGCGCACCAGCGCGGCGCGCAGGTCGCCGGTCAGCGAGCCGTCGACCTCGGCGCGGCCGTTGGTCCGCGCGCCCGCCACCGGCCGGCCGCCTCCCCAGCCGAACACGATCCGGTCGTCGCGGGTGGTGCGGAAGTAGTGCACGAGCACGCGGCCGTCCGTGATCGACTCGCCGCCGGTCCAGCCGAGCTCCTCGATCACGTCGGGGACCGGCTCGGTCAGCACGATGTGCGACGACGTCACCGACAGCCGCGACCGCAGCGGCCGCAGCGCGCGCGAGCCCGGCCCCAGCGCGAGCACCACGGCCTTCGCGCGGACGCGCCCTCCGTCGGTCTCCAGGGTCGCCTCGCTCGGCCCGGGTGCGTGCAGGCCGCGCACGCGCGTGTGCTCGAAGATCCGGACGCCGCGGGCGATGAGCCGCTCGCGCAGCCCGAGCGCCAGCCGCGCCGGGTGCACGGTCGCGGAGTCGTCGAGGATGATCCCGTCGTAGAAGGCCGGCGAGTCGCAATGGCGACGCAGCTCGGCCGCGTCGGCCTCGCGCACCTCCTCGGGCCGCCCGACCTCGCGCGCCGCGGTGGCGATCGCCCGCCACTTGTCGTCGGTGCCCGGCGCCGTCGAGGCGAGGATGAACGGCGCGTGGCGGTACCAGGCCTCCACGCCCTCCGACTCGCACCACTCGCCGATCATCCGCACGGTGTCCGCGGACGCGTCGGCGACCTTGACCGCATCGTCGTCGCCCAGCAGCTCCCGCAGGCGCGGTAGTGCCACCCACAGCGTCTCGCAGAAGCCGCCGTTGCGTCCGCTCGGGCCGTGGCCGCAGACGTCCGCCTCGAGCAGGGCCACCTTCGCCTCGGGCTCGGCGGCCAGCACGTGCCAGGCGGTCCACATGCCCGTGTAGCCGCCGCCGACGATCGCCACGTCCACGTCGAGATCGCTCGCGAGCGGCGGCCGCGGCTCGACCGGCCCGGCCTCCTCCAACCACCATCCGTGCGCTGTGTGGCGCATGCCGCCGAGCATATGGGGTCGCCTAGCGCGGGGGCCGCAGGCGGGCGAGCGCGCCGCCGCGGCCCACCTCGAGCACCGTCACATCGCCGGCGCCGAGGGCCCACTCGGGCAGGACCGCGCCGAAGCGCATGTCGTCGCCGGAGCGGAAGCTGCGGGTCACGGCGGCGATCTTCCCGTTCACGGCGATCGCCAGATCGCGTGGCTCGCCCGCGCCGTCCAGGGTCCCCTCCGCGTATGCGCCCGACCGTCGCACCTGCGCCGACCCGTCGGCGTCCGCCGGGCGTCCGCGAACTCGCGTGCCGACGAGCTCGGCCCACTGGCCGAGCGTGTACAGCGGCCGGCGGTCGCGCCCGGATCCGAACAGGGCCAGGCGCCTTTGCAGCACGGGGCCGTCGCGGCGCAGGCGGGACCGGGAGACCACCACGGGGTCGGTGCCCTTGTCGGTCATCCGCGCCGACTCGGGGTGCGCGCGGCCGGGGTCGAAGGCGGACGAGCCGTCGGTCCGCCAGGGCAGCTCCTTGCCGAGCGCGTCGGCGATCGTCGGCAGCACGTCCACCGTCTCGAGCGGCTCCGGGTCGACCTTCGCGCGGCGCTGGCGGGGCGCCTTGAGGATGAACGGGACCGGCGCGAGCTGGAGGATCGAGCGCGGATCGAGGTCGCGCCGCTGCTGGCCCGGGGCGAAGTTGACGCCGTGGTCGGCCACCACGGCGACCAGCGCCTCCTCGTAGAGGCCCTGGCGGTCGAGCTCTCTCAGCACGGAGCCGAGCAGCCGGTCGGTGTACTCGAGCTGGAGCAGGTGGCGCTGCCAGGCCTGCGCCACCGGTACCGGGTCGTCGACCCAGCGGTCGTCCACCAGGCCGCGCAGCTCGGCCTTGTAGCGGCGGCCCGACGGCAGGAACTCCCACGGCCCGTGCGGCATCAGCACGTGCAACACGTGCAGCCCCGGGCGCGGCCCGGCGCGGATCGACCCGGCGAAGCTCGCGAAGTCCGAGCGTCGCCTGCGCACGCTCGACGCGAGGTAGTCGCCGCTCGTCTCGGCGCCCAGCGCGCCCTGGATCCGCCGCGTGACCCGCAGGGCGCCCCGGCCAAGCGGTTCCGGGAGCAGCCGGTTGGCGGAGGCGTTCGTGAGCAGGTTGGCCGCGCGCCACGCTCGGGCGGGGGCGCTTCGCTGATCGCGCGGGCACAGCGAGGCCGGGCAGATCCGGGTGATCGGCTCGATCGCGTGAACGTCGTGATCGCCTCCGAGCAGCGTGAAGATGCTGCGCGGGTGTGCCGAGCTCGTCGCGAGCACCTGGTCGTCGGGGAGGTCGCCGGTCAGGACCGCCGGCACCGCCCACGGCGTGCCGCCGTCGACCGACGTGGTGTTGGGAAACCAGGTGCCGTCGCCGGCGAGCCGTGCGAACGCCGGGTAGCGGGCCTTGTCGATGCGAGCGCGGCGGTCGAGCAGTGACGACACCGGCAGCTCGTCGAACACGATCAGCACGACCGGCGCCGTGGACGCCGTACCGCTCCGCGCCACGCGCGGCTCGTCCGGGCTCAGCAGGGGCGACACGGCGGGCGAGACGAGGAACACCGCGGCGAAGATCAGCGGCGCGGGGGAGAGCACGGTCAACCCGAGGCGCAGCACGTGGCTGCGGCGGTAGAGCAGCGCTCCGCCCACGCCGAGGACCGCCGCCGCGACGACGATCACGGCGTCCGCCACGTCCACCGACGCGTGGGCCTGGAGCACGAACAGGGCGATCAGGCAGCCGACGAACACGAGGTGCAGGGTGCGCCCGGCCCGGCGGTCGACGGCAAACGCGACGGCCTCCAGGGCGAGCAGGACGAGCGGCAGGCCGAGCGCGATCGCCGCCACGAGCAGCACGAGCGCGAGGCCCGTGGCGTCGGTGGCCACCAGGGATGAGAGGTCGCCGCGGAGGAGGTCGAACAGCGGCGCCGCGAAGGCGATTCCGCTCAGGCCGAGCAGGTGCAGGCCGCAGAGCGCAAGCTCACGCACGCGTGACTTCGGTCGGTCCCTCTCGGCTTGATCCATCCCCGCCAGTGAGCAATCGTATGTGAAGGAGGCCGCCTCCAGCCGCAGAAGCCCTCACACGATGCTGAGCGAGTTCCGTCAATTCATCCTGCGCGGGAACCTCGTCGACCTCGCCATCGCCGTCGTGATCGGCACGGCGTTCGGAGCGCTGGTCGCCTCGCTCGTCAAGGACCTGATCACGCCGCTGATCGCCGCCATCGGAGGCGAGCCGGACTTCTCGGCGCTGAAGTTCACGATCAACGGCAGCCAGTTCCTCTACGGCGAGTTCCTCAACGCGCTGTTCGCGTTCCTCGTGGTGGCGGCGGTGATCTTCTTCTTCGTGGTGAAGCCGGTGAACGCGCTGATGGAGCGCTACCGCACCGAGACCCCGCCCGAGCAGGAGACGCGCGACTGCCCGGAGTGCCTGAGCCAGATCCCCACCGCTGCGCGCCGCTGCGCGTTCTGCACCGCCGAGCAGCCGGCCTAGAGGCTTAGAAGCCCCACTCCGGACGCGGGTCCCGCGACACGTCCTGCGCCGGGTCCGGCCGAGCCGGCGCCGACTCCGTTGTGGGAATCAACTTTGCGGGCCGCGGACGGCCGGGCAACCGCGCTCGGACGATCTCCCAGTCGTCGTCGTCTCGCCGCCGCGCCGACCACAGGAAGCTGGCTCGATCCGGGCTCTCGGCGTTGAGGCGGGCGGCCTCGCGGTGTGCCTCATCCGCGTTCATGCACGAAGGGTACGCTCGCTAGCGACCCTCGACGCTCAGCGGGACCCGCGCCTTCACGGTCCGGCCGCGCGCGCGGACCGTCATCGCGAAGCGGCCCGTGTAGGCGCCGAAGCGCGTGGACCGGCGGATCTTGCGGATCTGGCGGCGGGTCAGGCGGATTGGCCGCTCGGCGTGGGTGCCCCGCGCCACGCGGAAGCGCCGCCGGCCGACGACCTTGTTGCCGAGCTTCGCGATTACCGTGCCCCGGCAGGCGCGGCCGAAATCGGCCGGGCAGGCCACGTCGAGGCGCAGGCGCCCGGTCAGGCCGAGCGTCGCCTCCAGCGGCAGCGCCCGCGGGGCGCCGCGGCGCCGCAGGCGTGACCCGAAGCAGGTGTCGCCCGGGAAGTCGAGCCTGTCGAGGTTGCCGGTGTCGCGGCCGCCGGTGCCGCAGGCGATCCTGTCGAACGCGCCGTCGCGCGCCCGGATGGTGTCGGAGCCGGCGCCCGACTGCACGATGTCGCGCCCCGGGCCGGGCGCGAGCCTGTCGGTGCCGGACCCGCCGAACAGCTGATCGTCGCCGGCCGCGCCCACCAGCCCGTCGCTACCGGAGGATCCGGCCAGGATGTCGTCGCCGCCCTCGCCCTCCAAGGTGCCGCCGCCGTGGATGTCGTCCGCCCCGGGACCGCCCTTCACGGTCCCGGTGGGATCGAGCAGGGCCGAGTCCGCGCCGTCCCCGAGCTCGACGTCCACGAATCTCGGGCCGGGGGCGGGAGAGCAGCTGACCGTGTTGGGCGTGGTCGTCGCCGAGCAGCCGGACCCGGGAGTAAGGGGCAGTGAGTCGCTCACCCGAATGGCATCGGGCTCGTTGACCACCTCGATCTCGTTGCGCTCCCCATCGGCAGCGCGGAACACGAGCATGCTGATCGGCTGCCCCGGAGCGTCCTCGAACACGGTGAGGCTCACGGTCGCGGCGCCAGCGACGCAGGGGGCGACCAGGCTCATGACGAGGCCGAGGAATACGGTGACGCACGAGGTTCTGATTCAGTAATCGTTCAATGACGCCCGGATCGATCGACGTGCGGACCCTCGAACCGGGCGCCCAGACGGCTCTCGAGGTGGCCAAAGAGGTGGCCGAGTTTCTCGGCGCGGCCGAGCGCAACCTCGACCTCGCCCTCTACGACGTGCGCCTTCCCGGCGAGCCAGGGGACCTCGTCGCGAACGCCCTGCGCGACGCCTCCGCCCGCGGCGTCGCGGTCCGCATCGCGTACAACGCCGACCACCCGGAGGACGTCTTCTTCCCTCCGCCGCCGAGCACGCGGCCCGAGCTGCTGGAGGCGCTGCCCTTTCCGACCTGCGGCATCCCGGGCCGCCCGGACCTGATGCATCACAAGTACGCGGTCCGCGACGGCGACGCGGTCTGGACCGGCTCCACGAACTGGACGGAAAGCTCGTGGACGCTCCAGGAGAACGTGGTGCTGCGCGTGCACTCGGCCGAGCTCGCGGCTCCCTTCGCCGCCAACTTCGAGGAGCTCTGGCGCAGCCGCGACGTGGATCGCAGCGGTCACGAGGAGCCGCGGCCGGTGCGCGTCGGCGACCTCGACTGCCGTGCCTGGTTCACGCCCGGCCACGGCCCCGAGCTGTCACACCGGATCGCGAAGGCCATCGGCAGCGCACGGCGGCGGGTACGCATCGCCTCGCCGGTGATCACCGCGGGCCCGGTCCTCGGCACGCTCGCGCAGGTCGCCGCCGAGGCGCGCGTGGACCTGCGCGGCGTCGTGGACCGCCCGCAGATGGAGAACGTGTTCCGGCAGTGGCGCCAAAACCCGCGCTCGGCCTGGAAGATCCCGATCCTCGCGTCGGTGCTCGAGCACGCGGACTTCAAGGGCAAGCCGTCGACCCCCTACGGCACCGACACGCCCCACGACTTCATGCACGCGAAGGTCACGGTGGCCGACGACACCGTCTTCTGGGCTCGTTCAACCTCTCGCGCTCGGGCGAGGAGAACGCAGAGAACGTGGTGGAGGTCCGCGACCCCGAGTTCGCCGAGCTGCTCGCGGCGTTCATCGACGGCGTTCGCGCCCGCTACGACGCGATGCCGGTGCCGCCCGCGCGCTAGGCGGGGGCGATCTCGGGCTCGATCTGCTCCGCCGCCCGCACCGGCGGGGGCGTGAGGCTGGCCGCGGCGATCACCAGGGCGAAGGCGAGCACCCGGAGCGCGACGCCCAGCGGGTCGTCGGGCATGGGCTCGCCGAAGATCAGCGGCCCGGAGGCGATCGTCACGATGTTCGCGGCGGCGCTCGTGATCGCGATCACCGGTACAGCCTTGCCGAGCTGGAGGCTGCGCGCCGACACCGTCAGGCCGACCAGCGACAGCGTGAGGATCACGAGCGCCAGCGGATGGAGCATCACGCCGAGCCCGTCGTCGACGTGGGCGCTGAGCGCCTTGATCGAGACGTCGGAGGCGCCCCACAACAGGCCGGCGGCTACCGCCAGCACGCTCCCGCCGCGCTCGTCATCGGTCGAGGCCCAGACCGCGATCAGGCCCAGCGCGCTCAGACCCGCGACGTAGGCGCCCAGCGGCAGCGACTCCCAGTTGTCGTGCTTGCCGTCGCCGAGCCCGTTCATGGTGGCGGCGAGGAACGCGAGGCCGAGGGCCGTCAGCCCCACGCCGATCCACTCGCGCCGGGTGACCTTGAAGCCGAACAGCCGGTCGGCGGTGACTGTCAGCAGCACCAGGCCGCCTGCGATCACCGACTGCACCAGCGAGATCGGCGCCAGCGCGAGGGCCGTCACGTGCAGCCCCCAGGACCCCATCGCGACGACAGGCCGAGCACGTACCAGCGCGAGCGGAACAGGGCGAGCGAGCTGCGCACTGGCCGGCGCCACTCGATTGCCGGCGACTCGACCGCGCCACGGTGCTTGTAGAGGAAACCGACGATCGAGCAGAAGGCCGTGGCGACCGCGAAGAGCAGCCCGATCTGAACCGAGAGCGACATGCGGCCGCTCAGGCTAGTGACGAAGCGTCAGCGACCCGCCGCGTAGCCCTGCATGCCGCGCGGATTCGCGGCCGCGCGCAGAACTCCGTCGGGCGTCCGGCTCACCGCGCTCATGCGCCCGATCGACCACGGCTCGGCGACCCCGACGTCGTGCCCGCGCCGGCGCAGCTCCGCGACCGTCTCGGCGCCGATCCGCTCCTCGATCTCGAGGTGGCCGGGCTCGCGAGTCCCGCGGGAAGAACGAGCTCGTGAAGTGGGTCGACGTGAAGCCCGCCGCGTCGATCGACTCCTGCAGGTTCAGGCCGAAGTCCACGTGCGAGAGCAGGAACTGGAGCGACCACTGGTCCTGTCCGTCCCCGCCGGGGGTGCCGAAGGCCATGTACGGCGCGCCGTCGCGCAGCGCCAGCGAGGGGGTGAGCGTCGTGCGCGGCCGCTTGCCCGGCTCCAGCGAGTTGGGCAGCCCCTCGGTGAGCCAGAACATCTGGCCCCGGGTGCCGAGGCACAGGCCCAGCCCGGGAATCGCCGGCGAGCTGTGCAGCCAGCCGCCGCTGGGGGTGGCCGCGACCATGTTGCCGTGGCGGTCGGCGACGTCCACGTGGCAGGTGTCGCCCCGCTCGCCGGTCTGGACGGTGGGCTCGCCGACGCCGAACCCGGGCGCCACCGCCGCGGCCACCGGCACCGGGGGCAGCCGCGGCTCGCGCCCTCCGGGCCGACCCCGGGCGCAGCTCGTACGACGCCTCGTCGCCGACGAGCGCGCGGCGCTCCTCGGCGTACTCGCGGCTGAGCAGGTCGTCCAGGGGCACGTCGGCGAACTTCGGATCGCCGTACCAGGCCTCCCGGTCCGCGAACGCGAGCTTCGAGCTCTCCACGACCGTATGCACGAAGTCGGCGCTGTCGCGCCCCATCGCTCCGAGGTCGTGGCCCTCGAGCAGCCTCAGCTGCTGAAGGAAAAACGGGTCCCTGGCTCCACGGCCCCGCCTTGCAGATCGTCAGGCCGCGGTAGTCGGCGGTCACCGGGGGCTCGATCGTGGCGCTGAAGCCCGCCATGTCCTCGGCGCTCAGCAGCGCTCCATGCCGGCGCCCCGAGCTGTCCATGACCTCGGCCCGCTCGAGGTAGTCGGCGATCCCCTCGGCCACGAACCCGCGCAGGAAGGCGTCCCGCGCGGCGTCGACCTGGGCCACGCGGTCGCCGCCGGCGCTCTCGGCCTCGTCGAGGATGCGCCGGTAGGTCGCGCCGAGCGCCTTGTTCGTCCACATCGTGCCCGCCCGCGGCGCGTGCCCGTTGTCGAGCCACAGCTCGGCCGAGGTCGGCCACTCGTCGCGGAGCAGCTGCTCAACGCCCTCGATCGTCTCCACGATCCGGGGCAGCATCGGAAAGCCGCGCTCCGCGTAGTGGATCGCGAACCGGAACACGTCGGAAGGCCTCAGGGTGCCGAAGTCCCTGAGCAGCAGCATCCAGGCGTCGAAGGCCCCGGGCACGCAGGCGGGCAGCAGCCCACTCCCGGGCACGAGGTCCAGGCCGAGCTCGCCAAAGCGCTGGATGGTGGCCGCCTCGGGCGCCGGGCCCTGACCGCAGATCACGAGCGGCTCGCCGCGCTCGGCGCTCCACAGCAGGATCGGCGCGTCGCCGCCCGGGCCGTTGAGGTGCGGCTCCACCACCTGCAGGGTCAGCCCGGCCGCGACGGCGGCGTCGAACGCGTTGCCGCCCTCCTCGAGCGTGGCCATGCCGGCCGCCGACGCGAGCCAGTGCGTCGAGGCCACCATCCCGAAGCTGCCGGTGAGCTCCGGCCTGGTCGTGAACCTCATCGCTGCTCCGCTCCGGCCGGCTCGGCGATGCGCGGCACCTCGCGCCCGGGCCCGGCGAGGTGGCACGCCACCAGGTGCCCGTCGCCGGTGTCCACCAGCTCCGGCAGCGTCTCCTCGGATTCCGGCAGCGACTCGTGCACGATCGGGCACCGGGTCCGGAACGGGCACCCGGACGGCGGGTCGACCGGGCTCGGCAGGTCGCCCTCAAGCACGACCCGCGAGCGTTGGCGCTGCACCTCGGGGTCGGGCACCACCGCCGCCGACAGCAGCGCCTGCGTGTAGGGGTGCTGCGGCCGCGAGAAGATTTGCTCGCGGGTGCCGGTCTCTACGACGCGACCCAGGTACATCACGATCACGCGGTCGCAGAAGTACTCCACGATCGACAGGTCGTGGGTGATGAACAGGCAGGCGAAGCCCATCTCCTCCTGGAGGTCGCCGAGCAGGTTGAGGATCGAGGCCTGCACCGACACGTCCAGCGCGGACACGGGCTCGTCCGCCACCAGCAGGCTCGGCTGCACGGCGAGCGCCCGAGCGAGCCCGATGCGCTGGCGCTGGCCGCCCGACAGCTCGTGCGGGTAGCGGTGGCGCAGCGCGGGGTCGAGCCCGACCTGGTCGAACAGCTCGGCCACCCGGCTCTCGAGCTTGTCGCCCGAGGCCAGCCCGTGCAGGCGCAGGGGCTCCCCGACCGCGGCGCCGTTCGCCATCCGCGGGTTCAGCGACGAGTAGGGGTCCTGGAAGACCATGTTCATCTCGCGCCGCAGCGGCCGCAGCTCGCGCCGACCGAGGTGGGTGATGTCGGTGCCGGTGAGCTTGATCGTGCCCGCCGTGGGGTCGAGCAGGCGCAGGATGCAGTTGCCGACCGTGGACTTGCCGCTGCCCGACTCGCCCACCAGCCCCACGACCTCGCCCGGATCGATATGCAGCGACACGTCCTCCACCGCGTGCACAACACGGCCGCGGCCGGCGTCGAAGTGCTTGACGAGGCCCTCGACCTCGAGGATCGGCTCGCTCATGGGGCCACCTCCTCGCGCTGCCCGGGGTGGAAGCAGGCGACGAGGTGCTCCGGCCGCACGGCCTCGAGCGGCGGCACCTCGGAGCGGGTCAGCTCGTCCGCCCGCGGGCAGCGGTCGGCGAACGGGCAGTGGTCGGGCGGCCCGGTGAGCGCGGGCACACGGCCGGGGATCTCCTGCAGCCGGCGCCGCGCCCCGTTGCCGGCGGCCGCGGCGGTCCCGGCGTGAGGCGAGGCGCCCAGCAGGCCGATCGTGTACGGGTGCTGCGGGCTGGCGAACAGCTCGCCAACCGGCGCCTCCTCGACCTTCTGGCCCGCGTACATGATCACCACCCGGTCGGCGACGTCGGCCACCACGCCGAGGTCGTGGGTGATCAGCACGATCGACATCCCCAGTTCGCTCGCGCAGCTCGCGCAGCACGTCCAGCACCGACGCCTGGATCGTCACGTCGAGCGCCGTGGTGGGCTCGTCGGCGATCAGGATCTTCGGGTTCGCACGCGATCGCCATCGCGATCATCACGCGCTGGCGCATGCCGCCCGAGAGCTGGTGCGGGTATTCGTCCACGCGCTGCTCCGGGCTCGGGATCCCGACCACGTCGCAGCAGCTCGATCGTCCGCTCGCGGGCGTCCGGGCGCGACAGGTCGAGGTGGCGCCGCAGCACCTCTCCGACCTGGCGCCCGACGGTGAACACAGGGTTCAGCGAGGTCATCGGATCCTGGAAGACGAAGGAGATCTCGCGCCCGCGGATGCCCCGCAGCTCGGGCGCGGACGCGCCGATCAGGTCCACGCCGTCGAAGTGCGCCTCGCCTTCCACGTCGGCGGTCGCGGGAAGCAGGCCGAGCAGCGACATCATCGTCACGCTCTTGCCGCAGCCCGACTCGCCGACGATCGCCAGCACCTCGCCGTGCCCGACGTCGAACGACACGCGGTCGACCGCGTGAACGACGCCCTCGTCGCTCTCGAAGCGAACGGTCACGTCGCGAACGCCGAGCAGCGCCCGTTCTCGGAGGTCATCGCTGCGTCCTCGGGTCGAAGATGTCGCGCAGGCCGTCGCCGAGCAGGTTGAACGAGAGCGTCGCGAAGAAGATCGCGAGGCCGGGGAACAGCGCCAGCCAGCCGTCGATCGCGATGAACGGCTGGGCGGCCGAGAGCATCGAGCCCCACGACGGCGTCGGCGGCTGCACGCCGAGGCCGAGGAACGAGAGCGCGGCCTCGCCGAGGATCGCCAGCGGGATCCAGATGGTGGCCTGCACCAGCAGCGTGCCGGTCATGTTCGGCAGCAGGTGGCGGAACAGGATCGTGCGGTCGCCGGCGCCGTTCGCGACCGCCGCGCGCACGAAGTCCTGCTCGCGCAGCGCGAGCGCCTCGCCGCGCGTGACGCGCACGAGCCAGGGGATCGCCTGGAACGCCAGCGCGATCACCACGTTCGTCAGCGAGGGGCCGAAGATCGCCGCGAACCCGACGCCGAGGATCAGGTACGGGAACGCGAGCGTCACGTCGGTGATGCGCGAGATGACCGGGTCCCCCCAGCCGCGGAAGAAGCCGGCCACGAGGCCGAGCGGCACCGCGACGACCATCGCGAGCAGCGTCGCCAGCACGCCCGCGGCCAGCGACGCGCGCGCGCCGTAGATCACCCGCGAGAGCACGTCGCGCCCGAGGTCGTCGGTGCCCATCGGGTGGCTGGCCGACGGCGCCTCGAGCACCTGGCTGAAGTTCGTCGCGCCCGGGTCGTCGGGCGCCAGGAGCGGCGCGAAGATCGCCATCAGCACGAACAGCGAGGCCACGACGAGCCCGCCCACGGCCATCGGACGGCGGCCCAGGCGGCTCAGCATCCGCCGCCGCGGCGCGCACGCGCGGGGCGATGGCGACGTCGGCCGCGCTCATGCCTGCGCCTCCGCGAACCGGATGCGCGGGTTGAGGACGGAGTACAGGAGGTCCACGGCGAGGTTGATCGAGCACGTAGCCGACCGTCGTCAGCAGCACCACCGCCTCGATCACCGGGTAGTCGCGCTGGAACACCGCGTCGATCAGCAGCTTGCCGAAGCCGGGGAGCACGAAGACCTGCTCGGTCACTACCGCGCCTGAGATCAGCAGGCCCAGCTGCAGGCCCACGATCGTGACGACCGTGAGCAGGCTGTTGCGCAGCGCGTGGCTGCCCACCACCTCACGCTCGCTGAGGCCCTTCGCCCGTGCCGTGCGCACGTAGTCGGCGCTCAGCGACTCGAGCATCGCCGCCCGCGTCTGGCGGAAGATCACGGCGGCGAAGCCCGTGCCGAGCACCACCGCCGGCATGACCATGTGGCGCAGGTTGTCGATCGGGTCGTCGAAGAACGAGACGAACCCGGACGCGGGCAGCACGGCCAGCTCGATCGCGAAGATCAGGATCAGCATCAGGCCGAGCCAGAAGTGGGGCACGGACAGGCCCACGAGCGCACCGGTGCTGCCGGCGTAGTCGGACGCCGAGCCGCGTTTGACTGCCGCCAGCACCCCGGCGGGCATGCCGATGCCGATCGCGATCACCAGGCTCAGGAACGGCGAGCTCGAGCGTGACCGGCAGGCGGTCCATGATCGTTTCGCCCACGCTGAGGCCTGTGCGCGACGACGTACCGAAGTCGCCCTGCACGGCGTGGCCGATCCACTTGAAGTACTGCACCGGCACCGGCTCGTCGAGCCCGTACTTGGCCCGCGTCGCCTCCAGCGCCTCCTCGCTGCGGTCCTCGCCGGCGAGCGCGAGCGCGGGGTCGCCGGGCAGCGCGCGCACGCCCGCGAACACGAGGATGCTCGCGACGAGGAGGACGATCAGCGAGGCGCCGGCGCGGCGCAGCAGGTAGGCGCCCACGTCAGTCCTCGATCTCCGCGAAGGCCAGCGCGCGGAAGCCCGTCCGGGCGCACCTCGAGCCCCGACACCTTCTCCGTCGAGCCCGTGGCCAGCTTGTCGTGGTAGAGGTAGATGATCCCGCGGTCGCGCCGCAGGGTGGCGATCAATCGCTTGTAGATCTCCCGCCGCTTGGCCGGGTCGCTCTCGGTTCGGCCCTGCTCCAGCAGCCGGTCGACCTCCGGGTTCGTCTCGCCGCCGTAGTTCGTCGGCCCCTCGCTCTGCTGCTGGTTGTAGATGTTGCCGTCCGGGTCCACGCGACCGGACCAGCCCACCTGGAACACGTCGAAGTCGCCCTGGTCGCCGCGGTCGAGCGCGGTGGTGAACTCGCTCGGCTCGACCTTCACGGCGAAGCCCGCCTCCTTGGCCATCGCCTGGATTACCTGGCCGAGCCGGATCGTCTGGGAGCTCGCCTCGACCATCAGCTTCACGGGCACCGGCGTCTCGACGCCGCTCTCGCGCACGAGCGCTCGGGCCCGCTCGAGGTCGCGCCCCGGGCACTTCAGGTCCTTGTCGAACCACTGGCTGGTGGGCGAGACCGGGCCGCAGCCGGGCACGACCTCGTCGTAGAAGACGACCTTGTTGATGACCTCGCGGTCGAGCGCGAGCTCGAAGGCCTCGCGCAGCTCGGGGTGCGAGCCAAGCGGGGTGTCGATCTGGTTGCGCTTGAAGGGCTTGCCGATCCCGTCGGTGTTGCCGTTGTTGATCGTCAGGCCCTGGTAGCCGATCGAGACCTGCTCCATGCAGCTTGATGCTCGGGTCGCCCTTGATCGAGACGACGTCGAACGGCTCGAGCCGCTCCGCGATGTCCACGTCGCCCGAGCGCAGGTTGGAGGCGCGCACCGGGCCGTCGGTGATGATGCGGAAGATGATCCGCTTGAGCTTCACCTTGTCGCGGTCGTAGTAGTACTGCGACTTGTCGAGCGTGATGTGGTCGCCGGCGACACGGTCCGTGTACTTGAACGGGCCCACGCACACCGGTTCGCTCCCGAACTTCTCACCCAGCTTGCGCAGCTGGGCGGGCGACATGATCATCCCGGCGCGGTCGGCGAGCAGTGAGACCAGCGGCGCCGAGGGCGCGTTCAGGTGCAGCCGGACCGTTGCGGGGTCCACCACCTCCACGGACTCCACCGACGCCAGCTCGCCCGAGCGGCTGGAGGTCTTCAGCTCGCGGTGGCGGTCGAGCGAGGTCTTGACGGCCTCCGCGTCGAAGGGCGTGCCGTCGTTGAACTTCACGCCCTCCCGCAGCGGGATCGTCAGCGTCTTGCGGTCATCCGAGACCCGCGGCATCGACGCCGCGAGCTGCGGCACGACGTCCAGCTTCGGGCCGACGTCGTAGAGCTTCTCGCACATGTCCACGAAGACCATGCGGCTGACGAAACTGCCCGAGATCGTGGGATCGAGCTCGTCGGGATCCTCGGACAGGGCGAGCGTGATCACGCCGGGCTGGCCCGAGGCCGGGCCGGACCCGCATCCCGGAAGCGCGATGAGCAGCAGGCTCGCGGCGAGCGTCGCCACGAGCGCCGCTCGCACCCGGCAGCGCTGTGTCCCCCTCATTGGTCAGGAGCTTTCCCCGGCCCCCCGAGACGAAACTCAGCGTGGGGCGCGTGCCTGGCGGTGGGCCGCCGACAGCAGGATGCGTACGGCCTGCTCGGGGTCGTCGGTCACGGACACCAGGTCCATGTCCGACTCGTCGATCTTCCCTCCCGGCAGCATGCGCTCGCGCAGCCAGGCGAGCATCCCGGCCCAGTAGTCGCTCCCCATCAGCACCACCGGGAAGTTGCGGATCTTGCCCGTCTGGATCAGCGTCAGGGACTCGAACAGCTCGTCGAGCGTGCCGAACCCGCCGGGGAAGACGACGAACCCGCTCGCATAGCGGGCGAACATGACCTTGCGCGTGAAGAAGTAGTGGAACTCCAGGCCGAGGTCAACGTAGGGGTTCATCCCCTGCTCGAAGGGCAGCTCGATGTTCAGCCCGATTGAGAGGGCGCCGGAATCCCTTGCTCCGAGGTTCGCGGCCTCCATCGAGCCCGGTCCGCCGCCGGTGATCACGGTCAGGCCGGCCTCGCCCGCGAGCCGCGCGGTCCTGCGGGCCAGCTCGTACTCGGGGTGGTCGGCCGGAGTGCGCGCCGAGCCGAAGATCGACACCGCCGCGCCGACGTGCGCGAGCTCCCGGAAGCCCGTGCGCAGCTCGTCGGCGATCCGCTCGATCCGCTTCTCGTCGTCGAGCGTCGATAGGACGCCCGACTCCTCCGCGGCGAGGATCTCCTCGTCGAGGGTGGCGGGGACACGCGGCTCGCGGTCGGCCATCAGAAGATCGCCGGCTGGACCGCAGCCGCCCAGAGCGCGAAGAGCACGGCCCCGATCGGGGTCAAGATCCTCGTGGCGCGTTCGCGGTCCCGCAGGTAGAAGCCGCAGGCGGCGAACACGATGGCCGCGTTGGCGGCGGCGATCCAGGCCTGCCCGGTCCACTGCCAGGCGTTCTCGTCCTGCCACCACTGGATGCCCGGGCGCAGCGCCTCGCCCTTCGCCACCTCGCAGTCCTCGCCGCACTTGCGCGCGGCGAGCGTTAAGGCAACCACCACCTGGCCCACGGCTACTCCGGCTGCGAGCAGGGCCAGGGCCAGCCGCTTGCCGGTCATGGCGAGGATGAGAGCTAGAGCGCGAGCGACAGGGGCTGCTCGAGCAGCTCCCGCACGCGCGCCAGGAACTGCGCGCCGTCCGCCCCGTAGAGGATGCGGTGGTCGCAGATCAGCGTGAGCGTCATCTGGTCGCGCGCCACGACGCGCCCGCTCTCGTCAACGGCCGGCTTCTTGGCGAGCGCCCCGACGGCCAGCAGCGCGGCCTGCGGCGGGTTGACGATCGCGGTGAAGCTCTCGATGCCGTACATGCCGAGGTTCGAGATCGTGAACGTGCCGCTCGACACCTCCGGCGGGGTGATCTTCTGCTCTCGCACCTTCTCGATCAGGCCGCGCGCGTCGCGGGCGATCTGGCCGAGCGACTTGGTGTCGGCGTCGAAGATCGTCGGCACCACCAGCGCATCGTCGGCGGCCACGGCCACGCCAACGTTCACGCGCGAAAAGAGCTCGAACTTGCCGTCGCGATAGGCGCCGTTCACGCGCGGGTGCTCGCGCAGCGCGAGGGCGCACGCCTTGACGACCATGTCGTTGTAGGACGGGACAGGGTCGGCGACATCCTTCAGCCGATTGCGCAGCTCCACCGCGAGCGTCATGTCCGCGTCGAGCGAGAGCGCGAAGTCCGGCGCGGTCGCCTTCGACTCCGCCATCCGGCGAGACACGATCTGCTGAAGGCGCGTGAGCTCCTGCTGCTCGACCTCGCCCTTGGCGCCGGCCTCGCCCTTGCTCCGCTTGGGCTCGGCCTCTGCCTTCTGCTCCTGGCTCTCCTCGTCCTTCGCCGGCTCGGCCTCTCCGCGCTCAGGCTCGTCGGGCTGCTCCGCCTTGCCGCCGCCATCCTTGGCCGCCGCCTCGACGTCGGCCTTGACGATCCGGCCGCCCGGGCCGCTGCCGTCGAGCTGGGCGATCTCCACGCCGAGCTCGCGCGCCATGCGCCGCGCGACCGGCGACGCCTTGACGCGCTCGCCGTCGGCGCCCGCGCCGTTCGAGCCGGCGTCCGGTGCGCTCCTTGGTCGCGGTGGCCGTGGCGGCCTCCGCTTCCTCCTGCTTCTCCTCCGAGGCGGCGCCGTCGCCGTCGCTCCCGTCCCCCTCTGCGTCGGCCTCGGACTCGCTCGAGTCCTCGCCCTCGGCAACGGCGCCCTCCTCGGCCTCCTCTCCCTCAGCCTCCTTGCCTTCTCCCGCATCCTCTGAAGACTCTTCCTCGCCGCCCTCGTCCTTGGGGGCCTCTTCTTCCTCGTCGCCCGCGTCCTCCTCGGCGCCGCCGCCGCCCTTGGCCTCACCGGCCTCGCCGATACGCGCGATCACCTCGCCGATCGCAAGCGTGTCGCCCTCCTGCGCCACGATCTCGATCAGCGTGCCGTCGGTGTCGGCCTCGTAGGTCATGTTGGCCTTGTCGGTCTCGATCTCGACGAGCGCCTCGCCGCGCTTGACCTCCCCGCCCTCGTCGACCAGCCACTTCAGCACCGTCCCCTCTTCCATCGAATCCGACAGCCGGGGCATGGTTACGTCGGTGGCCAAATCTCTCTCCTAGATGTCGCGGAAGGTGGCTAGGGCCGCGTGCACGACGTGCTCCTCGTGCGGGAAGGCGGCCTGCTCTAGCGGCTTGGAGTACGGCATGGGCACGTCGGCGCCGGTGACGCGCTGGATCGGCGCGTCGAGGTAGTCGAAGGCCTGCTCCTGGATCAGGGCGGCGAGGTTCGCGCCGACGCCGCCGTGGGGCCAGCCCTCCTCGACGATCACGGCGCGGTTGGTCTTGCGCACTGACTCGAGGATCGTGTCGAGGTCGAGCGGGCGCAGGGTGCGCGGGTCGATCACCTCGGCCTCGACCTCGTGCTCGCCCGCCAGCGTCTCGGCGGCCTTCTGGGCGGTGATCGCCATTCGCGAGATGCCGATGATCGTGACGTCGTCGCCCTCGCGCCGGATCGCGGCCTCGCCGAAGCGCATCGGCTCGCCGTTCTCGGGCACCTCGCCGCGCTGGCCGTAGAGGGTCTCGTGCTCGATGAAGATGACGGGGTTGTCGTCGCGGATCGCGGTCTTCAGCAGGCCCTTGGCGTCGGCCGGCGTGGACGGCACCGCGACCAGCAGGCCGGGCACGTGCAGGTACATGGCCTCGAAGGAGTGCGAGTGGGTCGGGCCGAGCTGGTGTCCGCCGCCCTGGGGCATCCGGATCACCAGCGGCACCTTCGCCTGGCCGCCGAACATGTACCTGATCGACGCGGCGGAGTTGATGACCTGGTCCATCGCCAGCAGCGCGAAGTTGATTGTCATCATCTCCACGACCGGCCGCAGCCCCGCCATCGCCGAGCCCACGCCCATGCCGACGATCGTGTTCTCCGAGATCGGCGTGTCGCGCACGCGCTTCTCGCCGAACTCCTCGAGCAGGCCGGCGGTCACCTTGAAGGCTCCCTGGAAGACGCCGACGTCCTCGCCCATGATGAATACGTTCTCGTCGGCGTCCATCTCCTCGCGCAGCGCCTGGTTGAGCGCCTCGCGGTAACGCATCGTCGGCATTCCTAGTCGGCCCCGCCCTCTTCCTCGGGCTCGTCGCCGGAGGTCTCGCCCTCGCCGCTGGACTCCTTGGACGCGTCGTCCTCGTCGCGGCGCTTGCGAGCCTTCTGGTCGCCGACCGACGCGTAGGCGGCGCCCTGCTCGGCGAGCTGGTGGGGGAGGTCGCCGGCCTCGCGCTCCTCCTCGCCGCGGTGGACCTCGGGCGAGCGCTCGTCGACCGACCACCACGCGGGGGCGCGGTCGCCCTCGAGCACGTAGATGTCGTCGTAAAGGGAGTCGAGGTCGGGGAAGGGCGACTTGTCGGCGAACTTCACGGCCTCGTCGACGATCTTGATCGCCTCCTCGTCGATCTTCGTGATCTCCTCCTGGGAGAACACGTCCTCCTCGACGAGCCGCTCGGCGAAGGACTGGATCGGGTCGCGGAGGCGCCACTCCTCGACCTCGGCCTTGTCGCGGTACTCCTCCGGGTCGGCCATGGAGTGGCCGCGGTAGCGGTAGGTCACCGCTTCGACGAGCTGCGGCTCGCGGTCGGTGCGCGCCTTCTCGAGCGCCTCGCCGAGACGGTCTTGTGAACGTCGAGCACGTCCATGCCGTCGCAGCGGCTGCCGGGCACGCCGAAGCCCTCGGCCTTCTTCGACAGGTCGGTTACGGCCGAGTGGCGCTCCAGCGCGGTGCCCATGCCGAACTGGTTGTTGATGATCAGGAAGACGGCCGGCAGCTTCCAGAGCGCGACGAGGTTCATCGTCTCGCCGAAGGTGCCGTTGTTCGTGGCGCCGTCGCCGGTCATCGACAGGATGATGTCCTCGGTCCCCTTGTAGTCGTTGGCGAGCGCGACGCCCGCGCTCAGCGGCAGCGAGCCGCCGACGATGCCGTAGCCGCCGAGGAAGCGGCGCTCCCAGTCGAAGAGGTGCATCGAGCCGCCGCGGCCGCCGGAGCACGCCGTCCTTCTTGCCGAACAGCTCGGCCATGACGCGCTCGGGCTCGGTGCCGCGCGCGAGCGCCTGGCCGTGCTCGCGGTAGGTCGACATCAGGTAGTCGGTGTCGCGCAGCGCCTGGGTGGCGCCGACGATCGTCGCCTCCTCGCCGATGCAGAGGTGCAGGAAGCCGCCGATCTTCGCCTTTGCGTACATCTCGCCGGCGCGCTCCTCGAAGCGGCGGATCAGCGCCATCTTGCGCAGGATCAGCTCGCAGGTCTCCTTGTCGGGAAGCGAGTGCTTGTGGCGCTCAATGCCCGTGCTCTCGGGGCCACGTGCTCGAGTCGCATCCTTGGTCGCCATGGACACTGGACATTACCCAGTAGGAGGGGACTTCAAGGCACCGGCCGCGCGCCGGCGCTTCTGGTGCGGGAGTGGCCTAACCGCGCATCGCCGCGGCGGCCTCTTCGAGCCTGTCGTCGCCCCAGAAAAGCTCGTCGCCGACGGCGACCGTGGGGACGCCCGTGACGCCGCGATCGATCGCCTCCTGGGTGGCTTTGCGGAGGCGGTCCTTGACGGATTTCGTCTCGATCGCCTTGAGGATCGCGTTGGGGTGAAGCTCGCAGGCGGCCGCGGCGATCAGCACGTTGTCGATGTCCGACAGGTCCTTGCCGCCGGCGAAGGCCTGGCGAAAGGCGGCTAGGGAGAAGGCGACGGCGCGGCCGGCCTGCTGGGCGAAGATCGCTGTGCGCATCGCTTGCAGGGTGTTGGACGGCCAGGGGTCGGGCCAGCGGATGGGCTGGAGGTCGTAGCGCTTTGCCCTTTGCTCGATCTCTTGCATGCCCTGGTCGCGCTTGTCCGTGGTCGCCCAGGAGCGACCGCCGGTGACCTTCCAGATGCCGCCGAGGAGGATCGGCTGCCAGATGGGCTGCTCGGGGAGGACGTGCGTGATGCGCTCGGCGGTGAGGTAGGCGTAGGGGGAGCCAAGGTCGTAGTAGAAGACCGCGCGATCGCCGTCGTGCATGGGCGTGGCGTTCAGTTTGTGGGGAGGGCCATGCAGCGGAACGGGCGCTGGAGGGGCGAGACTGCGGGCTGGAACTCCTCTGATGCCGTGGGGGTCACGAGAATGACCTTCAGCTGGCCGGGATCGCCTTCGTACACGCTTGACGTCCACTCCGAGGGGGCTCCGATGTTGCCGCCCTCACCGGCAAACTCTTCGAGCAGGGTGTAGTCAGGAAGGCGTCGTCCCGCATCGCTACACGAGTTGTAGGCGCCGCCAAAGGTTGTCTGAGGTCGAGGCGTCGCTTCGAGGCAGACTCCAGCGCGGGCGTTCGTATCGCGGGGGACACCGCAGACGATAGTCCGCTGCGAACTTTCCACCGAGTCTCAGAGAGTCCGGAACTTGGCCGAGCTTGGACTCCGCGATCGCCCCTCCTCCGAGGGCGTTGAGGGCGACATCGTTGCCGCGGAGCGTGCGGTTGCGGATGTCCTTGCTGCGCACGTCGTTGTTCCGGACGTCCAGCTCCCGACGCTGTTGTTCACGATCTGGCGACCGCTCACCTTCAGCGCCGCGTAGGAGCTGCCCCCAAGCGCGATGAAGAGGGCAAGCGTTGCGATGACGTTCGCGTACGTCAGCCTCGGGCGCAGCCACCGCATCAATCGGCCCATTCGCTCCACATGTTTGCACCGGCTTCAACACGCATGGCGAGCAAACGTTCTGCCGCGGGTCAGAGCCCGTGGACGGTGACTCGGATCGGCTTCGAACCGCCGGCACCGAACGGGTAGCCGCCCTCTGGCGGCAGATGGGCGCGGAAGCGGTATCGAATCGTGCCGACGGTTCCGCCGAAGCGGTAGGGAACCGCCAGGCGCCGCCCCGGCTCGCGCGGACCGTTGAGATCGTTCGCCAGCGGCCGCGGAAGTACGCCTGGATCTCGACGAGCTTCCCGGTTGTCGGGAGCGGCCTCGTGCGGATGCGTCCGCTAAAGATGACCTGTTCGCCGTTCAGGAGTCGCGTACGGCTCGCCCCGATCGTGCTCTCGGCTGGCACCCTCAGTCGGACGTCTCGCGTGGCCGACCGGATCCGCCGCGATCCGAGATATCGGAAACGCAGTATCCGGCTCCGGAGCGCGCGGGCGACGTAGGAGAACCTGCCCAGCGCGTTCGCGTGAGCCAACCCGACGGGACGAAGCCGTGGCCCCGACCCGAATCGGTCAAGACGCTGATCGTCGCTCCATCGAGGGGCTGACCGTCGGGGTTGACGATTCGTCCTCGCAGACGCACGCGGTGCCGGTAGGCGACACGTGCTGTCGGGCGCAGGACAACGAGCCGCTTTCGCACCACGCGCCTGTGCCGCCTCGGCCCACGACTCTCCGGCGCCGGACAGTCCTCGGGAAACCCACCCGGAGCCGCGTCGCGATTCGCACGGGTAGGCGAAGCGACGCCGCCGAGCCGTCGAGGCGCCTGCCGGTTGAGGCTTCGTTGCCGGCGTTGTCGACTCCTCTCGCGCGGAACTCGTAAGCCCCGCTCCGAAAGCGCTCATCATCGACGTCCGCCACGAGGTGTGAGCCTTCGGTCGCGGTCGCGAGCGCGTGCCAGGTGTCGCCACCGATGCGTCGCATCTCGATCTCTCCTCGATCGATTCCCGAGTGCTCATCGCGGGCCGCTACGGCCACCCGAAGGGATCCAACGGGTTCTGCGGCTCGAACCGAGGTTGGGCGGCACGGGATCATGCCGGAGGTGGACCACGTCGTAGTCCGGGGGCCGGCGTTCGTTGCCGGCGTCGTCCTGAAGCCAGACACGGAGTGCATGGTCTCCGGCCGTAGGTGCACCCAGCCCGGTGATGCCAGTCGAGGGTCCCTCACGGTCATGCGTTTCGCAGGGTCCGTTCGGCGGACAGACCTCCCAGTGAACGCGCGCGATCGGCGCGGCTTGATCAGGGGGTTGGCCCAGCTGAGATCGAAGCCGATTCTCCCGTCGCCAGCCGTCGCCGCCGACGACAACCGGTCGGACCGCGTCGGGAGGTGTGTTGTCGACATGGACGGTCCGTTCGGCTCCTTCGACGTTGCCCGGCGGCGTCTACCGCGATCGACCCGGAGCAGCCGGGCGCCATCCTCCGCGCCTTCTGTCCGAACGTCGATCGCCTCGACCACGGGGGTGGTTGGACAGTGGCGAGCATTAACGGAACTGCACGGATAGGGATTCGGTGCGGCGCTGCACCGCGAACTCCGCAGAAACCTGAGCGATGCCCGTGTTATCCGAGGCCTCGAAATGCACGAGCTGGTTGCCGCTCACCCACTTCCCCTCCGCCAGCGCCCCGCCGATTCGGATCGACGGGTCCTGCGGGTCGTTGACCGTCACTACCGCCCAGTTGGTGTGGAAGGTCGCGCCTTGGGTGCATTGGGTCGCTGCCTTGCACTGGATTGCCTGGGCGATGGTCGTTGTTCCGGGTGCGAGAGGGAACGAGACTGGTCTGGTGACGGAGGTCAAAGCCCGTCGTGCCGCACCGGGTGTTGGCCGGCGTTCCCGTCACCACGAAGCTGCCCGGCTGCGAGATGAGTGCGGTCGTCCAGTCGCAGCTGCCCCGTGCCGCGCGTCCGCCCCACCAGATCGAGCTCAGCGTGTCGCCCGGCGGCGCGGCGAATTGGTAGACGCTGTAGGTGTCGCGGGGGACGGGCAGCACGCTGCCGACGATCGCGATTGCTGATCCCCTTGAGCGCGTCGTCCCCTGTCGGGCATCTGACGTATGCCTCTCCACGAGACGCGGCGGCCTGCCAGCCGTGGGCGATGAAGCCGCCTTCGGAGGCCGCGTCGCAGGCTAGGACGTTGTAGCTGCCCGCCCGGGCCTCGCCAGCCCCGACCGCGAGCAGCCATGCCACGGTCACGGCAGCGAGAACGTGACGGCTGAACGCGAGCCGTTCGGGGCGTTTCGCTGGCCTCCCGTGTAAGCGCATGCGGCACTGTGTGAAGGTGCCCGACACGGGTTTTCGCCCCCCTGTGGGCAACCCTCGACCCTGATTGGGGGGCCAGCGTAATCGCGGTTAACTTGTGCACCGAACGTCCGGGCACAGAGTTCCCGCAAATTGCGACCACGTCTAACGCAATTTGCGGGGTGTGCACCTGGCGGGGATGTGGCCGATGATGCGGGCGTGGGCAGAGCTATCCATCGCACGACCTTCCTGGCCGCGGCGGCCCTGATCGCGCTCGTGGCCGCGACAGTCACCGCGGAGGCGGCGACGCGTGCCAACCCGCTCGCCGGCGAGCGCCTCTTCCTCAACTCCGACACACAGGCCGCCGCCGACGTGCAGGGCCTACAGAACGAGAACCCCGAGCTCGCGAACCGGCTCAAGGCGATCTCCGAGAGCCCGCAGGCCGTCTGGCTGACGACCGGCGGCCAGGAGACGAAGCGCCGCGTGGCCAGGGCGATGAACGCGAGCGCGAGCTCCAAGTCCGTCCCGGTCTTCGTCGCCTACAACATCCCCGCGCGCGACTGCGGCAGCTTCTCGGCCGGCGGCGCAAAGGACGCCGAGGCCTACTCGCGGTTCGTCGCGACGATCGCCAAGACGATCGGCAAACGGCGCGCCGCCGTCGTCATGGAGCCCGATGCCATCGCCGGCCTTGACTGTCTCTCCAAGAAAAAGCAGCGAGCAAGGATGGCGCTGATCAAGAAGTCGGTGCGGACCCTCGAGAAGCGCCCCGAGCTCGCCGTCTACATCGACGCCGGCCACTCTGTCTGGAAGCCGGTCGGCACGATGGCGAAGCGCCTCAAGCATGCCGGCGTCGCCAAGGCCCATGGCTTCTCGCTCAACGTCTCGAACTACAACCGCACGCGCGGACGAGGTCGCCTTCGGCACGAAGCTCAGCAAGGCCACCAAGGGCAAGCACTTCGTCATCGACACCAGCCGCAACGGCCAGGGCCCCGCGCCGGACAACGAGTGGTGCAACCCGCCGGGCCGCGCCCTAGGCGAGCGGCCGCGGACCACCAATCTCCCGAGCAAGCGCATCGACGCCCTGCTCTGGATCAAGGCGCCCGGCGAGTCCGACGGCACCTGCAACGGCGGCCCGCCCGCGGGCGAGTGGTGGCGTGACTACGCGCTCGGCCTGATCGAGCGCAGCGGCTAGCACGGTGGCGAGTTACTGGTCTGTGGGACCAGCTAGTTGCCACTGTCCTGCCTGAGCCACCAGTGCGGTAGGAAAGTCAGGACGGCGCCCAAGCCGAAGGCAACCGCAGCGCGCGGGCGGCCAGGCACATGGCCCAGCCGCCCGCGGCTACGAACTCCCGCAACTCCCGCTACTCGAGCAGGTGGCCGAGTGCTCGGCCCATCACCTCGTTGCGCTTCGCTTGCGTTGAGATCCCCTCGAACCCGAAGCCCATCAGGATCGAGTCGGGGGTCGTGATCGAGGCACCGACCGGGAAGCCGGCGGCCGTTGTGCGAACGAAGTTGTTCGCGTTCGGGCCGCTGCCCTCGGGCGGGCCGGCGATGGCCCATCCGCCGTCCTCGCCCTCGAACGACGTCGACCCGCCGGGCCATGCGTATGTCGTCGACGAAGACGCCCAGGTTCTGGGTCGACCAGTCGCTGGCGTAGGCGATCGAGATCTCGACCGTCTCCCCGGCGTAGTCGTCCAGGTTGATGCTCCACTGCTGCCAGCCGCCGGAGTTGCCGGAGGCCGCGTTCCACGCACCGGTCGTGCCGGTGGCGGTGCAGTTCTCTCCGCCGTCCCACGTCTGGTAGTGGGCCAGGTGCGGATGTAGGTCGCTCCAGCCCTCCGGGCAGCTCTCGCCCGTCTCGTTGTTGGTGTGGCCGTTCGCGTCCGGCAGCGTCGTCCAGTTGTCCTGGCCGGCGTTCCTCGCCTCCACGAACAGGTGGTCCCAGGCCGCCTCGGTGTCGTACGACGTCCAGAACGTGAGGTTGCCGCCACCCGCGGGCACGGCAATTTCTCTCGTCAGCCGCTTGTACGAGACGTCGGCGAGCTGCGAGTACATGTACTCGTCACCCGTGTGCGGCACGTACGGGCCGCCCGGCTTGTCGTACTTCGACGACGGCCAGCTCTCGAACTGCGGGAACTGGTCCTTCGGCAGGATGCCGCTCGTCGAGACGAACGAGCCCGCGTTGTCCTGGTTGTCGGCGCTGTCGGGGCCGTTGAAGCCCCACGAGTCCCCGGTGAACGGCTCGTCCGTGCCGAGCACGTCGAAGATGCTGCCGTCCTCGCGGACACCGTCGGTGGCCGCGTAGACGTAGGCACCGAACCAGTACTCGATCACGTCGTTCATGCCGTCACCGGAGCCCTGCACCGCCAGGCAGCGGCGCGGGTCGTATGACGGGTTGGGGTTGCACGGGCCCTCGCCCTGCGGGTCGTACAGCTGCGCGCCCGCGTTCGGCGAGTACTGCAGCGCGTTGTTCTTGCCGGTGAACAGCACCCGGCCGCCCTCGTTCATGTACGCCCGCGACTCGAGCGCAGTGTCCAGCGCCAGGCGGTCGGCGTTGCCGGGACCCCAGCCCGCCTTCCGCGTGATGGCGTCGTCGCCCGTGTACCAGATCACCGCGTCGTAGTGACTGAGCACGCCGAGCTGGTCGGGCGCGGTGCGCCCGCGGGCGTCGACGTCGTACACGTCCGCGGGGTGGCCGTTGGCCGCGGCGGCGTCGGTGTAGTAGTTGACGTAGTTCGGCCCGCTGGCCTGTGCCGGCGATGCCCCGGTGTAGTCCTCGGCGGCCACCACGAGCACGCGGTTGCCGCTCTCGGACACTGCCTTGTAGGTGAAGGAGTCGGACTTGATCGTCTTGCTCTTGCCACGGCGGCCGCGGCGGTGTCCGCGCTTCTTCTTCTTCGCCTCGAACCAGACCCGCACGGAGTCGCCGGGGTCGGTGCCTCGCACGGTCCCGCGGAGCTGGTGGTAGTAGGTGGCGGCGGGGCTGTACCTCTCGCCGCCCTTCCACTCGGACGTCCGCGCGCTGTGCGTGCGGCCACCGTTGATCTTGTACTTGAGCGTGACCTTGCCGAGCGATCGCTTCGCGACCACAGCCACCGGCTGCGGGTCACCGTAGGAGTACTTGAACGTGAAGTTCGCTCCCGGGATGCCCTCCTTGTAGGGGTCGTCGCTCTTGATGTAGAACGGCTTGGTCTTGATCCCGAGCGAGGACTTCGGGTTCTCCGGGTCGGGAGCGGACCTCGCCACCGACTTCGCGAACGGCAGGTTCCGCTCGAACTCGGCCTGCACCAGCGCCTCGTCGTCGGGGAACACGAAGCCGCAGCCGTCGCAGCCCTCCGACAGCTCAGGCGTCCACGCCAGCGCCCCGGTCGAGGCGTGGGCGTAGTCGGTCGTCTCGCCGTTGGTCACGTAGAGGACGTCCGAGCTCAGGCCCGGGTGGAAGCCCTCGATCGCCGGCTGGTCGAGGTTGCCCGAGAGGGCGTAGTAGATCGGGTCGTCCGCCGTGGGCGTGGCGATCTGCCAGCCCTCCGCGTACAGCAGCCACTGCCCGGCGGAGTGGTAGTTCACCTGGAACTGGAAGCCGACCCGGTCGAGCAGGCCCTTCAGCGCCTGGGTCTCGGCCTCCGAGTTCGCCGCGGGGCCGCGGTAGGTGTCGCTCGAGAAGATCGAGGACGACCCCTCCTCGTCGTAGCCCCAGTGATTCGGGTAGTTGCGGTTGGGATCGACCCCGTCGCCGATCGCGGTCTCGCCGTCGCCGTTGTTGTCGCGCAGGTTCTTGCGCCACAGGCGCTCGTGCTCGAACGTGTACTGGTACCCGTCGGGGTTGGCGACGAGGATGAACCAGAGCTCGGTCTTGGCGAGCTGCTTGCGGATGCCGCGCTTGCCCGAGCGGTAGCCGTTGACGTAGTAGTTGAGCAGGCGGCGGTTGGTCTCCGCCGCGATCCACTCGCGAGCGTGCTGGGTTGCGCTGTAGCAGCACGGCCGGCTTGCGGCCGTCGCGCGTCTTGCGCGCGTTCTTGGTGATTTTCAGCGCGAGGATCTCGCGACCCTGAAGCGTCGTGCCGATCTTCTCCAGCTTGGCGATGCCGCGGTTCTTGCGGGCGATCGCGTACATCTGGTCGCGGATTCCGCCCGGCTCGTCGTAGGAGCGCCAGACGTTGAAGCCGCCCGCGGCCTGGGCCATCGCGAACTGCCGCACGGTGCGCCCGCCCTTGACGCGCGTGATGTTGGTCTTGATGCCCTTCCTGGCGAGCTGGGCTCGCTGGGCCTTCGAGAGAACGAGATCGACCCTGGTCCCGCGCTTGGTCTGGCGCTGGCCGGCGATGTCGTAGCCCTGTTCGGTGAGCGCTTGCAACTCACCTGCCCCCACGACTGCGTTGTAGGCGTCCAGTCTGTCGGTGGCCTTGGCGGCGACGGCTGACTGGGCGGCGCAGAGACCGCAGAGGACGGCGGCCATCCAGGCCACCAGAACAGTTCTTCGCATGAACCCCCCCAAGAGGTATTAAGGCGTTTTGCCGAAAACCCTGCCCGGGGCCGCGACGGTCGAAACCACCCGTTGACGCGTGCCGAGCCCGCCCGTCCGTAGGATCTCTCGGGACCCGACTCCAGGAGCGTTCCGTGCCCTTCTCCGGCATCGTCCCAGCCGTCCTCGCCCCGTTCACCTCGGACGACTCGATCGACGTCCCGGCGCTGCGCTCCAACGTCGAGTTCCTGCTCCAGCACGGTGTGCACGGCTTCGTCGTCAACGGGACGATGGGCGAGGCGGCGAGCCTCAGCGACGACGAGCGTGCGCTGGTGCTGGAGACGGTGCTCGACGCCGCCGGACACCGCGTGCCCGTGCTCACCGGCGTATCTCGCGCCCGCGACGGCGACCGCGTGCGCCTACGCCACGGCGGCGCGCGAGGCGGGCGCCGCCGGGGTCATGTGCCTGCCGCCGCTGCACTACCTGGGCACGATCGAGGAGCTGGTCGCGTTCTTCGGCGCCGTCGCCGACGCCGCGCAGCTCCCGGTGATGGCCTACAACAACCCGGCCGCCAGCGGCGATCGACCTGATGCCCGATGCGCTCGGCGCGATCGCGGCCGAGGTGCCGGGAATCGTGTCGGTGAAGGAGTGCTCGGGCGACGCGCGCCGCATCGCCGCGCTGCTGGAGGCGACCGAGCTGGAGGTGCTGGTGGGCGGCGACGACTGGGCGCTCGAGGGCTTCGCCGCGGGCGCGGCGGGCTGGGTGTCGGGCGTGGCGAACGTCGCGCCGGCCGAGTGCGTGGCCCTGCAGGACCACGTCGCCGCCGGGCAGCTCGCCGAGGCGCGCGATGTCTACAAGCGCATCCTGCCGCTCGGCCGCCTCGACATGACGCCCTGGCTGGTGCAGTACTTCAAGGGCGCGATGGACGCGGTCGGCCTGCGCGGTGGCCCGGTGCGGCCGCCGCGGCTGCCCCTCGACGAAGCCCGGCAGGAGGTCCTGCGCGAGGCCGTCAACGCGCTGCAGGACCCGGTACCCGCATGAGGGCACGGCGCGCCTTCTCGGCCGTCGACTCACACACCGAGGGCATGCCGACGCGGGTGATCACCGGCGGGATGCCGGCGCTGCCCGGCGACACGATGCTCGAGCGCAAGCTGCACTTCGAGACCGAGCTCGACGACGTGCGCCGGCTGCTGATGCAGGAGCCGCGCGGGCACGGCGCGATGTCCGGGGCGATCCTCCAGCCGCCGACCCGCGACGACGCCGACTGGGGCGTGCTGTTCATCGAGGTCAGCGGCTGCCTGCCGATGTGCGGGCACGGGACGATCGGCGTGGCGACCGTGCTGGTCGAGACCGGCATGGTCGAGGTGACCGAGCCGGTGACCGAGGTGCGCCTCGACACGCCGGCGGGCCTGGTCGTGGCGCGCGTGGAGGTCGAGGACGGCGCGCGCGGGCCGTGACGATCCGCAACGTGCCGGCGTTCCTCGCCGGGCGCGATCGCCAGGTCGAGGTGCGGGTCAGGGCCGCGTGACCTACGACATGGCCTTCGGCGGCAACTTCTACGCGATCCTGCCGGCCGCGAGCGTAGGGCTGGCGGTGGACCTGGCGCACGGCAGCGAGCTGATCGACACCGGCCTGAAGATCATGGAAGCGATCGAGGCCAAGCAGCGTCCAGTGCATCCGCAGGACGACCGCATCGCCGGCTGCCGGCACGTCGTGTTCCACGAGCCCGGCAGCGAGGGCGCCGCGGCGCGCGCGGCGACCTCGATCCACCCCGGCTGGCTCGACCGCTCCCCCTGCGGCACGGGCACGTCGGCCCGGCTGGCGCAGCTGCACGCGCGCAAGGAGGTCGCCCTCGGCGAGGACTTCGTGAACGAGTCGATCATCGGCACGCGCTTCACCGGGCGGATCGTGGAGGAGACGATGGTCGGCGGCCGCCCGGCCGTGGTGTCCGAGATCACCGGTCGCGCCTGGGTGACCGGCATGGGCCAGTACCTGCTCGACCCCGAGGATCCCTTCCCGGCAGGCTTCCGCCTCGGGTGAGCCCTGACGTAGTCGTTGTCGGCGCCGGCATCGTCGGCGTCCGGTGGCGTGGGAGCTGGAGCGCCGCGGCGCCTCGGTGACCGTGCTGGAGCGCGCGGGCGTATGCGAGGGCACGACCGGGCTCGGCGAGGGCAACGTGCTGGCCGGCGACAAGGACGCCGGGCCCGAGCTCGAGCTGACCCGGCTGGGCCTGGAGGTCTACGACGACCTCGAGGAGCACCTCGGGCCGGTGGCTCGCATCCGCCGCAAGGGCGCGCTGATCGTGCACGCCGACGAGCGCACGTGGGCGGCCGAGGCGGACCGGGTGGCGGGGCTGGGGCGGCCGGGGTGGAGGCGCGGCTTGTGGATCCGGCCGAGGCGCGCGAGCTGGAGCCGGCGCTGACCGGCGAGATCCTCGGCGCGACGTTCGTGCCCGGCGACCTGCAGTGCGACCCGCGGGCGATCACTCAGGCGCTGGCGCGCGAGCTGCGCGGGGAAGTCCGCACGGGCGCGAAGGTCGAGACCATCACCGGGACCGGCGTGCGCATCGAGGGCGGCGAGAAGATCGCCGCCGGCGCGGTGGTGCTCGCGGCCGGCGCCTGGAGCGCGCCGCTCGCCCGCTCCGCCGGGCTCGAGCTGCCGGTGGAGCCGCGCAAGGGCCAGCTCGTGCGGCTGCGAGTGGGCGACCCGGAGCCCGGCTTGCTGCGGCGCAAGCTCATCGACGGCGGCTACCTGCTGTCGGTGCTCGAGACGAGCGCGGAGCGCCAGATCGCGACGGTCGCGGAGACCACCTGGGACGGCCACGTGCTCGTGGGCTCCTCGCGCGAGCGCACCGGCTTCGACCCGAGCGTCGACCCCGCGCTCTCCGAGGAGCTGCGCCGGCGGGCCGCCCTGCTCGTCCCCTCACTCGCGGACCTGCCGGTGGACGACGCGTGGGTCGGCTTCCGCCCGTGGCTGCCGGACAACCTCCCCGCGATCGGGCCATCGCGGCAGGTCCCCGGCCTGTGGGTGGCCACCGGGCACGAGGGCGCGGGCGTGGCGCTCGGGCCGGTCACGGGCCGCCTGATCGCCCAGGCGCTCACCGGTGAGCGCCGGCGATGGACCTCGCCCCGTTCGACCCGGACCGCTTCGAGCCTAGGTCAGCCCGGCCGCGTAGGCCACCGCGACGAACGCGGCCCACGCGAACAGGCCCACCAGCAGCCTGGCTGCGAAGCGCCGCATCAGAGCAGGTTCCCGAACTGGTCGATCCCCACGATCGTCGAGGTAATGCCGAGCAGCAGGATCGCGAAGACGATGATCCCGAGCCGGTACCCCCTCAGCTTGAGCGGTCCCGGCAGGTAGCGGCGATTCGTCACCAGCAGCAGGCAGGAGTAGACGACCATGATCACCCCGCCGAGCACGGTGGAGATCGTCACCAGCACGAGCGGCTGGTCGAAGCCCATCAGCAGGATCCCGCTGCCGACGATCACCATCGTCCAGACGACGCCGAAGTACAGGCGGCTCTCGGTCCAGCGGCTGCTGCCCTCGGTGTAGCTGACCCTGACGACGTCCGCCACCAGGCGCGACACGTAGTCCACGATCCCCAGTGCGGCGGCGAACAGGCTGATCGCGCCGATAGCGAGGAAGAGCGTGCCGAACCAGTCGCCGACCCGTGCGTCGAGCTGATCCGCCTCGAGCGAGATGAAGTCGAAGCCGCTCTCGTCGGGGAGGTCCGGGTTGCCGAACACCGTGGAGTAGGCGATCAGCGAGAAGGCCGTGATCGAGATCGTCGCGATCACCGCGAACGAGACGAACTGCTCGAGGTTCGCCCGCTTCCACCACACACGCCAGCGCGACATGTTCTCCTCGTCCTGAGGGAAGCTGTATCGCTGGCCCGACAGGGCCGCCTCCTCCTCGCCGGTGATCGGCGACACGATCCGCGGCGCGTACTTGCCCATGCCGAAGCCCTTGTCGCGGATCCAGTTGCTCTGGACGAGGTTGTTGGCGCCCCCGGCGCCTGCCGCCGCGAGTGCACCCACGAGGATCGCGAGGTCGACCTCGCTCGGGAAGGTGCCGAAGCTGGTGACGGTCTGGGTCGTGTCGCTGTAGGCGGTGCTGCTCACCGCCGCGAACAGCGCGATCACGATGAACACGAGCAGCGCGCCGATCTTCAGGAACTCCAGCCGCTCAACGGTCTGGTACACGACCGGCGACGAGGTGAGCGTGATTCCGATCGCCAGCAGCGCGCCGATCGCGATCGTGACGACGTCGCCGCCTCCGAACGCGAAGGTCGCGACGGTGGCGGCGCTGGTCGCCCAGCCCGGCCAGACCGTCGCGAGCAGGGCCATCAGCACGAGGATCAGCCCGAATGGCTTCCAGATCCGCTGGAAGCCGGTGATCGCCGTCTGTCCCGTCGCGAGCGTGTAGCGCTCGATCTCCATGTTGATGAAGAACTGGACCGCGACTCCGACGACTGCGGCCCACAGGAAGACAAGTCCCGCCGTGGCGGCGATGTAGGGGTAGAGGATGTACTCGCCGCTCGCGACCCCGACGCCGACCAGGATCACGCTCGGTCCGATCAGCCTGCGCAGCCGCGGGGCCTCCGGCAGGTCCCGGACCATTTCCTGGTCGTGGTCGGCCACCTGTACCGGGGCTCGTTCCTCCGTCGTCATTCTCGTGCTCATCGGTCCTCCCTCCTCGTCGTGCTCATCCCGGCGCCGCCTTGGCCACCGGACGAAGTTGTGCCGACAGGCGCACGGGCGAGTTCGCTGCCCCGTAGCCGTCATATGAGCCGCGCCGTTCCACCACTTCGAAGAACAGGCGGCCACCGACCATCTCGGTGAAGAAGTGCAGGAGCTCGCCGCCCGGCCCGGCGTCGTACAGCACGCCGAGCGAGCGAAGCTCCGCGATCAGCTCGTCCGCCAGGTCGGTGCGGGCGGCGAGGTCGTCGTAGTAGTTGTCCGGGATCGCCAGCAGCGGCACGCCGCGCTCGCGCATCGTGCGCGCGGCGGCGAGGGCGTCGTCGCAGGCGAAGGCCACGTGCTGGAGCTCGCCGAGCCGCCCGTGCTCGCCGCCGGCCAGCCGCGGCACGGTCAGCGCGAGCCGCACCCTGCCGCCGGGGTCGCTCGCGGACCGGCTGCGCAGCAGGCCGTCCGGGCCGGCGAGGTCCTGGCTGGCGCTCGGGTCGAGGCCGAGCACCGAGCTGTAGAACAGCGCCGCCTCGTCGAAGTAGTCGAAGGGCTGGGAGAGCACCACGTGGTCCACGGCGCGCAGCCCGGCCTCGCCTTCGTGAGCGGCTTCGAGCTCCACGAAGTCACCGAGCCAGCCGTCGGCGCCGACGTCGGTGCGGCAGAAGAACACGGAGGTCTCGTCCGGGGCGGCGATGGCGGCCAGGTCGGCCTCGCCCGGGCCGCGGCGGCGCGGCTCGACATGACGCGAGCAGCGCCTCGGCCCGCTCGGCGGACGCGGCGGGGTTCGTGCTCTCCACCGCCAGCGCCACGACCAGCGGGTCGCCGCCGGTCCTCGCGTCGCCGTGGTTGACGAGCACGCGGGCCTCGCCCTGCTGCCACAGCTGCACCGGCTTCGAGCGGTGCGGCCCGACGTGGGCGAAGCCCATCGCCTCCAGCACGTGCTCGGTCTCGGGGCCGGACTCGGACCCCACGGCAAGCTCAACGAAGGCATGCCCGCTCAGCTCCGGGGCGGGCGGCAGGCGCCGCTCGCCGATCGACTCCTCGAGCACCAGGATCGAGCGCATCGCGTCCACCGCGATCCGGTCGGGGTCCGCCTGGCGGAAGACGTCGTTGAAGACCTCGAGCGACAGCGGCCCGTCGTAGCCCGCGGCCTGCACGTGTCCCATGAAGGCGGTCAGGTCGAACCCGCCCTGCCCCGGGAAGCAGCGGTAGTGGCGGCTCCACTGGAGCACGTCCATCGCGATCACCGGCGCGTCGGCGAGCTGGAGGAAGAAGATCTTCTCGGCGGGGATCTCGCGGATCGCGGCCGGGTCGCTGCCGCGCGAGAGGATGTGGAACGAGTCGAGGCAGGTGCCGAGGTTCGGGATGGTCGGCCAGCTCCACGATCCGCCAGGCGTCGCGGTAGTCGTTGACGTGGGTGCCCCAGGCCAGTGCCTCGAAGGCGATGCGGATGCCGTGCTCGGCGGCCTCCTCGGCCAGCCGGCGCAGCTGGGCGGCCGAGAGCTCCGGGTCGTCGATCGCGTCGGGAGCGACGCTGGAGCACACCAGCAGCGTGTCGGCGCCGAGCTCGCCCATGAGCTCGAACTTGTGGCGCGCCCGGCGCAGGTTGCGCTCCAGCGCGTCGGGGCCGACGCCCTCGAAGTCGCGGAAGGGCTGGTACATCGGGATCGCGAGGCCGAGCTCGTCGGCGAGCCCGCGGACGGCCGCGGGCGCGAGCGGCGAGGCGATCAGGTCCGGCTCGAAGATCTCCACGGCGTCGAAGCCGGCCTTCGCGGCGGCCGCGAGCTTCTGCTCGAGCGAGCCGCTCAGCGACACGGTGGCGATGGCGGCGCTCATGCCGCCTGCCGTCCCTCGGCGCCGATCAGCTCGCCGACGTGGCGCAGCATCCGGTCGCGGTCCGGCTGGGCGCCGGTGAACAGCTCGAGCGACCCCGCCGCCTGGAGCGCGACCATGGCCGCGCCGTTCAGCGTCCGGCAGCCGCGTTCGCGCGCCTCCTGGAGGAGCTGCGTCTCGATCGGCATGTACACGACCTCCGCGACCCACAGGCGCGGGTCGAGCAACTCATCCGGCACGGCGGTGCCGGGGTGCGCGGCCATGCCGGTGGGGGTGGCGTGGATCAGCCCGTCCGCCTCGGCGAGGAGGTCGCCGAGGTCGCCGGCGTCGGCCGCCGTCGCACGATCCTGCGGGAAGGCCTCGGCCAGGGCGTCCGCGCGCTCGCGTTCGGCGTCCAGGATCGTGAGCGACCCGGCGCCGAGCGAGAGGATCGCGTGGGCGACGGCCGCGCCGGCGCCGCCGGCGCCGAGCAGGACGCACCCGGTCGGTGGGCACGTCGGGCAGGCCACGGGCGAAGGCCTCCCTGAAGCCGTCCGAGTCCGTGTTGTGGCCGACGAGCCCGTCAGCGCCGAAGACGATCGTGTTCACGGCGCCGAGCGCGTCGGCCTCCGGGGAGAGCTCGTCGAGGTGGTCGATGACGAGCTGCTTGCAGGGATGGGTGACGTTCAGCCCGCACAGGCCGTCGCGCCTGGCCTCGGCGATCAGCTCGCCCACGTCGTCCGCGGGCCGCCCGAGCTCGTCCAGGTCGTACAGCACGTAGGAGTAGTCGAGGCCGAGCAGCGACGCCTCGCGCTCGTGCAGGGCGGGGCTCAGCGACTCGCCGATGCCCGACCCGATCAGGCCGACGGTGAACCCGTCGCGCGCGTTGGTGTTCGTCTCGCTCCCCATGTCCGGCCGGTGCGTAATGTACGAACCGGTACGTCCGTTATCTCCCCGGAGTGAGAATGCGAAACCCCTACGATGCGCCGGTGGTCGAAGGCACTCTCCCCGATCGCCGGCGCGACGCCGAGCGGACCAGAGGGGAGATCCTGGAGGTGGCCACGCGCGAGTTCGCCGACCGCGGCTTCGCGGGCGCGCGCGTGGACGCGATCGCGGATCAGACGCGCACCACCAAGCGGATGATCTACTACTACTTCGGCGGCAAGGAGCAGCTGTACGTCGCCGTGCTCGAGCAGGCCTACGCCACATCCGCGCCGCCGAGCAGACGATCGAGGTCGACCACCTGGAGCCGCCCGCCGCGATCCGCCGCCTGGCCGAGCTGACCTTCGACCACCACGAGTCGCACCCCGACTTCATCCGCCTGGTCAGCATCGAGAACATCCACCACGCCGAGCACATCGCCGGCCGCGACGACTTCGCGGGCCAGAACAGCCCCGCCATCGAGCTGATCGAGCGGATCCTCGCGCGCGGGCGCGAGGACGGCAGCTTCACGCGCGAGATCGACGCCGTGGACCTGCACATGATGATCAGCGCCTTCTGCGTGTTCCGCGTGGCGAACCGCCACACGTTCGGGGCGATCTTCGACCGCGACCTGGTCGATCCGAAGCTGCGCGACCGCTACCGCCGGATGCTCGGCGACATGGTCGTCGAGTACCTGGGCGCCGGCTAGCTAGCCGTGGATCAGCCAGCCGTCCGTGGCACGGGCGGCTTCCAGCACGGTCTCGGCGAAGGCCGGGTGGGGATGGATCGTGCGAGCGACCTCGGCGTAGCCGCCCTCCAGCTCGTGCGCCACCACGAGCTCTTGAATCAGGTCGGCGGCGCGGACCGAGCAGATGTGGGCGCCGAGCAGCTCGCCGTACTTCTTGTCGCCGACGATCTTGATGAGCCCGAGCGGTCGCCGTAGACGGTCGGCGCGCCGACGGCGCCCATCGGCACCTTGCCGACGACCACGTCGTAGCCCTCGTCGCGGGCTTCCTTCTCGGTCAGCCCGAACGAGGCGACCTGCGGGTGGCAGAAGGTCACGGCCGGGACGAAGCGGTAGTCGATCGGGTGGACGTCCTTCCCCGCGGCGTCCTCCACGGCGATGATGCCCTCGTCGCTCGCCTTGTGGGCGAGCGCCGGGCCGGGGACCATGTCGCCGATCGCCCAGATGCCCTCGCGTGAGGTGCGCATGCGGCCGTCGACCTCGATCAGGCCGCGATCGTCCACCTTGACGCCCGCGTCCTCGAGCCCGAGCCCCTCGACGTCGGGCCCGCGGCCGGCGGCGATCGTGAGGTAGTCGTACTCCTGCGTGTCGCCGTTCACGGTGATCTTCACGCTGTTCTCGCCGGCCTCGACGCTCTCCACCTTCGCGCCGGTCTGGATGTTCACGTTCTGCTTCTTGATCTCGCGGGCGCAGGCCTTCGCGATGTCCTCGTCCTCCAGCGGCAGGATCTGGTCGAGCGCCTCGATCAGCGCGACCTCGGTGCCGAGCCGGCCGAACGCGGAGGCGATCTCCGTGCCCGACGCGCCCGCGCCGATCACGGCCAGGCGCTTCGGCTGCTCCTCCAGCAGCCAGGTGGCCGCGGTGTCGAGGATGCGGTCGCCGAACTGGAGGTCCAGGATCGGCTTCGAGACGGAGCCGCAGGCGAGCAGGACCTTGTCCGCGTCGATCTCCTCGCCGTCCTTGGCCGCGCCGATGCGTACGTTGCCGTCGTCGGTGAGGGTGCCGAAGCCCTCGATGTACTCGATCTTGTTCTTCTCGAACAGCATCGCGACTCCACCGGTGAGCGTCTTCACGACCTTGGCGCGGTGCTTGCCGGCGCCGGCCCAGTCGAACTCTGTGCCGCTGACGGAGATGCCGAACTGGCCGGCGTGGTTGACCTCGTCCATCACCTCGGCCACGCGCAGGATCGCCTTGGCCGGGATGCAGGCCTCGTTGAGGCAGCGCCCGCCCACGTTCTCCTTCTCGATCACGGCGGTCTTGAGGCCGAGCTGAGCGGCGCGGATCGCTGCCACGTAGCCGCCCGGGCCGGATCCGATGACGACGATGTCGAACTTGCTGTCTGCCATGAGGACCCGAGACCCTACCCAAACTGATTGGCTACCCCGTATGGAGCTCAAGGGACCCCAGCAGGTATTGATCTACGAGTACGTCGAGAACGCGGTCGAGGTTCGCGCTCCGTTCCGCGAGGAGCACCTCGGGCTCGTGTCGGAGTGGAAGGCCGACGGCCGCCTGGTGGCCGGCGGCGCCACCGGCGACCCGCCCACCGGCGCGCTGATCGTGTTCCGCGAGGGCGAGGACGTGCGGGCGTTCGTCGCCGCCGACCCCTACGTGCAGAACGGCGTGGCCACGTCCTGGCGCGTCGAGCCCTGGAACGTCGTGTAGCTAGCGCTCGTTGCCGTGCTTGAAGTTGCCGGTGGCCTTGGCGAGCAGCAGCTGCGCCTGCTCGGAGTCGGCGCCGCGTAGCTCGTCCGCCAGGCGGCCGGCGTCGCGCCCGGCGACCGTGACGACGTGGCGGCCGTGGAAGGCCACGCGCACCCGCCCGTCCTTGGTCACGCGGTAGCTGAACTGCTCTGGCGCCACGCGATCACTCGATCGGGATGTCGAGCCGCTGCTCGCGCGCGTGCGCGCCCCAGTCGGGCCGGGTGCCGTCCGCGTCGTCGAACTCGTACTCGCGCGCGAGCAGCCAGCTCGACAGCGTCTGGCCGGTGCGCTCCATCACCTGCGGGTCGGACGGCGAGCGACGCGACCGCCCGGCCCACGAAGAGCGGGGTCTCCGAGGCGATGAAGTGCGGGGCCTGCTCGGCGCGCGTCGCGCCAGTTCTCCTCGGTCACGCCGAAGTGGTCGAGCATCGCCTCCGAGCGCAGGAAGCCGGGGGTGACCGCGACGGCCGCGACGCCGTGCTCGCGCAGGTCGTGCGCCTGGCCCACGGCCATGCGGATGACGGAGGCCTTGGCGAGGTCGTAGAAGAAGTTGCCGCGGTACTTGTCGCCGACGCCGTCGGTGATCTCGACGACGAGCCCGCTGCCGCGGTCGACCATCAGCGGCACCAGGTGCCAGCTCGTGATCAGGTGGGTCGTCACCGCGAGCCGCTGGATGTGCAGGCCGTCCTCCAGCGAGTGCTCCCAGAACGGCTTGCCCCACTCGGTGAGCCGGTCGCCGCCCCAGATGTCGTTGACCAGCACGTCGAGCCGGCCGTCGCGCTCCTCGCGCAGGCGCGCGGCGAAGGTGGCGACCTGCTCCTCGCTCGTGTGGTCGACCCGCACCGGGATGCCCTCGCCGCCGGCGTCGTTCACGAGCTTGGCCGTCTCCTCGATCGTCTCCGGCCGGCCCATCTCCGACCGGTCCCCGCGCGTGGAGCGGCCGGTCACGTACACGGTCGCGCCGAGCTCGCCGAGCGCCACCGAGATGCCGCGGCCGGCGCCGCGCGTGCCGCCGGCGACGACGGCCACGCGCCCCTCGAGCGATCCCCCCGCCATCAGCTCGGCTCCTCGCGGGTGGGCATCTGGATCCGGGCCATCGCCTTGATGAGGAACCAGAACAGGACCGAGGCGGGCACCAGCAGCGCCACGATCAGGATCACCGCGTTCGCGTTCAGCGCGGTCAGCGACCCGACCGCCGCGCCCACGATCGTCAGCGCCAGCAGCGTCTGCATGCCGAGCACGGCCCAGTACCTGCGCCTTCCACATGCCGACGGCGATCGCCAGCAGGATCGCGGTGATCAGCAGCGTTCCGGTGGTCTTGCCCGGCTCCTCGGAGTCGTAGCGGGCGATCATGGCGATCACGTTCGCGGCCGCCAGCGCGAGCGCCACGATCGCGCCGACGGTCACCGCCGTCGGGCGCTCGCCCGGCGCGAGCGGCACCAGCGCCGCGCGCGCCGCGTCGTCGCGCTCGCGCGAGCGGGCGTAGCCGCGGGCCGGTGCGCTCTGCGGGGGAGTCGAGACGGATACCGCGTGGGCCTGCTCCGACCGGCGCCGCTTGCGATGCCTACCGCTCGGCGCCAACCCGTTGCCTCTCGAGCGCGCCGCGCAGCTCGGCCGCGGCGGCGCGCGGGTCGTCCGCGTCGCGGATCGCGCGCAGCACGACGATGCGCTCCGCGCCCGCGGCGGTCACCTCGCCGACGTTGCCCGTGTCGATGCCGCCGATCGCGAACCAGGCGCGCTCGCGCTCGGCCGTCCGCGCCGCGTAGCGCACGTATTCGAGCCCGGCCGCGGGGCGGCCCTCCTTGGTCGGCGTCTCCCACACCGGGCCGACGCTGAGCTGGTCGGCGCCGCCGTCGGCCAGCGCGGCGTCGAGCTGGTCCGGCGAGTGGGTGGAGAGCCCGATCAGCACGTCGGGTCCCGACCGCCCGGCGCACGGACGCGACCGGCATCGTCGTCCTGGCCGACGTGCACGCCGTCGGCGCCGGCGGCGAGGGCCAGGTCGGGCCTGTCGTTGAGCCACAGCAGCGCGCCGTGCTCGTCGCACAGGGCGCGGGCGCCAGCCGCGGCCTCGAGCAGCTCCTCGTCGGAGGCGTGCTTGTCGCGGAGCTGCACCATGTCGACCCCGCCGGCCAGGGCCTCGCGCAGCAGCGCGTCGAGGCCCGGCACGAGGTCGGTTACGAAATAGAGGCGGGCGCGCTCGAGTCAGCGCGCGCCGGGTGCCGGGAACCGGGGCCTGCCTGGACACGATCTCATCCTGGCAGACCCCGGCGGGTTCCCCGGAACTGCTCCTGCGCTAGTTGAACTTCGAGCTTGCGAGCGTCTTCTTGACGGTCTTGTAGCCGGGACGCGCCTTGCCCTTGCTGGTGATCAGGCCCGCGTCGAAGCGGTGCGGTCCCGGCAGGGCTGGCGCCAGTTGTAGATGTAGAGGCGCTTGATCCGGCGGTTGCTCCGCGCGAGCCTGAACATCCGCTTGATCGCGGTGTTCGCCCGCTTGGTGCTCTCCGGGAAGAGGCAGCCCCGCGGCTTGCGGCCGCAGCGCCCGCCCGGAAGGATGAACTTCACGAGCCCGCCGGTCTCGGTGAGCCACACCTCGCCCTTGACCGTCTTGAGCAGGCGCTCGTGCCGCCCGTCTTCTGGCCCTTGCGGATGTTGGTGTCGCGGTAGTTGTGGAGGCCCCAGATCTTCGGGCTCTTCGCGTACCGCTTGAAGACCTTCAGCCAGGACTCCATGTTGGGCTCGTCGATCACGTCGGCCGCGACGACCTTGCAGCCCTTGCAGTACTTGCGAACGACGTTGTAGAACTGCGCCGCGCGCTTGGGGTTCTTGAACGTGGGCTGGCTGCGGTGGTTCGCCTCGTTCCAGGGGCTGACCACCTTGACCTCCGGCCAGCGCTTGCGGAACGCCTTGAAGGCCTTCGTGTAGCCCGCCGACGGTCGGGCAGCTTGCACGGGCTGCCGCGGGCACTTGGTGCCGTCAGGCGTGCTGAAGCTGACCAGCGGCTCCACGCCGATCGTCTCGGCGGCCGTGAGCCAGCTGTCCAGGTACCGGCGCTGCTTGCGGCTCAGCGCCGCGTTCCACGGCACGAAGACCCGCGCCCGCTTGACCTTGAGGTGCTGTGAACAGGGGATCCGCGAACACGAGACCTCCTGCTCGCCGATCCCGACGAGCACCGCGGCCTGCGACCGCTCGGGGGCCGCGCCGATCGCGCAGCCGGTGAGGGCTGCGATGGCCAGGGCGCTTACGAGTAGTCGACGCATGTTCTCCTGTGGAGCGTGTTCGCGATTGTCATCTCACTGCCGCCTTCGTTGCGCGGCTCGTGAGCCCGCCGAGGTGAACGTGAAGGTCGCGCTTGGCGGCCTTGGCGATCCTAAAGCGCGCGCGGAAGTAGCCGCGCATGTTGGTCACCGAGATCGGGCCGCCGAGGTTGTTGTACGCGCCCTTGCCGAGACTTCTGGAGCACCTGCACGGACGCGCCGTGCCGCCGGACGGGCGCGCGGCGCCCCAGACCTCGACGGCGCTGGGGCCGAGCAGGCTCACGAAGATCGGCAGGCGGTAGGCGTTGTAGCACGCCGGGCTTGGGCTTGCCGTTGGCGAAGCGCAGGCCGCCCTGCCAGCTGCCGAAGCGGTCGAGGTCGCCGCCGAGCGGGTCGTCGACGAGCGTGTACTGCGAGTAGCTCGCCACGCGCCGGTTGCGGAACGACATCCACTCGGCCTCGTTGATGAAGCCGGGGATGCGCGAGAGCTCGCGTCTGGAACCGGTCGGGCGGCGTGCTGACTGGTAGCCGAACTCGGTGTTCCAGAAGCTGAGCTTGCCGCCGCCGATGCGGCCCTTGCGGCGCGCGAGGTCGAGCATGCGCGGTGACCCGGCCGACCGAGCGGATCGTGGCGTCGTCGCGCGAGGGCTCCTTGACGCGCGGGCCGTTCGGCCGCGTGTACGGGTGGTAGGCGAAGCCGCCGAGCCCGGTGAGCTTCTTGTAGCCGTTGCAGCCGTGGCGCCTCGAGCGCATCCGGTTGCCGCGGCGGAGTCGAGGCAGAAGAACTCGCGCAGGAAGCGGATCGGCTTGAGGTTGCTCTTGGCGCTGGTGGAGGACTTGCCGATCGGCAGCAGCTCGCCGAAGAGGATGCGGTCGCCGCCGCTGCCGCCGCGCTTGAGGCCGGCGACGCCGGAGCGCACGAGGCCGCGGTAGAGCCGCGGCGCGTACGGGCACGCCCTTGCTCGACTGCGGGTAGAGGAAGCCCGGGTGGTTCGGCTCGTTCCAGAGCGTCCAGATGTCGGCCTCGGGATAGCGCTTGGCCGGCGGCCTCGGTGTAGCGCCCGTACTCGCGGGCGCTCGGACGGTCGACGCCGCTGCGGTCGCCCTTGCGCTTGGTGGCCCAGCCCGGCACGGGCGGGCCGATCGCGACCATCACCTGGAAGCCGCGCGCCTTGGCGGCGGCGATCAGCCCGTCGTACGGGACCCCAGCCGGGGTAGTGCGGCCGGGTCACGGCCCGTCGAAGCCCTTCGGCTTGGTCTTGGTGCGCGGGGCGACGGCGTCCCAGGGAAGCTGGAACTTGATCACGTCGACGCCCAGGCCCTGAAGCTCGTCGAGCGTGGCGTCGCGCGCTCCCGGACCGCTCTGGGCGAGCATTCGCGTTGTCCTCGAACACGGCCACCTGGCGGGAGCTCGCGGCGGCGGTCGATGCCATCGCGGCGAGGGCCACGAGGCATAGGAGTGTCGTCTTGAGCGTCCGGTATCGCATTCGTCCTGCCTGGGTTCGGGGGCGGGCGGTCCGGCTGTCGCGTTCGTGGGCCGCCGTCGTCAAGACCACTCAACACATGAGAGGCCGATGGTTGCGGTAGCGTCCCGATCGCGTTGACCGCGACCCCTAGAACTATCAGATGACAATTGGCCTCGCGATCTTCCTGATCGCGATCGGCGCCATTCTGAGGTACGCCGTCACCGCGTCGATCTCGGGCGTGGAGCTGCAGACCGTGGGCCTGATTCTCATGATCGCGGGCATCATCGGGCTCGTGATCTCGCTCGCCCTGGCGTTCTCGCGGCGCGACGCCTACGAAGAGCCGCCAACGCGGCGGTACTAGCCTCAGTACCATTGGGAACGCTGTACGGGAGCTCGGGCGAGACCGGGCTGAGAGGGCGGCTGGTCGCCGCCGACCGTTGAACCTGATCCGGGTAATGCCGGCGTAGGGAACGTCGGCGCGACCGCCCCCACAGGGAGCTGATGGCAGTTGCAAGCGCCAACAGGACAGCATGACGTGGTGGTAATCGGCGGCGGGCGTGATCGGCCTGGCCTGCGCCTGGCGCGCGGCCGAGCGCGGCCTGTCGCGTGCTCGTCGCTCGAGCGCGACGAGCGCGGGCGCCGGCGACCTCGGGCGTGGCCGCCGGGATGCTCGCGCCCGTCACCGAGGCCGAGTTCGGCGAGGACGCCGCTGCTGCGCCTGAACCTCGCGTCGCGCGAGCGCTGTGGCCCGGCTTCGCCGCCGAGCTCGAGGAGCGCAGCGGCCTGCCGACGCACTACGCCGCGAGCGGGCGCGCTCGTGGTCGCGGCCGACCGCGACGACGCCGAGCGAGCTGCGCCGCCTGCACGACCTTCCAGCGGGCGCTCGGGCTCGACGCCGAGTGGCTCGGCCGCGCGAGTGCCGCGCGGCTCGAGCCGGGCCTGTCGCCGCGCGTCGCCGGCGGCGATCCTCGCGCCGCACGACGCACCAGGTCGAGCCGCGCGCGGTGGTGGCGGCGCTGCGCGAGGCGTTCGTGCGAGCCGGCGGCGAGCTGGTCGAGCGGCGCCGAGGTCGCGACGTCGAGCTGGACGGCGACGCGTGACGGGCGTGACCACCGGCCGCGCGCGGAGTTCGCGCCGAGGCACGTGGTCGTGGCCGCCGGGCCCTGGAGCCGCGCGCTCGACCGGCGGGTCCGGCCCGCCCGTGCGCCCGGTGAAGGGCCAGATGATCGAGCTGCGCGCGCGGCGCGCCCAGCCCGCCCGGTCGAGCGGATCGTCCGCACGCCGCGCTGCTACGTCGTGCCCGCGCGGCGACGACGGGTCGTGGTCGGCGCGACCGTCGAGGAGCAGCGGCTTCGACACGACGCGTCACCGCCGACGGCGTCTTCCGCCTGCTCGAGGCGGCGCGGGAGGTGCTGCCCGACGTCGGCGAGCTGGAGTTCGTGGAGGCGCGCGCGCGGCTGCGCCCCGGCACGCCCGACAACGCCCGCGGTGATCGGTCCGGGCGCGCGACGGGCTCATCTGGGCCACCGGGCACTACCGCAACGGCGTGCTGCTGGCCCCGATCACGGCGCGCGCGGTGGCGGGCATGCTGGCGGGCGGCGCATGGCCGCGACGAGCTGCGGCCGTTCGCTCCCGAACGGTTTCGAAGGGCGACGGCATGACCGCGGTGGTCATCAACGGCGAGCGGCACGAGCTGCCGGCGGGCGCGACCGTCGAGCGCGGCCGTGGTCGAGTCCGGCGCGCCCGAGGAGGGCCGCGGGGTGGCCGTGGCGCTGGACGGCGAGGTGGTGCCGCGCGGCGCAGTGGGCGGCGCCGCCCTGCGCGACGGCCAGGAGATCGAGGTGGTGCAGGCGGTGCAGGGAGGATGAGCATGGACGTGGCTTCGAGATCGCCGGGCGCACCTTCGGCTCGCGCCTGATCATCGGCACCGGCGGCTTCCGCAACCTCGAGGTGATGGGCGAGGCGGTGACCGCCTCGGGCGCCGACCTCGCGACGGTCGCGCTGCGGCGCGTCGACCCCGCCGCCCGCGGCTCGATCGTCGACGTGCTCGAGGAGGCCGGCTGCTCGGCTGCTGCCGAACACGGCCGGCTGCTTCACGGCGCGCGACGCGGTCACCACCGCCCGGCTCGCGCCGCGAGGCGTTCGAGACCGACTGGGTGAAGCTCGAGGTGATCGGCGACGACCGCACGCTCCTGCCCGACCCGGTCGAGCTGCTCGACGCCGCCGAGACGCTCGTGAACGACGGCTTCATGGTGCTGCCCTACACGAACGACGACCCCATCCTCGCGCGCCGCCTGGAGGACGCGGGCTGCGCGGCGGTGATGCCGCTCGGCTCGCCGATCGGCAGCGGCATGGGGATCAGCAACCCCTACAACCTGCGGCTGATCGTCGAGGCCGCCGACGGTCCCGGTGATCCTCGACGCGGGCATCGGCACCGCCTCCGACGCCGCGATCGCGATGGAGCTGGGCTGCGACGGCGTGCTGCTCGCGAGCGCGGTCTCGCGCGCCGAGGACCCGGTCGCGATGGCGGGCGCCATGCGGCTCGCCGTGGAGGCCGGCTGGCAGGCCCGCCGCGCGGGGCGGATCCCGCGGCGCCTGTACGCGCAGGCCTCGACGCCGAGCGAGGGCGTGGCCAAGCTCGGACGTGACCGGCGCGGAGCTCGAGCGCGACCGCGCTCGAGCGCAGCTCGCCGACCGCTGGCGCGCGGCCTGGTCGGGCCAGGCCGGCCTTCGCGCGAGTGCTGCTCGGCCGGACGTGTGCTACGAGGACCCGCTCGCGGTGCGAACCGCTGCGCGGGCCCGGGGAGCTGGAGGCGCACGCGGCGTGCTGCGCACGGCGCTTCCCGGACATGCGCATCGAGGCGACGTCGCCGACAGCTGTCCGCAGGCCGACCACGCGCTGCTTGCCCTGGCGCATGGTGGGCACGCACCGCGGCGAGCGTCGGGTCGGTGCCGGCCACGGACCGCTTCGTCACGGTCACGGGCCTGCACTACGTGGAGCTCGACCGACGGCCAGGTGCGGCGGGCGCGCGGCTTCTTCGACCTCTACGACGCGACCGTGCAGCTCGGGATGCTGCCCGCCGCGCGGCGGCCTCGGCGAGAGGGCGCTATGCTGCTGCGCGGCTTCGGCCTGCGCCGCAGGCCGCCGGACCAGACGCCTGCCCTAGCCGTGGCGGCGCGCCGAGCCGCGTGCGCGTCGCGGCGCGGAGCAACAGGCCCGTGAGCAACGCGCCGGCGCCGAGGGCGAGGATCAGAGCGCGTAGCTGCCGGTGAACGGCAGGCGGGAGTCGCCGAGCGTGGCCGCCTCGGCCTGGGCGCCGGCGGTGAAGCTGCCCGCGTCGCCGGCCTCGGCGGTCGTGTCGGACTCGGTCTGGCCGAGCGCCACGGCCGGCGCCTTCACCGGAGTCGAGCTGGAGGCGGCGTGTGCCTTCGAGGCGCGGCTGTGCGACTTGCGGCCGCGCGACCGTGAGGACGTGGAGCTCGCCTTCCGGCCGACGGAGCCGGTGCGGCGGAGTTCGAGGAGCCGGCCGCGGGCGAGCCGCCGGCGCCGCTGGCGGCGCGCTCGGAGCGGCGGGCACGGACTGGGGTGCCTTCGGGGCGGGCGCCGGCGCGGATCGGGTCGGGGCCGGCACGGGGGCCGGGGCCTTGATCTCGGGAAGGGCCTGCGGAACGGTCTGCTGCACCGTCTGGCCCACGCGGGTGACGGTGTCGCCGACGGGGCCAAGCTGACCCATCGCGGCGGCCGGGAGCGCGAGCGCGCCGGCGAGTCCGACTAGCAACGATCCGGCACGAACGCTGCCGTTCTTCATATGTGTGCTCCCCCTGTTAGGCGCGGCGACTCGGCGCGGGAGATTTACCCCTCGCCATACGGGTGAAACCAAAGGCCCGATATTGCCTGTGAGGCGGACGGTAGGTCGCGGCGACCGCTAGGAGACCAGCAGCTCGAGCAGCGCCTTCTGGGCGTGCAGGCGGTTCTCCGCCTGATCCCAGACCGCCGAGCGCTCGCCGTAGAGCACCTCCTCGGTGATCTCCTCGCCGGGGTGGGCGGGCAGGCAGTGGAGCACCACCGCGTCGGGCGCCGCGCGCGACAGCAGGTCTTCGTCGATCCGGTACGGGGCCAGCAGCTCGCGGCGGCGCTCGACCTCCTCCTCGTCGCCCATGCTCACCCAGACGTCCGTGTAGAGCGCGTCGGCGCCGGCCGCGGCGTCGCCCGGCTCGTGGTTGGGCGCGCCCGGCGAGGGCGAGCTCCTCGGGGGAGGCGAGCACGACGTCCACGCCCGCGATGGCGCCCATCGCGCGCAGCGAGCGGGCCATGTTGTTGCCGTCTCCCACGTAGGCGAGCCTGAGCCCGTCCAGCTCGCCGAAGCGCTCGCGCAGCGTCATCAGGTCGGCGAGCGCCTGACAGGGGTGGTGGTCATGGGTGAGCATGTTGATCACCGGCACGCTCGAGCGTGTCGCTGAGCTCCTCGAGCAGTTGCGTGCGGGCCGGTGCGCACGCCGATCGCGTGCACGTAGCGCGAGAGCACGAGGGCCGTGTCGCGCACCGACTCGCCGCGGCTCAGCTGCAGCTCGCCCTCGCGCAGCACGATCGGGCTGCCGCCCAGCTCGTTGACCCCGACCTCGAACGACACGCGCGTGCGCGTCGACGGCCGCTCGAACACCAGGGCCACGCTCTTGCCCTCGAGCGCGCGGGAGGCCGAGCGGTCGGCCTTGAGCTCGATCGCGCGGTCGATGCAGGGCGAGCAGCTCGTCGCGCGTAAGCTCCTCGCCGGTCAGGAAGTGCCGAGTCAAGCGGGCATCCTATTGCGCATCCTCTCGTGGAACATCTTCCACGGGCGAGACTTCCCGCCCGACCGGGCGCTCCGCACCTGGCGCTCGCGCCTGCTCGGCCTGAGCGAGCGCAACGCCACTCACGTCCAGGTCAACCGCCCGCTATTCGGCGAGTTCGCCGGCCTCATCGCCGGCTGGGACTGGGACGTGGCTTTTCTGCAGGAGGCGCCGCCGCGCTGGTTCCGGCCGCTCGCCGAGCGCTCGCGCGCGAGCGGGGCGTTGGCCCTGACATCGCGCAACCGCGGGGCGCCCGCCCGCCGGCTCGCCGCGGCCTTCAACCCCGACCTGATCGCGTCCGGGGAGGGCGGGTCGAACCAGGTGCTCGTGCGTGCGCCGGGGCGGGTGCTCGAGGTGGAGCGTCACGTGATTGCGCAGCGCCCGGAGCGGCGGACGATGCTGCTGCGCTCGGCTCGAGCTCGACGGCGGCAGGCGCCTGGTCACGGCGAACCTGCACGCCACGGCGAGTCGCGGCGATCACGTGGCCGCGCCGGAGGTCGTGCGCGCCGCCGAGCTCGCGGTCGAGTGGGCGGGCGGCGACCCGCTCGTGTTCGGCGGCGATCTGAACCTCCGGCCCGAGACCGCGCCCGCCGCGTTCGAGGCGCTGACCGGCCGGCTCGGCCTGGGCCGCCGACCGGCCCGAAGGCGATCGACCACCTGCTCGCGCGCGGGCTCGAGGTCGTGGAGGCGCCCAAGCAGCTCCCTCCGGAGAGCCGTGAGCTGACGCGCGGCGACGGCCTGCCGCATCCGCCTCTCCGACCACGCCCCCGTCTTCGCCGCGTTCGGCATGAAATAGTCCGCGGCCGGGGAGAACCCCGGTGGCAACGGACGGAGGGACCTCAGGTGGCGCAACAGCGCGGTGGGAGCGAAGGAAGACGGCGGCGCGAAGTCGACGCGAAGCGCCGCAAGTCGACGGCGTCGCAAGCCGGCGGCGCGCAAGAGCCGACGGCTCGCAAGTCGACCGCCTCGAAGACGCACGGCCGGAAGGCCGCCGCGAAGAAGGGCGGGCAGGCCAGGAAGGCCGGCAGCAAGAAGGCGCAGGAAGGCCAGCGGCCGCAAGGCCTCCCGCGCCGCGCCGACCAAGCCGGCGACCGAGGCCGGCGTCTCGGCGAAGTCCGTCGCCGAGTTCCGCGAGGGCCTGCGCAAGAATCTGATTCGCCCGATGGGCCTCGTCATGCTCACGCGCGATCGCATCGAGGAGGTGCTCGGTGACGCGGTGGACCGCGGGCGCATGACCGCCGACGACGCCCAGACGCTGGCGAACGGCCTGCTCGACCGCGGCCGCAAGCAGACCAACGACGTGCTCAAGGACCTCGAGCAGCTGATGGGCGTCGCGACCGCGTCGCGCAAGGGCGCTCGCAACCAGGTCCAGGAGGCCGCCCGCGGCGCTCGCTCGCGCGCCGTCAAGGCCGCCGACCCGGTGCTGGCCCAGGCCGACCGTGCTCGCCGCGCGGTGGGCGTCGGCCCGAGCTTCCCGATCACGGGATACGACGACCTCACAGCGGCGCAGATCCAGAGCCGCCTCACCGACCTCACGCCCGCGCAGCTGCGCAAGGTGCGCGACTACGAGCGCCGGCACGCGAACCGCAAGTCGGTGCTCGCCTCGATCGAAACGAAGCTCGGTTAAGACCGAGCCCGCGTCTCGGCTCGCGTGGCACTGCCGACGGGCTAACCGCGGAGATCGTCCTCTAGCCGCGAAATCAGCGAGCTACGCGCTCTTGAAGGAGCGCCGAGAAGTCCAGCGACGCGCCGGTCAGCTCGCCCAGGAGCTGGTCGGCGCCGTCGCGCTGCCCGCGGCGCCAGAGGTCGATCAGCAGGTCGCCCGCCTCCCGCTCCTCGAACCACGCGGGGCCGAAGCGTTCCTCGAGCAGCTTGCGCAGGTGTGACTCCAGCGCCCAGGCGCGCAGGTAGCGCGAGGCGTAGAAGAACGGGTCCACGTCCGTGAGCCAGGTCTCCTCCGGCCACTCGACTCCTACCGCCTCCGACAGGCGCCGGGCGTAGACCGCCCGCAATGCTTCGAAGTCCGGCGGCGCGTCCTGCAGCTCGAGCTCGTACGCCAGCTTCGCGCAGTAGCGGCGCTGGAACACGAAGTCCACGGCCCGGTGCTGCTCGAGCACCTCCGAGGGGTCCGCCACGCCGAGCCGCCGCCGCAGCCACTCGGGGGAGGCAGTCAGGTGCTCGAACAGGAAGGCGAAGCCCTCGGTGACCGAGTTGTCGCCGAACGCACGCTGCTCCACGGGCAGCGACGCATCCACGTGCGCGTAGTGCTCCGTGTGCCCGGCCTCGTGGAAGAGAGCGCTGAAGTCGTCGCGACCGCCGACCGGCGCGATCACGAGGTAGACCTCGTCCGGCACGCGGACGGCGGCGCAGAACGCGCGCGGCGACTTCTTCGGCCGCGCTTCGGTGTCGAGGTGCACCCCCTGCTGTGAGTCGAGGTCGATGCCGAGCGGCGTGAGCGTCTCGTCGAGGCTTGGGAGCAGCCGCTCCGCGGGGAAGAGCGCGTCGAGCGACGGCGCGCGGAAAAACGCGGGCAGGTCGGCGCGCCGCAGCTTGTCGAACCCGAAGCCCAGCTGGCGTTGTAGCTCGGGCTCGACCGCCGGGCGGTACAGGTCGGCACTCTGCTCGAGGAAGGCGGACGTCTGGGCGCCGAGCGCGCGCAGGTCGATGCCCGAGAGCTCCTCGCACATCGCCAGCGTGCTGGGCCAGCCGAGGTCGGCCGTCACCGTCTGCGATCGCTCGAAGAGCTCTCGCAGCAGCGGGTTCAGCGACTCCTCGGTGGCGGCGTTGCGGGCCTGGTCGATCGCCTCCCGTCGGTCGGAATCGGGCTCGTTGGTCTGCACCGCCACGGCGGAGCGGAAGGGCATGCGCTCGCCGTTCACCTCGATCTCCAGCTCGGCCTCGCGGCGGGCGAGCTCGGCCTGCTCGGCCTTCGTCTCCCGCCCGATCAGGCCGTGGACCGCGAACTCGAGCAGCTGGCGCGTCCCTTCGCCGCGCAGCCCGTCGACCGCGTCGCGCGTGAACAGGTCCGCGTGGCGGTCGTAGATCGGCTCGATGTCGAAGGCGTCCTGCTGCCCGGAGAAGTGGAGGTAGTACTCGCGGTCGAGAGCAGAGACGAACTCCTCGGCCCCCTGCCGATAGGCGTCGAGGTTCATGGGCCTGCCAGCATAGATCGACCGATGACTACTCCGGACACAACCGGGCGCGCCCGGCCAAGACGTGGCGACGAGCTCGAGCTCGAGATCGACAGCCTTGCATACGGAGGCGCCGGAGTGGCCCGAACGGAGGGCTTCGTCGTGTTCGTGCGCAACGCGGTTCCCGGCGACCGCGTGCGCGCTCGGATCGGCAAGGCCAAGCGCTCCTTCGCCGAGGCCGACACGATCGAGCTGCTCTCGCCGAGCCCGGACCGCGTGGAGCCGGCCGTGCCCCACCCGGGCGCGCCGTGGCAGGTGCTGCCCTACGAGCGCCAGCTCCAGGAGAAGCAGGCGCAGGTCGTCGAGGCGCTGGAGCGCCTGGGCGGGTTCGAGGACCCGCCCGTCGGCACGATCGTGCCGGCCGAGCAGACGCTGCGGTACCGCAACAAGCTCGAGTACTCGTTCGGCACGAGCGAGGACGACGAGCTCGAGCTCGGCTTCCACCGCCCGGGCCGCTGGGACCTGATCGACGACGTGAGCGAGGACATCCTCGCCTCCGAGCGCGTGGACGAGCTGCGCGAGGTGGTCAAGGCCTGGTGCCGCGAGCAGGGCGTGTCCGCATACGACCGTCGCGACCATTCCGGGCTCATGCGCAACCTCGTCGTTCGCGAGGGGAGGCGCACCGGGCAGCTCCAGGCCCGCATCGTCACCAGCCCGGGCGACTTCAACGCGCTCGAGCTGGCCGCCGCGATGCCCGCGGAGTCGGTGCTCTGGACCCGCGCGGCCGGCGTGGCGGAGACCACCCGCGACGGCGAGACCGAGGTACTGAAGGGCGACGAGCGGCTGGAGGAGGAGCTGCTCGGGCTGAAGTTCCGCATCTCATCAGACGCCTTCTTTCAGACGAACACCGAGATGGCCGAGCGTCTGTACCGCGAGGCCGCCGAGCTGGCCGGGCTGACCGGGCGCGAGCGAGTGCTCGACCTGTACTGCGGCATCGGCACGATCGCCCTGGCGCTCGCGCTCGACGCCGGCGAGGTCTGGGGCGTGGAGATGGTGGAGCGCGCGGTGGCGGACGCGATCGACAACGCGCGCCTGAATTCCGTGGACAACGTCAAGTTCTTCGCCGGCGACGTGCGCACCGCGATGCGGCCGCTGCTCGAGCAGTCGGGCAAGCCGGACGTGGTGGTCGTGGACCCGCCGCGCGCGGGGCTCTCGCAGAAGATCGTGCGCCGCGTGCTCGAGGCCGAGGCGGAGAAGATCGTCTACGTCTCATGCAACCCCACCACCCTGGCCCCGAACGCGCGCCAGATGGCCGACGCCGGATACCGCCTGAGCAGCGTGAAGCCGGTGGACATGTTCCCGCAGACCCCGCACATCGAGTGCGTGGCGCTGCTGGAGCGGCTGGACACCCCTCCGCCTGAGACACAACCCATGACGACCCGCCCTCTACCCTCCCCCTTCCCCCTCGTCTCCTCCGCGCCGGCTAGCTCCCCGGATCCTCCTCGTCGAGCGGCACCTGCTCGGAGGCGTGCACCGAGCACAGGAACGCGCCGCCGGACTCGAGCGAGGCTTGGATCTCCTCGTTCGTGAGCTTCGCGCCGCACTCGCTGCAGTTGCGCTCGATCACCGGGTCGAGGCTGTGTTCCTCGAGGTCCATCAGCCCCCCTGGCTGTCGCTGCCGACTACGTGCGTCACCGGCAGGCCGGTGGCGTGACCGGCCTTGTGCGGCAGGTCGATGTGCAGCCACTTCGAGACCCGGAGCGGCAGCGTCGACACGATGATCTCGTCGTACTCGGCGAAGTTGCACTCGTCCTGGATCGCGGCGAGCGGGTCGGCGTCGCCGACCTTGGCATCGCTCACGTCGAGACCTTCGTCGCGCAACTCGTCCACGAACGCCTTCCGGTGGTCCTCCGCCTCGCCCTCGCCGGCGTGGGTGTCGGCCGCCCAGGCGAGGCCCTGCGGCGTGGACGGGATCAGCAAGGTGAAGGCGCAGTCGCCGTTGGACGCGCGGGTCTTGAGCGCCTCGAGCAGTTCCGGCGACTCGGCGGTGCGATTCGCGACGACGAGAATCCTCGCGCTCACGAGCGCGAGATTACAACGATCGCCCTCAGTAGGGCGGGAAGTCCTCGTACCAGTCGCCGAGGGCCTTGAAGGCCGCCCAGAAGTCGCGCTTCGCGCCCTCGTCGTCCAGGGAGCGGTCGATGTCCGGCGTGTAGATCGCGTCGCATGACGGGGTGAGCTTCTGGACCTCGCCGGGCAGCCGCTCCAGCTCGGCGCCGAGCGGAACGGCCAGGCCGTTGAGCTCCTCCAGCGCCTCCTCGCCCATCACGACGACGATCCGCGGCTGCACGATCGCGATCTCGGTGGCCACGCGGGCGCGGCACTCCGGCGCGCACAGGTCCGTGTCCGCGACCGGGCACTTGACGAACACTGTGCCGTAGACCGCGAGCGGGTCGATCCCGAGGCGCTTGAAGCTCTTCATCAGCGCGCCGCCGGCGCGGCCGTAGAACGCCACGCCCTCCTCGATCTCCGCCGGCATTGGCGCGAACTTGAGCAGCATGATGTCGGCCTGGGGGTGGCCCGAGCCGAGCACCGGCATGAGGTTCCCGCGGGGACAGAGGTCGCAACCCTGGACGTCGCGTGTGAGCAGGTTCAGCTCACGGATGGCCCGCTCGAGGTACTTCTCCTTGATCTCATCGTCGGTGGCAGGCATCCGGCTCGTCTCAGTCTTTGACGGCACCGGTGACCCTCCTCTTGCCTGCATCACCTCTTGCTCGATCTCGTCTTCGTCTGGATGAACTTCAGGGCCTGCACGTAGAGCAGGCTCTGCTTCTTCCTGACGATGTCCGCGTCGCGCAGCGATTCGAGGAATTCCTCGGGCCCGTCGAAGTCGCGCATGCGAATTTTCACCGAGCCGAGGCCCTGGGCCACGTGGCTGTCCGAGCCCGCGCCGGCGACGATCCGGTACTTGGCCGCGAACCGCGCGGCCTCCTCGTTGAATGCGGAGAAGGCGACGCGCGGGTTGAAGACCTCCATCGCGTCGAGGTCCTCCACCACGTCGAGCAGGTGCTCGTAGTCGGGCACCGAGTGCATGCGGTCGAACGGATGCGGCACGTAGACGAGGCCGCCCTGGCGGCGGATCTCCGCGATCGTCTCGCGCAGGGTCAGCCCGCGCTCGATCTTGCGCTCGATGAAGAGGCCGATCACCTCGCCCTGGTCCGCGGTCTTGACCTCCTCGGCCACGATCACCTTGATCCCGTTGGCCCGCTCGCGGGCCTCGAGCGCGCCCGAGATCTCGTTGTGGTCGGTCACCGCGATCGCGCCGAGGCCCACGCTCTTCGCGGTCTCGAGCAGCGTGTCCACCGGTGTGGCGCAGTCCGGGGAATGGTCGGTGTGCATGTGCAGGTCCACGTGGATGAAGTCGCGCTCGGCGAGCCGCTTGCGCAGCGTGGGCTTGCCGTCCACGGCATGGCGGCGCGCGGCGATCCGCCCATAGAGCTCCTCGAACTCGTCGGCCACGCGCGACCAGCCAAACGACGGGTGGGCGTCGGCGATCCGGGTCTCGAAGCCCGCGATCAGCTCCGGGTCGGACAGCAGCCGCTCGAGCTGCGCTGCGAGCGTCAGGGCGTCGCGGGGCTCGAACAGCAGCCCGAGCTCGCCGTGGCGGAGCGCCTCTTCGTACTGGGGCAGCCGGGAGACGACCGGCACCGCGCCGCCGGCGAGCGCGCGCAGCACCAGCTGCGGCGCCGGCGCCGCGCCGTGCGATGCCGCGACCGCGATCCGCGCCCGCGCCAGGTGCTGCGCCTCCGAGCCGTCGGCCGGGCCTACCAGCGACACGCGGTCGCGCAGGCGCCGCGGCAGCGATACGGCCGGCGCCGCGGCGGGATCGCGCATCCAGATGACCGCCTCCCAGTCGGCCTCCACCGGCAGCCGCCGGAGCGCACGCAGGAACAGTCGCAGCGCCCCGCGCTCCTCCTCGGCCGAGAACACGATCCGCATCGGCCCGTCGTCGGCGCCGGCGGGCATGCGGACGAGGTCCGCTCCCGGCGTGATCACGCTGTAGTCGCCCGGGAAGTAGCGCTCGACGAGATCGCGGCTTGCGTCGAAGCTCGCGGTGCGCCCGTCGAGCCGCCCGAACAGAAGCTCCACCAGCGGGCGCGCGAACTGGGTGGAGACGAAGCGCTCGGTCGTCGAGTGGAAGGTCCCGATGTTGAGCGCGCGCGAGTGACGCAGCGCGGCGGAGGCGGCGCTCGGCGCGAAAGGCTCGTGCACGTGCACGAAGTCGAGCTCGGCTCGCTCGAGCAGCTCCTCCATCGTGCGGGACACGTCGAGCGGGAGCGACACCGAGCCGCCGCGCTTGAACGGCAGGCTCTGGCCGACCGCGAGCAGCGTCGCGCAGCCGGGCTCCTCGAACAGGGCCTCCGGGTTGTCGCGCATGCGCTTGACGATCGCGCGGCCCTCCCGCACGAGCTCGCGCGAGTCGGACGGCGCGACCACCACGACGCTGTGACCGCGGCGGCAGAGCTCGTCGGAGAGGCGCTCCACGAAGCGGTTCACTTCGTGATGCTGCTCCCAGGGCCAGGGCGTGACCTGCGCTATCGAAAAGGGCACCGCGATCAGGATACGATCGCGCGGAGGTGACGGAGTTCCCCACAGTGCGCGTCGCCGCGATCCAGGCGACCCCGGTGATGCTCGATCTCGAGGCGACGGTCGACAAGGCGATCGCACTGCTCCGCGAGGCGGCGGCCGGGGGAGCGCAGCTCGCCGTCCTGCCCGAGACGTTCATCTCGATCTATCCGGGGAACGCCTGGGGCCGGCGCGCCGCCGCCTTCAGCGGCTTCGACGAACTGTGGGAGCGCCTCTGGGAGAGCTCGGTGGACGTGCCCGGGCCGGTCGTCGACACGCTCGTTGAGACATGCTCCGAGCTCGGCCTCCACTGCGCGATCGGCGTGAACGAGCGCGAGTCCGAGCGACCGGGCAGCCTCTACAACGCCGTGTTGCTGCTCGGCCCGGAAGGCCTGTTGTGGAAGCACCGCAAGCTGATGCCGACCATGCAGGAGCGGCTGTTCCACGGAGTCGGCGCGGGCGACGACCTCGGCGTGACGCCCACGGCGCTCGGCCGCATCGGCGGGCTGATCTGCTGGGAGAACCGGATGCCGCTCGCGCGCTACGCCGTGTACCGCGGCGGGCCGCAGATCTGGGTCGCGCCGACGGCTGACGACTCCGACGGCTGGCTCGCCACGGTTCGCCACATCGCGATCGAGTCGGGCGCCTACGTGGTGTCGGTGCCGCAGTACATCCCGCGCTCGGCGTTCCCGGACGACTTCCCGGCGCCGCTGCCCGAGGGCGACGTCTTCGGCAACGGCGGCGCGGCGATCATCGAGCCAACCGGCGGCGAGGTGATCGCCGGTCCCCTGTACGGGGAGGAGGGCATCGTGTTCGCCGACTGCGACCTGCGCCGCGGGCTGCACGCGAAGCGCTGGTTCGACGCGGTGGGCCACTACAGCCGTGAGGACGTGCTCCCGACCGTGCGTCCCGTCAATGACGCCGATGGGGCGCCCGCTCACCTCACCCGCACGCCGGCGGACAACGGGGAGTAGCCCCGCTTGGCGGCCCACGCGCGGTAGCGGCCGCGGGACAGCCCGAACCGCACCGAGCCCGCCCGACCGGTGCGCTTCGCCGGCAGGCCGGCGACCCGGACGTTCGCGCCGCGCACCGGCTCGCCCGCGTCGGTGACGGTGACGGTCAATCGCCCCCGCTTGGACTGCGCCTCGAGCGTGAGTCCCGGCAGCAGCCGCGAGTGCCACTGGCCGGCGCCGCCCGGGCGCTCGGCCAGCGCCAGCACGTCGAGCGGCCCGAGCGAGCCCTCGCCGGCGAGGTCATGCACCGCGCGGGTGCGCTTCGGAGCCGGCGCCGAGACCAGGCGCCCCCACGCCGCCGCCGCGCGATCGCTGCGTCGCGCGTAGATGCGCCCGTCGCGATCCCACAGCACCCACAGCCGGCCCTCCGGCGCGGCGGCGATCGTCACATGGCGAGCGCCGGGCGCGGACACGGGCGTCCCGGTCGCCGCGCCGAAGCGCCAGACGGCGGCGCGGCCGGTGAACTCGTTGGCGCCCGCGGTGTACGCCACGTAGACGCCCGGGGCGCCGATCCGGCCCGTCGCGCCGACGCGGTGGAGCGCCTGCGACGCGCCCGACCCGGGGATCATCAGCGGCGCGCTCGGCGGCACGAGCGCCTGGGCGGTGATGTGGCCCGGGCCGACTCGCTCCCACGCGAGCACCGCCTGGCCGGTCACGGAGTCGACCGCCGCAGCCGGGCCCGAGACGCCGGCGGTGGGAAAGGCGCCGTCACCGGCCGCCGGGTCGAGCCCGACGTGGTAGCCCTCGCCGGCGGAGCCCCACGCGGACAGCGGCGTGCCGTCGATGCCGAGCGCCGCCGCGATGCCGCTCGCGGCGTACGGCGCGGTGCCGCGGGAGACCGGCGCGGCCGGCGTCCACGCGCGGCCGTCCGCCGAGCTCGAGGTCGCGAGCACCCGGTCGACCGGGCTGCCCTCCTGCAGGCCGGCGAAGAACGCGCGCAGCCCCGCGGGCCCGGCGACGAGCGCGACGCTGGGGTTCGCGCCGCCGGTGAACGCGGCCACCGGCCGCTCCGCGCCCAGTCGCCGCGCGTCGGCCGAGATCGCCCGCTTGAAGATCCCGCCGCCGCGTGCGTAGAGCACGTGCAGCTTCCCGTCGGGCGTGCGGGCCAGCCCGGCGTCGGTGGTGGTGCGGCTGGAGGCGGGGACGCCCGTGACCCGGGTCCAGCTCCCGGCCTGCGCCGACGGGACGAGCGTGAGCGCGGCGATCGCCGCCGCCGCCCACGCGCGCCCCATCGCGCTAGTTCTCGGAGGTGGCCTTGACCCGCGCCTGGCCCGGCAGCTTCGGCGCGCCGGCGTGCTCGGCGATGAACGCCTCGGTCATGTCGCGCGCGACCGGGTCAGGGTGCTGCTCCGGCGGCGACTTCATGAGGTAGGCGCTCGGGCCCATCGAGCGGGCCGCCGACGCCGTGGTTCAGCGCCAGCTTGCAGAGCCGCACGGCGTCGATGACGATGCCGGCCGAGTTGGGGGAGTCCCAGACCTCGAGCTTCGCCTCGATCGTGAGCGGCACGTCGCCGAACGACTCGCCCTCGAGGCGGATGTGCGCCCACTTGCGGTCGGTCAGCCACGGCACGTAGTCCGAGGGGCCGATGTACACGTCGTCGGGGTCCATCTCGGCGTCGATCAGCGACGTCACTGCCTGCGTCTTCGAGATCTTCTTGGACTCCAGGCGCTCTCGCTCGAGCATGTTGTAGAAGTCCATGTTGCCGCCGACGTTGAGCTGCGAGGTGCGCGCCAGCTTGACGCCGCGGTCCTGGAACAGGCGGGCGAGCATGCGGTGCACGATCGTCGCGCCGACCTGCGACTTGATGTCGTCGCCGATGATCGGGAGCCCGGCCTTCTCGAAGCGCCGCGACCAGTAGTTCTCCCCGGCGATGAAGACCGGGATGCAGTTCACGAAGGCGCAGCCGGCCTCGAGGATCTGCTCGACGTACCACTTGGTGGCCTGCTCGGATCCGACCGGCAGGTAGGAGACGACGACGTCGGTGTGGGTCTCCTTGAGGATCGAGACGATGTCGTCGGTCTCGCCCGGCGCCTTGGTGATCTTCTCCTTGAGGTACTTGCCGAGGCCGTCGTGCGTCATGCCGCGGTGCACCGGCACGTCGAGGTGCGGCACGTCCGCGAACTCGATCGTGTTGTTCTGGCCCGACTTGATGGCCTCGGAGAGGTCCTTGCCGACCTTGTCGGAGTCGATGTCGAAGGCGGCCGTGAACTCGATGTCGCGCACGTGGTACCCACCGAGGTCGACGTGCATGAGCCCCGGGACGGCCTCGTTTGGATCGGCGTCCTTGTAGTACTGGACACCCTGAACGAGGGACGAGGCGCAGTTGCCCACACCGATGATGGCGACGCGTACCTTCTCCGACTGGTAGCGCGCGCCGCCGTTGCTGAACGTGGCGGTTTCGGTCACAGATTCCTCCTGCTGCTGACGTAAGTAGGGCCCCCGCCGTTGGGGGGCCGCCAGGGTTTATGAACCCAAATAGGCGGAGCGGTTACACCGCATTCGCCCGGATCAACTGCTTCCGGACGTGGAAAACCCGCTGGAAGGTCGTGAAGATCGTTAGCGCCGCCATCACGTAGATGGCCGGCTCCAGCAGTTCGAAGTCGCCCAAGCCCGCGCCCTTTGCGAAAACGAGCCCGGCGGACAAAATCACTACCCGCACGGCGCGTGTAGCGAAACCAACCTTACACTCAACGCCGAGCGCCTCGGCCCGCGCTCTGGTGTAGCTGACCATGTAAGACCCCACGACCGCGAGCACGGTCGCGCCCACGGCGAGCTCGTCGCCGGACTCCGCGAAGTAGGCCGCCACGGCGGCGAGCACGATGCCCTCCTCCGTGCGGTCCAGCGTGGAGTCGAGGAACGCGCCGAACGGCGTGCCCTTGCCCGACATGCGCGAATAGCGGCCGTCGAACATGTCCATCAGCGAGCCGACGATGAACGCGATGCCCGCGAGCACGAAGTAGTGCTGGGTGATCAGCACGGCAGCGACCAGGTTCAGGACGAACCCGGCGATGGAGATCGCGTTCGGGGTGAGGCGCGACTCGATCAGCCGGTCGCGCGCGGCGGCACGCATCTCGGCCCCGCGCACCGCCCGCTCGCCGGGCTCGGCACGCGCGGCTCGCATCGGGCGGCGCGGTCGCTCGCGCCGGCCGGTCTCGTCGGTCACGCGGAGGCCCCGGCGGAGCGCCAGGCCCAGGCCTCGGGCCGCACCCGGGCGAAGGCGGCGCTGGCCGCCCACGCGGAGACGGCGGCGACGAGCACGCCGAGCGCCGCGTCGAGCCAGAAGTGGTTCGCGGTCACGACGACTACGAACGTGACGACGGCGGGGTACGCGGCCCACATGGCCTTCAGGGCCCGGTTGCGCACGAGCATGATCGACGGGATGGCCACCATCAGCGCGAAGGCTACGTGCATGCTGGGGACGGCGGCGTACGGGTTGTAGAGCACGTTCGCGTTGCTCTCGACGGCCTGGCCCACGAAGTTCGCGACCGTGTCGGTGAATCCCCACTCCGGCATCAAGCGCGGCGGGGCGGTCGGGAAGGCCACGTAGCCCACCAGCGCCAGACCCATCGCAACCATGAACATGTTGCGCACGAAGTAGTACGCGTCGTTGCGGGCGAGGTAGAGCCAGATCAAGAACGACGTCGTGATCACGAAGTGCGAGTTCACGTACATCCAGTTCGCGGCCGTCACGAGCACGCTTGCGTTGGCGCTCGCCCAGCTCTGGAGGCTGCGGCTCGAAGAACAGGCCGAGGCTCCGCTCGGCATCCACGAGCAGACGCGCGTGCTCGAACGCGAGCGCGGCCTGGCCGTCCACGAGCCCGCGGACGATCCGGTACATGTAGTACGCGCCCCCGAACAGCAGCAGCTGGCGGAACACGTCGAGGAAGCCGTGGGGGAGCAGGCGATTGCCGCGTCTCCAGAGCCGGAGCAGTACTACGCGCGGCGGGTCGGACGGGGCCATTCGCCTAGCTTAACCAGCCCGTTACACGCCTCGTCACGTGTTGCAGCGGCGCCCTCGCGAGACCACGCGCTCCAGGCCGAACCTGGTGCTCAGGCGCACGAATCCGGTGTGCCGGGAGATCACCCGCGTCCAGTTGCCGTGGCGCTCCACGCACGCGCCACGCGCGAACCAGTACGGAGTCCAGCGCACCCGCACGATCGCCGAGCCCGGCCGTTTGACGTCGAGCAGGAACTCGTCGGAGCCCATCTGCTCGAGCACGAAGTTCGCCCGCCCCTCGGGGATCACGAACGGCGCGGGGAGGATGACCTCGTACACGCGCCAGTCCTCCATCTGCCGCAGCAGCCGGAGGTAGGGCAGGCCGCGCTCGATCACCGCTCGCTCCTGGTAGGAGCTGCGGTCCGGGATCGCGCTCGGCAGCGCCACGTACCGGACCGCGTTCTCCGCGAGCCACGCGGCGTAGGTCAGGTCGGTGAGCTGGCCGCGGTAGAAGATCGGGTGGTGGCCCGTGTCGAGCTGGCGCAGCCAGCCGCGCGCGAGCGGATAGTCGGACGCGATCTCCGCGCTCTCCCAGTGGCTGCGCGTGAACGGGATCTCGATGCGGCGCTGGGGCCCGAGCGTGGCCAGGTACTCGTTGAGCTCGTCGAAGTAGCCCTTCTGCGCGGCGGGGTCCTCCAGGTACTTGACGACGTCGCGCACCGGCGCCGACCACTGCCACACGAAGCATCCGGCGAGCAGCACCGCCACCGCCGCGATGCCGAAGCGGCCGGCGGGCAGTCGCCGGCCCCACAGCGCGCACAGCAGGACGGGACCGCCGAACAGCGCGCCCAGCCGCACCCAGGTGCCGCCCATCGGCGTCTCGAGCAGGACGGCAGCGGTGGAAGCGACGAGGTAGAGCACCACGCCGATCCGCAGCATCCGCTCGCGGCGTGGCAGCAACACCAGCGCGGCCGCGCAGAAGACGGGGATCGGCAGGAACGCCGACACCGGGAACGGCGCCCAGCCGCCTTCCGGGAACGCCAGGTTGAGGAAGACCGGCGGGATGGACGCGGCGAGCGCCATCGCCACGCCGTCGATCCGCTTGCGGTGCACGTCCAGGCCGCCCGCGGAGATCGCGTAGGTGACCGCGGCCATCGCGAGGAACAGGCCGGCCACCGGGCTGCCGAGCGGGCAGAGGACCGCGAGCACCAGGGCGAGCCGGCGCCGGCGCCGCTGGAGGGCCAGCAGCGCGCCGAGGGCGAGCGCCACCCCGATCGCGAACGGCAGCCGGCTGGTGAACAGCAGCGCGCCGGTGCCGAGGCCGAACCAGATCGATCCCCAGCGGGCGCGCTCCTCGCCGAACCACCCGCGGGCCAGCGCCGGGAACAGCGCGGCCGAGGCGATCGAGCTCAGGACGAGGGCGCCGCGCGCCGAGAGCGCCCATGCGAGCGGCGGCGACAGCGTGCTGTAGGCGGGCGTGTGGTGTCCGCCGTACCACTGCCCGTTCCAGATCGTGAAGCCCTCGCGCCCGAACAGGTCGCCGCGGAAGATGTGCGCGCTGAGGTCGACCGTCCGCGGCTGCCAGATCAGGTAGATGGCCGACAGCGCGACCGCGATCAGGATCGGCGCCGCGTGCCACCAGTCGATCCGCCGCCACCACGGCCCGGTCTTCACCGCCGCCGGCCCCTCCGATCGACCGCCCGGTGGTGTCTTCTCCCCCTGCCGGTTGGCCGGCGCCGTGACCGAGGAGAGCCCAGCGCGGAGCACGCTGGACAGGCTAGCCGAGAAACTCGGCCACCCGGTCGACAAGCTCGGGCCGCTCGAGCCACGCCCAGTGGCCCGCGTCGACGAGCTCGAGCGTCACCTCACCGCCGAGCGCGTCGGCGTACGCGCGGCCGAACGAGACGTCGGCGTAGGGGTCGCGCTCGGGCCACAGCACGAGCGCCGGGCAGCGCAGCTCGCCGAGCCTGGCGCCCGCCGCCGGGAGCTGCGACTCGGGCGTCGAGCGGTAGAGCTTGAGGATCGCCCGCTGGGTGCCGTGGTCGAAGTCGGGCCAGAGGCTGTCGACGACCTCGCTCGGCAGCGAGCGCTTCATCCCCGCGCGCGTCGTCAGCCCCATCGTCAGCTCGCCGATCAGCGGGCGCCGCCACGCGCGGGCCACGCGGTGCCAGCGAAAGCCCGGCAGCAGCGGCAGGCACGCGAAGAGCACGAGCCGCTCGATGCGCTCGGGGAACCGCTGCGCGAAGGCGAGGCCGGCGCCGCCCCAGTCGTGCACCACGAGCGACAGCCGCTCGAGCCCGGCGACCTCGCAGAAGCGCTCGACGAAGCGGTCATAGCCGGCGATCGAGTAGTCGTAGTCGGCCGGCTTGCCGGAGCGCCCGAAGCCGGGGAGGTCGGGTGCGACCCCGCCGGTGCGCTCCAGGAACGGCCGCCAGTCCGAGGATCCCGTCGGAACGCCGTGGAGGTAGAGCACCGGCGCCGCGTCCCCGGGCGGGGCCTCGAGCCAGTGAACCTCCAGTCCGTCGATGTCCGCGGTGCGGTCTGCGATCTCCACAGCGGGCTTCCTATCAGCATCCGCCTTAGCCTTCGCGCCCGTGTCCGAATGGAAGCGCCCCGACCGCCGCCGACTGAGGGCGATCCTCGACCGGCTGCGCCGGGAGTACGGGCGGCCGGTGCTGGAGCCGCACGGCAAGCCGATCGACGAGCTGGTGCTGACCGTGCTCTCGCAGAACACGAACGACCGCAACCGCGACGTCGCGTACTCGCGGCTGCGCGAGCGCTTCGAGTCGTGGGACGAGGTGCGCGAGGCGCCTCCCGAGGAGGTCGAGGAAGCCCTGCGGCCCGGCGGCCTGGCGCCGACCAAGACGGTGCGCATCCAGAAGATGCTCGAGGAGCTCGGCGACGACGACCTGCAGTGGATGGCCGACGCGCCGGTCGAGCAGGGGCGCGACTACCTCTGCGAGCTCCCGGGCGTGGGCCGCAAGACCGCGGCCTGCGTGCTGCTCTTCTCGTTCGGCCGCCACGACGTGCCGGTGGACACGCACGTGTACCGCGTCGGCAGCCGGCTAGGCCTGTGGCGCGAGAAGGCCTCGTTCGACGAGGCGCACGACGAACTGCTGCGGCTGACCGACGACGACAACGCGTACGAGGCGCACGTGCTGCTGATCCGCCACGGACGGCGCCTCTGCACGGCGCGGGCGCCCGACTGCCCCGCCTGCCCGCTGAAGCGGATGTGCCCGTTCGGGCGGGAGCGGCTGCGCGCCGCGCGCGATGACTGAGACCAACCTCCGCCGCGCGGCGGAGCTCGCGCTGATCGCGATCGCGTCGGTCTGGGGCCTGACGTTCGTGATGGTCCAGGACGCGATCGCCGAGCTGCCGACGATGACGTTCCTCGGCTACCGCTTCGCGTCCGCGGCGCTGCTGATGGCGCTGATCTTCCACCGCCGCCTGCGCGAGCTGTCCCCGGAGGGCTGGAAGGCGGGCCTCGTGATGGGCGTGTTCCTGTGCGCCGGCTACATCCTCCAGACGCTCGGGCTGGAGCGGACGTCGGCCTCCAACACCGGCTTCATCACCGGCCTGTTCGTGGTGCTGACGCCGGTGCTCGGCGCGATCTTCCTGCGCGAGCGGGTGGGCCGGATCGCGTGGATCGCGGCCGGCGTGTCGGCCGTCGGCCTCTACCTGCTCTCGGGTGCGGGCGGGGACTTCGAGCTGCGCGGCGACGGCCTCGTGCTGCTGTGCGCGTTCGCGCTGGCGGCGCACATCCTCGCCACCGCGCGCGGCGCCGGCGCGCACGACGCGGCCGCCCTGGTGGTCGTGCAGCTCGGCGTGGTCGGGCTGGTCTGCATGGTCGTCGCCACGGCCGGCGGCCAGCTCGAGGTGCCGCGCGGCGCAACCGTCTGGTCCGCGCTGATCGTCACGTCGCTGATCGCGAGCGCGCTCGGCTTCCTGGTCCAGACGTTCGCGCAGCGCCACGCCCCGCCGGCCCGCACCGCGCTGATCCTCGCCAGCGAGCCCGCCTTCGCCGGGCTGTTCGGCTGGCTGCTCGCGGACGACACGCTGTCGCTGATCTCCTGGATCGGCGCGGCGATGATCATGGCCGCGATCGTGGCCGTTGAGCTCGTGCCCCGGCTGCGCCCGCCGCGACCGCTGCCCGAGGGATGAACGGGCGCTTCGCAGCACCGCTGCTGCTGGCGCTGCCGTTCCTCGCCGGCATCGCCGTGCTGAAGGGGCTGACCGTGGAGATCGACACCTTCCACGGCACCGACGCGCGGCTCTACCACCTGCCCACGATCCGGCACTTCGCGGAGAGCCTCGACCTCGAGCGCTACCCGGCGGCGCAGACGCCGCTCTTCCATCTGCTGTTCGCGGGCTGGAGCAAGGTCGTGGGCTTCGAGCTCTGGCGCCTCCGGCTGCTCGAGGTGGTCATCTCCTACGCGGGCGTGCTCGTGCTGTTCCGGCTGCTCGTGCGCCGCGGCCTCGCCGCCGCGCCGGCGTGCGCGCTCGCGCTGGTGTTCGCGCTCTCGCCGTACTACCTGGGCCCGTCGTTCACGCTGCTCACCGACAACCTGGCGATCCTGCTCGGGCTGGTCGCCCTGGATCGCCTCGACCGCTTCGGCGAGAGCGATTCGATGCGCGAGCTGGCGCTCGCATGCGTCGCTACGGCGCTCGCCGTGCTCACGCGCCAGTCGCTGGCGTGGCTTGCCCTCGTCGCGGCGTTCTACATGCTTGCGGTCCGCATGGCCGCTCCGTCGCAAGGCCGCCGGGGCGGCGCTGATCGGCGCGGCGCTGGCGCCGTTCGCGGCGCTCGTCGTGGCATGGGGCGGGCTGGTGCCGCCCGGGTCGGACCCGGCCTCGTGCGGCGTCTGCGGCGAGGACTCGGGGCTGACGCTGCGCCCGGCCGGGTTCACGATCGCCCTCTTCGGCCTCTACGCGGCGGCCGTGTTCGGGCCGTCGGTCGCGCGCGGACTGCGACCCGGCCTGCGCGACCTGCCGCCGGGGATGCTGCTCCGGAGCACGCGCCGCGGCGACATCGCCGGGGCGACGATGAGGCGCGCGCGCCGCGTGTCCCCGGGGCCGCTGACGCTCGCGCTGCCCGCCGCGGCGGGGGTCGCGCTGCTGCTGGTCTCCCCGCTCGCCTACGACCCGGGCGAGCCCGGCCGCCCGGGCGACGCGGGGTATCTCTGGCAGCTCTCGGACAAGCTGCCGGAGCTGCTCGGCTCGTCGCTGCTGTTCTGGGCGCTGGTGCCGCTCGGCGCCGTGGCGCTCGCCCTGCTGGCGCTCCGCGCCGGGGTGCTTTCGCTGCCGGTCGTGTACCTGGCGGCCTTCCTCGCGGCCTCGCTGCCGGTCGGCCTCGTCTACCAGAAGTACTTCGACCCGTTCGCGCTGATCGCCGTGGCCCTGCTCGTCCTGCGGGGCGACCTGCGCGAGCGCAGCGACTACGCGGGGATCGCGCTGCTGTGCGTGGGGTTCGTGGCCTATGCGTTCAGCTTTGCCGGCTGACCCCATATACATATCTGCCATACTCACGCTTAGATTTCATTCGACATCGAATAGAAGCAAGGAGCTGCACGGATGGGCAAGACCATCGGAATCGATCTTGGTACGACGAACTCGTGTATGGCCGTCCTGGACGGGGGCGAGCCGACCGTTATTGAGAACGCCGAAGGCGCGCGCACCACGCCGTCGGTAGTGGCGTTCACCGAGGGCGGCGAGCGCCTTGTCGGCGCCCCGGCCAAGCGGCAGGCGGTCACGAACCCCGAGAACACCGTGTTCTCGATCAAGCGCTTCATGGGGCGCAAGGAGGCGGAGGTCAAGGAGGAGGAGAAGATCGTCCCCTTCGAGGTCGTCTCCGGCCCGAACGGCGACGCGCGCGTCAAGGCCGGCGGCAGCGAGTACGCGCCGCCCGAGATCAGCGCGATGATCCTCCAGAAGCTGAAGGCCGACGCCGAGGCCTACCTGGGCGACACCGTCGACAGCGCCGTGATCACGGTGCCCGCGTACTTCAACGACGACCAGCGCCAGGCGACCAAGGACGCCGGCAAGGTCGCCGGGCTCGACGTCAAGCGCATCATCAACGAGCCGACCGCCGCGTCGCTGGCCTACGGCCTCGACAAGGAGGAGGACCAGACGATCCTCGTCTTCGACCTCGGTGGCGGCACGTTCGACGTGTCGGTGCTCGAGATCGGCGACGGCGTGTTCGAGGTCAAGGCCACCGCCGGCGACAACCACCTCGGCGGCGACAACTTCGACAAGGCGATCGTCGACTGGCTGGTCGCCGAGTTCAAGAAGTCCGAGGGCGTCGACCTGTCCCAGGACAAGATGGCCCTCCAGCGCCTCTACCAGGAGGCCGAGAAGGCGAAGGCCGAGCTGTCCTCGGCTCAGGAGACCCAGCTCAACCTGCCGTTCATCACGGCGGTCGACTCGGTCCCCAAGCACCTCAACCAGCGGCTCACGCGCAGCAAGCTCAACGAGCTGACCTCCGAGCTGGTCGACCGCGTCGTCGGCCCGACCAAGCAGGCGCTCGGCGACGCCGGCGTCGAGGGCGGCAAGGGCATCGACCACGTCGTGCTCGTGGGCGGCATGACCCGCATGCCCGCGGTGCAGGAGAAGGTCAAGGAGCTCACCGGTCAGGACCCGCACCGCGGCGTCAACCCGGATGAGGTCGTGGCCGTCGGCGCCGCGATCCAGGCGGGCGTGCTCGCGGGCGACGTCAAGGACGTGCTGCTGCTCGACGTCACCCCGCTGACCCTCGGCATCGAGACCAAGGGCGGCGTGATGACGAAGCTGATCGAGCGCAACACCACGATCCCGACGCGCAAGTCCGAGGTGTTCTCGACCGCCGAGGACAACCAGACGTCGGTCGAGGTGCACGTGCTCCAGGGCGAGCGCGAGATGGCGGCGTACAACAAGTCGCTGGGCAAGTTCCAGCTCACCGGCATCCCGCCGGCGCCGCGCGGCGTGCCGCAGATCGAGGTCGGCTTCGACATCGACGCCAACGGCATCCTCAACGTGTCCGCGAAGGACCTCGGCACCGGCAAGGAGCAGAAGATCGAGATCCGGTCCGGCTCCGGCCTGGCCGACTCCGAGGTGGAGCGGATGGTCAAGGACGCCGAGGCGCACGCCGAGGACGACCGCAAGCAGCGCGAGCTGGTCGAGGCCCGCAACTCGGCGGAGAACGCCGCGTACCAGGCCGACAAGCAGCTCAAGGAGATGGGCGACTCGGTGGACGAGGAGTCGCGCACCGAGATCGAGGCGGCGATCAAGGACGTCCGCGAGAACCTCGAGTCCGAGGACGCGGCCGCGATCAACGCCAAGACCGAGGCGCTCCAGAACGCCTGGCACAAGGTGTCGGAGCAGATGTACGCCTCCGCCGCCCAGCAGGCGCAGTCCGCGCCGGCCGACGACGGAGCGGCCTCCGCCGACGGCGCGTCGACCAACGGGGCCGGCGACGAAGAGGAGGTCGTCGACGCCGAGGTCGTCGAGGGCGAGGAGAGGCAGTAGTGGCGGAGGATCGCCACAAGCCCAGCCAGGACGCCGTGCGCGAGCAGCTGCGCGCGGAGGAGGAGCGGACCGAGTCCGCTCCTCCCGAGGAGGACGACACGGTCACCTCGCGCGACGAGGCCGACGAGCCCGCGGGCGAGGAGGACGCCGCCAACGAGGCCGAGCGTGAGCGAGGAGACCGGAGCGCGCCGGACGAGGTGGAGGAGGACGACCCGCTCGCGCAGGCGCAGGCCGAGCGGGATCGCTACCTCGACCTCGCGAAGCGCTCGCAGGCGGACTTCGAGAACTACCGCAAGCGCGCCGCCAAGGAGGCGGCGGCCGCGGGCGAGCGCGCGAAGAGCGGGCTGGTCCGCGAGCTGCTGCCGGTCGTGGACAACCTCGAGCGGGCGCTGGCCTCGGCGGCCGAGGGCGAGCAGCATCTCGCCGAGGGCGTGCGGCTGGTGCACTCGGAGCTGATCGCGGTGCTCGAGCGCAACGGCATCGAGCAGTTCGACCCGAGCGGCGAGTCGTTCGACCCGACGTTCCACGAGGCCCTCTCCACCCGCAGCGACGAGGGCTCGGAGCCCGGCGTGGTCGTCGACGTGGTCGAGAAGGGCTACCGCACCAACGGCACCGTGCTGCGTCCGGCGCGCGTGGTGGTCTCCGGGTAGGCCATGCCGGCGGTCAAGGACCCATACAAGGCGCTCGGCGTCGACCGCAAGGCGACCGCCGAGGAGATCAAGAAGGCGTACCGCAAGCTCGCGCGCCAGTACCACCCGGACCGCAACCCGGACGACAAGGGCGCGGAGGAGCGATTCAAGGAGATCCAGGAGGCCTACTCGATCCTCTCGGACGCCGACAAGCGCAAGCAGTACGACTCGGGCGGCGGGATCTTCGGCGGCGGCGGCGGGTTCGACCCCGGCAGCTTCCGCGGCGGCAACTTCAACTTCGGCGGCGGGATCGGCGACATCCTGTCCGACCTCTTCACCTCGGGCGGCGGCGGGCGCGCCGGCGGCCGGGCGCGGCCCGAGCGCGGCCGCGACCTCGAGACCGAGGTGCACATCTCGTTCGACCAGGCGATGGAGGGCGCGCAGGTCCCGGTCAGCGTGCCGCTCTCGGCTCCCTGCCCGACCTGCCACGGCACCGGCGCCAAGCCGGGCACGCAGCCCGACCGTCTGCAGCCGCTGTCAGGGACGCGGCGTCGAGTCCGAGTCGCAGGGCCTGTTCTCGATCTCCCAGCCGTGCAGCCTGTGCGGCGGCACCGGCACCGAGATCAAGGACCCGTGCGCGACCTGTCAGGGCACCGGCCGCACCCGCCAGGTCAAGCGGTACCGCGTGAACGTGCCCGCGGGAGTGCGCGACGGCAGCCGCGTGCGGCTCGCCGACAAGGGCGAGGCGGGGCCGCGGAGCGGTCCGGCCGGTGATCTATACGTCGTCACGCGCGTGGCCGACTCGCCGATCTTCAAGCGCAAGGGCGACAACCTCGAGGTCGAGGTCCCGATCACCGTGCCCGAGGCCATCCGCGGCGCCACGATCGAGGTGCCGACGCTCGTCGGGACGAAGCGCATCCGCGTGCCCCCGGGCACCAAGCACGGCAGCGTCCAGCGGCTGCGCGGCGAGGGCCCGCCGCGCCTCAGCGGGCGTGGCCGCGGCGACATCCACTACCGGCTGGCCATCGACGTGCCGAGCACGCTCTCCCGCGAGGAGCGCGAGGCGGTCGACGAGCTCGCCGCCGTGATGAACGGCAACCCGCGCGAGCGGCTCCTCTCGCACCGCAAGTAGCGATGGCCGGGCGCGAAGAGGTCGACAGCCGCCGCGGCGTCTACATGATCTCGGTCGCCGCCGAGCTCGCGGGCATGCACCCGCAGACGCTCCGGATCTACGAGTCGCGCGGGCTGATCACGCCGAAGCGCTCGCCGAAGAACACGCGCCTCTACTCGCAGGAGGACGTGGACCGGCTGCGGCGCATCCAGGAGCTGACCGGCCAGCTCGGGATGAACCTGGCCGGCGTCGAGAAGGTCTTCGAGCTCGAGGAGGAGATCGGCAAGATGCGCCGCCGCGTGCGCGCCCTCGAGCGCCAGGCGGAGCAGATCCAGCAGGAGCTCGCCGCCGAGCTCGAGCGGGTGCGCCGCTCCTTCCGCGCCGAGCTGGTGCCCTACGAGCCGCCCGGCAAGGCGCTGATGCCGACCCGCGGCGGGGACGGCAAGACGTTCAAGATCCGCATCGACCGCCCCGGTCGCTGAGCGCTCAGCCCTCGACGCGCGCCTTGTAGGCCGCGGCCGCGATCGCGTTGGACACCTGGTCGCCACGGTGGGCGGCGGCAGCGGCGACCGCCTCGCGCAGGTCGCGCTCGACGCGCCGCAGCTCGGCCCGCAGTCCCCGTACGCGCCGCGCCCGCGTTCGCGCGCCGGCGCGCAGGCGCCTCGCGCCGGCGGCCCTCGCCCTGCGCACCGCGGCGGGGCCCGCCGCAGCCGGCGGCTCTCCGCCGATCAGCGCGCCGCGCGCGTCGTCGCGGCTGCGGGTCAGCGCCCGTACGCGCACGTCGTCGGAGCTCGCGAGCCCCCGGCGGCCTCGGCGAGGCGCTCGTGGGCGTGCTGCGCGCGTC
>CAVYAD010000013.1:0-40335 GCA_963766275.1 uncultured Actinomycetota bacterium
GCGTGCTCGTCGGGTTCGCCGCCGTCGGCGCGCTGCTGCCGGAGGCCTCCCACCGGTTCGGCGTCGAGCTGAACATCCTCGGTGGCGGCCTCACGCGGCTCGCGGAGACGCCGGTCGCCCGGTTCCGCCTCGGCCTGAACGGCGAGCGCGCGGACTCGGCGCTCGAGTGGATCGGCGAGGCCGGTGGCGCTGTGCAGAGGTCGCTGAAGGGTCCTCAGGGAGTAGCTGCGTGAGGTCTGCTACACCCTGGTCCGACGTCGTCTCGTACCTCGTCGAGGCCACCGGGGAAACGCTGTACATGGTCGGCGTTTCCACCGTGATCGCCACAGCTCTGGGCATTCCCGTCGGTGTTTGGCTGCAGCTCACCGCCAAGGGTGGGCTGCGTCCGAACCCGTTCGTGCACCGCGTGCTGAGCTTCGTCACGGATCTGGGCCGCTCGATGCCGTTCATCGTGCTGCTCGTCGCGCTGACATCGGTCACCCGCCTCATCGTCGGCGGCTCCATCGGCAGTACTGCGGTCATCGTGCCGTTGGCCGTGGGAGCGATTCCGTTCGTGGGGCGGCTCGTGCAGAACATCCTGTCCGAGGTGCACGTGACGGTGGTCGAGGCCGCGGTCACGACCGGCGCGTCGACGTTGCGGATCGTGCGCTCGGTGCTCATCCGCGAGTCGCTGCCCGCGCTGATCAACGCCATCGGTGTCACGGTGATCGCGCTCATCGGCTACTCCGCCATGGCGGGCGTGATCGGTGGCGGCGGGCTCGGCGACCTCGCGATCCGTGAGGGCTACCAGCGCTTCAACGACCGGATCCTGTGGAGCACCGTGGCGTGGCTCGCCGTGTTGACCACGGTGATCCAGCTCGGCTTCACCCGTGCCGCCCGCGCCGCCGACAAGCGCCGGCACGCCACCGTCTAGACCTTCCAGATCCGCCGCAAATTCTCAAAAGGAACGTCATGCGTATTAAGGCTGCCCTGATCGCGGTCGCTTTGACCTCTTTGACTGCTCTGTCCGCTTGCTCTGCCGGCGGTGCGTCCGCTTCGGACACGCTGAAGGTCGGTGTCTCACCGGTTCCGCACGCGCAGATCCTCAAGTACGTGGCCGACAACCTCGCCGCGTCGAAGGGCCTGAAGATCGAGGTCGTCGAGTTCACCGACTACGTGCAGCCGAACACGGCGCTGGTCGACGGCTCGCTCGACGCCAACTACTTCCAGACCGTCCCGTACCTGGCGACGTTCACCAAGGAGAGCGGCGCCAAGGTCGAGTGGGTCGAGGGCGTGCACGTCGAGCCGCTCGGCCTGTACTCGAAGAAGGTCCGCAAGCTCGACGAGCTGAAGTCCGGTGCCAAGATCGCGCTGGCCAACGACGCCACGAACGAGACCCGCGGCCTGAAGCTGCTGGAGGCGAACGGCCTGATCAAGCTCAAGGCCGTCGACGCGCCGACCGTGCGCGACGTCGCGGAGAACCCGAAGAACCTGCAGTTCGTGCCGCTGGAGGCCGCTCAGCTGCCGCGTTCGCTCGACGACACCGACGCCTCGGTGATCAACGGCAACTACGCGATCGACGCGGGCCTCAAGCCGGCCTCCGACTCGCTCGCGCTGGAGAAGGCCGAGAACAACCCGAACGCGAACGGCCTGGTGACCCGCACCGAGCTCAAGGACGACAAGCGCGTCCGCGACCTCGCGGAGCTGCTGGCGTCGCAGCAGGTCAAGGACTACATCAAGAAGACCTTCGACGGCTCGGTGATCCCGGTTTGAGAGTCACCGCGAGTTCCGGTGTGAGATCGACTGCAACCGGGGGAGGAGTCCTCGGCTCCGGAACGCCCGTAGGCTGACGTGGTGCTCGCAGTCGTTCCACCCCGGTCACGGTCCGCGTCCCGGCCAAGGTCAACCTGCACCTGGCCGTCGGTGACGTTCGCCCGGACGGCTACCACGACCTGGTGACCATCTTCCAGGCGCTTTCACTGGCCGACGAGGTCACGGTCGCGGTCGCCGACGAGCCAGGTGTCGAGGTACACGGCGAGGGCGCCGACCAGGTGCCCACCGGTGCGTCCAACCTCGCCTGGCGCGCGGTCAGGTTGCTGGCCGCGCACGCGGGCAAGGATCCCGAGGACCCGAAGGTCCGTGTGGTCATCCGCAAGGCCATCCCCGTCGCGGGTGGCATGGCGGGCGGCAGCGCGGACGCGGCGGCCACCCTCGTCGGTCTCTCGTCGCTGTGGCGGCTGGAGATCAGCCGTGACGAGCTGGCCGAACTCGCCGGGAAGCTCGGCGCGGACGTGCCTTTCTGCCTCTACGGCGGAACCGCGCTCGGCACCGGCCGCGGCGAGCGCATCGTGCCCGTGCTCGCGCGCCACCAGTTCCACTGGGTGCTGGCGTTCGACCGGCGCGGACTGTCCACGCCGGACGTGTTCGACGAGCTGGACCGCCTGCGCGTCGAGGGTGACCCGCCTCGGGTCGGGCAGGTCGAGGCGGTGCTGGAGGGTCTGTCCTCCGGTGACCCCCGGCAGCTCGCCCTGCTGCTGGGCAACGACCTTCAGGCCGCCGCCGTCTCGCTGCGGCCGAACCTGCGGCGCACGTTGCGGGCCGGGGTCGACGCCGGTGCGCTGGCCGGGATCGTCTCCGGTTCCGGGCCGACCACGGCGTTCCTGTGCGAGGACAACGACACGGCCGTGCGGGTGGCCGCCGAGATGGCAGGCGCGGGTGTGTGCCGGACCGTGCGGGTGGCGCAGGGCCCGGTGCCCGGTGCCCGCGTGATCACGACCGACGAGCCCAAGAAGCCGACGCCGCCAGAGGTGCACGCGTAGTCGATCCGCCGCTTCGCCGCTGCTCGGCCGAATGGACGAGTTGTGGTGACGCGCAGGCCGTTTTCGCTGGCAAGTAGCCTTCAAGGCGGCAGTTTCGTCTAGTCGTGAGGTATCGATGGCCAACCTGGTCAACCTGGAGTCCGTCTCGAAGTCGTTCGGCGTCCGGCCGTTGCTCGACGGCGTGTCGCTCGGCGTCAACGAGGGCGACCGGATCGGCGTCGTCGGCCTGAACGGCGGCGGTAAGACGACGCTGCTCGAGGTGCTGGCCGGGGAGGAACCCGCGGACGACGGCCGGGTGTCGCGCACCAGGGGTCTGCGGATGGCCGTCGTGACGCAGCGGACCGAGCTGCCCGACGGCTCGACCGTGCGCAACGCGGTGATCGACCCGCTCGGGCACGACGCGGAACACGAGTGGGCGTCCGACGCCCGCGTTCGGTCCATTTTGGACGGACTTGGGATCACCGCGCTGGGCCTGGACTCCGTGGTCTCCACGATGTCCGGTGGCGAGCGCCGCCGTGTCGTACTGGCGGCCGCGTTGATCCAGGACCTCGACCTGCTCGTGCTCGACGAGCCGACGAACCACCTCGACGTCGAAGGTGTGCGCTGGCTCGCGGAACACCTCGTCGCACGCAGGTCCGCGCTCGTGGTCGTGACACACGACCGGTGGTTCCTCGACACGGTCTGCAACCGCACGTGGGAAGTGGTGCAGGGCAAGGTCGAGCAGTACGAGGGCGGCTACGCGGACTGGATCTTCGCGCGCGCCGAACGGCAGCGGCTCGCCGACGCGGCCGAGGAGAAGCGGCAGAACCTGGCGCGCAAGGAGCTCGCGTGGCTGCGCCGTGGCGCGCCCGCCCGCACCTCGAAGCCCCGCTACCGGATCGAGGCGGCCGAGGCGCTGATCGCGGACGTGCCCGCGCCGCGCGACACCGTCGAACTGCTCGCGTTCGCCAAGAAACGCCTGGGCCGCACGGTGATCGAGATCGAGGACGCCACACTGTCCGTTCCGGACCGGGTGCTGGTGAAGAACCTGACGTGGCGCATCGGCCCCGGTGAGCGCATCGGTCTGGTCGGCGTCAACGGGTCGGGCAAGACGACGTTGCTCCGGCTGCTGGCCGGGGAGCGCGAAACCGAGACCGGCAAGCGGATCCAGGGCAAGACGGTGAAGATCGCGCACCTCTCGCAGGAGCTGCTCGACCTCAACGGGTCGATGCGCGTGCTGGAGGCGATCGAGGAGGTCGCGCGGCGGGTCGTGCTCGGCAAGTACGAGATGTCCGCTTCGCAGCTCGGTGAGCGCTTCGGGTTCTCGTCGCAGAAGCAGTGGACGCCCGTCTCGGACCTGTCCGGCGGCGAGCGGCGCCGCCTGCAGCTGTGCCGGCTGCTGATGGCCGAGCCGAACGTGCTGCTGCTCGACGAGCCGACGAACGACCTGGACATCGACACCCTGCAGCAGCTCGAGGACCTGCTGGACTCGTGGCCCGGCACGCTCGTCGTGATCTCGCACGACCGGTACCTCGTCGAGCGCGTGTGCGACAAGGTCGTCGCGTTGTTCGGCGACGGCGGGCTGACCGAACTGCCCGGCGGCATCGAGGAGTACCTGAAGCGCCGTGACTCGGTGCGTGAGCGGGAGTCCGCGCCGGGCCCGGCCCAGCAGAAGTCGTCGTCCAACGCCGCCGACCAGCGCGTCGCCCGCAAGGAGCTCGCGCGGCTGGAGCGGCGGCTCGAAGTGCTGCACAAGAAGGAAGCCGAACTACACGCCGCGCTGGCCGAGGCCGCGACCGAACCGGACCGGCTGCTCAAGCTCGACGCCGAGCTCCGGGCCGTGCTGGCCGAGGAGACCGAGGTCGAGGCCCAGTGGATGGCCGCCGCCGAGGCCGTCGAGGGCTGAGTTTTGGAGCGAAAAGCACGTTCGTGCCATCTAGCCGCACGAACGTGCTTTTCGCTCCAATAGAAAGGCTACTTGCCGCGGCGGCGGAGTTCGTTCGCGAGCTGGGGCAGGAGCTCGTCGATGAACGACGTGTCGTAGCCCTGGCCGGAGAGCAGCGCGTAGCTGAAGCGTGCCTTCATGACCTCCTCGGACGTCGCCCCCAGCATGCCGTCGAGCGCGACGCCGATCTCCTCCAGCATCCGGTCGACCTGCGCGGTGCGGTAGCCGCGCTGGCCGGACGCCGCCTGCGGGACGCGGAGCTGGCGCAGGTCCTTCCACGATCTGACCTGCGGGATGCTGCGCACCGGCCCGGAGAGCTGCTGTTCGACGCGGCCGAGGAACCCGTCCACTTCGGTCTCGTCGTAGCCGCGCCTGCCGATGATCGGGCGGGAGAACTTGACGTCGCGGATGTCCTTGGAGGTCAGGTTGTCCTGGCCCATCAGGGTCGCCTCGATGCGGTCGAGGAACGCGTCCACCTGGGACTCCTGGTAGCCGCGGCGGCCACGTGGAGGACGGTGGAAGGCGATGTTCCTGACGTCCGAGGCCGTGAGCTTCGGCTCCTGAACGGCCTGGATGGCGGGAACCGCCGGAACGGCGGGAACTGCCTTCGGCGGCGGGCCCTGCGGGGGTTTGGCCTGCGCCCTCGGCTGGGGTGACGCCTGCGGCCTCGGCGCGGTCGGCTGTGGTCGCTGCTGCTGAGGGCGCTGTTGCGGCAGCTGCGTCGTGACCGGCGCCGGCGGCGGCGCCGTTTCGAGCATGAGCACGACGAGGTCGAGGAACGTGTCGACGTCCTCCTCGTCGTAGCCGAAGGTGCCGGGGGCGGTTTCGCCGAAGACCGCGTCCTGAACGGCCTGCGAGGTCAGGTTGTCCTGGCCGCGCAAAGTCGCCTCGATACGGTCGAGGAACGCGTCGATCTGACCCTCGTGGTAGCCGCGGGTGCCGGGTCTCGGCTTGTGGAACCGTACGGCCGCGACGTCGTCCGGACTCAGCCGTACGGCCGGTCTGAGCGCCTGTGAGGTGGCGTGGGCGCCCTGTGCGGGCGCCGCGGCCTGCTGGCGTTGCGGAGTGGACCGCAACGTGTCGGCTACGAGCTCCATGAATACGTTGACCTCGTTCACGTCGTAGCCGGGATCGCGGGTCGCCGTGCGGAACTTGACGTTCAGCACGTCTTCGCGCGTGAGGATGTCTTTGCTGCGCATGGTGTCCTCGACCCGGTCGAGAAATGCGTCCACCTCGGCGGCGTCGTACCCGCGCTCGGCCCGTGGGGGCCGGTGGAACGCGACTGACGCCACGTCCTGCGCGGACAGCAGAGGTGCCGGATGCGCGGGTAGACGATGCTGCGCTCCGGGGCCGCCCCGATCCACCAATGACCTCCTCCTGCGTACCTGTTACCCGGGAGTATCGCGTTTCGCGTGGCATAACGTTTCGTCCTGATGGACCAAAGGACGCCACTACGATCGCGAACATGAGTCAGTTCGTGGATGTGATGCTGGCGACGGCCGCAAACGGCCGGGACAGGGGTATGACGACGGGGGAACCCGCCGCGCCTGTCCGCCGGACCTGGTCCGAGGTGCACGAACGCGCCCGGCGGATGGCCGGTGCGCTCGACGTGGCGCCGGGCACCGCGATCGCAGTGCTCGCCGCCGAACCCGCCGCGATCGCCCCAGCCGTGCAGGCAGCATGGCTGTGTGGTGGGAGCGTCACGATGTTGCATCAACCCACACCGCGCACCGACCTCGCCGAATGGGCCGAGGACACGATGCGGGTGCTTGCCATGATCGACTCCAAGCTGGTGCTGCTGGGCAGCCCGTTCGACGCCCTCGCCGACGTGCTTGACCAGCACGACATCTCTTACCGCAAGCTCTCCGAGCTCGACGGCGAGCCGATCGCTCACCCTGTTCCCACCCCCGAGGATGCCACCGCACTGCTGCAGTTGACCAGTGGATCTACCGCCGACCCCAAAGCGGTCCGGATTACTCACAAGAACCTGATGTCGAACGCGCTGGGCATGCGCGAGGCCGCCGCGCTGAATCCCGAGTCGGACGTCATGGTGTCGTGGCTGCCGTTGTTCCACGACATGGGGATGGTCGGGTTCCTGACCGTACCGATGCTCTTCGGGCTGGAACTGGTCAAGGTCACCCCGGTCGACTTCCTGTCGCGCCCCACCCTGTGGGCCGACCTCATCTCGCGGCACGGCGGCACCATCACGGCCGCTCCGAACTTCGCCTACGCGATCGTGGCCCGGCGCCTCGCCTCGTCGTCCGACTCGTTCGATCTGTCCACGTTGCGGCTCGCTCTGAACGGCGCCGAGCCCATCGACCCGGCCGCGGTCGAGGCCTTCGTCTCCGCCGGTGAGCGCTTCGGACTGCGGCCGGAGTCCATCCTGGCCGCCTACGGCATGGCCGAGACCACCCTCGGCGTCGCCTTCGCACCGCTGTTCACCGGCCTGTCGGTCGACGTCGTGGACGCGGACGAGCTGGAAGCCTCCCGCCGCGCCGTGCCCGCTCCGGACGGCCGCGCGTACCCGCTGCTCGGCCCGCCCCTGCCCGGCCTGGAGCTCCGGGTCGTCTCCGACTCCGACTCCAGCGACGTACTCGGCGTGCGCGACGTCGGCGAGATCCAGATCCGCGGCGATGCCGTCACCCCCGGCTACCTGACCGTCAACGGCCCACTCGCCACCCAGGACGCCGAGGGCTGGCTGCTGACCGGCGACCTCGGCTACGTCGTGGAGGACGGCCAGGTCGTCGTCTGCGGGCGCCGCAAGGACGTGATCATCATGGGCGGCCGCAACATCTACCCGACCGACGTCGAACGCGCCGCCTGCGCCGTCGACGGCGTCCGCGCGGGCAACGCCGTCGCCGTCCGGTTGGATGCCGGAACCCAGCGTGAACGCTTCGCCGTCGTGGTGGAGTCGAAGCTGGCCGGTGACGCCGAGGCCGAGAAAGCCCTGGTCAAGGAGGTCACGGCGCGCGTGGTCGACGCGGTGGGGCTGCGGCCGTTCGCGGTGGTCGTGCAGCCGCCGGGGACGTTGCCGAAGACGCCCTCCGGCAAGCTCCGGCGGTCCGCGGCGTCCGCACTGGTCTAGGTCGTCGGTCTAGTAGAGGTCGTCCAGGGGTTCGAGTCGTTCGCGCAGCTCCCTCGCGCTCTTGCGGGGGAGTGCGCGGGCGACGAAATCGAGCAGTTCGCGGGCCTCGTACGGGTCGCCACAGCAGTTCCAGACCCCGCAGCCGTCGACGCCGCGGTCCCAGAGCCTGCGGTACGGCTCGCGTACGGAGTGGGCCCAACGCCGGAATGAGGACTCGACCGCGGTCGGCCACAGGTAGTTGCGGTCGTGTTCGAGCTCGTCCACGTCGGCACGCAGGCGCGGCGAGAAGCCGCTGTCCCTCACCACGAGACTCGGGGTGCTCTGGTCGACCTGCTCCAGCGGCAGTCACGCCACCCCGGGCAGCCCGACAGGTGGTGTTGGTCGAACCTCGTCACGAGCCGGCGCAGTTCCCGTGCGGCGACGCCGGGAAGGCGGCTCAGCACGACGTCCAGCTGTTCGCGCTCCCAGTGGCTGTCGTCGTACGAGTACCAGTCGCGGCACGCGCCGTCGTCCATCTCACGGCATGGTGGGCCGCACGCCTCGACGCGCCACTGCCAGAGGTAGTGCCGGACGGCTCCCCGGTACAGGTCCTCATGGGCGAGCTCGAGCTTGCGGATGTCCGCGAGAGTCCTCGGGGAGAGGCCCCTGGCGTCGTTGATGCTGTCGTCGCGCCGGGCCAACGCTGGGTGCTGCGCGCGCACGGCGCCTGCGGGGTTACGCGGCATGGCGCTCGGTGGTCTTCGCCACGAACCGCCGCAGTTCCCTCGCGGTCGGGCCGGGAAGCGCGCTCACCACCTTTCTCAGCAGGTGGCGTGCTTCCAGCGGATGCCCGCAGCACTCGTAGACCCCGCAGTTGATCTCACTGCCGAGGTCGAGCAGATGGATGTCGGCGAGCAGCCGGGACGACAAGCCTTGGACCACGGAGAACTGGTACGCCGGAAGCCAGAGAAGCTGCCGGGCCTTGAGCGGGCGCCTAGGCGGCATGAGCCTTTCGGTTGGTCATGCCGATCATTGTGCCCGCGGTGTGGCCTCAGTGGAACGCGTTCTGCGCGATTTCCAGACCTTTGCTGATCAACGCCTCGGCCGCGTCCGCCGCCCGGTCGATCTCCAGGGCGAGCTGCTTGCGTTCGACCACGGAGAAGTCCTTCAACACGTAGTCGGCCGGGTCCATGCGGCCCGGCGGCCGGTCGACACCGAAGCGGACGCGGAGGTAGTCCTTGGTGCCCAACGACTTGGTGATGGAGCGGAGTCCGTTGTGGCCGTTGTCGCCGCCGCCGAGCTTCATCCGGATCGCGGCGAACGGGAGGTCGAGCTCGTCGTGGATCACGACGATGGTCGCGGCCTTGAAGAACTTGGCCGCGCCGGCGACGGGGCCGCCGGAGAGGTTCATGAAGCTGCGCGGCTTGGCGAGGACGACGCGGCGGCCCGCCAGGCGGCCCTCGACGATCTCGGCGCCGGACTTGTGGGCCTTGAACTTGCCGCCGACGCGAGCGGCGAGCTCGTCGAGGACGAGGAAGCCGATGTTGTGGCGGTTGCCCTCGTACTTCGGGCCTGGGTTGCCCAGCCCGACAATCAGGGCGAGCTCATCGTCCACGGGACCGCAACTCCTGCTCGAGATCATCCAGTAGCGCGTCGACGGCCTGCATCTGGTAACCGCGGCCCAGCAGCCCGGACGTGGTGCTGAACCGGGTGTTGCGGATCTCGGTGGAGGTCATGGCGCCCCGGCCGTCCAGGGTGGCCGCGGCACGGGTGAGGAAGGCGTCGACTTCGACACGATCGTATCCGGTGCCGGTCTTCGGCAGCTTGCGCGCGTACAGGTCCTCGCCGGTGGCGAGGCCCGTCGGCGGCACGACACCGTTGCGGACCTGGAACTCGAGCAGCTGCAGCAGCTCGTCGACGAGCTGCTGGTCGTAGCCGTTGGGAACCAGGCGGAACCTGACGGTCCGCACGTGGTCCGGGTCGAGGCGGAGCCTGCCAGCCAACGCGTCCGCGACGATCAGCAGGAACTCGCGCACCTGGTCCGGGTCGTAGCCCTGACGCTTGCGGCGGAAGGTCTTTTCCCGGATCTCGGGTGGACGCAGGTATGGGAACGGCGCGTCTCCCCCCTCGTGAGGGGGAGACGCGCCGTTTGTCCGGCCCGACGTGATGGGGCTCAGCTTTCCTCGGTGGCCTCGGCCGGAGCGGCCTCGTCACCCTCGAGCTGCGCCGCGGACGGCGCCTCGTTGATCGCGACGACCAGCGCGTCGCCGTCGGTGATCAGAACGGCACCGGCCGGCAGGGTCAGGTCGCTCGCGTGGATCTGCGTGCCCGCGGCGACACCGGCGATCGACAGCTCGATCTGGTCCGGAATGTTCATTGCGTCGGACTCGATCTGGATGGTGCTCAGGTCCTGCGTCAGCAGCGTGCCCGAGACGGGCTCGCCCGAGATGACCAGCGGCACCTCGACGGTGACCTTCTCGCCGCGCTTCACGAGCAGCAGGTCGACGTGCTCGATGTAGTTCTTGATCGGGTGCGTGGTGACGGTCTTCGTCAGCGCCAGCTCACTACCGCCGTCGAGGGCGAGGGTGAGGACGGCGTTCTGACCGTGCTCACGGACAACACGGGCGAACTCGAGCGCCGGCAGGGCCAGGTGCTGCGGGTCGGAACCGTGGCCGTAAAGCACCGCGGGGATCTTGCCGGCGCGGCGGGTACGGCGGGCTGCGCCCTTGCCGAATTCGGTGCGCTGCTCAGCGGCGAGATTGACCTCGGACACGGTGGGGCTCTCCTTACAACTCTGGCCTTGTACGTCGGGGCGGTGCACAAGTTTTCGCGTGGGGTGGTGGCCAGCGGCGGCGAGCAGCGCGGAACGACAAAACACGCGCGGCATCAAGCCACCGCGTCGATCACGTTGAGCGTGGAAAGCTCGCCCTCGCCGAGGCAACCCAACCAGTGTAGGTGAGCCGCTCCCGGCTTCCTAATCGGGGGTGCCCCACTCCCACGCGGGGACCTTTCGTCCGCTCCTACCGTACGAAAGCTCCCCGCGTGTGGAAAACAGGTCAGGCGTTGCCGTCGAACAGCGACGTGACGGACCCGTCCTCGAAGACCTCCTGGATCACGCGAGCCAGCAGCGGCGCGATCGAGAGCACGGTCATCGCCGGGAACCGCTTCTCGGCCGGGATCGGCAGCGTGTCGGTGAACACGACCTCGCGCGCGCCACTGTTCTGGAGGCGTTCGGTCGCGGGGCCGGAGAGGATGCCGTGCGTGGCCGCGATGACCACGTCGGACGCGCCCTCGTTCAGCAGCTGCTTGACGGCGCCGGCGATGGTGCCGCCGGTGTCGACCATGTCGTCGATCACGATGCAGAGACGGCCGCTGACGTTGCCGACCACGCGGTTGGAGACGACCTCGTTGGGACGCAGGGGATCGCGGGTCTTGTGGATGAACGCGATCGGCGTGCCGCCGAGGGTGTCGGCCCACTTCTCGGCCAGCTTGGTGCGACCCGAGTCAGGGGAGACGACGGTGATCTCGTGGCCCGCGTACTTGCCGCGGATGTGGTCGGCCAGCAGGGGCATGGCCCACAGGTGGTCGACCGGACCGTCGAAGAAGCCCTGGATCTGGGCGGTGTGCAGGTCGACGGAGACCAGGCGGTCGGCGCCCGCCGTCTTGAACAGGTCGGCGACCAGGCGCGCGGAGATGGGCTCGCGGCCGCGGTGCTTCTTGTCCTGACGGCTGTAGGGGTAGAACGGCATGATCACGGTGATCCGCTTGGCCGAGGCGCGCTTGAGCGCGTCGACCATGATCAGCTGTTCCATCAGCCACTGGTTGATGGGGGCCGTGTGGGACTGGATCACGAAGGCGTCGCAGCCGCGTACGGATTCCTCGAAGCGGACGAAGATCTCGCCGTTGGCGAAGTCGTAGGCCGACTGCGGGGTCACCGTCACGTTGAGGTGCTTTGCCACCTCGTCCGTCAGCTCCGGGTAAGCACGGCCTCCGAAGAGCATCAGGTTCTTCTTCGGTGTGCCTGACATCTGCGGGTTCACGGTCAGCGACCCTCCTTTGTCTTGTCCGCATTCTGCTTCGCGAGTGCGGCTGCCGCTGCCTGAGCCGCGGCCGTGCCCTCACGTCGGCTGAGGACCCAGCCATCGAGGTTGCGCTGCGGTCCACCGGACACGGCGAGCGAGCCAGGTGGAACGTTGCGGCGCAGGACGGTGCCGGCGCCTGTGTAGGCGCCGTCGCCCACGGTCACCGGTGCTACGAACATGTTGTCCGAGCCGGTGCGGCAATGGGATCCGACGATCGTGCGGTGCTTGTTCACCCCGTCGTAGTTGACGGTGACGGAGGCGGCACCGATGTTGCTGTGCTCGCCGATCGTGGCGTCGCCGATGTAGGACAGGTGGGGGACCTTGGAACCCTCGCCGATCTGCGCGTTCTTCGTCTCGACGAACGTGCCGATCTTCCCCTTCGCTCCCAGCGACGTGCCTGGGCGCAGGTAGGCGAATGGGCCGACCATGGCGCGGTCGCCGACGACCGAGTCACTGCCGTGCGTGCGCACGACCGAGGCGCCCTCGCCGACGGTCACGCCGGAGAGCGTGGTGTCCGGGCCGACGAGAGCGCCGGAGCCGATCACGGTGCCGGCGCGCAGCTGCACGTTCGGCTCGATCAGCGCGTCCTGGCCGATCCGCACGTCCGCGTCGACCCAGGCCGAGGTCGGGTCGACGAACGTCACGCCGGCGCGCATGTGGCCGTCGACGATCCGGCGGTTCATCTCGGCGCCGACGGCGGCGAGCTGCACGCGGTCGTTGATGCCCTCGACCAGCCACGGGTCGGACGCGATCAACGCGCCGACACGCTTGCCGTCGCCGCGGGCGATGCCGAGCACGTCGGTCAGGTAGAGCTCGCCCTGCGCGTTGTCGGTGGACAACCGCGACAGGCCGTCGCGCAGCACGGCGGCGTCGAACGCGTACACGCCGGAGTTGATCTCGGTGATCAGCTGCTCGGTCTGGGACGCGTCCTTCTGCTCGACGATCCGCAGTACCGACCCGTCGGAGTCACGGGCGATCCGGCCGTACCCGGTGGGGTTGTCCACCACGGCGGTCAGCACCGTCACGGCGTTGCCCGCGGCGGCGTGCTCGGCCAGCAGGGCCTGGAGGGTCTGGGTGTCGAGCAGCGGCACGTCGCCGTAGCTGACGATCACGGTGCCGCCCAGGTCGTGCGGCAGCTCGGCCAGGCCGCACGAGACGGCGTGCCCTGTGCCCTTCTGCTCGGCCTGCACGGCGACTGTGACCTTGCGGCCCAGCGCTCCCGCGAGTGATTCGAGATGCTCGGCGACCGCTTCCCGGCCATGGCCGACGACGACGGCCAGATGATCAGGATCTGTGCCCGCGGCGGCGCGCACCGCGTGTTCGACGAGTGAGCGTCCGGCGATCCGGTGCAGCACCTTCGGCGTGGACGACCGCATGCGGGTGCCTTCCCCGGCGGCGAGCACGACAGTGCTGACAGGGCCCTCGAGCATCAATGCTCTCCCTAACAGGCTGGGTGGTTCGAAGTCCGCAGACCAGCCTAAGCCTCCGCCGAGGGCTCCCCTGCCACGGCCGCGACCTGGCACCCGCCCTGGCGCTTGGCCACGTACATCGCCGAGTCGGCCCGGGACAGGGCCTGGTTGGCGGATTCGCGGGGCCTCAGCGAGATCACGCCGACCGACAGCGTCACCCCTCGGGAGAGGTCGATTGGCAAGCCTGCCACCGCATCCACGGCCCGTCCGAGTGCGGCTTCCGCGGCGTGCAGAGGGGCGCCCGGCAGCAGCACGACGAACTCGTCACCGCCGTAGCGGGCCACCATGTCGTCGCCCCGCAGCGCCTGCCGGAGTGTGCTGGCAATCACCCGGAGAACGTCATCACCATCGGCGTGCGAGTGCCGGTCGTTCACGCCCTTGAACCCGTCGAGGTCCACCAGCGCGATGGCGAACGGGTACACCTGACCGGCGATGAGCTCGCCCATCTTGTCGTCGAGCGCGCGCCGGTTCGGCAGACCGGTCAGCGGGTCCTGCATCGCCTGCTGCGCTATCGCGCCGTGCGCGCGCGTCAGCCGTTCGTGCTCGCGGCGCGCGGTCAACGTGGCCACGCGGCCCTCGCGCATCGTCCACAGCTCGGCTTCCAGCGCCGAGTTGTACTGCTGCAGCGCCGACGTCGTGTGTGGACCGCTGAGGTGCGCGTACTCGCGTTCGAGCGAGAGCACGAGCGACGGCTCGGACGTGTCGTGTTCCATCTGCGTGCGGGTGTCGCCGAGGACCTTGAGCGCGTCGTCCAGCCGGTTCGCGTTGACCAGGCACCGGCCGAGCGCGATCGCGACGATGATCAGCTCGCGGGCGTACATCGACAGCCCGCGCAACGACCAGAGCCGGTCGAGGTGCTCTTCGCCGGGGTTCGTCAGCGCCTGCGCGGCACCGAGGATCGGCACCTGCTCGGCGGCGTCGAGGTCGCGTCTGCCGGGATGCAGCGACTGCCGGAACGGCACCTCGGCGGCCTCGGCGAGCCCGGCCGCGAACGCGAACTGCTCGTGCGACTGGTCCTCGAAGTTCACACGTTCGAGCCGTAAGCCCCAGCCGATCCGCAACCGGGTCCGGTTCACCAGGTGCACGTAGATCTGGTGGGGCTGACCGCTCTCCCACAGCGCGTTGTGCGCGCGGGCGAGCACGTCGTCCGCCATCTCGTAGACGCCGAGCTGCGTGAGCACCAGTGCGATGTCCTGCAACGTCGTGGCCAGCAGCTGGTCCCACGTCCGCTTGTCGAACACCGGGTCGGGTTCGGGTACCTCGTCGAGCATCATCGCGAGCGCGGCCGCGATCTCGGTCAGCGCCTTGTCCTCGGCGTTGCCCAGCAGGAACCGCCGTCCGCGCAACGCCCGCGCGTCCGCTTCCAGCACCGTGAGGCCGTGGCGGCGGCAGTGCGCGAGCATCTCGTCGAGCTGGGGATCGGACATGTCGACGAGCCCCGGCGTGACCAGACGGACCACGGCGGCGGCTCTGAGCAGCTGCGCGACGATGCGGGGCTCACCCCGGCCCTGCGCCTCGGCGAGGATGCGGTCGATCTCCGTCGCCGCGTCGAGCTGTGCGGCGAGGTGGCTGCTCTGGGCCACGGCGACAAGTTCGCTCGCGCGGCCCACCAGCCACGCGTCGGACATTTCGTGGTGGCGGTGGCCCACGTTGCCCTGCTCGTCGACCGTTTCCTCGGGCAGCTTCGCACCTCCCAAGACCACAAACCTTGTGCCCTTGCTCCGCCACCAGGATTCGAACCTGGACCATCTGAACCAAAATCAGAGGTGCTGCCTTTACACCATGGCGGAACGGGCGGGCTCGCGCCCGTCCTGCGCACATGTTGTCACGAGACCCGCTCTCCTTGTCCAACGACCACTCAGGTGGCCTTCTCCACGATCAGGTGCAAGATCACGGCTTCGCGCCGATTGACCTGGTCAGAAAGTCGGCGAGCGCACCCCGGTACGTGTCCGTCGCCACATTCCATCCCGAGGTGTGGTCGGCGCCGGGGATCTCGACGTACTGCAGCGGCCACCCCAGCCCGGCCGCCGCGGTCGCCAGGTCGCGCGACGACTGGGTCGGAACGGTGCCGTCCGCCGAGCCGTGGAACAGCAGCGTCGGCGGTTTGAGCGCGGGCGGGTTGCGGACCAGGTCGAACCGGTCGAAGTCGATGTCCGCGCGCCATCCCGACACCAGCTCGGCGATCGGCGTGAGCCACACCGGCACGCCCCGGTTCGCCGCCTGCAGGTCGAGCGTCTGCGTCCAGTTGGTGACGGGGGAGTCGAGAATGACGCCGTTGACCGCGGCCGCGACGCTCGAACGGGCCAGCGTCTGGCCGACGATCGCGCCGCCCATCGACCATCCGTAGAGCACGATCTTCTGTGCGCCCTGACTCTGCGCGTACTTGATCGAGGCCTCGACGTCGCGCCATTCGGTGTCGCCGAGGTGGTAGAGGCCGTCGGGGGACGCGGGCGCGCCCTCGTCGTTTCGGTAGGTGATCAGCAGCACGGGCAGCCCCGCCGAGTGCAGCTGAGGAACCACCCGCAGTGCTTCCTCGCGCGACGCGCCCCGCCCGTGCACGGTGATGACCCACGTGTCGTTCTTCTCCGCCGGCACGAACCACGCGGGCATCTCGCCGAGCTCGGACGGCACCCGGACCTCGCTGTAGACCAGGCCCAGCGTCGTCTTCGGGTTGCCTTCGTAGACGTCTGTCTCGATGCGCACCTTCGTGCCGTCGGGCGGCGCGGTGCCCTCCAGCAACGGCCGTTCGACGCGGCCGTCCTTCGACGACGACACGTCGCCGACCTTCGCCGCTCCACCGGGCCAGACAACGCCGAACGTGCCGCGCAGCAGCGTCAGCTTCGACTCGGCGAGCACGACGTTCTCGCCGTCCTTGCCGAGCGCCGTCTCCGGGTACCGCTGGGTCACTTCCTCCGGTTCGAGCAACTCGCCGCTGTAGTACCAGCCGACGCCGCCTAGGGCCGCCGTGACCAGCACGAGCAGGGTGAGTATCGAGGTCACGGTGATCCGGATGATCTTGCGTCTGGCCATGCTCCGATCATGCCCCGAGCAGGCTCGAAAACCTGAAGACCCACCGTGAGTTTCCATGCGGGTCTGGCGAAAGCAGGCTCGCCTAACTTACGCTTCCGTAAGTTACGGTTCCGTAGGTACGACACCCCCACGAGGTATCCGTATGACCACGACGATGGACCCGTCTACCGACCAGGGTCCCAAGCCGTTGTTCGACGGACGGCGCAGTCACGCCGAGCAGTCCGGCGTCTACGTGTTCGTCATCGTTCCCTTCATCGCGTTGCTGGCCGCGGTTCCCTTCGCCTGGGGATGGGGCCTCGGCTGGGTCGACGTGGCCCTCTTCGTCGTCTTCTACTACCTCGCCGGTCTCGGCGTGACGATCGGCTACCACCGCTACTTCACCCACGGCTCGTTCAAGGCCAACCGCGCTTTGAAGATCGGCCTCGCGATCGCGGGCTCGATGGCGCTGCAGGGCCCGGTCATCGACTGGGTCGCGGACCACCGCCGCCACCACGCGTTCTCCGACCGCGAGGGCGACCCGCACTCGCCGTGGCTCTTCGGCACCGGGCCCGCCGCGCTCGCCAAGGGCTTCTGGCACTCGCACATGGGCTGGCTCTTCGACCGCGACAAGACCAACCACAAGCGCTTCGCCCCCGACCTGATGGCCGACAAGGACATCGTCTGGGTGGACAAGCACTTCGTGACGTGGACGGTCATCTCGCTGGCCGCGCCCGGCATCCTCGGCGGCCTGATCACCTGGTCCGTGTGGGGCGGCGTCACGGCGTTCTTCTGGGCGGGCCTCGTCCGCGTCGCGTTCCTGCACCACGTCACCTGGTCGGTCAACTCGATCTGCCACATGGTCGGCGACCGCCCGTTCGCCGCGCGCGACCGCTCCGCCAACGTCTGGGCGCTCGCGATCCTTTCGTTCGGCGAGTCGTGGCACAACCTGCACCACGCCGACCCGACGTCGGCCCGGCACGGCGTGAAGCGCGGCCAGATCGACATCTCGGCCCGGCTGATCTGGATGTTCGAGAAGTTCGGCTGGGCGACGCACGTGCGCTGGCCGAGTGAGCAGCGGTTGGCCAGGATCAGTGTCAAGAAGTAGGCACCGTAGGCTGACTTGGTGACCAGGGTCCGGATGACAGGCAAGGAGCGCCGCGAGCAGCTCCTCGACGTCAGCCGGGCCCTCTTCGCCGAAAAGGGCTTCGACGCGACCTCCGTCGAGGAGATCGCCCACCGCGCCGCCGTCTCCAAACCGGTCGTCTACGAGCACTTCGGTGGCAAGGAAGGCATCTACGCCGTCGTCGTCGACCGCGAGATGCAGCGCCTGATGGACCACATCGTGTCCGCGTTGTCCGGTGGCCACCCGCGTGAGCTGCTCGAACAGGCCGCCTGCGCGTTGCTGGACTACATCGAGGGCTCCACGGACGGGTTCCGGATCCTCGTGCGCAACTCGCCGGTCGCGTCTTCCTCGGGCACGTTCTCCTCTCTGTTGAACGACATCGCGTCGCAGGTCGAGCACATCCTCGGCGTGCACTTCGCCCGCCAGGGATACGACCGCAAGCTCGCCGCCCTGTACGCCCAGGCGCTGGTCGGGATGGTCGCGTTGACCGGGCAGTGGTGGCTCGAGGTGCGCAAGCCGAAGAAGGACGAGGTGGCGGCGCACCTGGTCAACCTCGCGTGGAAGGGCCTCTCCGCGATGGACCACAAGCCCAAGCTGCGCTACCGCTAGCCCGTCACTATCTGTGTTTGGTGCGAAAAGCACGTTCGTACGGCCAGGCCGTACGAACGTGCTTTTCGCACCAAACAGGTCACGCGGTCCCGGTGAGCCGGAGCAGCTTGTCGTCGGTGCCGTTCGACGTCGTGACGTAGAGCGAGCCGTCCGGCGCGGTGCGAGCGGCCCGCAGCCGTCCGTACTTGTCGTCGAGCTCGGCCGGGATGCTGACGTTCTGCACCTTGCCCGCCTCGTCCAACGAGAACAGCAGCAGCTTCGAGCCCTTCAGAGCGGTGACGGCGAGCTTGCCGTTCCAGAACGCCGCCTGGCAGATCGCCTCGGTCGACGAGCCGGACGACCAGATCGCGGGCACCGCGTCCGGGAAGCGTTGGAGGTCGGTCATCGGCACGTCCTCGTCGTAACCGCCCTGCGTGCCGCCCTTGGACGGGTCCCACCCGTAGTTGGCGCCGGCCTTCAGCAGGTTGACCTCGTCGTCGATGGCGGGTCCGTGCTCGGCGGTGAACGCCTGCGAGGACTCCGGCCGGAACACCACGCCCTGCACGTTGCGGTGGCCGTAGCTGTAGACGCGGCGCTCGTCGGCGTTCCCCGACGAAGCGAACGGGTTGCCGGGCGCGCCCTCGCCGGTATCGGCGTCGATGCGCAGGATCTTGCCGCCGAGACTCGTGCGGTCCTGCGGGTTGCGGCCGTTGGCGATGTCGCCGGTCGCGACGTACATCGTGCCGTCAGGCGCGAGCGTCGGACGGCAGCCCGAGTGCCTGCCGCTCGGGTTCGAAGGCAGGCCGGTGAGCAGGTCCTTCACCTTGGTGGCGCGGGTGCCGTCGAGCCGGAACGTCACCAGCCGCACGTCGCGCGTGGTGTTGTAGCAGGCGGTGAAGCGCTTGCCGTCGGGGTGCACGACCATGCCCATCAGGCCGCCCTCGCCGCGCGCGACGACGTCGGTCAGGTCGGCGTCGACCTCGCTGACCTGGCCGCCGCGGACCAGCTTGATCTTGCCGGGACGCTCGGTGACCAGCACGGACCCGTCGGGCAGGAAGCCGACGTCCCAGCCGTGTTCGAAGCCCGCCGCGACCTGCTCGACCTTCAACCCCTGTGGTGGGGGCGCCTTGGACGGCGCGTTCCCGCCTGGGGGAGGCGTGGAGCACGCCGCGAGCAACAGCACTAACCCAGCAACGAGTGCGCGCATGTCCTAACTATGCGTTTGGTGCCGTGGAGGTTCCGTAAGGCAATTCGATATTCGCTGGAGCCGGCGATTCCGCCGTGGCACGGTCAGCCCGTGGAGATCACCCGCATCAACCCCGACCAGCTACACCAGCCACCCGGCTACCACCACGTCACGATCGTCGAGACCGGCCGGACCGCCTACCTGGCAGGCCAGTGCCCGATCGGCGCCGACGGCGACCTGGTCGGCCAGGAGGACCTCGCCGCCCAGGTCGGCCAGATCGCCGAGAACGCCATGACCGCCCTAGCCGCGGCCGGTGCGGAGCCACACCACGTGATCCGTTCGGTCGTGTACGTGGTGAGCACCGACCGGGACGTTCTGGCCGCCGTCTGGCGGCTGCTCACCACCTCCACCATCGGCCCGGCGTTCACCACCGCGAGCACGTTGCTCGGCGTGGCACAGCTCGGATTCCCAGGTCAGCTCGTCGAAGTCGACCTCACCGCCGCGGTGCCGGAGCCCGGCTAGAGCCACCCGATAAGCGTTCGCGGCACGAGCTATGGTGGGGGTGAGACCCCTCGTCCCAGGCAGGGGTCTGTCTGGCGTTCCGCACTCGACGGGGTTTCTCACATGCCGCTGCTCGGCCTGCTCGATGGTGTCCTCCCCGACAAAGCCCTCCGATCGTTGATCGACTCCGCGGGTGTCCCCGAGCTGGAGCTGGACGGCCCGCTGGCCGCCCGCCCGCTCGTCATTGCGGCACTGTCCACGGTTCGTCCCGTCCTCGCCGTCACCGCGACCGGCCGTGAGGCCGAGGAGCTGACGAACGTGGTCCGGGACCTGATCGGCCACGACCAGGTGGCGTTGTTCCCGAGCTGGGAGACGCTGCCGCACGAACGACTTTCGCCGCGCGCCGACACGGTCGGCGCCCGGTTGCAGATCCTGCGCAGGCTCAAGCACCCCGAAGGCAACCCGATCAGGGTCGTCGTCACGACCGTCCGCAGCCTGATCCAGCCGATGGCGCCTGGCCTCGGCGACCTCGTGCCGGTGCACCTGAAGGTGGGTGAGGAGCAGGACTTCGTCGAGCTGGTCACCCGGCTCGCCGAGAACGCCTACACCCGCGTCGACATGGTCGAGAAGCGCGGCGAGTACGCGACGCGCGGCGGCATCCTCGACATCTTCCCGCCGACCGCGGAGCACCCGTTCCGCGTCGAGTTCTGGGGCGACGAGGTCAGCGAGATCCGGACGTTCTCGGTGCAGGACCAGCGGTCGCTGCCGGACGAGATCATCGAGTTCGTCGCGCCGCCGTGCCGTGAGCTGCTGCTGACCGACGACGTGAAGCAGCGTGCCACGGAGCTCGCCGAGCAGCACCGGTCGGACGCGCACCTGGTCGAGATGCTGGAGAAGATCTCCGGCGGCATCGCGGTCGAGGGCATGGAGGCGCTGATCCCCGCCCTGTGCCCCGGCGAGCTGCAGCTGCTCACCGAGGTGGTTCCCCAGGGCACGCACGTGCTGCTCAACGACCCGGAGAAGATCCGGGCGCGGGCCGCGGACCTGGTACGGACCGGCCAGGAGTTCCTGGAGGCCTCCTGGATGGCGGCCGCGGGCGGTGGCAAGGCGCCGATCGACCTCGGGCGAAGCTGCCTACCAGAGCATCCGCGAGATCGCAGGCGCCGCGAAGGCGAACGACCGTCCATGGTGGACGCTCAGTCAGCTCACCACTGACTCCAAAGACGTGGTGCACCTGGACGTCAAGCCGGTCGAGGCGTACCAGGGCGACGTCGACGCGGGCGTTCGCCGACCTGCGGGCGCACACGGTGTCCGGTGGTGCGGCCGTGCTGGTCGTGCCCGGCGCCGGTACCGCGCAGCGCGCCACGGAACAGCTCAAGGAAGCCGACGTCAGCGCGGTCTGCGTCGAATCCCTTGACGCGGCACCGAAATCGGCGACGGTCACGGTCGTGCGCGGCGCGCTGGAGGACGGCTTCGTCCTGCCGGACCTCGCGCTGGTGGTGCTGACCGAGACGGACCTGACCGGCGGTCGTGGCGGAACGTCCACGAAGGACATGCGCCGGATGCCGTCGAAGCGGCGCAACGCGGTGGACCCGTTGGCGCTCAGGGCGGGCGACTTCGTGGTGCACGAGCAGCACGGCATCGGCAAGTACGTGGAGATGGTGCAGCGCACGGTCGCGGGCGCCACGCGTGAGTACCTCGTTCTCGAATACGCGAGCGGCAAGCGCGGCCAGCCGGGCGACCGCCTCTTCGTCCCGACCGACCAGCTCGACGAGGTCAGCAAGTACGTCGGTGGCGAGCTGCCGACGTTGAACAAGCTCGGCGGCAGCGACTGGAAGAACACCAAGTCCAAGGCGCGCAAGGCGGTCAAGCAGATCGCGGCCGAGCTGGTCCAGCTCTACGCGGCCCGGCAGAGCGCTCCCGGCCACGCGTTCGCGAGCGACACGCCGTGGCAGCGCGAGCTGGAGGACGCGTTCGCGTTCACCGAGACGCAGGACCAGATGGCCGCGATCGACGAGGTCAAGGCCGACATGGAACGCACCGTGCCGATGGACCGCGTCATCTGCGGTGACGTCGGCTACGGCAAGACGGAGATCGCGGTCCGGGCGGCGTTCAAGGCGGTGCAGGACGGCAAGCAGGTCGTCGTGCTGGTGCCGACGACGCTGCTGGCCCAGCAGCACCTCAACACGTTCGCCGAGCGCATGCGGCAGTTCCCGGTGAACGTCAAGGGACTCAGCCGGTTCACCGACGCGCTGGAGTCCGAGCAGACCCTCGCCGGCCTCGCGGACGGTGAGGTCGACATCGTGATCGGCACGCACCGGCTGCTGCAGAAGACCGTGCGGTACAAGGACCTCGGCCTCGTGATCGTGGACGAGGAGCAGCGGTTCGGCGTGGAGCACAAGGAGCACATCAAGGCGCTGCGCACGCACGTCGACGTGCTGACCATGTCCGCGACGCCGATCCCGCGCACGCTGGAGATGTCGCTCGCGGGCATCCGTGAGATGTCGACGATCCTGACCCCGCCCGAGGAACGGCACCCGATCCTCACCTACGTCGGCGGGTATGACGACAAGCAGGTCGGCGCCGCGATCCGTCGTGAACTCATGCGCGACGGCCAGGTCTTCTACGTGCACAACCGGGTCTCGACGATCGAGAAGGCCGCGAAGCGCATCCGTGAGCTGGTGCCGGAGGCCCGTGTGGTCACCGGGCACGGCCAGATGAACGAGGACAAGCTCGAACACCTCATCCAGGGCTTCTGGGAACGCGAGTACGACGTGCTCGTGTGCACCACGATCGTCGAGACGGGCCTGGACATCTCCAACGCCAACACGTTGATCGTCGAACGCGGCGACCTGCTGGGTCTGGCCCAGCTGCACCAGCTCCGCGGTCGCGTCGGCCGTGGCCGCGAGCGCGGGTACGCGTACTTCCTGTACCCGTCGGAGACGCCGCTGACCGAGCACGCGCACGACCGGCTCGCGACGATCGCGCAGAACACCGAGCTGGGCGCGGGCATGGCCGTGGCGATGAAGGACCTGGAGATCCGCGGCGCGGGCAACATCCTCGGCGCGGAGCAGTCCGGGCACATCGCGGGCGTCGGCTTCGACCTCTACGTGCGACTGGTCGGGGAGGCCGTCGAGGCGTTCCGCAAGCACGCCGGCGCGGACGGCCCCGAGGCCGAGGAGGAGCTCGCCGAGGTCCGGGTGGACCTGCCGGTCGACGCGCACATCCCGCACGACTACGTCCCCGGCGAACGGCTCCGGCTGGAGGCCTACCGCAAGATCGCGGCCGCCTCCGACGAGGAGTCGCTCAAGTCGGTGTGGGACGAGCTCAAGGACCGCTACGGCACGCCGCCGGAGCCGGTGGAGCGCCTGCTCAGCGTCGCGCGGCTGCGGCACACCTGCCGCAGGCACGGGGTCACCGAGGTGATCGCGATGGGCCAGAACGTGCGGTTCGCCAAGCTCGCGCTGCGCGACTCGCAGCTGGTGCGGTTGCGCCGGATGTTCCCGAAGGCGCTCTACAAGGAGGCCATGGGCACGGTGACCGTGCCTAGGCCGACGGAGGGAGCGGCAGGCGGCCGGATGGGTGCACCGCAGTTGCGCGACCAGGAGTTGCTGAACTGGTGCGGTGCGTTCCTCGACTCACTCTCGGGGACTCCCGTGACCCCGGTCACGACGGCGTGAGAGGGTTGTTTCTCGTGAGCACTGTTCTGAAGCGTTTCTCGCTGGTCGGTGTTGCCGTGGCGCTCCTTGCCACCGGATGCGCCACCGGTCCCGCGAAGGCCGGTTCGGCCGCGATCGTCGGCGGCCAGGCGATCGACCTGGAAAGGGTCCAGGAACGCACCATCACGGTGCTCAAGAAGGAACCTGCCGCCCAGCAGATGCAGGACCAGGGCAAGCTCGACCAGGTGTCGCGGCTCGTGCTGGCCGACGAGATCACGCACAAGATCGCCGAGTACGCCGGGCAGCGCGAGAACATCACGGTCGACGAGACCAAGGTGTGGGACGCGGTGCAGCAGCTCGGCGGGCCCGAGGCCGCGTCGAAGCAGAGCGAGCAGGACCCCAGCACGATCCTGAGCCGCCAGCGCGACATTCTGATCATGGGCGAGCTGGCCCGGCGCAACCTCTCCACGCTCGAGGTCACCATCGACTTCTTCCAGGTGAAGGACCCGAAGGAGGCGCGGGACAAGGCGGCGCAGGTCACCGCCGACCCGTCGAAGATGGCGCGCTTCGTGCAGGAGGCGCCGCGCAGCTCCAGTGGCCAGCAGGCATCGGCCTCGGACAGGAAGGTCCGCGTCTCCGAGAACTCCTCGCTGGTGCACACCATGCTGTGGGGCGTGCAGCCCGGCACCGTCGTCGCGTTCCCCGCGGACGAGCAGCAGGCCAGCTGGATGGTCGCGCTGGTGAAGGCCCGCACCAAGGTCCCGGCGACGCCGGGCGAGGACGACCTGGCCGACCGCATCGACCCGCGGCTGCTCGCCGCGTTCGGCCTGCGGATCGCCCAGTTCGTGGCGGCCGACCTGTCGATCGAGGTCAACCCGCGCTACGGCGTGTGGGACCCGACCGACGCGACGGTCGTCCCCAAGGCGGGCGAGAAAGCCGGCTTCGTCGGCGTGACCCCGAACAAGAACAAGTCTTGATCACCGTTGTCGTACTGAGCGAGCGGCTCGACGCGGTACTGCCCGCCGCCGCCCTGCCCGCACTGCGTTCGGCCACGGCCGTCTACGCGGGCGAGGGCGTGGCGGCGGAGTTCTGGGCCACGCTCGGGGTCGACGGGCCCGCGCCTGATGTGCTCGAAGACGGCGTTGTCGTGATCACCAGCGATGCGTCGGCGTATCCCGACGCGGTCGTGATCACCACGCCGGAACCGCTCGGCGCCGGGCTGCTCGACGCGGCCGCCGTCATGCACCGGCTGCGGTCGCCGGGCGGCTGCCCGTGGGACGCCGAGCAGGACCACGACTCGTTGCGTCAGTACCTGGTCGAGGAAACCTTCGAGCTGCTGGAAGCCATCGAGGACGGCGACCGTGCGGCGATGCGCGAGGAGCTCGGCGACGTGCTGCTCCAGGTGCTCTTCCACGCTCGGGTCGCGGCCGAGGACGCCGAAGATCCGTTCGACATCGACGCGGTCGCGACCGAACTGGTCGCCAAGCTCGTCAGCAGGCACCCGCACGTCTTCGAGGGCCACGATCCGGCCGTGCACGACGCGACCTCGCAGCAGCACCGCTGGGAGGAGCTCAAGCAGGTCGAGAAACGCCGCGAGTCCAGTGTGGACGGTGTGGCGCTGGGCCAGCCCGCGGTGGCGCTGGCCGCGAAGCTGGTGCAGCGCACCAAACGCGCGGGCCTCCCCGTGGACCTCCTACCGGAGGGTGACGACACCGGCACCACGTTGTTCGCCGTGACCGCGCTGGCCAAGCTCGCCGGCGAGGACCCGGAGACAGAACTCCGCCAGGTGTGCCGTCAGTTCGCCGCGAACGTGCGCGAGGCCGAGGCGAAAGCTCGGGCCGAAGGTATGGAATCTCTTGCCGCGGAGGACTGGCGGCGGTTTTTGCCCTCCTGAAACGGCGCACGTGGGCTAACGTCGATCTCGTGACTTACCTGCGGTATCCGCACCTTCGCGGTGACTTGGTGACGTTCGTGGCCGAGGACGACGTGTGGCTCGCGCCGGTCGACGGAGGAAGGGCCTGGCGTGCGTCGGCGGATCAGGTTCCCGCGCGCACGCCACGGATCTCCCCTGACGGCACACAGTTGGCGTGGGCGAGCTGGATCGACGGCGCGCCCGAGGTGCGGGTGGCACCTGTGGACGGTGGCCCCGCGCGCCGGCTGACGCACTGGGGTGTGGCCCGCACGGCCGTGTCCGGGTGGACGTCCGACGGCCGGGTGCTCGCCGTGTCGACCACCGGCCAGATGTCCCGGCACCGCAAGCAGGCGCACGCCGTTCCGCTCGACGGCGGTCCGGCCGAGGTGCTGCCGTACGGGTGGGTCAACGACGTCACGTTCGGCCCGGACGGGCAGGTCGTCACGTCGTCCAGCTACATGCAGGAATACGCGTGGTGGAAGAGGTACCGCGGCGGCACGGCCGGGAAGCTGTGGGTGGATCTCGCGGCTTCCGGGGAGTTCGTCCGGATTCTCGGTGATCTCCAGTCACCGCTGACGAACCCGATGTGGGTGGACGGGCGAGTCGCGTTCCTGTCCGACCACGAGGGCGTCGGCAGCGTGTACTCCGTGCTGCCGGACGGCACCGACCTGCGCCGCCACACGGAACACGAGTTCTACGCCCGCAACGCTTCCAGCGACGGCTCGCGGGTGATCTACCACTGTGCCGGCGAGCTGTGGCTGATCGAGGGCCTCGGTGAGCCCCGCAAGCTCGACATCAGGCTCGGCGGTCCGCGCACCGGCCTGCAACCGCGCCACATCAAGGCTTCCGGCAACGTCGAGTCGTTCAGCGTCGACCACACGGGCCGTGCGTCCGCGGTCGAGGTGCGCGGTTCGGTGCACTGGGTGACGCATCGCGACGGCCCTGTGCGCGCGTTGGACGACCGTTCGGCGGTCCGAGCGCGCCTGCCGAAGGTGCTCGGCGACACCAATCATGTGGTGTGGGTGACCGACGTCGAGGGCGAGGAGGCGCTGGAGATCGCGCCGGTCGGCGGCGTCGAGCCCGGCAACACCGCGCGCCGCATCGCGTCCGGTCAGCTCGGGCGGGTCATCTCCCTGGCCGCGGCGCCGGACGGTGCACGGGTCGCCGTCGCCACGCACGACGGCAGGCTGCTGCTGGTGGACATCGCGTCCGGTGAGGTGCGCGAGGTCGTCACGGGGGCGAACGCGAACGTGAGCAACCTCGCGTTCTCGCCGGACTCCGCGTGGCTCGCGTGGTCGCACCCAGGGCCGATCCCGTTGCGCCACATCAAGATGGCGAGCACCACGGATCTGTCCGTTGTGGACGTGACGCCGCTGCGGTTCGCGGACTTCTCGCCGACCTTCACCGAGGACGGCAAGTACCTGGCGTTCCTGTCGATCCGGACGTTCGACCCGGTGTACGACGCGCACGTCTTCGACCTGTCGTTCCCGACCGGGTGCCGTCCGCACCTGGTGTCGCTGGCCGCGACGACGCCGTCGCCGTTCGCCCCGATGTACGGCGGCCGGCCGGTGGACGATGACGACGACAAGGACTCGTCGGACGACGACGAGAAGACGCCGAGGACGAAGGTCGACTTCGAGGGTCTCGCGGACCGCGTCGTGCCGGTGCCCGTCGCCGCCTCCGAGTACGTGGGGCTGAAGGCGGCCAAGGGTGGCCTGCTGTGGCTGCGCAGGCCGTTGCTCGGCGTGCTGGGCGACAACATGGCGTCGCCGGACGCGCGGGCGCCGCGCACCGTGCTGGAGCGGTACGACTTCACGAAGCTGAAGACCGAATGCCTCGCGGACAGCGCGGAAGCGTTTGCGGTGTCCGGGGACGGGCGCCGGATGGTCGTCGAGGACCGTGGCGACCTGCGGGTCGTGCCGACGGACAGCAAGGTGGACGACGACTCCGCCGACCACATCGAGATCGACCTGTCCCGTGTCCGGGTCGTCGTCGACCCGGCCGCCGAGTGGGCGCAGATGTACGCCGAGAACGGGCGGCTCATGCGCGACCACTTCTGGCGCACGGACATGGGCGGCGTCGACTGGCAGGGCGAGCTCGACCGCTACCGGCCGCTGGTGGCCGAGGTGGGCAGCCACGACGACCTCGTCGACCTGCTGTGGGAGGTCCAGGGCGAGCTCGGCACGTCGCACGCCTACGTCTGGGGCGAGGCGCCGCGCGTGCCCGCGTCCCGGCGTCAGGGCCTGCTGGGCGCGGACCTCGTCCGCTCCGGATCCGACTGGCTCGTTCAGCGCGTGATCCCCGGCGAGACCTCCGACCCGCACGCGCGTTCGCCGTTGGCCGCTCCAGGGGTGGCCGTGCGCGCGGGGGACGCCATCGTGGCTGTGGACGGCCGTCCGGTCGATCTGGCCGGTCCTGGCGCGTTGCTGGTGGGCACCGCCGGTAAGCCGGTGGAGCTGACGGTGCGACCTGGTGGTGGCGGTGAGCTGCGCCGGGTCGTGGTCGTGCCGTTGGCTGACGAAGAGGCGTTGCGCTACCACGACTGGGTCGCGAACCGGCGGGCGTTCACGCACGAGCAGTCCGGTGGCCGCGTCGGCTACCTGCACGTGCCGGACATGATGGGCGCCGGCTGGGCGCAGCTGCACCGCGACCTGCGGGTGGAGCTGGCGCGTGAGGCGCTGGTGCTCGACGTCCGCGAGAACGGCGGTGGCCACACCTCGCAGCTGGTGATCGAGAAGCTCGGCCGCAAGGTCATCGGCTGGTCGGTCGCCCGCGGCTACACGCAGGCCGAGAGCTACCCGGCCGACGCGCCTCGTGGCCCGGTCGTCGCGATCGCCGACGAGTTCGCCGGTTCGGACGGCGACATCGTCAACGTGGCCATCAAGGAACTGGGCATCGGACCGGTCATCGGCGTACGGACGTGGGGCGGTGTCATCGGTATCGACATGCTCTACACGCTGGTAGACGGCACCATGGTCACCCAACCGAGGTACGCGTCTTTCTTCAAGGGCCATGGGTGGGCCGTGGAGAACTACGGTGTCGACCCGGACATCGAGGTGGTCATGACGCCGTCCGACCGTGTTTCCGGGCGCGACCCGCAGCTGGAGAAAGCCGTTTCGTTGGCTCTGGAAAGGCTTTCATCTTCGCCTGCTGCTCACGCTCCGGAGTTGCCTCCCCTCGGCTGAGTACACCATCGTGTGACTAAAGAACTGTGACGGACTGTTCCATGTGGACGATCAACCAGATGGAACAGTTCTCCAGTTCGGGGGTGTGTCACACATGAGTCACCGTGATGAGCCGCGGAGCGGACGTGGCTGCTTCGGAGCCGTGGTCGTCGTGCCGTTCCTGGCGCTCGGCGGCATGTTCGTGTTGATCGCACTGACCGGGTCGCCGGACGAGGCGCCACAGGCGGCACCGCCGCCGTCGCGTCCGACGTCGCAGTGGTGGACTGAGCCGTTCGACGCGTTGACGACGGCGACCGTCACGGAAACCGTTGTGATGGAAGGACAAGCCCGCGAGCTCAAGGCCGCGCGGCTCGCCACCCAGACCAAGGTCGCGGTGTCGACGGTGACCGAGACCGTGCGCACCACGATCTCGGCGAAGCCGCCGGCGACCGGCCGCAACGAGCCGCCCGAGCAGCCGCCCGGCGAGGCGGAGCCGACGAACCCGGCCCCACCGTCCTCTTCGGACACCTCGGCGCCGCCGGTCGTCACGTCCAGTGTGGATCCCGCACCGCCCGTGCTGGAGCCGCCCGTGACGTCCGCGCCTGCCGAGCCCACCCAGCCGCCGACGAGGTGCCGCCCACGTCGACGCCGCGCGCGGAAGACCCGGTCACGCCTGCCCCGACCACGCCGCCGTGCACGCCCGCACCCGGCGACCGTTCGGAGCCCCCGTCCCGCCGACCCGACCGAGCCTGCCTCCTCCGAGCCTTCCGGCGTGATCTCGGTCGAGGCGACGGTCGAACTGTCACTGCCTTCTCCTGTCGAGGCGTCCGCGTCCTCCACGCCTTCGGCAGGGGCCTGAGAAAGGGGGTTGGGGTTCCCTTCCGCCGAGCCCCAACTTCCTTCAGACCTGTGTAGTTGCGAGGCCGGGTGCAAGCCCCGCCGGTCACCCCGACTGACCGGCCACATCCCAGGGCCACCCGACCTGCGGGGCAGCGGTTCTCCGCTGCCCCGTTTCTACGCCCCCGCATCCCCACCGCCCAAGACATGAAAGGGGAGCTTTCATGTCTCTTCAGGTTCGTTACGGGGCGACGCTGGCGCGGGCGTAGGCGTCGGCGCCGCTGAAGACGTTCTGGCCGTACTCGACGGAGTTGTTGTAGGCCATCACGGCGGCCCACCAGCCCTGCCCGGTGCCGAGGTCGCGCGCGCCGCCCGCACACAGGTACCGCGCGGCGGTCAGTGCGGCGTCGTCGATGTTCTGCGGATCGGCGGCCACGCCGTCACCTGCGGCGCGCTTGGCCCACCGGTTCCAGGTGCCGGGGATGAACTGCATCGGCCCGACGGCGCGGTCCCACGTCGTGTCGGCGTCGAATCGGCCGCCGTCGGTGTCCCGGATCGCCCGCACGCCTGGTCCGCCGTCGAGCGGGATGCCGATGATCGGCCGTGACGGCAGGCCGTTGTCCTGCAGGCGGGAGCCGTTGATGTTGCCGTGCCGCGACTCCACCCGGCCGATGCCCGCGAGCGTCGCCCACGAGATGCGGCAGGCAGGCAGGTCGCGCTGCATCGCCAGGTCCGCGGCGGCGTAGGCGTGCAGGGCGCGCTTCGGGATGTCGGTCTTGCCCGCCACCCGCGAAGCCCAGTCCTCCAACGGGTTGGCGCCTTCCACCGCCGTGTTGCCCGGTGCGGTGGCACTGCCCGGCGCGGCGATGCCCGGTTCGACCTGTTGCAGCGGCACGAGGAACGGTGGCGGCCCGATCGGAGCGGCGTCCCGGCGGTTCAGCGCGCCCAGACCCCATGCGCCCGCGGCCACGGCGACGATCAACAGCAGCACCAGGACGATGCGACCGAAGATGTTGCCGAAGCGGGGACGGCGGGCGGGCGGCGGCGGGACCACGAAACCCAGGCTACGCACTTCCGCGTGCGGCCGGAGTGCGTGAACCGTGATGAAGCCGGCGCGGTTGGCGGCTGGACATACAGGTGAGGCTTACCTAAATTTAGGCCAACCTAATTTGTCGGAGGCGTCGGGATGCTGTTCACGAATGGCTTGATCGGGCTGCGGGAGGGCCTTGAGGCGGCGCTCGTCGTGAGCATCCTGATTGCATTCCTCGTGAAGACAGATCGCCGGTACGCGCTCAAGTGGGTATGGATCGGTGTGGCGACCGCCGTGGCACTCTCCGTGGCATTCGGCGCGGTGATCACCTTCTCCTCCGCCAGCATGACCTTTGAGCAGCAGGAAGCGTTCGGCGGAACGATGTCGATCATCGCCGTCGCCTTCGTCACCGGAATGATCTTCTGGATGCGCCGGGCCGCCAAGACGATCGCGGCCGAGCTGCGCGGCAAAGTGGACGAAGCACTCAAAGTCGGACCGGTCGCCGTGATGATCGTGTCCTTTTTGTCCGTTGGTCGCGAAGGGCTGGAGACGGCCGTCTTCTTCTATTCCAGCGTGCAGGCCGCGGGCGGTGGCACAACGCAGCCGCTTATCGGGTTCCTGTCAGGGATCGCGGTGGCGGTCGTGATCGCGGCCCTGCTGTACCAGGGCGCCATCCGGTTCGACCTCGGCAAGTTCTTCACGGTCACCGGTGTGCTGCTCGTGTTCGTCGCGGCCGGGGTGCTCAGCTACGGCATCCACGACCTGCAGGAGGCCGCGATCCTGCCCGGCCTGAACACCCTCGCGTTCGACATCAGCGACATCGTGCCGGAGGACTCCTGGTACGGCGCGCTGCTCAAGGGCTTCTTCAACTACTCGCAGCGGACGTCCGTGCTGCAGGCCATCGCCTGGGTCGCCTACGTGGCGGTCGTCCTGTCCCTGTTCCTCGTCCGGCCGCGCAAGAAAACCGCGCCGCCGCCTGACCTCACCTGGAGTTCTCCGTGCGTAAGGCAGCAGTCATCCTCGGGCTCACTCGCGGTGCTGGCGGCGTGCGAGCAACACGCACGGACCGCGCGAGCGGCTCCATCGCGGTCGAGGCGAGCGACGAAGCGTGCAAGGTGGCCAAGACGGACGCGACGCGGGCAACGTCACGTTCGAGGTGACGAACAAGGGCAGCAAGGTCACCGAGTTCTACCTCTACGCCGAGGGCGACCGGATCCTCGGCGAGGTCGAGAACATCGGGCCCGGCCTGACCCGCAAGCTGATCGTCGAGGTCACCGAGGCCGGCAAGTTCCAGACCGCGTGCAAGCCCGGCATGAAGGGCGACGGCATCCGCGGCGACTTCACCGTCACCGGCGGCGCCAAGAAGTCGACCGACGGCAACGCGTTGCTGGCCGAGGCGACCAGGAGCTACCAGCGTTACGTGAACTCGCAGTCCGACCAGCTGCTGGTGAAGACCGAGGAGTTCGTGAACGCGGTCAAGGGCAAGAAGGTCGACGAGGCCAAGGCGCTGTTCCCGGTGTCGCGGATCTACTGGGAGCGCATCGAGCCCGTCGCGGAGAGCTTCGGCGACCTCGACCCGAAGATCGACGGCCGTGAGGACGGACCTCGAGGAGGGCAGGAGTTCACCGGCTTCCACCGCCTCGAGAAGGACCTGTGGGTGACCGGCCTGCAGGCCGACTCGCCAAGATCGCGGACCAGCTTGCTCGCCGACGTCAAGGAGATCGTGTCGAAGGCGAAGACCGTCGAGCTGACGCCGTTGCAGCTCGCGAACGGCGCCAAGGAACTGCTCGACGAGGTCGCCACCGGCAAGATCACCGGCGAGGAGGACCGCTACTCGCACACCGACCTGTGGGACTTCCGCTCCAACGTGGACGGTTCGCAGGCGGCGATCGCGGCACTGCGCCCGGTCGTGGCAGCCGAAGGACGCCGCTCTGGTGTCCACTCTGGACGCGAAGTTCAAGGCGCTGGACGACCTGCTGGAGAAGCACCGCAAGGGCGACGGCTTCAAGCTCTACACCGAGCTGATCGCAGGATGAGATCAAGGCGCTCGCCGAAGCCGTCGACGCGCTCGGCGAGCCGGTCAGCAAGGTCGCCGAGGTGGTGTCCAAGTGACGGGCGTACCTCGTCGCAGGCTGCTCGGCCTACGCGGGCGCCGGGGTGGCGCTCGCGGGCGCGGGTGCCGCGGCCGGTGCCCTGGCGTCGCGTTCGCCCGAGGTCGAGAACCTCGCCGCCGCGAAGGTGCCGTTCTACGGTCCTGTCCAGGCCGGCATCACCACGCCCGCGCAGGACCAGATGCACTTCGTCGCGCTCGACGTGAAGACCCAGCCGCGACGAGCTGCGTCGACCTGCTCAAGGAGTGGACGTTCGCCGCGGAGCGGATGACGGCCGGGCCAGGAGGCGCGCCGAACGGCGCGGTCGGCGGCATCGCCGACGCCCCGCCCAAAGACACCGGCGAGGCGCTCGACCTGCCCGCGTCGCGCGCTGACGCTGACGATCGGGTTCGGCCCTTCGCTGTTCGACGACCGGTTCGGGCCTCGCGAGCAGCGGCCGCCGGCGCTGATCGACCTGCCGCGTTTCCCGGCGGATGACCTGGACCCGGCCCGCAGCGGCGGCGACATCTGCATCCAGGCGTGCGCGAACGACCCGCAGGTCGCCGTGCACGCCATCCGCAACCTGGTCCGGATCGGCTTCGGCGGGTCGCGGTCCGCTGGTCGCAGCTCGGCTTCGGCCGCACGTCGTCCACCACGCGCGCGCAGGCGACCCCGCGCAACCTGTTCGGGTTCAAGGACGGCACCCGCAACATCAAGGCCGAGGACACCGACCTCGTTGCGCGACCACGTCTGGGCGGCGCGGCGAGGGCCCGGAGTGGCTGGCCGGCGGCACGTACCTGGTGGCCCGCCGGATCCGGATGCACATCGAGATCTGGGACCGCACGTCGTTGACCGAGCAGGAACAGATCGTCGGCCGCAACAAGGGCAGCGGCGCCCCACTCGGCCAGGTGAAGGAGTTCGACGAGCCCGACCTCGCACGTCCGCGGCGCGGGCGGCATGCCGATGATCGGCGACATCGCCCACATCCGCCTCGCCTCGCCGGAGTCGCTCACGGCGTGCAGATCCTGCGCCGCGGCTACAACTTCACCGACGGTTCGGACGGTCTCGGCCACCTCGACGCCGGCCTGTTCTTCCTCGGCGTTCAACCGGGACACGCGGCAAACAGTTCGTGCCCATGCAGCACGCACTGTCCGCAAAGGACGAGATGATGGAGTACATCGAACACAACGGTTCCGGCCACTTCGCCGTCCCACCCGGCGTCCGGGAGGGCGGCTACTGGGGCGACACCCTGTTCCGCTGACATTTTTGGAGCGAAAGGCACGTTCGTGCCGCTAGACGGCACGAACGTGCCTTTCGCTCCAATCAGCTCTCGACGGCGATCCGGGCCTTGACCTCGCCGAGTGCCTCCTGGTACTCCGGCGAGGGGTTCATCGCGACCGCCATCCGCAGCTGCGCGAGCGCCTCGGTCAGCCGCAGCTGCCGCTGCAACGTCTTGCCCAGCGCGAACCGGGCGTAGTGGTCGCTCGGGTCGAGGTCGAGCACCTTGCGGAACGCCTCCTCGGCCCGCTGCAACTGGGCGGACCCGAGATACGCCCGCCCCGCGAGCAGCTGAACGGACGGCGCGTCCGGCGCCTCCTCCAGCACCGGTCGCAACTGCCGCAACGCCTCCAACGGCCTGCGGTCAGCCAGCAACGCCTCCGCTTTCCGGAACGCCTCGAAGGTGCCGTCCGTCATTCGATCAACGTTACCTACCGCTCGCCGGTTCTTCGACTGCCGTCCGGGCGACAGAACTCGATGGGGTGGACGTCCCCAGCCAGCACGCCGCGAACCCGAGCACCAGCCCGGCCACCACCCCGGCCGTCGGCGTCTGCCCGAGCAACGGCCACGCGATGAACGCCGTCACCGACGGGACCACAGAGGACAGCGTCGTCATCGCCGCCGCCCCGCCCGTGCGCACCCCGACCAGGAACAACGACGCTCCACCCATCGAGTTCACCAGCACCAGGAACGCCACCGTCACCCAGAACTGCCGCCAGTCGGTGACACCCGCGTCCTCGGTCAGCGCCAGCAGCCCCACCACCGGCAGCGACACCGCGTGCTGCACGGCGTTCCCGGTCCGGAAGTCCGTGTCCCGGACGAACTTCTGCTGGTAGACCCCACCCGCGACGAACCCGAGCATGCCGATGACCGTGAACACCGCACCGGCCCCGAACGACCCCAGCCGCCCCCACAGCGCCGCCACCACGGCCAGCACACCCAGCGCGAGCCCGGCGACCTGCTTCAGTCCAATTCGGACGCTGAACACCCACGCCGCCACCACCGCGGTGAGCACCGGCGTGCACGAGATGATCAGCGCCGTCACCGACGCGGGCACCCCCATCCTGAGGCCCAGGTAGACGCCGGAGAACTGCACCGCCTGCACCAGCAACCCCGCCACGCACGTGTGCACGAGCGCCCACCGGGTGGCCCGAGGCCCAGGCCAGCACAGTGATCGCGGCCGAAGCCGGGTCGCCGCACATTGATCGCGCAAGCGGCACGCACGCACTACCAGTAAGCAGGGCTCAGGACGAGGTTTCGTTCCAGGCGGCGGCCATCCGCCGCACCGCCTCGGTGATGATCTCCGGCGAGGTCGCCAGGTTCATCCGCACGAACCCCGCACCACCGATCCCGAACGGAATCCCGGACGTCAACGCCACCCGCCCACGCTCAAGAAACACCTCAGCAGGGTCGTCCCCGAGCCCAAGCGAACGGCAGTCCAGCCACGCCAGATACGTCCCCTCCCCCGGCACATACGTCACCACGGGAAGCTCAGCCGCCAGCAGATCGGCCAACAGCAGCCGGTTCTCATCGAACCCGGCCAACAGCGCATCGAGCCACGGCCCACCCTCCCGCAGCGCCGCGGCGTGGGCGATGGACGCGAGGTGGCTGGGTGCGTAGCTCACCACCTCCGGCAACCGTGCGAGGTCATCCGCCGCCGACGGTCCCGCGATGGCCAGCGCGGACTTGAGCCCGGCCAGGTTCCACGCCTTCGACGCCGACATCAGCGACAACCCGTTCTCCCCGCCGGGCACGCTCAGGTACGGCACGAACGACACTCCCGCCGCCACGATCGGAGCGTGGATCTCGTCCACGATCACGCGGACGCCGTGCGTACGCGCCAGCTCAGCGACGGACGCGAGCTCGGCGGCGGTGTGGACGGTGCCGGTCGGGTTGTGCGGGCTGCACAACAGGTAGACCGAGGCCCGCTGGAACGCCTCCTCCAGCGCGGCGAGATCGATCCGGCCGTTGGAAAGTGGTGCCTGGACGACCGGACGCCCCATGGACTCGATGAACTGGAAGAAGGGCGCGTACACCGGCGAGTTCACGATGACCGGCTCGCCGGGCGAGGACACCAGTTTGATCATCTCGACGACGCCGAGCATCACGTCCGGCATGAGCGCGGTCCGCTCGACGGACAGCTCCCAGCCCCACCGGTCAGCGCCGAACGACGCGAGCGCCTCGGCGTACGCGGTTCCGGTCGGATAACCCGTGTCACCCAGCGCGAGCGCCGAGGTGATGGCTCGCGAGATCGGCTCGGCCGGCAGCACGTCCATCTCCGCGACCCACAACGGCAGGACGTCCTCGGGGTGCGCGCGCCACTTGATGCTGGTGCGCCGCCGTAACTGCTCCAGGGACAGCTGCCGCAGAGGGTTGTCCATACCCGCACGCTAGGTCGGGAAGCTGGGAATGAGTACCGACGTTGTGATGTTGCATGAGCCTGCGCTTCTCACTGATGGGTCCGGTTCGAGCCTGGCGTGACGACGACGAGATCGAGCTCGGCCCACGTCAGCAGCGGGCGGTGCTGGCGGCGTTGTTGCTGAACAACGGCATCCGCCTGAGCAACGACCAGCTGATCGGCATGGTCTGGGACGACCCGACGCCGAGTGCGGTGATGGCGCTGCGGACGTACATGTACAAGATCCGCAAGACCCTTCCCGAGCTGGACCTGAAGTCCAGGGACGGCGGGTACACGCTCCGGGCGGAGATCATCGACGACTGCCGCGGGGAGCCGTTGGAAGGCCTGGACAGCCGCTACTTCGACGCCCAGCGCGTGCGGCTCGGTGATCACCGGCTCAAGGCGCGGGAAGACTGGCTCGAACGTGAGCTCGACGTCCTTGAGCTGCAGAAACATGTCGCGGCCTTCCCGCTGCGAGAACGGCCGCGCGCTCTCTTGATGCACGCCCTCTACCGCGAGGGCAGGCAGGCGGAGGCGCTCGCCCTCTACCACCAGGCGCGCACACTCCTCAACGACGAGCTCGGCCTCGAACCCGGCCCCGAGCTGCGCAAAGTGCACGCCCAGATCCTCAAGGGCGACCTCAGCCTGCCCCGCAAGCCCGAGCAGCTGCCGCCCGATCTGATCGACTTCACCGGCCGCACCCAGGAGATCGAGCAGGCTCTCCGGACGTTGCCGGGAACGGTCGGCATCACCGGTATGCACGGCAGCGGCAAGACCACGCTGGCCATCCGCGTCGGACACCTCGCGAAGCACCGCTTCCCGGACGGCCAGATCGTCGTGCGCGGCAGGGATGTCGCGAACGAGTTGCTGCGCGCGGTCGGCGTGGAGAACCCCGACGGCGACAAAGCCGCGCTGTGGCGGGAGAAGGCCAGGGGCAAGCGGTTCCTGATCATCGTCGACGACGTGCAGTGCGCCGAGCAGATCAACGACCTCCACACCCCCGGCTCGGCCATGATCCTCACGAGCGTGCGCAGGTTGAACGAGCTGCCCGGCGTGAGCTGGACCAAGATCGCCGGGCTGACGAACGAGGAAGCGCGCGAGTTCCTGCGCAAGGTCCTCGACCCGAAGCGGATCACCGCGGAACCGGAGCGGGCCGAGGAGGTGCTGGCCCGCATGTCGTACCTGCCGAACCCCATCCGCGTGATCGGCGGCAAGCTCACCGCGCGCCCGCACTGGACGATCGCGATGCTGCTGGCCCAGATGGAACGCGAGACCACGCTCGGCAACGCCGTCCCGTCCGACTGCCGCGCGGTGCTGGCGCCGTTGATCAAGGCGGAGAAGCAGCTGGCCGAGGAGGAACGCCACTTGCTGCGGGCCTTCGCCCGCCTGGACACCGACACGATCAACGTGTGCGAGGCGGCGGACATCAGCGGGATCGAGCCAGGGGCGATCGACATCGTGCTGGAGTCACTCGCCGACGTGCACCTGATCGAACCGCTCGAACTCGGCCACTACCGGCTGTCGCGGTTCGTGCAGATGTACTTCGCACTCCGCACACTTGTCCTGACCAGCTGATTCATCGCGAATTTATGGCCTGACCATCCGGCGGGGCCAAGTTCGTAGACATGTCAACCAAGGCGCTTGAAAACCAGAAGGCACTCGTCACCGGCGCTACCTCCGGCATCGGCCGCGCGATCGCGGTCAAGCTCGCCGAGGCCGGCGCCACCGTCTACGTGACCGGCCGCCGGGCCGAGCTCGGCAAGGAGACCGTCGAGCTGATCGAGAAGGCGGGCGGGACCGGACACTTCATCGTCGCGGACGTCGGCGACATCGACGACGTCCGCAAGCTGGCCGAGGAGGTCGGCGAGGTCGACGTGCTCGTGAACAACGCGGGCATCTTCCCGTTCTCGCCGACCGCCGAGCAGTCGCTCGAGAGCTACCAGCAGGTTTTCGACGTCAACGTCCGCGCCACCTACTTCCTGACCGCCGCGCTCGCCCCGAAGATGGCCGCCAAGGGCAAGGGCGCGATCGTCAACGTCTCCTCGATCGCCGCGGTGATCGGCACCCCGATCGGCTCCGTCTACAACGCCTCCAAGGCCGCGATGGACGCGCTGACCAGGTCGTGGGCCGTCGAGTTCGGCCCCGCGGGCGTCCGCGTCAACTCCGTCGCCCCCGGCCCGATCCACACCGACGCCGCCGTCGAGGGCGCCGGCGAGATGTTCGTCGCGATCACCGAGCTCACGGCGTTGAAGCGCACCGGTGCGCCCGAGGAGATCGCGGACGCCGTGCTGTTCCTCGCGTCCGAGCAGTCGAGCTTCATCACCGGCGCGGTCCTCACGGCCGACGGCGGCTACGTCGCCAGCTGAGCCAGCACGGGGGACAGGGACGAGGGCGACTCGACGTGCACGTTGTGGCCCGCACCGGCGAACACCACCGGTTCGGGCACCAGCTCCTTCAGATGTTCCTGAGGGCTCATCGGGTCGTTCTCTCCCGCCGCCAGCACGACGTGCGCCAGCGAGGCCATGATCAGGCCGGCCATGTCCGGCCGCCCCACGCCGAAAGCCTTCATGTCCAACGAGACCGCCCATCCGCCGTCCACTTCGGACACACCGTGTTCCAACGGCACGCCTGCCATCCTCGACGCCCGCTCGACGGCTTCCTCCCGCGTCGCGAACACCTTCCCCGGCCGCTCGGCGATCGAGGCGGCCTTCGCCAGTTCCTCGTCGGTCCACTGCACCTTGACGCCGACCCCGACGACCGTGCTGACCTCGACCCCGAACCAGCCGCTCGCCAACGCCAGGCCCACGACCCCGCCGAGTGAGTGCCCGACGACGACCACCGGCTCACGCGGGATCACGTCGGCGACAGCCGAGGCGAGAGAACCGAACGAGTACCGCTCGATCGGCGCGGACCGCCCGTGACCAGGCAGATCCGGCACGAGCCAGCTGCCAGGCCACGCGCCGACGACGTCCTTCCAGACCTCACCGGTCGCACCCAGGCCGTGCAGCAGCACGAGCAGCGGTCCGTCTCCACCACGTTCGGCATGAAGCACGCGCGAATCCGTCCTGTTCGGAAGCTCGTGAGTGGTTTCCGTCGCTCTGGCGACGGAAACCACTCACGACCAGCCTAGAGCTGAGCCCGCCACTGCTGGCAAGGGTTGTTCAGCCAGCGCCAAAGGCGAACGTCCGCGCCGTCCGCGGTCCCGCAGTCGGCCAGGTCGGCGACCTTGTCGCTGTTGGGATTGCGCAACTGCACCCAGTCGCCGTCCGTCGGGAGGACCGACCAGCGCTGACAGGCGTTGTTCCACCAGGTGTACTGCTGGATGCCGGTGCCGTCGGCGGTGCCGCAGGCGGCCACGTCGAGTGGCTTGTCGCTGCCCTGGTTGACGATCCGGGTGGTGCCGTCGGCGAGCGGTTCGATCCGCCACCGCTGGTTGGCTCCACCGTGGCAGGTCCACGTCCGGACGTCGGCACCGTCCGCGGTCGACCAGTCGCTCACTTCGAGGCACTTGCCGGTGGCCCGGTTGACGAGCATGACGTCGTTCGGCGTGTAGATGAAGCCGATCTTGTCGACCTCGTCGGCGCTGCGGCCGTGGAAACCCGCGATCTGCCAGCCCGCGGGCGCGGTGCGGGTGAAGCAGTCCGAGGTGGTGGAGCCGCCGGCGAGGGTGCGCCCCAGGTTGGTGGTGAACTTCGCGTGGAACACCCGCGTGTGGTTGTCGTGCTTGGCCTGGCAGAGGTACGCGCTGCTCACGTACTCGTTGCTGCCCAAGGTGAGCGACGAGTACGAACCGCCCGTCCCGCCGTGGGTCAGCCTCGTGCCGTTGTTGTGTGTCACGCCAACCTGGTCGACACGCTCGCCGCTGCGCAATGAGATCTCGGTGGCCTGGGCGCCCCACGCCACCCGGTCGACGTCGTTGAAGTAGTCGCCGTGCGGGCCGCCGACCTGCTCACTGAACTGGTACGCCGGGTTCGTCGACCAGCTGAACCCGACGCTCAGCGGGTAGTGGTCGGACAGCATCTTGCCGGTGCCGTCCTCCCGGAAGGCGGCGTGGTTGTTCTTGTAGGAGGTCGCGTTGAGGGTGACGGCCCGGCTGCCGCGGTACCAGATCTTGTCGACGACCTCGCAGCCGTCGGTGGGGTTGGCGCTGTCGCACACCAGCGCGTCGGTGCCTTCCGCGGGGGCGTTGCCGCCACGGGTGAGCTGCACCCACGGGTCGGTCA
>CAVYAD010000014.1:0-31248 GCA_963766275.1 uncultured Actinomycetota bacterium
CACCAGCTCGCCGTCGAGGTCGCGCAGCTCGCGGCTGATGAACTCCGCGAAGCTCTCCTCGTCCTTCGCCACATCGAGGCACGTGGCGAGACCGGGTCGGTGATGCTGCCCGCGAACACCGAGAACAGGATCGTCACGTACGCCTTGTTGTCGTAGCGGCGCTGCCGTCGGCTCGCGCGTCTCGGCCCGCACCTTCGGCGAGCCGGGTGCGATCAGGAACAGGTTCTCGACCTCGCTCGCCCGGCCTGCTCCAGCTGGTAGGCCGACTCGAACGCGACCCGTGCGCCGAAGGAGTAGCCCCACAACGTGTACGGGCCCTCCGGCTGCGATCTTCCTGATGGCCTCGACGTCCTCGCGGCCATCTCGCTGAATCGTGCGGTACGGCGTCCTCGCCGTCGTTGATCCCGTGCGCCTGCACACCGTAGAACGGCCGGTCCGATGTCCACCGGCGAGCGTCCGCAGGTTCATCGTGTAGCCGCCGAGACCGGGCCAGCAGAAGACCGGCGCGCCGGTGCCCTTCGGCCTGCAACGGCACCAGGCGGGAGACCGGTCCTTCGTGCGACACCGTCGACCCGGCGCGCCAGCTGCTCGATCGTCGGCGACTCGAACAGCACCTGCAGCGGCAGGCTGGTGCCGAAGTCCTTGTTGATCCGGTTGACCAGGCCGACCGCGATCAGCGAGTTGCCGCCGGAGTCGAAGAAGTCGTCGTGCATCGAGACGGTCTCGCGCTTCATCAGCTTCTTCCACAGCTCGCTGATGCGGCGTTCGGTGGTCGTGCGCGGCGCGACGAACGGCCGGTCGTCGTCGTCCACGCTGGTCTTGTCGGACGCTTCCAGCGCCTTGACGTCGATCTTGCCGTTCGCGGTGATCGGCAGCGCGTCGAGCACCACGACCTTGTTCGGGATCATGTAGTCGGGCAGGAAGTTGACCAGGTCGTCCCGGATCAGCTCGGCCGGGCCCTTCATGTGCACGACGTCCTCCTTCATGCCGGGGCTGCGCCGCTGCTCGTCGGAGACCTTGCCGCCGACGAAGAAGTAGGACGGACCCGGTTCCTCGCCGAGGTCGGCCAGGATGCCGTTGATGCGCTTGGCGGACGGCAGGTCGTTGCCCGACTTCGAGCTGTAGCCGGAGGACATGAACCCGAGGTCGACGTCGTTCAGCTGACAGCCGGTGCATCGTGCGGCCGAGGTCGATGTAGCTCGAGCCAGTCCTCGGCCGCCCGGCTGACCACCGTGACGCCGAAGCTCGCCCGCTCGTAGACCGGCTGGTTGATGGCGATGACGTGCTTGCGCAGCACCAGTTCGTCGGAGATCCGCTCGAACTCGCCCGCGCGGTAGCGGTACTGGCCCGCGGGCAGGTTCGACGACCTTGCCCGGATGCGTCTGGACGAAGACTTCCACGTCGTCGGTGCGGGGACCCGAGTAGGCGGTCAGCTCGAACGTGCCGAGGTAGTAGTCCTCGTCCGCGACGTCGAGCAGGCCCTTGGTCTCCGGTGTGTACGCGGCAGCTCGGAGATCAAGGCCGTAGCCGGGCAGGACCTCCTCGAACAGCCCGACCATGTGGCCGGTCTCGATCTCCAGCACCTCCTGGATGTTGTTCTGGTAGACCGCCTTCGATCGCCGCCTTGCTTGCCGATGAAGTGCAGTTTGATCTGCGGGCGCCTGCTCTTCGGCCCTGGCGATCAGCACGAGCTGGTGGCGCAGCGGGTGGTAGTAGTACAGCCCGGCGGGCAGACCCGCGATGTGGTGCAGCTCAAGGTAGAGCTGGGTCGCGTAGAGCGAACCCGGTGAGGCGTAGCCGTACTTGGGCAGCAGCCGCTGCTCGCTGAATGCGCGCCGAAGTACCGCAGGATCTCGCCGAGTTCGGCGAACCGCACGGACTTCGGATCCTGCGAGCCGACGCCGGGAACCTGCCTGCCGAGCAGCTCGAGCAGGTCTTCCTCGCTGACCTCGCCACCCTCGAAGAACCGGTAGGTCTTGCGGCTGAAGACCACCTTGCGCTGCAGGCACGACGCTTCCTCACCGGGCAGCTCGAACGACTCGCGCCCGCCGAGGTCGTCGCGCACGCCTGGGTTCGAGAGCTGTGCGCGGACCTGCAGCTTGCTCTACTTGGACTGGTGGTGCGCGCCTGGTTGCCCTGGTCCATCAGGGCGGCTTCCTTGGGGTTCAGCTCCACGCACGCGATCAGGTTCTGGAACCCGGTCCGCTCGTCGTTCTTGACGATGACGGCGGCGTTGCTTGACCCAGTCGTGCGTCTCGATCGCCAGCCGGATCTCGTCCAGCTCGACCCGGAACCCGCGCAACTTCACCTGGTTGTCCGCCCGGCCGGCGAACTGCACGGTGCCGTCGAGGTTCTAGGTGACCAGGTCACCGGTGCGGAACACGTCGGTTGTCCGACGAACCGTTCCTCGGTCAGCTCCGGCTGGTGCAGGTACCCACGCGCGAGCTGGATGCCGCCGATGTACAGCTCACCGATCTCGCCCGGCGTGACCGGCCTGCGGTCCGGGTCGAGCACGAGATAGCTCGTGTTCGCGACGGGTGAGCCGATCGAGATCGACTTCGGCGCCTCGGCGAGCTCCGCGGGATCGACCACATGGGACGACGAGTTGATCGTGCTTTCCGTCGGCCCGTAAAGGTTGATCAGCTGCGAGTCCGGCATCGTCTCCGTGCAGCTCGATCGCGAGTACGCGGGACAACGCCTCGCCGCCACTGAAGATCTGCTTCAGGGTGACGCAGGTGTGCAGTTCCTCGGTGTCGATCAACGCCTGCAGCAGGGTCGGAACGCATTGCAGCGTCGTGACCTCGTGCGTGCGGATCGTGTCGATGAGCCGCTCCGGGTCGCGGTAGATGCCCGGCCGTCCCATCACCACGGTGGCTGCCGACCGCGGGGGCCAGGATCTCCCACTGCGCCGCGTCGAAGCTCATCGGCGTCTTCTGCAGCACACGCTTCGTGCCGTCGATGCGCGTGTGCGTCGTGCAGCCACAGCATCTGGTTCACGATGCTGCGGTGCTCGATCATCACGCCCTTGGGCTTGCCGGTGCTGCCCGAGGTGTAGATGATGTACGCCAGGCTGTCGTGCGCCGGGGCTGAAGCCGTCGTCGAACGCCTCGTCGCAGTCCGCGAGCGTGACGATCCGCGTGCCGCTCGGCGCCAGCTCGGCGAGCCGGGCGTTGAGCGCCTGCTGGGTGAAGCACGACCTTGGTCCGCGAGTCCTCGATCATGTACCGCAGCCGTTCCTCCGGGTACTCGGGGCAGCGGCAGGTACGCGCCGCCGGCCAGCAGGAATTCCCCAGGCGCCGACCATCAGGTCCAGCGACGGTTCCACGAACATGCCCGACGCAGTCGTCCGCGGCGATGCCGAGCCTGCGCAGATGCGTCGCGAGCGCCGAGCTCTGCTCGAAGAGCTCGCCGTAGCTGATGGCGTCCTCGCCGAAGACGACGGCGGTGCGGTCCGGATGCTGCTCGACCTGCTTGCGCAGCAGATCGGGCAGGCAGCCGCCGTCGATCTGTGTCTCGTTGACCGAAGCGTCGTTGGACATCCCAGAATTCCCCCAAGGTATCGGCAACACCAATGGGTACCGAGTGAGAGCGAGGCCCCAGTACGCCAGAAAACCGTACGAACCCCTGCTCGAATCCTTCTGGAGTGTCCTAACCGGTCTAGGGCGTGGCCTTGAGCGGACGGGGCACACGTTGACAGGTGATCGCGGCCTTGTAGGCGCGCTCCAGCTCCGGTGACCTCGCCGCGAGCCCTGGCAGATCCGCGCCGTCCGGCCGCAGCGTCAGGAGGACGCCGCCCGTGAAGGTCAGCGAGACATCAACGCCGCCCACCTCCGTCCCGGCCATGTCGACCGCGAGGACAAGGTCCTCCTTCGTCTTGGTCAACGCCCGCACGTAGGCGGCGACCACCTCGTCCCCGCCCGGCATCGGCGCGGGCTTCAGCGTCTCGAACATCCCGATGAGAATGCCCGGCCCCTGCTGGAGCGTGGTGATGTACTCGACCACCGACTCTTTCGGCGGGGCGTTGCGCGGGACCTGCGTGTAGGCGAACTCCTGCGCCTGTTTGTCCGACACGCAGGCCTTTTCGAACCAGTCGACGTATGCCTGGTCCATCGCGGGGGCGGTCGAGCTCGGCGGCGCCGAGCTGCGCTGCGTCTGTCTGTCTTCGGTCGAAGGGAGATAACAGGCTTGCAGGGTGAGCAGCAGCACCACACCGATCGCGAGCTTCACGCGCACAGCGTCGAGGAGGCGTGCTTGCGCTTCGCTTTACGGGCTGCCTCGGGAAGTGCGTGGCTATCGCGACCGTTTCCACTCACGACTGCGCCGAAATTTCGGGGGTTTGACAACCTGAAATCGAGCGAATCTCGCCGTGGTTCGGTGACGAATGGTTGCCGTGCCGCCGCCAATGGGGTTGGGTGAGCGGAACTTCGGCGGGCGGGGGCCTCCAGGTGAATGTGCTCGACTATGTGGTCGATCGCTGGGATCGGCTGTCGTTGCAGGCGCTGCTGCATGCGAGTGCGGTGGTGCAGTGCACGGTTCTGGCCGCCGTCATCGGTGTGTTGATAGGCGTTGCGGTCTATCGAAGTCCGCTGGGATCCGCGCTGGCCACGGCGTTGGCGAGCACGATTCTGACGGTTCCGTCGTTCGCGCTGCTGGCGTTGCTGATTCCGGTGTTCGGGCTGGGTGCGGACACGACGGTCATCGCATTGGTGCTCTACGCGTTGCTGCCGATCGTGCGTAACACGATCGTGGGTCTCGATGGAGTGGATCCGGCGGTCAGCGACGCGGCGAAAGGTATCGGTATGAGCCGCTTCGGGGTGCTCACGCGCGTCGAGTTGCGGCTGGCGTGGCCCGCGATTCTGGCCGGAATGCGGGTGGCCACGCAGATGCTGATGGGCATCGCGGTGATCGCGGCCTATGCGAAAGGGCCGGGGCTCGGGTCCGAGGTGTTCTCCGGGCTCGCGAACGCGGGAAGTGCGAACTCGCTCAACCAGGCCGTCACCGGCACGGTCGGCGTGGTGATTCTCGCGCTGCTGCTGGACGGGGTCTATGTGTTGGTCAACCGTTTCACCGTGTCGAGGGGTGTCCGTGGCTGAGAAAGGCATCGAGATCCGGCTCGACCACGTGTCGAAGCGCTATCCGGGACAGCGCGAGGCCGCGGTCGACGACTTCTCCATGGTCGTGCCCGCCGGGCAGATCGTGGTGTTCGTGGGGCCGTCCGGGTGCGGCAAGACGACGACCATGCGCATGATCAACCGCCTGATCGAGCCGACGTCGGGCACGATCACGATCGGCGGCGAGGACGCGCTCAAGATCGACCCGGACGACCTGCGGCGGCGCGTCGGCTACGCGATCCAGCAGGCCGGGTTGTTCCCGCACTTCACCGTGGCGCAGAACATCGGTGTGGTGCCGGGACTTCTGGGCTGGGACAAGAAGAAGATCGCGGCCAGGGTCGATGAGATGATGGACCTGGTCGGGCTCGACCCCGGCGAGTTCGGCGCCAGGTTCCCGCGCCAGCTCTCCGGTGGCCAGCAGCAACGGGTCGGGGTCGCACGGGCACTCGCCGCCGATCCGCCGGTGTTGCTGATGGACGAGCCGTTCGGTGCCGTCGACCCGATCACGCGCGGGCACCTGCAGGACGAGTTGCTGAGGCTGCAGGGCGAACTGCGCAAGACGATCGTGTTCGTCACGCACGACTTCGACGAGGCGGTGAAGCTGGGCGACCGGATCGCCGTGCTCGGCAACCGTTCGACGATCCTGCAGTACGACACCCCGGACGCGATCCTGGCCAACCCCGCGGACGACACGGTCGCCGGGTTCGTCGGTGCCGGTGCCTCGCTGAAAGCCCTGACGTTGCTCAGGGTGCGCGAGGTCGAGCTGGGGCAGGCGGTGACGGCGAAGGTCACCGCGGACCCGTCCACCGTGGAGCTCGGCGACGAACGGTTCGTGCTGGTGCTCGACGAACGCGACCGGCCGTCGCGCTGGGTCCACGCGAAGGAGCTGGCGCACGCGAAGTCGCTCGCGGGTATCGGCCGGCCGGTGCAGGACTCGGTGACCCTGCAGTCGACGTTGCGCGACGCTCTGGAGGCAATGGTCAACGAGGGCGGGCGCGCGGTCGTGACCGGCAGCCGGGGCGAGTACGTCGGCGTGCTCGACCTCACGACCGTCACCGACGTCGTGCAACGGCTGCGGGCGACCGCATGACGGCCGACCGCGTCAGGTTCTGGGCCCAACCCGCCGTGGTACTGCTGATCGTCGGCGGCGTGCTGGCGTGGGTGTTCTCCAGTGATCTCACCGCGACCGAGAAGGGCACGCTCAACGCCGGTTCGCTGCTGACCGCGCTGGCCGACCATCTCCTGATGACCATCGTGGTGACCGCGATCGTGGTCGCCGTCGCCGTGCCAGCGGGCGTCGTGGCGACCAGGCCGTGGGCGCGGTGGCTCGCACCGGTGTTCCTGGCGGTCGCGAACATCGGCCAGGCCGCACCCGCACTGGGCGTGCTGGTGCTCTGGTTCCTGCTCACCGGCGCCGAGGGCGGACTGTGGGTCGCCGCGCTGCCGCTCGCGTTCTACTCGCTGCTTCCGGTGCTGCGCAACACGATCGTCGGCCTGCAGCAGGTCGATCCCTCCCTTGTGGACGCCGGCCGCGGCATCGGCATGTCGGCGTCGGGCGTGCTGTGGCGGGTCGAGTTCCCGCTGGCCACCCCGCTGATCCTGGCCGGCCTGCGCACCGCGCTGGTGCTCGCGGTCGGCACGGCGACGTTCGGGCTGTTCGTCAACGCGGGCGGCTTCGGCCTGCTGATCGACACCGGCTACAAGCTGAACCTGATGAAGGTGCTGGTGACCGGCTCGGCGCTGGCGGCGGGACTGGCGCTGCTGGTCGACTGGGTCGGCGCGGTCATCGAGCAGTGGTTCGGCCCCAAGGGGTTGCGATGAAACGGCTGACCATTCTCCTGTGTCTGCTGCTCGCCTCGTGCGGGCTCGACATCAACACTTCCTTGCCGTACAAGGTGTTTCCCGGTTCCATCCAGACCGAACCGGCGTTGCGGGGCGTCGAGATCACCGTGGGGTCGAAGGACTTCACCGAGAACATCCTGCTCGGCTACCTGGCCGAGATGGCACTCTCGGCGGCCGGCGCGGACGTCGTCGACCTGACCGACCTCAAGGGCTCGCAGACCGCACGCCAGGCGCTGCTCAACGGCGAGGTCGACGTCACCTGGGAGTACACCGGCACCGGGTGGATCAACTACCAGGGCAACGAGCTCCCGGTGCCCGGCGGCGAACAGGCGCAGTACGACGCGACGAAGAAGGCCGACCTCGAACGGTTCGGCGTGGAGTGGCTCGCGTACTCGCCGCTCAACGACCAGTACGCGTTCGCCGTCACCGAGGCCTACGGCGAGAAGCACGGCCTGCGCACGACCTCCGACCTGGCCGCGTTCCTCGCCAAGTTCCCGGACCAGGCGGTGTTCTGCCTGGAGACCGAGTTCACCAGCCGCCAGGACGGTTTCCCGGCCGCGCTGCGGACCTACGGGTTCTCGGCCACCCAGGTGAAGAACTTCGGCATCGGCACGATCTACGCGGCCGTGGCCGGCGGCACCTGCCCCATCGGCGAGGTGTTCACCACCGACGGCCGCATCGCCGCGCAGAAGCTGCGGGTGCTGGAGGACGACAAGAAGGCGTTCCCGCAGTACAACGTCGCTCCCACGGTGCGCGCGGAGTTCCTGGCGAGGTACCCGGCCGTGCGCGGCCCACTCGAGACCGTGAGCCGTGCGCTGACCAACGACCAGATGATCGAGCTGTGCCGTCAGGTCGACGTGGAGGGCAAGGACGCGGGCGCCGTGGCCCGCGACTGGATGGTGTCCAAGGGGTTCATCCGAACGGACTGATCACCCCCGCGTTCCCGTGCCACAATTCAGGCACTGGGGTCGATCAACTGGGGAACACGTGAATCGAACAGTCGTGGTTTGTGCTGCGTTCTTGACGTTGCTCATGGCGCCTGTGCCGGCACAGCGTGGTGTGGCCGCGCAGCCAGCCGGGCAATTACCGGATCGTGGCCGACGACGTGGCCAGGGGCATCGACGACGCGGGGCGTGTGGTGACAGAGAAGGGATTCTTGGTGTCATCGGACGGCACCACCTCTCGGATCGTGGGTTCTCCCCAGGTCGTCGTTGAGGAGTTCCAGAGCGGCCAGGTGCTCGGTCACAAGTTCAGTGACCACACGGGCCTGTGGCGGTGGGACATCGCGACAGGAGCCGCTGTGCAGCGGTACGAGATGAAGGAGCCGACCCCGATCGGCATCAACGGCTCAGGCCTGCTGGCTTCCTGGAGTGAGAACCCTGGTGGTGGCCGGATCACCGTGAAGGTGTGGCGTGGGGCCACGTTCGAGGCTGAGCTCGCCGTCGGGGAACGCGTGCGTGCGGTGACGGAGACCAATGAGCTCGCAGGGCAGCGCAAGGCGGCGGACGGCCGTTGGGCGCCCGCGATCTGGACCTGCTCGTAGTGCGTGATGGTGGCGAGCGCAGCCGTGCTCGCCACCGTCTCGTCAGCAGTACTGCGCTTCCTTGCCGATCGCCTCATACGGGCAGTCAGCCCGTTCCAGCAGCTGCAGCACGGCCTCCCGGTTGCGCGCGGTCTGCGCCGGGATCACCTCGTCCGGAGGGTAGAAACCGCCGGCGCCATCACTGCCGGGGTACATCTCGAACGTGTAGGCGAAGATCCGCTGCGAACCCCACAACCAGTCGCGGATGCCGCCGTCGGTGATGTAGAGCTCGCTCGCCTGCTGCGGCGTGTACCCGTTCGACGCGGCCATCGACCGGCCGATCGTGGTGAACGTGTCGTGCTGGTCCTTGTTCAGACCAGGCGCGAGGTCGTCGTAGGTGTAGCCGAACGGCCACATGATGAGCTGGCCGTAGGTGTGGAAGTCGATGGACGCCTTGATCTGCTGCGTGCCGCCGACGTTGCGGCTGCGCACGAAGTCCGCGACCACCTTCACCTCCGGCGTCGACTCCGCCCGCGCGCCGCGGAAGGTGTCACTGGACGGCGTGCCCGACGAACCGCCGCAGCAGCCCCACTTGTAGGCCCAGTTGCGGTTGGTGTCGGTGCCGATCGCGGTGGAACCCGCGTTCGGCTGCCGGTTCTTGCGCCACGACCGGTAGTTGCCCGTCGCGATGTCGTACTCGCCGCCGTCGGGGTTGACGTCGGGGACGATCCAGATCTCACGGGAGTCGACGAGCCCCTTGATCCGCGCGTCGGTGGCGTACTGGGACGTGAACGTGTTGACCAGGTAAAGCGCCATCTCGACGGTGAGGTGTTCACGCGCGTGCTGCTTGTGCGTGAACAGGACTTCGGGCTCGTTCTCGTCGGCCGCGACGTTGTCGCTGATCTTGACCGCGACGATGTCGCGCTTCTCGTAGGACTTGCCGATCACCCTTTTGGAGACCAGGGACGGGTACGCGGCGATCGCCCGGTCGATCGCGGCGTTCATCTCGGTGTAGTTGTGGTAGTTCGCGTCCTTGGCAGGGAAGTCGAAGGGCGCGACATCGGTGGTCGTGACGTGTCTCGGTAACTCGCGCACGTCGAATCCCTGTGCGCGCAACCGATCCACCTCGGCGCCGGTCGCGGTGATCACGACGACGCCGTGTTCCTCGACCGAGTCGATCGCCGCGCCGGAACGAGCGACCTTGGTGCGTTGTTCAGGTGTGCGAACGTTGCTCACCTGGTAGCTGGCAGGCTCGTTGGTGCCGGAGACCGCCAGCGTCGGCGCCGTGACCGACGAAGCGGTCAGCAGGGCGAGCGCCACGCCAAGCAGAGTTCTCATGTCGACAGGCTTAGTGGTCCGATGACCTCGATGTCACCGGCCGTTGGGGCGACTCCCGCCCGTCACCGCCGGTCACCGCATCGCGCGACCGGTCGCCGGCAGCGCCGAGAGGACCACCGCGACCAGCCACAGCAGCAACGCCACCACCGGCACGATGATGATCGAGCTGACGTGGTTGATCGCGATCCGCACCACCACGTACACGTAGTAGCCGAAGATGACGGACCCCAGTGCCGCGAGGACCCAGCGCGCGAACCCGAGCCGCGCGAACAACAGCCCGGCCAGCAGCAGGACCACCCCGCCCGCCACGTAGGTCGCGACGATCGCCGGGTCGCCGTTGCCGATCACGCTCCTGGGCAGCGCCAGGCCGAGCAGCGCGACCGCCGCCTCCGGGGTCTGCCGGGCGCCCTTGCCGTCCGCGGAGTTGAGCCCGGCGAGCACGAAGCACAGCACCGACACCAGCACCCACAGCGAGGCGACGATGTAGGCGAGAGCGGTGCTCGGCCTGCGCTGCTGACCCCAGCCGGGAGGGCCGTAACCCGGTGGCGGTGGGCCGTAGCCCGGAGGTTGCTGCCCGTGGCCCTGGGGCTGCTGCGGTGGCCAACCTGGGTTCGGATTCACAGGCCTCACCATACGAGCAGGCATGCCATTCCGCGGAGAATTCACCCTGGCCGCGAAGAACGTGAGGCTGGCTTCCCGCGTCGGCTGACACCATGATGTCCCAATGCCGGATTTCGACGTGGTGATCGTCGGCAGTGGGGCAGCGGGACTGGTGGCCGCGCTGACCGCGGCGGCGCGCGGGCTGAAACCGTTGGTGCTGGAGAAAACCGAGTTCGTCGGCGGGTCGACGGCGTTGTCCGGCGGTGGGCTGTGGATCCCGGCGAACCCGTTGCTGCGCGGCACGGACAACGCCGACGACGCGCTGCGGTACCTGGCCGCGACGGCGGGCAGCGGCAGTTCGGCGATCCGGCAGGAGACGTACGTGCGGCGCGGGCCGGACATGGTGTCGTTCCTGCGCAAGGAAGGGCTCAGGCTGCGGTGGTCGAAGGGATATCCCGACTACCACCAGAAGATGCCCGGCGCCAGCACGAAGGGCCGGTGCGTCGAGGCGCGCGTCATCGACGGCGCGAAGCTCGGCGAGTGGATGGGCAGGCTGCGCGTGCGGCCCAGCGCGCTCACGACCCCCATGTACACCACGGAGATCCGCTGGCTGGGCCTCGCGAAACGCACGTTGCGCGGCTGGTTCACCGAGCTGTGGGTCACGAAGATCCGCAAGATCGGCCGTAACCCGGCGCTGACCGGTGGACTCTCGCTGGTCGGCCAACTCGTCGCGCTCGCGGCCAGGCGCGGCGCCGAGGTGTGGCTCAGCTCGACGGTCAAGGAGCTGATCACCGAGAACGGCAAGGTCACCGGCGTGGTCGTCGAACGCGGAGGAGAGACGCGGCGGGTCACCGGCACGGTTTTCCTGACAGCGGGCGGGTTCGCGCACAACGACGCCCTGCGCCAGCGGCACCACCCGCACCCGACCGGCACCAGGTGGACGAACGCCTCGCCCACCGACACCGGCGAGGTGCTCTCGCTGGGCATCGGGCTCGGCGCGGCCACGGCGTTGATGGACGAGGCCTGGTGGCTGCCCGCGATCGGCTTTCCCGGCGGGATCGCGGTGGGCTCGTTGCGGGAGCGGGCGTTCCCCGGCTCGATCATCGTCGACGACGAGGGCGAGCGTTTCATGAACGAGGCCATGTCCTACAACGAGTGCGGCCACCAGATCTACCAGCGCGGCAGCGTGCCCGCGTGGATGATCATCGACAGCAGGCACCGCGAGCGGTACCCGTTCGTCATCCTCAAGCCCGGCGAGACGCCGGACGGCAACGGCATCCTGACCAAGGCGGACACCCTCGCCGAGCTGGCGGGGAAGGTCGGGCTGCCCGCCGAGAAGCTCGAACGGACCGTGCGGCGGTTCAACGAGTTCGCGAAGTCGGGCAGGGACGAGGACTTCGGCCGCGGCGACGACGCGTACGACCGGTACTACAGCGACCCGAGGGGCCGGCCGAACCCGAACCTCGGCGCGCTGGACCAGCCGCCGTTCTACGCGTGCACGATCTTCCCCGGCGACCTCGGCACGAAAGGCGGCCTCGTCACCGACGAGTTCGCGCGGGTGCTGCGCGAGGACGGCTCGGTCATCGACGGCCTGTACGCGGCGGGGAACACCACGGCCACGGTGATGGGCCGCTCCTATCCTGGGCCGGGCTGCACGATCGGCGCCGCGATGGTGTTCGCCCATCTCGGCGCCGAGCACCTCGGCTCACGGTGACTTGCGGTCCGTGTGGCCCAACGACCGATCCGGCGCCACCCGGTCGCGCACGAGCTGCTTGAGCACCGCGAGGTCGGGGAAGCCTTCCTGCTCCTTGCGCGACCACACGATCTCGCCGTCCAACCGGACGTCGAACACGCCACCGGTGCCGGGAATCAGTGCGACCTCACCGAGCTCGGTGGTGAACGTCGTCAGCAGCTCCTGCGCGGTCCATCCGGCGCGCAGCAGCCAGCGGCACTGCGTGCAGTACTCGATCTCCAGACGTGGCGTCCTCATGCCTCGGTATGGTGCGGCATGCCAGCCTGGGTGGCGTCCTTGCCCCAGCTGGCCAGCAGCTGCAGCGCCTCGGCGGACGGCGTGCCGGGTTCCGCGGAGTAGGTGGTGAGGAACTGCTCGCTCTCGCTGGGCATGCGCAGCGCCTCCCACGACAACCGCAGCTCGCCGACGAGCGGGTGCCGGATCATCTTCACGCCGTGCGTCTTCTCTTTCACGTCGTGCCTGGCCCAGAGCTTGCGGAACGGCTCGCTCTTCACCGACAGCTCGCCGATCAACGCGGCCAGGTCCGGGTCGTTCGGGTAGCAGCCCGCGTCCATCCGCAGGAACCCGACGACGTCGGACGCCTTGCTCTCCCAGTCGACGAACAGCTCGCGGTAGGAGGGATTCAGGAACACGAGCCGCGCCCAGTTCCGTTCCTTCGGCGGCAACGCGCCCCAGTCGCCGAACAACGCCGCGGCCAGCGGGTTCCACGCGAGCACGTCCGCCCGCCGCCCGCCGATGTACGCGGGCACACCGATCGTGTCGAGCAGGTGCCGCAAGGCCGGGCGCACCTGCTGCGCCCGCGCGGACTTCTTCCTGCCGCGCTTGTCGCACTGGGTCAGGTTCCGCAGATGCGCGCACTCGGAGTCGTCGAGCTGCAGCGCACGGGCGATCGCCTCGATCACCTCGACCGACACGTTGCGGCCGTTGCCCTGCTCAAGACGCGTGTAGTAGGCGACGGAAACGCCCGCGAGCTGCGCCAGCTCCTCACGGCGCAGCCCAGGCACGCGCCGGGTCCGGCCGTACCGCGGCAGGCCCACATCGTCCGGGGTCAGCCGTGCGCGGCGGCTGCGCAGGAACTCGCTCAGCTCGGTGCGCGGGTCGACGGTCATGAACCCGAGTATCCCCGGCGCTCCCGGATCGTGCCTGCTACTGCCAGTGGTAGGCACACCAGTCGTACGAAAAGCAGGTGTCTGGGTAGCTCCTCCTCGCGACGGCAGTGTCGTGTTCATCAACGAACGAGGAGAACACCTGATGAGCACCGTCGCTGCCTACGCCGCTCCCGCACCCAAGGCACCGCTGGAGCGCACCACGATCGAGCGTCGCGCGGTCGGCGCGCACGACGTCCTGATCGACATCAAGTTCGCCGGCATCTGCCACTCCGACATCCACCAGGTCCGTGAGGGCTGGGGTGAGGGAATCTTCCCGATGGTGCCGGGCCACGAGATCGCGGGCGTCGTCACCGAGGTCGGCGCCGAGGTGACCAGGTTCGCCGTCGGCGACCGCGTCGGCGTGGGTTGCATGGTCGACTCGTGCCGCGAGTGCGAGTACTGCCTCCAGGGCCTGGAGCAGTACTGCCAGAACGGCAGCACCATGACCTACAACGGCATCGACCGGAACGGCGAGATCACCTACGGCGGCTACTCCGAGGCCGTCGTGGTCGACGAGAACTACGCGGTGCGGATCCCGGAAGCGCTCCCACTGGACGTGGCCGCGCCGCTGCTGTGCGCGGGCATCACCGTCTACTCGCCGCTGCGCAAGTGGAACGCGGGCCCTGGCAAGAAGGTCGCCGTGGTCGGCCTCGGCGGCCTCGGCCACATGGGAGTCAAGATCGCCGCCGCACTCGGCGCCGAGGTCACCGTCCTCTCACAGTCGTTGCGCAAGAAGGACGACGGCCTGAAGCTGGGCGCACACGACTACCGCGCCACCAGCGACCCGGCGACCTTCTCCGAACTGGCCGGGACGTTCGACGTCATCCTGTCCACGGTGTCCGCACCGCTCGACTTCACCGCCTACCTCGGCCTGCTCAAGACCGACGGCGCGCTCGTCAACGTCGGCGCCCCGGAGGAGCCGATCACGCTGAACCTGTTCGCGCTGCTCGGCGGGCGCAAGACGCTGGCGGGCTCGATGATCGGTGGTATCGCGGAGACCCAGGAGATGCTCGACTTCTGCGCCGAGCACGGGCTGGGCGCGGAGATCGAGCTGATCAGGGCCGAGCAGATCAACGAGGCCTACGAGCGCGTGCTCGACAGCGACGTCCGGTACCGCTTCGTCATCGACAACAGCACGATCTAAGAGAACGCCCAACGCGTGGCACCGTAAGGCTTCTCGGTCGCCACGGCATGCGCGCTTCGCAGCGTGAGGCGATACAGGTGCCAGGGTGGCTTTCCGCCACTCGGTGCGGTGTAGGGCGCGGTGAACGCCTCGCCCTCCACCTGCGCGGGCCAGCCGCCCTCCCGGTACCGCGCGGCGACTCGCTCCAAAGTGGACGGATCCGTGACGCGACCGGCATCGCCCTCCAGCACGAGGTCGAGGCCGTGCAGCCGTACCGACACCGTGCAGGCCGGGTTCTCCGCGAGGTTGCGCGACTTGCGGGTGCCCGGCCCGCTGACGAACCACAGGGCGTCGTCGAACCAGATGGCGCCGATACCGACCGAGTGCGGCCTGCCGTCGGGTGTCACGGTGGTGAGGAAGAACGGCAGGTCGACCTTGGGGGTGTCGTTGGCGAGATGGGCCTGCGCACGGCTCCAGGGCAGTGCCGCGGAGCCGTACTGGTCGAGGTTGCGGGTCTCAATTTTCGTAGTCATGCACATGCGTCGAACGGGAGACCGCGTTTTCGACACGTCCGCGCTATCGGCCCACTGAGTCGCACGGCACGACGAAGAACCAGTCCTTCGGCTCATGCACGAACCGGGCCTCCGCGGCGCCGGCGACGCACTGTGCCCGGCCCTGCTCGACGCTCTCGTCCCACGGCACGCCACGCAGGATCGTCGACGGCACGCGGAAGTACCCGATGATGCCGGCGACCAGCGCGATACCGATCACCCACTGACAGGCCTTCACCAACAGGCGTTGCCACGTCTGAGCGGGTGTGGCGTCGAGGCCCACCGCCATCGCGGTGAACAGGAACAGGCACGGCGCGATGCTGTAGCGCTGCCCGGCCGTCACGACCCCGGGCTGCTGCACCTGCAGGATCGCGCTCCAGTTCAGCGTCAGGCACAGCACGATGACGAGCACGCTGTACCCGGCCGCGACCAGCGCCAGCGTCCGGCCCGCACGGTTGCCCCACCACAGCCCCAGCGCGATCGGCACGCCCGTCACCAGCAGCGCGCCCAGGATCACCAGGTTGCCCTGGGCCGGGTAGTAGACGGAGACCCGTTCCGAGCCGGTCAGCGCCACGACCGGCACCCGCAGCAGGCTCGCCAGCACGACCTGCAGCGGGTCGACCGCGTCGTGCGAGTACGGCGCGCGTTCGGTGAACAGCATCGTGAGGCCCTGCGTCACGGCCCCGGCCAGGAACGCGATCGCCACCTCCTTGCGAGGCAGGAAGAGCCGAACCACCGCGATGGGCAGCAGCAGGAAGACCAACGGGCTCGACACCGCCGCGAGGACGACGAACAACGCGACCGGCACGCGTGGGGCGTTGCGCCACAACAATGCCCAGAAGGCGCCGTAGAGCAGGAACCAGTGCAGGTTCGCCATGTTGTTCAACGTCTCGGAGTTGCCCGCGGGCAGCACCACCACGAGCGCCGCCAACGCGAACCGCAGCGGCGTGGAGCGCAGGTAGGCCCCCGAAGCCGCGAACGAGATCAGTGCGACCAGCACCCGCAGCGCCGCCGCGAACACGGCGAAGAGCGCGGCGGTCCACTCCAGCGGGAACAGCGCGACGACCTCGGCCACCAGCCTCGGCAGCGTGTGCAGGTAGCCGCCGTAGGGCGTGAGAAGGTTCTCGAGCGTCGGCGTGCGGATCGCGTCGACCATGAACCGCGCGCCGTCCTCGGCCCACAGGTGGTCGAGACGCGCCCAGCCGGCGGGGATGAGCAGCAGGAACGCCATCGCGCCCGCGAAGCTGAACAGGTACCCCGCCCAGGCGCGCTCGCCGGTCGACTCCGGCAGCAGGCTTTCCGCGAGCACCCTCGGCTTGTTGATCGTCTCCGTCACCTGACGTCCCCCGTGTCCGTGTCGAACCACGAACGAAGGTACAGGTCAGCGCGCGGCGAGGTCCGCGTGGCGTTCGTACCGCTCCCACTGCTCGGCCGAGACCGGCTGGACCTCCGAGGAGTTCAGCGTCGCCACCGCGACCGAGCCGACGACCCACAGCTTGTTGTCGAGCAGCAGTCCGACCACGCCCTCCGGGTTGACGACTGCGGGCACACCCGCCGGGACACGGGCCACGATCTTGAGCGTGTCGGCGCCCGGCGGCCGGACGGCGAGCACGGAGCGGGCGAACTTCTCCGCGACCGAGCGGCGTTCGAACCGGACGACCTTGCCGTCGACGACCATGTCGGCCGTGCGTTCGGGGGAGGGCATCGCGAAACCGTTGAGGGCGCTCGCCTCGTCCGCCGTCGCACAGCCCTGGAGCCCGACCGCGTCGAGGCCGAAGCGGGTGATGTTCGTCGGTGCGCCCGCAGCTCCGTTGATGGTGGACCGCAGCACGTCCAGCGCCACCCGGCCGCACGGGTCGCCCGCGTCGATCGGCGCGTGACCCTGCGGCGTGCGCACCAGACCGGGGCCCTCGCGCCAGATGCCGGGGATGAGCAGCGGGGTGAACGGGTGGCGGGTGAAGTCCTTGTTCCAGAACGTGATGGTGGTGCCGTTGTCGGTCGAGTGGGCGATGGCCCACGTGGACGCCGCGTCGATCCACATCCAGTCCGCGCTGAACGCCTCGACGACCGACCGGGTGCGGGGCTTGTTCGTCGCCCCGACCGGCTGGAAGCCCTGCGCGCCCAACGCCTCGACGCCCACGGTGAACGTCGGGTCCTTCGAGCGCAGCACGTACTGGCCCGCGCCGTTCTGGTGCGACGCGAGGCCCGTGGTGTCGGTGAACATCAGGTAGACCCAGCCGTCGAGGTAGACGGCCGACTGCTGGCCCGCGCCGTAGGTGTTCTCGCGCTGCACGTCGTTGGCCGGCGTGACGATCGCCCGGCCGCCGGCGGCCCGAGTCCAGCTCACGCCGTCCTTGCTGGTCGCGACGCCGAACGAGGTGCCGTTCGCGTGGTTGTCGCGTGACGCGCCCGAGTAGTACATGTAGTAGGTGTCGCCGATCTTGACCAGCGACGGGTCGCACACGTGCATCGCGTCGAAGCTGCTGCCGCTGCCCGAGAACACCGGGACCGCCGTGCTGAACGGCCCGTCCACGGTCGGGCCCTCGCTGTAGAGGACGTCGTCGCCTCCGGGCGGCGCGGCGCTCAGCTGGCTGCACCACCACGCGCGGACACGGCCGTTCTCGAGCATCACGGCGGGCCCGTAGTTGTACGGCGCGTCGCCCGCGCCCGCCAGCACCGTGCCGGGGCTCTGCCGCCCGTTCTCCGCTTTGAGCGTGAGGTTGTCCCTCGGCGGTGGAGGCGGCGCGGGCTTGGTCGTTGACGTGGGCTTTTGCTTGTCCGGAGCCGCGACCGGGTCGCCCACGGCCGCATTGGTGCACGCCGTGACCGCGCTGAGCAGCGCAAGCGCAGCGAGCAGCGAAAGAGGTCGGCGACTCAGGGACACTCACTCATCATAGTGATCGAGTCCTCCAGACGGGTGAAGAACCTAATCACGTACCGCTTTATACCCGGCGAATCCTCGTTCGATTAGTCGATTGAGCCGTTGTCGTGAGCGCAATACCGCTGCCCAGCTGCACGATTCCCGCGATCAACGCGCCAATGGAGACGCGCCGGTGTTAGTCGGACGTTCCGGGCGGAACGTGAGTGTGGGCCGCCACGCCTGTGATGGTCGGCACACTCTCGGTGACCGACTTTTCCCGAACGCGGCGAACCTGACGAAGAAGGCGGCTTCAACTGGCAGGCGGGTGCTCGCGGACCGCGCAACGGCGACGGAACCACTCGACGAACTTCTCCGGGTCGGCGCCCTGCAGCATCGCCGAGGCCGCGCCGGTGAGCGGGAACATCGCCGCGTGCGCACGCGCCCGTTCGTAGGTCCCTGGCCGGATGTGCCGGACCAGGGACCAGCCGTAGTGGGCGAACGCGGCCGCGTCCAACGCCGGGTCGCCGACATGCGCGAAGTCCCAGTCCAGGATTCCGGTCACCTTTCCGTTGTGCCAGTGGAGGTTCACCGGAGCCAGGTCGCCATGCACGAAGCTCCTCTTCGACGGCAACGCCGCGTGGCGCTTCAGTACTTCAGATGCCTGGCCGCGTTCGTCCGCGGTGAGCAGAGGGAAGACGTGCTCGGCGATGGTTTCGGCGACGCGGTGCCCGCCCGCGTGGTGCAGCGGTTCGTCGAGCAGGGCGATGAGTTCGTCGTCGAGCTCGACCTCGGCCAGTGCGTCGAGGACGGTGCGCACCGCGCCGTCGTTCGCGTGTCGGAGGGTTCGCCGGGCAGGTAGGAGATGACTACGTGGGCGCGGCCGAGCGGCAGGTCCAGGTGGTCATCGATGACTTCGGGTGTCGAGAACGGCAGGCCGAGCGCGGCGATCTTGGTGAGAGCCTTGGCGCGGCGGGGCGCGTCGGCCAGCGCGGTGGCGGTGCGGGGGAAGCGGGCGACCCACCTTCCTTGCACCACAACGGCATCGTTGAACGTGCCGCGCTTCAGCTCGGCGGCCGGGACCTTGAGCAGCTCGTCGAGTTCCATCAGCTGCCCAGGTAGCGAACGACCGCCAGCACGCGTCGGCTGAGGCCCGTCGAGCCGCTGAGCTCGAGCTTGTCGAAGATCGCGTTGATGTGCTTCTCCGCCGCGCTCGTCGAGATGTGCAGGACCTCGGAGATGCGGGCGTTCGTGAGGCCCTGTGCCATGAGCTCCAGAACCTCCTTCTCCCGCGGGGTCAGCTTTTCCAGTGGGTCCACGTGCGTCGTCCTGGTCAGCAGCCTGCGCACGACCTCGGGATCGAACGCGGCTCCACCTGCCGCGACCCGGTCGAGCGCCTCCAGGAACTCGTCGATCTGGGCGACGCGGTCCTTGAGCAGGTAGCCGACCTTGCCCGTGGTGCTGGTGATCAGTTCGGTGGCGTAACGGTTCTCCACGTACTGCGAGAGCACCAGAACGCCGATGTCCGGATGTTTCCGGCGGATCTCCAGCGCGGCGCGCATGCCGTCGTCCTTGTGGTCCGGGGGCATGCGGACGTCGGTGACCACGATGTCCGGCTGGTGCTTCTCGGTGGCCGCCAGGAGTTCCGGCGCGGTGCCGACGGCGGCGACGACGTCGTGCCCCTCCTCCGCGAGCAGCCGGACGAGGCCCTCGCGCAGCAGCGTGGAGTCCTCGGCCAGAATCACGCGCACGGCAACCTCGCAACGATCTTCGTCGGACCTCCGGACGGACTGGTCACCTTGAACGTCCCGTCGACCGCGTTGACCCTCCTGCTGAGACCGGAAAGACCCGTCCCGGTCGGGTCCGCGCCGCCGATGCCGTTGTCCCACACGATCACCGTGATGTTGTGTTCGGCTCCTCTGCCAGACCAGACGCTGACCAGTGTCGGCTCGGCGTGCTTGGCCGCGTTGTTCACGGCCTCCGACACCACGAAGTAGATCACGGCGTCCAGCGCGGTCCCCGCCGATTCCGTCAGCTCGTTGATGATCTCCACCCGCACGCTTGACCGCTCCGCCAGCAGTTCGAGCGCCGCGTCCAGCCCCGAGTCGTCGAGCACCGCCGGATACACCCGGTTGGCGACCTCCCGCAGCTCGTCGATGGTCTCGGCAGCAGTCTCGTGCGCCTGCCGCAGCAACCGCTGGAGCTGCTCGTCGTCCCCGGTGCGGCGGGCCCGGCCGATCAACATCCCGAGCGCCACGAGCCGCTGCTGAACGCCGTCGTGCAGGTCGCGCTCGATCCGCCTGCGCTCGTCGTCGATCGCCTCGATCACCTCCGCCCTGGTACTGGTCAACACGGCAACCCGCTGGCGCAGCAGCGTTTGCTGGTCCCGCCCGAGCATCTCCGTAGCCAGCCACCGGTCGAGCGCGGCGACACCCGACGATCCCCGCGAGCGTGACGAAGATGAGCAACATGCCCGGCAACGTCGCCACCGCGATCAGCTGCGTGTCGACCTCGTCGCCGTCCTTGACGAGCCCCCACGAGCCGTCGAAGATCCACGCCGTCAGCATCGAGAGCGCGATCGCGATGTACAGCATCAACATCATGACCACGCCCGCGCCCACACCGCCGACCAGCCATCGCACCGCCAGGTACCGGCGACATCTCGCCTGTGTCAGCGGATCGGCGTGCGCGGCTTCGCCGTACTGCGCGATCCGCCACAACTCGATCTCGGTCATCCGCACCGCGCCCACGCCCACCAACGCGGTCACGAGGCCCGGCAACGCCGTCACCGTCCCGATGAGAACACCGAGCAGTGTCCGGAGCCACCTGCGCACCAACGATCCGGCGCTCATCTGATCACCCTGGTGCACAAACCCACCGTACGACTTGGCGACGACCTCGGCATTGCGGTTTTCCGCAGTATTGCCCTGCGGTTTCACCCACGATTCTCGACGGCCGACCTCATGGTCCTGCCGCCGCTCCATTCCTAGCGTTGTCCTCGAAACATTCACCGTTCCAAGGGGGACCAATGCTGGCCGAGTGGGCTGTCGAAGTGATGGAGACGATGGGAGGCGTCGGCGCGGCCGTGGTCGTGGGCCTGGACAACCTGTTCCCGCCGATCCCGAGCGAGCTGGTGCTGCCGCTGGCAGGCTTCTCCGCGAGCCGGGGCGTCTTCAGCCTGCCCGCGGCCCTGTTCTGGACCACCGCGGGCTCGGTGATCGGCGCCGTGATCGTCTACTACGCGGGACTGCTGCTGGGCCGCGAGCGTACCCGCCGCCTGGTCGCCCGCATTCCGCTCGTCGACGTGACCGACTTCGAGAGGACCGAAGCCTGGTTCACCCGCCACGGCACCAAAGCCGTGTTCTTCGGCCGAATGATCCCGCTGTTCCGCAGCTTCATCTCGCTACCCGCGGGCGTGGAGCGGATGAACTACCGAAGTTCCTGCTCCTGACCACGTCGGGCAGCCTGATCTGGAACACGGTGTTCGTCGGCGCGGGTTACCTGCTCGGCGAGAACTGGCACCGGGTCGAGGGATACGCGGGCATCTTCCAGAAGCTCGTGCTGGCCGCCCTCGCGATCGCCGTGGTGCTGTTCGTGATCTCGCGGGTGCGGCAACGCTCCGAACGGGACCCCGAAGCCACACAGGTGCTGCCCCGGATCCACCGCTGACCGCACCCATCACGAGTGTGGTTCAGCGGATGACCTGACCGCGCAGCACGATCCGGCTCGGCCGGGTCAGCACGGAGGGATCCCGGGTGGGGTCCGCGTCGTAGGCGACGACGTCGGCGTACCCGCCGTCGACCAGCCCCGGCAGGCCGAGCCACGAGCGTGCCGTCCACGAGCCCGCACCCACCGCGGCCTCGACCGGCATTCCGGCCCGGATCAGCCACGAGATCTCGCCCGCCACGCCGCCGCACGGCTGGCTGTCGGTGCCCGCCAGCACCGTCACACCCGCCTCGTGAGCCGCGCGGACGGTCGGGAAGGCGTGCTCCCAGCCGGTCCGGATCCACTCGCGGAACACCTCGTCGGGTGCCTGGTCCAGCGTTTCGAGGACCTTGGCGAACGGCGTGAACGTCGGTGCGTACGCCGTGCACTGAGCCGCCATCCGAGCAAGTAGGGAGTGATCGAGATGCATACCGTGTTCGAGGCTGTCGGCGCCCGCCAGTACGGCGTTGCGGCACCCGTCGGCGGTCTGGCAGTGCACCGCGACCCGGCCGCCCGCGGCGTGCACGGCCTCGACCGCCGCGGTCAGCACGTCCAGCGGCACGGCGGGTTCGCCCGGCCGCCAGTCGCCGATGATCTTGCACCAGCCAGTGCCCGCTTCCTCGGCCGCGGCGGCGGGCAGTTCGGCCTCGGTGACCCGCCTGCCGTAGCCCTCGAAGAACCGGCCCGGCGTCGCGAGCCACCGCCCGCTGCGGAACAGCCGGGGCAGGTCGGGGTCGTCGGCGCGGTCCGGCACCGGATCCGGCGAACCCGGCGACCGCACGGTCAGCACACCGGCGTCGCGGTGCGCGATCATGTGCCGCCGGAACACCTCGTGGTCGTAGACGTCGCCCGGCTTCTCCATCCCCGGATGCGAGTGCACGTCCACCAGGCCGGGCAGCAGCCAGCCCTCGATCGTGGCGTCCTCGGTGGACGGACGGGCGCGCAGCCGTTCGCCGTCGACGACGAACGAGACTTCTTCCCGCTGGGGCAAGGCGACGCCCCTGATCATGACCCCCATGAAACGACGGTACCCCAGGCCGGGGGAGTGGCCTGGGGTACCGGAGGGGATGGATCAGACGTCGTAGCGGTCCGCGTTCATGACCTTGGTCCACGCCGAGACGAAGTCCTGGACGAACTTGTCCCGAGCGTCGTCACTCGCGTAGACCTCCGCGACGGCGCGCAGCTCGGAGTTCGAGCCGAACACCAGGTCGTTGCGCGTGCCGGTCCACTTGACGGCACCGGTGGCGCGGTCACGACCCTCGAAGTTCTCCTCGTCCTCGGAGACCGACTTCCACTCGGTCTCCATGTCGAGCAGGTTCACGAAGAAGTCGTTCGTCAGCGTCTCGGGCTTGGCCGTCAGCACACCGGCGGTCGAACCGTTGTGGTTCGCGCCCAGCACGCGCAGGCCACCGACGAGGACGGTCAGCTCGGGCGCCGAGAGGCCGAGCAGGTTGGCCTTGTCGATCAGCAGGTACTCCGAGGGCAGCGGGTGGCCTTTGCCGCGGTAGTTGCGGAAGCCGTCCGTGGTCGGCTCCAGCACCGCGAACGACTCGGTGTCGGTCTGCTCCTGGGTGGCGTCCACGCGGCCGGCCAGGAACGGCACCTCGACGTCGTGGCCCGCGGCCTTCGCCGCCTGCTCGATCGCCGCGGAACCGCCGAGGACGATCAGGTCGGCCAGCGAGACCTTCTTACCGCCGGTCTGCGCGCTGTTGAACGCCTCCTGCACGCCTTCCAGCGTGCGCAGCACCTGCGCGAGCTGGTCGGGCTCGTTGACCTCCCAGCCACGCTGCGGCTCCAGGCGGATGCGGGCACCGTTCGCGCCGCCGCGCTTGTCGCTCTGGCGGAACGACGAGGCGGAGGCCCACGCGGTCTTGACCAGCTGCGAGACCGAGAGGCCCGTCTCCAGGATCTTGGCCTTCAGCGCCGCCGCGTCGGCCGAGGAGATGACCTCGTGGTCGACGGCAGGCAGACGGTCCTGCCAGATCAGCTCCTCCTGCGGCACCTGCGGGCCGAGGTAGCGCTGGATCGGGCCCATGTCGCGGTGGGTCAGCTTGAACCACGCGCGGGCGAACGCGTCCGCGAAGGCCGCGTTGTCCTCAAGGAAGCGGCGCGAGATCGGCTCGTAGATCGGGTCGACGCGCAGCGACAGGTCCGTCGTCAGCATCATCGGCGTGCGGTTGAGCGTGCCGTCCTCGGGGTCCGGCACCGTGTTGGCGCCCTCACCGTTCTTCGGCTTCCACTGGTGCGCGCCCGCCGGGGACTTGGTGAGCTCCCACTCGAACCCGAAGAGGTTCTCGAAGAACTTGGCGCCCCACTCGGTCGGCGTCTGGGTCCAGGTGACCTCGAGGCCGGAGGTGATGGTGTCGCGGCCCTTGCCGGAACCGTGCGTGCTGATCCAGCCGAAGCCCTGCGAGTCGATCTTGGCGCCCTCGGGCTCCGCGCCGACCAGGTCCGGGTCACCGGCGCCGTGCGCCTTGCCGAAGGTGTGCCCACCGGCGATGAGCGCGACGGTCTCCTCGTCGTTCATGCCCATGCGGCCGAACGTCTCGCGGATGTCGCGGGCGGCCTGGATCGGGTCCGGGTTGCCGTTCGGGCCCTCGGGGTTGACGTAGATGAGGCCCATCTGCACGGCCGCGAGCGGGGACTCCAGGTCGCGCTCACCGCTGTAGCGGACGTCGCCGCCGAGCCACTCGGTCTCGGGGCCCCAGTAGACGTCCTCGTCCGGCTCCCACACGTCGGCGCGGCCACCGGCGAAGCCGAAGGTCGTGAAGCCCATGGTCTCCAGCGCGCGGTTGCCCGTGAAGATCATGAGGTCGGCCCAGGAGACCTTGCGGCCCCACTTCTGCTTGACCGGCCACAGCAGGCGGCGCGCCTTGTCCAGGTTGCCGTTGTCCGGCCAGCTGTTCAGCGGGGCGAAGCGCTGCATGCCCGCACCGGCGCCACCGCGGCCGTCGTGCGTGCGGTAGGTGCCCGCGCTGTGCCACGCCATGCGGATCATGAACGGGCCGTAGTGGCCGAAGTCCGCGGGCCACCACGCCTTCGACTCGGTGAGCACGGCGTCGACGTCGCGCGCCAGCTCGTCGAGGTCGACGGTGAGGAATTCCTTGCCGTAGTCGAACTCGCCGCCCATCGGGTTCGCCTGGACGGGGTGCTTGCGGAGGATCCGAAGGTTGAGCTGCTTCGGCCACCAGTCGCGGCTGCTGCCGCCCTCGGTCGGGTGGTTGAGGCGCCCGTGGGCGACCGGGCAGCCGCCTGCCTCCTCCTCGTTCAGCTCGCTCAGCTTGGCGTCAGTGCTGTCGGACACGGGGATCCTTCCGGTGTTCAGGAACTTTGTGCGGCGGTCGTGCAGTCAGGGCACGTGCCCCAGTAGATGACCTCGGCCTCGTCGATGACGAAGCCGTGGTCGTCGGATGCGTCCAGGCACGGTGCGCTGCCGACGGCGCAGTCAACGTCGGCGATGGAACCGCAGGACCGGCATACGACGTGGTGGTGGTTGTCCCCGACGCGAGCCTCATAACGCGCTACCGACCCCTGCGGTTCGATCCGTCGCAGTAGGCCGGCTCCTGTCAGCGCGCGGAGCACGTCGTACACGGCCTGATGAGAGACCGCGCCGAGGTTCTGACGCACGACACCGATGATCGAGTCCGTGTCAGCGTGCGGGTGCTGATGCACCGCGGACAGCACAGCTATCCGCGGAGCGGTCACCCGAAGTGACACTCCACGCAACATGCGCTCGAAGTCGGTAGCCGTGGGCACGCTGCACACCCTGCCGCGTTTTCTGGAATCAGTCAAGTTAACGAACGATGTCAGTCAACCGGCGAACGCCTTCGACGAGCACATGCTCCGGCGCGCCCCCGTAGGTCAAACGGAGGAAGTCGCCCGGCGGTTCAGCCGCGAACCAGGGCCTTCCGGGGAACACCACGACGTCACGAGCAGCTGCCGCGCTGGTCAGCGTGCCCTCGTCGACGCCATCCGGCAGCTTCACCCAAAGGTGGAGGCCACCCGTCGACCTGGCCACGCCGAACCGCGGCAGGTACGTGCCGATCGCGCTCGTCAGAGCATCCCGCCTCGACCTCAACGCCTGCTGGAGCGTGCGCAGATGACGTCGCCACACCGGCGACGTCACGAAGTCGATCGCGGCCTCCTGCAGCGGTCCCGCGACGTACAGGTCCTGCCTGGACCGCGTGTTCTTCAGCCTGGTGCCCGCGGGTCCACGGGCACCGATGACGGCGACGCGCAGCCCCGGCGCGGCGACCTTGGTCAGCGAACGCACGTACACGACGTGGCCGTCGGTGTCCTGCGAGGCCAGCGTCGGCGGCGCGACGCCGTCGACGGTGAAGCCGCGCGCCCAGTCGTCCTCGACCAGGAACGCGCCCGCCCTCCGGACGATGTCCATCACCTCGGCGCGCCTGGCCTCGGACAACACGGCGCCGTGCGGGTTCGCGTGCAACGGCTGGCAGTAGAAGATCTTCGCGCCGGTCCGTTCGAACGCGGCACTGAGCAGGTCAGGCCGCACGCCGTCCTCGTCAGCAGGAACGGGCACGACCTTCATCCCCGCGTCACGGGCGGCGGCGATGGCGCCGAGGTAGGTGGGCGACTCGACGAGTGCGGCGTCACCGCGTTCGCCAAGCCCGCGGAACACGGTGGCGAGCGCCTCCTGCGCACCCGCGCACACCGTCATGTCGCCCGCCCTGAGCTCGCCGCCCGCCTCCTTCGCGAACCACGCCCGCAGTTCCTCCTTGCCCTCGGCGGGCACCCGTCCCCACGACGCGGGCCTGCGCGCGGCCCGGCTGAGCGCCGCACCGAGTGCTTCCGTCGGCTGCAGATCGGGGTCGAGATAGCCGCTGGACAGCGGGATGACCTCGGGTCGCGGCACCGCGATCAGGTTCGCCACCAGATCCTCGCCCGGCCTGCCCTCGCCGAGCGCGACGGCCTGCCACGACAGGTCCTGCCCGGCGGGCACGCGGTTGTTCGCGGCGACATAGCTGCCGCGCCCCGGCCGCACCTCGACGAGTCCTTCGGCCGCTACGCGCTGGATCGCCTGCTGCACCGTCGCCGGCGACGCCCGGTGCCGCGCCATCAGGTCGCGCACCGACGGCATCCGATCGCCCGCGCGCCCGGAACGTGCCGTGGCTCTCAGGTCCTCGATAACGCGGACGGCTGCGTTATCCTCATTCATGAGAGCCAAGAGTAACGTTATCCTGCCCGCGGGGGTAACACTCGGCGCGCTGGGCGTGCTGGGTTTCAGCTTCTCCCTCCCGGCAACCCGCTTGGCGGTAGCCGGTCTCGATCCGTGGTTCGTCGCCTTCGGCCGCGCCGCCGGCGCCGGTCTGCTGGCGATCGCCTACCTCGCGTTATCCCGTGCTCCACGACCGTCGGCAACGCAGGTGCGCCGACTCGTCGTGGTCGCGATGGGCATCGTGGTCGGCTTCCCGCTGTTCACGTCCTTGGCACTCACAACGCAGACATCCGCACACGGCGCCGTGGTCATCGCGCTCCTGCCGATGTGCACAGCCATCTGGGCCGTCGTGCGCGCCGGTGAACACCCACCGCTCGCCTTCTGGCTGTCCAGCGGCGCAGGCTTGCTGGCCGTGCTCGCCTTCGTCGCGTCCGGCGGCGGTTTCTCCGGCTCGCTGAGCCTCGCCGACATGTACCTGCTGGCCGGCGTCGTGGTGTGCGGCCTGGGATACGCCGAAGGCGGTGCACTGGCCCGTGAACTCGGCGGCGCGCGAACGGTGTGCTGGGCCCTGGTCGTGTCGCTGCCGGTGACGGTCCCGGTTTCCTTGTACACAGCGGACTTCTCTCGCACCACCGGCGTCGTGTGGTTCAGCTTCGCTTACGTGACCGTGATTTCGATGTTCCTCGGCTTCTTCGCCTGGTACGCCGGCCTGGCAGCGGGCGGCGTCGCCAAGATCGGCCAGATCCAGCTGGCCCAACCGGTGCTGACCCTCGGCTGGGCAGCGCTGGTCCTGGGCGAACCGGTCGGCTGGCCCGCGTTGGTCACCGCCGCGGTCGTGCTCGTGTGTGTGGTCCTGACGCAACGCAGCCGCGTCACACAGACGCCGCTCGCCGCACGTGTCTGACCGGGCGGAATGACCGGATTTATACTTCGGACTCTCGGCTTTGGGGGTCGGTATGGCAGTGCGCAGTGAGGAACTCTTCAAGATCGTGGACGCGCTCGCCGAGGCGCAGCGCTCCTCCGGTCAGCAGTACGACACGTTGCGCGTGCGCGGCAAGGTGTTCGGCTACCACTGGCCGCGCACGCAGACCGTGGGCCTGAAGCAGACTCTCTCCGAGCAGCTGGCGCTGGTGGCCGAACGCCCGGACGTCTTCGAGGTGCAGTTCACCGCGGGCGGTTTCGGCTGGGTCGTGGTCTACCTGGAGGGCATCGAGGCCGACGAGCTCGCCGAGCTGGTCTTCGAGGCGTGGCGGCTGTCCGCGCCGGACGACCTGATCGCCCAGGTCCCGGACCTCGCGCGATGAGCCGGGTCAAGTTCGAGCTGCCCGCCGACGACCTGGAGCGGGCGACCGGGTTCTACCGCGACGTCTTCGGCTGGTCGTCGCAACGGCTGCCGTTCGAGTACGTCCTCGTCGACACCGACGGCGAGCCCGTCGATCCCGCGGACAGCGACGGCGGGATCTCGCCGCGCACCGAGTTCGTGCGGGGACCGGTGCTGATCATCGAGGTGCCGTCGATCGACGAAGCAGGGCCGCGTGTGGTGGCGGCCGGCGGGGTGTTGCTCAATGCCAAGGAACGGGTGGGCGACTTCGGTTTCTCGCAGTACATCAAGGACAGCGAGGGCACCGTGCTCTGCCTATGGGAATCCATTGTGGACGATTCAGTCCCGATGTGATCCCGCTCTGATGGCGTATTCCGGGAAGCCCGGAGACAGGAGCACGATCAGGGCACGCCGCTGACAACGCTGTCAGAACAGGAATGTTCCGTGCCTTGGTGGTCGCCTTGGTGGCGAGCGTGCTCACAGCGCCGCAAAGTACGGCGGCGGCCGACTGTCCGTGGGTCGGTTCGCCTGATCCGCTCGAGGACCGTGTCAACGCTGTCGTCGAAGCCGTGACGCTCGACGACGAACTGGCGATGGTGCATCCAGTCGGCAGGCGTGATGGCGCAGGTGAAGCATTTCGCGGCGTACAACCAGGAGAGCAACCGCTTCTCGCCCGTCGACAACTCCGTGGTGAGCGAGCGGGCGCTGCGGGAGATGTACCTGCCGCAGTTCAAGGCGGCGATCCGCGACGCGGGCGCGTCGTCGGTGATGTGCAGCTACAACTGGGTCAACGGCGTCAACGCCTGCGAACATCCGCACCTACTGACCCGCGTGTTGCGCGAGCAGTGGAAGTTCGACGGCTTCGTCACCTCCGACTGGGGCGGCACGAAGTCCACTGTGGCCGCGGCGAACGCCGGCCTGGACATGGAAATGCCCACCGGTACCCACTTCGGTGACGCGCTCAAGGCAGCCATCGGCGCAGGACAGGTGTCCCGCGAGCGGCTGCACGGCATGGTGCGCAACATCCTGCGCCCGCTGTTCCGGTTCGGCATGTTCGAGCGCGTAGGTTACCGGTGGTACAACCGGGAGGACATCGATCCGCCGCTCGTTCCACTTCGAGCCGCTGCCCTGACAGAGCCGCTGCCCTGACAGAGCCGCTGCCCTGATCAGCGGAACAGGATGCGGGTGATCTCCGTGTCGGTGGCGCGGCCGGTGTCGTAGCCACCCTCACCGGCGAGGTTGTTCATGATCGCGAGCGTGTACCGCTCGTCCGCGCCGACGAACCCGACCGAGTTCATCACCCAGCCGCCGTCTTCCTCCGACCAGCCGTTCTTCGCGCCGGACTCCGGCCCCCAGACGCCCCACTGCTGCTCAGGGCCGACGGTGCGCATCTGCTCGACGATGTACTTGCGGTCTTCGGCGGGCACGGTGTCGAGGACGTAGTTGATCAGCCGGTCGAGGTCGTTCGTCGTGCACTTCTCGAAGCCCCAGTACGGGAACGTGGCCGAGTAGCCGCGCTGCGCCACCAGGTCGGTCATGCCGTACTTGGGGAACGCCGCGTTGAACGTCGCCCCGCCGTACCGCTTCCACAACGTGTCGGCGGCGTTGTCGTCGGAGCTGTGCAGCATCGCGGTCATCAGCCGGCGGTCTTCGTTGCTGAGGCGGATCTGGCCGCCGCGGTGGCGTTCCAGCAGGTTCACGACCATCGCGAGCTTGATGGTCGACGCCGTCCACACCTTGTCGGCCGCGCGCGCGTTGCGCCAGACCACGCCCGTCTTGCGGTCACGCAGGACGATCGCCGACGATGCCCGGCCGGGCCTCGGCGTACTGCTGGGCAGCCTGGATGCGCTTCTGGAACGCGCACTCGAACCCGCTGTCGGGCATCGCGCAGACCTCGGGCGTCGCCACCTTCGGCACCGCCACGGGGCTGTGGCTCGTCGACGGCGGCGTGGTCGAACTCGGTGTGGTCGAGGTCGAGGTGGCGGGTGGGTCTGCCGTCACAGCGGTGCCACACGCCGTGAGGGCAAGCGCGCACGCAACAAGGATCGGCCGGAGCATGAGCCGCACCCTAGGTGGCTCTTCGGCCCACGTCGACCGCCGGACGCCGACCGTCCGATCTGCGCGGTTTGTGGATCAAGTCAAAGATATTTGACATGATGTCTGGTTCGCTTTACCTTGGTCGATGTCAGGTTTCTTTGACATCGGGAGCGGGACCATGGCAGTCGAGGAGAAGCGAGCATGGGCCATGGCGATCGTCGCCGTGGTCGGCATACGCCGCATGTATGTCGTCTGCTTGGTGCTGGGACGCGCCGATGGGCGGCTCGTGGCTGAGGCGCCGTATGTGGGCACGGCGCTGTGGACGATCGGGATCGGGATCATCGTGGGCATCGTGTCCGGGATCTGGTTCGGCATCGCCGCACGCGAGGAGGGCCATGCGGTCGACGAGCGCGACCGGGAGATCGGCAGGTTCGGCGACTACATCGGCCAGTCGTTCGTCGTGATCGGCGGTGTGTCGGCGATGGCGCTGGCGATGTTCGAGGCGCCGCACTTCTGGATCGCGAACGTGCTCTACCTGTGCTTCGTGCTGTCCGCGGTGCTCGGCTCGGTGACGAAGATCGCGGGCTACCGGTGGGGTCTGCAGTGAAGCCCACGAAGGTCACGAACGCCATCCGTGCCTTGAGGTTCGCGCACGACGAGATGACGCAGGCCGAACTCGCGCGCCGCATCGGCGTCACGCGGCAGACCGTGATCGCCATCGAGCAGGGGCGGTACTCGCCCTCGCTGGAGGTGGCGTTCCAGATCTCGCGCGTGTTCGGAGTCCGGATCGAAGAGGTTTTCCAGTACCCGGAGGAATCATGAAGGCTGTCGTGCAACGAAGATACGGTTCGGCCGAGCTCGGCACGCTGGACGTGCCCGGCCGGAGCCGGCGAGGTGCTGCTGGAGGTGCGGGCCGCGGGTGTCGACATGGGCACCTGGCACCTGCTGATGGGGAAGCCGTACCTGTTGCGGGCCATCGGGTTCGGGTTCCGCGGACCGAAGTCACCGGTGCCCGGCCGGGACGTTTCCGGTGTGGTGTCGGCGATCGGGCCCGGCGTGACCGAGTTCGCCGTCGGTGACGAGGTGTTCGGCACGTGCTCCGGCTCGTTCGCCGAGTACGCGGTGGCACCCGTGAGTCAGCTGGCTCCGAAGCCCAAGAAC
>CAVYAD010000015.1:0-50725 GCA_963766275.1 uncultured Actinomycetota bacterium
GCACACACCCGAACCTGCCACCACCGCGCGGGTCGAGGCCGGCAGGCTCGTCGTCACCGGGGCGCCTGCCCGCGCCAGCAAGCTCGCTGTCACCGGCACCACCATCAGCGATGCCGGCACGATGCGAGCGGGATCCGGTTGTACGCGCCTGTCGGCCTCACGGGTGCGGTGCGCCCAGGTCGAGAAGATCGTCATCCACCTGGGCGGCCGCGACGACACGGTGCTCTACGACAGCGCGGTGCCCACCGAACAGCACGGCGGCGACGGCAACGACTCGCTGCACGGCGGCTCCGGCGCGGACGTGCTGCAGGGCGGCGAAGGCAACGACACCATGACCGGCGGCACGGGCGCCGACCAGCTCTACGGCGGGGACGGCGACGACGTGCTGGACGAGCCGAACAACGACGCGGGCGGCAACTTCCTCTCCGGCGGGTACGGCAACGACAAGATCGACGGCGCCAAGCCGAACATGCGTGATCGCGCCGACTTCAGCGACCACACCGAGGGCATGACCATCGATCTCGCGGCCGGTACCGCGAGCAGGCCGGGCGAGTTCGACGAGGTCAAGAACGTGCAGGACGTCTACGGCACGACAGGCGACGACACGCTCACGGGCAACGTCTGGCCGAACCGCATGTTCGGGCTCGCAGGCGCCGACACGTGCACGGAGGGTCCCGGGGACGTGTGCTTCCAATGAGTTATTCCGGGTGATGTATCAGGGCCCGGCCTGGAGAACTCCGCTGGGTCGTGGACCTACTCGACGTCCGCCTGCTCGGACCCCTTGAAGTAACCGGGCCAGGCGGTGTGGTGCGCCTCGCCGGTACGCGCCAGCGCTCCCTCCTGGCGCTGCTGGCGTTGCGCGCACCCTCGGTGCTCCCCGCGACGCATCTCATCGATGCGTTGTGGGGCACCGAGCCACCTCCAACCGCACTACGAACGCTCCACAGCCACATCGCCCGCGTCCGGTCCGCATTGGCCGCGATCGGGCTCACCGACGTCCTCGTGACCACGAGCGCCGGGTACGCGTTGAAGATCGATCCACTCCACGTCGACGTGACCCGCTTCGAACGTGCGCCCTCGCCTCGGGCGGCGCTGGCGTTGTGGCGCGGCGTCCCGCTGGCCGACTGCTCGGTGTCCGAGTGGGCCTCCGCCGAGATCACCCGGCTGCACGAGGTCCGGCTCACCGCCGAGGAGTCGCTGGCAGAGCAGGAGATCAGCCGCGGCGCGTGCGGTGCGGCGGCCGCGGCGCTGGAACGTCTCGTCGTCAGCAACCCGCTCAGGGAACGGTTCTGGGAGCTGCTCGCCGAGGCACAGCTGCGCGGCGGACGACGGGCGGACGCGCTCGGCACCGTCCGCCGGGCACGTGCCGTGCTGGTCGAGGAACTGGGTGTCGACCCCGGACCGGGGCTGCGCGCGGTCGAGTCGGAGGCGCTCGCCTGTCCGCCTCCGAACGACGCCGCGGTCCTCGTCGGGCGCCAGCGCGAAACGCAGAACGTGGTGCGGCTGCTGGAGAACACGCGGGTCGTCACGCTCACCGGACCGGCGGGCTGCGGCAAGACGCGACTGGCCCAGCACGTCGCACCCTCGGCGACCATGGTCGACCTGACCTCCGCGTCGTGCGTCGAGGACGCGGTCGCGGCGGCGTTCGGCATCACCGCACGGGAGCTCGGCTCGCTCGGCAACACCCTGGTGCTGCTGGACAACTGCGAACATCTGCGCGCCCACTGCGCGGCGTTCGTCAAGGCACATCCGGGTTTCCGGGTGCTCGCCACCAGCCGTGAACCCCTTGGCGTGCGCGGAGAAGCGGTCTACGCGATCCCGCCGCTGGCCGTACCCGACCCGGACGTGCCACGCTCACTGGCCGAGCTCGCCGCCTACGACGCGGTCCGGCTGTTCCTGGACCGAGCCGCCCACACCTACACCGACGCCGACGCACCCGCGATCGCCCAGCTCTGCGCCGCGCTGGACGGCCTGCCACTCGCACTGGAACTCGCCGCCGCCCGCACCTCGGTGCTGACACCCGCCCAGATCGTGCGCAGGCTGCGGGACCGCTTCGGCCTGCTCGGACCGTTACGCGCCGCCATCGCGTGGAGCCACGACCTGCTGACCACCCCGGAACGCCGCCTGTTCGCCGATCTCGCGGTCTGCGCCGGCGGCTTCCCGGCGGATCTGGTCGAGGCTCTGGCCGGCACCCTGGACGCGTTGACGGGCTTGGTGGCGAAGTCGCTCGTCCGGGTGTCACGGGTGCACGGCGAGACACGCTTCTCGATGCTGGAGACGGTGCACGCGTTCGCGCTGGAACAGGAGTCCTCCGCGCACGCCGTCGCCGCCGAGTTCTTCCTGCGCCTGGCCGAACGCGCCGATGCCGACCAGACCGGCACGCTGCTGAACGAGCTGCGGGTCGAGCACGCGAACCTTCGACGCACCTTCGACTGGTTCACCGGGACCGGCCAGCGGGCCAAGGTGCTGCGCCTGGTGGTGGCGCTCAACCGCTACTGGCACCGCACCGGCAACTACCCCGAGGGCAGGCAGTGGCTGACGGTGGCGTTGCGCGGCTCGGGACCGTTGCGCGGCAAGGCTTTGGCGTCGGCGGCAACGCTGGCGCTGCTCGAATGCGACTACGCCGAAGCCGTTCAGTACGCGCGGGAAGGCCTGGAGATCGATCCGTCGCTGGCCGGTCGGCTGCATCGGCTGCTGGGCTCGGTCGCCCGTGAACGGGGCTACTACGAGGCCGCGCTGCACCACTACCAGGAGGCGGCGCGCGCCTCCGACCCCGCCAACGCCGCCTACGCCCGGCAGCTCGCCGGTGCCACGTCGTGGCTTGCCGGTGACCTCGACGTCGCCGAGGCCGACCTTCAGAAATCACTGAAGTCATTACGCGATCTGAACGACAGGCGCGGTGCCACGTCGTCACTCGCCTATCTCGGCGCCGTCGCCTGGTACCGGGGCGACGCGGCGGAGGCACGGCTGCTGCTGGACGAGGCGCTGGACACGTTCGGAGAGCTGGAGTTCAAGGAAGGCGTCGCCTGGGCACTCAACCTGCTCGGCGTCGTCGAGCACGGGACCGGCAACCCCGCCATGGCCCGTTCGCTGCTGGAACGCAGCCTCACGCTGCATCGCGAGCTCGGTGACCGGTGGCGCGAGGCGAGCGTGCTGGAGGCGCTGGCAGACGTCACCCAGAACCTGGCGCTACGCAACGAGGCGGCGGCGATCCGCCGGGAGATCGGCGCGCCGATTCCGACCGTGGAACGACAGCAGCTCGCCCGAACAGCGGTCTGAAACCGCGACGGCCCGCCTCCCCGAGGGGAAGCGGGCCGTCGACGTGGTGAAAATCAGGCTCCGGCGGCGTTGCGCAGGGCGTCGGCGCGGTCGGTCGACTCCCAGGGCAGGTCGACGTCGGTGCGGCCGAAGTGGCCGTACGCGGCGGTCGGGGCGTAGATCGGGCGCAGCAGGTCCAGGTCGCGGATGATCGCGGCCGGACGCAGGTCGAACACCTCGGTGATCGCCTGCTGGATCTTCTGCGGGTCGACGGTCTCGGTGCCGAAGGTCTCGACGAACAGGCCCACGGGCGCGGCCTTGCCGATCGCGTAGGCGACCTGGACCTCGACGCGCGTGGCGAGGCCCGCGGCGACGGTGTTCTTGGCGACCCAGCGCATGGCGTAGGCGGCGGAACGGTCGACCTTCGACGGGTCCTTGCCGGAGAAGGCGCCGCCACCGTGACGGGCCATGCCGCCGTAGGTGTCGACGATGATCTTGCGGCCGGTCAGGCCCGCGTCACCCATCGGGCCGCCGATGACGAAGCGCCCGGTGGGGTTCGTCAGCAGGCGGACGCTCGAGGTGTCGATGTTCAGCTCGGCGATCTCGGGGGCGACCACGTGCTCGCGGATGTCGACGCCGAGCAGCTTCTCGAGGTCGATGCCGTCGGCGTGCTGCGTGGACAGGACCACCGTGTCGAGGCGCACCGGCTGGTCGCCCGCGTACTCGATGGTGACCTGGGTCTTGCCGTCCGGGCGCAGGTACGGAACGGTGCCGTCCTTGCGGACCGCTGTCAGCCGCCGGGACAGGCGGTGGGCGAGCGCGATCGGCAGCGGCATCAGTTCGGGCGTGTCGGTGCACGCGTAACCGAACATGAGGCCCTGGTCGCCCGCGCCCTGCTTGTCGATCTCGTCGTCGGCGCCCTCGACCCGGTTCTCGAACGCGGTGTCGACGCCCTGCGCGATGTCCGGGGACTGCGCGCCGATGGCGACGTTCACGCCGCACGAGTGGCCGTCGAAGCCCTTCGCGGACGAGTCGTAGCCGATCTCGAGGATCTTCTCGCGGACGATCGTGGGGATGTCGGCGTAGGCCTCGGTGGTCACCTCGCCGGCGACGTGGACCTGGCCGGTGGTGACCATGGTCTCCACCGCCACGCGGGAGCGCGGGTCCTTCGCCAGCAGCGCGTCCAGGATCGAGTCGCTGATCGCGTCGCAGATCTTGTCAGGGTGTCCCTCGGTCACCGACTCGCTGGTGAACAGCCTGCTGCTGTGCTGGCTCACGGCACTCCTTTGTTGCTGACGTGACTGCCGGGAAAAGTCTACTGAGGTTGGATCGGCCAGGCGGTAACTGCGTCCCACACCACGGACGCCAGTTGTGCTTTCGAACCATGTGGTATAGGGGTTTCGGACCCCCACTCGACAACAACCAGCCCGCGTTGTCGTCCTGCTCGAACGCCAAACCGGCGCCGACGGCGTTCACCACGAGCAGGTCGCACCCCTTGCGCTGGAGCTTGGCCCGACCGTAGTCGATCACCGAGGTGGTCTCGTCACCGGTCTCCGCGGCGAACCCGACGATCACCTGCCCGTTCCGGCGAGCGGAAACGAGCTCCTTGAGGATGTCGGGGTTCTTCGTCAGCGCGATCGGCTCCGGATCGCCGTCGGTCTTCTTGATCTTGTGTCCGGTCAGCGACACGGGCCGGAAGTCGGCCACCGCCGCCGCCATGACGACGACGTCGGCATCCGCCGCCACCTTGTGCATGGCCTCGCGCAGCTCCACGGCCGAGCCGATCTGGACCAGGTCGACACCGGCAGGTGTGACCAGGTCCGCGGTGTTGCCCGCGACCAACGTCACTCGCGCGCCCCGCTGCGCCGCCACCCGTGCCAGCGCATAGCCCTGCTTGCCCGACGAGCGGTTGCCGATGAACCGCACCGGGTCGAGGGCTTCACGCGTGCCACCGGCGGAGATCGCGACGTGCACGCCTTCCAGTGTCCGCTTCAGAGCGTCCGGGCGCACCAGTAGCAACCGGGCCAACTCCGCAATTTCGAAGGGGTCCGGCAGGCGACCCTTGCCGGTGTCCTTGCCGGTCAGGCGACCCGAGGCGGGCTCGGCGACGATGACGCCACGCGAGCGCAGCAGGGCCACGTTGTGCTGGGTGGCCGGGTGCTCCCACATCTCGGTGTGCATCGCCGGCACCAGCAGCACCGGGCAGCGCGCGGTCAGCAGGGTGTTCGTCAGCAGGTCGTCTGCGAGGCCGTGCGCGGCCTTCGCGATCAGGTTCGCGGTCGCGGGCGCCACGACGACGAGGTCGGCGTTCTGCCCGAGCTTGACGTGCGGAACCTCGTGCACGTCGTCGAACGGGTCCGCGGTCACGACCTGGCCGGACAGCGCCTCGAACGTGGCGGCACCCACGAACTTGAGCGCGCCCTCGGTCGGGATGACCCGCACCGAGTGCCCCGACTCGGTCAGCCGCCGCAGGACCTCACAGGCCTTGTACGCGGCGATGCCCCCGCCAACCCCAAGAACGATCTTGGGGCGAACAGGGGCATCTGCGTCAGAAGACGACGCGGTCACTCGCCCTCGGTGTGCTCAAGAAGGCCAGCGTGGATTTCACGCAATGCGATGGAGAGGGGCTTCTCACGCGGGCCCGGCTCAACGAGCGGGCCGACGTACTCGAGCAGGCCCTCGCCGAGCTGCGCGTAGTAGTCGTTGATCTGGCGGGCACGCTTCGCGGCGTAGATCACCAACGCGTACTTCGAGCTCACCTGCTCAAGCAGGTCGTCGATCGGCGGGTTGGTGATGCCCTCCGGGGAACCGGTCAGGTGACCGAACTCGGTGTGGGTGATCACTCGTCAATCTCCTGAAATTCGTGGTCCGACCATCAAGGATAGCAAGTCGGCCGCCGCGGACCGCACGTCGGCGTTCACTACGACCTCGTCGAACTCCTTTTCGGCCGCGAGTTCCTCGCGGGCGATGTCGAGCCTGCGCTCGACCACCGCCGGATCCTCGGTGCCGCGGCCCGTCAGACGCTTCACCAGGTGCTCCCACGAGGGGGGCATCAGCATCACGAGCTGAGCGTTCGGCATCGCGACACGGACCTGGCGCGCACCCTGCAGTTCGATCTCCAGCAGGGCGGGACGACCGGAGGCCAGAGCCTCCTCGACAGGCCTGCGAGGAGTTCCGTAGTGGTTACCGGCGAATTCCGCGTGTTCGAGGAACTCGTCGGCTTCCACCATCTGCCGGAACTTCTCGCGATCGACGAAGTGGTAGTGCACTCCGTCGGTCTCGCCTGGCCTCGGCTTCCTGGTGGTCGCCGAGACACTGAAATAGATATCGGGTTGCTGCCTTCGCAGCTCCGCCAGGACGCTCGACTTGCCTACGCCTGACGGCCCGGACAGGACAGTGAGGCGGGGACGGGCAGAACCCGTCCCCGCCTCGGTGCCACTCACTCGCTGCTGAACTCGGTGAGAAGCGCCTTGCGCTGGCGGTCGCCCAGGCCACGCAGACGACGGCTCGGAGCGATCTCGAGACGCTCCATGATCTGCTGAGCGCGCACCTTGCCGACGCCCGGCAGGGCCTCAAGCAGCGCGGACACCTTCATCTTGCCAAGGATCTCATCGCTCTCGGCTGACTTCAGCACGTCCGTCAGGGTCGTGCCGCCACGCTTGAGGCGCTCCTTGAGCTCAGCCCGAACGCGACGAGCGGCAGCAGCCTTCTCCAGCGCTGCGGCCCGCTGCTCCTCGGTAAGCTGGGGAAGAGCCACGATTTCCTCCGTGGTGTGGGGATTCTTTTTCGGATCGGTTTCCGCGACCGTACAGACCGCAATTGCCTGAGTACAACGTGACCCAGTCAGCAAATCTTCAGCGGTCATGTCCGGAGCGGCGGGTGGTAGTAGTACCAACACCCTCCAGAGGCCTGTTCACCGCCACCGGCAACTCGTCGCACACGCTCGGTGTGCTATGAGGCCGGTGACCAGCGAGGCAGCCGGTGACCTGGACCCTACCAACACATGTTTCCCCAGGTGAGCGCGCCACACCCCAAAGTGGTGACGCGCCGGGGCCTCAGAGGCTCTCCTGAACCCTCTGCACGACGCTGACCAGCGACGATACGTCGGGCCCATGTCGGAGAACATCTCGTGAAGAAGTCGGTAGAACGTTGCGCATGTCGGGGCCGAAGAGCCGCTTTAGATCACTGACGGAGCCTCCCTGAGCGCCGAAACCGGGCGCCAGGATCGGTCCGTTGAACCCTGCGAGCTCCACATCCGTTTCACCGATCGTGGCACCCACGACGAGACCCACATCGCCGCACGGAGAAATGCCGGAATTCCGTGCGGTGGCGAAATCGATGATCGTCTGCGCCACAGTTCGCCCGTCCGGAGCAACCGACCGCTGGACCTCGGCCCCTTCCGGGTTCGAGGTGAGCGCCAGCACGAACACGCCCCGCCCGTTCGCCCGAGCCGTGTCGAGGGCCGGCTGCAGTGATCCGAAGCCGAGGAACGGCGACACCGTCACCGCGTCCCCGGCCAGCGGCGAGCCCTCACCCAGGTAGGCCTGCGCGTACGCGGCCATCGTGGAGCCGATGTCGCCACGCTTGGCGTCGACCAGCACGAGCGTCCCGGAGTCACGCAGCCCGGCGATCACGCGTTCCAGCACGGCGACCCCACGTGACCCGTAGGCCTCGAAGAAGGCCGCCTGCGGCTTGACCATCGAGACCCGTCCGCCGAACGCCTCCACGGCCGTCAGAGCGAACCGTTCGAGGCCCTCCACCGACCGCGAGAGGCCCCAGGAGTCCAGCAACGCCGGATGCGGGTCGATCCCGACGCAGAGTGGCCCATGTGCCGCAACGGCCTTCGCCAGCCGTTCCCCGAACATCAGGCGCCACCCCGCAGCGTGGCCTGGAGCGTCTGCAGCGACGTCACCCCGATATCACCCTGGATGAGCGCCTCGATGCCGTGCACGGCCGCGGCAGCGCCCTGGATCGTGGTCACACAGGGGATGTCCTTGGCCACGGCGGCGGTGCGGATCTCGTAGCCGTCCACGCGCGGCCCGCTGTTGCCGTAGGGCGTGTTGAAGATCATGTCGATCTCGCCGGCGAGGATCATGTCGACCACGTTGCCGTCGCCCTCGAAGTGCTTGCGTACCTCGGTGCACGCGATCCCGTTGCGCTTGAGGACCTCCGCGGTGCCGGAGGTGGCGAGGATCTGGAACCCGAGGTCGGCGAGCCGCTTGACCGGGAAGATCATCGCGCGCTTGTCGCGGTTCGCGAACGACACGAAGACCTTGCCTGAGGTCGGCAGCGAGCCGTAGGAGGCCGTCTGCGACTTCGCGAACGCCTTGCCGAACGACGAGTCGATGCCCATGACCTCGCCGGTGGACTTCATCTCCGGACCCAGCAACGAGTCGACGCCGTGGCCTTCGGGCGTGCGGAAGCGGTGGAACTGCATGACGGCTTCCTTGACCGCCACCGGCGCGTGCTCGGGCAGCCTGGCGCCGTCTCCGGTCGCCGGCAGCATGCCCTCGGCGCGCAGTTCGGCGATCGTGGCGCCGAGCATGACCCGTGACGCGGCCTTGGCCATCGACACAGCGGTCGCCTTGGACACGAACGGCACCGTGCGCGACGCACGGGGGTTCGCCTCCAGGACGTACAGGACGTCGTCCTTGAGCGCGTACTGGACGTTCAGGAGCCCCTTCACGCCGATGCCGCGGGCGATGGCCTCGGTGGAGCGGCGGACGTTCTCGATGTCGGAGGCGCCGAGCGTGATCGGCGGCAGCGCGCACGACGAGTCACCGGAGTGGATACCGGCTTCCTCGATGTGCTCCATCACGCCACCGATGAACACCTCGTCGCCGTCGCACAGCGCGTCCACGTCGATCTCGATGGCGTCGTCGAGGAACCGGTCGACCAGCACCGGATGCTCGGGCGTCACCTCGGTCGCGCGGGCGATGTAGCCCGACAGCGTCTCCTCGTCGTAGACGATCTCCATGCCCCGGCCGCCCAGGACGTAGGAGGGACGCACGAGGACCGGGTAGCCGATCTCGTCCGCGATCGCCTTGGCCTCTTCGAACGACGTGGCGGTGCCGAACTTCGGCGCGGGCAACCCGGCCTGGGTCAGCACCTTGCCGAACTGGCCGCGGTCCTCGGCGAGGTGGATCGCCTCGGGCGTGGTGCCCACGACCGGCACACCGGCGTCCGAGAGGCGCTGTGCGAGACCCAGCGGCGTCTGGCCGCCGAGCTGCACGATCACGCCCGCGACCGTGCCGGAGCGCTGCTCGGAGTGCACGACCTCCAGCACGTCCTCGAACGTCAGCGGCTCGAAGTACAGCCGGTCCGACGTGTCGTAGTCCGTCGACACCGTCTCCGGGTTGCAGTTGACCATCACCGTCTCGTACCCGGCCTCACGCAACGCCATCGCGGCGTGCACGCACGAGTAGTCGAACTCGATGCCCTGACCGATGCGGTTCGGCCCGGAGCCCAGGATCAGCACCTTCGGCTTCTCCCGCTGCTCCGCCACCTCCGACTCGGCCGCGGGGTCCAGTTCGTAGGCGCTGTAGTGGTACGGCGTCTCCGACTTGAACTCGGCCGCGCACGTGTCGACCGTCTTGTAGACCGGCCGCACACCCAGACGGTGCCGCAGCCTGCGCACGCCGTCCTCGCCGGCGAGCTCCGACCGCAGCACGGCGATCTGGCGGTCCGACAGACCCGCCCGCTTCGCCTTGCGCAGCAAGGGCTCGTCCAGCACCGGGGCGTCCAGCAGCTCCTCGCGGAGCGTGCCCAGCCACGCGATCTGCTCGATGAACCACGGGTCGATGCCGGAGGCCTCGTAGACGTCCTGAATGGACGCACCGAAGCGCAGCGCACGCTCGACCGTGTAGAGGCGGCCGTCATGACCGCGTTTCAACTTCTCCAGGACGGACTCGAGCGTATCGCCTTCAGGGTCAGGCTGAGTCCAGAAACCGGTCGATTTCGTTTCCAGCGAACGCAGCGCCTTACCCAGTGCCTCGACGAAGTTCCGGCCGATCGACATGGCCTCGCCGACCGACTTCATCGTGGTCGTCAGCGTCGGGTCCGCACCGGGGAACTTCTCGAAGGCGAACCGCGGCGCCTTCACGACCACGTAGTCGAGCGAGGGCTCGAACGACGCCGGGGTCTCCCCCGTGATGTCGTTGGTGATCTCGTCGAGCGTGTAGCCGATGGCGAGCTTCGCGGCGATCTTGGCGATCGGGAAACCCGTTGCCTTCGACGCCAAAGCCGAAGACCGCGACACCCGCGGGTTCATCTCGATGACGACCATGCGGCCGGTGTCCGGGTGGATCGCGAACTGGATGTTGCAGCCACCGGTGTCGACTCCGACCTCGCGGATGACCTGGATGCCGACGTCGCGCATGTGCTGGTACTCGCGGTCGGTCAGCGTCATCGCGGGCGCGACCGTCACCGAGTCGCCCGTGTGGACGCCCATCGGGTCGATGTTCTCGATCGAGCAGATGACGACCACGTTGTCGTTGCGGTCGCGCATGAGCTCGAGCTCGTACTCCTTCCACCCGAGCACGCTCTCCTCGATGAGCACCTCGGTGACCGGGGACTCCTCAAGGCCGATGGCCGCGAGGCGCTCCAGCTCCTCCGCCGTGTACGCCATGCCGGAACCGAGGCCGCCCATGGTGAACGACGGCCGGATGACGACCGGGAGACCCAGGTCGGCGACCGTCGCGCGCACCTCGTCCATCGACTTGCACACGGCCGAACGCGGGACCTCGGAACCGATGCCGCGCACCAGGTCCTTGAAGATCTGCCGGTCCTCGCCGCGCTGGATGGCGTCGATGTCCGCGCCGATCAGCTCGACGTTGTACTTCTCCAGCACCCCGCGCTCGTGCAGCGCGATGGCCGTGTTGAGCGCCGTCTGGCCGCCCAGCGTCGCCAGGATCGCGTCCGGGCGTTCCTGCGCGATGACCTTCTCCACGAACTCGGCCGTGATCGGCTCGATGTAGGTGGCGTCGGCGAACTCGGGGTCGGTCATGATCGTCGCCGGGTTGGAGTTCACCAGGCTGACCCTGATGCCCTCCTCCCGCAGCACCCGGCACGCCTGGGTGCCGGAGTAGTCGAACTCGCACGCCTGACCGATCACGATCGGCCCGGACCCGATGACCAGGATGTGCTTCAAGTCTTCGCGTTTGGGCATGTCAGCGGCCTTCGTTCATAAGGGTCACGAATTCGTCGAACAGGGGTGCCGCGTCGTGCGGACCGGCCGCCGCCTCGGGGTGGTACTGCACGGAGAACGCCGGCGCGTCGAGCAGCCGGACGCCCTCCACGGTGCCGTCGTTGGGGCAGTAGTGCGACAGCACGGCGCGGCCGAACTCCGAGGAGAACTCCTCGCCCGGCGTGCCTTCCAGCGCGAACCCGTGGTTCTGCGAGGTGATGGCGACCTTGCCGGTGGCCACGTCGATCACCGGGATGTTGATGCCGCGGTGGCCGTAGCGCATCTTGTACGTCCCGCGGCCGACCGCGCGGCCCAGGATCTGGTTGCCGAAGCAGATGCCGAACAGCGGCAGCTTGCGGGCCAGCGCTTCCTTGGTGAGGCCGATCGCGTGGTCCTGCGTGGCCGGGTCGCCGGGACCGTTGGAGAGGAACAACCCGTCCGGGCTGATCTTGAGGATGTCCTCGAAGCTGCTCGTCAACGGCAGCACGTGCACCTCGATGCCGCGCGCCGCCATCATCCGCGGGGTGTTCGACTTGATGCCCAGGTCGAGCGCGGCGACGGTGAACTTCTTCTCGCCGATGGCTTCCACGACGTAAGGGTTCTCGGTGGTGACGTCGACCGCGAGGTTCGCGCCGACCATCTCGGCCGAGGCCTTGACCTGCTCGACCATCGACGCGTCGTCGCTCAGTTCGGCACCGGAGAAGACACCGGCGCGCATCGCACCGCGCTCACGGATGTGGCGGGTCAGCGTGCGGGTGTCGAGGCCCGCGATGCCGACGATGCCCTGGTTGACCAGTTCCTCGTCGAGGCCGCGCTTGGAGCGCCAGTTCGACGGCGTGCGCGCGGGGTCGCGCACCACGTAACCGGCGACCCAGATCTTCGAGGACTCGTCGTCCTCGTCGTTCCAGCCGGTGTTGCCGATCTGCGGCGCGGTCTGCACCACGATCTGACGGTGGTAGGAGGGGTCGGTGAGGGTCTCCTGGTAGCCGGTCATGGCCGTGGAGAACACGACCTCGCCGAGCGAGACGCCGGTCGCTCCGTACGCCTCACCGCGGAAGACACGTCCGTCTTCCAGCACCAATGCCGCGTTCGTCACGCCTTGCCTCCGTGTTCGATTGCCTTCTGGCTGAGAGCCGCAACCAATTCCTCGTACACGGCCTTGTCGTCGCCACGGAATCCCGTGTCGAAGAGGTGGCCGTCGTTCTCCCACTGCACGACCAGCAGGCCCTCTTCGCTGAACATCACCTTTCCGGCGAGCCCGCGGTCGGTGCGGGCGTCCCGGATGGACTCAGCGGGGATGAAGATCGATGACGCGCCAACGCGTTCGATGGCGACGCCCTCCGGCACCAGGCTCAGCGTCGCCTCGGCGCGGTGGCCGATGTCGCCGACCTGGACGCGGTCCTGCCAGTTGCCCGCGTTCGTCGTTCCGATGTAGACGCCCGTCGTCGCGAGCTTCGGGTCGCCCAGCGTCTCCGGGCGCGCCGGGAACGCGGGCAGGTCGGCCTGCTTGCGCTGACGTCGCTTCCAGCCGTGCCACATGCCGTAGACACAGAGCGCGAAGAAGGCGAAGACCGCCAGCACCAGGATTACGCGGGTCATTCGGCGATCCTCCCCGCCAAGGCGGTGACCCGGCCACGCAAGATGGTGGCCGTCACCGCGCCGGGCAGTTCCATGCCCTCGAACGGGGTGTTGCCCGCGATGCTCGCGAGCTCAGCGCCGTTCACCGTCCAGCTCGCGTCCGGGTCGACCAGCACGAGGTTCGCGGGCTCGCCGACCTCGATCGGACGGCCCTGGTCGGTCAGGCCGGCGATCTCGGCGGGCTTCTCGCTCATCACCCGTGCCACGCCGCGCCAGTCCAGCAGCCCGGTCCGCACCATCGTCTCGACGACGATGCCGAGCGCGGTCTGCAGGCCGAGCATGCCCGGACGGGCGACCGACCACTCGCAGTCCTTGTCCTGGATCGCGTGCGGGGCATGGTCGGTGGCCACGCAGTCGATGGTCCCCTCGGCCAGCGCCTGCCGCAGCGCGTCGACGTCTTGCCGCGTGCGCAATGGCGGGTTGACCTTGTTGATCGGGTCGTACGTGCTGAGCCGGTCGTCGGTCAGGATCAGGTGGTGCGGGGTGACCTCGGCGGACACCTTGGTACCGCGTGCCTTCGCCCACTTCAGGACGTCGGCGGTGCCGGTCGTGGAGACGTGGCAGACGTGCAGCTTGGCGTCGACCTGCTTCGCGAGGATGCAGTCGCGGGCGACGATCGACTCCTCGGCCGCCGCCGGCCAGCCCTGCAGGCCGAGCCTGGAGGCGTTCTCGCCCTCGTGCGCCTGGGCGCCGACGGTGAGGCGCGGTTCCTCGGCGTGCTGGGCGATCACGGCGCCCAGCGACTTCGAGTACTCGAGGGCGCGGCGCATGATCAACGGGTCGTGCACGCAGTGGCCGTCGTCGGAGAAGATCCGCACGTTGGCCTTCGAGCCGGCCATCGTGCCGAGCTCGGCGAGCTTCTCGCCCTTGAGTCCGACGGTGACCGCGCCGACCGGGTGGACGTCGACGAGGCCGACCTCCTGGCCGCGGCGGGCGACGTGCTCGACGATCACCGCGTTGTCGGCGACCGGGTCGGTGTTGGCCATCGCGAAAACCGCGGTGTAACCGCCCAAAGCGGCCGCTCGTGAACCCGTTTCGATCGTCTCGGTGTCTTCACGGCCGGGTTCGCGCAGGTGGGTGTGCAGGTCGACGAAGCCCGGCAGCAGAACCGCACCGTTGCCTTCGATCACTTCGGCGTTCTCGTCCGTACCTTCTGCGATCACGCCGTCGCGGATCAGCAGATCGATCGGCTCCCCCTCGCCATAGGGACGTACTCCCTTGAGCAGCAAGGGCTTCACGCGTTTTCCTCCTCGTGGGCAAGCAGGTGGTACAGCACGGCCATGCGCACGTGGACACCGTTGCGGACCTGCTCGGTGATGGCGGCCTGCGGGCTGTCGGCGACGACGGAGGCGATCTCCATGCCGCGCAGCATCGGGCCGGGGTGCAGCACGACGGCGTGCTCGGGCAGCAGCTTCAGACGGCGTTCGTTGAGGCCGTAGGCGATCGAGTACTCGCGGGAGCTCGGGAAGAAGCCGCCGGTCATGCGCTCGGCCTGGACGCGCAGCAACATCACCGCGTCCTGGCCCGCCAGCTCGGAGTCGATCTCGTGCGACACCGTGACCGGCCAGTTCTCGACCCCGGTCGGCAGCAACGTCGGCGGCGCGACCAGCGTGACCTCGGCGCCGAGCGTGGTCAGCAGGTGCACGTTCGACCTGGCCACCCGGCTGTGCAGCACGTCTCCGACGATCGCGACGCGGCGGCCTTCGAGGCTGCCGAGGCGGTCGCGCAACGTGGCGGCGTCGAGCAGCGCCTGTGTGGGGTGCTCGTGCATGCCGTCGCCCGCGTTCACCACGGACGTGCTGGTGTGCTTGAGCCAGCCCGCGAGCCGGTGCGCCGCACCGGAAGCGGGGTGCCGCACGATCACGCAGTCCGCGCCCGCGGCCTGCAGGGTCAGTGCGGTGTCGCGCAGGCTCTCGCCCTTGCTGACGCTGGAACCGCTGCTGCTGACGTTGATCACGTCAGCGGACATCCACTTGCCCGCGATCTCGAAGCTCACGCGGGTGCGGGTGCTGTTCTCGTAGAACATCGTGATCACCGTGCGGCCGCGCAGCGTCGGCAGCTTGCGGACCTCGCGGCCGAGCAGCGCCTGCTTCAGCCGGTCCGCGGTGTCGAGGATCGCGATTGCCTGGTCACGATCGAGGCCGTCGGTGGTGAGCAGGTGCTTCACTTCAGCACCACTCCGTCGCGGCCGTCGAACTCGTCAAGGAGCACCACTACGTCCTCGGTCTTGGCCGTGGGGAGGTTCTTGCCCACGTAGTCCGCGCGGATCGGCAGCTCCCGGTGCCCGCGGTCGACCAGCACGGCGAGCTGCACCGAGCGGGGCCGTCCGTGGTCGCGGAGCGCGTCGAGCGCGGCGCGGATCGTGCGGCCGGAGAAGAGCACGTCGTCCACGAGCACGACGAGCTTGTCGTCGATGCCGCCGTCGGGCAGCTTCGTCGTCTCCAGCGGCCGGGTCGGGCCACGGCGGAGATCGTCGCGGTAGAGGGTGATGTCGAGCGTGCCCTCACCGACGGTCTTCCCGGAGAACTCGGCGATCTTCGCGGCGAGCCTGCGGGCGAGTGGTGCACCCCTGCTGGGGATACCCATCAAGACGACGTCGGGTGCGCTGGGTGCATCGAGAGCGGTCTTCTCGATGATCTGATGGGCCATTCGGGCGACGGTGCGCGCGACATCACCAGCCGACAGGATCTCGCGATCCCCGGCCGGATCCGTCGCGCCACGTTGACGTGACGCCACGGGTGGACCTCCTTCCCCGCCTCACTGGACGGGTCCTTAAAGGACGTCGGACACCTAGTAATAACTAGGCTGACCTGCACCGTATCACCTACGGACGGTCAACCATCCGAGTGGTGTCACAGGCGTGGCGCGCGTCTCTCCCTGAGATCAGCTTGACCTGCCGACCACGGCGAGTAATCATTACTCTGCGTATCGATCTAAGCCTCCCCGCCGCACGCTTGTACTGCTGACGGGGCGAATGAACGGAGAACCGCCACATGGGCGACTACGCCAAGGCGCTGGGGGCCAAGCTCCGCGCTATCCGCCAGCAGCAGGGACTGTCCCTGCACGGCGTCGAGCAGAAGTCCGGCGGTCGCTGGAAGGCCGTGGTCGTCGGCTCCTACGAGCGCGGCGACCGCGCGGTGACCGTGCAGAAGCTGGCCGAGCTGGCCGACTTCTACGGTGTCCCCGTCGCTCGAGCTGCTGCCCGAGGGCCGCGTTCCGTCGGGTGCCGAGCCTGCCACCAAGATCGTCATCAACCTGGAACGGCTCCAGCAGCTGCCAGTCGAGAAGGTGGGTCCGCTGGCCCGCTACGCCGCGACGATCCAGTCGCAGCGCGGCGACTACAACGGCAAGGTCCTCTCGATCCGCACCGAGGACCTGCGCTCTCTCGCCATCATCTACGACATGACGCCTGGTGAGCTCACCGAGCAGCTCATCGACTGGGGAGTGCTTCCTCCCGAGGCGCGGCCCGCAAAGGAAGACTGAGACGTTCCACGTTTGGCCTAATGGCTCCCGTGCTGTCCCGTTGGTCGCCCCAGGGACGTCACGGGAGCCGTTGCTGTCTGTGTTCGACCAGGTCACGCACATGTTCGCGGTCTGTGACGGCATGGATGGCCACGATCTTTTGGTTGCAGACGGTGAACGACACGAGTGCCGCCGGTTTTGTCGTCGACGATCGACACCAAACCGGCCTCGCCACCGACCACCGCGGGCTCGATGCACGGCGCCTGCAACAGCCTCGCCTTGGACCCGACCGAGTCCGCCCCGCGCAGCCAGAGCCCCTCTGATCGCAGCGTCACGTCGTCGTCCAGCACGGCCTCGCCCGCCATGAACGCGTCGACGACCTTGCGCTGACTTCCGAGATCAACGTCGGACACCGGCCGGTTCTCCACCCGCTTGCGTGCCCGCGCCTCGACCTGCAGCGCCGCGAGCGGTGTCCGCCCGATCAACGGCGCGACCTGCTCGAACGGCTCCTGGAACATGTCGTGCAACACGAACGCCAGCCGCTCGTCCGGCTTCAACGTGTCCAGCACGACCAGCATCGCCAGCCCGACCTCGTCCTTCGCCACCGCCTGCTGCTCGGGTTCCTCGCTGGTGTCGATCACCGGATCAGGCATCTCGAACGCGTGATCCCGCCTGTCCCGCAACATGTTCAGGCACACCCGCGCCACGACCGTCGTCAGCCAGCCCTGCGGATTCTCGACGTCGCTCGTGTCGGCGCGCTCGACTTTGAGCCACGCGTCCTGGAGCGCGTCGTCGGCCTCGGCGAACGACCCGAGCATCCGATGGGCGACCGCCTTCAGCCGCGTGCGCTCCTGCTCGAACTGCGCGATCAACGCTCCCCCCAGAACCAGTTTCAGGGCGTCGCGAGGTACCCGTGCGGCGAGCACCAGTCCTCGACGCGGAACGATTCCGGGTGGTCGAGCACGACGCTCACCCGTGCCGCCCACATCGCGAGCCAGGGGTTGTTGCCCTTCTTCGCCACGGCGACCGCCTCACGCAGCCGGCCGTCGCCCCGCCAGCAGATACCGACGGTGTAGTAGAGAACTCCGAGCATGTAGCGGCGGGCCGGGCAGTCCGGATCGCCGACGAGCTCGATCAGCACGGGTAGGTGGGCGAGGTCGGCGAACCACAGCTCGAAGTCCTCGCGCGGGGCCTCTTTGCCGCTGTAGGCCCAGGTGCGGAGCTCAGCGGGGGTCGGAACCTTCGGGTCAGCGAACACGGTTCACCACGAATGCGCGCCAAGCTGACGTGCTGAACGCGAGCGCTTCAGCGGCAACGTTCTTCGAGTCGCGCACCAGGGCGTCGTGGGCGAGCGACACCTCAACACAGGTGCTGTCCTCGGTCGCCCCGCTGTAGCTGCTCTTACGCCATGTGCGGTCCTGTGTCATCAAATTCCTCTCGCGGTGGGCTGACGTACTCCGCCAGTGTCCTCCGCGATTGTTCCTCATCCATGGCGACCTCCTCCAGACGATTGAAGATGAGTCTCGTCCGGGCAATCACGCCAGGATCCTGGACGAAGAGCTTTGCGAGATCGGAATCGCTGTGGGCGACCGGCATCGCCTTGTCGAACTCCCACAGCACCAAACCGGCCGAGATGGCAGGCACGTCCGCGGGCACGATCCGGACGATGCGAGCGTGGAACAGCAGCCGCGCGTACTGGTCCTCCATGACGTGGTCATCACCGAACCGCTGCCGCAGCGCGAGCTCATGGACGTAGAACAAGCAATCCGCCCGATCGTGTCGCCGCAGGATCGCCTGGCGATCCCTCCGGATCTGGACAAGCGCCGGAATTCGTTCCTCCGCCACAAATCCGCCCGCCCGGTAGAGGTTCGCGGCGTACTCCGACGTTTGCATGAGGCCCGGTACGGTCAGGACGTCATAGCTGGTGATCTTGGTGGCTGCGGACTCGGCCATCGCCGCTGTGCGCAGGTTGTCCGGCACCTGGACGATGTATTCCTCGAAAGCGTTGCGGTAGCGGCGTTTGAAGTCCTCGAAGAAGTCAGTGTCCTTGCCGCACATCGTCAGGTACTGCACCAGGTCGATCTCGCTGGGCCGCGCCTTGCCATGCTCGATGTTCGACACCTTGCTCGGATCCCAGCCGAGCCGGACGGCCAGCGCGACGCCCTTCAGGTTGGTGCAGGTCTCGCGCAACCGCCGTAGCTCGTCGCCTAGGTCCCGGCTGTACGCGGTGGATGGGGTGCTGTGGGCCATGGATCGACGCTATGGCTTGTTCCAGGTCCACGAAACAGGCTCGTTCGGGTGAAAACGGCCAGGAGCAGTAGAATCCCGGCAACGTGACCACCTCTGACACAGGGCTGCTCGTCGAACTCACCCCGCTGCCGTCCGGTCTGGACGCCCGGCTGCGCGAGCACCTCACGTTCCTGATCGAGATCGACAAGCTGAAGACGGTGCTGCGCCAGTCGCCGCTCGCCGCGGCGCCACGCCGCGAGAACGACGCGGAGCACTCCTGGCACCTCGCGCTCATGGTTCTCGTCCTCGCGGAGTACGCCGACGAACCCGTCGATGTCGGCCACACGATCAAACTCGTGGTGGTGCACGACCTCGTCGAGATCTACGCGGGCGACACCCCGATCTACGACGCCGAGGCGGGCGTGAGTCAGCAGGAACGTGAAGTGGCTGCCGCGGACCGGTTGTTCGGCATCCTGCCCACGGACTCGGGCCGTGTGCTGAGGGCGTTGTGGGACGAGTTCGAGGCGCGTGAGACGCCGGAGGCGCGGTTCGCGAAGGCCATGGACCGGTTGCAACCGTTGCTGCTCAACTGGATGGCCAAGGGCGGGACCTGGCGAACCCCCGGCGTCACCGCGGACGGTGTGCGCTCCCGCAAGGCGGTCATCGGCGAGGCCTCGACGGCGCTCTGGGAAGCGGCCACGCACCTGATCGACGAGGGCGAGCGTCGAGGGTGGGCGCGAAGCTAGGCCGCGGGAGGGGTGTGCCAGCCGCCGACGAACCACCGGACCTCGCCGGTCGCCGGGTCGTACAAGCGCCGTTCGATGGTGCCGATATTGGCTCCGTAGACGTGAATTCCGACGGTCGGCTCGTCGGCCTCGGCCACGACGGAGTGGACGTCGTCGTCCGTCGTGCAACAAACAGTGACCTGTCCACGTGACCAGACCTCCTCGCCGAGCGGTGTGAGAGGTCCGGAGGCGGTGGGCTTCGCGTAGCGGAGCTCGCGTTCGGCGCCCGCGTAGATGCCGACGACGCCCCAGGTCTCGTGTCCGTGCACGGGTGTGCGCTGGCCAGGGCTCCAGACGACGACGGCCAACGACCAGCTGTCGTCGGGAGCGATGTGGAGCGGGTAGTTGACGTGATGATCGGCCGACGGCCGGGTGAGCTCGGGCGGGAGCCTGTAGTCGCTGTCCAGCAGGGCAGACAGCCGCTCGCCGACCCGTTTGGTGATCTCGTACTGGTCGTCGGTGGAGCTGACGATGGACGCGACGTCGTCGATGAACGCCTGCAGTGTCATGGCCGCACCACGCGGTAGGTCACGTGCGTGAACGTGCCGGCTGCGCGCGACTCCACCTGGTCGAGGTTCAGCGGCCCGACGCCGTCGAACAACCGGGTGCCCGCGCCGAGCGTGATCGGCACGATGCGCAGGCGCAGCTCGTCGATCAGGCCCGCGGCGAGGTACTGGTTGACGGTGCTCGCGCCGCCGTGGATGGAGATGTTGCCGTCGCCCGCGGACTCGCGTGCCTGTTTGAACGCGGACTCGATGCCGTCGGTGACGAAGTGGAACGTGGTGCCGCCGTCCATCGGCTGCGGGTCGCGCGGGTGGTGGGTGAGCACGAAGACGTCGCCGTGATACGGCGGATTGTCGCCCCACCAGCCGTTCCACGGCCGGTCCCAGTCGCCGCGGATCGGGCCGAACATGTTGCGGCCCATGATGAACGCCCTGGTCTCCGCCATCCGATCCATCTGGACCTGCTGCTCCGCGGGATCTTCGTACCAGGCGTGCAGCTTGCTGCCCCAGCCATCGCCGCCGTCGTCGCCGAACGGGCGGTCCTCACTCTGGTTGTGCCCGGCGGCGTACCCGTCGAGCGAGATCGAGAGGTCGCAGGTCACCTTGCCTTCGCGTGTGGTCATGAGACCAGCATGGAACGCCCGACCCATGACGTCTAATGCCAAACCCGCCAACCACTCATCAACAACCTCGATGAGTCCGCCCGCGCCCCCGCCCGAAATTGATGAGGGGAGCTTTCATCAACCCCAGGTTGATGAAAGCTCCCCTCATCAAGAAAAAGCTAGAGCACGGCGCGGAGCTGGTCGGCGATGACCGCGATCCGGCCGAGCACACCGTTCACGAACCGCGGCGAGTCGTCCGTGGACAGGCCCTTCGCGAGTTCGACGGCTTCGTCGATGGCCACGGCGTCCGGCACGTCGGCCGCCCACAGCAGCTCGTACAGGCCGATGCGCAGCACGGCGCGGTCGACCGCGGGCATGCGCTGCAGCGTCCAGCCCTCGGCGTGTTCGGAGATCAGGTCGTCGATGCGCACGCGGTGGGCGGTGACGCCCTCGACGAGCGTCACCGTGTAGTCGTTCACCGGCGGCACGTCCGGGGACCCGACGCGCGAGGCCAGCAGCGTCACGGGGTCGCTGCTGAGGATGTCGGCTTCGTAGAGGAAGTCGACCGCGCGTTTGCGGGCCTTGCTACGAGCACCCATCAGGACTTGTCGCTGATGCGGCCGAGGTAGCGGCCGTCGCGGGTGTCGACCTTGATCTTCTCGCCGGTCGTGACGAACAGCGGGACCTGGATCTCGGCGCCGGTCTCCAGCTTGGCGGGCTTGGTGCCGCCGGTGGAGCGGTCGCCCTGCAGGCCGGGGTCGGTGTGCTCGATGACGAGCTCGACCGAGGTCGGGAGCTCGATGAACAGCGCGACGCCCTCGTGCATGGCGACGACGGCTTCCTGGTTCTCCAGCAGGTAGTTCGCGGCGTCGGCGACGGTGACACCGGGGACCGGGTGCTGCTCGAACGTGTCGCCGTCCATGAAGATGAAGTCGGTGCCGTCCTTGTAGAGGAACGTCATGCCGCGCTTGTCCACGGTGGCGGTCTCGACCTTGGTGCCCGCGTTGAAGGTCTTGTCGACGACCTTCCCGGTCAGCACGTGCTTGAGGGTCGTGCGCACGAAGGCGCCACCCTTGCCGGGCTTGACGTGCTGGAACGCGGTGACGGTCCAGAGCTGGCCGTCGAGGTTCAGCACCAGGCCGTTCTTCAGGTCGTTCGTGGTGGCCACGGTGGAATCTCTCCTGTGTTGGGACGGGCGTCAGACGACCACGAGTTCTTTCGTGGTCAGGGTGAGGAGCTCCGGTCCGCTTTCGCGCACCACGAGGGTGTCCTCGATGCGGACCCCGCCCTTCCCCGACAAGTAGACGCCAGGCTCGACGGTGACCGCCATACCGGCGGAAAGTGTACCGGCACCCACCTTCGACAATGCCGGTGCCTCGTGGATCTCCAGGCCGACGCCGTGGCCGAGGCCGTGCAGGAACTCCTCGCCGTGCCCGGCCTTCTCGATCACCTCGCGCGCCGCGCGGTCGACGTCGGTCACCTTCACACCGGGCAGCAGCGCCGCCCGCCCGGCTGCCTGCGAGCGCGCGACCAGGTCGTACAGCTCGCGCTGCCAGTCGGCGGGCTTGCCGAGCACCAGCGTGCGGGTCATGTCCGAGTGGTAGCCGTCGACCAGCGCGCCGAAGTCGAGCTTGATGAAGTCGCCCACGTGCAGCGTCGCGTCCGTCGGCGAATGGTGCGGCACCGCCGAGTGCGCGCCGAACGCCACGATGGAGGAGAACGACGGCCCCGCCGCGCCGTGGTCGAGCATGCGGCTCTCCAGCTCGCGCGCGACCTCACGTTCCGTGCGACCGGCCCGCAGCCCGCCGTGCCCGATCAACGCGCCGAGCGCCCGGTCTGCCGCCGCGCACGCCATCCGCAGCGCCTCGACCTCCGCGTCGTCCTTGACCAGCCGCAGCTTCTCCACCAGGCCACCGGCCCTGGTCAGCTCCGCCTTCTCACCCGCCTGGGTGAGCGCTTCCAGGCCGTCGACGGTGACGTGGTGGCTCTCGAACCCGAGCCGCCCCTTCGCTCGCTTGGCCAGCGCCAGGTCGCACGGCCGGTCGATCAGCCGCTCCACGTCCGGCACCTGCTTCGCCGACTGGGTGAGATATCGGCCATCGGTGCAGAACACGGTCTTGTCGTCGCCGCTCGCGTCGATCAGGACGGCGGCGTTCGATCCGGTGAACCCGGTCAGGTACCGGACGTTCAGCAGGTTCGTCACGAGGAGGGCGTCCAGGTTCGTGGCCTGGAGCTCTTGGCGCAATGCGGTTCGGCGTGCGGCGTGCGACGACATGTCTCGCAGCGTACGGCCAGTCCTAAGCTGTCCGCATGCGTCCTTGGTTCGTCCGTGCGTTGTGGATGGGGCTCCTGCACGGGGCCGTGCAGACCGGCGTGGCGGCCGTGGGCGTGCACAGCCCCGAGGCCACCTCGGTCCGGCCCATCGCGATCGGCCTGCTCGTGGTCGCCGCGGTGCTCTGGGGCGCGGTCGACACGGTGCGCGAACTGCCTGGCCGCGGCATGCAGTGGTTCATCGCGTCGCTGATCGCCGGCCCGTTCGCCGGGGCGCTGGGCGTGATCGGGTCGGCGCTGCTCGTCGACCAGACCGGTCAGGAGGCGTTGTGGGTGGCGCTGACCGGCGGCGCGGCCTTCACGGCGCTGCTGATCCTCGCGCCCGCCGGGCTCGGGATGCTGCTGGGCCGGTTCCTCGCGGAGAAGGACTCAGCCCACAACTAGGCCGTGTCCTGTGAGTCCGTTCGATGAGAGTCACGGGTGAGAGGCGCGGACACGGCCTGGCGTTCAGCCGGCGGCGAGGACGTCGGAGAAACTCACCGCGCGGCGGCCGAGTTTCACCGTCAGCACGCGGCGTTGACGCTCGGTCAACGGGGCAACGAAGATCACCACGTCCGCATCGGTCCGCTCACAGGCGTCGGCGATCTCGCGGACCTTTCCGTAGGTCACCAAGGTCCGCGACGAATAGGGCCGGGTCATCTTCTTGACCCCGCCGTCCGACACGCCCCGGCGCTGCACGAACTGCTCGACGACACGAGCTCCGCGCGCTGCCAGTTCTTCGGTCGCCGACGCCATGAGCTCAGCGAAGTCCTTCTCCTTCGCTGAGAAGTAGCCCACCAGCACAACGTCGGCCCCCGCGACGTCGAGCCGCGAAGCCTGGTGCCGGGCCGACTCCGATGGCGCACGGCGAGCCGGGCGCCGGTCACGCCTTCGGGTCTGATGCATGCGCCAGAGGCTAGGTGTCTGAGGAGCTGCGGCGACACGCATTTTCTCGCCGAGGGTGATCCACTTGGGCGGCAGGTCCTGGTCAGCCCGCGACGAGCTCGACCTCGAAGCCGTCGGCGTTCTCCAGGAACGCCGCGTAGTGGTCCGGTCCGCCCGCGTGCGGGTGCTTGTCCGGGAACATCAGCGCCCAGCCGTTGGCCTGGGCCTGCTCGGTAAGCCGGTCGACCTCGGCGTGGTTTCCGGCGTGCAGGGCGAGGTGGTTGAGCCCTGCCTTCATCCGATCGTGTGGACCTGTGACGGCCGGGGACTGCTCGATCACGACGTAGGTCTCGCCGTAGCGCCAGCTCACGGCTACCGGCCCGAGCTGGTCCCGGCTCCAGCCGAGCTCAGCGAACAGCCAGCCCAGGGTGGCCTCGGCGCGGGCGATGTTCGTCACCCACAGCTCGACGTGGTGCAGGCTCATCGCTTCAGTGCCAGCCAGCGCAGGGCGAGCAGGTAACCCTCCACGCCTAGGCCCGACGATCACGCCGTTCGCGACCGCCGAGATGACGCTGTGGTGCCGGAACTCCTCGCGCTGATGGATGTTCGAGATGTGCACCTCGACCAGCGGCGCGGTCAGCTGCGAGCACGCGTCGCGGACCGCGATCGAGTAGTGCGTCCACGCGGCGCCGTTGAGCACCACGGCGGTCTCGGTGTCGGCGGCCTCGTGCAGCCACGCCACCATCTCGCCCTCGTGGGCGGTCTGGCGGACCTCGACCTCGAAGTTGAGCTCCTTGCCCTCGGCCACGCACATCTCGGACGAGGTCGGCGTAGGTCGTGCGGCCGTAGACGTCCGGCTCGCGGGTGCCGAGGCGGTCCAGGTTGGGGCCGTTCAGTACCAGCACCCTCACAGCAGCACCGTCCCGCCCGAGGAGGCCTTGGGCTCCGCGGCCACGGCCGAGTAGGCGGCGGCGATCAGCGACGGGTCCGGGCCCTCCAGGCGGCCGGTCTTGGCCAGGCCGTCGAGCACCACGAACCGCAGGACGCCCGCCTTGTTCTTCTTGTCGACCTTCATGCCTTCGAGTAGCTGCGGCAGCGCGTCGGGGTCGTAGGAGGTCGGCAGGCCGAGCAGCTCCAGCACGCGGCGGTGCCGGTCGGCGGTCTCGTCGTCGAGGCGACCGGCGAGACGGGCGAGCTCGGCCGCGAAGACCAGGCCGACGCTGACCGCGGCGCCGTGGCGCCACCGGTAGCGCTCGCGGCGCTCGATGGCGTGGCCCAGCGTGTGGCCGTAGTTGAGGATCTCGCGCAGGTCGGACTCGCGCAGGTCGTTCGTGACGACGTCGGCCTTGATCTGGATCTTGCGGCGGACCAGCTCGGCGAGCACCTCGCCGGTCGGGTCCAGCGCGAGCGCCGGGTCGGCCTCGATCAGGTCGAGGATCACCGGATCGGCGATGAAGCCGCCCTTGACGATCTCGGCCATGCCGGCCACGAGTTCGTTGCGCGGCAACGTCTCCAGCGTCGTGAGGTCGACGAAGATCGCGTCCGGCTCGTAGAACGTGCCGACGAGGTTCTTGCCCGCCTCGGTGTTGATGCCGGTCTTGCCGCCGACCGCCGCGTCGACCATGCCGAGCAGCGTCGTCGGGATGTTCACCAGCCGCACGCCACGCATCCACGTGGACGCGACGAAGCCAGCGAGGTCAGTGACCGCGCCGCCGCCGAGACCGACGACGACGTCCTGACGGCCCAGCCCGATGCGGCCGAACACGTCCCAGCAGAATCCGGCGACCGCGAGGTCCTTGCCGTCCTCGGCGTCGGGAACCTCGACGCGGTGGGCGTCGGCTCCGACCGCCTTCAGCTCGTCGACCAGCACCTTCGCCGTCTCGGCCAGCGTCGGCTGGTGCACGATCGCGATCTTGGCCGTGCCCTTGAGGTGCTCGACGATGTCGCCGAGCAGACCCCGGCCGATGACGACGTCGTACGCCTTCTCGGCCGCGACCCGGATGCGCACCGGCTCGGTCATTCCCCTGCTCCCTTGATCACCGCGTCGGCCACCTGCTCCGGGTCCAGCGAGTCGGTCTGCACCTCGACCGTCGCCACCTCCCGGTACAGCGGCAGCCGCGCGTCCAGCAGCGTCTTGAACGTCGCCCGCGGGTTCACCCCGCTCAGCAACGGCCGCGCCGACGACAACCCGGTCCGGCGCACGCCTTCGGCCATGCCCACGTTCAGGAAAACCACGGTGTGTTCACGAAGCCGCTCGCGGGTCACCGCGGACAGCACCGCTCCCCCGCCCAGCGCGAGCACACCCTCGTGCTCGACGAGCGCCTTCGCGACCGCTTCTTCTTCCATCGCACGGAAAACAGGCTCGCCGTCGTCCGTGAAGATGTCCGAGATCGGCTTGCCCGCCAGCTCGACGATGTCCGCGTCGACGTCACGCAGCTCCAGCCCGAGCCGGGCCGCCAGCACCTCGCTGACCGTGGTCTTGCCAGCACCCGGCGGGCCGACCACGACGAACTTCGGGCTCACATGCCCTCCCAGCGGGCTTCGAGCGCCTTCAGGTACGCGTGGGCGTTACGGCGCGTCTCGTCCAGCGAGTCGCCACCGAACTTCTCCAGCGCGGCCTCCGCCAGCACCAGCGCCACCACCGACTCCAGCACCACACCCGCACGCGGCACCGCGCACACGTCCGACCGCTGGTGGATCGCCACCGCCGCCTCACCCGTGCGAACGTCCACCGTGGACAGTGCACGCGGGACGGTCGAGATCGGCTTCATCGCCACGCGCGCCCGCAGAATCTCACCGTTGGTGATGCCACCTTCGAGCCCACCGGCCCGGTTCGACCGCCGCGTCACGCCGACCACACCGCTTCCACGGTCGATCTCGTCGTGCGCCTGCGACCCCCACCGCTTCGCCGACGTGAACCCGTCGCCGATCTCCACACCCTTCATCGCCTGCACGCCCATCAGCGCCGCCGCCAGCCTGGCATCCAGCCGCCGATCCCAGTGCACGTGCGACCCCAGCCCCGGCGGCAACCCGTACACGAGCACCTCGATCACGCCACCGACCGTGTCCCCGGCCTCCTTGACCGCCTCGACCTCGGCGACCATGGCCTCCGTACCCGCCGCGTTGAAGCACCGCACCGGGCTCTCGTCGATCGCGGGCAGGTCGTCCGGCGTCGGCAGCGCCGCATCCTCAGGCGTCTCCGCCTTACCGATCGACACCACGTGGCTCAGGATCTGCACACCCAGCAGCTGCTGCAGGAACTGCCGCGCCACCGTGCCCAGCGCCGTCCGGGCCGCCGTCTCCCGCGCCGACGCCCGCTCCAGCACCGGCCGCGCCTCGTCGAACCCGAACTTCTGCATACCCGGCAGGTCCGCATGCCCAGGCCGCGGCCTGGTCAGCGCCTCGTTCCGCCCCGTCGTCTTCAACAGACTCGGGTCGACCGGATCCGGCGACATGACCGTCTGCCACTTCGGCCACTCGGAGTTCCCGATGGTGACCGCGACCGGCCCACCCTGCGTCTTCCCGTGGCGCACGCCGCCGAGGATCTCGACCTCGTCCTGCTCGAACCCCATCCGGGGACTGCGACCGAACCCGAGCCTGCGCCGCCCCAACTGGACGACGAGGTCCTCGGTGGTCACCTCGACACCGGCGGGCATGCCCTCCAGCACGGCGACGAGAGCGGGCCCGTGTGATTCTCCAGCGGTGATCCAGCGCAGCACGTCCGCAATCCTTTCACAGCGTGGTCAAGACCCAGGTGGCAGCCAGCAACCCCGGCCCATGCGGCACCGCCCGCGCCCGCCTGGCCACCGCGAGCACGAGGGTCACCGCACTGGACAGGATCGCCGCAGGTAGCAGCGTCGGCAGCGCGAGCACCGCCCCAAGCCCTCCAGCGAGCTTCACATCGCCGCCGCCCATCAACGCGGGCCGCCACCTGCGCACGACGAGATGAGCACCACCGAACACGGCGGCCGAGAGCAGCGCCGGTCCCAGCTTCTGGAACTGCGAGAGCAGCGCGACGACCCCGAACGGCAACGTCAACGCGTCCGGTAATCGGTGATGCCTCAGATCCACCGCCGCGAGCACGACCCCGAACCAGGCCACCACGTACGACGCGACCGGAGCCTCCACCACCGCCGCCACGGCCCACAGCACGCCAACAGCAGGCGCCGCCCACAGTGGACGGACATCCCACCTCCGGGCGACGCCCATCGCGAACGCACCCGCCAGCACGCCCGCAACAGCGGCGGCGACGACACCCAGAACCGTGGTCATGCCACCACGCTCCCGCTAGCACGGCGCGGTTACAAATCGCCCTTTCATGAACGGTCCGTTCACGCACGCCGCCCACCGTGCCTCATCCCGACCTGGGTGACCCCCCGGAAGACGCCCCCGTCGCCCGCCGGCCCCAGTTGGTTGTAGTTACGAGCCTGTTGATCAAGAGTTGGTAGTACTTGCAGACGCCATTTGGTCGAGGGCCGCAGGCCCGAGGCGAACTCGGGCAATACCCGGCCTCGGTGGTGGGGTCCCGTCACGAGTCGTGCCCGATGCCGTTGCCGCTGGTGCGACTTGGGACGGGACCACGCCGCCGCACCTGCAAACGCAACCCACCTACGCAACCGGCGGCCGCCAACGGAACTGGCGTGCCATCAACACAAACTGACCGCGCATGGGGTCTTTGATCAGATTGGCGGGTTCTGGGGCGGAGCCCCAGAACAGGAGTCAGCGAGACCAGTCGAAGAGCGCGTCGTTCGCCGCCACGTCCACATCCACCGCGAAGTCGCCCAGAACCTCAGCCGACGCATCCAACGCAATAACCGGACAGATCGACGCAAACCCGGCAGCCTCGACCTCGGCCGGATCCCAGGTCACGATCCGCTGCCCGGCCCGAACCTCCTCGCCCTTGACGACGTGAAGCTCGAACCCCTCCCCCTTGCGCTTCACCGTGTCGATCCCGAGATGCACGAGCACCGCGGCTCCGTCCCCGGTAGCCACGACGAACGCGTGCGGATGCAACGTCACGACCTTGCCGTCGACCGGCGAGACCACGTCGGCCTTCACGCGAGCAGGCTCGACCGCGACCCCTGGCCCCACCATCGCCTGAGAGAAGACCGGATCGGGAACAGCTGAGAGCGCGACCACGCGCCCGGTCACCGGCGACCCGACACGGAGGCTCACAGCAGGTCCTCGATGTCCGACGCGATCGTGTCGGCCTCGGGCCCGACGACGACCTGCACGATGTTGCCGGAACGCATGACTCCGTGCGCTCCCAACGCCTTCAGCGCCTTCTCGTCGACCACGGAACCGTCCGAGAGCTCACAGCGCAGGCGCGTGATGCACGGTTCGATCTCGACGATGTTGGACGCTCCGCCCAGCGCTTCGATGATCTTCTGCGCCCTGTCGTCAGCCACGTTCGTACCTCTCGTTCCCGTAACAGCGGTTGACACCCACTCAGTGCGCGGAGCATTCTCCCGCACCAACTGGTCTAGACCGGAAAGTACCACTGCGAGGAGGTGACCGAGTGCACGAGATCGTGGACGGGCCCAAGCCCAAGCATGCCCAGCTGCGAGAAATTCTGCGCCGGCTCGCCGAGCAGGACCTCGCGCCGGGCTCGCCCATCCCGTCCGAACGCGACCTCGCCGAGCGGTACGGAGTCTCCCGCATCACGGTGCGGGCGGCAGTAGGCCAACTGGTCGCTGAAGGCCTGCTCACGCGGGCCAAGGGGCGAGGAACGTTCACCGCGCGGCGCCGGTTCGAGCTGCAGCTCTACCTGGAGTCGTTCACCTCGGACATGCGGGCGCGCGGGCTCGAGCCCAGCACCGAGGTGGTGAGCTGCGGTGAGGGCGCGCCGGGTACGAAGGCCGCGCTCGGGCTGGAGTCCGACGAGACCGCGTACCGGGTGGTCCGGCTTCGTAAGGCCGACGGGGCACCGTTGGCTCTCGAAAAAGGCTGGTACAGCCCGCGGGTGCTGCCCGAACTCGACCGCTGCGACCTGACCGGGTCGCTCTACGAGCTGATCGCCACGAGGTACGGCGTGCAGCTCGACCACGCGCGGCAGACCGTGTGGGCCGAGACCGCCGACGCGGAGATCGCGAAGGCGCTCGAGGTGCGCAAGGGCAGCCCTCTGCTCGTTTTCCGGAGGGTCGCCAGCTCACAGGGCAGGCCGACCGAAGACGTTACTTCCTGGTACCGGGGCGATCTCTACCAGGTGACCATGCAACTGGACCGGACCGTCCCGGGTTCCGGACCGATCTCCGCCAAGGGAGGTACTCGATGAGCGCCAGCGCCCCACAGGCGACCGGTGACCGCAACATCAAGGGTCTCGCGGGTCTGCAGCGCTTCGGCCGCAGCCTCATGCTGCCGATCGCGTCGCTACCCGCAGCCGCGCTACTGCTGCGGCTCGGCCAACCAGACCTGCTCGGTGAGAAGGGCCTGGGCTGGAACGAGGTCGCCGCAGTCATCGGCGGCGCGGGAGACGCGCTGTTCAGCAACCTGCCGCTGCTGTTCGCGATCGGTGTCGCCGATCGGCATGGCCCGCCGCGCCGACGGCTCGACCGCACTCGCCGCGGCGGTCGGCTTCGTCGTCACGACGTCGATCTTCAAGGTGATGACGCCGATGATCCTCACGGCGGAGGAGGTCGCCAAGAAAGAAGCGATCACCTACAACGTGCTCGAGCGGCATCATCGTCGGCCTGATCTCCGCCTTCCTGTGGCAGCGCTACCACCGCATCAAGCTGCCTCCGTACCTGGCGTTCTTCGGTGGCCGCCGGTTCGTGCCGATGGCGTGGCGGCTGTGATGATCCTGGTCGGGTGTGCTCTGGGGCTCGTCTACCGCCGTTCGACAGCGGCCTGACGTGCGATCGGCGAGGCAGTCTCCGACAGCACCGATCATCGGCGCCGGCATCTACGGCGCGGTCAACCGCCTGCTGATCCCGCTCGGCCTGCACCACATCCCAACACCTTCATGTGGCAGGTCTTCGGCGAGTACCAACGGCGAAGACCGGTGACCTCCAGCGGTTCTTCGCGGGCGACCCGAGCGCGGGCACGTTCATGAGCGGCTTCTTCCCGATCTTCATGTTCGCGCTGCCCGCGGCGGCACTCGCGATCGTGCACACCGCGCAGCCCGAGCCAGAAGAAGCTCATCGGCGGCATCATGGGCTCGGCTGCTCTCGACCTCGTTCATCACCGGCGTCACCGAGCCGCTCGAGTTCGCGTTCATGTTCGTGGCGTGGCCGCTGTACCTCATCCACGCCGTGCTGACCGGCATGTCCATGGCGATCACCAACGCGCTCGGGCGTGCACGACGGATTCGGGTTCTCCGCGGGTGCGATCGACTACGTCATGAACTGGAACATCGCCAAGCTACCATGGTTGATCATCCCGATCGGCCTCGTGTACGCGGTGATCTACTACTTCGTGTTCCGATTCGTGATCACGAAGTGGAACCTGAAGACACCGGGACGCGAGGATGACGAGTCGCCCGAGGCCGACCCGAGCGTCGTCGACTCCGGGCGGGCCGAGGCCGGTACCACCAGGACCGACGTCCGAGAACCGAAGACCGACAAGTAGTAACCAGCACTACCGAGAGGAACCATCATGGCCGAGCGACGGGTCACCGTGGCCAGCAAGGTCGGACTGCACGCCCGACCTGCCGCACTGCTGGCGAAGGCCGCCGCCGACCAGCCTGTGTCGGTCACCATCAGCAAGGACGGCGGCGAAGCCGTTGACGCGGCGAGTGTTCTGGGACTCATGACCCTGGGCGCTATGCATGGTGACGAGGTGGTGCTCAGCGCCGACGGGGACGGAGCGGATGCCGCCCTGGACGCCATCGCCGAACTGATCGCCACCGATCACGACGAGTGATTTCTCGGGTCGTGGGTGGTTGTGGTCGTACCAGCGGCCATAACCACTCACGACCCACCCGAAGTGCAGCACGACTGCCGCGGTGACCACGCCCGAGAGCATCGAGGGCGTGGCCTCCGGGTAGCTCACCATCAGCCACGTTCCCCCCGCGGCGATCCCGGTCGGCACGATCAGCCCCGCGGTCCACTTACGCAGGACGAGAAACCCGATCGTGGTGACCAGCAGCGCCGCGCCGAGCGTGTCGCTGAACCGGTGCCAGCCGAGCGACACCGTCTCCGCCGCCACCGCGCCCGCCCCCAGTGCCCCCGGAATGGCCACGAACAGGGCGAACCGCTTCGGCACCGCCATCATCACGGCGACCACCGCCGCCACCGCCGCGGTCGTGTGTCCACTGGGGAAGCTGTTGTGCACGAGCACCGCATCGTCGTCCAGCGGCGGCCGCACCAGCACGTAGAGCTTCAGCATCTGCGCGAGCAGCACCGACCCGCCGAGCACGAGCAGCGGCGGAAACGACTTCTTCCGCGCCACGAGCACCACGATGACGGCGGCGACGATGATCGCGACGTCCACGTTGGACGCCCATGAGCGCTGCAGTGACAGCTCGGGCAACGCGGCGTTCTCCGCCTTCTGCCCGAACGATGTCCACACCAGCGCGAAGTACGTGAAGAGGAATCCCACCAAGCTTCCGGCCATACGTTCGATGCTGCGCAGGCCGATCTATGGGAACGTCCGCGCATTGTCATGGTTGCGCTACAGAACCGGCGCGAGTGTCGGCATCCGCCGATAATGGATCTCGTGGCGATGGTGTTGCTGGTCGAGGACGACCCCGCGGTGCGCGAAGGACTGCAGCTCGCGCTGCGCCGCCAGGGACATGACGTGCGTGCCGCCGGGACGGGCGAGGAAGGCGTCGACAGACTGCGCGAGACCCGCCCCGACATCGTCGTTCTCGACATCATGCTGCCCGGCATCGACGGCTTCGAGACGTGCCGCCGCATGCGCATGCACGCCGAGATCCCGATCATCATGCTGACCGCGCGCGGCGACGACTTCGACGTGGTCGCGGGCCTGGAGGCGGGCGCCGACGACTACGTGGTCAAGCCCGTCGAACCGCGCGTGCTGGAGGCGCGGATCCGGGCCGTGCTGCGGCGCACCGTGTCCGAACCGTCCAACGTGGAACGCTACGGCGACCTCGTGATCGACCGCGCGGGCGTCGAGGTGCGCAAGAGCGACGTGAAGGTCGGGCTGACCCCGACCGAGCTCAAGCTGCTGCTGGAACTCTCCCGCACCCCCGGCCGCGTGCTGACCCGCCAGCAGATCCTCGAAGCCGTCTGGGAACACGACTACCTCGGCGACTCACGTCTGGTCGACGCATGCGTCCAACGCCTGCGCGCCAAGATCGAGGACGTGCCGTCGGAGCCCCACTACATCCACACGGTCCGCGGGTTCGGGTACCGGTTCGGGCCGCGATGAGGACCCTGGAATGAGGGCACGGTTCCTCGGCCTGAAACCACGGTTGATGGCCGCGTTCGCCCTCCTGACGCTGCTGGGCGCGGTAGCGGCCGCGGGCCTGAGCTACGCGACCGCCCGCAACCTGCTGCTGGCCGACGCCCAGGACAGCTTCATGAACCCGCTCGTCGAGGAGGTCCGCGACTACACGCCCCGTATGACCGTGCCGCCCACGCAGCAGGACCTCGACGACATGGCCAGCTACCTGCGCGGTTCCGCAGTCGTCGTGTACCAGGACAAGCGCTCGCGCACCGGCCCCGACCTGAGCTACTTCCCCTCCGACATCCGGGGTGCTCTGCAGACCAGCCGCAACGTCCTGTGGCAACGACGCACCGACCAGCTCGACCCGTACGTCGTCATCGGCATCCCATTGCTGCAGCCCGGCGGCGCTCCCACCGGAGTCGAGGTGTGGGCGATGACCACGCTGGTGGGCCCTCAACGGGCCATCGACAGCTTCGCCAAGGCCGCCTGGCTGGGCGTGGGCCTGGTACTCCCGCTGGCCCTGGGTCTGGCGCTGTTGACCGCCCGCGGCGTCCTGCGCCCGGTCCGCCGGCTCGGGGCCGCCGCCCGCGCTCTCGGCGCCGGCCACCTGGACACCCGAGTCGAGGAACGCGGCTCCGACGAACTGTCCGAGCTCGCCCGCACGTTCAACCGCGCCGCCTCACAACTGGAAGCCTCCCAGGCCGCGTCACGCCGTTTCGTCGCCGACGTGTCCCACGAGCTCCGCACGCCCCTCACCGCGATGAACGCCGTCACCGGCGTCCTGGACGAGGACGCGGACACGTTGCCCCCGGACACCGCCCTGGCCGCCCGCCTGGTCTCCGCGGAGACCCGCAAGCTCACCCGCCTGGTCAACGACCTGATGGAGATCTCCCGCTTCGACGAGGGCCGCAACCTCCTGGAGCTCGACGAGTGGGACATCGGCACCGCCGTCCGCGACAGCCTCGCCGCCCGCGGCTGGACGTCGTCCGTCGAGGCGGACCTGCCAGACGGCGTGACCGGGCGCGTGGACCGCCGCCGCCTGGACGTGATCGTGGCGAACCTCGTCGGTAACGCTTTGAAGCACGGCGGCGCGCCTGTGCTCGTGTCGGTGCGGCCCGGGGTGATCGAGGTGTCCGACCACGGGCCCGGCATTCCCGAGGACGCGCTCCCCCACATCTTCGACCGTTTCTACAAGGCAGACACGGCTCGCGCCCGTTCCGAGGGCAGCGGACTGGGATTGGCGATCGCATGGGAAAACGCGCGCCTGCACGGCGGAACGATCGAGGCGGCCAGCGCGCCAGGGGGCGGCGCGGTGTTCACGTTGCGCTTGCCCTGGTGATGCTGTCCGCGTGTGGTGTGCGGCCGATTCCGATCCAGATCGGCGCCGCTGCTCCGACCGTGTCCGTTCATGAGTTGATCGTGTACTTCTGGTCGGCCGACCAGACTTCACTGGTTCGTCGCACGCGGTCTCATACCGGGAACGTGGACACGACCACGGCCATCACCCTGTTGACGCGTGGGCTGACAGAGGAAGAGAAGAAGCTCGAACTCGTCAACGAGGTGCCCACGACGTCGCAGCCGGTGCTCGCGGTGTCCAACCTGATCCTGCTGCCCAGCGACATGCCGCCGTTGTCGAAGCTGGCGCAGTTTCAGTTGTATTGCACGGCGTTGGCGAGTCAGGCGGCGGTGAACGGGCTGACGACCGGCTTCGACTGTCCTTAAAGCCCTCCAATCAGACATACAAGGCATAACTTCTGTGAGCGAAAAGCACGTTCATACGGCCTGTTCGTACGAACGTGCTTTTCGCTCAGTTCGAAACGGGTGGAAAGGCGGGACGCACCGGCGGCCGTGGTGTTGCCGTACAGCCCCCGCGCCCGTGCGGAGCCCTCCGGCGGACACACCCGTGCGTCCCGCCCACCGGTGCTCCTCGAGGCAAGAGCACCGGCATGCGACGACTCCGACCTCAGCGGCGATCGTCCGGAGCCAAACGAGTCATGCGCAGGCAATCACACAACTCGGCCGGCCGGTATTCCATGGCGTCGGATGTGGCCGAAAGTTACGAACGGGCCTTCAGTTCGGCGGCCAGGGCGTCACGCATGACATCTTGCGGCGCGGGCTTGCCGGTGAACTGCTCCACCTGGCCGAAAGCCTGGTGCAGCAGCATGTCGAGGCCGGTCGCGAGGCGCGTCCCGGCCTGCTCGACCGCGACCGCGACGGGCGTCGGCCAGGGGTGGTAGATGACGTCGAGCACGTAGGGCGCCCGCGCCAACGAAGAGGCAAGGGAGAGCGTGGCCTCGGCGGGCAGCGTGGACACCAGGACGTCCGACGACGCGGCCAACGAGGCCAGGTCCACTTCGGACAGTCGCAGGACTTCGATCGGGATACCGACCCGACCGGCACACGCAACGGCCTCGGCGGCGCGTGAAGGTTCGCGCACCACAAGGGAAACCGAAGACACGCCCAAGGCGGAGAGCCCCGCGAGAGCGGCGGTGGCGGTGCCGCCCGCGCCCAGCACGACGCCGGTGGAACCGCCGGAGAAACCCTTCTCCCGCAACGACCCCACGACGCCGTCCACATCGGTGCAGTCGGCGCGCCATCCGGAATCGGTGCGCACCAACGTGTTCGCCGCACCGACGGCCGTGGCACGAGGAGTGACCGACGAGGCGACGGCCAGGGCCGCGCGTTTGGTCGGCATCGTGCAGGACAGGCCGACCCACTCAGGCCCCAACGACGCGACCAGTGCGGCCACGCCGGGTTCGTCGCATTCCAGGCGGCCGTAGGACAGGTCCAGGCCTAGTGCGGAGTAGGCGGCGTTGTGCAGGGTCGGGGACAACGAGTGGGTGATCGGCGAACCGATCACCGCTGCCTGGCGCATCTAGAAGACGCCGTCTCGTTGAGCCTTCTGGTCCTTGGCGTTGTGCTCGTCCAGCGTGGTCGAGAAGCAGGACGTGCCGTCCTTCTCGCACTTCACGAAGTACAGGATGTCGCCGCCCTCGGGCTTCATGGCGGCGGCGACGGCCTGCTTGCTCGGGGAGCCGATCGGGGTCGGCGGCAGGCCCTGGACCTTGTAGGTGTTGTAGGGGCCTGACCTGTCGCGGTCCGCGTCGGAGGTGCGGATGTGCGGCTGGTTGAGCTTGTAGTTGATGGTCGAGTCGAACTGCAGGATCATCGGCTTCTTCATGCGGTTGTAGATGACCTGCGAGACCTTGGTGAAGTCCTTCTCGATGGCTTCCTTCTCGATCAGCGACGCCATCACCAGCACCTCGTACGGGCGGAAGCCCGTGTTCACGGTGCCGGACGGGATGCCGTACGCCTGGAGCTGGTTCGCCGAGGCGACGATGACGCTGCGGATCATCTCCACGGCGCTGACGCCGGGTTTGACCTGGTAGACGCCGCGCATCATGAGGCCTTCGAGGCGGAACTGGGGTTCTGCGCGGCGCACGTCGGCGAGTGCCCACTCCGGGACGCCCAGTGCGACCGGGTCGGTGGTCTCGGCGGCCGCGCGGATCTCGTCAGGCGTCAGGCACTTCGTCTGGCCGTCCTTCTCCGTGCAGCTCGCGTCGGCGAGCTGGGAGTAGATGCCCTTGACGACCTTCTCGCCGATCTTGATGTCGGCGAGCTTCACGCCGCCGACGATCTGGACGGCGGGGACGCGGGTCTTCGGGTCGATCATGCGGGCGACGGCGAGCTGGCCCGACATCTTCGTCTTCATCAGGTAGAAGCCGGGCTGGATCGTCGTCACGCGCGCGTCGGTCTTGCTGGCCTCGGTGAAGGCGCGGGCGGAGGCGATCACGCCGTTCTCGTACAGGGTGGACGCGATCTTGCTGACCACGTCGCCGTCCTGCACCTCGACGATGGCGTCGGTCTCGCCGCCACCGGGATAGTCGTCGTAGGAGCCGATCCCGCGCAGCTCGCGGTAGCCCCAGTAGGCACCGCCCATGCCCGCGACGAGAACCAGCGCGACGACGAGCCACATGGCCGTCTTCTTGCGCTTCTTCGCCTTCTTGCGGGCGGCGCTGTCCCTCTTCAGGGAACGGCGCTCGTCAACGTCGGGGTCGGTGAACAACCCGAGATCGTCGCTCACACCTCGTCCTTTCGGGCGGCCACTGAGCGGGCCCGTGCATCAAGCCAAGACTGCAGGATCTCGACAGCGGCAGCCTGGTCGACCACGGCTCGCTGCTTTTTGCCCTTCACACCGCGCTGCGCCAGCACCCGGCTCACCACGACCGTCGTCAGGCGTTCGTCGCTGAGCCGCACCGGCACCGGGGCGACGCGTCCGGCCAAGGCGGCAGCGTACGCGGTAGCCGCATCCGCCGCCGGGCCGTGCTGCCCCCTCAGTGTCTTGGGCAGACCGACCACGATCTCGACGACATCATGCTCGGCCACGAGACGTACGAGCTCGGTGAGGTCCGAGCCGCCCTTCTCGTCACGCTGCAGGGTAACCAGCGGCGTCGCCAGAAATGCTGTCGGATCGCTGAGAGAAACCCCCACGCGAACGGAACCGACGTCGACGCCGAGCCTCCGGCCGAGGCCCGGGTCGCCGACATCGGAGATATCAGTGCTGTTCAAGCACCTTGTCCAGTTCGTTCGTCAAGACCGTGATGGCCTCGGGGACACCGGCCGGGTTCGTGCCGCCGCCCTGGGCGAGGTCCGGCTTGCCGCCACCGCGGGCGGCGATGGCCGGGCCGAACACCGGGACCAGCTTGCCGGCGGCGATGCCCAGGTCACGGGCGGCGGCGGTGGTGGCCACCACGAAGCTGACCTTGTCGCCGTCGGCGGAGAACAGGGCCACGACACCGGGCTTGTTGCCGAGGCGGTTGCGGACCTCGCCGCCCAACGTCCGGAGGTCGTTGCCCGACACGCCTTCGAGGCCGAGGGCCACGAGCGACAGTCCGCGCACGTCAAGGGCCTTGTCGGCCAGCGAGCCGGCGTTGCCGAGCAGCTGGGCGGCGCGAACCTTCTCCAGCTCCTTCTCGGCCGACTTCAGCCGCTCGACCAGCGACTCGATCCGCTCGGGCAGACCGTCCGAGCCGACCTTCAGCATCTCCGAGAGGTTCTGCACGATGGCCCGCTCGCGGGCGAGGAACCGCATGGCCTCGATGCCGACGTAGGCCTCAAGGCGACGCACACCGGATCCGACCGAAGACTCACCCAGCAGGGTGATCGGGCCGATCTGTGACGAGTGCTCGACGTGGGTGCCACCGCAGAGCTCGCGCGACCAGCGGCCGCCGATCTCGATGACGCGGACGGTCTCGTCGTAGGTCTCGCCGAACAGGGCGACAGCGCCCATGTCCTGGGCGCCGGCCATGTCGGTGTAGACGATGCTGACCGGCAGGTCCTTGCGCACGGCGAGGTTCGAGACCTCTTCGATCTCACTGCGGGCCTCGGCGGACAGGCCACCGGTCCAGGCGAAGTCGAGGCGCAGGTAGCCGGGCTTGTTGTACGAACCGCTCTGCAGGGCCGACGGGCCGAGCACCTGACGCAGGGCGGCGTGCACGACGTGCGTGCCCGAGTGGCCCTGGCGGGCGCCGACGCGCCACTCCGGGTCGACACGGGCCTCGACGTGCTCGCCCTCGCTGACCTCGCCGTTCACCACGCGCACCTGGTGCACCCACAGCTTGCGGGCGACCTTCTGCACGTCGAGCACCTCGAGCTCGGCGTTGCCGGTGACGATCGTGCCGGCGTCGGACTCCTGGCCACCGGACTCGGCGTAGAGCGGCGTGCGGTCGAGGACGACCTCGACGATGTCGCCCTCGCGAGCCGACTTGACCCGCTTGCCGTCGAGCACGATGCCACGCAGCGTGGCCTCGGAGGCGAGCTCGGTGTAGCCGGTGAACTCGGTCGGGCCCTGCTCCAGCAGCTGCCGGTACACCGTCTGGTCGCCGTGGCCGGTCTTCTTGCCGGCGGCGTCGGCCTTGGCGCGGGCGCGCTGCTCGGCCATCAGCTTGCGGAAACCGTCCTCGTCCACCGTCAGGCCGGCCTCGGAGGCCATCTCCAGCGTGAGGTCGATCGGGAAGCCGTACGTGTCGTGCAGCTGGAAGGCCTTGTCACCGGGCAGCGTGGCGCGGCCGTCGGACTTCACCTCGGCGGCGGCGCCCTCGAAGATCCGCGAGCCGGCGTCGAGCGTGCGGAGGAAGGTCTCCTCCTCGGCCTTGAGTACCTGCTGGATCCGGGCGTACCCGCTGACCAGCTCCGGGTAGGCCTGGCCCATCGAGTCACGCACGACCTCGGCGTACTGCAGCAGCACCGGCTCGGTCACGCCCAGCAGGCGCGACGAGCGGATGATGCGGCGCAGCAGGCGGCGCAGCACGTAACCACGGGCCTCGTTGCCGGGCGTGACGCCGTCGCCGACCAGCAGCACACCGCTGCGGGCGTGGTCGGCGATCACGCGGAAGCGCACGTCGTCGGTCTCGTTGGCGCCGTACTTGCGGCCGGAGAGCTCCTCGGCCTTGGTGATGACGGCGCGCACGAGGTCGGTCTCGTAGACGTTGTCGACGCCCTGCAGCAGGTAGGCGACGCGCTCGACGCCCATGCCGGTGTCGATGTTCTTGGCGGGCAGCTCGCCCAGGATCGGGTAGCCCTTCTTGGCGCCGCCCTCACCGCGGACGTTCTGCATGAAGACGAGGTTCCAGATCTCCAGGTACCTGTCCTCGTCGACTACCGGGCCGCCCTCCTGGCCGTACTCGGGGCCGCGGTCGTAGTAGATCTCCGAGCACGGGCCGCACGGGCCGGGCACGCCCATGGACCAGAAGTTGTCCTCCATGTCGCGGCGCTGGATGCGCTCGAGCGGCATGCCGGCGACCTTCTGCCACAGCTCGATGGCCTCGTCGTCGTCCAGGTAGACCGTCACCCAGATGCGCTCGGGGTCGAAGCCGTAGCCGCCCTCGTCCTGGGACTTGGTGATCAGCTCCCAGGCGAGCCGGATGGCGTCTTCCTTGAAGTAGTCGCCGAGCGAGAAGTTGCCGGCCATCTGGAAGAACGTCAGGTGGCGCGTCGTCTTGCCGACCTCGTCGATGTCCGGCGTGCGGACACACTTCTGGATGCTCGTCATGCGCGGGGCGGGCGGCGGGGCCTCACCGAGGAAGTACGGCTTGAACGGCACCATGCCGGCGTTGACGAACAGCAGGTTCGGGTCGTCGAGCAGCAGCGAGGCGCTGGGGATGTACTTGTGCCCGGCGTTCTCGAAATGCTCACGGAAACGCTTGATGATCTCGTGGGTCTGCACAGCGAAGTCCTTGGGGTCACTAAGAAGTTGTCAGGGCATACGAACGAGGCGAACGACTAGTGCTTGCCGTTCGCCTTAGGCGCTCGACGCCCCGGCGTGAAGCCCGGCGTGAAACCAGTCTGGCGTTCCACGGTCTCCTGCAACTCCTGTTCCCGTTCGGCCATGCCCGCGCGCACCTCGGCCCCGAAGGAACCGATCGCGCCGGCGAGCTCACGCAGGCCTTCACCCACGTTGGCGCCGATACCGGCAGGGGTCGCCTGCTTTGTGACCTCGGAGGCCTTCTTCGCGACGAAGAGCCCGGCCGCGGCACCCAGCCCGAACCAGAAGAGGCGGCTCATCGCCCACCTCGCCGGGGACGGCGCTTGGCGTGCTTGTTCGGCTGCTCGGCGGCCTTGCGGCGCGCCTTCACGGCCTTGCTCACGCCATAGGACAGCGCGGCGACCTTGACCAGCGGACTGCCCAGCGTGGCGGTGAAGAGACTGGTGAGCGCCGAGACGTTGCCGGTGACGGCGCGCGCGTTCGCGGTGATCCCGTCGACGCGCTCGAGCTGGGTGTTCACGTGCGTCAGCGTCGTGTTGGCCTCGTCGAACAACGGGTCGCTGTTCTTGTGCGCCTTGCGGATCGCGATCGTGGCCTCGTCGAGCGTGCGCCCCAGCTTGATCAACGGGATCGCCAGCAGGAGCACGAGCAGCACGAACGCGCCGGCGGCGACCAGCGCTGCGATCTGCCCTGGCGACACGGATCCTCCTGGTGACGGCATGTGGCTTGATTGCGGAGGAGATTACCGCGTAGGCCCGGCACTCCTCGGAGGGGCATCAGAGGTTGATCTTCACCGCCCCGTGGCACCGTCCAGCTGCTCGCGGAGGACGTCCGCGTGGCCCGCGTGCCGCGCGGTCTCCGCCGTCATGTGCGCGAGGACCCACCGCAACGATTTCCGGACGCCCTCGACCGGGATGGCCATGAGCGCCGCCGTGTCGAACTCGCCCGTGTCGACGCGCGGCACCGGTTCCCACCGGGTCTCTGACATGCCTCGAACGTAACGCGATCGTCTCAACACGACACCCGAACGGCCCAAATGAAACAGGAGCCTCATTGATAGCGTGGTCACCGGCTGTGAAGCGCCCATCACACAGGGCTTGACACCGGCCACCCGAGTAGGTGAAGTAAGGCTACCCTTAGTTGATCTGCTGGAGGCCCAGTGAAGCCGGTATCGCATCTCGACTCGTACCGGAAACACACCACGGCACCAGCACCGCCGATCCCGGAGCTGACCGACCCCTGGGACGTCCGCGTCGCCCGCTCGGACGGCTACGACCTGCACCTGATCCACCGCTGGAACCAGGCCCCGCACGTGGCGGCGTTCCGGCGGCAGGCGTGGACGTTGCCGCGCTGGGAGGAGGAGCTGGAGAGTCACCTCGACGGCGAGGACGTCCGGACGTTGCTGATCAGCTGGCACCACCGCCCGGTCATCCACGCCGAGGTCTACCGCGCGGCCCGCGACCGGATCGCGCAGTGCTACCAGGTCCGGCCGCACGACCTCGGCCTGCACCTCGCCGTCGGCGAGCTGGCGATGACCGACCGGGGCCTCGTCCAGTCGCTGCTCCCCCGGCTCACTCAGGCGATCTTCGAGGCCGACCCGCACTGCACGCGGATCGTGGTGGCACCGGACGTGCGCAACCGGCGGGCCATCAGGTCGTTCCAGGCAGGCGGGTTCATGGTCGCGGACGAGATCATGCTGCCGAACAAGGTCGCACTGCTGATGGTCTGCCCGCGCTAGAACGCGGTGATGTCCTGCGGTGCACGTTCCTTGCGACGAACGCGCGCACCACGTCCATCGCGCTGTGCCTGTTGAGTGCCAGGCGCGACAACACGTCCACGACCGTCTCGATCACGGGCCGCGGGAACTCCGGCGTGTCCACCCCCACGCTCACCGCGAGGTCGTCGGAGTGCACCACCAGCTCCATGATCCTGGTGACCAGGAAGCTCTCCAGCGTCACCGACCACGGTCCCCAGTGCGGCATCCGGACCGGCCGGTTGTCGTCCCCCGCAACGACTGTTCGAGGCGGTCAGCGCCGACCGATGCGCGCGCAGAAGTGCCTCGCGGCCTTCCGACGCGATCTTCTCGCCGCCGGCGCGGAGCCGGACGTTGATGTCGGCGTCGAGATCCGCGCCGATCCACGCGGCGCGCGCGTAGTGCTCCATCATCGACACCGCGGGCTCGTCCGGCAGCGGCGCGGCGACCATGTCCGGCAGCGGGAGCACCTGGTAGGCGATGTGTCCGACGAGGCCGCTCACGCCGAACTCGGCCAGCGCGCTCGGCTTGTCCCAGTGCTCGGCGACCTGCGGTGAACGGATCAACGCCAGTGCCGTGCGGGCGGTGCCGAGGAAGTCGTCCTTGATCGTCACCTCGTCGAACCTACCCCGTTCGTCGCGGTAACGGTTGCGAATAAACAGCTCCAACCACTCGTGCACAACCGTCAACCGCTTGCCGGCGATCTGTTCCACTCCCGCTGATCACCGCTTCTTCTCGGTGCCCGCGTCCTCGTCCTCGGGAGGCTGCGGCGGACGGGAGGCCAGTTCGAGGTAGATCATTGTCGCCCCGAGGTGTTCGTTCGATCACTCAACGCAACCGAGCGTACTACTCGCCGCGGATCACCCGGCGCAGTCGGGAGCCGATCGGCCACAGCTCGTTCGGCGCCACGGGCGGTCGGCTCGTAGTAGTCCGGCCGACCAGGTCGTCCGGCGCGTACTGCTGGGCGAGCACGCCTTCCGGCACGTCGTGCGGGTAGCGGTAGCCCTGTCGCGTTGCCGAGCTTCTTGGCGCCCGGGTAGTGGCCGTCACGCAGATGCGGCGGCACGCTGCCGGTCGCGCCCGGCGCGGACGTCGGCCAGCGCGGCGTCGATCGCGGTCGATCACCGCGTTCGACTTCGGCGCGGTGGCCAGGTGGATCGTCGGCCTGGGCGAGGTTGAGCTGCGCCTCCGGCAGGCCGATGAGCTGCACGGCCTGCGCGGCGGCGATCGCCGACCTGCAGCGCGGTCGGGTCGGCCATGCCGATGTCCTCGCTGGCGTGCACGACCAGGCGCCGGGCGATGAACCGCGGGTCCTCCCCCGCCTCGATCATCCGGGCCAGGTAGTGCAGCGCGGCGTCGACGTCGGAGCCGCGGATCGACTTGATGAACGCGCTGATCACGTCGTAGTGCTGGTCGCCGTCACGGTCGTAGCGGACGGCGGCCTTGTCCACGGTGGCCTCGACGGTGGGCAGGTCGATCACGCCGCCTCGGTCGCCGACGCCGAGTCGCCGCGGCTTCCAGCGCGGTCAACGCCCGGCGCGCGTCACCGCCGGCGAGCCGGACCAGGTGGTCCTCGGCGTCCGGGGTCAGCTCAGCGCACCGCCGAGCCCGCGCTGGTCGGCCAGCGCGCGGCGATCAGCACGCTGCACGTCGTCGTCGGTCAGCGGCTGCAGCTGCAGCACCAGCGAACGCGACAGCAGCGGGCGAGACCACCGAGAAGAACGGGTTCTCGGTGGTGGCGGCGACCAGCAGCACGATGCGGTCCTCGACCGCGCCGAGCAGCGCGTCCTGCTGCGTCTTGGAGAACCGGTGCACCTCGTCGATGAACAGCACGGTCGCTCGCCGGTCGCACCGGCGGCGGCGCCGGGCCTCGTCGATGACCGCCGCGGACCTCCTTCACGCCCGGCGGACAACGCCGACAGCGCGACGAACCGCCGGCCGGTCGCGCTCGAGACCAGGGTGGCGAGCGTCGTCTTGCCGGTGCCGGGCGGGCCGTAGAGCATCACCGAGGCCGGGCGCGGCGCCCTCGACCAGGCGGCGCAGCGGCGCACCCGGGCCGAGCAGGTGCTCCTGGCCGACGACCTCGTCGAGCGAGCGCGGCCGCATCCGCACCGCCAGCGGGGCGTTGGCCGCGATGCGCTCGGCCTTCTCCTCGTCGGTCGCGCCGAAGAGGCCCTCGTCGAACAGACCTTCGCTCATGCGTTCGAGCCTAACGTCATATGCGAGGATTGCGACGAGGGTGCGGTCGTCGGTGATCGCCTTGGCCTGCTCGGTGTGGCGGGGCGTCTATGAGGACGGCTTCCTTGGTGTCGACGTAGGCGCCGATGAAGCTCATGCCGTCGTCTTGGTGATTGACCCAGAACGACTGCTTCGCATGGCTCATCCTTCACCCCAGCGTCGTTGGGTTCCCAACGAGCAATGAATCGGTTGAGTTTCGCCTTCAGCTGTGACGTGGTGCGGGTGGCCGCGTAGTCGCCGACGATCGAGTCGAGGTGGATCAGGTTTTCCTGCGTCGTCAGCTTCGCTGCCGCTGAGGCGATGAGGTGGACCCGGAAGGCGTCGATCCGGCCCTCGACGTGTGCGGCCCAGGTGAGCGGCAGCAGGTTGCGCACGCGGCGGGCTTGAGCGAGCCGGACCTGGACAGTGCGGGGTGGCTGGTGAGTCACGACGCCGATCTCGTCAGCGGCGAAGCTGATTTCCATCTTGCGCACTCGCGGATCAGCATGGCGCTGGGCTTGGGAGGCGGCAGTGGTCTTGGTAGGCGAGCATGTCGACTGCATCCTGCGCGTCCATCTGAACACGCGCGACCCGACGTGCGGCGATCCTGTCCAGAATCACCTGGCCGGGGTCGATTGCTGTGCTCATATATCAAATCTAGTGCCCACCACCGACAGGCAATTCTCGCGAAACTTGCTCTGTGGACAGCGAAAAGCGTGGATGGGACTGTGGGGTTTCGGAGGCTCTACGGATCAGGGCGAGATGTCGAGCTCGACAATCCAACTCCGTCCGTCATTGTGATCTTCGATGTCTCGCTCGAGCATGTCGGGTCACGAGGTTTCGATACGGGGCTCGTTCCTCGCCCTACTCAACCAGCAGTGCTCGCGAGCCGAGGCGAGTGCGTTGGGCGAGTCAGCACGGCGGTTTGCTTGCGGTCGACGGACGCCCTCCCGCGACAGGCCTCACCACCTCACGGCGATGGGTCAGGTCACGAGGTTTCGACCTTCCTGGCGGCTGCGCCGCGCACGCTCAACCTGGTTGAACGCCGCTCGCGAGCTCGCTTGGTTCAACCAAACGGCAAGACGTCGGGCGACATGCCGCGGCGTTGGCGATGGCGGCCGTCATGCGGCGGCGGTGGTGACGACGGCACAGCACTTCATACCCCACGACCGTCTCGACCTCGCGCTGTCCGGCGAGAGCTCGTGCTCGACGTCGCCGACAACGATGACCTCGCCCTCGATGACCATCACGCCATCCTCGGTGCGGGCGTTGTCGGTGGCCCGCTCCCCACACCAGCAGAGCGCCTCGACCTGGAGCGTGTGCACGTGGTCGGCAAGCTCGATAGTCGCGCCGATCCCGAGAACAGCTGCGTACGGAAGTGGTGAGGATGCCGAAGGCGAACACGTCGATCGCGAGCTCGTCGATGATCTTGGCGAGCTGGTCGATCTGGTCGCGGTGTAGAACTGCGCCTCGTCGCACACGAAGTAGTCGATCCGGCCGCCCTGCGTCAGCTGGTCGACGGTGTAGTGCCAGAAGTGGAAGTCGTCATCGACCTCGATCGCCTCGACCGACAGACCAGCCGGCTCGACAGCGTCGACTTGCCGGCGCGGTCGTGGGACGTGAACACCAGGCCGACTCGGCCCCGCGCGCGATGGTTGTGGTCGACCTGGAGCGCGAGCGTGCTCTTGCCGCAGTCCATGGTGCCGGTGTAGAAGTTCAGATCAGCCACGACGCCATCCTGCCAGCGTCAGGGGCAACGAGGACAGGGATGCGCAGCTCCGGCTCGGTGATGGAGCCGTGGAATCCGGTCATCTTCATCTCGATCGCGAAGTCCGCAGTCGAGAACACCGCGAACTCACCGAGCGCCGCGACCAGGACGTCGCCGATGCGGCCGCGTACCTCCGGCGCAATCGGGCCGAACCAGTCCTCGATGCCCGCCTGCGTCCGTACGATCGCGCGATCGCCGAGCTTCCCAGACCAGAGTGCGGCGACATCATCGGCGGCGCCAGCGCGGGTGTAGAGGTGCCGGAACCGTGCCTCGCCAGCGAGCAGGTGACGTCGTCCAGCAGGCCGGGATGCTGGACACGTCGAAGCGATCGTCCATCGGCAGGTCGATCATCCCGTGATCGGCGGTCACGATCAGCACACAGTCGTCAGGGAGCTCGGCACGCAGATGGCGACCTCGCGGTCGATCGTCGTCAGCATCTCGCGCCACGCTCGGAGCCACAACCTGGGCGTGGCCGGTGTGGTCGAGGCGGGACTCGTACGCGTAGGTGACGGACCGTGGCGCCGCTTCGATGACCTCCACGATCACGTCGAGCCGCTCCCCACGGAGTTGACCCCGTGGAACGGCACACCGCGCTGACTGCACAGTGTCAGCCCGGACTCGGCGAACTTGGCGTCGTTGACAGAGGAGGCCGCGACGCCGTCCTGCCTGGAGCATCTCGAGCACCATCGGTCGGGGCTGCCACACGACGGGTCGAGGGGCAGGTCCCACTTGAGCGCGTTGAGCCGCAGCCCGCTGTAGGGTCGCGCGAGGTGTAACCGACCATCCCGTGGCTACCGGCCGACACACCGGTGCCGAGAGACGTCAGGCTCGTCGCCGTGGTGGACGGCACGCCACACACGACATCGCTGACGCCCTGAAGGGACGCGAGGAACGGCGCCGCGTCGGCGTGAGCCGCAGCAGCGTCTCGCCGAGTCCGTCGATCAGCAGCACGACATATCGCGGCGCCTCGGGCAGCCCGAGCGTGTTGGTAAAGCCGCGATTGCCAAGAGCAGCCGCAACAGACGGCATGACTTGGTCGATGGTGTGGCGTCCAGCCAGTCCTGGCAGCGCCAGGCCGGCACCGGTCATCCGGTGTGCCCGGCGGTGCTCCGGCAGCTCGTCGCGGCCGAAAGCGGACCAGCGAAGGTCAGCAGGCGTTCGACCGCTGCTCCTCCGTCGGCAACGGCGCTGATGCGCAGCGAGAAGTCGTCGCCGGTGACGCTTCCGGTGTAGCCGTGGTCGGCTTCGCACTCCGGGTCGGAGCAGCGTGCGGGCTCGAGCTCGACACGCGAGACCACGCCCCAGCCGATCGTGACGACGGCTTCTTCGAGCTGCTTGGAGGTCGAGGTGACCATGCGGGTGACGACGACCGAGCGCACCTGCGAGATCGACACCGCCTCAGAGGTCGTCGACGTGTAGGGCTTGGGCAGCAGCTCGTCGCCGGGATGTTCGTCGGTGTGCACCAGGACCAGTCGTGTCGGGGTCAGCGCGAGCACCGTCATGTGCCGGCGGATCTCGTCGCGGTCGAACGTCGGCTCGTGGTGCAGGACGTACGCCGTCACGCTCTCGCCGGCCAGCGCGTCGTTGAGTCCCTCGGCGACGATCTCGGGGTAGTAGCCGCTGCGCGAGACCTCGCTGGGCGAGCTCGTCGGTGTGGTCGATCATCACGCCAGCGTATCGCCCGTCGCCCCGGGCTGACTGAGTCGGCGCACATACCACTCGCCTCGGCGATCGGCCGACGGTACGACCTTCGCCCGGGCGCTCAGGGCCGTGAGGCTCTTGCCGTGGACCAGCACGGGTTCGAGGTCGAGCTCGGCAATCTCGGGGAGGTCGTCCTTCATCGCTGCCAGGCGTACGACGATGTCCTGAGGGGCGTCGACGTCGACCGGGTCGGAGCCGCGGTAGCCGTAGAGCAGCGGGGCTGAACGCAGGTTGCGGATCATCGCCTCCGCGTCGAGGTCGGTCAGCGGCGGGATGCCGTAGGAACGGTCACCGAGCAGCTCGCTCGGGGCACCCGCGAGGCCGAACGACACCAGTGGACCGAACAGCGGGTCCTCGGCGACGCTGAAGCTGACCTGGATGCCGTCGGCGGCCGCCTTCTGCACGAAGAATCGGTGTCCTTGCGCATTCCTGTCCAGGTGGTGATGTCGTCCCACGCCGCCGCCATGTCCTCGGCGTTGTGGATGCCACGCCACACGTGGGCGAGGTCCGGGCGCTGGGGCGCAGGTGCTCGCTGCCGGCTTTGAGCACGACGTCCCAGCCGAACGACTCCCCTGCCGCTATTGCCTCATCCTTGGTGTGGACGTTCTCCCACTTCCACAGGTCGATGCCAAGACGCCAGCAGCGCGTGCACCTGCTCGGTGGAGAGCACAGCACCCCGAGGTGCGGCGGCAAGCACCTGACGTACGAGTGCGCGAGCGTCACCCGTGCGGTGGTCGAGCGCGATGTGGAACTCGCCGTGATCGCGTGCGGCCCATTCGGCGTAGTTGACGACCCGCGCCAGCGCTCGTACGGCAGCTTCGGGCGCCGAGTACGAAGGCACCGAGCCGCGGCCCGCCGAACCACCCAGCAGGTCCGGCACCCGTAGCAGCACCGGCACACCCTGGCTGCCGAGAAATGTCGAGACGATCGGCTTGTCGGACTGCTCGCCGACCGCCGCGAGAACGTTGGCGACGTCCTCTCCGGTCGTGTTGAGCGGCGGGATGTAGATCGCCACAAGCGCATCGACGTTGTCGTTGGCGAGCTCTGACTCGATCGCCGCCTCGAAGTCGTCGGCCGTCGCATCGGCACCGAGCGAGACCGCCTCGACGACCTGCAGCCCCGAGGAGGCGGCTGAGTCGGCGACGATCAGCGCGACCGCGTCGGAGTTGCCGACGATCGAGATGCGGTTGCCGCGAGGCAACGGCTGGTGCGCCAACAGCTGCGCGACGTCGAACATCTCGTTGAGGCTCTCGACCTGGATGACGCCGGCCTGGCGGAACATCGCGTCGACGGCTGCCTGCGGTGCCGCGCTGCGCTTGACGGCATGGCCGGCGGGTACGCCTTGGGTTGATCCCCCGGACTTCACCGCCACGATCGGCTGGTGCGCGAGACCCGGCGAGCGATGCGGGAGAACTTGCGAGGATCGCCGATTGACTCCAGGTAGAGGAGGATCACCTCGGTCGAGTCGTCCTCCTGCCAGTACTGCAACAGGTCGTTGCCCGAGACGTCCGCGCGGTTGCCGGCGGAGACAAAGGTCGAGAGGCCTAGCCCGCGCTGGGGACACCGACTCGAGGATCGCGGTGCCCAGCGCTCCGGACTGGCAGAAGAAGCCGACGCGTCCCTGCGGCGGCATCGACGGAGACAAGGACGCGTTGAGCTGCAGGTCCGGTGCGGTGTTGATGATGCCGAGGCAGTTTGGCCCGATCAGTCGCAGACCGTAGCTCCGGCTGAGCCCGAGCAGCTCGCGTTGGCGCTGTCGACCCTCGGGGCCTTCCTCGGCGAACCCGGCGGAGATCACGATCAGCCCGTGAACGCCCTTGGAGGCGCAGTCGAGCACGACGTCCTTCACCGAGTCGGCGGGCACCGCCACGATCGCGATGTCCACCTCTCCCGGGATGTCCTGGACGGTCTTGTACGCCGGCAGACCCGACACCGCCTCGGCCTGCGAGTTGACGGCGTAGACCGCGCCGCTGAAGTCGCCGAGCACGAGGTTGCGGACCATGGCCTGGCCGATCGAGTCGGCACGTCGACTTGCACCGATCACGGCAATGCTGCGGGCGCGGAAGATGCGTTCGATCGATGCCGCCTCGGCCCGCTGCTCGCGAGCACGCATCACCCCCATGGCCGAGTCGGTCGGCTCGATCTGGAACGCGAAGCGCTTCCACCCCTTCGTCGAGCGACCCGTCGATGAGGTAGCCCCATCTCGCGGAAGATCTGCTGCATCCGGGTGTTGGAGGGCAGCACATCGGCGACGAATCGTTGGATGCCACGTTCGCGTCCGGCCTGGGCCAGGTGCTCGAGCAGCAGCTGGCCGACACCGCGTCCCTGATGGGCGTCCTCGACCAGGAACGCGACCTCTGCCTCGTCGCCCTCGGCGTCGTAGCGCCCGACACCGATGATCTCGCCGTGCAGCGTCACGACGAGGGCGACGCGACGGTCGTGATCGACGGTGGTGAAACGGGCGATGTCTCTTGTCCGACAACGTCGGATAGGACGAGAAGAACCGGAAGTACTTGGACTGCTCGGAGACTCTGGAGAAGAACTCGACGAGACGTTCGGCATCACTCTCCGAGGATCGGTCGCAGCTGCGCGACACGGCCGTCCTTGAGGAGGACGTCAGCTTCCCAATGGGCGACTGGGTGCACCTCTGTGGTCACCGTGACAACCTATCGGTTGCGCTCCACGGCGTGGCGACGAGAGTCCGTAGGGTCCCGGCGAGGGAAAATAGCGGTTCAGAATCGCACACACAGATGAGGATGCATGGCCCGGAGCAGCAAGCAGGCCCCCGAAGAGGACTTCGAAGAACACATCGTCGAC
>CAVYAD010000016.1:0-116894 GCA_963766275.1 uncultured Actinomycetota bacterium
GGTCACCTCGTCCTCGGTGGCCTGGATCGCGACCATCGCGCCACCGGTCGGCAGAGCCTGCATCAGCGTGCCGCGTGCGGCGACCAGCTTCGCGGCGTCGTCCAGGAGAGCACCCCGGCGACGTGCGCGGCGGCGATCTCGCCGATCGAGTGCCCGACCAGGAAGTGGACCTTCACGCCCCACGAACGGACCAGGCGGAACAGCGCGACCTCGACGGCGAACATCGCGGGCTGGGCTCGCCGGTCTGGTCGAGCAGCTCCGGTTCGTCGTCCCACATGACCTCGCGCAGCGGGCGCTCCAGGTGCGCGTCGAGCGCGTCGGGCACCTCGTCGAAGGCGTCGGCGAACACCGGGAAACGCGGCGTACAGCTCGCGGCCCATGCCGATGCGCTGGATGCCCTGCCCGGTGAACATCAACGCGATCTTGCCCGGCGCGGCCTCGCCGGCGAGCACCCCGGCGTCGGGGGTGTCGTCGGCCAGCGCGGCCAGCGAGCGCAGCAGTGCCTCGCGGTCTGCGCCGACCACAGCGGCGCGGTGCTCGAAAGCGGACCGGGCGTCGCCAGCGAGTAAGCCGACGTCCGCCGGCGAACTCGGGCTTGTCGTCGACATAGGACAGCAGTCGCGCAGCCTGCCCGCGGACCGCGGCCGCGGTCTTGCCGGCGAGCACCCACGGAACCACGACCGTCCAGGCTCGGCCGGCTCCTCGACGACCACGGGTGCGGCTTGCTCGAGGATCACATGCGCGTTAGTGCCGCTGATACCGAACGAGGAAACGCCGGCGCGCCGCGGACGGTCCGACGACGGCCACGCTCCGCGGGCTCGGTCAGCAGTTCGACGTCACCGGCCGTCCAGTCCACATGGGACGAAGGCGTGGTCGACGTGCAGCGTCTTCGGCAGCACGCCGTGCCGCATGCGCCATGCACCATCTTGATCACGCCGGCGACACCCGGCGGCGGCCTGCGTGTGGCCAAGGTTCGACTTGATCGAGCCGAGCAGCAGCGGCCGGTCGCGGTCCTGGCCGTAGGTGGCCAGCAGGGCCTGCGCCTCGATCGGGTCGCCCAGCGAGGTGCCGGTGCCGTGCGCTTCGACAACGTCCACATCGGACGTGGACAGGCCGGCGTTGGCCAGCGCCTGCCGGATCACCCGCTGCTGCGACGGGCCGTTCGGCGCGGTCAGGCCGTTCGACGCGCCGTCCTGGTTGACCGCGGAACCACGGACCACCGCGAGGACCTCGTGCCCGTTGCGCGCGGCGTCGGACAGCCGCTCCAGCACCAACACGCCGACGCCCTCGGACCAGCCGACGCCGTCGGCGGAGTCGGAGAACGCCTTGCACCGGCCGTCCGGCGCAAGCCCGCGCTGCCGGGAGAACTCGATCAACGCGATCGGCGTGGACATCACCGTGACACCACCGGCCAGCGCCAGCGAGCACTCACCCGTCCCGCAGCGCCTGCATCGCCCAGTGCATCGCGACCAGCGACGACGAGCACGCGGTGTCGACGGTGACCGCCGGGCCTTCCAGCCCGAGCGTGTAGGAAACGCGGCCGGAGACGATGCTCGGTGAGGTGCCGGTGCCCTGGTAGCCCTCGAAGTCGCCGCCGATCGAGCCGCGCCGTAGTCGTTGTACATCACGCCGGCGAACACGCCGGTCTGGCTGCCGCGCAGCGAGACCGGGTCGATTCCGGCCCGCTCGATCGCCTCCCACGACGACCTCCAGCAGCAGCCGCTGCTGCGAGTCGGTGGCCAGCGCCTCGCGCGGGCTCATGCCGAAGAACCCGGCGTCGAACTCGCCCGCGTCGTGCAGGAAACCGCCGGACCGGGTGTACGAGGTGCCGGGGTGGTCGGGGTCCGGGTGGTACAGCTTCTCCAGGTCCCAGCCGCGGTCGGCGGGGAAGCCCGAGATCGCGTCGCTGCCCTCGAGCACCAGCTGCCACAGGTCGCTCCGGGCGAGCTGACGCCGCCCGGGTACCGGCAGCCCATGCCGACGATCACGATCGGGTCGTCGGCGACCGTCGGCTCGACCGCGGCGCGCCTGCTACGGGATCAGCGCGTCCGCCGTCGAACAGCTCGTCCAGCAGGTAACCGGCCAGCGCGGTCGGCGTCGGGTAGTCGAAGACCAGCGTCGCTGGCAGTCGCAGGCCGGTGACCGCGGTCAGCCGGTTGCGCAGTTCGACCGCGGTCAGCGAGTCGAAGCCGAGGTCCTTGAACTGGCGGTCGGGCTCGACCTCGGCGCCGTCGGCGTGGCCGAGCACGGCCGCGACCTGGTCGCGGACCATTTCGAGCAGCACGTCGCGGCGCTCGTCCTCGGCGAGCCCGGACAGCCGGCGCACCAGCGTGTCGGCGGCCTCCGAACTGGCGACCGCGGACCGGCGCGAGCGGGTGCGGATGAGCCCGCGCAGCAGCGGCGGGATCTGCCGGCTGGCCCGCACGACGGACAGGTCGAGGCGCAGGGCCAGCACGGCCGCGTCGTCGGCGGTCAGCGCGGCGTCGAAGAGCGCCACGCCCTGCTCGACGGTCAGCGGCGGGCATCCGGACCGCGCCATCCGCTCGGCGTCCGCGCCCGAAAGCATGCCGGTCTCGGTCCCACGCGCCCCAGGCCAGCGAGACCGCGGGCAGCCCTGTCGGCGTGGCGACTGGGCGGCGAGCGCGTCCAGGAAGGCGTTGGCGGCGGCGTAGTTGCCCTGCCCGGCAGTGCCGAAGACCCCGGCGGCCGAGGAGAACAGCACGAACGGCCGACAGGTCGCCGGTCAGTTCGTGCAGGTTCCAGGCGGCGTCGACCTTGGGGCGGAGCACCGGTGTCCAGCCGCTCGGGGGTCAGCGAGCCGATCATGCCGTCGTCGAGCACACCGGCCGTGTGCACCACGGCCTTGATCGTCGTGCTGCGGCCACCAGTGCGGCGAGCTGCGTCGCGGTCGGTCACGTCGCAGGCGGCGACGCGTGACTTCGGCACCCAGCCCGGCGAGTTCGGCGACCAGCTCGGCGACGTCCCGGCGCCGTACCGCGACGGCTGACCAGCAGCAGGTTGCGCACACCGTGCTCGGCGACCAGGTGCCTGGCGATGACGCTGCCCAGGCCGCCGGTGCCACCGGTGATCAGCACCAGTTCGTCGGCGTCCCAGGTGATCGCGCTGCTGCGGCGCGAGCGCGCGAGCCGGGCGGCGAAGACCTTGTTGTCGCGGATGGCCAGCTGCGGTTCGTCGACCGCGATCGCCTGGTCAGCCGGGAATCGGCGTCCAGATCGATCAGGCCGAACCGGCCCGGGTTCTCCGACTGCGCGGAACGCACCAGACCCCAGACCGCCGCGGCGGCCACGTCGGGCAAGTCACCCTCGGCGGCGGCCACCGCGTTGCGGTCACGAAGACCAGGCGCGAGTCGGCGAAGCGCTCGTCGGCGAGCCATTCCTGCAGCCACACCGAGGACGTGCGCGCTGACCTCGTGCGCCGCCTCGACGGCGTCCCCGCTGGTTTCGACGTGGTACAGACACCCGGCCCGGTACGTCCACAATGGACGTAAGGTCGCTCGGTCTCGATGGAGGTCGGCTCGGTGGTGGCGTGCTGCGCGGCCACCCAGTCGAGACGGAACAGCGAATCGCGGCCGACCGCCTGGTCAGCTGCTCGGTGGCAACAGCGCGCAGCACCAGCGGTTTCGACCGAGGCGACCGGTGTACCGGCGCGTCGGCCGCGGCGATCGACATGGCGTCGTCGCCGGACCGGGCGAAGGCGCACCCGCAGCGTGGAGGCGCCGGTCGCGTGCAGCGAGACGCCTTCCCACGAGAACGGCAGTCCGCCCTCGCCTTCGCCCGATGCACGAGCGCCAGGCGTGCAGCGCGGCGTCCAGCAGCGCCGGGTGCAGCCCGAAGCCTTGCCGCCGTCGACGCCATCGGGCAGCGCGACCTCGGCGTAGACACGCCGTCTCCCCGCTGCCAGGCGGCTTCAGTCCTTGGAACAACGGCCCGTAGTCGAAGCCCATCGGCGGCGAAGTCGGTCGTAGCAGCCTGGTCGAGGTCGATCGGCTGCGCGTCGTCGGCGGGCGGCCACACCGAGGTGTCGAAGGGGATCTGCGTGCGCGGGTGCGGCCAGGATGCCGATGGCGTGCTGGGTCCAGGGTTCGTCGTCCGAGCCTTCGGCGCGCGAGTAGATCTTGACGGTGCGGCGGCCGTTCGCGTCGGGCGTTGCCGATCCACGAGCTGCACCTGGACGCCGCCGCGTTCCGGCACGACCAACGGTGCGGTGAGAGTGAGTTCCTCGACGCGGTCGCAGCCGACCTCGTCGCCGGCGCGGATGCGCGAGCTCCAGGAACGCCGTGCCGGGCAGCAGGACCGCGCCGCGCACGGCGTGATCGGCGAGCCAGGGGTGCGTGTGCGAGGACAGCCGGCCGGTCAGCAGCGCGCCGTCCTGGTCGGCGAGCGACACGGTGGCGGTGAGCAGCGGGTGGTGCGCGGCGCCGAGGCCGGCGGCGCGTGGGTCGTCGAACCCGCCGCCGCCCTTGGGCCAGTAGCGCTGGTCTGGAAGGCATAGGTCGGCAGGTCGCGTGCGGCGCGCTCCGGTTCCGGCGAAGTAGGCCTGCCAGTCGATCTTGGTGCCGCGGACGTGCAGGCTCGCGAGCGCGGTGGTGATCGCCTCGACCTCGTCGCGGCCCTTGCGTTGGGCGGGCACGGCGATGATGTCGGCGACGGTCTCCTGCGCCATCGCGGTGAGGATGCCGTCCGGGCCGATTTCGAGGAACTGCGTGACGCCGTGCTCGGTCAGCGATGTCGATGCCGTCGGCGAATCGCACGGCCTCGCGGACGTGGCTCACCCAGTAGTCGGGCGAGGTGATCTGTTCGACGCGGGCTGCTCGCCGGTCACGTTCGACACCAGCGGGATGATCGGTGCTTCCAGCGTCAGGCTTCGACTGCGGTGCGGAACTCGTCGAGCATCGGGTTCATGAGCGGCGAGTGGAAGGCGTGGGAGACGTTCAGCTGCTTGACTTTGCGGTCGTTGAACTGTTCAACGATCGTACGAGTACTCTTGTTCGACACCGGCGATGACGAGCGAGTGCGGGCCGTTGATGGCCGCGATCGAGACTCCGTCGGTGAGGTGCGGCGTGATCTCGTCCTCGGTCGCCTGGATCGCGAACATGACGCCACCGGTGGGCAGCGCCTGCATGAGGTTCGCGCGGGCGGTGACGAGTGTGGCGGCGTCTTCGAGGCTGAACACGCCGGCGATGTGCGCGGCGGCGATCTCGCCGATGGAGTGGCCGGCCACGAAGTCCGGCTTCAGGCCCCATGATTCGACGAGCCGGTAGAGCGCGACCTCGATGGCGAACAGCGCGGGCTGGGTGTGGCGGGTCTGGTCGAGCGCGGTGGCGTTCTCGCCCCAGATGATGTTCTTGAGGTTCGGGTCGAGGTGGGAGAGAACCGCGTCGAAAGCCTCAGCGAAGACCGGGAAGCGAGAGTAGAGCTCGTGGCCCATCCCGACGCGTTGCGCGCCTTGCCCGGTGAACAGGAACGCCTGCTTCGCGCGCGCGGCCGTGCCCTGCACCAGACCGGAGGCGGGGGTGCCGGTCGCGAGGGCTTCCAGGCCGGTTTTCAGGTCGCCCACGATCGCGGCGCGGTGGTCGAAGGAGGCGCGCGTGCAGGCCAGGGAGTAGGCCAGGTCGAGTGCCGGAGTGTCGGTGGCATCCACGGCGGACAGCAGGCGTTCGGCTTGTGCGCGCAGGGCTTCGCGCGAGCGGCCGGACACCAGGAACGGAATCGATCCCGACTCGCGGGCCCCCAGGGGGATTCTGGCCCCCACTCCAATCGTCTCAGAGAGGTCTGACAATTCCGGGGCGGGCGCTTCTTCGATGATCGTGTGTGCGTTGGTGCCGGAAAGGCCGAAGGAAGACACGGCGGCACGACGCGGCTGGCCGGTCGAAGGCCAAGGCGTGTTCGAGGTGACGAGTTGGACCGCGCCCGTGTCCCAGTCGACGTGGGTGGAGGGCGTGTCGGCGAGCAGGGTCGAGGGGACCACGCCCGCGCGGATCGCCATGATCATCTTGATCACGCCGGCGACACCGGCGGCGGCCTGGGTGTGGCTGATGTTGGACTTGATCGAACCCAGCAGCAGAGGCTGGTCGACGGGACGGCTGCGGCCGTAGGTGGCGAGCAGGGCCTGCGCCTCGACGGGGTCGCCGAGGACCGTGCCGGTGCCGTGGGCCTCGACGACGTCGATCTGGTCGCTGGTCAGGCGGGCGTTGAGCAGGGCGGACTGGATGACGCGTTGCTGTGACGGGCCGTTCGGGGCGGTGAGGCCGTTGGAGGCGCCGTCCTGGTTGACGGCGGAACCTCGAAGCACGGCCAGAACCTCGTGGCCGGAGGCGAGAGCGTCGGAGAGGCGTTGCAGGACGAGCATGCCGACGCCCTCGGACCAGCCGGTGCCGTCGGCGGAGTCGGCGAACGAGCGGCAGCGGCCGTCGGAGGACAGGCCGCCCTGGCGGGAGAACTCGACGAAGGTCGCGGGGTTGGCCATGACGGTGACGCCGCCGGCCAGGGCGAGGGAGCATTCGCCGGCGCGCAGGGACTGCGTCGCGAGATGCATTGCCACCAAAGAAGAAGAGCAGGCGGTGTCCAACGTCACCGAAGGGCCGACGAAGCCGAGAGTGTAGGAGATGCGGCCGGAGATGACGGAGTTCGAGGATCCGAGCAGGACCATGCCCTCGCCGCCCTCGCCGGGGCCGAGCTGGTAGTCCTGGTTCATCGCGCCGGCGAAGACGGCGGTGGGAGAACCTTTCAGGGAGTGCGGGTCGATGCCGGCGCGTTCCAGGGCCTCCCAGGTGACCTCGAGCAGGACGCGCTGCTGCGGGTTCATGCCCAGTGCCTCGCGTGGGGAGATGCCGAAGAAGTCGGCGTCGAACTCGCCCGCGCCCTCCAGGAAACCGCCCTGGCCGCTCGACGACAGAGCGAGCATCTCGGGGTCCCAGCCGCGGTCGGCGGGGAACGCTCGGATGCCGTGCTCGCCGTTCACGACCATCTGCCACAGATCTTCGGGACCGCGCACCCCGCCGGGGAAACGGCAGCCGATGCCGACGACGGCGATCGGTTCCGTCGCGGCCGCTTCGAGGTCCTGCAGGCGCCGCTTGGTGCGCTGAAGGTCCGTGCTGGCCCGGCGGAGGTAGTCCCGGAGCTTCTGTTCGTTGTCCATCCCACAACCCATCTCGAGACGCGACCTGTCAGGAAGTCTCGTAGGAGGCCGCCTGGCATACCCCTAGAAACGCGTCGGGGCGCCCCTGCGAACAGGGCGCCCCGAACCGGAAAGCTCTACCAGGTAACCGGAAGCTCCCGCAGCGAGTAGACGATCGCGCCGTCACGGAAGCGCAGTTCGTCGGCCGGTTTCGCGAGGGCCAGAGTCGGAATTCGGGTGATCAACGTGAGCAGCGCGACCTGGAGTTCCACGCGGGACAGGAACTTCGCGATGCAGCTGTGGATGCCGTGCCCGAACGCCAGCGGCGTGGAGTCCTTGCGCGTGATGTCCAACGTGTCGGCGTCGGCGTAGACGGACTCGTCGCGGTCCGCCGACGACAGCAGCGCGATGATCCCCTCCCCGCCCTGATCTGCTGGCCGGCGATCTCCACGTCCACTTTGGCCACCCGGCCGACGCCGCACTGCATCACGTTCTGGTGCCGCAACAGCTCCTCGACGGCGCCGACGATCAGGTCCGGGTTCTCGCGCAGCTTCGCCAGCTGCTCGGGATGCTCCAGCAACGTGAGGATGCTCAACGCGATCGACGACGCCGTCGTGTCGTAGCCCGCCGACAACAACATCATGCCGATGACGACGGCCTCGCCGCGCTCCAGCTCGCCCGCGGCCATCTGGTTGGTGACCAACCGGCCTAGCACGTCGTCGGTAGGCTCCTTCTCCTTCTGTGCCACCAGCTTCGTCAGGTAGCCGAACAACGCGCCCGCGGCCGCGTTGCGATGCGCCTGCGACGACGTGGTCTCAACGAGGGTGTTGATCCAACGACCAAAGGCAAGCCGGTCCTTGTACGGCACGCCGAGCAGCTCGCACACGACGGTCAACGGGATCGGGCGGGCGAAGTGCGTGACCAGGTCGACCGGCTGCGGGCCCCTGAGCAGCGCGTCGACCTTCTCGTCCACCAGTTTCTGCACCGAGGGACGTACTTCCTCGGCCCGTTTCTTGGTGAACATCGACATGATCATGCGCCGGTAGCGGGTGTGGTCCGGCGGGTCGACGGTGACGAACGCGCCCGGCTGCGGGTCGACCGGGAACAGGTAGCGGGGGTAGCCGGGGTTCATCACCTCGGCGGAGAACCGGTCGGTGTCGGCCAGCAACGCGCGCACATCGGCATATCGGGCGACCAGCCATGCCGTGTCGCCCGCCGGTGTCGTCACCTTCCGCACCGGCCGGTCTGCGCGCAGCTCACCGTATTCCGGCGGCAGGTCCAGTGGGTGCCGCGGGTCGCGGGCGAACGGGAACGGGCACGCCTGCTCCGGCGCGGCTACTTCTTCCGTCATCGCGAAAACAGCCTTCAGTCGGAGGTGCGGAACCGGTTGATCGCGTCGATGTTGCGGTCTCTCAGCTCGTGGTCCAGCACGCCGAGACCTTCGGAGGGCGCGAGGCACAGGACGCCGACCTTGCCCTGGTGCGCGTTGCGGTGCACGTCGTGAGCGGCCTGTCCGGTCTGCTCCAGCGAGTACACCTTGGACAGTGTCGGGTGGATCTTTCCCTTGGCCACCAGCCTGTTCGCCTCCCAGGCCTCACGGTAGTTCGCGAAATGCGAGGAGATGATCGACTTCAGGTTCATCCACAGGTAGCGGTTGTCGTACTGGTGCATGTACCCGGACGTCGAGGCGCAGGTGACGATCTTGCCGCCCTTGCGCGCGACGAACACGCTGGCACCGAAGGTCTCCCGGCCGGGATGCTCGAACACGATGTCCGGATCGTCGCCGCCGGTCAGCTCACGGATGCGCGCGCCGAACCGCTTCCACTCACGCGGATCCTGCTCGTACGGATCCTTCCAGAACCGGTACCGCTCGGCGGAGCGGTCGATGATCAGCGAAGCGCCCATCGACCGGCAGATCTCGGCCTTGTCCGGCGAGGACACGACACAGATCGGAGTCGCGCCGCCGTTGAGAGCGAACTGCGTGGCGTAGGAACCGAGACCACCGGTGGCGCCCCAGATCAGCACGGTGTCGCCCTGCTTCATCCCCGCGCCGTTCGTGGAAACCAGCTGCCGGTAGGCCGTCGAGTTCACCAGACCGGGAGAGGCTGCCTCTTCCCACGTCAGATGCTCGGGCTTGGGCATCAGCTGGTTCGACTTCACCAGCGCGAGGTCGGCGAGGCCGCCGAAGTTCGTCTCGAAGCCCCAGATCCGCTGCTGCGGGTCGAGCATCGTGTCGTTGTGCCCGTCCGGCCGCTCCAACGGCACGTCCAGACAGTGCGCCACCACGCGATCGCCAGGCTTCCACACCGTGACACCAGGACCGACGCGCAGTACGACACCGGCGAGATCGGAACCCACGACGTGGTGCGGCAGATCGTGGCGTCCGCCTAGCTTGCGCAGGAACCCGAATGTGGACACCGGCTCGAAGATCGAGGTCCACACGGTGTTGTAGTTGATCGCCGAAGCCATCACGGCGACCAGCGCCTCACCGGGTGCCAGGTCAGGAGTCGCGACGTCGCGCAGCTTCAACGACTGCCGAGGGTCCTTGTCGCGGGTGTCGAGGCCCTCGAACATCGCGGCGTCGCTCTCCTCGACCACGACCGCGCGGTAGCTCTCCGGCACCGGCAGCGCCTCGAAGTCCCGCGCCACCGCGTCGTCCGATTCGATGGCGCTGAGGATCTCGCTCATGCACTACACGGTAAGAGGCCGAACGCTAGGGAATGCCCGAGAGAAACCGGCACGGAAGTCTAGTGAAAGCAGGTGCGGATCGTGAGGTCTGCTTGAGCGTGTGCTCGTCAGATTCCTGAACCACCACCTCCGGCCGTACCGGGGAACGCTCCTGCTCCTGGTGGTGCTGCAGCTGGTCCAGACGGCCGCGACCCTGCTGTTGCCCACGCTCAACGCGAAGATCATCGACAACGGCGTGCTCAAGGGCGACGCCGCCTACATCTGGGGCACCGGCGCGACCATGTTCGCGGTGGCCGTGGTGCAGATCCCCACCGCGAGCGGCGCCATGCTGCTCAGCTCCAAGGCCTCGTCCGGGCTCGGCCGCGACCTGCGGGCCAAGGTGTTCGGCAAGGTCATGAACCTGTCCGCGCGGGAGGTCGACCAGATCGGCGCACCGTCGCTGATCACCAGGACGGTCAACGACGTCCAGCAGGTGCAGAACATCGTGCTGACCACGGCCGACGTCGCCGTGTCCGCGGTGATCATGTGCTTCGGCGGCATCGCGCTGGCGCTCGTGCAGGACGTGCCGGTGTCCACGATTCTCATCGCGCTGGTGGTGATCGTGATCGGCGGGCTCTCGCTGATGCTCAAGCGTCTTTCGCCGTTCTACGAACGCATGCAGAACTTCCTGGACCGCGTCAACCACCTGCTGCGCGAGCAGATCACCGGCGTGCGGGTGATCCGGGCGTTCGTGCGCGACGGGCACGAACGCGGCCGGTTCGACGCCACCAACCGCGACCTGTACGGGGTGACGCTACGGGTCGGGAAGATCATGGCGACGCTGCCGGTGATGGTGATGACCGTGATGAACGTGCTGACCGTCGCGATCATCTGGTTCTCCGGCCACCGCATCGACGACGGCACCATGCAGCTCGGCGCGCTGCTGGCGCTGCTGTCCTACGTCACGCTGATCATCGTCGCGATCATCATGGCGATGCTGGTGTTCACCGAAGGCCCGCGCGCCAGTGTGTCCGCGGCGCGCGTGAACGAAGTGCTGCAAGCGGAATCCAGCATCGCACCGCCCAGCAGCCCATCACGGAGACGACCACCCACGGCCACCTGGAGCTGCGCGGCGCCACGTTCGGCTATCCCGGCGCGGAGAAACCCGTGCTGCGCGACATCAACCTCGTGGCACGGCCCGGCGAGACCATCGCGATCCTCGGCAGCACCGGCAGCGGCAAGTCCACCCTGCTCTCCCTGGCGCTGCGGCTCTACGACGTCACCGGCGGCCAGGTGCGGATCAACGGCGTCGACATCAGGGACCTGGATCCGCTGGTACTGCACCAGGTTTGCGGATACGTGCCACAACGGGCACACCTGTTCACCGGCACGATCGCGTCGAACCTCAGGTACGGCAAGGAAGACGCGACCGACGAGGAGCTGTGGCACGCGCTGGAGATCGCACAGGCCGACTTCGTGCGACCGCTCGGCCTCGACGCGCCGATCTCACAGGGCGGCACGAACGTCTCAGGTGGACAGGGGCAACGGCTCGCCATCGCGCGGACCCTGGTGCGGCGGCCCGAGATCTACCTGCTCGACGACTGCTTCTCCGCGCTCGACGCCGGCACCGAGGCCCGCCTGCGCACCGCACTCGCCCGTGAGCTCGCCGGCGCCACGATCCTGCTGGTCACCCAGCGGATCAGCACCGTCGAGGCGGCGTCGCGCGTCATCGTGCTGGAGGACGGTCAGATCGTCGGCACCGGCACGCACGCCGAGCTGCTCAGCGGCAACCAGACCTACCGGGAGATCGCGCTCTCCCAGCCCGTGGGAGGGGTCGTCCGATGACACTGCTCGCTGACCCCGAAGCGCCGGTCGCGGTCGCCGAAGAACCCGGACCGAGCACCACGCGCAGACTTTTCGGGCTGCTGCGGCCTTACCGGGGCAAACTGGTCCTGGTCGGGCTGCTGTCCGCCGCGTCGATCGGACTGAACCTGCTCGGCCCGATCCTGCTGGGCAAGGCCACCGACCTCGTCTTCACCGGCCTGGTCAGCCGCACGCTGCCCGCGGGCGCCACCGAGGAACAGGTCCTCGCCGAACTGCGGGCACAGGGCAAAGAAACGCTCGCGAACGTGATCAGCACCGTCGACGTCGTGCCGGGACAGGGCGTCGACTTCGGCACGCTCGGACAGTTGCTGTCGTTGATTCTCGGCCTGTACCTGGTGGGCTCGCTGTTCATGCTCGTGCAGGGCTGGGTCGTCACGAACATCGTGCAGCACGCGGTGTTCAGGCTGCGCGAGGACATCGACGCGAAACTGACCAGGCTTCCCCTGTCCTACTTCGACCGTAACCCGCGCGGCGAGGTGCTTTCCCGTGTCTCCAACGACGTCGACAACCTGCAACGCACGGTGCAGCTTTCCATCGGCCAGATGCTCACGTCGGTGGTGAGTGTCGTCGGCGTGCTGGCGATCATGCTGGTGATCTCCGTCGAGCTCGCCGTGCTGGTCCTGATCTGCGTGCCCGTCGCACTCGTGCTGGCCGCGTGGATCTCCAAACGCGCGATGCCGAAGTTCGCCGAGCAGTGGCAGTCGACCGGAACGCTCAGCGCGCACGTCGAGGAGATGTACAGCGGTCACGCGCTGATCACCGCGTTCGGCAGGCAGGACCAGGCCGCGCGGGCGTTCGCCGAGCGCAACGAGGCCATGTACCGGTCGTCCTACGGCGCGCAGGCGATCTCCGGGCTGATCGGGCCGGCCACCCGGTTCATCACCGACCTCAACTACGTCCTGGTGGCCGTGGTCGGCGCGATCCGGGTCGCGACCGGCACGGTGACGATCGGCGACGTGCAGGCGTTCGTCCAGTACTCCGGCATGTTCTCGCGGCCGATCATCGACGTCGCGAACTTCTCCGGCCAGCTCCAGTCCGGGCTCGCCTCGGCCCAGCGCGTGTTCGAGCTGCTCGACGAACCCGAGCAGTCACCCGCGCCGCGCAGGCCGGTCACCCTCTCCCCGGTGCGCGGGCACGTCGAGTTCTCGCACGTGGCCTTCCGCTACACGCCCGACAAGCCGTTGATCGACGACCTGTCGCTCACCGCGGCGCCCGGTCAGCTCGTCGCCATCGTCGGGCCGACCGGCGCGGGCAAGACGACGCTCGGCAATCTGCTGCTGCGGTTCTACGACCTCGACGCCGGCCGCATCCTGCTGGACGGCACCGACATCACGACGATGACCCGTGAGGATCTGCGAGCCGCCATCGGGCTGGTCTCGCAGGACACCTGGCTGTTCGAGGGCACGATCGCCGAGAACATCGCCTACGGACGGCCCGGCGCGACCCGTGAGGAGATCGTGGCGGCCGCGCGGGCGATGTGCGTGGACCGGTTCGTGCGGGCACTGCCCGAGGGCTACGACACGATGCTCGACGAGGAACACGGCGGGCTGTCGGCCGGGGAACGCCAGCTGATCACCCTCGCCCGCGCTTTCCTCGCCCAGCCCGCGATTCTCCTGCTGGACGAGGCGACGTCCTCGATCGACACCCGCACGGAAGTCCTGATCCAGCAGGCGATGACGTCGCTGCGGGCCGGACGTACGAGCTTCGTCATCGCGCACCGGCTGTCCACGATCCGCAACGCCGACCTGATCATCGTGATGGACCATGGCGCCGTGGTGGAACGCGGGACCCACGAGGAGTTGCTGGCCACCAAGGGTTTCTACGCGCGCATGCATTCGTCGTAAACCACTCGTCGGCGGGAGGCCGGGATGGCACGCTGAACCACATGTTGGACACGGCCGACCTGGCACAGGTCACCTCGGCACCTCCGCGCGTCGACACGCCGCTCGGCGCGGTCACGTTCGCGGTCCAGGCAGGCACGACCGCGTTGTCCGGCAAGCCAGACACGACCTGGCGGCTTGCCAACGGCACACTGCTGCACCGATGGCGGCGGCGGGCCTTCGACCTGGAGCTGTTGCTCGGCCCGATGGACGCACAGATCCCTGACCACTTCCCGGCGGTGACGCTGTGGGCGGCGGCATGGCGGCTCGAAGCACGCCACGCCCTGCCCGCGTCGGCGATCACCGCCGGCCTGACCCCGGCCTCCCCGGACATCGAGGGTGGTCCGGACTCCGGGGAACATCTGGACGCCGTCACGCTCGCGAACGCGAACGCGGTCATGTCCATCGGCGGGCCGGACGACGAGGTCCTGGAGCACTGGGGCAGCGAGTGCGGCCCGCGCTACCTGAACGACCACACGCTGCGCTGGCAGCTACCGGCGATGGCACACTCCGAGACCGCCGAGCTGACCATCGCGGTCGCGTGGAGCGAGCCGACCGAGGAGCCCGCGACCTGGATGGCGGTCGACATCGCGCCAGGAGCCGCGTTCCGACAGCTGACCCAGTACGAACGGTAGCTCCAGGTCACCGAACTCGGCGCGCTCCTACTAACGATGAAGGCCGCTTTCATCCACCTGAGGGGTGGATGAAAGCGCCCTTCATCGTGTGAGACAGGATCTACCAGCTGGCGGCGGCGAGCAGGTCGCCGTACTGGTGTTCGGTGGCGACGTGTTTGAGGTCGGCCTCCACCATCATCTTCATCAGCGTGGAGAAGTCGACCTCGGGCTTCCAGCCGAGCTCGCCACGCACACGGGAGGTGTCGGCGCAGAGGATCTCGACCTCGGCCGGGCGGACCAGCACCGGGTCGATGTAGACGTAGTCCTCCCAGTTGAGGCCGACGTGCTCGAACGCGAGGCGCACGGCGTCACGCACCGAATGCATCTCGCCGGTGCCGACGACGTAGTCCTCGGCCTCCTCCTGCTGCAGCATCAGGTGCATGGCGCGCACGTAGTCGCCCGCGAAGCCCCAGTCGCGCAACGCGTCCAGGTTGCCGAGCGCCAGCTTGTCCTGCAGGCCCAGCTTGATCTTCGCGACGCCGAGGGAGATCTTGCGGGTCACGAACTCCGCGCCGCGGCGCGGGGACTCGTGGTTGAACAGGATGCCGCCGACGGCGTACATGCCGAAGGACTCACGGTAGTTGCGGGTGATGAAGTGGCCGTAGGCCTTGGCCACGCCGTAGGGGCTGCGGGGATGGAAGATCGTGGTCTCGCGCTGCGGGGTCTCGGCGGCCTTGCCGTACATCTCCGACGACGAGGCCTGGTAGAAACGGATCTGCTTGGCGGAGGCCCCGTTGTGGCGGCTGCTCGACAGGCCGGAGACGATGCGGATGGCCTCCAGCACGCGCAGCACGCCCATGGCGTTGACCTCGGTCACGAGCTCGGCCTGCTGCCACGACATCGGCACGAACGAGATGGCGCCGAGGTTGTAGACCTCGTCCGGCTGCACCAGGTCCACAGCGGACACCAGCGACGCCTGGTCCATCAGGTCACCATCCACAAAGGACAGTTCTGACATGAGCCGGGAGACCCGCATCTTGTGCGGGTTCGCCTGCCCCCTGACAAGTCCCCACACGTCGTACCCCTGTTTGAGCAGATGCTCCGCGAGGTAGGACCCGTCCTGCCCGGTGATCCCGGTGATCAGTGCGCGCCTGGTCATCCCGTTTCCTCTCATCACCTTCACCAAGGTCCGCAAACGGGTCGGACCTGAATCCCTTGCCAAATTAGGGGTTCAGGCACTAGGGGTTTCGCCGGAAACCAGGTCGGCGACCGCGCTTCTGTTGCCGGAAAGAAAGAAATGCCCGCCGGAGAACACGCTGAGCGAGAAAACTCCGGTCGTTCGTCCTCGCCACTGCCCCACCTCGTCGACGGAGGCCTTCGGGTCGGCGTCACCGGTGAGCGCGGTGAGCGGGCACGACAGCGGCGGGCCCGGCCGGTAGGTGCAGCGGCCGATCCCTGGCCAGCAGGGGTGCGATCCGATCGGCCAGCACCCGGATGTCGTCCAGCAGCGGCTCCGAACGCCGGTCCTGCCTGCCGGGGTACTGGACCGCGACCAGCTCGGCCCGCCCGGCGACGTACTGGGCGAACGGCTGGTACCAGGAGGCGGCGCCGCCCGCGTGCGGGAAGCAGACCAGCCGAGGTGCGCCGGGAGGCGCCTCGGAGAATCGCCGCAACCAGAGGTCGGTATCGAGTGCGGACGCCAGCGTTGCAGCGTTCGGGCTGAGGAAACGCCTGGAACGAGCTAGGTTGAAACGCATGGGCAAGTCCCCGGCTGTGGAGCTTGAGGTTGAGGACCGCGTCGTGCGGATCTCCAACCCCGACCGCGTCTACTTTCCCGCGCGCGGCGAGACGAAACTGGATCTCGCGAACTACTACCTGTCCGTCGGCGACGGAATCGTTCGCGCGCTGCGGGAACGGCCGTGCATGCTGCACCGATTCCCGGAAGGTGTGACCGGCGAGAAAGTGCACCAGAAAAGGCTTCCGAACGGCGCACCACCGTGGGTGCGGACAGTTCGCGTGCATTTTCCGCGCTACAACCGCCACGCGGACGAACTCTGCGTCTCACACATCGCCGACGTGGTCTGGGCCGTGCAGATGTCCACTGTGGAGTTCCACCCGTGGAACTCGCGCGCCGCGGACACCGAGAAGCCCGACGAGTGGCGCATCGACCTCGACCCTGGGCCGACGTGCTCGTTCGACCGGGTGCGCAGGGTCGCGGGCGTGGTCGAGGAGGTGCTGGCCGAGTTGGGCGCGGTCGGGTTCCCGAAGACGTCCGGCAGCAAGGGACTGCACATCTACGTGCGGATCAAGCCCGACTTCGGGTTCCAGGACGTCCGCAAGGCCGCGCTGGCGTTCGCGCACGAGGTCGAACGGCGCGCGCCCCAGGACGTGGAGACCACGTGGTGGCGCAAGGACCGCGACCCGTCGCTCGTCTTCGTGGACTACAACCAGAACACGCGTGACCGCACGATCGCCAGCGCCTACTCGGTGCGCGGCAACCCCGAGGCGACCGTGTCCACCCCGATCCGCTGGGACGAGGTGCCGGACGTGGACCCGCGCGAGTTCACCATCGCCACCGTGCCGAAACGCTACGCCGAGCTCGGTGATCTGCACGCGGGCATCGACGACGCCGTGTGGTCGATCGAGCCGCTGCTGGAATGGGCCGCCCGAGACGAACTCGAGGTTCCGGATGAAGAGTGACCCCAAGAACAGTGGTGAAATGAAGTTCTCGAGTCTCGACCAGCCGCTGTTCGGCGGCACGGTCAAGGGTGACCTGGTGGAGTACCTCGACTTCGTCGCCGACCGGTTCGTGCCTGTGTTGCGGGGTCGTCCGCTGTCGGTGTGGCGGATCCTGCGCGGCCAGGACCCGTTCATGCAGAAGAACGTCCCCAAGTACACGCCTGACTACGTCAAGACCGTCGAGGTCTGGGCCGAGGCGTCACATCGCAAGATCCACTACGCGCTCTGCGACGACAAGCAGACCCTGATGTGGTTCGCGAACCAGCGGGCCGTCGAGTATCACGTGCCGTTGTTCCTCGGTGAGCAGCAAACGCACATGGTCCTCGACATCGACCCGCCCGAGGGTTCCGGCTTCGACGTCGTGATCCGGTCGGCCTTCCTGATCAAACAAGCTCTCGCAGACGCGGGCCTCGAAGGCGCGGTGAAGACCAGCGGCGCCAAGGGCGTGCACATCTTCGTGCCGCTGGAGCAGCACGACGCCGACGACGTGGCCGCCGCGACGCGGGCAGTGGCCGCGCGAGCCGAGAAGCTCGACCCGGACCTCGCCACCACCGCCTACATCCGCGCCGAACGCGGCGGCAAGGTCTTCCTCGACTCGACCAGGGCCTGGGGCGCCACGGTCGTCGCCGCCTACAGCCCACGCCTCAAGGAGGGCCTGCCGATCTCGTTCCCGGTGCCCTGGGACTCGCTGAAGGACATCACCCCGGCGGACTTCACCGTGCGCACCCGGTTCGACGGCGACCCGTGGACCGAACTGATGCCCGCCGCGCAACGCCTGCCCGGCGACCTGGTCGAGGAAGGCCACACCATCCCGGTCGCCCGCGTCGTCGCGATGCACGAGGGCAAGCGCCGCAAGAACCAGAAGGCCGACTAGGAGGGGTCGGACCCGCGGAACGCGCCCCACCAGAGCCCGAGCGCGGCCGCGACCACGGACGAGGTGATCCACCCGGTGAACCCGCTGTTGTCCACGTACGCCCAGAACAGGCCGACGAACGGCGCGGGCGCCATGAACACCGCGTCCACCCGCAGCTGCGGCACCAGCCCGCGCGGCGCCACGGTCTCGGGATCGGGCTGCACGGGGTTGTCGATCCGCCGACCCCGCGGATGCTTCGTCACCGGACGACCCGACGGGTACACGGTGACGCCGTCGATCACGGCGACCCGGCCGCCGCGCAGCTCGACGTCGACCGGTGACGGCAGGGTGACCAGGACAGGGTCGTAGTACACGGGCAGCCAGCGCTCGACCGGCCCGTCGATCTCCAGCCACGACCGCACCATCAGCCCCGACTGCAACCGGATCCGCCGCACCGGCACGGCGACCGGCGCCGAACGGACCGAGCGTGCGGCGAGCAGGACACGTACGAGACCCGCGACCAGCACCAGCAACGCCACCGCCGCGGGGAACGTCACGCCGCCCAGCGCCCGGTCGGTGGCCACCAGCTGGTCCGCGCCGGGAATCACCGCACGGGACGGGTCAGCGGGGTCGAACGCCACCTGTGTCTTGCGGCCGATCAGCCGCTCGCCGTCCTCGTACGCCACGCGGGCCGCCCCGGACGGCCACCGCACCTCGACCGCGCCGTCCGCGTACGAGACCACCTCGCCGACCTCACGAGTGGTCAGCGCCGCAAGCGACGCGCGTTTGTCCGAATAGGACAGCCACGAGAACAGCGCGATCACCGCGCACACGAAGAGCACGACCGCCGTGGCGGCAGCGCCGTGGCGCAACGCGCGAACTCGAACGGAACCCAGCACTGGCAACGATTCTCCCAAAAACACGAACGGCCCGGCAGGAGACCCGCCGGGCCGTTCGACCTCAACCACCGATCGTCAACTACCGATCAGCCCTGGACGAAGCCCATCTTGAGGTAGTCGTACGGACGGTTCGCGAAGGCGACCGCACCGAAGTTCGCCACGGTGCTGCGCACCGCGACGGCGCCCGGCGCCTGGTAGATCGGCAGCTGGTGGCCCAGCTCCCAGATCTTCTTGTCGACCTCGTTCGCGATCTCGAGACGCTTCTTGTCGTCGAGCTCACCGTTGGCCTGGTCGATCAGCTTGTTGACCTCGTCGCTGCCGATCCGGCCGTAGTTCTGGTTGGTGCTGGCCGGGTCGAAGGAGTAGATGCCCTTGCTGTCCGAGATCGGCGTGGCCGAGGACAGCCAGCGGAAGACGGTCATGTCGAAGTTGCCGACGTTGACGAACGACTTGAAGAAGTCGGCGGTCGGCACGGCCTGGATGTCGATCTTGGCGCCGATCTCCTTCAGCTGCGACTGCAGCAGCTTGGAGATCTGGTCCGAGACGGGGTTCGGCGTCGGGATGACGAGCCGGACGACCAGGTCCTTGCCGTCCTTCTTCCGGCTCTCACCCTCGAGCTTCCAGCCCAGCTCGTCGAGCTGCTTCTTCGCGGCTTCCTTGTCGAACGAGGCGAGGGCCGAGTTGTCCTTGTATCCGGCCGAGCCGAGCAGGAAGAAGTGGTTGCCGACGACCTGCGGCTCGCCCTTGAGCATCTGGCCGAGCAGTGCCTTGGCGATCGTCTTGGTGTCGATGCCCTTCATCAGCGCGACGCGGAGCTTCGCGTCCTTGAGGATGGAGGAGTCCGCACCGTTGAACGTGATGTGCGAGTAGTCGGGCGAGATGGCCTGACGGATCACCGCACCCGGCGTGGTCTTCGCGCGCTGGAAGTTGTCGACGCTGGAACCGATGTCGTACCAGTCGATCTGACCGTTGGCGAACGCGTCCGCGACGGCGGTGCGGTCGACCTGGCGGAACGTGATCGAGTCGAGCTTCGGCTTCTCGCCCCACCAGTTGGCGTCGCGCTGAATGGTCACGATCTTCGCGGTGCGGTCGATCGAGCCGACCTTGAACGCGTTACCGGTGATCTTCGGGGTGTCGGCCCAGCCCTTGTTGAACTCCTCGGGCGAGGCGAACATCGACTTCGGGTAGAGGGGCGAGAAGAAGCCCCTCCACTCGGCGAACTTCTTCTTGAAGGTGATCTTGACGTCCTGGTCGGACGCGCCCTTCTCGACCTTCTCGATGTCCTCGTAGCCGGTGGTCGTCGACACCTCGTAGGCCTTGTTGGTGCCGTTGAGGGCCTTCCACATGGCCTCGAAGTCCTGCCACGTGATGGCGTTGCCGTCGGACCACTTGGCCTTCGGGTTGAGCTTGAACTCGAGGACCTGGGGGTCGTTCGAGGTCAGCTTCGCCACTTCGAGGAAGTTCTTGTCGACCTCGATCGTCGAGTCCGGCAGCTGCTTGAACAGGTTCGGCATGATCGCGCGGATGATCGTGGCGCCGTCAGCGTTGGTGCCGTCGAGCTGGTAGTTGTTCCAGTTGTCCGCGAGCGACGTGATCGGCCAGTTGAAGTTGCCGCCGTCCTTGACCTTGGACAAGTCCTGCGGGTTGATGTCCGCCTGACCGATCGTCTGGTCAGCGCCCTTCAGCCCGGCGTCGTTCTTAGCCGGTCCCCCACACGCGGTAAGCGTGAGGGCGACCGCGACCAGTGCGGCCGCTCCCACCTTGGTACGTCGACTCACTGTCGTGAACCTCCCTCGTGCCCGGACACCAGTTGCCGGGGACACAGTTCCTTCGTGCTCGCAGGTCACCTGGGACATCAGACGACCTGGCGAATCTGGGCGAAGTGGCAGGCGGCCTCGTGGTCGTCTGCCTGCACCTCGCGCGGCGGTTCCAGCTCGATGCACGTGCGCTGCTGCTCGGGAGGCAGCGAGGCGTGCAGGAAGCAACGGGTGCGGAACCGGCAGCCGGACGGCGGGTTCGCCGGGCTCGGCAGGTCGCCGGTGAGGATGATCCGCTCGCGCTGGCGTTCCTTGACGGGGTCGGGGATCGGGATCGCCGACAGCAGCGCCTGCGTGTACGGGTGGCTGCGGCGCGTCGAACACCGAGTCCACCTCGCCGATCTCGACGATCTTGCCGAGGTACATCACGGCCACCCGGTCGGCGATGTGACGCACGACCGAGAGGTCGTGTGCCACGAACAGGTAGGCCAGTCCGAGCTTGGCCTTCAGCTCCTCCAGCAGGTTGATGCACGCCGGCCTGGATGGAGACGTCCAGTGCGGACACCGGCTCGTCGAGCACGACGCAGCTTCGGCTCCAGCGCGAGCGCCCGGGCGATGCCGATGCGCTGGCGCTGACCGCCGGAGAACTCGCCGGGATAGCGCGTCGGCTGCTCGGCGCGCAGGCCCGACCAGGCCCATCAGCTCCGGCACGCGCCGGTTGATGTCGGCCTTGCTGTAGCCGTGCACCTGCATCGGCTCGGCGATCACGTCGTTGATCGGCAGCCGCGGGTCGAGCGAGGCCATCGGGTCCTGGAACACGACCTGCATGTCGCGGCGGATCGCCTTGCGCCGCTTGGCGTCGAGGCGTGGCACGTCGCGTGCCCAGCACCGAGATCTCGCCGCTCATGGGCTGGTTCGAGACCGAGGATCTCCATCAGCGTCGTGGTCTTGCCGCAGCCCGACTCGCCGACCAGGCCGAGGGTCTCGCCCTCGCGGACGTCGAAGCGTGATGCCGTCCACCGCGTGCACCGTGCCGACCGCGGCGCTTGAACACGACGCCCTTGGTGACCGGGTAGTGCTTGACCAGGTGGTCGACGCCCGAGCACGATCTGCCGCTCGCTCGCGCGGCACCTTGGCGATCGCGGGCTCTGCGATGACCTCGGCGCCGTAAGATCGCCGCGGCGGCTGTCCGCGCCCTCGGCGTCGGTCGGCCGCGATCTCGCCGGTGCGGATGCAGGCGGCGCGGTGCTCGGCCGAGCCGTCGACGTCGGAGCAGCGGCGGCTCGTCGGTGTGGCAGGCGTCGACGACCATCGGGCAGCGCGGCGCGAACGGGCAGCCCGGCGGCAGGTCCGTCAGCGACGGCGGCTGGCCCTCGATCGGCACCAGCGGCTGCTTCTCGCCGACGTCGAGCGCGCGGGATCGAGCCGAGCAGGCCGAGCGTGTACGGCATGCGCGGCTGCTCGTAGATCTCGTCGACCGGGCCGGTCTCGACCGCCCGGCCCGGCGTACATGACCATCAGCCGGTCGGCGAAGCCGGCGACGACGCCGAGGTCGTGGGTGATGATCACGATGCCGGCGCCGGTGACCTCCTGCGCGGTCTTGAGCAGCTCGCAGCACCTGCGCCTGCACCGTCACGTCGAGCGCGGTGGTCGGCTCGTCGGCGATGATCAGGTCCGGGTCGTTGGCGATCGCCATGGCGATCACCGCGCGCTGCCGCATGCCGCCGGAGAACTCGTGCGGGAACGCCTTGGCGCGCTCGGCGGCGTTCGGGATGCCGACGAGGTCGAGCAGTTCGACGGCGCGCTTGGCCGCGCGCCGCTTGGTCACCGCGCCCTTGCGGTGCACCAGGATCGCCTCGGCGATCTGGTCGCCGACGGTGTAGACGGGGGTGAGCGCGGACAGCGGGTCCTGGAACACCATCGAGATGCGCCGGCCGCGGATCTTCGACAGCTCCGTGTCGGTGCGGCCGATGCAGCTCGCGGCCCTGGAACCTGATGGAGCCGGTGATGCGCGCCGACGCGGCAGCAGGCCCATGACGGCCAGCGAGGACACCGACTTGCCCGAGCCGGACTCGCCGACGATGCCGAGCACCTCGCCGGGCGCGACCTGGTAGTTCAGCCCGCGCACGGCCCGCACGCGGCCCGCCTCGCTGGGGAAGGACACGTGGAGGTCGTTCGACCTCGCAGCACCGGTCCGATCGGCCGCCGGGTCGGCGGGCGAGTCGAACAGGAGTCTCCGAACTGGTCATCGGGCTGCCTTCTCCTTGCTGTCCTTCTTCTCGCGCTTGCGTACGCGCGTGGAGGTCGGGGTCGAGCGCGTCACGCAGGCCGTCGCCGACGCAGTTGACCGCGAGCACGAGACGACCAGGAAGCCCGCCGGGAACAGGAACAGCCACGGGAAGGTGGTCGCGGACTGCGATGCCGTCGCCGATCAGGGTGCCGAGCGAGACGTCGGGCGGCTGGACGCCGAACCCGAAGTAGCTCAGCCCGGTCTCGGCCAGGACGGCCGAACCGACGTTGATGGTCGCGTCGATGATCAGCAGCGACGCCATGTTCGGCACGATGTGCCTGGCGATGATCTTGCGCGCGGGCTGGCCCATGAACCGGGCGGCCTTCACGAACTCGCGTTCCTTCAGCGTCAGCGTCATACCGCGCACGATGCGGGCGGTGATCATCCAGCTGGAACGCCGCCGAGCAGCACGACGAGCAGCCAGCCAGGACTTGCCGCGGAACATGCGGGCTCAGGATGGCGATGATCAGGAACGACGGCAGCACCAGCAGCAGGTCGACGACCCACATCAGCGATCCGGTCGGCGACAGCCGCCGAAGTAGCCGGCGGTCGCGCCGATGACGGCGGCGACGCGCGGTCGAGATCAGCGCGACCAGCAGGCCGATGATCAGCGACTTCTGCAGCCCGCGCATGGCCTGCGCGAACATGTCGGTCGCCGATCTGGTCGGTGCCGAACCAGTGCGTCGGCGTAGGGCGGCTGCAGGAACGCGGCGTAGTCCTGGTCGTCGTAGGTCCACTGCGACAGCAGCGGGCAGATGAACGCGACCAGGTACAGCAGCCACGATGATGCCGAGGCCGACCAGCGCCAGCCTGTTGCGCATGAAGCGGATGCAGCACCAGGCGGCCGCGGGTCATCGCTTTTTCCTGGTCGGGTGCGGCGTCGACAGGACTGCCGGAGGCGGCGCCGTCGTTCCCGCGGAGTCGCCCTCGTTGAGGATCACGGTCACGTCGTCGTCCTCTTCTAGTGGACCCGGATGCGGGGATCGAGCGCGGCGTACAGCACGTCGGCCAGCCAGCCGGAGAACAGCACGCACACCGCCACGAACAGGGTGACCGTGGCGGTCACGTTCGTGTCCTGCGTCGAGATCCCGTCGATCAGCCAGTCGCCCATGCCGAACCAGTTGAAGATCGTCTCGGTGAACGTGCCGCCGACGACCAGCAGGCCGAAACCGAACGCGAACAGCGTCGCCATCGGGATCAGCGCGGTCCGCAGGCCGTGCTTGAACAACGCCTGCCGGCGGGTGAGGCCCTTGGCCTGCGCCGTGCGCAGGAAGTCGCTGCCGAGCACGTCGAGCATCGACGAGCGCTGGTAGCGGCTGTAGTAGGCGATCTGGCCGAGCGCGATCGTCAGCGTCGGCACGATCAGGTGCTGCAGGCGGTCCCAGAAGTGCTCGAACCAGCTGCCCTCGAAGTTCGGTGTCGTCTCACCGACGAAGAGCAGCACGTTCGTGCCCACCGCTTCGTTGAGGTCCTGCGCACCGATCTTGAGCAGCGTTGCCGAGCACGAAGACCGGCGTCGACAGCAATATGAAGCTGAAGAGCGTCGCGAAGTAGTCGCTGAACTTGTACTGCCGGATCGCGCTCACCACGCCGAGCAGCACACCGAACAGGATGCCGATGGTGATGCCGAGCAGGAACAGCCGCAGGCTCACGCCCACCCGCCTGCCCAGCTCGTCGTTGATCGGCCGTTCCGCGATCGTGCGACCGAAGTCGCCCTGCACCACACCGGTCATCCAGGTGACGAACCGCTGCGGGATCGGCTGGTCGAGGTGTAGATCTTTCTTCTTGGCCTCGACGGTGGCCGCCGGCGGGGGTGGGTTGCGTTGCTGCAGCACCCCGATCGGGTCGAACGTGACGGACGCCAACGTGAACGCGAGGAACGTCGCCACAAGGGCGAGCACCACGTAGTTGACGAACCGTCGCAAGAGAAATCCGGCCACCCGTGTTCAGCCCTCTCCCTGGTGGTTGCGACGTCGGCACACTGGATTGCAGTGGACGAGTTGCAAGAGATTAACCGCCGATCCGGCGGACCGCCGCCCACCCCCACCATTCGGTAGGGGCCCACTGACCGGGCCATAGTCACCCACGCGTGGCGGAAACGGCCCGGAACAGCCATATCAACAGTTGACTCTGGGCAATTGTGTGTCCAAGCGTGACCATTGTGCGGCCGTATCGCTGTATTCGCCGTGAAGTTCTGTCTCGCCACGGATGGGTGTGACGCATCCGGGTGAATGCATTGACCGGAAGATGTGGGACAAGCAGCGCAATGTGACAGGAAGTGGATCAGGCGCGCACCCAGCGGACAGGCAGGTCGGCCACTCCGCCCACCAGCAGCTCCTCCCGCTGCCGCAGTCGCGTTACGTCAACGGCCAGTCCGAACGTCTTGAATCGGTTCACCAACGCGTGGAAGACCTCGGTCAGTTCGACACGGGCGAGTGGCGCGCCGACGCAGAACCGGGGGCCGAAGCCGAACGTGAGATGCGGGTTGGACTCCCGGCGCGCGAACACGGCCGGTTCGGGGAAGCGTTCGGTGTCGAGGTTGGCCTGCTGGAGGCCGAGCAGCACCAGGTCACCGGCGGCGATGTGCAGCCCGTCGATGTCGATGTCCGCCATCGCCCAGCGGGGCAGGCCGGAGTCCCCGGTCCGCGTCGAGACGGGCGAGCGGTGCCGCAGGATCTCCTCGACCACCGCGGGCACCCCGGACGGGTCCGCGCGCAGGGCGTCCCACTGCTCAGGGTTCGCGCTCAGCAACATCACGCCGCGGTCGATGGCGGCGACGGTCGTCTCGTGGCCCGCGAACAACAGGCCCGCGCTGAGCTGCGCGATGCCCTCCTCCGCGCCGGGCGGCGCCGCCTCGATCATGCGGGTGATGACGTCGTCGCCGGGTTCCTTCTTCTTCCGGTCGACCAGCTCGCCCATGTACGCGAAGAGCTGCCCGAGGCCCTGCAACGACTTCTGCTCGTCGTTCATCGTGCCAGCCGCCTCCGACCAGCGACGGAACTGCTCGCGGTCCTCGAACGGCACGCCGAGCAGCTCGCAGATCACCAGCACGGGCAGCGGGAACGCCACCGCCTCGTGGAAGTTCGCCGGCTGGTCCTGCTGCTGCAGCTCGTCGAGCAGGCCCTCGACGAGATGCCGCACGCGTGGCCGCATCGCTTCCATGTGCCGCGCGGAGAACGACGGCGCGAGCATCCGCCGCATCCAGGCGTGCTGCGCGTTCTCCTCCTCCGCCGTGGCCTGGTGCGGTTTGCCGAGGATCGCGGTGTCGGTGAACTTCGGCGCGTTGTCCGGGTCGGCGTGCGCCCGGCCCAGCCGCCGGTCCGCCAGCAGCGTCTTGACCTGCTCGTAGTCGGTGACCAGCCAGGCCTCGTCACCGGCGGGTGTCGTTACGCGTGTGATCGTCATCGGTTCCTCCGCTAAGCCCTCGACCCCTGAGCCTCGGCGCGGCCAGCACTATCTCCGACAGCCCCTCACATGCTGGCTACCCGCGTCGCCTACAGCACTAGCATCGCCCCTCGACGCGCGGCCAGCGCTGCCTCCGGCGGTACAACCCGCATGTACTGGTTACTCGCGTCAAATACAGCAGGAGCGGCCACCGTCATGGAGCTGGCGCGGCGGCTGAACCTCTCACACTCCACGACTTCCGGGATCGTGGACCGGCTTCAGGCGCGTGGACTCGTGACGCGGGAGCAGGACGCGAACGACCGGCGCTACACGCGGGTGGAGGTGACGCCGCCGGTGCAGGGCTACACGCGCGATCTGGAGGAAGGACCGTACGGGCGGCTGACGCGCCTGTTCGAAGTGGCTTCCCCGCGGAACGCAAGGCTGTGCTCGACGGGCTGGAGACGCTGCGGGCGATTCTGGCTAGGTGAGCTTCCACAGGCGGTCGCCCGCGATCACGAAGACCTGACCGCCCGCAGTCGCCGCGTCGCTGACCTTGCCGGTGGGCCCGTTCGCCGGTCGTTCGTCCTTTTCGGACACGAGCTTCACCCCGTCGTGGTCGATCAGCAGTGTCGGGACGCCGTCGACCGGAACGGGTGGCGCGAGGTCGTCCCGGTCGCCGACCGGGACGTCGGGGGTCGTGACCTTGGTCCAGTTCGGGCCCTTCCACCAGGCGAGCTTGCCCTTGCCGCGCCCCACGACGTGACAGGTGCCGTCCCAGCAGCTCGCGGCCAGCGCCGCGTCACCGTCGGGGAGCGTGCTGGTGGTCCAGGCCGAGCCGTCGAACTCCCACACCGCCGCGCTCACGACGCCCTTCCCGATCTGCCAGCCGACGACGAGCGCGCCGCCGTTGGGGGTCGAGGTGGCCGCGAGCGGGAACCGGAGCAGCTCCTGCGAGCTCTCCAGCAGGGTGCCTGTGCTGCTCTGGCGGTTCCAGGTGTCCCCGGAGCTGGTCCAGGTGGCGATGTCGAGGCCGGCTTTCTCGCTCTGCCAGCTGCCGATGATCAACGGTCCGTTCCTGGTGGCGACGACGTCGATGAGCTCGCCCGCGCCGTAGCCGCCGAACGTGCTGAAGGCCTGCGTCTTCTCGGCGATCTGCCGGTTGTCGCCGGTCCAGGCGCTCCACCGCACGTTGCCGTGCGCGCCACCGCGTTCGCCTCCGACACCGAAGACGGAGTGGCCGTCGGACGCCAGCGAGTACCAGTGCGCTTCCTTGCCGTACGGGGTCGACGGGGTGAGCCTGAGATTGGTGATCGCGCCGTCCTTGGCACGGGTGACGAGCTCGGGATGGTCGGTCGGGCGGGTGCCGACGAGCAGCGCGTCGCCGTGCGGGGCCAGGGCTTCCGGGGTCGCGGTCAGGTCGATCGCGGTGAAGGCGACGCCGCCGTCGTCCCCTGAGTCGGCACAGCCCGTGAGGACCAGCAAAACCGCGAGCATCAGCCTCCGCATACGCGTCAGTATGACCACATGCGCCCCGAGCCCGGTCAAGTTCTGCACTTCTCCGAAGACCCGGCGATCACCCGGTTCGTGCCGCACCTCGCGGCGACCGCGCAGCAGCCCGGTGAGTACGTGTGGGCGGTGGGCCGGGCCCGCTCCCCCGACTACTGGTTCCCCCGGCAGTGTCCGCGGGCGATGGCGTGGACCGGGGCCCACACCTCCGATGCCGACCGCGACCTGATCATCGGGCCCGGCTGCGGTGATCGCGTGCACGCGGTCGAGTACGGGTGGCTGGAGCGGATGCGAGCCGTCGAGCTGTACGCGTACCGGTTCGACGCGGCACTGTTCCAGCCTTTCAGTGAGGACGGCGACGGCAAGGGTCACGCCGTGGTCGCGACGGAACCGGTCGTGCCGCTCGGACCGGCCGAACGGGTCGGTGACCTGTTCGAACTGCACGAGAAAGCCGGGATCGCGCTGCGGGTGCTGCCGAACCTCTGGCCGTTCTGGGACGCGGTGCGGGCGAGCTCGCTCGAGTGGAGTGGCATCCGGCTGCGCAACGCGGTGGCGCGACCGGTGGAATGATCAGCGCCCATGCGGGTGCTGCTGGTGGAGGACGACGAGCCGATCGCGGAATCGCTCACACGCGGGCTGTCCCGGTACGGGTTCGAGGTGCAGTGGGTGCAGACGGGCGCCGAGGCTCTGCGGGCCTTCGCCGCCGAGGACGCCGCGCTGGTGCTCGTGGACCTGGGGCTGCCGGACATGGACGGCCTTGACGTGTGCCGGGAGCTGCGGGCGCGTGGTGACGTGCCGATCATCGTGATCAGCGCGCGGTCCGACGAGGTCGACCGGGTGGTCGGGCTGGAGATCGGGGCGGACGACTACGTCACCAAGCCGTTCGGGGTCCGCGAGGTCGTCGCACGGATGCGCGCGGTGCTGCGGCGCACCCAGCCCGCCCAACAGGAATTCGCAGAGCCGGCGCAGGAGCACGGGCGGTTGCGGATCGACCGGCGAGGGCGGCGCGTGCACCTGGACGGGGACGAGGTCGTGCTGACGCCCAAGGAGTTCGACCTGCTGGCGTTCCTGGCCGAGGAGCCGGGTGCGGTGTTCACCCGCGAGCAGATCATGGAGGCGGTGTGGGACGAGAACTGGTTCGGCCCCACGAAGACGCTCGACGTGCACGTGGGTGTGCTGCGCCGCAAGCTCGGTGAGGCCGCGTCGCTGGAGACCGTGCGCGGCGTGGGATTCCGGTTGGTGCTCACGTGATCCGGCAGCTGGTCTGGAGTTACGTGCTGCTGGTCGCGGTGGCGATCGCGGCGTTCACGGTGCCGGTGGCGTTCACGTTGAACAACCAGCTCTACGACGACGCGGTGAACACCGCGCGCCGGGAGGCCGACACGGCGGCGTTGCTGCTGGCGTCCGGTGACACGCGGTCGTTGAGCGCGTTGGTCGACGCCTACGAACGCCAGACGCCGGGCAAGATCGACGTGCTCGGCCCGGAGCCGGAATCGACGGTCTGGGACGACGAGGGACTGAAGCTCACGGTGCAGGCCCGGACGCCGGACGGCGCGATCGTCGGCGCGATCCGGCTGTCCTATCCGGACGATCGGATCACGGAACGGCTGTGGCAGATCTGGGGTTTCCGGGCCGCGCTGGCGGTGGCTGTGCTGATCGCGGCGGCGTTCCTCGGTGTGTGGCTGGCGCGGCGGCTGACCCGGCCGTTGCGTGAGCTGAACGCCATGGCGGGCCGGCTGCGCGACGGCGACCTCACCGCCCGCGCGGAGGAGACCGGGCCGCCCGAGACCCGCACGCTCGCCCGCACGTTGAACACCGCCACCGAGACGATCGGCACGCTGGTCGGCTCGCAGCGCGCGTTCATCGGCGACGCCTCGCACCAGCTGCGCACCCCGCTGACCGCGCTGCGGCTCTCGCTCGACAACGTCGCCGACGGCGTGGACGACCCTCACGTGCGGGAAGACGTCGAGATGGCGACCGCCGAGGTCGTGCGGATGAGCAGGCTGGTGAACGGCCTGCTGGCGCTGGCCCGCGCCGAGGCCACCGTCGCCCACCCGGAACCCGTGCGGGTACTGGACATCGTCGCCGAACGGTTCACCGCCTGGCGCGCGGCCGCCGACGAACGTGCGATCTCGCTGGTGTCGGAGGGGTTCGACATCCGGGTGTTCGCGACGCCGGGACACCTGGAGCAGGTGCTGGACAACGTGCTGTCCAACGCGCTCGAGGTGTCCCCGGACGGCGCCACGATCCTCGTCCGCACCACGCGGCCCGGCCTGCTGGAGGTCATCGACGCCGGCCCCGGCCTGCCGGTGGCGGACCGGGCGCGGGCGTTCGACAGGTTCTGGCGTGGTCAGGGCCTCACCGGCAAGGGCGGCTCCGGCCTCGGCCTCGCCATCGTGAAGCAGCTGGTCGCCGACGACGGTGGCGCGGTGTCGCTGGAGGCCGCTTCGAGTGGGGGGTTGTGCGTGCGGATCACACTTTCTCCGGCATAGCCGACGAGTGGTGGTTCACGATGAGCCACCTCCCGTCGACCTTCTCGTAGACGAACGTGTAGCGGGCGTCCACAGTGGACGCTTTGCCGTCCTTGCTGAGCGCGAACCGGTAGGTGCCCGCGTCGATCGCGTCGTCGGCGTCGAGCACGGCGACGTGCGAGTCGAGGATCGTGCCCTGCGGCTTGTTCTGCAGGAAGTGCTCGAAGTAGTCGACGATCTCGGCGCGCGTGGAGCGGACCTGGTTCGACACCGTCGGCAGCAGAACCGCGTTCGGAGCGTAACGGTCGGCCACCTTCTGGGGGTCACCCGTCGCGAGGGCCGCGTTCCAGTCGGCGAAGAGCGCCTTGATCTGGTCGGTCGTGGGCTGCGGCTCCGGGTCGGGCGTGGTGGCGGCACTGTTCGCGCAGCTGGTCACCAGAAGCGCTACCCCGGCAAGTGCGGCAACCCCCACGAGGTTCTTACGCAATGTCATCACCTGTCCCGATCGAGTTGCTGTTGACAACCACTTTCGGGTAGCGGGTGGAAGCGTTCGGACAAGCGTGGGCCAGCGGACGGACAAGGTTTCGGAAAGCCTGGTAAATGTGGATGTATGGGACTTCTCAGCGGAATGATGGGTAACGCCTCCAAGCTCGATCCCAGGGACGCCGCCAAGGAGTTCGGGCGGCTGCTGGCGCAGGGCGAGCAGATCCACGCGGCCTACCAGCTGGTGCGCGACTCGTTCCTGTTCACCGACCGGCGGCTGATCCTGGTCGACAAGCAGGGCATGACCGGCAAGAAGGTCGAGTACCACTCGGTGCCGTACAAGGCCATCACGCAGTTCTCCGTGGAGACCGCCGGGCACTTCGACCTCGACGCCGAGCTCAAGATCTGGGTGTCGAGCCACGACGTGCCGATCTCGAAGCAGTTCGGCAAGGGCGTGGACGTCTACGAGGTGCAGGCGTTGCTGGCCGCGTTCGTGTCGCGCTGAACCTCGACCGGGACGAGCCACTCGCGGTCGATCCACGGCAGGCTCAGCTCGGCGACGGTCAGGGTGACGGTGACGGCGTTCAGGACGGACTCGGCCACCGGTCCCGGAACGGGGAGGGTCTGTGCCACCGCGGTCACCGCGGACAGCACGCGAACGGTGCGCCGGACGAGGTTGCGAGTGGTGGCCATTTCCGTTCCCTCCCAAGTGTTCTGCCTTACACAGATACGTCGAACCACACCCTCCCGTTTCGACATGCCCGGAGAAAAACCCTTGCCCCGCAACGAAAAAATCCCCGCCGGCCACGTGGCCGGCGGGGATTTCCGGTGAGAGGTCAGCGAGCCTGCAGCATCGGGCGGAACTTGTCGCGGTACGCCCACGCCAGGCCGATCTCGGCGGCGACGACGATGATCGCGGTGACCGTGCCGCTGGGCTCGAGGAAGATGTGGAACAGGAAGATGTTCACGACCATCGGGGCGAGCAGGGCCAGCGCCAGCGGCACGTAGCGGCCGATGATCAGCAGGATGCCGGCGACCAGCTGGACGCCGGAGGCGAGCTCCAGCATGTAGCCGGTCTCGAACAGCGCGGCGCTGAACTTCACGCCGGCTGCCGCCATCGTGCCGGGGTCCGGTGCGGGCATGAACATCAGGAAGCCGTTCAGGCCGGTCGTGGTGTAGAGCAGGCCGATCAGCACGCGGGTGACGACGGTGGCGTACCGGGCGACGGCGGACTTGCGGGTCTGAGCGGCGGCAGGGGCGGTCGTGGTCACGGTGTCCTCCAGGCTGTGGTGTCCTTCCACTGATGCGTCGAACGGCCACCACGCCGGATCGACAACCCGGCCAGAAAATCTTCAAAAAGTTTCGCGGCGACTGTTTGCGCAGTTCAGCCGCCTGCCGGGAACGTGTCACCCGGTTCGCCCATATCTACGACCGCGTCAACCCTCCCTTCCTTGTGAGGGAAGGGGTACGAACGTGCGCTTGACGGTGGTGGCGGCAGCACCCGGCTACGGCAAGACCGAGTCGGTCCGGCGTAGGGCACGGTCGGCGCGCTGGTGTGCGGGTGAGGCGGCAGCGGATTTCATCCGTACGCGCAGGTGGGCGCCGCAGGTCGTGCTGGACGGACCGGCGGTGCCCGACGACGAGCTGCGCGAGTGGCTGAAGCAGACGCCGTGCGAGCAGGTCACTCTGCTCACGCGCAGGCCGTTCGAGTGGAACGACGCCGACCAGGTCGGGCCGGTGGAGCTGGCGCTGCCCGAGGCCGCGGTCGCGCCCGAGGTGTACCGGGCGACACTGGGCTGGCCCGCGCTGGCACAGCGGTGGCCGGACCACGAGGGCTACGTGCTGTCCACGGTCATGCCGTCACTGACCCGAACCGCGCGACACCTCGTCACCACGTTCGCGCGGCTTGGCCCGGTGCGGCGCGCGCTGTGCACGGAACTTGGCGTCGACCCGGTCGCGATCGTGGAGCTGACCAGGCTGGGTGTGCTGGTGGGCGGCACGCTGGTGCCCGCGGTCGCCGAGGCCGTCGAGCCAACCGCCGTGAACTACCAGCGGGCCGCGACCTGGTATGCCCGCAACGGTTTCCCCGCCGCGGCCGCGTACCTGCACGACCGGCTCGGCCAGCACCGGTGCCTCGCCATCCTGCTCGCCGAGCGCGGCGGCGAGATCCTCGCGGCCGAGCCCAGGATGTTCGGCAAGCACCCGTTGCTGCGCGAGAAGGCGCGCGCTCTCAGCGCCGTGCACACCGAACGCGCTCAAGAGCTGTTCGCCGAGGCTCGGTATCCGGAGGCGTTGAAACACGCTGACCTGGCCGTTCACCTGCACGAAAGCCACGACTCACTCCGGATCCGGGGCAGGGTGCTGGGCCGGGTCGGCACGCCCATCTGGACCTGAACCGGCTCAGGTGGCCTGAAGCGCGCCTTCCGCTCTGGCCGCGCGAACGTACTCGGCGACCGGGCTGAGCTTGAGCCAGTCCGGCAGCGCGCGCACCACCCAGCGCGACCCGGTCAGCTCGATCGTGCCCGCCCGCACGAGATCGAGCAGTTCGAACTCGCCCTCCCACATCCGGTACAGCGTGGCGATGTCGGACGCCAGCACCGCGTCCACCTCCAGACCCGGATCGGTGTAGCAGACCGAGGCGTCACCGGGTTCGATGACGAGCCAGAACGTGCGGCGCCTGTCGTTGATCCGGACCTCGATGTTGGCGCGGCGGTCGAGGGTGCCCGTGTCGATGCGGCCGTGCATCCACCACATCAGCACCTCGGGGTCGAGCTCGTCCGCGCGCGGGTCGCCGAACGCGTACCGGGCACCCCAGTCCGCGAGGCCGAACACCAAGGGCTGCAACGCAAGCCCGGCCGGAGTCAACGCATAACCGTCGCCGGTTCGCGTGACCAGGCCCGCGTTCGCCAGCTGCCGCAGGCGCCGGGACAGCAGGGCGCGCGACAACCCGGGCAGGCCACGGGAAAGCTCGTTGAAGCGCGAGGCACCGATGAGCATGTCCCGCACGATCAGCAACGTCCACCGGTCGCCCAGCACCTCGACGGCGCGGACGATCGGGCAGTACTGCGCATACGTCCTCACAGGAGAAGTCTCTGCCGCGGCGGAGGTTTCGTTACCGCCGTCCGGTTCACTTCCAGAACTACCTGTGGCGCTTGCGGGTTCCTAGTTTCGTCCTATGACAACACTTGAGACACCACGGGTGACCGGAACGTTCCCGACTGTCACCAGAGGCGACGACGCCAAGTTCGTGGACCTTGCTGCCCGCATCGGCGCGATCGCCGCGGAACACGCGTCCGAGCACGACCGCGACGCGACGTTCGTGAGCGAGGCGTACGAGGCGATGCGCGCGGAGGGCTACCTGGCGTTGGCTGTACCCGAGGAGCTGGGCGGGCTGGGCGCCACGATGCGTCAGGTCTGCTACGCGCAGGCTGAGCTCGCCCGGCACGACGGCGCCACCGCGCTCGCCGTCACGATGCACCTGTATCTGACGCTGATGCAGGGCTACCGGCACCGCAAGGGCGCGCCGGACGCGGAAGGCGTGCTGCGGCGCGTGGCAGCCGAAGGCCTGGTCATCGCCACCAGCGGCGGTTCGGACTGGCTGTGGCCGACCACCACGGCGACACAGGTCGACGGCGGTTTCCTGGTGTCGGGACGCAAGGCGTTCTGCAGCCAGTCGCCACGCGCGAACGTCGTGGCCACCTGCGCCGTCCTCGGCGAGGAGGTGCTGCACTTCAGCGCGCCGCTGAACGCCGACGGTGTGCGCATCGAGGAAACGTGGGACACGCTCGGCATGCGCGGCACGGCCAGCCACGACGTCGTGCTCGAGAACGTGTTCATCCCGGCCGAGAAGATCGCCGCGCGCCGGCCGTACGGGGAGTTCGGCGGGCCGCTGTTCGCCGCGGTCGTGCACTTCGCGCCGGTGGTCGGGGCGACCTACTACGGCATCGCCGCCGGTGCCCGTGATGTGGCGGTGCGGACGACGTCGAAGAACGCCACCAGGCAGATCGGGTTGATGGACTACAAACTGCGGTGCGCGTGGTGGTCGCTGATGGGCTCGATCGAGGAGCTCGGCGACGACTACACGGCCAATGCCGAGTCCACCACGACGGTGATGCTCGCCAAGCGGCAGGCCGTGGTGGAGGCCGTCGAGGTCGTGAACCTCGCGATGGAGGTCCAGGGTGGACGATCGTTCTTCAAGCGTTCACCGCTGGAACGCGCTTACCGCGACGTGCGCGCCGGGACGTTCCACCCGCTCAACCCCGAAGCCACACTCATGTACGCGGGCAAGGTCGCTCAGGGTGACCCCGGAACTACGGAATAAGTTCAAGTTGTAGGCCTGGCAAGGGTTTGCGAGGATTACCGTCCGCTACTTCGAAGGAGCGATTCCGGTGGCCACTCGTCTCAACCCGTACCTCCGCTTCAACGGCGACGCCCGCGAGGCAATGGAGTTCTACCACTCGATCTTCGGTGGCGACCTGAAGGTCAACACGTTCGGCGAGTTCGGCATGCAGGACACCCCGCAGGCCGACCAGCTCATGCACGCCCAGCTGGAAACCGAGCTCGGCTACACGATCATGGCCTCCGACACGCCGCCCGGCATGGGCTACAACCCCGGCGACACCATCACCGTGTCCCTGTCGGGCGACGAGGAGGTGCTGCGCACGTACTTCGAGAAGCTCGCCGAGGGCGGCAAGGTCGGAACGCCGCTGGAGAAGCAGATGTGGGGCGACGAGTACGGCGACCTCGTCGACAGGTTCGGCGTCAGCTGGATGGTCAACCTCGGCGGTCTGGGCTAGCACGCTTTTCCCGGCGCGGGGTCACGGGTAGTGGCCCCGCCAGCCGCGCTGACGCATGATGTGGACCATGAGCGAGCGCCTGCGCAACGTGGTCGACCAACTCGCGATCCGCCCGCACGACCGCGTGCTGGAGATCGGCTGCGGTCAGGGCGTGGCCGCGACGATGGTGTGCGAGCTGCTGGAGGGCGGCACGCTCACCGCGATCGACCGTTCCGTCAAGATGATCGAGACCGCGACCCGCCGCAACGCGCGGTACGTCGTGTCCGGCAAGGCGGAGTTCCTCATCGCGTCACTCGAGGACATGAACCTCGGCGACCGCCGGTTCGACGTCGTGTTCGCCGTCCGGGTCGGGCTGTTCCACCGCGATCCCGACCGTGCGCACGCGCTGATCCGGCCGTGGCTCGCGCCGGACGCACGCGTGCGCGCGTTCTTCGACGCGCCCACCTCAGCCAGGTGAGTCGAGGGTCAGCGCGAGGATCTCCGTCGTGCGGGCTTCCCAGTCCACCTCGGCGGCGGCGCCGTTCAACACGGCGACGGCCACGAGGGTGACGGTGCCCTCGATGTCCGCGGTCAGCGTCGGCAGACTCGCGGTCGCGGTGAACGCGGTGCCCTGCGGCGCGGGCCGCCAGTCGACGCCGGTCCAGCCGCTGACCGGCACCAGCGGGGACGGCAGGTCGGTGGCCCAGCCGGTCAGTTCCACCCGTGTGCCGGGCGGGGCGCCGATCACGCGGTGGATCCGGAGCTCCTGGTCGTCCCAGACGGCCGTGACACTCTCGACCTTCAGTCCCGGCACCATCACCTGGTCGGCGTCGAACACCGGGCGGTGCCAGGAGGCGGCCCAGTTGTCCTTCGCCCCCAGCGGGTGGATCCGCCTGCGGACGCTGCGCCTGCCGTTGACGACGACGCCGAGGTGGTTGTCGGCGGTGTTGTGCTTCGACGTCGGACCGGTCGCGGTCGAGTAGGCGAACCGGCTGTAGAGCGGGTCGTCATCCGGCGCGTACTCGCCCTCGAACGGGCGGACGTGGTCGCTGCCGTGGTTGTGCAGCCTGGTGATGCCGTCGTGGCGCCGGATCAGCAGGCCCGGTCCGGGGAGCGCGAGCGTGTGGTTCGAATCGTCGCACTCTTCCGGATCAGTCCACAGTGGATGGTCCGAGTCGGCGAGCAGGCACACGAACGCCTTCGACGCCCAGTACGGCGAGGCCGGTCCCGAGTAGGGCTGGAGACTGGCCTCGTGCGGGCCGTGCCAGCCGAGGCTGAGCAGACCGCCGCTCAGGGCGCCGCGGTCGAGGAAGTATTTCAGAGTCCGGCCGATGAGGTTGCGGGAGTGGCCTGGACGCAGCGGGGTCTCGCCGGTGACCGCGCCGAGCGCGATCGCGGAGGCCGCGGCGAACCGGTAGGTCAGCGACCGTCCGAAGTAGATCGGGGCGCCGTCCGCGCCGAAGAGCAGGTGGAAGCTCTCCAGGTGTTCCCGCAGGTGCGTGGTGACCGGTTCGCCGCCGAGAAACGCGTCCAGCGCCGGGTAGAGGTGCAGCGCCCAGCCGTTGTAGTGGTCGAACGCGCGACCGTCGCCGTCGGAGTACCAGCCGTCGCCCACGTACCAGCCTGCGAGCAGGTCCATCGCCCGGCGTTTCGCGCGAGCGGTCTCCTCGTCGCCCCGGCCGACGGACTCCAGGAACGCGGCCACGGTGTACGGGAAGAAGTACCAGTTGTTCGACGCCGGAACGTGCCGGAACGCCTCACGCAGCCATGCCTCGGCGCGGTCCTGCTGTGCCGAGGAGAGCTTGTCCCACAGCCACGGCCTGGTCAGCCGCAGTCCGAGGGCGACCGACGCCGACTCGACCATCGGCTGGCCGACGTCGGTGATCGCGGGCCACTCCCCCGCCGTGCCCGCGACCAGGCCGGCGGCGTAGCGCTCCAGCCAGTTGTACGGGTCGTCGCCGTGCGCGGTGCGGAACGCGGCCGCGAGGAACGTCCGCGCATAGCCCTCCAGGCCGTCGCTGCGGACCCCGCTGCGCGACGGCCGGCCCGGCAGATCCAGGAACGCCTGGTCGGGCGAGGCATAGCGCCAGGCTGCGGTCAGCAGGTCGTCCGCGGTGCCGGCCCACTGCTCACGGGTGTAGCTCACGCGATGCGCTCCCGTCGTTCTGCTGAAACCGGTGTGGCGAACGGCTCGCCATTTGCCCACCGTCGCACCTCGGCGACGGCGTGCCGGGCCAGGCGGCCCCACTCGTTGCCCTGCGAACCGGCCAGATGCGGTGTGATCAGGACGTTCTCGCTGTGCCACAGCGGATGGCTCCTGGGCAGCACCTCGGGGTCGGTCACGTCCAGCACCGCCCGGATCCGGCCGATCTCGTCGACGAGCGCCTCCTGGTCGATCACCGCGCCGCGGGCGGTGTTGATCAGCACGGCGTCGTCGCGCAACGCCGCCAGCAGCTCGCGGCTGACCAGCCCGGTCGTCTCGGGCAGCAACGGCGTGTGCACGCTGACGACGTCGCTGCGCGCGAACAGCTCGGCCAGGCCCACGGACTCGGCACCGTCCACTTCGGTCACGAACGGATCGTGCACCAGCACGTGGAAATCGTACGGCCGAAGCAGCTCGACCACCCGGCGGCCGATCATCGACGCGGACAGGATGCCGACCGTTGCGCCGTAGTTCCCGACCGTCATCGGTGTTTCGAGGAACGGGATGTGCCGGGTCCGCCGGTAGTCGCGGGCGCGTTCCAGCACCCGTTTGCCGCTCAGCAGGATCATCGCGACCGTGTACTCGGCGACCGGCACCGCGTTGGCCTGCGCGGCCGAGGAGACGGCGATCCCGCGTTCCCAGCAGGCGTCGGTGACGAAGCCCTTCACCGAACCTGCGGTGTGCACGATCGCCTTGAGGCTCGGGAGGTTCTCCAGAGCACGCGAGGTGATCGGCGGACAGCCCCAGCCGGTGACGAGCAGGTCGACGTCCGGCAGGTCGGCCAGGTTCTGGGTGACCGGGCCGAAGTCGCAGATCGCCTTGAGCTCATCGAGCACGGGCGCGAGCACGGAGTCGGCGGCGGCGGGCGACATCGCGCCCGCGGCCCTCACTTGACGGCTCCCGCGGTCATGCCCGCGCGCCAGAACCGTTGCAGCAGCATGAACGCCAGGATCAGCGGCACCACCGCGAACAGCGATCCCATGATCACGACCGGGAAGTACTCAGGTGAGACGGTGGCCGAGCTGTTCCACTGGTAGAGGCCGAGGCTCACCGGGTAGAGCTTCTGGTCGGACAGCATGACCATGGGGAGGAAGAAGTTGTTCCAGATCGTGGTGAGCTGGAACAGGAAGATCGTGACGATGCCGGGGCCGAGCATCCGCAGCGCGACCTTGAAGTACGTCGCGAGATCGCCCGCGCCGTCGACGCGCGCGGCTTCGAGGACCTCGTCGGGCACGTAGCCCTGGGCGAAGATCCGGCCGAGGAACACGCCGAACGGGTGGAAGAGCCCCGGGATGAACACCGCCCAGAACGTGTTGACCAGACCCGCCTCCGACGCCATCAGGTACAGCGGCAGCGCGAGCACGGTCTGCGGCACCATCACCGCGGCCAGCACCAGGCCGAAGAGCTTCTCCTTGTGGCGGAACCGGTACTTGTCGAACGCGTACCCCGCGGCGATGGAGATGAACGCGCTGACGGCCGCACCCACCACCGCGTACAGGATGCTGTTGAGGTACCAGCGGCTGTAGAGGCCCTTGTCCATCGCGAAGAGCTCCTTGACGTTCTCGAAGAACGAGAAGTTGCTCAGCGACAGCAGATCGCTCTGGAACAGGGCGTCGACGTTCTTCGTGGCGGCGAGCACCAGCCACAGCACCGGCAGCAGCGCGTAGAGCACCGAGATGCCGATGACCAGGTTGACCGTGGTCCGGCCGAGCAGGGTCATCAGGCGTCCTTCCTGTTCGTCCACCGGGTGACGCCGTAGGACAGCACGATCGTGAACAGCAGCAGGATCACGCTTGCCGCCGCTGCGAGGCCGTAGTTGTTGCGGGTGAAGGCGGCGTCGTAGATGTACATGCTCGGCGAGAACCGGGCGTTGATCATCGGCGTGGACTGGCTGAGCAGCACCGGTTCGGTGAACAGCTGCAGCGCCCAGATGAGCGTGAACGTGCTGACCGTGACGATCGCGGCACGCACCAGCGGCGTCTTGATCCCGAGGGCCTGACGCACCGGCCCGGCGCCGTCGACGACGGACGCCTCCAGCACCTCGCGCGGCACGGCCTGCAGCGCCGCGTAGAAGATCACCATGTTGTAGCCGAGGTTGCTCCACAGCGCGATGTTCACGATCGACGGCAGCACCGTGTTCACGCCGAGGAAGTCGATGTGGATGTCGCCCTTGGCGAACAGGTCGATGATCGGGCTGAGGCCGGGCGTGTAGAGGTAGAGCCAGATCAGCGCGGCGATGATGCCCGGAACGGCGTGCGGCAGGTACAGCGTCATCTGCGCCCAGGACTTGAGCTTCGCGACGCCGGAGTCCAGCAGCAGAGCCAACGTCAGCGCGCCGACGACCATGATCGGGATGTAGATCACGCAGTACAGCACCACGGTGCCGAGGCCGTTCAGGAACGTCGGGTCGCTGAGCACGGCGACGTAGCTGCGCAGGCCGACGAACACCGTGCTCTCCGGGCCGAACCCCAGTCCCGGCTGGTCCGCGGCGAAGAAGCTCAGCCACAGCGCGGTACCGGTCGGGATGAGGAAGACCGTGACGAGCAACAGGAAGAACGGCGCCATCAGGATCGCGCAGGCGAGCTTGCCCTTCACCGTGCACCCTCCTCAACGGACAGACCGAGCGCCTTCAGGTCGGGCATCGTGCCGCTCTGGGCCTCTCGCACGGCTTCGATGAGCGTGCCCACGCCCGCGCCCGCCTTGGCGAAGCCGTCCTGCATGACCTTCTGGGTGGCGGTCATCCGCGGGCCCCACACCCAGCCGTCGCGGATCTTGTCGGCCTCCTGCTTGAACAGCTGGTAGACGTCCTGGCCGCCGTAGTACTCGCCGGGGAACGCCTTGCCGCCGGCCTCGACGAGGCCGGGCGCCACCGGGTACTGGCTGCTGGTGCCGCTCTTCAACCGCGCGGTGAGCGCGGCGGGGTGGCTGACCTGCCACTCGATGAACTCCATCGCGGCCTCGGGCTCCTGAGAGTCCTTGGTGATCGCGAACGTCGAACCGCCGTGCGTGCCGACCCGCGGGCTGTCCCAGATCGGCATGGGCGCGATGCGCCACTTGCCTTTCTGGGCGGGCCTCGCACGCATCTGTGCACCCGCGTCCCAGGCGCCGCTCAGCCTCGTGAGCACCCGGTCCTGGCCGACCTGCGCGTCGTGTTGCTTGCTGTCACCGGCGTTGCGGAACACCAGGTCGTCGTCGATCAGCTTCTGCCAGTAGGCGGCGACCTCTGCGGTGGGCTCGTCGGCGAGCGAAACGCGCCAGGTGCCGTTGGTGGTGTCGAACCACTTCGCGCCCGCCTGCCAGGCGAAGCACGGCGAACTGCATCGCGCCGTCCGTGGGGAAGAGCCCGAGCTTCTGGTCCTTGTTCTTGTCCCGCACGGCTTTCGGCGAGCTCCGCGTACTCGTCCCAGGTGCGCGGGAGCTCGAAACCGTTGCTCTCGAACAGGTCTGATGCGGTAGTGCAGGACCATCGGCTCGATGTCGAGCGGGACGCTGAAGACGCGGTTGTCGAACGTGGTGAGCTTGAGCGCCTGCGGCAGCAGTTTCTGCTTAGCCGGTCGGTGACGAGGTCGGTGATGTCGCGGGCGACGCCGTCGATGGCGTAGCCGGGCACCTGCGGGTACTCGATGGTGGCGATGTCCGGCGCGTTGCCCGCGCGGGCCGCGTTGCTGAGCTTGGCGTAGCCGCCCTGGCCGCCGGAGGGGATCTGCTGGAAGATCACCTTGATCCGGGTCTGCGTGGAGTTGAACGCGTCGACGACCTGCTGGCTACCGCGCAGGGCCGACCAGAACGTGATCTCTACCGGACCTCCGGCACCGCGGCGTTGCGCAGTGGTGCAGGCCGCCAGCGGTGCCGTGAGGCCGGCCGCGAGGAGTGTGCGACGACTCAGGCGCATGGACTCGCATCCTGATCGCCTGATCGGTTTTTCGTCAAGAAACGGTCAAACGCTCAGTCGATGACGCGGATCTTCAACTCGGGCAGCAGCTCGACGCGTTCGGCCGTCTCTGCCGCGCCTCGCAGGCGCCGGATCAGCAGCTCGGCCGCCACCCTGCCGACCTCGGTCTTCGGCGGCGCGACCGCCGTCAGCGGGATGCTGCCGAGCGCCGCGACCACGTCGTCGTACGCCACCACCGAGCAGCTCCCGGCACGTCGATCCCGGCGTCCATCAGCTGCTGGACCAGCATCAACGCGTCCACGTCGCCGTGCAGGATCGCCGCCGTCGCCTTGTGTTTCCGCAGCGTGCCTGCCAGTCCGGCCTCAGGTGAGCTCCGCACCGTGACGGCGTCGTCGAGGTCTGCGGAGATCTCCTTGAACGCCTTGCGGATGGCCCGCGCCGTGGGGCTGTCGTCCCGCGCGGCCAGCACGATCCGGCGGTGCCCGAGGTCCGTCAGGTGCTTCACCGCCAGGTGCACGCCGTACCAGTGGTCCGAGCACACCGAGTTCATCGCCCTGAGCTGACCGGCCGGCCTGCGTTCCATCAGCACCGTCGGCACCCCGGTCTCGGCGAGCCAGCTGTCCGCGATCTCCTCCTTGTGGGTCCGCCATCGCGGTGCGATCAGCAGCCCCTGCACGGGCTCGGTCAGCGCCCGCTCCACGATCGGCTGCTCCGCGCCCTCGACCTGCGGCGCGATGTGCAGAACCACCCGCATGCCCGCCTCTTCGAGCACCTGGCGGGCACCGTTCATCGTCTCGTACAGGTACGTGTGGCGCTCCGGCACGACCAGCGCCACCGCCCCGTTCGCCGCCTTCTTCTGGACCGGCTGCTCGACCGGCACCAGCGGCCGCGCCACCCCGTGCCCCCTGCGCAGGCGGCCCTTCTTCGCCAGCTCCTCGACGTCGCGCCGGATCGTCACGATCGACACGGCCAGCTCGGTCGCCAGATCGCTCACCTTCACGGCGCCCCGCGAGCCGACGACAGCGAGAATCCGCTGCCGCCTCACGTCGCCGGGTTCACGCATGGGCAACCGCCTGTTCGTTTGAGCGTTTTGCCGCGAGCATAACCCGCGGAACGCTCACCGCGCCGACCAACGCTCCGACGGCCGTGGTCGCTGCCGCCGCGTAAGCCGCGAACTGCAGGGAAACGCTCTCAGCCAGCCATGGCCCCACAAGTGCGCCGATGAGCGTCGCAAATGCTTCCACCACAAGGAAAACAGCGCCGATCCGGCCGAGAAACCCGTTCACTGCAACCCTTTGCAAAGCGGTCTGTGGCACGACCAGCGTGATCGATCCGCACACTCCGATCGCGACCGCGGCCGGTAAAGCGATCGCCAGTTCACGCGCGGTGAAGAGGGCCACGAACCCGCCCGCGGTCGCCAGCTGTGCCACCGCGAGCACCACGCGTGGCTGGATCTGGTGCAGCCACCGGGCGAGAACCGCACCACCAAGGAACCCGGCCCCGAGCGCCGACAACACGAACCCGATCTGGGCGGTGCCGCCGAGCTGTCGCACGCCGAACGGGACCAGCAGTGCGCTCAACGCCGCGTTCGCCGCCAGGAACACTCCGGTCAACGGCAGCAACGCCCGCGCCAACGGCAGCTCCCCCAACGCCTTCAGCCCGTCCACGAGCTCCCGCCACACCGATCGCGCCCCGGCCGCCGCCTTGCTCGCCGCCTCGGTCCACTCGTCGACCACGGGCCGCTTACGGGTCATCGCGATCGCCATCGCCGACACCAGATAGCTCACGACGTCGAGCGCCACGAGCACCTCGAACCCGGCCCACACGAGCAGAACTCCCCCGAGCGGCGGCCCGGCCAGGCGCACGACACCGTCCGTGGCGGCGTTCCACGAGTTCGCGCTGCTCAACGCCTCCCCGGTCCCCACCACGGCCGGCACGTGCGCCTGCGCCGCGGGCCGGAACACCACCGCCCCAACGCTTTCCGCCACCACCGCGACGTAGATCGCGGTCGGCGTCCCCACGAACATCGCCGCGACCGCCGCGGCCCGGAACAGGTCAGCCGCGATCATCACCCGCCGCCGGTCCCACCGGTCGACCAGCACTCCGGCCACCGGCCCCAGCAGCAACGCGGGCAGGTACTCCGCCACCAGCGTCAGCCCGGTCGCGAACACCGACCCGGTCAGCGCGTAGACGTGCGCGGGCACCGCCACCACCAGCAACCACGATCCGAGCAGGCTGACCACACGCCCGCCCCACAGGAACCGGAAATCCCTCATCCCCCAGGAACTCATACTCACAAAATAAAGACAGTCAGAGTGTGTTCTGTCAAGATAGTCAGCGTGGACTCTTTGGGACCGGCGCTCCGCAGCCTCCGCCAAGCCAGCGGCCGTACCGTCGCGTCGGTCGCCGCCGACGCGGGCCTCTCCGTGCCGTACATCGCGAACCTCGAGAACGGCCGCGGCAACCCCACCACCGGCGCGTTGACCCGGCTGGCCAACGCGCTCGGCACCGACCTGCGCATCGAGTTCGGCGACGCCGAACCGGCGACCGAGCCGCTGCCCCCGTCGCTCGCCAAGCTGCGGCGCACCGAACGCTTCCGGCGTGCGGTGGCCGAGCTCGGGAAGGACCCGCAGGACGTGGTCGCCGCGCTGGCCGCGGTCGGACGGGTCGTGGACGCGGGTGAGCAGGACTGGTGGCGGCTGCTCGACGCGATGGTGCTGGTCAAGAGCTTTCCAGCCTGAGCCGGTTCTCAGCTCGACCGGCCTAGCCTCGGCCGCGAGGGGGCGAAAATGAAGATCGTGATTCCGGGCGGCACCGGCCAGGTCGGCGGCGTGCTCGAACGGGCGCTCACCGCCTCAGGCCACGAAGTCGTCGTGATAATCAGGCAGGAGCCGTGGCACCAGGTGGGACGGGCGGACGCTGGGCGCGTGGGCGGCCGAGATCGACGGCGCGGACGTCGTGATCAACCTGGCGGGCCGGAGCGTGAACTGCCGCTACACGACGGAGAACCTGCGGCAGATGATGCGCTCGCGGGTCGACTCGGCGCGGGTCGTCGGGCGAGGCCATCGCGCAGGCCGAGCGAAGCCGCCGCGCGTGTGGCTGCAGATGAGCACGGCGACGATCTACGCCCACCGCTTCGACGCGCCGAACGACGAGGCGACCGGCGTCATCGGCGGCGGCGAGCCCGGCGTGCCCGGCTACTGGGCGTTCAGCGTCGACATCGCCAAGGCCTGGGAAGCGGAGCTGGACAAGGCGGCCACGCCGCACACCCGCAAGGTCGCGCTGCGCACCGCGATGGTGATGAGCCCCGACCGGGGCGGCGTCTTCGACTACTGTCTGCGCTCGCCCGGCTCGGACTGGGCGGGCCCGATCGCCGGCGGGCGGCAGTACGTGTCGTGGATCCACGAGCGACGACTTCGTCCGCGCCGTCGAGTTCCTCATCGAGCGAGCCGATTGACGGGCCCGGTCAACCTCGCCGCGCCGAACCCGCTGCCGCAGCGCGACTTCATGCGGAGCGCTGCGGCGCGGCGTGGCGGCATCCCGGTGGGGCTGCCCGCGACCAGGTGGATGGCCGAGCTCGGGGCGTTCGTGCTGCGGACGCGACACCGAGCTGCTGCTGAAGAGCCGCCGGGTCGTGCCGGGCAGGCTGACGGAGGCCGGGTTCGAGTTCGACTACCCGAACTGGGCGGAGGCGGTGGACAATCTCGCTCAGCGCCGAAGGGAGTGAGATGCCGAGGATCAACGACGTCGGTGGGCAGGACGGTTTCGGGCCCGTGACCGAGGAGCTGGACGAGCCTCCGTTTCACGCCGACTGGGAGGCACACGTGTTCGCGATGAACCGTGCGCTGATGGGGCGTGGCGTCTACAACCTGGACCAGTTCCGGGACGCGGTGGAGCGGACGATGACGCACGAGTCGTCGTACTACGAGAACTGGTTCCGGGCGATCCGGACACTCCTGCGGGAGAAGGGCCATGTCTGAGCGGTACCGCAGTGGCGACCGGGTGCGGACGTCCACTGTGGATCCGGATCACCACACGCGGCTGCCGAGCTACGCGCGGGGATGCGTGGGCACGGTGGTCGAGAGCGAGGGCGTGCACCCGTTGGCGGATCTGCGGTCACGTGGTGTCGAGCGGCCGCAACCGGTCTACGCGGTGCGGTTCACGGCACAGGAACTGTTCGGACAGGGCGATCACTCCGTGACGCTGTCTCTCTGGGAGGACTACCTCAGCGATGAGTGACGACCACGACGACTCGCTGATCGCGGCGCAGGTACGCGAGCTCGAGGCGGTACTGGAGGAGAAGGGGCTGCTGGACGCGGCAGAGCTCGACCGCGCACTGGAGGCGTTCACGCACAAGGCCACGCCCGCCAACGGCTTCCGGGTGGTGGCGCGGGCCTGGGTCGACGACGGCTTCAGGACGGCGCTGCTCGTGGACGCCAACGCGGCACTGCCCGCGGTCGGGCTGTCGATGGGCGGCGGGCTGCAGGTGCAGCGGCTGAAAGTCGTGGAGAACACCGAGGACGTGCACAACGTCGTCGTGTGCACGCTGTGCTCGTGCTATCCGATCGCACTGCTCGGACCGAGCCCCACCTGGTACAAGAGCACGGCCTACCGGTCGCGAGTGGTCAGTCACCCGCGCGAAGTGCTGGCGCAGTTCGGCTTCACGCCGCCGAGCGACGTCGAGATCCAGGTGTGGGACGCGACGGCCGAGTCACGTTTCATGGTCCTACCCCGCCGACCCGCTGGAACCGAACACCTCACCGAGGCCGACCTCACCCAGCTCGTGACCCGCAACGGCCTCATCGGCACCGCCCCGGTCTGACCAGACAGAGATGAGGGGAGCTTTCATCAACCTGGGGTTGATGAAAGCTCCCCTCATCAATCAAGAAAAGAACTACAGGTTCTTCATGATGGTGTCGATGGCCTTGCCGAGCTGCGCGTACTTCTGGGTGTACAGCACGGGGAACACGCCGGGCGGGTCAGCCGGCCGGTTGTGGTCCACGTAGTCGGTGCCGAGGTTGCAGAACACGACCACGATGTAGTTGCGCTTGTCCTTGCCGCGGAACGACTTCACGATGCCCGCGTCAGAGCCGGTGGTGTCGACCCAGCCGGTCTTGTGCGCGAACGTCACCTCGGCGGTCTCGTTGCACGGACGCACGTCACGGTCGTACACGGCGTCGCCTGCGGTCACGGTGCCGTCCGGCTTGATCCAGCGCGACGGCACCTGCTGCGGGAGGCCCTGCGTCGGGTAGTCGCGGCCGCACCAGTTCGAGGTGGACAGCATCTCGTTGTGGGCCTGACCGGCCAGGGTCTCCTGGAAGAACTTCCGCGACGAGTACGACAGCTCGTTTCGGGTGATCTGCTTGCCTTCCGGCGTCGTCCACAGCACGCCCGCGCCGCCGTTGACCAGCAGCAGGAGCTTCGCGGTGTCGAGGCCGCTCATGTTCGAGCCGATCCAGCGGCCACCGTTGCCGGGGATGGTGCCGGTGACCATGAGGGTCGGCATGCCGAGCTCGACGAACGTCTGGTTCACCAGGTCCCAGGCGTTGTGGTCGTGGATCAGCTTGATCAGCGAGCAGGTGGACTCGTTCTGCGACTTCGTGATCATCTCGTCGAAGTGCTGCCGGATCTTCTTCACCGACGGCCCGCCGCACGCCGGGCGCTCCGGGTCCGGGTTGTAGGCGTAGTCGGCGTCGAGGTCGATCTTGCCATGGTCGGCAAGGCGCAGGACGCCGAAGCCGACCATCAGCTTGAGCACCGAGGCCGGGTACGGCGAGGAGAAGTCGATCGGCGCGTTCTCCCTGCCCTTCAGCACGTCGACGGTTCCCTTGCCGCCGTTGACGTCCCACTCGGTGTCGTCCCACCAGCGGTACCGCACCTGGTCGGTGGACAGGCCCTTGTGCTTGACCGGCACGACGACGCCGTTCGGGTACTGCGGGCTGAGCAGCACGTTCGCGACGGCCTTCGGACGGCCGAACGCGTCGAGCTCGATGATCGCCGCGTCCATGTTCGGCGTCTGGTGCAACGGCTTGCCCGCCTGGGCGGACCGCGCCGCGACCCGGTTCATCAGCTCGGCCGGGCTCTGGTCGTACTTTTCTCTCTTGCCCGCCGACCGGGCAGTCCCTGCCTCGGGCGGCGTCAGGTCGATCACGTCCTTGAAGTTCTGCGCGACGATGGCCTCTCGCAGCCGCTTGGCCAACGGGCCGCCCGAAAGCTCCTCGTCGGCCTGGGCCGGCACCACGGCGCCGGCCGTCACGACGAACGCCGCGACGAGCGCGGTGATCCGCTTGAGTTTCATTCACTCCCCCTGAAGTGGAAACAACACGTCCGTACCGTATCTGTCACTCGCAGCGACCGGTCCTGGTGGTGCCCTCAACGGAGATCCAGAGATGTCCGGGCCTCAGTTCGCCGAGGACACAGGCCGAGGGCATCGTGATCACGAACGCCACACCGGTGACCTGCTCGTCGGCCCGGAACACCCGCGCGTCCTGCCCGGCAAGCGCTTTCCGCGTTGTCTCGACCGAGAAGTCGCCCGAGGCGCACACCGGTTCGAGCAGCGGCCGGAGTTTCGCCGCGAGCTCCGTGCCCGCGACGGTCCCTTCGGGAGTCAGCGGCTCGCGCGCCACCCGCGGGATCAACGGCACGGGCATCGGCGGCACAACCGTCCCGGAGGGAACCTGGTTGCACGTCTTCGCAGGGACGCTCGTCGGCGCCGTCGGCCGTACCAGCACAACACTGGCTGATGCCGTGGGTGATGTCGTTGACGGCGGCGCGGTCATCTCAGCATCACCGCACGCCGCGAGCAGCAACACCACGGCCAGTGCCCCCAGCACTCTCCCCATGGCCCCAGACTCTGGCACAGAAGTCACCGGACAGGCTGCTGCTCCGGGACGTTTTGGACGGATCGCACCGATCGGCTCGCCACCATGACCGCGGTGGCCACGAGAAACACCGCCGCACACCACAACAAGGTCGCCCGCACGCCGATCAGATGAGACACCGGCCCGACCGCGAGCTGCGCCGCCAGCACGAAACCCCACGTCTCGCGCCCGATCGTGGTGTCCGCGACGACCGGGCCGAGGATCATCACCCCGGCGGCGGGCGCGGCGTTGACGAACGTGAAGGCCACGACCACGACCCACACCCAGGTGCGGGACACGAACTCGGTCCAGCCGACCCGGAGCTCGGCCAGCATCCCCGGTCTGTGCTCGGCAGGGACCCGCGCCGCGGGCACCCGCACGAAGTGGAAACACAGGCCTGCCAACGCGAACGACGTCGCGTCGACGGCGAGCCCCCACCCCGGACCGGCGAACGCGATCAGCATTCCGCCGAGCGCCGCACCGCCGATGTGCGCGGAGTTCAGGCCGAGGCGCAGCAACGCGTTGGCCCGCTGCCGTTGGTCGACCGGAACCGTCTGCGGCGCCAGGGCGGCGGACGCGGGGAACGCGAACGCGCTCGACATGCCGTTGACCGCGGCGAGCACGACGAACAGCGGCACCGACGCCGTACCCGAGATCACCAGGTAGGCGATCAGCCCCTGGCTGGCCGCGGAGACCGTGGAGGACCCGATGAGCACCACCTGGCGCGGCATCCGGTCGGCGACCACGCCGCCCCACAGCAGGAACACCACGTTCGTCAGTGACCGCGCGGCGACGACGATGCCCAGCGACAGCACCGACGAGGTCAGGTCGAGCACGGCGAACGCGAGCGCGATCGGCGCCATCGCGTTGCCGATCATGGTCGTCGTGCGGCCGAGCAGCAGCCAGCGAAAAGCCGGATGCGCCAACGGCGCGAAAGATCCCCCCACAGCAATTACCCCCAGGGGTTGACCGTACAACAGCGGGAGCCGCTCGACCTGGGGGATCGAGCGGCTCCCGGTTACCGCGTCCGTGGACGCGATGAGGCGATGACCACCGCGGCGGCGGCGGTCACCAGGTTCTTCAGGATGTACTGCGCTTCGAATGACGCCTGCAACGGACCGGACCACATCTCGCCGGGGAAGAGCACCAGAGGTGTCGACACCATCACGACATGTCCGACGAGCAGGCCCGCGCCCAGAAGTGGAGCACGGAAGCTCAGCAGAACCAGTGCGATACCTATTTCGGTGATCGCGGCGATCACTCTCGCCAAATCCCCGTGGATGATCTCGAACGTCAGCGCGGAAACCGTGCGTTCGACGAGATCCTGGGCAGGGCTGCCACCGGGAAAGAGCTTCAGCACGCCGAACCAGAGGTAAACGAACCCCCAGGCCAATGCGCAGCAACGGAATTCCGGCGTCACCCGCGAACCGGGTGAAGCGTTCCTCCGTGCTTTGCCTGCGTGACAATCCTGGACGCAACATCGATCTCCCTCTCCTGTCTGGCTGCCACCACCCAGCCGGACAGGAGGAGCGAGAAAGATCAGGCGCCTGCGGAAGGCGCGGTCGGTGCAGGCTGCGCCGGCTTCTCGCCGAGCGGGTTCAGCAGGTCCGCCTTGCCCTCGAACGCGAACAGCAGCAGGTCGACCATCCGGAACGTGGAGGCGTCCGGTCCGAGCGTCGGCCGCCAGTAGGGCGAGCGCACGATCGAGATCCGGCTGCCCTCGATGGCCCGGTGGAACACCTCCGCGGTGATCCGGCCGCCGACGGCGCCCATCAGGCCGTTGTTGATCTCCGCCTCGCGCAGGACGTAGAACCACAACGGCGTCGCCTCGACCAGCTTCGCCTTCTGTTCCTCGGTCAACGAGCTCAGGTCGACGCCACCGTTGCCCACCAGGATCTGCTCGGCGGTGAGCGGCTCGACCCCGAAGAGCGCGGCGATCTGCTGACCGCTGGCCAGTTCCATCATGCTGGCCCTGGTCAGGTTGCGGAACGCGAGGTTGCGCTCGATCGGGCGGAACTGCGTGCCGCGTCCGCCGAACGTGCCGGCCGGCAGGTTGCGCAGCGGGTCGACCATCGTCGTGTCGATCCGCTTGGTGACGTTGCCGCCACCGGAGTCCGCGGGCGGCTTGAGGTCGTCCCGGTCCGCCTCGGTGAAGTCGTAGAGGCGGCGGAAGTCCGCGATCCAGTTGCTGGGCAACGTGAAGGTCTCGCCGAAGTTCACGTCGTCGAGGTCCTCCGGCACCCGCGAACGCGGGTCGAAGTTGCCCGCCGTGCCGGTGAACACGAACAGCAGCTCCAGCGACCCGATCGGGCCGGGCCCGGTCGAGTTGAACACGCGGTTCCACTGGTAGGCGCCGCGGATCATGCTGTGGCCCAGCCGGTACGAGGCGACCGAGAACTCGACCGGCATCGTGGGCGTGTTGCCGTGCCCGTAGTGCTTGCCCGGCACCTCGAAGAACCTGCGGCCGTTGGTGAAGACGTCGTCCACGATCGCCGGGTCGACGATGCGCGGCAGGAAGTCCGTCCTCAGCATGAACTGGTAGTGCCGCACCACGAGTTCCTTGGCGGCGCGGAAGAGCCGCTCACCCGTGAGGCCGGTGAGCGAGAGCTCGTCGACCACGCGGTTGTGGAAGCGGATGAACGCCAGGTGGGTCTGGGCGATCACCAGGTTCTCGTCGTTGCGCGGGTCCGGGATCAGCGGCGCGCGCCGATCGGCCGGCGTGCCCGCGGTCCCACCGCGGCGCGGCAGGTCGAAGCCCTCGAACGGGACGTTCGTGCCCTGGTCCGGGAAATCGACCGGCGTCGTGGTGCCGACCTTGAGCTTCACGCCGTCCTCGGCGTAGAAGGCCTGGTCGTCCTTGTCCCTCGGGCCCCGGCCGTAGACCGAGTCGAGGTCGAGTGCGGGCGAGCGGCCCTGCAGCAGTTCGTCGAGGTCGACGTCCTGCCCGAGCTGTCCCTCACTGCGGTCCATCGTCAGGTCGTGGTCGACGAACTGGCCGAGATAGGTGAACCCCGCCGGGATGGCCGGGTCCGCCGAGTCGGGCTGCGCGAGGTCCTGGTCGGTCATCGCCTCGGCGATCGCGATCCTGACCTCCTCGTCGGTCCGCTCGCCTTTCGGACCCAGTCGTGAGAACCGGAACCGGCGCAACTCCTCCGTCGTGGAGGGCTGACGCGTGGTGGCCTCACCGGTGTTGTCGAATTCCAGCACACCTTCGCCCACAACGAAAAAACTGTTGCGCACGTGCCTCTTCATATTTCCCCCTGTTTCCCCTCGTTCAGGCAACCTGTTCTCCCCAACAAGCACCTGCCCCACTGCCAAGTCTCCAGACGGACGAAAATTCCGTCGAAGGTTTTGGCCAAAACCAAAACGTCGTCACACAGCGGATACGAGGTGGTCCGGAATATTTGTGAAGTCCGGAAGTCCGGCCACCTCGGCGGCCAATGTCTCAGCTCTTCCACCCGCGCCGCATTGTGGGGTTGATCAGCGAACAACGGCAGGCACACCATCGGCACTCCGGCGGTCAACGCCTCCCGCACACTGCTGTAGCCCGCGTGCGTCACGAACAACTCGGCGGAGTTGAGCAGCCGCTGCTGTGGCACCTCGGCTTCGAGCCGGACGTTGCCCGGTCCACTCGGCGTGCCCGATCGCCAGCGGTGCTGGGTGGCGCGCCAGAACGGTGGCAGCAGACCGGCGGTGAAGTGCGGCTCGGTGCGCGTGACGCCGAACCGCGCGCACCTTGTCCATCAGCTCGTCAAGGTCCGGGATGTCGACGAACGGCGCGATCTCGACGAGCGCGTGCGGGATGCCGAGCACCTCCGCGGCGACCTGGCCGCCGTACTCGTTGGTCTCCCGCAGGATGACCAACGGCTGCCATCTGCGCGCGAAGTCGAGGATGTTCCCCGAAGTCGGCGGGCGACGGAAGGTCCGGCAGCACCACCGAGTGCTCCAGGTGCGCCATCGCGGGCCCGGTCGCGATCAGCGCCTCGTGACCGCGGGCCCGGAACGCTTCGGCCAGCGGCACCATGGTCGGCATCAGATGGGATCGGATCGGCAACGAGGTCAGCAGCACCCGCACGTGATTCCCCTTTCGCTGTACTACGAGAGAACGCCTGGCGCGAGGTGACGGACAACTCGTAATCCGATGAGCGGACCAGGGTTGGGAGCCGGAGCGGTGGGGAACTCTGCCGGGATGCTCGTTGTCACGGCCACTGCGTCGTCTGGTGCGTCCACCGTTCTCACGGTCTCCGGAGTGCTCGACACACACGGCGCGGAACGACTGCTCTCCCGGCTCGACCGGACGCTCGACCAGGGGTTCCGCCGGGTCGAACTGGATCTGACCGGTGTCGAGTTCTGCGACTCCAGCGGCGTCAGCGCCCTGGTGCGCAGCCACGCTCGGGCGACGGCCGCGGAGGGCCGGTTGCGGATCGATGCCGTGTCCGACCAGGTACGTCGCGCGCTGGAGCTCGCAGGGCTCAGCCGGATGTTCGGAGTTCAGTCCATAGTGGACACTACGTCGTGACGACGTGCCCGCGAAGTCGTTGCCGGGGACGTGCGGGAAGTCGAGTGGCCTAAACGGACCGCGCGGTCAACTTTGTTATCGTGGGCCCGTGCGTGCCGATGCGACGAGGAACCGCGAGTCACTGCTCGCGGCGGCGGTCGCGGAGTTCGCCGAGCAGGGGCTGGACGCGCCGATCGCCGCCATCGCGCGCCGGGCGGGACTGGGCAAGGGCACCGTGTTCCGGCACTTCCCCACCAAGGACGACCTGGTCGCCGCGATCGTGCTGGACCGCATCACCCGGCTCACCGCCGAGGGCGAACGGCTGGGCGGCGCTCCGGACGCGGGTGCGGCACTGCTGGAGTTCCTGACCTTCGTCGCGTCCCAACGCGAGCAGCTCGACCTGTCGTTCCTGCAGGGCGATCTGGGCGTCGAGGTGGCGCAGGCCCAGACCCGGATGACGTCGATGATCCACGCGCTCGTCGACCGGGCCCAGCGGCAGGGCGCGGTGCGGGCGGACGTCACGGGGACCGACGTGATGTTGCTGATGTGCGTGCCGAACGACGTGGTGCGGCACGTTCCCGGTGCGCCGTGGCGGCGCTACCTCGCGATCCTGTTCGACGGGCTGCGACCGGAAGGCGCCCACCCGTTGCCGTCACAGTCCTGAGCGGACTTCGGTGTTTTCCTTGCACTGCAAGCGCTAGGGTGAGATCCCCTGCGCCGCGGGCCTCTGTTACGGAGGCACTTTTGTTCCGCACCACCGTTGTCGTCTCAGTTCTGTCCTTGCTTCTCGTGGTTCCCGCCACCGCCGCTCCCGACCAGCGGGAGGACATCGTCACCCTGACCAACACCGAACGCGCCAAAGCCGGTTGCGCCCCACTGAAAAGGCCCCCGCGACCACGGCCCGGTACAGGCACTACTGGGTGCAGAACTTCGGCACTGTCTGATGCTGATGAGGGGAGCTTTCCCAAACGGAAAGCTCCCCTCATCAGGTACTCAGTCGCAGACGGTGCGCATCGCCTCGGCCAGTGCGTTCACGTGCAACCGGTCGAGGCGGTGCAGCACCACCGCGGACCGTTCCGCGATCGTCGCCTGGACGTCGCACCTACTTGGCCGCCGCGACCAGGTCAGCGACCTGCACGCGCTTGACCGCGAGGCCGGTGAGCTCGCCGAGCGGCCCGATCGGGGTGAACGACGCGGCGAGGGTGAGTGCGACCGCCAGGATCCGCATGATCGTCAAGGGTGTCATGATGGCCGGGTGGAGTCCACGCGCATCGACCGCTGGTTGTGGGCGGTCCGGCTGACGAAGACCCGCCCGGACGCGTCCGCCGCGTGCAAGGGCGGCCACGTGCGCATCAACGACAAGCCCGCGAAAGCCTCCGCGACCGTGGTGCCCGGCGACCAGATCCGGGCACGGGTCGGCGACCGGACCCGGATCATCGAGGTGGTCCGGGTGATCCAGAAGCGGGTCGGGGCGGCGGACGCGGCGACGTGCTTCATCGACCGCACGCCTCCGCCGCCGAAGGAGGCGCCGGTCGCGAAACGAGACCGCGGGGCCGGTCGGCCGACGAAACGGGAACGGCGGGTGCTGGACCGCTTCCTCTCGGAGGGCTAGTGCGGTGATCACTAACCCTTGCCGGGCCATTTCGTGTCCAGGCGGGCGCGAAATTGACCGGCAAGGATTGTGGTCACCGCACTAGTCCTCGTAGCTCTACCGGAGGTCGGCGAGCCTCATCGTCTCCAGGTGCGTCACGTCGCCGTAGTCGAGCACCGACTGGAGCAGCATCGCGAGCGAACCGCCGAGCACCGGGACGTCAGCCTGGGTGTCGCCCACACGGAACATCACCCAGTGGCCCAACAAGGATGTCCGCCAGCTCCGTGAGCGATTTACCCAACGGCAGATCGACCCGGATCGAAGCGTACGGGTCGCCTCGCGTCACGCCCCGGTTGATGATGGCGACCGTCTTTCCGGCCTCCGCCGCGCGCCGCACGAACCGCAGCCCGGACATGACCGTGAGGGATGATCCGAGCACGAGCAGGGAGCGGGCGTTGTCGACCAGGTCGTAGCACTGCTCGACACGGGTGCGCGGCACGTTCTCGCCGAAGAACACCACGTCCGGCTTGAGCACGCCGCCACACTCGGAGCACGGCACGACGGTGAAGTCGCGGACCTGATCCTCGGGCAGGAAGACGTCGCCGTCCGGGTTGATCTCATCGGTGGTGACGGCGAAGTCCGGGTTCGCCTCGCGCAGCCTGCGGTCCAGTTCGACGCGCGGTGACAGCAGCTTGCAGCTCAGGCAGATCACGCGGTCCAGGCCGCCGTGCAGCTCGACGACCTCGCCGGTGCCCGCGGCCTGGTGCAGGCCGTCGACGTTCTGGGTGATCACGCCGGACAGGCGCGGCGCGAGCCTGGTCACCGCGAGATGGCCGGCGTTCGGGTGGGCGCTGGCGATGGTGCGCCAGCCGACGTGGCTGCGCGCCCAGTAGCGCTGCCTGCCCGCCGCGCTGGTGGTGAAGTCCTCGTAGGTCATCGGCGTGTGGCGGCGCAGGCTGCCGCCCTCGCCGCGGTAGTCCGGGATGCCGGACTCGGTGGACAGGCCCGCGCCGCTGAGTACCAGCACGCCACCCGCGTCGACCAGGGGGACGACCTCGGCCAGATCCGAGGTGCGCGGCAGTGGAGGGCCCGAAGGCGACCAGGTCAGCGTGGGCCGTGTCCGCACCTCACCAGCTTACGTGCCGATTCCGCGGGCCCGCGGTCACCGCGTTCGCGACGAAGGGCGCTTTCGTCCACCTGGGGTGGACGAAAGCGCCCTTCGTCGCGCGGGAGGCGGGGGGTGGGAGGCGGGGGGTGGGGGTGGGGGTGGGGTTACCAGCTCTGGTGCCAGGTGCGCAGCTCGGCCTCGGCTGCCGCGACGTTGCCGCTGGACGAGGCCGTGACCAGCGCGAACTGCCGACCGGAGCCGCCTCGCAGCAGCAGCCGATCGCCGTCGACGACCGACGTGGCCGAGCTGACCACGAGCGGCGAACGCAGTGACTCGGGCAGGTGCAGCTCGGTCGGCGCGGGTCCGCCGTTGGAGTCCCAGACGAGCACCGCGAACGGCGCCGAGCCCACGAGGGTCCGCACGGCGGGCAGCGGGATCTGCTGCCACGTCTGGTACGCGCGGTCCTCGTAGGTGAAGGCGAGGGTGGTGCCCGCGACGGCCTGCGGGTAGACGCGGTCGATGATGGCGCGGTCGACGTTGAGCACCGGGTTGCCTGCCGCGTCGAGCTTGACCGCGGAGAAGTGCTCGTCGTTCATGGCGTCGCCGTCGGTGTGCACCTTGTCCGGGTTGTCGTTCATCAGCTCGCGGTGGCGGCCGTAGTTGGTGTCCCAGTGCCACTGGCTGCCGGACACGACGGTGCCGCGCGGCGCCGACCACCAGCGTGCGCCCGGCGCGACGGAGTCGAGGCCCTGGTAGATCGCCTTGAGCACGGAGGAGTTCTTGTCGGAGGTGTAGCCGGAGACCGGGTGCCCGAACTCGGACACGATCGCGGTGGTGCCGTGTGCGGCCGCGCGGTCGCGGATCGTGCTGAACGCCTGGGAGTACTGGCCGTCGCCTGCCTTGCCCGGCATCAGCAGGCCCGACTGCGCCTTGCCGTCGTAGAAGTGGGCGTTGAACACGAACCTGTCGCCCAGCGCGGGCACGAGCGTGAGCCCGCCCGGTTCGGCGAAGAAGTCGACGTTCTGGTTCCAGAACACCAGCGGCTCGACGAACGCGGGCTTCGTGGTCCAGCCTGCCTCGTCCATCCGGGAACGGAACCGGTGGTAGAAGGGCATCAGCAGATCGCGCTCCCACGTCTGCGAGGTCTGGCCCGTGTCGTAGCGGCCCGCGTAGGGCTCGTTGAGCGGGTCGACGCCGACGACGAGCTTGAACTCGTTGGCGGGCAAGGCTTCCCGGATGTGCTTCAGCGCCGCGCCGGCCGCGGAGAGGAACGAGTCCTGCACGCCGTTGCGGTTGTGCCAGAAGTCGTAGGTCGCGGCGGTGACGGCGTTGTTGTTCTTCATGTTCTGGCCCCAGTGGAAGCAGAGGCCGCACGACTCCTTGGGGTAGCCACTGGCGGCCCACGCCGGGGCGCCGTCGCCGGTGTACCAGCTGCCGGAGTTGAAGAGGTGGCGCGAGTAGAGGTCCTGGTGGAAGTCCAGGTAGACGCGCGTGCCCTGCTCGGTGAAGGTCCGCAGCTGCTCGGTCACGCGGTCGAGGTACGCGTGGTCGATCCGGCCGCGCTCGGGCTCGATCCACGCCCACGTCAGCAGGAACCGCACGGCGTTCGCGCCGGTCAGCTGTTTCATCGCGATCGCGGACTTCCGCGCGTCGGCGACCGAGGCGAACGGCAGCCCGCGGTACTCGGCGAGCTTGGCCGTGCCGGAGACGTTGAAGCCGCGCAACACCACCTCGCGGCCGTGCTCGTCGCGGAACACCCCGCCGGACACCCGGAGCTCGGAGCCGTCGAACGACTCCGCGCGCACCGGCGTGATCACCAACGAGAAGAGGAACAGCACTGCCAGAAGAACCGACCGCCGCATAGCCGCCACCTTCGAACATGAACTTGCTTCACATTGGAACGTAGCCGACGAAAATGAGTTCGACTAGTGTTTCGACCGCGAAGGGGGATCGCGTGGCAAAACTGGTGCACAACACGTTGCGGGCATTCGATTCGTTCGACGATCGGCTCGCGCTGATCGACGGCGCCAGGTCGTTCACGTACCGGGAACTGCTCGCGGAGATCGACAAGTTCGCTCGCGCGCTGCAACGGCACGGACTCCGCCGAGGCGATGGCATCGATCGAGGCCGCGTTGCGCCGCTTCCTGAGCGAGCAGGATCGTGAGTGGTTTCCGTCGCTCTGACGACGGAACCCACTCACGACCAACCAGACAGAGAGGTGCTGTCGTGGCCGACCTGATCACCCGCGAAGACGTGCCGGTGCTGGAGCACACGGTCGCCGACGACCTCACCGAGATGAGCGAGGCGTGGCCGTGGTTCGAGAACCTGGTCGGGCTGCACGGCCGCAGGATGTTCGCGCGCATCGACGAGAACGCGGGCACGTACACGGTGTGCACGCCGGTGAAGGACGGCGACTCCTTCGACCTCACCGTCGGCGTGCTGCCGGGCGGGAAGTACCGGCGCGCCAGGTTGAAGGGTGATCCGCCCGAGCTGTACGGGCGGATCGGTGCGGCGATGGAGGAGCTGAAGGCGTTGGGGCCGTGGGACTCCAGCCGGCCACTCGTCGAGTTCTACCGCAGGCACACCGAGATCGAGCTGTGGGTGCCGGTCAGCTGAGCGTGGCCCGCTGCCCTGCCGTCAGCGCGGTCGCGACCAGCCGCGTCGATCCGTCGGCGACCACGGTGATCAGCACCGACGTGGTCTCGGCCCGCAGCCGCACGTCGAAAGCCCGGTGCCGCAGGTAGTTCAGCTCGTCGGCGCTGATCGCGACCGGCTCGCCAGCGGCGCTGCCCAGTTCCCGGCCCGCCGAGTCGAACTCGGTGACGACGATCCTCGCGGCGCCGTTGCCGCGCAGCATCGCGTTCGGGGTGAGAACGCCGGCCCGTACCGGGATCCGCGTGCTCACCGACAACGAGGTCGGCGCCGCGGCATTGGCCTCGCGCAGAACACCGCAGTCGGGCACCAGGCTCCAGCGCGAGCACAGCACGCCGTAGCCGGGCTTCGCGTGGTTGCCTGCGAGGTAGCCGTACCCGGTGCTGAGCGGGTGCGGCACGGCCCGTGGGTCGTCGTAGAGCTCCCATGCCATGGCGATCGGCACCCGTTCGGCGGCGAGGGTGTCGAGCGTGCGCGTCGTGTAGTCCGCCTGCTCGTTTTCCTTCTGCGGGGTCGATGTGCCGTTCTCCCAGGTCGGCTTGCCGATCTCGCCGACGAGCACGGTGCTCGACGGGAACTTCGAGCGCAGGCCGCGCACGGCGGTGCCGATCAGGTCGAGGCTGTCGTAGCCGTGGACGTCGATGAAGTCCATCGGCTTGCCGACGAGTGCGGCGGCCAGCGAGGCGCCGTCGGCCGTCGCGTGCATCACGGACACGCCGCGCTTGCCGCGAGGAGCCGCGGTGCGGTCGTAAACCATTGCCACGTAAGCACTCTGAAGGTTCGGCTGGGTGCCCCGCACGCCCGAGGTCTCGTTCTGCAGGTCGTAGTAGAGCACCGCGTCGCGCGCGTCGCTGGCTTCGAGAGCGGTGATGTAGGTGTTCATCCACTCGGCGCTGCGCACGCCGAACTCCGCCCACTTCCTGCGGCTGCCGGGGTCGCCTGGCCACCGCTGCCACCACGGGCTGGTGAGATAGCTGTTCGCGAACACGGGAACGAGCCGGATGCCGCGATCGCGGGCGATGCGCGCGAGCTCGACGAGGTTGCGGGACTGCGCACACCACCGTTGCGACGACGTCGCGGTGCACGGGGCGGGGGCGTCGAAGTAGCCGGTCTTCTCGGGCCACAGCACGACTCTGGCGAGGGTGCCGCCGGTAGCGGCGATGACGTCGAAGTCGTGCGTGACCTGGTCCCGCACCTGCGGCCACGCGTCGGTGTCGAGGTACTCCTGGTACCGCTTCTCGTGCTCGGGCAGGTAGTTGAAGCCCGCCCAGCCGCGAGAGTTCCGCAGCACCGTGACACTGGTGTGGGCGACGACCGACGCACCGTCGTAGACCCGGACGAGCTTGCGGTCGGCGCCGCGCGTGCTGATCGCCGCGATTCCGTTGCCGCTCAACACTGTCTCGGTGCCGTCGTCGTTCACCAGCCTCGCCTCGCCGCCGGTCCAGCGCACGGTCGCGCTGCCGGCGCCGTCCGGGTCGACGACGACCGGGGTGTCGGCCGAGGCGGAGGCGCCGGAGTCGGCGGTGACGACGAGCGTGGCGAGCAGGTGTTCCTGGGCGGTGCCGGACCAGAGCGTGAACACCGTGGTGCCGCGGCTGATCCAGTCGATCCTCCCGCTGCCCGCCGGGCCCTGCGCGTAGAGCTTCTGCGGGCCGCCGTTGTGCGACACCCACACCTGCGCGTCGGACGTCGTCGCGGACCAGTTCAGCGTGATGGATCCGGGCTTGTCCGGCGGGACCGTCAGCCGCGTGCGGTCGGCGGTCAGACTGCCGGGCGCCCGTCCCCGGCTCTGCGTGGTGCCGAGCAGCGTGCCGAAGTTCTCGCCGCCCCACAGCTCGAACCGCATGGTCGTGCCCGCGTACAGGTATTCCCAGAGGCCCGACCCGGTGGCGGCGGCCTGCGTCCACAGCTTGCGTGCCTTGCCGGTCTCGACGACGTAGACGCGAACGGCCGGGGTGACACTGGCGCTCCACGAGACCTTGACCGACGCACGGTCCTGTCCCGCAGCCAGCACCACCTCGGCCGCCGCCACGCTGATGTTCCCGCTCGCCTGCGCGTGCGCGGGCGTGACCAGCCCCGCGACCAGCGCGCAGGCGAGCAGAAGCGATCTCCCCCAGATGCTCATGCCCTCATCCGAGCACACGCACCCGTACGCGTGGGCCCATTTGGATCAACTGAGCGTGCCGGCCACGATCTCCGCCGCCCGAGCGACGAGCGGCTCGTCGGCGCCCGCCGCGGCGTCCGGCTTGGTGGTCAGCACGGCGACCACGATCGGCGCGCGGCCGGGCGGCCACGTGATGCCGACGTCGTTGGTGGTCCCGTACTTCCCGGTGCCGGTCTTGTCCCCGAGCCGCCAGTCCTTCGGCAACCCGGCCTTCAACCGGTTCGCGCCGGTCGTGTTCGCCAGCAGCCACGCCGTCAGCTGCTCGGCGTCCGCCCGGTCCAGCGCGTGCCCGACCGTCAACCGCGCGTAGCTCTGCCCCACCGCACGCGGCGAAGTGGTGTCGCACTCCCGCCACGGCTCCGCGGAGTTGAGCTCCGGCTCCCACCGGTCGAGGCGCGTGACCGGGTCGCCGATCGACCGGCAGAACCGGGTGACCGCGCTCGGCCCGCCGAGCTCACGCAGCAGCAAGTTCGCCGCCGCGTTGTCGCTGTAGGTGATGGTGGCCTCGCACAGGGCCTTGACGGTCATGCCGTTCGCCAGGTTCTCCGGCTTGCCGGTGATCGGCCCGTACCCGGACTTGTCGACCTCGGCCTGCGTGTACCTGATGACCTTCGACAGCAGCTCGCCGTCACGGTCCCGGCGCAGAACGGCTCCCGCGGCGAGCGTCTTGAACGTCGAGCACATCGGGAAACGCTCATCCGCCCGGTAGAGCACAGTGCGACCGGTGCCCGTGTCACTCGCGAACACGCCGAGACGAGCACCGTGCTGCTGTTCGAGGTCACGCAGCTTGCCCGTGATCGACGAGGCGAGCGCCTGCGTGGGCACGGCAACGGCCAGAGCGGCACCCGCACCAAGAGCCAGCGCGGCACGACGGTTAACACCCAACGTCCTATCCCCTTCTCGCGAAACCTCTCAACATGCAAGACGCCTCGGAGATCATCCGGTTGCCTACTGAATCCGGCGCCGGCAGGCCAGGAACGTGAGCGCCGCGATGATCGACCCGGCCGACGCGACCACGGGCCACCGTCGAAAACTCACGCGTGCAGTCTGCTGGCGTCTCGATCAACTCGCCTGTCGAAGATCGTCGGGCATGCTGGACCCGGACCGACCAGAAGGAGAACCGTGGCCTCCCGATTCGCGCTGCCCAGCGAGGACGTCCTGCGTGCCCGCGAGAAGCTGGTGCTCGACCACTTCCGTGACGAGGTGAACCACGACTGGGACGCCACCCTGTCGACGTTCCCGCACCCGCACTACGAGCTGATCGCGCAGATGCTCGTGCACGACGGGGACAGCGCGGTGCGGCAGTACTACATCGACACGCGGACGGCGTTTCCCGACCAGGACCACGAGCTGATCGCGTTGCGGCACAGCCATGACGCCGTGATCGTCGAGTTCTGGCTGCTGGGCACCCACACCGGGCCACTGGGCAGGATCCCGCCGACCGGCGGCAGGCACCGGACCCGGATGACGGCGTACTTCATCTTCGACGAGCAGGAGAACCTCGTCACCGAACGGATCTACTTCGACCAGCTCACCGTGCTCAAGCAGGTGATCGGCGGCATCGACCGGCGCAGGCCGAGCGGGCTGCGCAAGCTCCTGCAGGTCTTCCGGGGCATGCTCGCCATGTCGGGCGCCAAGCCCGATCCCAGGCTGACCGAGACCACTCCGCCCGAGCTCTGACGCCGGCTCATCCGAACCGAGTTGGTGGCAGTTGTGAGCCCGATGATCTTGAGTTGGTGGTACCTGCAGACGCCATGACGACGGAAACCACTCACCGTTCGATGGCGTGCCGCGCGCGGTGTGAACCGGGCTTGGGCCGTTTGCCGATCAGCAGCAGCACCACGGCGATGATGAGGCCGAGCGTGGCGAGACCCGCGGCCACGACCCTGGCGCTGGGGTGGTCCAGCACGAGCGTGCACACCGTCAGAGCGAGCACGACCGCGGCGATCGGGCCGATGATGGCGATGTCCTGGCGTTCCTCGCGCTCGTCGACCGGTTCCAGCGGCTCGAGCGACGGTAGCTGCTCGATCGGTTCGAGCGTCTCGAAGTGCGCGCGCCGATCAGCGGGCTGGTACCGCAGGCCAGGAGGAACCGTCACGTACACACCTTCGATGTGATGAGGAATCACGCTCATGGTGCCTGACACGACCGCACCGTCGCAATCCTCGCAGTTCGGACGGCTACGTGGTCCCATGTGCGCCAGGACTCAAGGGAGGTCTCACATGTGCCGGTGGCTCGCCTACTCCGGTTCGCCGATTCTGCTGGAGGAGATCCTCTACCGGCCGGAGAACTCGCTCGTCATGCAGAGCAAGCACGCCCGCATGGGTGCGACGGCGGTGAACGGCGACGGGTTCGGCATCGGCTGGTACGGGGCCGTCAACGGCTCGCCCGGCCTGTTCCTGAGCACCGAGCCCGCCTGGAACGACCGCAACCTGCGCGAGCTGTCCGCGCAGATCACCGTCGACCGGGTGTTCGCGCACGTCCGCGCCTCGACGGGGGCGGCGGTGCAGCGGACGAACTGCCACCCGTTCCGCTACAAGAACTGGTTGTGGATGCACAACGGGCTGATCGCGAAGTTCCAGCTGGTGCGCCGCGAACTGGCGCTGGCCGTCCACCCGGAGCTCTATCCGCTGATCGAGGGCTCGACGGACTCCGAGATCATGTTCTACCTGGCCGTCGGCTTCGGGCTGGAGACCGATCCGCCGGCCGCGGTCGCGCGCATGGTCGCGTTCGTCGAGGACGTCGGCAGGCGGCACGGCGTCGAGTTCCCGATCCAGATGACCGTCGCGACCACGGACGGCACCACGACCTGGGCGTTCCGGTACTCCAGCAGGGGAAAGTCGCGCAGCCTCTACCACAGCACCGACGTGTCGACGCTGCGTCGCCAGTACCCGGACAACCCCGCGCTGCACGACCTCGCCGAGAACTCGCGGCTCGTCGTGTCCGAGCCGCTGGGCGACCTGCACGGCGCGTGGCAGGAGGTGCCGGAGTCGACCTGCATCGTGGTGACGGCCGGAACCGAGGAACTGTTCGCGTTCAAGCCGTGAATCGTCAGGCAATCGTCAGGTAGCGGGGGACGTTTCGTCACACGACCCCCCGCTACCGTCTGGTGCTGCCGCCGCCTCCGAGCACGGATCCCAGAGAGGTTTCCCATGCTGAAAACGGCAGCAGCAGCACTGATCGCGCTATCGATGTTCGTCCCGGTCACCGCGTCCGCCGAAGAAGAGCCCACTCCGCGCGTCGATGTCGTGACGGTCAACGGGTCGGGCTGTGTGGCGGGTGACGCTGACGTCCGAACCGAGGGCAGAACCTTCAGCATCGGCTACCACACATTCCTGGCGCGGGCGGGCGGCGGCTCGTCCCCGCTGGACATGCGGAAGAACTGCCAGGTCAACATCCGCGTGAGCGTGCCGGACGGCTACACCTACGGCCTGTCGCGGACCAGCTACCACGGCTACGCCCACCTGCAGGAGGGCGCGACCGCGCTCAACCGGCTCAGCATCTACATCCAGGGCCAGTCGGCGACGACGACGGTGAACCACCCGTTCAGCGGCCCGGTGAGCGACGAGTGGGACACGGTCTACCGGCCCGGCAACACCGACATCGACTGGGTGCCGTGCGGTGAGAGGCGCAACATCAACATCAACGCCGAGCTGCGGGTGACCCTCGGCTCCGCCGACCCGGACAAGCTGAACTTCCTGATCGCGGAGTCGAGCCGCGGCACCGTGCGCGTCCGGCGCTGCTGATCTCCTTCTGGTACGCGAAAGGGCCTCCCGGTGTCGCACTCCGGGAGGCCCCTTCGTTGGACGGGAAGGGCGGGGGTCTGACCTTCGCCGTCGCGGGAGCCGGGGCGGGAGAGGACGCCGGCGCTTCGCAGCGCACGAGCGTCACCCCGGCATCAGAAATCCCTGTTCCTCGATGTGGAAGCCATGGCGGACCTCCGTTCCGTTCGAGCTTCACACGCGCATGCGTGACGTTCCATCGAGAATCCGTGGAGTCGATCGAGCAGGAGAACTGAACGGTCAGGCACGCTTCACCTCCGCGGCCGTGACCAGCGCGTTCAGCACCGCCGCCAGGTGCGGCACGGTTTCGCTCCCCCGCCGCACCGCCGCGAACACGTGCCGGGTCGGCCGTTCCGCGTCCAGCGCGCGGATCACGACGTCCTCACGCGCGCCCGTGTTGATCAGCCGTGGCACCAGTGCCAGCCCGAGATCCAGTCCGACGGCGGCGAGCGTGGCCTCCCAGTCGCCGATGTGGTGGGCGATCTCCGGCGTGAAGCCCGCCGCGACGCACGCGGCGAACGTGATGTCGCGGCACGTCCCGGTGCTGGAGAAGATCCACGCCTCGGCCGACAGGTCCGCGAGCCGCACCACGGGTGCGTGCGCGAGCGGGTGGTGCACCGGCAGAGCGACGTCGAACCGTTCCGCGAGCAGCGGGACGCGGTGGAACCGGCAGTCGGTGGCGGCCGGGCTGTCCTTGGACTCGATGCTGAGCACCACGTCGACGTTCCCGCGCACGAGCTGGTCGAACGACTCCGGCGGGTTGGCCTCGGCGAGCCGCACGACCAGACCTGGGTGGCTGTCGCGCAGGTCGCGCACCGCGGGCAGCACGAGGCCGGAGATCGTGGCGGCGAACCCGGCCACGCGTACCTCGGCCACCGAGCCTTCCGTGTACGCGACGAGATCGGCCTGCACACGTTCCAGCGCGGCGAAGATCTCGTTGGCACGCCTGAGCAACACCCGTGCCGCGGCGGTGAGCCGGACCCGCCGTCCGACGGGTTCGATCAGCCGGACGCCCGTTTCCCTCGACAGGGTCAGGAGTTGTTGCGACACCGCGGACGGTGTGAGGTGCAGTGCCTGCGCGACCGCGGCGACAGTGCCGCGTTCGTCGAGCTCACGCAGCATCCGCAACTTGCGGACGTCCAGATCACCCATCACCCGCACCGGATCAAGCTGCCAGTGCGCCGGCGAGCTGCGCCCTGCGGTTGATGCCGAGCTTGCGGTGGATGCTCGTGATGTGGAGCTCGACGGCGCGGACCGACACGTGGAACTGGGTCGCGATCTCCAGGTTCGTCCTGCCGTCCACGATCAACACGTAAGGATCCCCTGCGACCAAACGGCGCAACGCGACATCGTCCGCCGCCTCGCACAGCATCAGCCCTCCGGACGAGTCCGCGTACAGACCGCCGTCCAGCAGCACGCCCCGTGCGGCCAGAGCTTCCCAGTACCTCCTGTGCGCGGGCCGTACCTCGGCCAACCGCCCGCGCTTGGCCTCGAACACCATCTCGACCACGAACCTGGCCATGTAGAGCTCCCCCTCGCCGGACCGTTCACCGGTGTAGTGAGTACTCAAGTACAAACTTGAACGCAAGAACGACTTTGAGTGTAAGCCCTCGCGTTCCACCCTGCGAGACCCCGGCGCCCGGCAGTGTTCGCCCGATGGGCAATTTTGCGTAGTTTCGACTGCGAGGACACCGATCGGGTGACTAAACTTGGCTCCGGGTACATAGTTGTACTGGAAATCACATTCATTGCCGTGGGGGAACCGTGACACGCCGCCCTGCCTCCAGAACAGGCACATCCAGCACAGGTGACAGGGAGGTCGCCGTCGCGGGCACGGCCTGCCGTTTCCCCGGTGCCGGCTCCGTCGCCGCGTTCTGGGACCTGCTGACTGGCAACACCGACGCGATCAGGGAGATCCCGCGCGACCGGTTCGACGTCGACGACTGGTACTCGCCACAACCCGCGCCGGGTAGGACGATCTCCCGCCACGGCGGGTTCCTCGACGACGTCCGCGGCTTCGACGCGGAGTTCTTCGGCATCTCACCGCGCGAGGCCCGCGCCATGGACCCGCAGCAGCGCCTGCTGCTCGAGGTCGCGTGGGAAGCGTTGGAGGACGCCGGAATCAGGCCCTCCGAGCTCGCCGGGCGCCGCGTCGGCGTGTTCGTCGGCCAGGCGACCGCCGAGTACGGCAAGGCGAGCCGCAACGCGGGCAACCACGACGTGCGCCACGCGGCGGGCGGGGAGCTGCGCGCCGTGACGTCCGGCCGGCTCTCCTACGCGCTCGACCTGCGCGGGCCGTCCATCGTCGTGGACACGGCCTGCTCGTCCTCGCTCGTCGCCGCGCACAACGCCCGGCAGGCGCTGCTCGCGGGCGAGTGCGACATCGCGATCGCGGCCGGGGTCAACGTGATCCTGCTGCCCGACGACGCGATCGCGTACTCGCAGGCGGCGATGCTCGCACCCGACGGACGCTGCAAGTTCGGCTCCGTGAACGCGGACGGGTTCGTGCGCAGCGAAGGCGTCGGCGCCATCGTGCTGGAACGGCTGGACGACGCGGTCGCACACGGCGACCGCGTGCACGCCGTGCTGCTCGGCAGCGCGATCAGCAACGACGGCCGGGGCAGCGGGCTGCTGCTGCAACCCGCCGTGCGCGGCCAGGTCGAGATGCTCGCCGCCGCCTACCAGGACGCGGGCATCGATCCGTCCACTGTGGACTACATCGAGGCGCACGGCACCGGGACGAGCGTCGGCGACCGGGTCGAGCTCGCCGCGCTGAGCGAGGTCGCCGGAACCGGCCGGGGCCGGCCGCTGCTGCTGGGATCGGTGAAGAGCAACATCGGGCACACCGAGGCGGCTGCGGGCATCGCCGGTCTGATCAAGGCCGTGCTGATCGCGGAGCACCGGACCGTGCCCGCGTCGCTGCACGCCAAGGTCGTCGCCGAACCGCTGACCAACGGGTCGTTACGGCTGGTCACCCGCAACCAGCCGTTGGCGGCGGAGCGACCGATCCTGGGGGTCAGCTCGTTCGGCATCTCCGGCACCAACGTGCACGTCGTGCTCACCAACGCACCTGACACCGCGACCGTCAGCTCGGAAGACGACCGGCCGCGCGTGCTCGCGCTGTCCGCCAAGTCCGTCGACGCATTACGTGCGGCGGCACGGTCACACATCGCCCACTTGAACGAAACCTCTGCGGTACAAGACATTTGTTATACCTCTACGGTGCGACGCGATCACCACGACCAGCGGCTCGCGGTCACCGGCGCTTCGACCGCCGAGCTCCTGACCGGCCTGCAGGCGTTCGTCGACGACGCGGACGCGAAGGGCGTGGCGGCCGGCGAGGCGGCCGAACGGCCTCCGGTGGTGTTCCTCTTCCCCGGTCAGGGCTCGCAGTGGCGTGGCATGGGCCGCGAGCTGTACACGGCCTCCCCCGCGTTCCAGGCGGCACTCGACGAGTGCGACGCGGCCGTCCGTGACGAGACCGGCTGGTCCATTGTGGACATCCTGCTCGACGCCGCGCCGTGGCCGGAGACCATCGAGGAGATCCAGCCGGTGCTGTGGGCGGTGCAGGTGGCACTGGCCGCGCACTGGCAGTCCTGGGGAGTGCGGCCGGACATCGTGGTCGGGCACAGCATGGGCGAGGTCGCCGCCGCGCAGGTCGCCGGGGCGATCTCGGTGCGGGACGCGGCCGCGGTGATCTGCCGCCGCAGCGCGCTGATGCAGGAGACGGCGGGCAGCGGCGCGATGCTGTGGGCCGAACTGCCCGCTGACCACGCTGAGGGCCTGCTCGACCGCTACCGCGGCGACGTGTGCGTGGCCGCGGACAACTCGCCGGGCACGTGCGTGCTGGCCGGTCCGGCGGACAAGATGGCGAGCGTCGCGCAGGACCTCGAAGCTCTCGGCATCGCGTGCCGCCCGGTGCGCGACGTGGACGTGGCGTCGCACTCGCCGTTGATGGACAAGGTCGCCAAGGCGTTGCGCGAGCAGCTGGACGACCTGCGGCCGAACTCGCCACAGATCGACTTCCGGTCGACCGTCGAGTACGGCAGGCGTGAGCTGGACGCCCGGTACTGGGCCGACAACGTGCGGCAGACCGTGCGGCTCAACGACACCGTGCGCCGGGTGCTCGCCGACGCGCGGCACGCCGTGGTGCTGGAGATCAGCCCGCACCCGGTGCTACTCAAGGCGATCGGCGAGATCGGTCACGCCGCGGGCTGGTCCGGCGCGACCGTGCCGTCCCTGCTGCGCGACGAACCCGAGTTGCGCACGATCACCGCCGCACTGGGCCACCTGCACGTCGCCGGTGTGCCGGTCGACTGGGCGACGTGGCTGGGCGGCGGCCGGACCGTGCCGCTGCCCACCTACCCGTGGCAGCGCCAGGACTACTGGTTCGAGTCGTTCACCGCGGACAGCGAGATCGTGCGCGAGGTAAGCCTGGCGAGCCTCGGTGTCGCGGACGCGTTGCGGGGACTGAGGTTCCGCGGGCTCACGCCGTTGCCGGCCGCGGTGCTGTTCGACGCGGTGCTCACGGTCGCGCGCGGCTCGGACACCTCCGCCGTGCACACGTTGCGCAACATCCAGTTCCACGAGCTGTGCACGGTCGACCCGGACGCCCTGCCCACGCTGACGGTGACGATCAGGCCGGAACGCGGCGGCGTGCGGGCGTTCACCCTGCACACGGACGATGGTGTGCGTTGCGCGAGTGGCGATCTGGAGCGTGGCGGCTCGGTCGGGACGTTCGGCCTGGACTGGGCGCTCACCCGGTGCCGTGACTACGTGCGGGACGCCGACTTCCACGACCTCGCCACCCGGCACGGGTACGAGTTCGACGGCCAGTTCCGCACGATGCGGCAGGCGTGGCGCGGCCAGGACGCCGCCGTCGCCCGGTTCACGCCCGGCGCCGCGACCGAATCCTCCGTGGTGGTGGAGACCGGCATGCAGGTCGTGGTGCTCGCGCTGGGCACCTCGGTGGTGCCGCTCGGGGTGGAACGCGTGCGGATCCTCGGCCGGGCGAACGGCGAGTTCTGGGCCGTGGCGCGACGGCGGCGGGGCAAGCCCGTCGTCGACGTCCGGCTGTTCGACGCGCAGCACCACTGCTTCGCCGAACTGACCGGGATCACCATCCGCACGGAAGCGGCGTCGCCGTTCGCGGGCCTCGTCACGGGCGTGACGAACCTGCTGCGCTCGGCCCGCGCTCGTGCCACTCAGCCCGTGCCGGTCCAGATTCCGGTACCAGTTCCGGTCCCCGAAGCGGCGGCAACCCCGGACGAGCCGGTCCGCGAGACCGTGCTCGGACACGTCGCCGCCGTACTGGGCACGACAACCGATCGGCTCGACACCCGGCGGGCGTTGCGCGACCTGGGACTCGACTCCCTGATGGCCGCACAACTCGCCGCCCGCCTGAAGAAGTCACTCGGCCGCACCGTCCCCGCCACCACCCTGCTCGGCCCCGAAACCGTCGGCACCCTCGCCGACACCCTCCTGGTGGCCTGAAACGCCATGAAAGGAGCTTTCATGGACTGAAAGCTCCTTTCATGGCAAATACGTGTGCTACTTGACCAGGACGCCGTTCATCACCAGCCGCAGGGTCGTGACGAGCTCGCTGGCGAGCGTCGTCGGCTGCTTGCCACGACCCACGTACCGATACAGCGTGCCCAGGTAGACATCCCGCAGGATGTTCCCGACCAGCACCGGGTCGACGTGCTCGGCGACCGTGCCCGAGTCCTTCCCCGCGGTGACGATCTCGGCGAACAGCGACGTCGCGAACGGCTCCTCGAAGATGGGGTGACCGCACCGGACCCAGGCCGCGAGCATGACCTGGGTGGTGCGCCATTCCATCTTGTTGATCCGCGCGAGCGCACGCATGCTGTTCTCCAGGCTGGTCAGCACGTCGAGGCCCCCACCCGCGATCGCGCCCAGCTCGTCCCGCAGCGTGTCCCGTCGCCGCGCTCCCCACGCGGCGATCACCTCGTCCTTCTTGTCGAAGTAGTTGAAGAAGGTGCCTCGCGCGACATCAGCCCGTTCGGTGATGTCCTCGATCGAGGTCTCCTCGTACCCTTGCTCGGTGAACAGCTCCAGCGCGGCCGTGTACAGACGTTCGTACATGGCCCGCTTGTGCCGTTCGCGCCTCCCGACAGCCTGAGTCGGCGCCGCGGGCTCGGCCACGCGTCGCGTCCCCGCCATACATGAACCCCCGTCTAAGTGTGTACCGGAGTACAGGCTAGCGGTACGCCGCGTCCGGGAACACCGTCCGTTAGTGCGGTCACACTCTGCTACGGATACGGCCCTTGGTGGTGGAGGCGAGCACCACGAGTGTCGCGATTCCCACCCACACGTACGCGTCACCCGGGATGTGCTGCCACACCGACCATGACATCTCCTTGTCGCCGGTGCTCGGCAACCAGGTGAAGGGCTGTACGCAGAAGATCACGAGCAGCACCGCGAGCACCACTTTCGACCAGGTTCGCCGCGCGGCGAACCCGAGTGCGAGGAACGCGGGCACGCACCACACCCAGTGATGAGACCACGAGACGGGCGAGACGAGCAGCCCGGCGAGCGCGATTCCGAGAAGTGCCACGACATCGTTACGGGTTCGTCGCGCCACGATGACCGCGAGTAGCACCGTGATCGCCGACAGCGCCACCCACAGCAGCGTCTCGACGGGCTGGCCGGGGTCGAACCGGTGCAGCACACCGCGAATCGATTGGTTCGCCATGTATGCGAGTCCGCCGACACGGCTCGGGTCCTGCAGCGCGTGGAACCAGTACTCCACCGAATCCTTTGGTGCGGCCAGGAAACCCGCCGCGGCGAAACCCGCGAACGCGACCGTCGACGTGATCGCGGCCCGCCAGTCCTTGCGCGCCAGGAAGTACAGCACGAAGATCGCCGGCGTCAGCTTGATCGCGGCCGCCAGTCCCACCAGCACACCGCGCCACCGGCGGTCCTTGACCGCCAGGCAGTCGATCACGACGAGCGCCATCAGCAGCAGGTTGATCTGACCGAACAGGAAGGTCGAAATGACCGGTTCCAGCGCGATCGCGGCGATCGCGGCCGCCGGTGCCACCGTCCACACGACCTGCGGCCGCTCGGTCAGCCTGCCGGTGACGATCAGGCAGACCACCGACAGGAGCACGAAACTCGTCACGACGACGAACGAGTTCATCAGCCACACCGGGACTGTCGTCAACGCGCTGAAGAACACGGCGGCGATCGGCGGGTAGGTGAACGGCAGCCGCGGCCCGTCGAGCGGGCCGGGGAAGTCGACATAGAGCGGAACCCCTTGCAGCCAGGCGAGTCCGCCCGTGCGGTAGACCTGGAGATCGAGGTAGTACACACCGCCGACGGCGAGCGCGACGGGCAACAGGCCCAGTGTCACGTACCAGAGCACGCGCAGGACTCCGCGCGCCCTCCCCCAGCGGTGCCGGGCCTGGATCCGCCTGCGCCCGGAGTCGAACGCCTCGGCGGACATCGGTGGGATCTCGTCGACGAGCTGTCGGAGCAACACGGTCTCGTTCACATCTGCTTCTTGACCGCTGCCGCCTTTCCCGTTCCCACAATGGAAGTGTGACTGTCCTCATGGGAACGCCCCGTCACTCACCGGTCAAGTAGGGACATGACCCATGAGGACTTCCTTGCGTTGAAACGCTTTCCCGCTCTGGACGGGGTACGGGCGATCGCCGCCCTGATGGTGGTGTTCTTCCACAGCGGTGGTCCGGAGTGGTTGCAGGGCTGGCTCGGCGTGCAGGTGTTCTTCGTGCTGTCCGGGTTCCTGATCACGACGTTGCTGCTGCGAGAGCACGCACGGAAGGGGCGCGTCTCACTCGGTGACTTCTACCGGCGGCGGGCGTTCCGAATCCTGCCGATGTACTTCCTCGTGCTGTTCGTGACGGCCGCCGGTCTGCTGATCGCCGGGCACTTCTTCGACAACCCGCTCGGCCGGGACTTCCCGTTCTACCTCACGTTCATGAACGAGTTCGGGCACGGCGGGCCGTACGGGCAGTCGTGGTCGCTGGGCATCGAGCAGAAGTTCTACCTGCTGTGGCCGTTGCTGGCGTTCGCGCTGCTGCCCCGGTTCCGTCCCGCGGTGCTGGTCGGGTTGATGGCGCTCGCGCTGGCCGCGGTGCCGTTCACGGTGGCGGCCGACCCGAAGGGCTGGCCGGTGCACTACTTCACCGTGCTGGTCGGGTGCGCGGTGGCGATGCTCCTGCACAGCCCGCGCGGGTTCGCGTTGCTCAGGCCGCTGATCCGGCCGTGGGTGGTCCTGCCGTTCATCGCCGTGCACCTGTCCGTCGGGCTCATCTCCGGGCTGCTGGACGGCGCCATCCCCGGATTCGTGTCCGTCGTGCCCGTCTACGCCATCGCGACCGGGCTGATGCTGCCCGCGCTGCTCGGGCCCGGCCTCCCCCAACGGGTGTTGTCCGGACGCGTGATGACGTGGCTCGGCGAGCGGTCGTACTCGATCTATCTGGTGCAGTCGATCGCACACCTGGTGGCGCTGCTGTCGGGCGCATCAGGGCTGGTCATGGCCGTTCTGACGTCGCTGGTCGCGATCGGGATCGCCGACCTGTGCTATCGCTGGGTGGAGCTGCCGATGATCGAACGCGGCCGAGGGTCGGCCAGGTCACACAGTCGGGTTGGGAATGCCGCCGGGCACATCGGCCAATAAGTTCCGTGAGCACCGAGACGCCGCCTCAGGCGCGAACAGGAGGGCCGGGGGTGACCAAACCTCTGGACAGGGACGAGTGGGTCCAGCTCTACGACCGGCACGCCCGTGACCTGCACCGTTATCTGGCGCTGCGGGTCGAGCCTGCGATCGCGGACGATCTGGTGTCCGAGGCGTTCCTCATCGCATGGGAACGCCGCGACACCTTCGACCCGGCGCGGGCGGGCTTGAAGGCGTGGGTGTTCGGGATCGCGACGAACCTGCTGCGCCAGCACGTCCGGTCGGAGGGCCGCCGCCTGCGGGCATGGGCCCGTGACCACGGGAGGCGCACGGTGACCGATCATGTCGACGACCGCACCGCCTCCATGGTGGACGCGAAGACGCTGATGAACGACCTGAGCGAGGCCCTTGCCGAGCTGCGGCCCGAGGAACGGGACGTGCTGCTGATGGTGGCGTGGGCCGACCTGAGCGCCGCCGAGGTGGCCGAGGTGACCCAGACGCCGGTGGCGACCGTGCGGACCCGGTTGTTCCGGGCCCGCACCAGGCTGCGGGCGCGAATCAACGGACAGGAGGGTGACGACGATGCGTGACGAGACGCGTCCCGTTGAGGACGAGACGATCAAGTGGGCGATGTCGGACGTCGCCCCGATGAGCGACGAGGCGTTCGACCGCGGCCGCGCGGCACTGCTGGCGCGGATCGACGCCGACACCAGCACTGCTGACGAGGCGCCTTCGAACGTGGTGCCGTTTCGGCGCAGGCGCCGCATCCCGCTGGTGGCCGCTGCCGCCGCGATGGTCCTGATCGCCGGCGCCGCGCTGATCACCCCGTCGCTGATGTCGCGGGACGAGCGGCCGAACGTCGGCAGCGCCGCCGCGGCCGAGGTGCTGAACAAGGCCGCCAACGCCACCGGCGACGCCAAGCTGCAGCCGGGCGAGTACCTCTACGTGCTGCAGTACGCGCGTTGGTCGGCGATGGACGGTGAGTACAAGTGGATGTACCTGCAGGACCAGACCCTGCAGATGTGGATCCCGGCCGACCGCAGCGGCACGTGGCTGCACCGGCGCAACAAGACCGGCGACAAGCAGTGGCTGATCGGGTCGGAGAAGGACTACCCGACCGGCCTGGAGATCGAGACCGAGGGTGAGTGGAAGTCCGAGGGTGGTCGCCCGTGGGCCGACAAGGTGCCGGTGAGCTTCCGCGACCCGACCCCCGAGTACATCGCGGGCCTCCCCCGCGACCCGCGTGAGCTCTACGAGCGCCTGCGCGTGGAGTCCAAGACCAACGGCGACAACGAGGCCCGCGACCTGCTGCAGATGGTGAACGACGGCCTTGACAACGGCACGTATCCCGCCGACGTGCGGTCCGCGATCTACAAGGCGCTGGCCTACCTGCCCGGCCTGGAGGTCGTCGACAAGACCGCGGTGCTGGACAGCCGCACGGGCACCGCGCTCGGCATCACCGTGGGCGACACGACCGCGCAGATCGTGGTCGACCCGGCGACCGGCGACTACCTCGGTTCGCGCACAGTGCAGGCCCGCGACGCACATGGGCTCAAGGCGGGCACGGTGCTCGGCGTCACCTCCCTGACCACGCGCGTCGTGTCCGGGATGGGCGCGACTTCCTGACCCTTGTGCCATGACAGGAGCTTTCATGGACGGTCCATGAAAGCTCCTGTCATGGCAGTTCTCCGCCTGGCGCCTTCCGGCTCAGCACCACCCAGTTCTCGCCGGGCCGCTCCAGCACCCCTGGCCACCACCGCGGCCCGACGGCCTCGTACAGCTCGTCCGCGCGGTCCAGGAGCGTGCGGATCGCGGGCTCGCCCACCACGATCAGAGCCGACCAGTCGGTGTGCGCCATCATGAAGTCCTGGCTGACACCGAACCGCTGCTCCAGCACCGTGATCAGCTCGTGCCCGGTGTCCGGTCCCGCCTCGACCTCGCTGACGTCCGGCACCTCGACGGCGTCGTCGCCCGCTTCGTCGTCTTCCAGGTCGTACTCCGACCACACGTTCTTGCCGAGCGAGTGGATCCGCGAGGTCAGGTCCCAGCACTGCTCGTCGGTCAGGATCAGCGTCACCGCCCGCCCGTCGGTCAGGGTGAACGTCAGCTCCGCCTCCGGCCCGTCCCCGCACCCCGCGATCGCGTCGACGTTGCCCGCGACCTCACCGCACACCACGGAGTCCGCGGGACTCTCGTCACCCGTGCGGAACGACGGCAGGTTCGCGGCCATGTCCACGACGAGCCGCGCGGCCGTCCAGAACGCCCCCTTGTTCCGGAAGTCCCGCTGGCTGCTGGTGAGGGTCCGCCCGGTGCCGATCGGCTCGACGCGGACCGAGATGCGGCCCGCGCCGTTCTCCCAGTCGGCGAAGACCGTCACACCGTTCGTCAAGCGCTTGCGGTAGTTCTCCTCCTGGCCGTTGCGGTAGAGCTCCCACCCGGCCACGGTCTCGGGCCACGCGTCGTCGTGCACCAGCTGTCCTCTCGGCGGGGAATTTCGGAGTTTCGACGCCGCGGGCCGGGAGATCGTTCCGTGCCTGGGTGATCGGGGCGTGTCACAGATCGGCGCGCTGTTCGGTCCTACCTGGTATGACCCAACCGAACTGGTCAGGACCAGCCATCAACGTGATCGGCAACGTGCCGGACGCGCCACCGCAGCCCGACGGCGGCAGCGCCGTCACCGTCGTCATCGCCCTGCCCCCGGGCAGTCCCGGTGGACCGCCGCACCGGCATTCCGGGCCCGCGTACGGGTATGTGATCAAGGGCGCCATCCTGTTCGAGATCGAGGGCCAGCCCGAGCGGGTGATCCGCGCGGGCGAGGCGTTCTCGGAGCCCGGTGGCGACGTCATCCACTACCAGGGTGCGAACCACCTCGCCGACGAGGAGTCGGTGTTCGTCGCCACGACGTTCGTCGCGCCCGGCCAGCCGTTGCTGACCCTCGTTGAGCCCGAGGAACTGGCGGCGCGCAAGCATCTCCGGGCGCCGCGGCCGTGAAGACGTCGTTGCTCGCGCTCGCCCGCAACCACCTCGAACTGGCGAACGCGGCGAAGAGCGGCCGCGCGGTGACCGTTCAGGTGCTGCTCGGCAGGGTGCGGCTGACCACCGGGGCCGACGAGCTCGAAGCGGTGCCCGGTGATCTGCTGACCATGCCGAAGCAGCCGCACCGCGTGGAGGCGTTGGAGGACAGCGTCTTCCTGTTCACCACGGCGTTGCGGCTCTGAGTGGCAGGGCGGGAACCGGTCCGGTTCCCGCCTCTGAGGTCTTCCTATTCGACGAGTTTGCCTTCGGTGGAGACCTCCCGCATGAGCAAGGCGATCTCGGCCGGCACCGGCGGGATCTTCTCCCGCTCGATCCGGCCCGGGCCGGCCCACACGAGGTTCACCTGCAGCTCGGGATCGAGCTGCGGATAGTCCGAACGGTTGTGGCAGCCCCGGGTTTCGCGGCGTTCGATCGCGGCTTCGAGGGTGGCGCGGGCCGCGATGGCCGAGGCCCTCAAGTCGAAGGCGTGCGCCAGGTCCTGGAACCCGGCGAGGTCGGGATGCACGCCCACGTGGGCCATCCGCTCCTCAAGCGAGTCCAGTTCCGCCAGGCCTTTGCGCAACCCGGCTTCGTCGCGGACAACGCCCGCGTGCTCGGTCATGGTGTCGCGCAACGCACGCTGCAGAGCGCGGACGTTCTCCGGGCCGTCGGCAGCGAGCAGCTCGTCCACCTCGCCGCGTGCCTCCGCGAGCACTCCTGGCGAACGGCGTTGGGCTGTCAACTCGGCTGGAGTAGCGGGCCGCAGTCTCGCCGACAATCCGCCCGTACACGAGCAGTTCGATCAGCGAGTTGCCGCCGAGCCGGTTCGCGCCGTGCAATCCGCTCGACGCCTCACCGATGGCGTAGAGGCCGTCGACTCCGGTCGAGTGGTCCTCGGGCCGCACCCACACGCCGCCCATCGAATAGTGCGCTGTCGGGGCAATTTCGATAGGTTCCCGCGTGATGTCGCGCATCTGCAGCTCAAGCAGCGTCTGGTAGACGCGGGGCAGCCGCCGCATGATCGTCTCGCGTGGCAGGTGCGACACATCGAGCCAGACGCCACCGTTCTGTGTGCCACGGCCTTCCTTGATCTCGGTGTACGCGGCGAGCGCGACCCTGTCCCGTGTGGACAGTTCCATCCGCGCGGCGTCGTAGCGGGACATGAACCGCTCCCCCAACGCGTTGCGCAGCACTCCGCCCTCGCCGCGCGCCGCCTCGGACACGAGCGTGCCCTGCCGCGTTCTCCGGTTCGAGCAGCCCGGAAGGGTGGAACTGCACAAGCTCGGGGTCGCGGATGCGGCCACCCGCGAGCACGGCCAGCCGGAACGAGTCGCCGGTGTTCTCGTCACGGCGTGACGACGTGCGCCGCCAGATCCGGGTGTGCCCGCCCGCGGCGAGGATCACCGCGTCGGCGTGGATCACATAGCGGTTGCCGTTCTCCACATCGAAGCCGTACGCGCCGAAGACAACGTTGTCCCTCACCAGGATCTGTGTCACGTAACACGTGTCGTGCACCGGAATGTCCAGCTGCGCGGCCCGGTTCACGAGCGTCCGCTGGATCTCCAAACCGGTGTAGTCGCCAGCGAACGACGTACGCCGGTAGGTGTGCGCGCCGAAGAAGCGTTGCGAGATCCGGCCATCGGCCTCGCGCGCGAACGGCATGCCCCAGCGTTCAAGGTCGGCGATGCCTCTCGGCGCGTTCTCGGCGACGACCCGCACGATCTCGGGGTGCGCGAGCAGGTAGCTTTCCTTGATGGTGTCGGCCGCGTGCTGCTGCCACGTGTCGTCAAGGTCCATCGTCGCCAATGCGGCGTTGATGCCGCCCGCGGCGAGCGTGGTGTGCGCGTCGGCCTTCGGCCGCTTGCCGACCACGAGCACGTCGACACCACGCTCGGCGAGCTCGATGGCGGCGCGAAGTCCCGCGCCGCCACTTCCGATCACCAGTACCGAAGTAGCGATCTGGTGTTCCGTCATCGCGGCCTCCATTGCCCGTGTCCTCTATTAGAAAGACCAAGCAGCACCGCGATATGTGACTGTTAGCTACGAGACACTGTCAGCTGAGAGACACCGCGTGCTTTCCCGCGAACATCCCAGATTCGATGGCTCCCTCCATGTAGCCGTGCCACGCCGTGGACACGTCACCCGAGGCGAACACCACCCGTCCGACCGGCTGGTGGATCACGGGCTCCTGCCGCAGCAGCTGGTTCGGCCTGCGCAACGCCCAGCCGCCCCGCGCCCACTGGTCCTGCGACCACGAGTGCGCCTGGGCGGATTGCGGGCGTAGGACACTAGGATTCGGGGTGTGTACGTGAAGCTCTGCGGTCTGCGCACCGAGTCCGACGTGGCCGTCGCTGTCGAGACCGGCGCCGACGCGGTCGGCTTCGTGCTGACCACCAGCCCCCGCCAGATCGACGTGGACCTGGCGAAGCGGCTCGTCGCCGAGGTGCCGGAGCACGTGCTCAGCGTCGCCGTGGTGCGCGGGATCGGGGCCGCTGAGGCCGGTGAACTGGCTCTGCAGGCCGGTGTGCGGGCACTTCAGCTGCACGGCGACTACCCGCGGGAAGCCTTCGAGGAGCTCGCGGGCCTGCCGGTCAAGCTCGTGCGGGCGACCGCGCTCGGGCCGGAGACCGACGTGCGCACCGGCGCGTTCGGCGAGGAGCTGTTACTGATCGACTCGCCCGTCGCGGGTTCCGGTGAGCAGTGGGACATCACGAAGCTCGCGGAACGCGGGCCCGAGGGCCACTGGCTGCTGGCAGGCGGGTTGTCGCCGGAGACGGTGGCCGGCGCGATCAGCGTGGCCCGGCCGTGGGGTGTCGACGTGTCCAGCGGCATCGAGTCCAGCCGTGGCGTCAAGGACCACGGCCGCATGCGTGAGTTCGTCGCCGCCGCCCGCGGCTGATCAACTTCGGGTGAAGCCGCCGAAGTGCTCGGGCAGTACGGTCACCGGCACGCCCGCACCCGCGTTCGCCTTCAGCATCTCGAGAATCGCCGCGGACGGCTGTCCGTAGATGCGGATGTTCGTGGTGCCTTCGAGCGTGTCCCGGTACGACAGGCCGGAGCCGGGACCCGTCACGACGATGACCTTGCCCATGACCCACCTCCCTCGTCTACACGTCCAGTGGGCGCTTATTTCAAGCCAACGGTCCACTGGACTCTTAGCAAGCGCCCATCGGCCCGACCAGCACCTGGTTGTCCTGCAACGCTTTCACGAGCCGCGGATACCGGCCGCAATGCCCGTAGAAGTCCGCCCGCACCCCGATGACGACCTTGGCGCAGTCCACCAGCTCGTCGACGAACCAGGCCCGTTCGTCCTCGTCCTGGCACAGCGTGAAGACCTCTTCGAACTGGTCGACCACGACCAGCACCTCGCTCGCCCGCAGCGCGAGACTCCCAGGGTGGGCCAGGTCGATGAACAGCTTCCCGACCGGTTCGCCGGTCAGCTCCGCCAGCCGGACCGCGCATTCCATGCGCGGACTCACCCCTGGCGTGAGGACGAGCGTCGACCCCGGCGTCCGCGCGACCAGACCGGCGCGCAGCAACGACGACTTCCCCGACCCGGACGCGCCGAACACCCCGAGGAACCGGCTCCGCGCCACCCGTTGCACAAGCTCCGCGATCAACGCGTCGCGACCGAAGAACCGGTCCGAGTCCTCCACCTGGAACACCGACAGCCCGAGGTACGGCGGCCTGCGTCCGTCCGCGACGGGTGGCGCGGTGAGCTCCTCGGCCAGCTCGTACCACCGCTGCCGCCACTCCTCGGCGTCTCCCCCGCACGCCCGCACGTAGGCCAGCGTCACCGCGAGCGTCGGCAGCTTCCGCCCGCTCGCCGCGTCCGACAGCACCGAGACGGAGTAGTGCGCCTGCTTGCTGAGCTCGCGGTAGGTGGGTTTGCCCGCCTTCTCCCGCAGCCGCCGCAGGTCGGCGGCGAACATCAGCAGCGCGCTGTCCTCGGGCCCGAGTGGCCGTTCCGGTCGAGGCATTGAGCTCCCCCACGTGTTCCGTTAGGCGGAACGGTAGTCGGAGTGCCCTCCACTCGGTGGTAGACGGGCACGCCACGCTGGTGCGCGATTCGAACGTCCTCGTCGGCGCCGGTCGACTCGCCTTCGAGCCGCAGCACGGCGTCGCGGTGCCGCGCCGCCTGGCCCGGAATTGTCAGACCTCTCTGAGACGATTGGAGTGGGGGCCAGAAGCCCCCTGGGGGCCCGCGAGTCGGGATCGATTCCGTTCCTGGTGTCCGGCCGCTCGCGCGAAGCGCTGCACGCGAGCGGGCCGAGCGTCTGCGTCGGTGCTGCCGGTCGCCGAGGTCGCCGGAGTCGTTCCGCGTGTCGCACGGCGTGGCGGCGATGTGATCATGAGTTGGTGGTAGCCGAGGTGATCAGCAAACGCTTGCACGGGCAGTTTTCTACAACCAACTCGCGATCCGACAGCGCCGTCGTGCGCGCGTAGGAGGTGCCGGTCATCCAGGTCTAGCCGATCTCAAGGAAACCCTTGGGGTGCCCGTACCTGAGCCCGCACGCGGTGAGCGCCAGCACGCCATGGCCCTCGATGGAGCCCTCGAACTCACCGTCCGACGGGTTGACCGACATCGCCTCGGCGACGTCCGTGGCCCAGCAGTCCTCGAGGTCGTCGTTCTCGTCGCTCCAGTCGTGCGGCAGCCCCATGCCCTCCTCGACCTCCAAGGGCTCACCGATCTGCTTCTCCGGCGCGAACCCGTCGTAATAGCGCCGCACCTCACCGTCTTCGGCCACGCACCACGCCGTCCATCCGTCACCACAGCTCATGCCGTAGTAGTGCGTCTCGCCGAACACCTTGCTCAGCACCGCGCAGATCTCCGGCACCGGACGTTCCGCGTGCAGGAACGGCTCCCCGAAGACCAGCGTCCACCCGTCGAACACCGCCGACACGTAGACCCTGGCGCACTTGACGTGCTCCTCGGGTTTGGACCACGCGTGGTGATCGTTGTTCCACGCCGCCGTGCCCAGCACCTGCGTCACCGGTACGGGATCGGACAGGCCGAAGACTTCGAGCACGGCCGCCTGGTCATCGGTCTGCACCGCGTACCAGCCACCGCACAGGTGCATCGGCTCGAAGCAGTACTCCTCGTCCTCGATCTTGACCCCGATGAACCGCTCGATCATCGCCCGGTCCTTCGCCGAGAACACGTCGGGCCCGCCGACCTCCGCGAGCGCTCCCAGTACGCCCCGCCGCACCATGCCCTTGGCCGTCCGGCGCGTCTCGTGCAGCAACGGCAACACATCCGGGCCCATGCTGTCGAACGTCCACCTGCCCTGCCGCTGAACGTAGTAGTCCTCATCGGCCAGAACGTGCAACAGGTCCTTGGCGTAGCGCAGGTTCTGCTTGCCGTTGAACATCGCCACCGACTCGCGGCGCATGTTCGCGTGCTGGTGCCTGGTCGCGGCGAGATAGCGCTCCAGGGGCACGTCGAGCGAGCACAACGTCCGGCGCGCGCGGCGGTAGACCTCGCCGTCCGATGTCGTGCCCACCAGTTCGGCCAACGGCTCGAAAGCTTCGTCGCCGAACTGTCTCAGCGCCGCGTCGTGGTCCTCAGTGGAGGACGGGTCGGCGAGGTCAGCCAGCAGGGTCGGGAGGTCCATGGCGCGGCAGACTACCCAAGCCCGCGCCGCGCAACTGTTCAATCAGCACAACAACACCGACCGGTTCCTCGCCGTCGCCGTCGATCAACCACCGCAATGCTTCTGAGCCTGATGGGTTCAGCTGGAAGTAACGGCCCGACCGGCCGTCCAGCAGCACGGTCCCGTTCGGAGTCTCCGCGTGCAGCACGTCCGCGCCCAGCACCGTGAGCGGCTCGTAGTAGCCGGCGGGATACAGCTCGCCGACCGGCTCCTCACCGACCTCGACCCAGGCGTGCGCGCTGAACGGCATCGTGCGCACGCCGATGCGCCACGCCGGCGCCGTTCCGCGCAGACGGCACAGCAGCATCGTGGCGACCGAACGCGGCAGACAACCCTGCTCGCCCGCACAACGCAGGCTGACCGCCGCGACCGCTTCCCGGGCTGCCAACGCCTCGGACTGCGTGGCGGGCCTTGCGCCGGAACAGATTCGGTCGAGCACGGCGCTCAGACGCCTGGGGCGCAGGCGGACCAGGACGCGGGCGATGGCGACGGCCAGCAGCGGCAGAATCCGTTGCGACAGCGGCAACCGTTGCCGTTCGGGCAAAGCGCTGGGGGCGGTCACCGGGTCACCAGCCTCTCGGATCGGGCGCGCAGCCACAGTTCGGCGGCGAGCGTGGCGTCCAGTGCGAGCAGGTTCTGGTTGTCGCGGTGCGCGCCGACCAGCCGTGCCCGGAGAACGTCGGCGTCGATCAGGCCGCGCTTCGCCAGCTCCGAGTCGGCGAACAGCGCCAGCAGGTCGGGCAGGTTCGCCCGGAACCCCGCGTGCGCGTCCACGCTGAACTCACCCTTCGTGCGGCGGGCCAGCACCGCGTCGGGCACCACCCCGCGCATCGCCTCGACCAGCAACGGCTTGTACTGCCACGGTGTCGTCCGCTCTTCCAGCCGCACGGCGAGCACGGCCTCCGCCACCCGATCGTCGAGATACGGCAGCCGCAACGTCACACCGGCCGTGTGGAACAGCCGCACCATCGCCCGGTACGAAGCGCTGTAGGCACGCAGGTTCGCCAGCGTTCCGTGCTGCCCGCGATCCTCCGCCAACGGCACGGCATCCACGTCCGCGAACACCCGCCGCGCCGTCGCAACCAGGTCCGGCGAGGCCCAGACCGGCGCCCGGAACGGAAGCAGCCAGTCCAGGTGCGCCTTACGCCGCGGCGCGAGAAGATCAGCCGAGAGCTGCTGCCACGACTGCGCGAGGCTGCGGTCCTCGGCCAGCGCGCGGGCAGACTCGCCCACCGGCCACCTGTACCGGGCGCGATATGCCCGCAGGTGCCGGAAAGCCGTGCCAGGATGCCTTCGGGCCAACGTGTGCAAATAGGACAGTGGCGCCGTGAACAGCTGATCACCACCGTGCCCGGCGAGGTGAACGCGCGAACCCCGCGTCGCGAGCTCCCGCGCGTAGTGGAGATTGCGAGTCGCGGTCCGCGCGTTCAGCACCGGCGCCTCGCCGTCGACCGCGCCGAGCCCGCTGAACATCGCGGGCAGATCGTCGAGCACGACATGCTCGGCCGACAGCTCGGCGGCCGCGATCCCCGCCCACTTCGGATCGTCGTTCCCGGGGTCGCCGTTGTCGATCCGCACCGTGAACGTCGGCCGCGCCAGGAAACACAGTGACGTGGAGTCAAGTCCACCCGACATGTCCGCCGAGTCGGCCGTGCACGCCAACGCCTCCCGCACCGGCGGCGCACCCTCGGCCAGTCCCAGCTCGGGCTCCGGCGCACGCCACCAGCCGGTCACGCGGCCTTCGTTCAACGTGAGGTAGCTGCCGGGCGGCACCGCGTGTACGCCGCGCCACCCGCTGCGTTCTCCCAACGGTGGCGGGAGTTTGGCGCTGATCAACCGCACGGCAAGGAGTTCTTCGTCAAGGTCCGCGCCGATCGCTCCGGCCAGCACGTCGGCCCGATCAGCAGCCACCGTCACACCGCCGACGTTCGCGCGGAACACCGCGCGCAACCCCGTGACGCTGCCCTGGACCCTGACGTCACCATCAACCGAGACAACGACATGCACGCTTCCGGGCAACGCTCGCGCCAGCGCGTCCACATCGTCCAGGCAACGGATCTTGGCCGCCAGTTCGGTCAGCCGGGTGGCGCTGACCGGGCAGTACCCGATCAGCGCCACCCTGACAGAGCCCAACTCGACCTCGGCGAACTCGTCAGCCGACCAACGACCGACCAGCCAAGGCCGACCGGAGGGGTACCGCACTACTTCCGTTGCCTCGAAAGGAAACCGGACATCGACATCCGGAAGTACGACGAACCCCTCCGCGCCGATCACGGGAACTCGTCCTCCAGGTCGTACCCGCGGATGCCCCAACCCTGCGTGTCGTCGTTGAACTCGCCGACCACTTCCAGGGACGGCGCGACGTAGATCTCTTCGTCCTGCATGGCACTACACCTCCTTCACCTCGCCGGAGCCACTGACGCTACGAGGCCGCTGTGGTCCAGACCACCGGCGAAAGGAGGGGATTCCCGTTGAGACATGGGCACTTTCGCCCAGGAACCGTCTCAACAGCTCAGGACACCAGCGAAAGTCCCTTGTGCACCACAGGCTTGGCGACGTCCGCCATCGGCACGATCACCTCGTCGCCACCGATCTCGCGCGTGATCCAAGGCCCGGACTCCACCATGACCTTCAATGTCCGCACATCCATCGCCTGGATCCGCCCCAGATACCACTCGTCGGTGGCCAGCGAGCCCATCCGGTCGCCCAGCCGCGACTTGATCTCCTTCACCCGCTCGAACAGGGTGTTGATCAGCGCGTTCCGGTCGAACGGGCCTGCGAGGCCGTCGCGGATGCGGTCCTCGATGCCGCGCGGCACGCCCTCGGAGTCGGGCATCAGCATCGTCGTCCACGCGCGGGACTTCTCGCGGTACTGCAGCTGCTGCATGATGCCCTCGTGCGCGGCGAAGTCGGCGGCGCGGAAGCCCTTGCCCTTCCAGCGCTGCAGGAGGTTCGCGGCGAGTGAGAGCGCGCTCTTCAGGCCCGTGTTGAGGCCGCGGCCGGGCCAGAAGTGCAGCGAGTTGGCGGCGTCGCCCAGCAGGAAGCCGAACGTGGAGGGCGAGAGCTGTGCGGTGAACTTCGACATCTGGGTCATGCCGAGCGTGAACGAGGTGATGCCGACGACGTCCGCCGCGCCCACGCCGAAGAAGCGCAGGCCGTCGAGGATTCGGGGCCACAGGTAGGAAAGTTTGTCGACGGACGGCTTGAACACCGAGCGGTGCCGGTCGCAGACGAAGCGGGCGCCCTCGGGGCGCATGGAGCAGCCGAACTGGCCGATGCACGCGATCGGGCCGTTCGCGCCCAGGGCCACGATCTCGGAGGCTTCCTCGGCGGTGAGGCGCATGTTGATGAAGCCGCCGCCCATGGAGTTGAAGAGGAAACGGTTCTGCGCCACGGTCAACGGCACGGTGTGCTCGTCGGGGACCTTGGTGGAGACGACGCGGATGCCGAGCACGCGCTCGTCCAGCGGGGAGCCGTCGACGGAGAACAGTTCGCGGGAAGGCGTGCCGAAGTGCAGCTTCAGTGACTCGCGGGTGGCCGAGCGGGCGCCGTCGGCCACGGCGAGGACGTGCAGGCCGTCCCAGCGGGCGGGGACGGTGTAGCCCTGCGGGAGCAGTTCGACACCGAGGTCCTGAGCGAGCTCCAGCAGGGAGTCCTCGATCCAGCGGATCTTGATGTTGCGCGGGCGGCCGTGCTCGGCGGGTGAGTCGGGGCCGAGGGGCCACATCTCCGAGAAGCGGCCGTCGACGAACAGCCGCTGCTGGACCTCGGCGGGGAGAGCGGCCCAGACGTTGCTCTGCAGCGTCACGACCTGTTCGCGGCGGTTGTTGCCGTCAGCGGCGCTCTTCCAGGTGATGCGGTTGCCGTGGCGCTTCCAGCGGCGGTCGAAGACGCGCAGGGAGACCTGGTCGCCGAGCATCGACTTCAGCGTGCACGCGAAGGCGAGGCCGACCGGGCCGCCGCCGGCGACGTCGACCCGCATCGGGGCGTTCCGTCGCGGGAGGCGCACCAGCGAAGCGCCCTGGCGTGGCAGCATCACCGTCGGACCGGCCGTCCGGCCGAGCAGAACCGTCTTCTCGTCGTCGCGTGACATGGAACCGCTCCCTCTCCCCTGTGGACAGCGAGCACACGTACTGAGACGACGGGCGGTTCAACGAGTTTCGACGAAGTTCTTCCATGCGGCCGGGCCAAACGTCAGGACGGCGCCCTCAGGGTTCTTCGAGTCGCGCACGAGAGCGTCGCCGACCAGGGCGACCTCGACGCAGTTGCCGTCCTCGGCCCCACCGCTGTAGCTGCTCTTACGCCATACGCGTTCCTGCGTCATCGAGGTCCTCTCGCGGTCGGCCGACGTACTTCGCCAGCTTGCTCCGCGATTGTTCCTCATCCAACGCGACCTCAGCCAAACGATCGAACAGCAGCCGGGTCCGCACGATGGCAGCCGGGATCCTGCACGAACACGTTCGCCAGGTCGGTCTCGACGAACGCCACCGGCATGGCCTTCTCGTACTCCCACAGCGTGCAGCTGGAGGCGATCACAGGGGCGTCCGTGGGGACGATCCGGATGCGGTGCGCCTCGAACATCAACCGGGCGTACTGGTCCTCCATGACGCCGGCTGTCACCAACCTGCGTCTGCAGCGCATGCTCATGGACGTAGAACACGCAAGTCGGCCGATCGTGTCGGCGGAGTATCGCCTGACGGTCCGTCCGGAACTGCACGAGCGCCGGGATTCGCTCCTCGGCATATATCCGGCCATCCGGTAGACGCCGTCGGCGTACTCCGGCGTCTGCACGAGACCTGGCACGGCCTGCGGCGTCGTAGCCGTGATCGTCTTCGGCGGTGGACTCGGCCATCGCGAGCGTGCGGAGGTTGTCCGGCACCTGCACGATGTACTCCTCGAAGGCGTGCTGGTAGCGCCGCTTGAACTCGTCGAAGAAGTCGAAGTCCTTGCCGCACATCGTCAGGTACTGCACCAGGTCGATCTCACTGGCGCGGAACTTGCCGCGCTCGATGGTCGACACCTTGCTGGGATCCCAGCCGAGCCGGACGGCGAGCGCCGCGCCGGTGAGCCGTGTGCAGGTCTCCCGCAACCTGCGCAGCTCGTCACCTAGGTCCCTGCTGTATGCCGTGGATGGGGTGGTCGTCGCCATGAGCTCGACGCTAGAGGTTGCTCCAGGAGCAAGAACCATCTCGTTCGGGTGAAAACGGTGGGCGATCATCAGGAAACTGCCAGGAAACTGGCAGCCGGGGCACAGCTTGGTTCGCGACGATTCCGAGCCATGACTCGACGTCGTAGATCCTGGCTCGTCAACGGGCTGTTGGTGGTGGTGCTCATCGGCGCGGGGGTCGCCGGGTACCTGGTGTTCTTCGGCTCGCCCGGCAGTGCGCAACCGGCGGCGGCGCGTACCGCGGCAGCGGCGAACCGGGATGTCGCGGAGACGGTGACAGCGGCAGGGACGGTCCAGAGCTCGTACACGGCCTCGGCGTCGTTCGGCACCAGCGGCACGGTCACCAACATCCACGTCAAGGTCGGTGACGCGGTCGTCAAGGGGCAGAAGCTCGCCGAGCTCGATCCGGCGCAGGCGCAGTTGCAGGCCGACATCGCGCAGAACAACCTCGATGCGGCACTGGCCAAGGGCACGGGCACCACCGCGTTGCTCACGGCGTACCGGCAGACGCAGCTCGCCCTCCAGCAGGCCAAGGAGGCACTGGCCGCCACGGTCCTGACCGCGCCCGGCGACGGGACGATCACCTCGGTCACCGGTGCAGTGGGACAGAAGGTCGGTGCGTCGAGCACCACCGGGTTCGCGGTGGTCACGGACCTGAAGAACCTCGTGGTGCACGCCAATGTCTCCGAGACCGACGTCAGCAAGCTCAAGAACGACCAGGCGGCGACGGTGACGGTCAACGCGATGGCCACGCAGCTGATCCAGGCCAAGGTCACGCAGGTCGACCTCGACGCCCACGACGGCCAGCAACGTGGTGCAGTACGGCGTCACGCTGACGTTGACCGCACCTCCGGCGGGGTTGCGGCCGGGGCAGTCGGCGAGCGTCGAGGTCACCGTGAACCAGGCGGCGAACGTGCTCGCCGTGCCCGCGGCGGCGGTGCAGACGGTGAGCAACGCGAGTTCGGTGCAGGTGCTGGAGAACGGCGCAGGAGACGCGCAAGCAGGTCGAGGTCGGGGTGCGCGGCGACCAGTACGTGGAGATCAAGTCCGGGCTCACGGCGGGCGAGGAGGTCGTGCTGCCGCAGGTGACGACGTCGACCGGCACGAACCGCCAGCAGCAGCAGGGCACCTTGCCGGGCACGGGTACGGGCGGGCGCAACGGCGGCGGGTTCACCGGGACCGGTCGATGAGCCCGGTGATCGAGGTCAGCGAGCTGCGCAAGACCTACGGCGCGGGCGACACGGCGGTGCATGCGTTGCGCGGGCTCGACCTCACCGTGCGGAAGGGCGAGTACATCGCGATCATGGGGGCGTCCGGGTCGGGCAAGTCGACGTTGCTGAACATCCTGGGCTGCCTCGACGTGGCGACGTCGGGCACGTACCTGCTCGACGGCATCGACACCGGCGACTTCGACGAGGAACAGCTCTCGTTGCTGCGCAACAGGAAAATCGGGTTCGTCTTCCAGTCGTTCAATCTTGTGCCGCGTACCACGGCACTCGCGAACGTCGAGCTCCCGCTGGTGTACGCGGGAGTTCGACGTGCCCAACGGCGTGAGCGTGCGCTGGCCGCGCTGGAGCTGGTCGGGCTGACCGACCGCGTACACCACAAGCCCAACGAACTGTCTGGTGGGCAGCAACAACGTGTCGCCATCGCGCGGGCACTCGTGACGTCGCCCGCGATCGTGCTCGCCGACGAACCGACCGGAAACCTCGACACCGAGTCGAGCCGTGAGGTGCTGGACATCCTGGACGGTCTGCATGCCAGCGGGCGCACGGTCGTGCTGATCACGCACGAGGACGAGGTCTCGGCACACGCCGAACGCATTGTGCGAGTCGTGGACGGCAGAGTCGCGGGGGTGCCGGTGTGAGACTCCTCGAGATCGCCGCGTTCGCGGTGCGCGGGCTGACGGCGAACAAGCTGCGGTCCGGGCTCACCACGCTGGGCATCCTGATCGGTGTCGCGTCGGTGATCCTGCTGATCGCGGTCGGCAACGGCGCGTCCACCGCGGTGCAGCAGAGCATCGCGGGGCTCGGCACGAACATCCTCACGATCAGCCCGCAGCGGGCCCAGCCCGGCAGCACGGTCAAGCCACTGACCACGGCGGACGCGGCGGCGCTCACCGGCGCCGACTCCCCCGACGTCAAGTACGCGTCGCCGGTGGTGTCCGCGCAGGCGACCGCGGGGTTCGGCGGCACCAGCTACCCGATCGGGCAGTTCATCGGCACGTGATCCGCGGTACTTCGAGACCACGAACAGCGGTGTCGCGCAAGGGAACCTGTTCTCCGACAACGACGTGCAGCAGGCTCGCAAGGTCGTGGTGATCGGCGCGACGGTCGCGACGCAGCTCTTCCCCGGCACGGATCCGGTCGGGAAGTCCATGCTGGTCAACAACATCCCGTTCACCGTCGTCGGAGTGCTGGCGGCGAAGGGGTCCAGCGGGTTGCAGGACGCGGACGACCTGGCGGTGGCGCCGCTGTCGACCACGCAGAACGCGTTGACGGGCTACGGCAGTCTCACCCAGATCGTCGTGCAGGCCGGTCGGCGGACGCGTTGCCGAACGCACAGGCCCAGGTGACCACGATCCTCAACGGACGCCACAAGGTCACCGACACGGCCGACTACCGGATCCTCAGCCAGGACCAGCTGCTGACCGCGCGGACCGCGACGACCGACACGTTCACGGTGCTGCTCGCGTCGGTCGCCGCGATCTCGTTGCTGGTGGGCGGAATCGGCATCACGAACATCATGCTCGTCACCGTCACCGAACGGATCCGCGAGATCGGCATCCGCAAGGCGGTCGGCGCGCCGCGGTCGTCGATTCTCGGCCAGTTCCTGATCGAGGCGACGCTGCTGAGCCTCTTCGGCGGCGTCGCTCGGCGTCGCGGCCGGGGTGATCGGCAGCCAGTTCACGATCGCGGGCATCCAGCCGGTGCTCGTGCCGTCGTCGGTGCTGCTGGCGTTCGCGGTGTCGGCGTTGATCGGCCTGTTCTTCGGCAGCTACCCGGCCTCGCGCGCCGCGAAGCTCCGCCCCATCGAAGCCTTGCGGCACGAATAAGGAGATTGTCCGTGACCAACCCACTCGACCAGCCGCTCGACAACGGTGACATCACCACCGAACTGCGGGAGCGCAAGAGCGGTCCTGGCAAGAGCACGATCGTTCTCGGGGTCGCGGTGCTCGCCATCGTCGCGTTCGTCGGCGGCGTGTTCGTGCAGAAGTCCTTTGGCGCCACCGAAACACCTACTCGGCAGAACGCGGGTAGGCAGTTCCCTGGGGCGAACGGCGCCACTCCCCCGTCCGGCGCGCAACGTCCCAACGGCGGGGCTTCGGGCGCGGCACCACTGGCACGATCGACCACGTCGAGGGCACCACGGTGTTCGTGAAGACACAGAACGGCGAGATCGTGAAAGTGTCCACTTCGGACACGACCAAGGTGCAGATCACGAGCGACGGCAAGCTGACCGATCTCAAGGCGGGTCAGCAGGTCGTCGTGCAGGGGCAGCCCGGAGAGGACGGCACGGTGACCGCGCAGACCGTCACACAGCGGCCGCCGAACGGCTGATGCAGGATCTGCGGATGGAACGAGGCCGGTTGCTGGTCGTCGAGGACGAGCCGAGCATCCGCGAACTGCTGTGCGCCAGCCTGCGGTTCGCGGGGTTCGGTGTGTCCAGCGCGGCGACCGGTGGCGAGGCGATCCAGGCGGCTCGTGAGGACACGCCGGACCTGGTGCTGCTCGACGTGATGCTGCCCGACCGTGACGGCTTCGAGGTGGTGCGCAGGTTGCGGGCGGGCGGGATCAGGGTCCCGGTGCTGTACCTGACGGCCCGCGACAGCCCGGACGACCGCATCACCGGCCTGACCATCGGCGGCGACGGCTACATCACCAAGCCGTTCAGCCTGGAGGAGGTCATCGCCCGCGTCACCGCCGTGCTGCGCCGCACCCGGCCCGGTCACGAGAGCGAACAGCTGACGTGCGGGGACCTGTCGCTGGATGTGGAGAGCCACATGGTGCGGCGCGGGGAGAAGCTCGTCGAGCTCTCGCCGACCGAGTTCCGGCTGCTGCACTACCTGATGCGCAACAGCGGCCGCGTGCTGTCGAAGACGCAGATCCTCGACCAGGTGTGGAGCCACGACTTCGACGGTGACCTCGGCGTGGTCGAGTCGTACATCTCCTACCTGCGGCGCAAGGTCGACGCGGTGGAGCCCCGGCTGATCCACACGGTGCGCGGCGTCGGGTACATGATCCGCCCATGACGTTGCACCTGCGGCTCGTGGTCGTGCTCGTCGCCCTGGTGGCCGCGGGCCTGTTCGGCACGTGGCTGATCGGCTCGAAGGTGATGGAGGACTACCTGCTCGGCCAGCTCGACGCCCGGCTGGACCGCGCGGTGTCGGCGCCGCGGCCGTTCCCCTGGCGCGACACCATGATCCTGCGCGACGCGGACGGGCTGTTGAGCGGCGCGACCTTCGACGGCCTGCCCGCGTACGGAACGCTCCAGCAGGGCGAGCACGTCACGGCGGGCTCGCACCGCCTGGTGATGCGCAAGGTCGAGGACGCCGAGTTCATCGTCGCCGCGGACCAGTCCGACGTCGACCGCGCCGTCGACGACCTGCGGGTGGCGTTCCTGCTGATCAGCCTGGGCGCGCTGATCCTGGTGGCGATGGCCGGATACGTGCTGGTCCGCTCCTCCACGCGGGCGTTGGAGGAGGTCGAGCAGGTCGCGGGCGAGATCGCCGCGGGCGACCTGTCGCGCCGGGTGCCCGTGCGCGCGCCAGGCAGCGAGGTCGGCACGCTCGCGGCGGCGCTGAACACGATGCTGGGCCAGATCGAACAGGCCTTCGCCGTGCGGGTCAGCTCCGAGACGCGGATGCGCCAGTTCGTCGCCGACGCCTCGCACGAGCTGCGCACGCCGTTGACGTCGATCCGTGGCTACGCGGAGCTGTATCGCCAGGGCGCCGCGACCGATGCCGCGGACGTGCTGCGGCGGGTCGAGGACCAGGCCGCACGGATGGGCCTGCTCGTCGAGGACCTGTTGCAGCTGGCCAGACTCGACGCCGCGCAGCCGTTGACGTTGTCGACCGTGGATCTCGTCGTGCTGGTGACGGACGCTGTGCACGATGCCCGCATGCGCGCCCCGCAACGCTCGGTGTCGCTTGAGCTGCCGGGCGGTCCGGTGCTGGTGCGGGGGGACGACGCCAAGCTGCGCCAGGTGCTCACCAACCTGCTGGACAACGCGCTGACCCACACACCGGAGGGTTCGCCGATCGAGGTCCGGCTCGGCGCGAGCACGATCGAGGTCACCGACCACGGTCCGGGTATGCCACCCGAGCAGGCATCACGTGCGTTCGAGCGCTTCTACCGCGCCGATTCCGCGCGCGGCCGGGAGAACGGCGGCACCGGGCTCGGTCTCGCGATCGTCGCGGCGCTGGTGGAGGCGCATGGCGGCCAGGTCGAGCTGACCACCGCATCGGGCGAGGGTGCGACGGTCCGGGTGTCACTCCCTGTCTCACGTGGCTAGCGTCACTCAGCGCCATTCGGACGAACTTCACCCCTGATGGGTAACCCCGGTCCCTGCTGCGAACGATTAGCCCATGCGCCCCCGCAGCCGAAAGTGGTGCCCATGGAGCCGGACCTGGACGGCCTGCTGGCGACCGCCGCAGACGCCCTTGACAAGCGAGACCGCGACAAAGTGCTGGCATCACTCGCCGGCATGATCGTGCAGAAGGGACATACCGGACGCCTGGCCATAGGTGAGCGGGACGTGGTGTTCCTGCTGCCCGACCGGCTCGTGTTCGTGCAGCCCGACCTGTCACTGCGGTGGTCGTACAAGAAGAGCCAGGTCGTCCGCATCCTGTTCGCCGCGGGGCACATCCAGTTCGAGTTCGCCGACGACGACATCGAGTTCTGGATCGACCCCTTCTACTCGGCCGCCGAACCGTTCCTCGACGAGGCCGAGGCGTGGCTCGCGGCCGGCACCGCCCCCAGTCGTGGCGGCATCGTGATGGGGCTGATCTTCCTCGTCGCCGTGCTCGGTCTCGCCGTCACGTTCGGCACGGCGGACCAGCGGCCCGCCGGGCGGCTCACCGGCGGCTCCACCTGCAGCGAGTTCCTGTGGTCGAGCGTCGACCAGCAGCTCGACGTGCTGCGGCACCTGTTCGTCCAGGCGGGCAGGCCCGGTGACGCGGAGAACCCGTCGGTGCTCGCCCAGTCGAGCCAGCGCTGCAGCCAGAACGGAACCGCCACCCTGGACACCGTGGTGTCCAGCCGCTGACTCCTTCAACCACCGAAGTTGATGAGGGGAGCTTTCCTCAACGTTGAGGAAAGCTCCCCTCATCAACTTCGTTCGGTCTATCCCCTGGGCCGCTGCGGCAGGTCTCCGGGCCGGATCGCCTTCTTCGCGAGCTCGGGCAGAACGCTGCGGAACTCGAACCCGCCGAAACACCCGAAGCCCAGGGTCTCCCCGTACACCGGACACGTGCCGTCGGGCTGCCGCGTCAGGTGGGAGGCCATCGCGAGCTGGCCCAGCGAGTTGTCGGTGCGCGCCATGTAGCGGTCGCCGATCGACGAGCCGACCATCGCGATCAGCACGAACATCCCGACCAGCGCGGCGAGCCTGCCCGAACGGGACCGCATCGCGGGCTTGAGCCGCTCCACGTGGCCGAGCCGCAGCGCACCGAAGTACAGGGCGAAGCCGCAGAGCAGCAACAGGGTGTAGAGCAGCTCGCCGGTGCTACGCGGGTAGAGCTGCACCGCGTTCTCGCCGTACATGTGCTGGGCGAGGTAGAACCGGACCACCCAGGCGCCGGCGAACAGGCACGCCAGCATGATCACGGCGGTCCGCCTGCGCGCCACGAGGATCGCGGCGACGAGACCGACCAGCGTCAGGATCGTGAACACGCCGACGCCGCCCAGCTCACCGGGAGGCGGCCACGGACCGGGAGCGACACCGGGCATGTCCCCGCGCGTCATGGCGATGTACGTAGGTTCGACGAAGACGTCCCAGTAGAAGTAGCGGTCGGTCATGTCGCCCGACGCGCTCAGCATGCCGAACAGGTGGTTCCACGCGACCACGAGGAACGTCGCCGTCGTGACCAGCACGAGCGTCAGCCCGCGCGCCAACCCGGTGCGCCACGGGAACACGACCAGCGCCGCGACGATCACACCGGGCGCCGACCAGACGAACCACCCGGAGTAGAGGTTGAAGATCAGACCGATCGCGACACCGCACCCGAGACCCGTCAGCACCACCGTGCGCCACGACAGGCCCGCGGCCCTGCGCAGCTTCTGAAGCAGGAACAGCAGCACCGGCACCAGCACGACCAGCGTCAGGTTCGCGTAGACCTTGTACGGCTCGATCAGCACCATGCTCGGCACCACGCCCAGGACCAACGCCCACACGGGCGGCAGCACGAGCCGCCACGCCATGTACACGAGCGGGCCGAACAACGCGGTCAGCACGATCTGCAGCACCTTGAGCGCGTGCTGCGGCGTGCTGCCCACGATCTCGCTGTAGCCGGCCAGCATGTACATGAACCCCGGCGGATAGCTGGCGGGCATGTCGCCGGTCTCCATGAGCTGTTCCGCCCACGAGACGACCACACCGGCGTCGCCATAGATCGCGAACAACCCGTAGGTCGTGCCGCGCAACGCGATCACGACGGCCCCGGCGACCAGCGCGCTGAACAACCCGGCCGCTGCCGCCGCCGCGAGCCGCTCCACCGCCGGAGCGACCGCCCTCCACCGCACCCTTGCGGCGACGACCACGGCCACCAGCGCTACCAGCGCGATGATCGCGAACCTGAACTGCAACCCGGCCAGCCCGCTGACCTGCCCGATCCGGTCCACCGGATCGACCTGGATGCGACGCGCCCACAACAGCAGCACCGCCGCAGCACCCACCGAGACGAACGCTTCCGCGACCACGAGCAGCCAGGTCCGGCGTCTTCGTGGCGGTATGAACGGCTCGACGATGATCTCGGCCCGCACACCGGTTGGCGGACGCTCCAAAGACAGCATTACCCCAGATCACTTCCTCAAACGAACGAGCATTGAAAGCCGCCGCGGGAATCCCCACTCCCGGGCAGAGGACCACTATCGGGTGGTTGCCAGGCTCTTCAAGCAAGATCGAAAAAGGCCCCCCAATTTCGACGGCGATGATGCTAATACACAGGTATACGTACGAAAACACGGACCCGTTGCCTCGCGACGACAACATCACGTCCACGACGCAAGCCCCCGCGCCTCATCCGATGGTGTGACGTCTCCGCCGGGTGGTCACGCATCGTGATCACGACTGCTCGGCGTCGTCTCGCCGATGGTGGCCAGACTGCCGTGGTCACGCTCCCATGACGTGCACGCACAGCGTCACCTGACGGTCGCGACAGCCGGACCCGGCCTCCTAGCGTCCCGCGGCGTGAGACGACTGACGAAGCTGTTGGCCACAACCGTGCTCCTGTCCGCACTGGCGCCACTCGCACCGGCGGCGAGCAGCACCTCGTGCGCGGCGGTAGCGGTCACCGCGCCGGCCGGTGCGAAGATCGAGTTTGTGGACGCCGCGCCCCGTCCCGGTGGGACCGTCACCCTCACCCACCACGGCGCGGGCGACCACGTGAAGGTCGTCGTCGCGCTCCGCGGACCGGCTGGACCGGACGGCTGCAGGGTGTGGGCGGCAGTGCCTACGCCGCCGGCGACTTCGGCCCCGGTCTGGTGCAGGCGGTCAAGGACGGCTGCGCGGCCGTGTCCACCGACGCCGGCGTGCTGTCCGGACTGGACACCAGCTGGGCACTGAAGAACGGCAGGCTCGACAGGCCGCTGCTGACCAACTTCGCGACCCGCTCAGTGCACGAGTCGGAGGTCATCGCGAAGGACCTGGGTCACGGCGACCCGAAGGCGGCGTCGAGCTACCGCTGCTCGTGAGTGGTTTACGTCGTCACGGCCTGCGGCCGCCCTGCGGGTAGCGGTGGAAACCACTCACGACTCAGGTGAGCTGCAACGACTTCGGGTACAGCCAGCTGCCGGGCGTGTCCTCGGCGGGGTTCGTGTAGTAGTCGCGCACCGCGGCGATGTACTCGTGCACGCTGATCGCCCCGTCGCCGTCGGCGTCCAGGTGCGTGAACGCCGTCCCGCACTCGGCCTCGGTGAGCCCCCGCGCCTTCAGCAGCACCGCGAACTCCGCCGCGTCGACTCGTCCGTCGGCGTCGGTGTCCATGATGTCCAGCAACGACTGCATGATCTCGAGGAAGTCCACGTCGATCGGACCGCCCTCGACGAACGTGGTCATCGCCTCGCGGTACTCCTCCGGCCCGATCCGGCCGTCCCGGTCGGCGTCGCAGTGCTCGACCAGCATCTCCCAGAACGCGTCGTAGGCCTCGACCAGCTCCCGGCCCCGCTCCGACGACGCCGGTTCACCGAACGCCTGCAGCAGCCGGTTGGCCAGCGCGTAGACGTCGGCGAGCTCGATGACGCCGTTGCCGTTGACGTCGTAGTGGGCGAACGTCGAGTCGATCCTGTGCTGCAGCACCTGCTTCATGATCAGGCACTGTGGTGACGTGACCGTGGCGCGCGCAACGCACGTCCCCCACCCAGGTGACGTTGTTCAGCCCGCCGAGGCACTCCAGCTCAGCTCCAGAGTTCTCGCTCCCCGCGACGTGAGCGGCCAGGCTGGGCCGTATGAAGACGAGAATCGCCCTCCTGTCCGCACTCGCGCTGATGCCGTTCATCGCCGCGCCCGCGTCGGCGGAGGTCGTCACGACCACGTTCTACGCGTTCGGCTCGCACGACCCGCGGCAGTGCCTGGACGGGTACTTCAGCGAGGGTGCGTACACCAACCCGTGCAACGGCAGCGCCGCCCAGAGGTGGCAGTGGGACGACACTCCTGGCGCCATCACGCGGATCAGGAGGGTCCACGAGAACCGGTGCTTCGGCGAGGAGCAGGGCGGAGTCGGGCTGCGGACGTGTACCGCCGGCCGCAAGGACCAGAACTGGACCGTGAGCAACCCCGGCAGCGACGGCACGGTGGTCTTCGGGCACGTGTCGACCGGCCTCTGCGCGCACCGGAACAGCAACGAGATCGCGATCGTGGAGCTCCGTGAATGCGACAACGGGAACCCCGCGCAACGCTGGGTCCCGGTCAAGTAGTGGCCGCGGACCTAGCTGGCCGCGCCCGTCCAGTCCCTGCTCATGTCGCCTCCCTGTGACCGATGCTCATGGGTGGCAGCAGGACGGGCCCGCGCCCGCCCCTGCTGCCACACCCCCAGCCCGTCAGATCTGACGGCCCCCAGGCCCCTCAGATCTGACGGTCCCCCCGCGATCCCCCTCGTGAAATCCCCCCGAAAGGTCCCCCCGGACCTGACCTCGACGTCGTCCGTCGCTGTCGTGGTCCAGCATCGCCCCCGCGCGGGTGGGAGGGGCAGGGGTCTCCCGTCTCCCAGTCGGGGAGGCGACGGGAGACGCCTGGGAATCGGGTGGACGGCCGATCAGACTCGAAAGCGTGCAGCCAGGGCGTCAGCCGGCGCTGCCGCTCCAGAGCTGGGCCTTCGGCAACGGGGTAAGTAGTCTGCAACGGTCGATTCATCGGGCACCGGGCGTCGTCCGGCGGTTCTGAGGGGTCCGCCGCTCTGCATGCTGCCTGGAGCGGCGGTCGAGGGCGGGGGCTCATGGCTGAGCAGTCGGATGTCTTTGGTGTGGAACTGCGACGTCTCCGCACCGCCGCGGGGTTGTCGCTGGCGGCGCTGGCGCAGCAGGTCCACTACAGCAAAGGCTATCTGGGCAAGATCGAGACTGGCATCAAACAACCAGGTGTTGATCTGGCCCGGCGCTGTGACGCGCTGCTCGGAGCTGGGGGACGTCTGGCCGCTTTGGTGGACACACCCGCACCCGAGAGCCCGCCGCCAGCTGTCGTGGCCGACGGCGACGGCGAAGTGTGGGTGATGAGCATGGCACCGGATGGATCGAGCTGGATGGTTCCGATGCCTCGGCGCGAGGCGATCGCGGCGGGCGCGGCCTCGTTGCTCGGGCTGACCTTGGGGGCTCCTCGCAACGCCGCGGCATCGGCGGCGCACGAGGGCACGATCACGGCGTTCCGATCACTGTTCGACCAGGTCAGGCAGCTGGGGCAGACGACGAGTCCCAGCGTGGTGCTGCCGATGGTGACCGTCCACACCCACACCCTGCGCGGGATGGCGAGCGGGGCGGGCACTCAGGCGCGCGAGAAGCTGCTCAAGCTGGCTGCCCGCTACAGCGAGTACGCCGGGTGGATGGCCCAGGAGGCCGGTGACGACCGGGGTGCGATGTGGTGGACCCGCAACGCGGTGGAGATGGGCGCCGCGGCCGGTGACACCGAGCTGGCCACGTACGCGCTGATCAGGCAGGCGTTGATCACGCTCTACCGCGACGACGCCGTCGGCACCATCGACCTGGCCCAGCAGGCGCAGGCCGCACCGGGGATGTCGCCGCGGGTGCGCGGGCTCGCCGCGTTGCGTGAGGCGCAGGGACACGCGCTGGCCTGCGACTACGACAACTGCCGGCGGGCACTCGACCGCGCGGCCGAACTGCTCGACCGGGCCGAGGATTCCGGCGGCATGGTGATCGGCTCGGCGTCGGTCAGCGGCGCCGACCTGAACAGCCTGGTCGCCGCCTGGTGCCTGCACGACCTCGGCCAGTCGCGGGAGGCCGCCGACGTCTTCGACCGGCAGCTGTCCCTCGTGCCGGACAGCGCCCACCGCACCCACGCGCGCTTCGGCGCCCGCCGTGCGCTCGCCTACGCCTCGGCGGGCGACATCGACCACGCCGGAGCACTCACCGCGAAGGTCCTCGACGCCGCCGACCTGGTCGACTCGGCCACCGTCCGGCAGGACCTGAAACGACTGGCCCGCCTGCTCGGCCGCGAACGCGACCACTCCGCGGTCCGCGACGTCTACCCCCGGCTCAACGCCGCACTACGCAGCCCGATTCACTAACCACAACAGCACGAACACAGGAGATGAAGTGTCCGATGCGGCGATTTTCCAGCGTCGGTTCGAGGCGCTGGCCGCGAACGTCGAGGACTTCATCCGCGGCAAGCACGAGGTGGTCCGGCTGGCACTGGTGTGCCTGCTCGCCGAGGGGCACCTGCTGATCGAGGACGTGCCGGGCGTGGCGAAGACCTCGCTCGCCAAGGCGATCGCCCGTTCGGTGGCGGGCGCCGAGGTGAAGCGGATCCAGTTCACGCCCGACCTGCTGCCCTCCGACGTGACCGGTGTGCAGGTGTACGACCAGGGCCGGTCGAGGTTCGAGTTCCGGCAGGGCCCGGTCTTCACCAACATCCTGCTCGGCGACGAGATCAACCGCGCGTCGCCGAAGACCCAGTCGGCGCTGCTGGAGGTCATGGCGGAGGGCCAGGTGACGGTGGACGGCAGGCCGGTGGCGGTGCCCTACCCGTTCCTCTGCATCGCCACCCAGAACCCGGTCGAGCACCAGGGCACCTACGCGCTCCCGGAAGCCCAGCTGGACAGGTTCATGATGCGCATCAGCATCGGCTACCCGGACAACCTCGAGGACGAGGTCAGCATCCTGGCCTACGGCGTGAACAGGCGCCGCCCCGAGGAACTGAAGTCCGTGATGGAGCTCGACGACCTCCGTCTGATGATCAAGGCGGTGCGCGACCAGCGGGTCGCCGACGACCTGCGGGAGTACGTGGCCCGCATGGTCCGGGCGACCAGGGTGCACCCCGACGTGGAACTGGGTGTGAGCCCCCGCGGCGGCATCGCGCTGGTGACGGCGGCGCAGGCCTACGCGCTGTCCGCCGGGCGCCCCTACGTGACCGCCGACGACGTCAAGGCGGTGGCCGTGGCGGTGCTCAACCACCGCCTGCTGCTCACGCCGGAAGCACGAATCCAGCAGCGGACGTCCGCCTCGGTGCTGGCGGACGTCCTGGCGGCCGCGCCGGTGCCGGCCGGTCGGTGACTGCTGTGCTGACCAGAACCGGGGTGTGGCTGGCGGTCGCCGCCGTGGGCCTGGTGCTCGTCGGCGTGTGGGCGGACTATCCGGAGCTGGTGACGCTCGGTCTCGCCGCGGCGGGCACCCTGCTGGTCGCCGCCGTCTGGCTGGTGGCGACTCCCCGGCTGACGGTCGTGCGGGAGGTCATGCCGCGGCGCGTGTTCGAGGGCGACGCCGCACAGGGGACGCTGACCGTGACCAACATCGGCAGCCGCCGCAGCCCGCCGCTGGTGGTCACCGAGACGATCGGCGGTCACCGCACCGCCGTGCCGGTGCCCGCGCTGACCGCGGGCGACAGCTGCACGGTGGGGTACCCGTTGCCGGTCGCCAGACGCGGCCGCTACCTGATCCCCCCGGTGAAACTGGGGCACTCCGACCCGTTGCGCCTGGTGCACCGTGGCCACGCCAGCGGTGGAGAACACGTGGTGCACGTCTATCCCCGCGTGCACGCTCTCGCCACGATCGCGTCCGGTGGTCCGCAGGACGCCGAAGGGCCGACGGTCGGCAGCGCCTCTCTCGGCGGGGTGGCGTTCCACAGTCTGCGGGAGTACGCGCCCGGCGACGACTGGCGGCGCATCCATTGGGGCGCGACAGCTCGGACCGGCACGGTGATGACCCGTCACGTGGTGGTGCCCGACGAGCCGCGCCAGCTGGTCGTGCTCGACACCAGCGCGGCGCCCTACACAGGGTCGCTGTTCGAGGACGCCGTGCGGATCGCCGCGTCGTTCTGCGTCGCGGCTGAACGCGCCGGGCTGCCGTTCCGGCTGCGCACCACCGGCGCGGCGGACCGCGAGACCAGCAACGCCGCACTGGATCTTCTGTCCACTGTAGACAAAGAGGGCCCTGGACTTTCCATGCTGCCCGAACAGTTGCGGGACGTGGTCTCCGATACCCAGGGCATCGCGCTGACCGTGGTCACCGGCCGGGTGGACGCCGAGGCCGCGCAACTGCTGATGTTGTTGCGCCCCAGGTTCCTCTCGGTCAGCCTCGCCCAGCTCGTCGCGTCCGAGTCCGGGTCGATCACGAGGCCGCGAGGCGTGCTCGCGGTCGCCGCGTCGAGCAGTGAACAGCTCGCCGCCAGCTGGAACCGGTTGGTGCTGCGATGACGTGGCGGAGGCTCGTCGGCCTGGTGCCGGTCATGACACTGATCGAGGTGGCGCTGGCGGTCGCCGCGTCCGCGGTGGGGGCGCTGGTGTACCGCGGGTTCTTCGCGACGACCGGTTACCTGCTCGCGTTCGGGCTCGCGTGCCTCGTCGGCGGTGTGACGGCGGCGCTCGGTCATCGGCGGACATGGTCCACCGTGCCGCTGGCCGTGGCGGGACTGGCGCTGGTCATCGTCTACGGGGTGTTCGGCGGCGCCGTCTCCACCGTCGTCGGCGGGATCCGCGGCAGCTGGACCCGCCTGCTCACCGTGGCCGTGCCCGCCGACCCCTGGGGCGAACTACTGGTGGCACCGGTGTTCGTCGTGTGGGCGGCGACGTTCTCCTCGGTCATCCTCGTGCTGCGGACAAGCCATGTGCTGGCGCCACTGGTCCCACCACTGGCGGCACTGCTGTTCGCCCTGTTCGTCGTCGGCAACCAGGCCGGTGCGCATGCGGCCGCCACCGTCGTGTTCCTCGTCGCCGCGCTGTCCCTGATCGCGCTCCGCTCCCACCGGCCCGCCGGCGACGGCACGGTGCGCGTCGACCGGCAGCGATCCCTCCCGATGGCCGCGCTGGCCACCACCGGCCTGATGGTCGCCGCCAGTGCGCTGTTCGGCGTCGTCGGCGGGCAGACGCTGCCCCTGGCCTCCGGCGAACACCGCTTCGACCCCCGCGACGTGCTCGCACCGCCGATCACGAGCACCGACACCCTCACCCCACTGGGCCAGCTGAAGAACCAGCTCACCGAGGAACCCTCCCGCACGCTGTTCACCGTGCGGCTCGACCGCGAGGCCGCATCAGGGCTCGACCGCGTGCGCACCGCCGCGCTGGACGTGTTCGACGGCACCACCTGGACCTCGGCGGACACCTACCGGGTCGCGGGCAGCCGCCTCACCGTCGACCCCGCGCTGACCCACAGCAGGCAGGTGACGGCCCGCGTCGAGGTCCAGGAGCTCACCGGCCCGTATCTCCCGGTGCTCGGCTGGCCGTCCCGGCTGGCCGCGGGCGGAGACGCCACCGGCCGGTTCGGCTTCGATCCGCGCTCGGGTGTGGTGGTCAGCACCGAGCCGAGCCTCTACGGGCTCAGCTACGACCTGACGGCGGAGGTCGGCGACCGGGACGAGAACCTGACGCGCGTCATACCCAGCACCAACACGCAGGAGCAGGCTCGGGCCAAGGAGCTGCCCACCGGCCTGCCCGACCGCCTGCGCGACGAGCTCCACCAGCTCGTCGACGAAGGCACAACGCCGTTCGAGCAGCTGACCGCGATGGAAACCCGGCTCAGCTCGCTGCCCACCAAACTGGACCGGCCGCCGGGGCACTCCTATGCCGTCATCACCCGCCTGCTGACCGAACTCGACACCGGCGGCGGCTACGCCGAGCAGCACGCCGCGGCGTTCACCGTGCTCGCCAGGGCGCTGGGCTACCCCGCCAGGGTCGCCGTCGGCTACAGCCTGCGCAACTACCAGGACGGCTCCTACCCGGTCACCACCGCGGACGCCCACGCGTGGTCCGAGGTGCATTTCCCCGGCTACGGCTGGGTGCCGTTCGAGCCCACCACCCCGGACGACATGACCCCGCCGCGCCAGTCGTCCGACGTCCCGCAGGTGGTCCCGCCGCGACCCGTCCCGTCGACGACGGTGCCGGCGGCCGTTCCACCGAACTCGTCCAGGGCGGACGGGGCGGCCGACCGGCCAGGGTTCGACTGGACGAACGTCCTGCAGGGCACCGTGCTCGTGGTGCCGCTCTCGGCGGTGCTGGTCGTGCTCGGCTGCGCGACCATAGTGATCGCCAAGGCCCACCGCCGCAGGCGCAGGCGTCTCGGCCCCGGCCCCTCGGAGCAGGTGCTCGGCGCCTGGCAGGAGATGATCGACCGGTTCACCGAGCGCGGCGTCACCCCGCCGGTCTCGCTGACGTTCCACGAGGTGGCCCGGCACGTCGGTGTCCGGGTGGGTGCCGCGGCGGTCGAGGCGCTGGCGGAACTGGCCACCACCGCGGTCTACGCACCGGAGGACATCGGCCAGGCCGAGGCCGAGCAGGCCTGGCAGCTGGTTGATCGGCTGCACACCGAGCTCTACCCCCGGCGCAGGACCGCGGCACGGCTCCTCGCCGCGGTGAACCCACGTCCACTGTGGACAGTATGGCGAGTGGCACGACAACGGCGACAGGCACGGGAAGGCCTGGAAATGGGGCGGTACCGATGACACTGTTGTGGCGTGCAAGACGCACACAGATCCTGACCGGGCTGGCCGGTGTCGCCGCGATCGTGGCAGGCGTGCTGGTCGTGGGACCGGGATACCAGGCCTCCCAGGTGCGGATGTACTCCGGCGCCGCCTGGCTGGCCTCCGCCCAGACCGGACAGCTCATGCTGGTGGACGGGTCCACCGCCGAGGTGACCGCCCGGTTGCCGGTCGCCTCGCCGGGCAGCCCGCTGAGCGTCACCCAGCACGGCGGCGCCGCGCACGTGCTGAACCGGGCGACGGGCGAGCTGAAGCGCGTCGACAGCGCCACCGAGCAAGTGTCCCCAGCGGTGACCGTGCTGCCCGCGCACGACGAGCTCGCCGTGGTCCCCTCCCCGCACACGCTCTACGAGGTGGACGTCCACAGTGGAATGGTCGCCGCGGTCGACCCCCGCACGCTGGCACAACGCGACGAGCCGAAGCCGCTGACCGACCGGATGGCGCCGGGCGGTCCGGTCGTGGACGGCCGCGGCCGCCTGTGGGCACTCGACGACGAGACCGGCGACCTGGCCTGGCTGGCCGATGGTGAACGGCGGGCGCGTCCCGCGGCCACCAAGTCGGGCGTCTCCCGGCTGACGGTCACCAAGGATCAGCCCGCGCTGGTGGACACCGAGCGCGGCACCGCCGAACTCCTCGACCCCGACAGCGGCCGGGTCACCCGGACCGTGCGGCCGGATGTCCAGGCGGGCGACCCGGTGATCGTCAGCGGCTCCGCCGACCAGTCGCGGCTGCTGCTCGCGTCGAGCACCGACGGCACGTTGATCTCGTGCGCCTTCGACACCGGTTCGTGCTCCTCGCCCGTCAGCGTCGGCTCGCCCGGCGGCGAGTTGGGGACGCCGGTCGAGGTCCGCAACCACGCCGTCGTGCCCGACTACGCCACCGGCGAGGCCACGATCGTCGATCTCGCCACCTCGAGCGTCGTCGCCCAGCGGCGGCTGCTCGACCACCCCGGCCGGTTCGAGCTGCTCGCCCGCGACGGCATCGTCTTCTTCAACGACCCCAACAGCAACCGGGCCGGAGTGCTGGATCTGGCAGGCGATGTCAGGACCGTCACCAAGTACACCGACGAGCACCCCGAGGGGGTCGGGACGCCCGACCCCGACCGCCGCGCGCAGGCCGACCAGGTGGCCAAGGTCGACAACAAGGAGCAGAAACCGGGAGTCGGCGTCACGACCCCGAAGAAGGTCCCTCCGACCCAGCCCACCCCCGCGCCGACCCAGCCGGCGCCCGCACCGCCGAGCCCTGGCGCGTCCATTGTGGTCAAACCGGGCAACCGGGGTGTGGTGGGCGCCGAGTTCGAGCTGACCATGGTGCACCAGCCGTCGACCGGATCTCCCACCACGCGCTGGACGTTCGGCGACGGAACCGAGGCCACCGGGACGACCGTGAACCACCGCTGGCAGCAGGCGGGCAGCTTCACCGTCCGAGCCACCGCCACCGGGGCGCAGACGGTGAACGCGGAGACCACGGTGATCGTGGATCCGGTCGCGGTGCCGCCGCGCATCACCGGTCTGAACATCAAGCGGCCCAAGCCCGTGGTCACCGAGTCGGTGCACTTCACCGCCGAAACCACCGGCGGCCCGGAGAAGTGGGCCTGGCGCGTCACCCTGCCGGGCAAGAACGCGCCCGAGGTGACCGCGCAGACACCCGAGTTCGACCACGCCTTCCAGACTCCGGGCATCTACACCGTCACGTTGACCGTCACCGCGGGCACGCAGTCGGCGACGTCCTCCCGGCAGCTCATCGTCGCCCGAGGCTCGGTCAAGGCCTGGGGCACGAACGCGCGAAACCAGACAAAGGTGCCACCTGCGGCCGACAGTGGCGTGGTCGCGATCTCGGCCGGGTTGCAGCACAGCCTGGCGTTGAAGGCGAACGGCTCCGTCCTCGCCTGGGGCAGCAACAGCTTCGGGCAGCTCAAGGTGCCCCCAGGCCTCAGCGGCGTGACCGCGATCTCGGCCGGAGCGTTCCACAGCCTGGCGTTGAAGAAGGACGGCACCATCGTCACCTGGGGCTTCAACTTCGACGACGTGCTGGAGGTTCCGGAGGACGCCAGCACCGGCGTGATCGCGATCTCGGCCGGGTACAAGCACTCCATGGTGCTGAAGTCGGACGGCACGATCCGCGTGTGGGGCAACGACGACGGCGGTCAGCTGGAGATCCCGGCGGACGCCAGGAGCGGCGTGACCGCGATCTCAGCCGGGAACCACTTCAACCTGGTGCTGAAGGAAAACGGTTCCGTCATCGGTTGGGGCAACGAGGCCACTGACGAGCTCCCGGTGCCATTTGAGGCGCAGAGCGGTGTGACAGCGATCTCGGCGGGAGCCGCGTTCAGCCTGGCGTTGAAGAAGGACGGAACGTTGATCGGCTGGGGCCAGAGCTTCTTCGGCCAGCTCCCGGTGCCGGGGGACGCCAAGCACGGCGTCGCCGTGTTCGAGGCCGGGCAGCAACACAGTCTGGCGTTGAAGGCGGACGGCACCGTGATCGCGTTCGGCAGGAACAACAACGGCGAGTCGTCGGTACCGGCCCAGTACAGCCGCGGCGGGATGGCCGTCGGCGCGGGCGAGGGATTCAGCGTGGTGTTGCTGGAAGAGATCGGCTGACGCCCTACGAGTAACGGGCCTGGGTGGCCTGGCGCAGCTCGCGCCAGGCCGTCGCGACCTGGCCGGGTTCGCCGCCGAACGCACCGGCACGCAGCAACGGGGAGTCCCGGTCGAGCCGGGCGGCGTTGCGCTGGTGGATGGCGGAGTCGTCGTGGTCGAGCCGCACGGCGAACTCGCCCAGTGACGAGAACGGCGCGTCGTGCAGCTCCAGCAGGCTGCGCAGGCACTCGTAGTCCGCGAACGCCCACTCGAACTCGCTGCCGTCGACGATGTTGAAGAACACGCTGCTCAGCATCTGCCGCAGGTGCACGCTCAGTGCCTGGTGGACGGTCGCGCCGCCCCACGCGGGCAGCGCCGCCGCGTGCCGTGGGTCGACGACGTTGCGCAGCGCCATCGCGCGCAGGACAGGTGTCGTCCGGCCGTCCGGCGCGATCACCGTGGTCTGGCACAGGACGCGGTGCAGGAGGTCCTCACGACCGGCCGCCACCGCCGCGACGCCGATCACGTAGACCAGCATCAACGCCGGATAGGCCGCGGCCGACGTCCACACCTCCTGTGCGCCGCGCTGGTGGGACGCGGGCGGCAGGAACCGTTCAACGAGGTCGGTCCACAGGGCGTCGTGCCGCCGGTCGCCGGATCGGACGCCGATGGCGACGAGCCGCAGCAGTGCCGCGAGGTCGTGTTCGTAGCTGGTGAGACGTTTCTCCAGCTCGGCGGGGAGCTCGCTGTCGTCGAGGTGCCCGGAGATCGGATACCGGGACTCGGTCAGCAGGTCGAGCACCGCGGCCGACGCGCCCCGGACGCGGTCGCCGACCGTCTGGCCGACGGGCTCGGTCAGTGCCTGGCGGAACTCGGTGACCGGGCTGCGCAGCTCGCCTTCGGCCTGGCGGTGTGCACGTTCGGCCTTCGGGGGCGCCTTGAGCAGCTCCGGCACCAGCTCGACCAGCTCGTCGACGAGCCGGGGCAGGTCGAGGTCGTCGCTGCGGTGGTGGATGCGCAGGTACTGGCAGCGGGCCACGCGCTTGAGCGCGTCGGGCAGGTCCGCCTCCTTGAGCGGGTCGATGCCGTCCATCAGCACCGGGATGACGCGCAGGCCGCACTGGAACGCTTCCAGGAGCTCGCGGCGCACCCAGTCGTCCGGTTTGTCGAGCCTGCGGAGGCCATCGCGGTCCGTGGCATTGCCCCAGCGCGGGCCGATGAGTGCCAGCAGCACCTCGCACCGGCGCAGGCCGCTGAGGATCTCGCTGGAGAAGTCCTCGCCGAGACGGATCGACTGACTGGCGTAGAACACCTGGTCAGCGCCGAAGCGCGCGCTCAACTCCCGCTTGACCAGGGCAGCAGCCCATTCACCGTCTCCGGTGCGGTAGTTGACGAACACGCCAGGCATCGCCCAGACCCTCTCCTGTGTTGCTCTGGCGTGGAGATTACTGACCACTTGTGACGTGGCCGTCGGCTGTGTCGTTATGGACTTCGTTTGGTCAGGAACGCACGAAATAGGGCTCGAACCTGGGACTTTCTCCCCTAGCCGCTTCGCATCATCAACGCGAGCTGCGTGCGGTCCCTGAGATCGAGCTTGCGCAGTGCGCTGGACACGTGGTTCTTCACGGTGCCCTCGGTGATGAACAGGCGCGCGGCGATCTCCCGGTTGCTGGCTCCGGTGGCCACCAGCGCGGCCACGTCCGCCTCACGGGAGGACAGCAGCTCGTGGCCGGGAACCCGCACCGGGCCGGGGCGGACGACCTCGGCGACCAGTCGCGCGGCCACCGGGCTGCCCAGGATCGTCTGGCCGGCCGCCACCTTGTGGATCGCGGCGACGAGCTCCTCCGGCGAGGCGTCCTTCAGCAGGTAGCCGCGGGCTCCGGCGCGCAGCGCGCCGAAGACGTACTCGTCCTCCTCGAAGGTGGTCAGCACGATGCAGGCCACCTCGGGGAAGTCCGCGGTCAGCGCGGCGATCAGCGCGACGCCGTCCATCACCGGCATCCGCGCGTCCACCAGGGCGACGTCGGGCCGTGCCGCCGTCACCGCCAGCAGGGCTTCCTCGCCGTGGGCGGCCTCCGCGACGACCTCGATGCCGTCCTCGATGTCCAGCAACGTCCGCAGGCCGCGGCGCATCAGGATCTGGTCGTCGACCAGCATCACCCTGATCACGGCCGACGCTCCGCGGGCAGCTCGACGCACAGCTCGAACCCGCCGCCCGGCCGGTTGCCCGCGGCGACGGTGCCGCCGAGCGCGGTCACCCGCTCGGCCAGCGCGACCAGCCCGAAGCCCTGCCGGGCCGGTTCGGCGGGCTCGCCCGTGCCGTCGTCGGTGATCACCAGACGTGCCTGGGCGCCGGGGAAGCTCAGCTCGGCGGTGGCGGTGTTCGCCGCCGCGTGCCGCACGACGTTCGTGAGGCCCTCCTGGAACGCGCGGTAGAGCGCGATCTCGGTGTCCGGGCCGAGGTCGCGCTCCGCCCCCGTCACCTTCAGGTCCACCCGGACGCCCGCGCCGTCGAACGTGCGGGCGAGCTCGCCGAGCGCGGCACTGCCCCGACGGCCCTCCAGCGCGAGCGGCCGCAACGCGCGCACGGCCCGCCGGGTCTCGGCCAACGCCTCCATGGTCAGCAGTTTGGCCTGGCGCACCTCGTCCCAGGCCTTCGCGGTGGCACGGTCGCGCAGCCGTTCCGCGTTCTCCAGGCCTACTTTGACGACCGTCAGGTAGTGGCCGAGCGAGTCGTGCATCTCCCGCGACATCCGCGACCGCTCCTCCGCGACCGCCAGCCTGCGGATCTCCTCCTCGCGCGCGGTCAGCTCGTCCAGCAGCCGCGCGGCCTGCGCCTGGTGCGTCCGCGCGGCCCGCACCGCCGCCGCCAGGCTGATGCCGAACGCGCAGAGCACGGCGACGGTCAGCGTGCCGCGCAGCGAGTCGGCCCAGTCCTGGCCGTACAGCGTCACGCCGCCCGCGAAGACCAGCGCGAGCACCACCACGAGCGTGCCGAACGCCTGGCGGGTTCCGAAGACCTGCGCGATGTTGCCGAACCCGATCAGCAACAACGGCGCCACCAGCCCGCTGCCGTCGACATAGGCCAGCGCCACGCACACGACCAGGAACGCCGCCACGACCGCTCTGCGCCCGCCTGCCACGGAAACCTTCCACGGCAACGCGAACCACAACGCGACCAACGCCACCAGCAGCCCGATCAGCGGCGCGATCCCGGACCCCGCCGGATATGTCGGAGCGCCGAGCAGGTGGTTCACCAGCACGACCGGCGCCACGATCCAGAACAGCACGCTGAACAGCAGCGGGCGCATCGCGTCAGTGGTGTTCACCGCGCCGACGCTAGCGAGCGCCGGGCACGCGCGCATCGGCCTGGAGTTGTGCCGTGCCCATGACTTCCGTCATGGCGTGTTCTCTGTCCGCGGCTCGATGTGGTCGCGCGGCGGCGTCCCTAGATTTTCCGCATGCACATAGCTCTGCGGATTCTGTTGGCATTACTGGGTTTCGTCGCCTGTCTCCTGATGTTCGGGGCGACCGCGCAGTGGGCGACCTCGTCGCTGCCCACGATGGTGTCCCTGACGGTCACGGGCCTGGCCGTGTCGGCGGGCACCTTCGGCCTCGTCTTCCTACTACGGCGGTATGTCGACCGAGACGCGTGGAAGGGCGCGATGTCGTTCGACCGCACCACACTGCCGCTGCTGCTTCTCGGTGTCGTCACCGCCGCCGCGGTCGCCGCGATCGGTGCGGCGATCACCGTCCGGCTCGGCTTCGCCGACTGGGGCCTGGACGCCGCCACGATGGCGAAGCTGGCGGAACTGGGGCTTCCCAACGTGATCGTCGTGACCATCGCGACCACCCTGCTGGTGCAGGGTTTCCCGGAGGAACTGGTGTTCCGCGGCTACATGTTCGGCAACCTGCGCGCCAGGCTGCCGTTGTGGAGCGCGGTGACGGTCAGCTCGCTGATCTTCGGATCGATCCACGTGGTGTCCAACGGCGGTGCGACAACGCTCGGCGAGCGGCTGGTCTACGCGGTCATGGCGACCGGATTCGGGCTGATGCTCGCGGCGTGCCGCACGGTCAGCGGCACGCTGTGGCTCGGCATCGGCTTCCACGCCGGGCACAACGCGTTCGTCCGCATGTTCGTGACCGTGCGGCCGGATGCCTTCACCGAGGCGCTTCTGGTCACGTTCGGCACGCTGGTCGTCGCCGCGGCGATCACCTTTGCCGCACAACGGAAAGTGCGTGGTGACGCCGGCATGCCCGGCGCCACCACGGCAATCAATCAGATGACCTGGTCACACGAAGCACCGACCGGTGGCAGCACCCCGTCGACCAGGTACCGGTCGACGTGAGCCACGACGCAGGGGCTCTTGCCGTACGCGGTGTGCCCCTCGCCGCGCATGGTCAGCAGGCGACCCTTCTCCAGGTGCTTGGCCAGCAGCACCGCGTCGCCGTAGGGCGTCGCCGGGTCGCCGGTCGTGCCCACCACGAGGATCGGCGGCGCACCCTTGGCGTCGAACGGACCGCTGTAGCGGGAGGGCGCCTTGACGGGCCACTGCGCGCACGCGGCGCCGTTCGCGATCTCCATGACTCCCGGCGGGCCGTAGCCGAGGACCGGTCCGAGCGTCGGCGCCTCCGCGACCGTGCGGCGGATGCCCGCGTGCACCGCCGCCAGGTCCGGATAGCGGCGGTCGACGCACTCGACGGCGACGTTGGCGGCCATCAGGTCGGTGAAGAACGGCTGGGTGATGATCCGGCCCAGCCTCGAGCCGTCGCCCTGTTCCGCCGCGGCGAGCGCGGCGGCGAGTCCCGGCCACGCGGCGCGGTGGAAGAGCCGGAACACGCTGTCCACGAGCACGTCGTACCCGCGCACGATCCTGCCGTCAGGCGTCCGCAACGGCTCGGCCTTCCAAGCGGTCGACGAGCCGCTGGTAGGCAGCCTTGGGATCGCTCCCACCGAACGCGCACTGCGCGGGCGTCACCCCGCACCAGTCGAGGAACCGGCCGAGCGCCTGGTCGAGCGCCACGGTCTGGCGGCGGTCGAACTCCTGCGGCTGGTTGGCGAACGAGTACGGCTCGACGGCGCCGTCGAGCGCGAGAACCCGGACCCGATGAGGGAACAGGTTCGCGTAGACGGTGCCGATGTAGGTGCCGTACGACTGGCCGTAGTAGCTCAGCTTCTCGTCACCGATGGCCGCGCGGAGCACGTCCATGTCCCGCGCGACGTTCTCGGTGCTGAGGTGGCGCAGGAACTGACCGGTGTTGCGCAGGCACGCCTCGTCGAAGCGCGCGGCGGTCTGCACGGCGGGCCCGAAGTCGGCGGCGGTCGGCCGCGCCTTGGCACCCGCGTACGCCCGCACCTGCTCGTCGTGGCTGAAACACTCGGTCTTGCGGCTCAGCCCGACGCCGCGCGGGTCGAACCCGACGATGTCGAACCGCGCCCGCAGCTCGTCGCTGAAGACGTTCTTCGCGTCCCGCACGAGGTCCAGGGCGGAACCGCCTGGCCCTCCGGGGTTCACGAACAGGGATCCGGCCCTGCGTCCGGGTTCGGCCGCGGGCAGCCGGATCACCGACAACGAGGTGTTGCCCTCCGCGGGCCTGCGATAGTCCAGCGGCACCTTCGCCGTCGCGCACTCGAATCCGTCGCCACAGGCCGTCCACTCCAGCACGGTCGCCGCCGCGGAAACCGGCGTCAGTGCGACGGTGGCGGTCACCGCCGCCAGCAACACACTTACCGCTTTTCGTCTCACGTCATCCCCTCCCAGTTGCCGGGGACCGTAGGGACGAACGCTTGCAAACCTCTTTCACGTGAAAACGGACTGCAAGCGGCGAGCTGTACAACTCCCACATGCGTATCGCGTTGAGCCTCGTAGGCATGTCGTGTTGGGCGGCATGACGCTTCTCGCCTGCGGGCTGGGCGCGCTGGGGTTCTCACGAGGGCCGGACGCTCACCGCACCAGCCCCTTCACCTCGTACGACGAGGTGGCCTTCCTGTTGATGATGTTCGGCCCCCTGGTGATCCTGGCGGGCGCAGGTCTCGCGACCTTCGTGCGCGCGACCGACCGGCCGCGCTACTACTGGCCGTTCATCGGTATCGCGACGCTGGTCGGCCTGGTCGTCACATCGCACGAGTTGGCCTCCTGGTGACCCGTCGCCAAGTCAGGACGCACGACGGCCGGTGCTCACAGACACTCGTGAGCACCGGCCGTTTTCCGTGCGACGTCAGCGAACCGCGCGCACACCGTTCTCGAAGAACGCGAGCCGGACCTCGCGGTCCACGGCCCGCTCCGGGTGGTCCATGAGCCCGAACGACAGTCCGTCGAGGCTCGTGATGCCCGCGATGTCGGAGAACGACCCGTCCGGGTTGGACTCCTTCTCGTAGCGCAGCGCGACGCGGTACTCCGCCGTCGGAGCCGTGCTGTCGGGGTGGAACCGGCCCTCGCCGTGCGCACACGGGAAGACGAGGGTCTGACCGCCGAGGCCGGTGAGCCACGGGCTGTCGTTGTCCTCGTCGACGACGTGGCGCTGCCTCTCCTCGTTGCGGAACGTGCCGGAGCTGTTCACCTTCAGCGCCACCTTGCCGAAGCAGCCGCCGCGCACCGCGATCTGGAAGCCGTTGCAGATGCCGATCAGCGGACGTGTGCGGCACGCTTCGAACTGGTCGGCCAGGTGACTGCGCAGCAACGCGCCCGCCACGGCACCAGCGCCGAGGTGGTCGCCGAACGAGAACCCGCCGGGGATGCAGAGGATGTCGGCGTCGTCGAGGCGCTCGTCACCCGAGAGCAGGTCGGCCGCGAACCTCAGCCGCGGGCTCGCGCCCACTTCGGCGAACGCCGCGAGGGTTTCCTCCTGGCAGTTCGTGCCGGGCAGGTACAGGACGTTGACGGTCGGCTTCATGCGATCCTCGCCGTGAACGAGTTGAGCCAGCCGTCACGCGCGGCCGGGGTGAACAGGTCAGTGCCTTCGAGCAGGATGCCGGTGCCGTCGAGCGTGCCGAGCACGACCGGGTTGAGCTCGGCCGGCAAGCTCCCGACGTCGGCCGGGGCCACCTCGACGACCGCGCCGACGCGGTGCTCGGCGAAGAGCGACTCGGTGGTCGCGGACTCCAGCCGCACCCCGATGCCACTCGCGAGCACGCCCTGGGCGAGCACTCCCGCGATGCCACCGGCGCCGATGCGGGCACCGCTGAGCAACAGGTTCCTGCTCGCGGCCAGCGCGGCGAGATATGCGTCCACATCGGACAGGGACAGGTCATCCAAAGCACCGACCGGCAGGCCGAGCTTGCGCGCGGCCACGGTGCCGACCGGCGACGAGGTGGCCAGTCCGATGTGGACCAGCACGTTGCCCGGCGCGGTCCACTGCTCGGGCAGCAGGTTGTCGCGGTGCGGCACCTTGCCGAGCGCGCTCAGGAACACCGCGGGCGGCACGCTGACCAGACCCTCGTCGGTGTGCACCGAGCCGGCCGACGAGTCCTTGCCGGAGATCAGCGGCACGCCGAAGTGGCGGACCAGCCCGGCCAGCTCGTCGACCATGCCGACCAGCCACTCGCGCCAGTTCTCGGACAGGTGCGGGGTGTAGAAGTTGTCGCACATGCAGATGTCCTTCACCGCGACGCCCGCGAGCACCTGGCCCGCGATCGCCGAGCAGAACATCTGGCGCGTCGCGGCGACCGGGTCGGCGTCGAACATCCACGGGTTGAACGCGGTGTTCAGCACGGCGGCGGCAGGCGAGCCCGCGACCGGGGTGCCGGCCCAGTAGCCGGTGCGCACCACCTGTTCGGTGCCGTAGTGCGGGCCGTACCAGGTGTTTCCCTGGACCGTGGAGTCGTACTGCGAGTCCGCGTGGTGCTGGGAGGCGACCTCGGCGTCGGAGACGACCTGTTCCAGCAGCCCGGCGAGCTCGGCGGGAGCCAGCGCGGGCCACGACGGCGCACCGGATGGGCGCGGCGGCGGGCCGACCTCGTGCCGTTCGACCTCGATGTCGAGCAGGTCGTACGACACGTCGAAGCCGATTTCGCCCTGGTGCGCGGGCGCGGCGTCCGGCGCGGCGGCGATCAGGGCTTCCTCGGTCAGGTCCGGGGCGTGGAAGACGTGGTAGCGGCCCGTGTCCGCGAACCGGCCGATGACCGTCGAACGCACCATGTGCCGGTCGAGGATCTTCTTCGCCCGCTCCTGGTGCTCCGGCGGCACGGCCAGCAGCATGCGTTCCTGCGACTCCGACAGCAGGATCCGCCACATCGGCAGCGCCGCGGTCTTCAACGGGACCAGCGCCGTGTTGATCCAGACACCGCACGCCTCGCCGATCTCACCGACGGCGCTGTTCAGGCCCGCGCCGCCGACGTCGGTCAGCGCGCTCATGCAGCCTTCCTCGCGCAGCTCGATCAGCGCCTTGCGGAACTTGACCTGCTCCAGCGGCGCGCCGATCTGCACCGAGGCCGTGTCCATGGTGGCGCCCGCGGAGCTCGCGGACGCGCCGTGGATGCCCTCGTTGCCGGTCAGGCCGCCGATCAGCACGACGAAGTCGCCCGGCCGCGGGGTGCCACGCTGCGCGGCCGACACCGGCAGGAGGCCGATGCTGCCGCCGAGCGCGAACGGCTTGGCGCGGTAGGCGGGGTGGAACGTCATGCGCGACGACATCATCGGCACGCCGAACGTGTTGCCGTACTCCTTGATCGCCCGGATCGTCTCGCCGGCGAGCCTGCGCGCGTCCGGCCTGCCCTTGATGGGCGCGGGCGCCTCGGGCTCGCCGATCGCGGTGTACTCGAAGCTGCCGATCGGGTCGGCGCTCAGCCCGGTGCCGAGGATGTCGCGCAGCACGCCGCCGAGCTTGGTCAGCTGGCCGAAGTAGCCGGAGATCGCCGACGGGCCGTTGTGCGTCTCTGCCTTGATGGCGATCGCGTGGCCGTCGTAGAAGTCCCAGACGCCGGCGTTGTCGTGGAACATGCTGAGCACGTTCGGGTTGTCGACGTCCTTGGCGGCCTGGACGAGCCTGCCGAGCAGGCTGCCAAGCGACTTCCACGTGGTGTGCGCGCAGTGGTCGCTCCAGCGGGCGTCCAGCGCCTCCAGCAGGACGTCGGTGACGAACTCGTCGCCGAGCGTGTTCTGGACGTGCTGCACGTGCTTCATCTGGGCGAGCGAGAGGTTGCGGCCGCCGGCGGTGCCCAGCCCGGCGAGCGCGGCGTCGTCGAGTCCGCGCAGGTCGTACTGCACGGCCGACTCGTAATGTCCCTGCGGCACAAGGGTGTCGTACTGCGGTTCCGCGTCGTGCAGCTCCTCGATCGTCGCGTTGAACCGCGTCGAGACGATGAGGTCCCGCAGCCGCGGCGACGCCGACCGGTAGGAGGTCGCGACCTTGCCCGCGCGCGCCTTGACGCCGAGCAGACCGCAGACGGTGATGATCGAGTCGCTCTCGTTGTCGACCACGCCGCGCTTGTAGGCGACCTGCACGGCGCCCGGCTCCAGCGGCTGGTCCACGGCGACGGTGACGTCGAGCTGGTCGCCGAGCACCGCGGCCACGTCGGTCAGCGCGGCCGGGTCGGGCTCGCCGTCGAACTCGACGTAGTAGTCGTGCCACACCTCGAGGTCGTCGAGCTCCCACGATCGGCCGAGCTCACGGATGTCGGGCTCCGCGACGCTCGCGGAGCGAACCGAGAACTTGTGGATCAACAATCCTCCAGGGCAGAACGGGGGCGTCAGTAGGAGATTGTCCTCAATGGCGTCCGAGCTCGTGGAAGGCCCCCTGCCACCAGCGCGCTCGACCGGATGGCGCAGTGGCTCCCGCGCGTCCGCGACGCTTCCCACCGAACTCCCGGTTCGCTACCTGAAATGAGAAGGGGCGCCGCCATAGCAGTCGGTTGCCGAAACGGCGTCCGCCGGAACCGCAATATAGGAACTCCGGATATTCGGGACCGTCGCAGATGATAAAAGCAGTAAAGGAAGCTTTCGTCTACCAATCAAGACGAATGAGCACGATCTCACCAATCAAGATGAACCCAAAGGATAGATTCTTCGTTCTTCTGCGTGACAGACTCCGAACTCCCGTCACTCCCCTGGAGGCGTGGTGTTCCAATGCACTGACGAGTTCCACGATTGGTGGAATGCGCAACGACAGGCGCACCCGTTCCATGTCACGCCTGCGCTCCTTGACCAGCTCACGGGCTGGTCAGCAGACCAGGAGACCGGTGCCATCCGGCACCGGAGCGGCCGGTTCTTCTCGGTGGAAGGACTTTAGGTCAGCACCGACCACGGTTTTGTCGAGGAGTGGTCACAACCGATCATCGACCAGCCGGAGACGGGAATTCTCGGGATCCTGCTGAAGGGGTGCGCGGCGTGCCCACTTCCTCATGCAGGCCAAGGCAGAGCCCGGAAACATTAATGTGGTGCAGCTCTCACCCACGGTGCAGGCGACCAGAAGTAACTACTCTCGCGTTCACCAGGGCAAGGCCGTGCCCTATCTGGAGTATTTCCTGGCGCCGCGGCGGGGCCGGATTCTGGTCCGACGTGCTGCAGTCCGAGCAGGGCGCATGGTTCCTGCACAAACGCAACCGCAACATGATCATCGAGATCACCAGGACGTGCCCGTGCTCGACGGGTTCTGCTGGCTGAGCCGCGAGCAGCTCGCGGAGCTGTTCGCCGTCGACAACCTGGTCAACATGGACTCGCGGACCGTGCTGGCGGGCTACCCTCCTGTCGACGGAACTCGAGCGCGGGCACTGCACAACGACACGGCCAGCCTGCTGAGCTGGTTCACCGAGGCCAAGTCCCGCTACCGGCTCGACCGCAGGCGCGTCCCGCTGGGCGCCGTGAAGAAGTGGACGGTCGCCCGACGGCATCCGCCACGAGGACGACAAGTACTTCTCGGTGATCGGCGTCGACGTCGTGGCGGGCAACCGCGAGGTGGCGCGGCTGGTCGCAGCCGTTGCTCGCGCCCCAGCGACCGCGGGCTCGTGGCGTTGCTGGCGCGGCGGGTCGACGGGCAGCTCCAGGTGCTCATGCGCGCGCTCACCCAGGCCGGCACCCTCGACGTCGTCGAGATCGGGCCGACGGTCCAGTGCGCGCCCGGCAACCACGCGGACTCGCCGAGCAAACCCGCGTTCCTCGACCACGTGCTGAACGCGCCAAAGGAACGGCTGCTCTTCGACGCCGTGCACTCGGAGGAGGGCGGCCGGTTCTACCACGCGGAGAACCGCTACGTGGTCGTCGACGCCGGTGACCAGCTCCCTGAGCGAGGTCGGCCACGACTTCACCTGGATGACCCTCCCGCAGCTCGCCGAGCTCGCCCGCTACAGCAACCACGTCAACGTCGAGGCACGCAACCTGCTGGCGTGCCTCATCTTCCAGCCATCCGAGAGGTGACGGCGCCGATGACCACTCGCGTGT
>CAVYAD010000017.1:0-133532 GCA_963766275.1 uncultured Actinomycetota bacterium
GTTGTAGGCGAACTGGCCGCGGTACTCGTCGAGCGTCTCGGCGACCTTGAGCTTCTCCGGCGTGACAACGTTGCGCCAGATCCGGCCGTCCGGCAACGTCACCGACTCCTTCAGCGGGTTGTCGGAGTAGACGCTGTCGCCGCTGTGGATGAAGAAGTCCGGCCTGCGGTCCGCCATCGCCCTGAAGATCGGCATGCCGCCGATGTCCGGGTTGATGCCCCAGCCCTGCCCGGCGACGTCACCGGACCACACGAACCGCACCTCGTCACGGCCGAGCGGCGCCGTGGTGAAGCTGCCGGTGACGGGTTCGCTGCAGGTGCGGCCGTGCAGGTCCTCGGCCGTGACGCGGTAATAGGCGCGGCGGCCGGGCAGCAGGCTCGAAACCCTGACGTGCCCGGTGCCGCCTGCCTCCGGTGTGAGCAGCGGTCCCCTGATACGGCGGCTCAACCGGAACCTCGGGTCGTTCGACACCTCGACGTACATCCGCGACGGCCGGTCGGCGCGCGTCCAGACGATGCCGCCGTCCCAGGTGACATCGCCGGACTGCACGCCATGCGTGAGCAGCGGGCGGTCCGGCCTCGCGAGGCTGATGCCGGACGGGGCCAGCGCCGCGGCCGTGCCGAGTGCGCCTGCCTTGAACAACGTGCGACGGTCGAAGGTCATGCGCGGTTTCTAGTCGCCGGTTCTGTCCGGCGGTAGAACCGAAGGTGAACTTCAGCAGCGCTTGTCCGTGGCGCCCCACACGTAGTCCTCGACGTCCGAGCCGTAGCTGATGGTCGCGACGGCCTTCGTGCACTTGTCCAGCGTGGCTGCGCCCTTACCCCACAGCTCCTGCTTGCCGACGCCCTCGGCGCCGCCGCGCGGGATCTCCTCGCCGCCCGAGAACTCGGCGATCCAGTTGCCGACGCGGGCGTTGCGGTGGGTGCTGTAGAAGGAGTCCCACACCCAGAGGTACGGGTAGTTCTTGCCGCAGCCGGCGAACTGCTTCACCGAGCCGATCTTGTTGCCCTGGTGGTAGACGTAGCCCGTGGTGCCGATCTGCTTGGCAGAGGCACAGCCGGGCACGGTCTCGGCGGCATTCGCGTTGCCCGCGGACAGCAGCGTCGCGGCCAGTGCGGCGGCGATGACGAGTGGCTTTCTCACGCCTCGACGCTCGCCCACCCCGGTTATCCCGCGGTAAATCAGGACGAAGGGCGCTTTCGTCCACCTGACGTGGACGAAAGCGCCCTTCGTCGAGAATCAGGTCAGGCGTTTGAGCCAGTCGGTGATGATCTGGCGTGACGCGGGGGTGGCGTGCACCCACGTCTGGTGGTTGTCGTCGGTGTACTTGACGACGAGCCAGCGGCCGTCCTCGAAGTCGATCGTCGTGAGGAACGTCTTGGCCCGCTGCCTACCCTCGCCGTTGCGCCGTGCGGTGTACAGCTTCGCGGTGCCCTTACGTGGCTGGGCGAGCAGCTGGCGCAGTGCGATCGACGGCGACGCCTTGCCCGGCTGGTGCGTGTTGATCTCCGTGGCGTGCACGTTGATCGACGCTCCCCTGCCCGCGGGGACGTCCGGCAGCTGCATCGCGAGCACGTCCGGCGCGTTCTCCGGCCGGATGGGGTGCATCTGCACAAACCCGTTGTCGTGCAGGGCAAGCACGCCGTGCTGCGAGTTCGCCGCCACCACCACCGGCCGCGTCTCCGTCGGCGTCAGCGCGATCCACGCCGAGTAGTCCGTGTCCGCGTTGGCGATCAGGCGCAACGTCCCGCGCACATCCGGATGGTCCAGCCCGACCCGCCGCAGCTCACCGATGACGTCGCGCTCGATGACCGCGCGCTCGTCCTCGGTCTCGCCGGGTGAGGACTATGCAGCGCCGGGTGGAAGTCCCCGAGCTTCTCCTGCTTCCACAGCACGTCGAACGCGAGGTCGGACAGCTGAATGGACGACCGAAGCACGCTCACCCCCCGATCGTCGGCGGAGCGACCATCGGCATGTCGCCGATGATCTCGTTCGTGTTCTCCTCGGTGACCAGGTAGTCCGCGGACTTGTGTTCCCTGTCCTCGTCCCCCTGGCCCTTGGCGCCCTGGCCGCCCATGCCACCCATACCGGCGGCACCGGCCTTGCCCGCCGCACCGGCACCGGCGCCACCGCGTCCGCCGGCGGCGCTCTCGCCCATGCCGCCGAACACGCCGGCCTTGCCACCGGGCTGCTGACCCGAGCTGCCGCCGGTGCCCGTGCCACCCAGACCACCGCCACCGAACTTGCCCGCGCCGCCAAGACCACCACCGGCCTTGCCGCCCGCGCCGCCGCCACCGGGGCCGCGTCCGCCACCGCCGCCGAGGCCAGGTCCGCCCGGCACACCGATCGGCGGGATGCCCGCGTTGACCGGGCGGTCGATCACGTTGCCGATGAGCGGCTTGCCGCCGGTTCCGGTCAGGTCACCCGGCTTGTGCGTGCCGCCACCACCGCCACCACCGCCGCCGCCGTCGACCGAGCTGGTGGTGGTCTGGTCGCCGTTGATGCCGGGCGGCGGGGTGAACGTCGTGCCCGTCGGCCCCTGCGGGGAACCGGTCGAGTTCGGGAAACCGGTGCTGGTGTTCCCGCTCGGACGCCCCGAGCCCGCGGTGTTCGTGGTGTTGTTCTGGTTGCTGCTGCCGGGGTCGACGACCTCGACGTTCAGGTTGTCGGCCGTGACACCGGGGAACTCCTTGGGCAGCTCGCCCCGGTTCGTGTTGCTCGCGTTCTGGAACTCGCTGTAGATGCGCCGGTTGTGCGCCTCGTCGCTGCCGTACTTGTTGGCCGCGTCCTCGGCGTCGGTGTCCCACGGCGACACGTCGTCCCAGAAGCCCGTGTCCGGCTTGGTCGCCGGCATGTCCTTGAGCTGGGCCTTGTTGTGGTTGAACTGGTAGACCTGGTTCGACAGTGAGTGGTCGGCCTGCCGCAGCGAGTCCTGCATCTGGATCATGGCCTGGTTGATCGGGTTGGCCGCGGTCTGGGCGGCGTCGGCGCTCGCACCGGTCCACGTCTCACCCAGGGTCTCGCCGACCCGCTTGAGCCGCGACTCGATCGTGGCGTAGCTGCGCTCCAGCTCGGCGGCCTTGTTCGCCGCGAGCTGGGCCGAACCCGTGCCGGGGCCGGTCGTCATCTGGGTGTAGATGTCGTGCCCCGAGAACCCGTCCGCACGGGTGTTGTCCTCGGTGAAGCAGCTGGGCGCGGGCCGTGTCATTTCGCACCTGCCTTGATCGTGGTGATGGCGAGGTTCGCGAACTCGATGACCGAACCACATGGGTCCGCGAGTCGGGAACTGCCCTTGACGCTCTGGAAAGTGAAGAGGATCGCCTTCTCGCCGGAAACGCCGACCACGATCGTGCAGTCACCGCTCGATCGCTGGTCGACAGCGAGAGTCAGGACGGCCGGGTAGCCCTGGATTGCGGGCAGTACCTCGAAGACGGCGTAGGTCCCGTTGTCCTTGTTGCTGTAGATCGAGTCGAGGTTCGTGCCTTCAGGCAGGATCGTCAGAGCCGGAGCAGCTTTGGCCGGAGTGCTCGCGCCGAGCCAGGAGCAGGCAGCCCCTGGAGAGCCGGTGTTCACCCTGCCAGCGACACCCGGCAGTCCGTAGGCCTCTACCTGAGCCGGCGTGACCGTGCTGCACGGGTTGGCCTCGAAGGCTTTCACGTCCAGCGGGTTCTGCACCTTGGGGGCGCCTCCGCCGCTGTTGCTGCCGCTGGTCGGCTGAGGGTTGGCCGTCGGCGTACCGGTCGTACCACTGCCGCTGTCACATCCCGCCAGAAGCGCGAGTGCGGCGGTACCGGCGACGATGGTTCGGATACGCAACAGCTCAGTCCTTCGGCTTGAGGTTGGCCTGGTTGCCCTGCTCGGTCTTGTCGTACTGAGCGAGCGTGGCTTTCAGGTTGTCGATGCGGGCGGTCAACGTGTCCTGCAGCTGCTGGTTCGACTGCTGGTGCATCTGCCCCGCGCTCATCGCCCAGTTCGCGTAGACCTGGCTCGGCATGTCGCGACCCGCGCCCCTGACCGCAATCAACGCCTCGCCGTTGTGCTTCGCGTCCATCAGGTCGTCGCGAATCGACTCGTACTCCTTGATGGCGGCGCGCAGTGTGTCCAGATCGACCTTGGTCCCACTCATACCCCAGTGCCCTCCCCGGCGGATTAGTGCGGAAAGAGCATACCGCTGCACCCCGACGCGCGTACCGAACTCAAGGCACGATCGGGTGAGTGTCCGGAGTGGTCAGCCTGCCTGTTGCTGGGAAGGCAGCCGGCCTTCCGCCATCCGCTTCAGCAGGTCCTTGCGCAGCCACAGCAGGTACGCCCACACCAGCCCGAAGATGACACCGATCACGCCGAGCGCAGGCAGCAGGATCCACGTCGCGATCAGCAGCACGTGCAGGCCGACGATGGCGCCGATCGCCCACGTCCGCCGCACAAAGGCGCACATGGCGATGAAGACCGCGATGAACCCGAACGTCACCCAGCCGACGAGCGAGGTGACGCCGCCGTGCAGCTTGGCGACGACCGGCAAGGCCAGAGCCACGACGATGACCTCGAGGATCAGGGTGCCCGCCATGATGCCGCGGAACGCCTTCATCGGGTCCTTCTTCGGGGCCGCAGGAGCAACAGATCGGTCATGCCGGCTCCTTTCCGAACAGTGCGCGGGCCTCGCCCGCGGTGACGACGGAGCCGGTGACGATGACGCCGCCGCCGGACGTCTCGTCCTCGATGAGGCGGATGGCTTCCTCGATGGCGTCGACCAGGCGGGGCCGCACCTCGAAGCGGTCCTCGCCGAAGATCGGGACGGCGATGCCGGCGAGCACGTCGGGGTCCATGGCGCGCGGCGAGGAGTTGGTGGTGATCACCAGGTCGGGACGACGGGCTCCAGCGCCGGCAGGATGCCCTCGGCGTCCTTGTCGGACATGACGGCGACGACGGCGACGAGCTTGCGGAAGCCGAACTCGGAGTCCAGCGCGCGGGCCAGCGCGGCGGCGCCGTGGGGGTTGTGCGCGGCGTCGACGAAGACGTTGGGCGCGGAACGGACGCGCTCCAGGCGGCCCGGGGTCACGACGGAGGCGAAGCCCTCGCGGACCATCTCGTTGTCGATCTTGCGGTCGGCGCCGGCGCCGAAGAAGGCCTCGACGGCGGCGAGGGCCAGTGCGGCGTTGGCCGCCTGGTGTTCGCCGTGCAGCGGAAGGAAGATGTCCTCGTAGACGCCGCCCAGGCCCTGCAGCGTGATCATCTGGCCGCCGACGGCGACGGCGCGGGAGACGACGCCGAACTCGCTGCCGAAACGGGCGACCATCGCGTCCACCTCGGCGACGCGTTCGAGGATCACCCGCATCGCCTCGGGGGTCTGCTCGGCGACGATCGCGACCGAGCCCGGCTTGATGATGCCGGCCTTCTCGGCCGCGATGTCCTCGGGACGGTTGCACCGAGGTACTCGGTGTGGTCGACGCCGATCGGGGTCAGCACGGCGACGCGGGCGTCGGCGATGGACGTCGCGTCCCAGGTGCCGCCCATGCCGACCTCGACGACGGCGACGTCGACCGGGGCGTCGGCGAAGGCCGCGTAGGCCATGCCGGTGAGCACCTCGAACTTGCTCATCCGGATCTCGGACTTCGCTGTCGACCATGGCGACGAACGGCTCGATGTCGCGGTAGACCTCGACGTAGCGCTCGGGGCTGATCGGCTGGTTGTCGAGGCTGATGCGCTCGGTCGCGAGCTGCAGGTGCGGGCTGGTGTACCGGCCGGTGCGCAGGCCGATGCGGGTGAAGAGCGCATCGACCATGCGCGACGTCGACGTCTTGCCGTTCGTGCCGGTCGAGCTGCACGACCGGGTAGTTCGTCTGCGGGTCGCCCAGCACGTGCGCCAGCGCCTTGATCCGGTCCAGCGACGGCTCGAGCTTGGTCTCGGGCCACCGCTGGTTGAGCTCGTTCTCGACGTCGAGGAACTCGTCGAGGTTCGTTTCCACGGTGCTTACGCCTCCGGGAGCGCGGCGAGGCGCTCGTTGATGCGGGCGATCTCGGACTCGGCGGCGGCCTTGCGCTCCTCGATCTTGGCCTTGACGTCGGCGGGCGCCTTGGCGAGGAACGCCTCGTTGCCCAGCTTCTTCGTCGTGCCCTCGAGTTCCTTCTGCGCCACGGCGAGGTCCTTGGCGAGGCGCTTGCGCTCGGCGGCGACGTCGATCGTGCCGGACAGGTCCAGCTCGACCTTCACCGCGCCCTTGGGCAGGCCGACCTCGAGCGTCGCGGAGACGGTGAACTCGTCGCCCGGCTCGGTCAGCCGCGTCAGCGAACGCACGGACGGAACCTGGTCGATCAGGCCGACGCAGCACGCGCCGCGGACCTTGCCCGCGACCTTCTGGCCCGGCTTGAGGCCCTGCTCGGAGCGGAACCGGCGGATCTCGGTGGCCAGCTTCTTCAGGCCCTCGATCTGCGCACGCGGCGTCCTCGTCGCGCTCCGCACCGGAGACCTTCGGCCACGCGGCGATGACGAGCGACTCCTCGCCGGTCAGCGCGGTCCACAGCGTCTCGGTGATGAACGGGATCGCCGGGTGCAGCAGGCGCAGCACGACGTCGAGGACGTGGCCCAGGACGGACTGCGTGGCCTCGACGCGGCCCTCGGCGATCTGGACCTTCGCGATCTCCAGGTACCAGTCGCAGAACTCGTCCCAGGTGAAGCTGTACAGCGCCTCGCAGGCACGGGAGAACTGGAACGCCTCGAAGTTGGCGTCCACAGTGGACACCAGCGCGTCGAGCTCGTCGAGGATCCAGCGGTCGGCCGCCGTCAGCTCGGAACGGGCCGGCAGCGGACGGGCCACCGTCGCACCGTTGGCCAGCGCGAACCGCGTGGCGTTCCACAGCTTCGTGGTGAAGTTGCGCGAACCGGCCGCCCACTCCTCGGCGACGGCCATGTCCGAACCGGGGTTCGTGCCGCGCAGCAGCGTGAACCGGGTGGCGTCGGCGCCGTAGCGCTCCATCCAGTCCAGCGGGTCGATGCCGTTGCCCTTGGACTTCGACATCTTCTTGCCGTACTGGTCGCGGATCAGGCCGTGCAGGAAGACGTGCGTCGAACGGCTGGACCTCGTCCATCGCGTACAGACCGAACATCATCATCCGGACGACCCAGAAGAACAGGATGTCGTAGCCGGTGGAGAGAACGGAGGTCGGATAGAACTTCTTCAGGTCCTCGGTGGACTCCGGCCAGCCCAGCGTCGAGAACGGCCACAGGCCCGACGAGAACCACGTGTCGAGGACGTCCTCGTCCTGACGCCAGCCCTCACCGGAGGGCACCTCGTCGTCCGGTCCGACGCAGACGACCTCGCCGTTCGGGCCGTACCAGACCGGGATCCGGTGGCCCCACCACAGCTGGCGCGAGATGCACCAGTCGTGCAGGTTGTCGGTCCAGTCGAAGTACCGCTTGTTCAGCTCGGCCGGGTGGATCTTGGTGCGGCCGTCGCGGACGGCGGCGGACGCGGCCGCGGCGATGGTCTCGACCTTGACCCACCACTGCAGCGACAGGCGCGGCTCGACGACCGTGTCGCACCGCGAGCAGTGGCCGACGGAGTGGACGTACGGCCGCTTCTCCGCGACGATCCGGCCCTCCGCGCGCAGCGCCGCGACGATCGCGGGACGCGCCTCGAACCGGTCCATCCCCTCGAACGGGCCGTGCGCGGTGATCGTCGCGCGGCCGTCCATGATCGTGAGGTTCGGCAGGCCGTGGCGCTGGCCGATCTCGAAGTCGTTCGGGTCGTGGGCGGGCGTCACCTTGACCGCGCCGGTGCCGAACTTCGGGTCGACGTGCGTCGTCGGCGACGATCGGGATGCGGCGGCCGGTCAGCGGCAGCTCGACCTCGGTGCCGATGAGGTGCCGGTAGCGCTCGTCGTCCGGGTGGACGGCGACCGCGGTGTCACCGAGCATCGTCTCGGCGCGCGTGGTCGCGACGACGATCGAGTCGCGTCACCGTCGCCGTAGCGGATCGAGACGAGCTCGCCGTCGTCCTCGGAGTGGTCGACCTCGATGTCCGAGAGCGCCGTCTGGCAGCGCGGGCACCAGTTGATGATCCGCTCGGCCTGGTAGATCAGGCCGTCGTCGAACATCTTCTTGAAGATCGTCTGGACGGCGCGCGACAGCCCCTCGTCCATGGTGAAGCGCTCGCGCGACCAGTCGATGCCGTCGCCGAGCCGCTTCATCTGGTCGAGGATCTTGCCGCCGTACTCCTCTTTCCACTCCCAGACGCGCTCGACGAACTTCTCGCGCCCGAGGTCCTGCCGGGACATGCCCTGCTTGGCCAGGTCGCGCTCGACGGCGTTCTGGGTCGCGATGCCGGCGTGGTCCATGCCGGGCAGCCACAGCACCTCGTAGCCCTGCATGCGGCGGCGGCGGGTCAGCGCGTCCATCACGCTGTGGTTCATGGCGTGGCCCATGTGCAGGCTGCCGGTGACGTTCGGCGGGGGCAGCACGATCGTGAACGGCGGCTTGTCGCTCTTGACGTCCGCCTCGAAGTACCGCCGGTCGACCCACCGCTGGTACAGCTCCGCCTCTACCTCCGCCGGAGTCCACGCGGCGGGGAGGTCGGGACGCTGGGTTGCGGTGTCGAGTTCAGTCACAGCTGTGAAGTCTACGGAGGCGGGGGTATCGACTTAAATCGAGATACCTGCTAACGAGCGAGCGCAGCGCCTAAGATGCTCCGCTCGTGGGGATTCCTGGGGGAATTGAAGATCATCCTGACCTTGCCGACGCGGCGTGGGGACGACGCGTCGAGCGTCAGTGGCGCCGCGAGCAACGGCCGCTACGCAGGACCAACATGGTGCTCACGCTGGTCGTGAGCGCCCTGATCGCGATCACGATCTGGCAGTACGCCCCGCGCTGGTTCGACCGCCCACCGGCCCCGACGCCCGTCCCGGCCCCGTTCGCCGGCACCGACGTGAACGGCTGGGCGCAGGGCGCGGACGGCATCGTCGCCCCGGACGACAACCCGATCTTCATCCCCGTCCGGCAGGCGCTCGTCCTGTCCCGGGTGGACCCGAAGACGGTGTCCGAACGCGACCCGGCGGCGTTCCTGGCCATGCTGTCCCCCGGCTCCCGCGCGAACTACGGGCGGACGCTGCTCTCGGTGACGACCCAGATCCGGCCGGGCACCGTGCTCATGCCGGACGGCGTCCGGGCACGCGGCTCGATGTCCGAGGCGGTCGACAACCAGGGACGCCCGGTCGTCATGACCGACTACACGTTCGCGTACGCACTCAGGCCGGACAACCTGCACGAGGCCGCCGACGTGGTCTACGTGCGGGCACGGGTCGACTTCCGGCCGAGCGAGCAGGGGCTCGCCATTCTGGCCGCGACAAGCTCGGCAGAAGCACCAATCGGGGGGAACAAATGAAGCTGGAAGACCATCCTGACCTGCAGGACGGGGCCTGGATCCGCGCGGCGAACAGACGCGCGAAGAAGGACATCCGCAAGCAGCGCAGACAGGCGCGCTGGAAGCGGCACGGCGGCAAGGTCGTGTCCGCGATCGCGCTGATCGTCATCGGCGCGGTGCTGTTCGGGTTCTACAAAGCGGGCAAGTTCGGCGAGATCTCCCTGCCCGACGTGAAGCTGCCGCAGGTGGGCGTGAACGTCGAGGTCCCGTTCGCCGGCACGCCTGCCGAGCAGTGGGCCGACGGGGAGAAGGGCATCGTCGTGCCGGACGCCAACCCGGCGTTCGAGCGGGTGCGGCAGGCGATCATCGCGTCGCGGATGGACCCGGTCACGATCAGCGAGCACAAGCCGGACCAGTTCCTGACGATGCTCGCGCCGGAGATGAGCGATCACGTCGAGAAGGACGTGTCCGGCTGGACCACGCGACTCAAGCCGGGCACGAAACTGCTGCCCAACGGCATCAGGGTGGCCGGGAAGATGACGCTGGGCGAGAAGGACGGCTTTCCCGCCGTGACGACGGACTACGTGTTCGCCTACGCGTTCGAGCCGCCGGACCCGAAGAAGCTGTCGACCAGATGGAGATCGTCGCGGTCACCCGTGAGCAGGTGACGTACACGATCACGCCGGAGGGGCTGTGGCTGTCGGACTCCGACGGCTTCATGTACTCGATCGCCTGCAAGGCGGCGAACGACGGGTTCCTCGCGCCGCAGTTCACCGAGCCGCGCAAGACCGACGGCGAGGGCGTGGTCGGTGACGAGAAGAAGTACTTCTCGGTGGACGGTCAGATATCGGACGAGAACAGCTGCGACTGAGTCACTGGGGAACGCGGCCTGCGAGGCGTCGAAGGACGGCCATCTGGCGCCGATGTTCACCGAGCCGCAGCCGAAGACGACGGGTGGGCCGAGCTTCGCCCCCGAGGACGAGTTCGCGCCGGACGCGCCGTTGGAGGGCGGTAAGACCTGCGATTGATCACTCGTTCAGAGGTGCCCGACGGACGTGACGGCGATCACAATTGACCGTCACGGACCGTTCAACCCCTTGGGGCCCGTGCGACGACGCCGCCGCGTTCTTCGGGGGCGCTGGCGGCGTCGACGTCGATCAGCGAAGAATGCAGTCATGAGCAGCAAGCCTCCGCAGCACGACGTCGACGAGTCCGCGCTCGAAGTCACCACGCCGAAGACATGGGCAGCGGGCATTCCCGGGGTGCTCGTGTCGCTCGACCGCGCGGTCGAGCAGATGGGTGTCGGCCGGACCGTCAAGACGTTGCGCCTGCTCAACCAGCGTGAAGGGTTCGACTGCCCCGGTTGCGCGTGGCCGGAGCCGCAGGGCCACCGCAAGATGGCGGAGTTCTGCGAGAACGGCGCCAAGGCCGTCGCCGAGGAGGCGACCAAGCGGCGGATCGGGCCGGAGTTCTTCGCCGCGCACCCGGTCGGCGAGCTCGGCACGCAAGACCGACTACTGGCTCGGGCAGCAGGGCAGGCTCACCGAGCCGATGGTGCTGCGGCCAGGTGCCACGCACTACACGCCGATCAGCTGGGACGCCGCGTTCACGCTGATCGCCGAGGAGCTGAACGCGCTCTCGTCACCCGACGAGGCGGTCTTCTACACGTCGGGCCGCACCAGCAACGAGGCCGCGTTCCTCTACCAGCTGCTGGTCCGCTCGTTCGGCACCAACAACCTGCCGGACTGCTCGAACATGTGCCACGAGTCCTCCGGCGCCGCGCTGAACGCAGACGATCGGCATCGGCAAGGGCTCGGTGTCGCATCAAGGACTTCGACCTCGCCGACCTGATCGTGGTCGTCGGCCAGAACCCCGGCACGAACCACCCGCGCATGCTCGGCGCGCTGGAGGACGCCAAGAAGAACGGCGCGAAGATCATCGCGGTGAACCCGCTGCCCGAGGCCGGGCTGATGCGGTTCAAGAACCCGCAGAACGTCGCCGGGCTCGTCGGCAAGGGCACGGCGCTGTGCGACGAGTTCGTGCAGATCCGCGTCGGTGGCGACCAGGCGCTGTTCCAGGCGATCGGGCACCTGCTGCTGCAGTGGGACAAGGTCGACAAGGAGTTCATCGCCAGTCGTAACGACGCACGGGTTCGACGAGTACGCCGAGGGCCTGCGCGAGCTCGACTGGGACCGCGTGGTCACCGCCACCGGGCTGACCCGCGAGCAGATCACCCGCGTGGCCGGGATGTTCGTCGACTCGCAGCGCACGATCGCGTGCTGGGCCATGGGCCTCACGCAGCACAAGCACACGGTGCCGACCATCCAGGAGGTCGTCAACGTGATGTTCCTGCGCGGCATGATCGGCAAGCCGGGCGCGGGCCTGTGCCCGGTGCGCGGTCACTCGAACGTGCAGGGCGACCGCACGATGGGCATCTACGAGAAGATGCCGGAGAAGTTCCTGCTGGCGCTGGAGAACGAGTTCGGCATCCCGGTGCCGCGCAAGCACGGCTTCGACACCGTCGACGCGATCAACGCGATGCGCCACGGCGAGGCGAAGGTGTTCATCGCGATGGGCGGCAACTTCGTCAGCGCGACCCCGGACACCCCGGTGACACGAGAAGGCGCTGGAGCAGTGCTCGCTCACCGTGCACGTCTCGACGAAGCTGAACCGCTCGCACGTCGTGCACGGCAAGACCGCGCTCATCCTGCCCGCGTTGGGCCGCACCGAGAGCGACGTCCAGCACTCCGGCGAGCAGTTCGTGACCGTCGAGGACTCGATGTCGGTCGTGCACCGCTCGCGCGGCCGGTTGGCGCCCGCGTCCGACCAGCTGCTGTCCGAGATCTCGATCGTGTGCCGCCTGGCGCGCAAGACGCTCGGCAACTCGCACCCGGTGCGCGTGGGAGGACGTTCGAGAAGGACTACGACGTGATCCGCGAGCACATCTCGCACGTCGTGCCCGGCTGCACCGACTACAACACGCGGGTGCGCCAGCCCGACGGTTTCGTGCTGCCGCACCCGCCGCGTGACTCGCGCGAGTTCGCGACGACGACCGGCAAGGCGAACTTCACGGCGAACGAGCTGACCGTCATCGAGGTGCCGCGAGGGCCGGCTGCTGATGCAGACCCTGCGCAGCCACGACCAGTACAACACCACGATCTACGGCCTCGACGACCGCTACCGCGGCGTGAAGGACGGCCGGCGCGTGGTGTTCGTGAACCCCGATGACATCAAGGCTTTGGGGTTCAAGGACGGTCAGATGGTGCACATCGTGTCGGAGTGGAAGGACGACCCGACGGGCGTTGTGGAACGCCGCGCCGAGTCGTTCCGGATCGTCTCCTACCCGACCGCGCGCGGGTGCGTGGCCACGTACTTCCCCGAGGCGAACCCCTTGGTGCCACTGGACTCCAAGGCGGACATCTCAGGAACTCCGACCTCCAAGTCGGTCATCGTCCGACTGGAAGCTATTTGACGATCACCGAGTACTGACTGGCACCACCGTTGGGTCCGAGCTCGACCTCGCCCGCCCGGAAGCCCTTGGCGTACAGGCGGAAGGTCTTGGCGGACCCTTCGGTGTTGACCAGCGACATCCCGCTGTCGATCCACAGCGCGTCCATCCACGGCCGCTTGCCGAGCCGCGTGTCGACCGCGACGTAGACCACCGCGTCACGGTTGATGGTGAAGCGCGCCAACGGGTTCTGCGTCGCACCCTTCGAGTCGTTGGCGGTCCGGATCCACTGCGCGCCGGCGACTTCCTCCGGTACCGCGGAGAAGGTGAACGCCCGGTCGCCGTACTGCGCGACGCCGGTCCGCAGGTTGGTCTGCAGCGACCAGTCGCCCGCGTTCCCGGTGTCAGCCACTGAAAGCCCGCTCAGCTCCAGCTCATCCGGTGTGTCACCGACGGTCAGCCGCGCGGTGGCCGTTCGGGTGAGCGATCCCGCCGTGCCGACGACGGTGATGTTCGACGTGCCCTGTGGTGTGTCCGGCAGCGTCGCCACGGTCATCGTCGAGCTGCCACCGGGGCTGACCGTGGCCGGGTTGAACTGGACAACGGTGCCGGGCGGGACGTTGTCCGCGCCGAGGCTGATCGGTCCGGGCGAGCCGGTGAAAGCCGTGCCGATCGTGTAAGACGCGGTCTCGCCGGGTTTCACGGTCCGTGACGCGGGATCGACGGCGAGGCTGAAGTCGTTGCCGACACTGCACTTCTCGGTCGAGCTCGTGTTCGTGATGCGCGGCGATCCGCTGTTGCGCACGCAGAAGCCGTTGGTGTTGCGGAAGAGGAAGTCCGTCGGGCTGCTCGTGCCACGTTCCCAGCCGAACCCGTCGAACGTGAGATCGGTGGAGTTGTCGGCGATCACCGCGGGCCGGCCGTCGTTGTTGGTGAACGACACTCCGCTGCTGCCAACCCACTTGATGCGGTCTGCGTAGCGGACGTACCAGCCGTAGGCAGGCCGCGTGCCGATGCTGTTCGGGTTGTAGTTGGTGCGCTCGTTGCTCGGCGGGTTCGTGGACATGGTGCCGTTGCCGCCGGGCACGTTGATCTTGACGTTGTTGAACGTCACGTCGGTGATGTGGCCGTCGACGTCACCCATGATGGTCGGGCTGAACGACGGCGAGGCGCCGTTGATCGTGATGTTGTCGTAGGTGATGTTCTTGATCGTGCCGACGCCGGGACTGTTCCCGCAGCGCTTTCTGGCGCCGACCTTGAGCATGATCGGCGACCGGACGCCGCTCACGGTGATGTCCTTGTAGTGCACGTCGGAGACGATCGAGCCGTCCATGGAGACCAGGCCGAGGCCCGACTTGTTGGAGCCCTGGATCTGCGATGCGCTGGAAGTCGTAGCCGGTGAAGTCACCGCACGTCTCCGAGCCGAACATCAACGCGTTGCAACACCCCGCGCTGAGCTTGGTGTCGTAGACCTTCACGTTGCCGTTGGAGAGCTTCGGCCCAGCGCGTAGTCGCTCTTGAACGCCAGCGCGTCGTCGTTGCCGGCGAAGTTGCCGTTGGTGATCGTCACGTTGGTGGTGTTGATGACGTTCCAGCCGTCGCGGTCGCTCGCGGTGTCGATCACCAGCCGGTCCGACACGACGTTCTTGCAGCCGTTGATCAGCATCGCGAAGTGCCCGCCGCGGCGCAGCTTGATGCCGCTGACGGTGAGGTTCTCGCAGCGCGTCAACGAGATGATCTTGTCGGCCTGGCCGCGACCGGGGTTGCCGGTGATCAGCGCGCCGCCGCCGTCGATGGTGCCGGCGCCGACGAACGCGATGTTGGTCAGCCGGTCGCCCCAGATCATCGCGTTGTGGAAGTGGCTGTGCCCGTAGTCCTGGTACTCGTCCCACGGGTTGGCCTCGGGCGGGTCGTAGCCCGTGCCGCGACGCACCCATGATCGTGGCGCCCGCAGTCGAGCTGGATCGTGACGTTGCTCTTCATGTGGATCGAGTTGGGCGACCGGTACGTGCCGGACGGGAACTGCACGGTCCCGCCACCCGCCGCGTTCGCTGCGGTGATCGCCCTGTTGATCGCCGCCGTGTCGTTCGCGCTGCCGTTGCCGACCGCGCCGTAGTCCTTGACGTTGTGAACCGCCGCTTGGGCAGGCTCCGCGAGCATCGCGATGGCCAGCAATGCCGCTGTCGCCGCCGCGCCGAGTCTCCGGAACACCGATGTTCTCCCCTCGACTGGGGTGTGAAACGTGGTGAAAACCTTTACAGCGGCGGCGAAGTCACACGCTACGCCGGTCGCGGGCGCGCGAACAGCCTCGAACGCCGCGGCTCGACTTCCGATGCTTCGAGAGCCGCCTTGGCGCGCTTGGCTTTCCTGGCCTCGCTGACGAGGCGGCACGCGGTCGCGTCAGCCTCCAGGTCGGCCTGCCGCTGCTTTGCGATAGCGAACATGTCGTGGTGCGTCGACATGACAATCCTCCTTGAGTCAGTCATTCGGGTGCGACGGTGACGCTCAGGAAGAAGCGCACGGGACGGGAGCCCTCGGGGCGCAGCGATGAATCGTCCGCGCGGTCGTTGTACTTGCCCAGCAACGCTTCCAGCTCGTTCTCGTACTCGGTCAGTTCCTCCGCCGTGAGGAACTTGGTACTGGCCTCCGTGCCGACCGAGTCCCGCCACTCCTCCGGCAGCAGCTTGCGAGCGACCAGCCGTTCCCGCGTCCGCTCGAACTCCTGGTCCAGGTAGGCCATCACGGCCGCCTCAGCCGCCATCACGCCTTCGGGGTCGAGGCCGTCCGGCGAGATGCTCTGACGCGCGGTCACGATCCGCCACGGCTTCTGCCTGCCCGGACCTGCCACCTCTTCCACGAAGCCGTACTTGGCCAGCATGTTCAGGTGGTACGAGCAGCTCGCCACGCTCTCGTCGAGCCTGTCCGAACACTGCGTGGCAGTGAGCGGCCCCCGCTCCGTCAGCAGGTGGATCAGCTTCCACCGGAACGGGTGCGAGAGAGCTCGCAACGCCTTGGGATCACGGACACGCGGGTCGGTCATGACACCAAGGTCTCATATCAAGAAGTCTTTAGCAAGGTTCCTTGATATAGAAACCCTTAGGATGCGCGCATGTGGTTACCGGGGGCGTTCGGAGCACTCGTCGCGCTGACGTGGATCAACCCACCCTGGCCTGCCGAGCAGGCATTGCACAGCTCGCTCACGGCCGTGGCGCTCGTCGCGCGGTGGATCTACTCGTTCGTGCCGTACGACGACTGGACGAACGCGCTGTTCGGCGTGCGCCTGTCCGAGGCGTTCTCGTGGCGGCGCAACCACTTCGACCGGCTCGTGCACTTCGCGTACGGCGTGTGCCTCACCGCGGTGCTGCGGCTGAAGTGGTTGCGCTCGCTGGAGATCGTGCTGGCGACCAGCGCGCTCTACGAGCTGCTGGAGTGGGCCATCGCGATGACGCTCGCCCCGGCGATGGCCGAGGCGTACAACGGCCAGCAGGGCGACATGTGGGACGCCCACGCGGACATGGCACTGGCCGCGCTGGGTGCTCTCGTCACCAGTCTGGCGAGTTCCGTGCGACGGCGGTCACCAGCGGCAACGACTCGATGATCGGCACCCGCAAGAGCTCGGCGGGCACCTCCGAGTCGCGCACCGGTTCGACGAGCTCGCGCAGCAACGCGCCCACGACGTCGTCCGCCGTCGCGTCGATCTCGTGGGATAGGTCGCGCAGCTGGGCCGCGGCCTCGTTCAGCACCCTGGGCCGCAACGGTTCCTCCAGCATCAGCGCGGCCACTCGCAGCACCCGCCGGCAGGTCCGCAACCGCAGGCTGCGGCTCGCCGACTCCGGTCCGCCCGCGAGCCCGAGCCTGCCACGGGTCCGTTCGATCCACGGCTCGACGGTTTCCTTGCGCCAGATCGGGCCGGACGCGAGCTCCGCGTCCGGCTCGGGGATGCCGTGCGAGCGCCGCTTGCGCCACACGGTCACCAGTTGTCTGCTCAGCCCCATCGCGTCGGCGATCTCCGCGATCCCGTAAAAGTCCCCCACGGGAGCCAATGTAGCCAGAGATGACGGCCGGCGTCATCAAGAATGTCCTAACTGCGTTCGAGCACTGCTCGCGCGGCGTTGTGGCCGCCGATCCCGCTGACGCCACCTCCGCGTCGAGATCCGGCGCCGCAGACGAACACGTTGCCGACGTCGGTCTCCACGCCCCACTTGCCGACCTCGTCGTCGTTCTCGGCGAACGGCCAAGCGAGCTCCCCGTGGAAGATGTTCCCGCCCGGCAGGCCGAGCTCCTCCTCCAGGTCGAGCGGCGTGCGGGCCTCGATGCACGGTTTGCCGGACGCGTCCACGGCGAGGCAGTCCTGGATCGGCTCGACCAGGTGGACGTTGAGCTGGTCCAGGTACCGCTCGACCAGCTGATCGCGCAGCTCGTCGTTGCGGCCCTCGAACAACTTCGCGGGCAGGTGGAGACCGAACAGCGTCAGCGTCTCGTGGCCCGCGAGCGACGGCCCGAGGATCGACGGGTCGGTCAGCGAGTGGCAGTACATCTCGCCCGGCAGCACCGAGGGCACCTGGCCCGCGCTGCTCTCCAGGTACGCGGTCTCCAGCTGGTCGTACGACTCGTCGAGGTGGAACGTGCCTGCGAACGCGAGCCGGGCGTCGACCCCGGACTTCAGCTCCGGCAGCTTGCGCAGCAACATGTTGATCTTCAGCTGGCAGCCGGGCGAGTCGTGCACTTCCTTGCCCTGCAAGCGTCCCAACACGGAAGGAGCCACATTGGACAGCACGAACCGAGCGTCCACAGTGGTGCCGTTGTAGGTGACCGTCGCCGTCTCGCCATCGGAGGAGACGGACGTCACCTCGGCGTCCGTGACGATCTGCGCGCCGGCCTCGCGGGCGGCCCGTTCGAGCTCGGCGGTGACCGCGCCCATGCCGCCGACCGGGACCTTCCACTCGCCCGTGCCGTTGCCGATCAGGTGGTAGAGGAAGCACTTGTTGGCCCGCAACGAGTGCAGCGACGAGTGCGTGCCGATCAACGCGTCGGTCGCGACGACGCCGCGCACCAGGTTGTTGTCGAACAGCTCCTGCAGCGTGGCACCGATCGGGCGTTCGAAGACCTGCTCCCACAGCCGGCCGCGGACCACGGCGTCCACGTGCACCTTCAGGTGCTCACGCGACACCAGCGGCTCCAGCAACGTCGGCGCCAGCGCCTGTGCCATCTGCTCCAGGTCGGCGTACCAGCGCTGCCACCGCTCCCAGTCTTCGAGCGACCCGCACACCGACTGGAACGACGAGACGGTCGCGTCGCCGGGTTCGCGTTCGACGAGCAGCCCGCCCTTGCTGTCGGGGGTGTAGGAAGACGCGGCCCGCGACCGCAGCTTCAGGTTCAGGCCGAGATCGCTGACGATTTGGTCGGGCAACAGGCTGACCAGGTACGAGAAGCGGGACAGCCAGGCATCGACGCCCTTCCACGGTGACGCGCTGACCGCCGCGCCGCCGACGTGCGGCAGCTTCTCCAGCACTCTGACCGACCTGCCTGCCCGCGCGAGATACGCGGCCGCCACCAATCCGTTGTGGCCGCCCCCGACGATGACGACGTCGTCCATGCCCCGAGATCCCTCCCACGTAGCCTGGTCGTTGGGAAACATAGCGGTCCGAAGGAGATGTGCACATGGGCCGAGTGACGGTTCGCCGGGCGGTCGAGCGTGTGTCGCCGAACGGCCGGCGTAGTCGGATCGACGCGCTGGCCGCCGAGGAACCACTTGAGCTGAGGGTCGACGGGAAGGCCTTGGCCGTCACGATGCGCACTCCCGGTCAGGACGTCGAGCTCGCGCACGGCTTCCTGCTCAGCGAGGGCGTGATCGGATCGGCCGAGGACATCTCGATCGCGCGGTTCTGCGAGGGCACCGGGCCGGACGGGCTGCAACACCTACAACGTGCTCGACATCGCGCTGGCCGAGGGCGTGCCGCCGCCGGACACCGGGGTGGAGCGGAACTTCTACACCACGTCGTCGTGCGGGGTGTGCGGGAAGGCCGCGCTGGACGCGGTGAAGCTCAAGACCCGCTACTCCCCGCGCTGGACGAGCTGCGGGTGACCCCGGAGGCGTTGACCGCGCTTCCCGGACGCGTTGCGGGCCAGGCAGAAGGTGTTCGAGAGCACCGGCGGGCTGCACGCGGCCGGGTCTGTTACCGCGACGGCGAGCTGCTGGTCGTGCGGGAGGACGTCGGCAGGCACAACGCCGTGGACAAGGTGCTCGGCTGGGTCCGTGCTGCAGAACCTCGTGCCGCTGACCGGTTCCGTGCTGATGGTGTCCGGGCGGGCGTCGTTCGAGCTGGTGCAGAAGGCCGCGATGGCCGGGATTCCGGTGCTGGCCGCGGTGTCCGCGCCGTCGTCGCTCGCCGTCGAGCTGGCCGAGGAGCAGGGCATGACGCTCGTCGGGTTCCTGCGCGGCGACTCGATGAACATCTACACCGGTGGGGAGCGCGTGCTTGAGACCGCTTGACGGCCTCGTGGTGGTGTCAGCTGGAGCAGGCGGTCGCCGTGCCGTACGCGACCCGGCTGCTCGCCGACCTGGGCGCGCGCGTCATCAAGATCGAACGGCCTGGTGCCGGCGACTTCGCCCGGCACTACGACTCGTCGTGCGGCGAGGTGTCGTCGTATTTCGCGTGGACGAACGTCGGCAAGGAGTCGGTGTCGCTCGACATCAACCACCCCGACTGGCCGTGAGGTGTCTGACGGCTGGTCGCGCGCGCTGACGTACTGCTGTGCAACCTGTCGCCGCGCGTCTGGGAACGGCTGGCGCTGGACCTGCCCGCGTCGTTGATCGTGGGCGAGTTGTCCGGCTACGGCTGGGACGGCCCGTACGCGGACCGCAAGGCGTTCGACGCGCTGGTGCAGTCCGAGGCCGGGTTGGTGTCGTTGACCGGTGAGGGTGACGTCATGGCCCGCGCCGGGCATCTCGGTCGCGGACATCGCCGCCGGTGTTCAGCTGCACGCGGCCGTGCTGGCGGCGTTGCTGCAACGGGCGCGCACCGGGCGAGGGCGTGCGGCTGCGGTTGTCGCTGTTCGAGGCGCATGGCCGAGTGGATGCACCAGCCGATGCTCTACGCCGCGGGCACCGGTGCGGCTGCCCCACGTTCGGGCGCGCATCACCCGAGCATCGCGCCGTACGGGCCGGTCTCCTGCGCGGACGGCGCGGTGCACCTGGCCGTGCAGAACGACGGCCAGTGGCAGCGTTTGTGCCGCGTTGATCGGGCTCTCTCTCGAGGAGAGGTTCGCCACAGTCAGCTCTCGTGTCGCGCACCGGGCTGAACTGCACGAACTGCTCGAACAGGCCTTCTCCGGCATGACCGCCGCGGAACTGCTGGCCGCTCTGGACGCCGCCGACGTGCCCGCCGCGCTGACCCGCTCGATCACCGAGCTGCCGACACACCCGCAGCTCAGCACATGGGTTGACGTGCAGGTCCCCGGCGGGACGGCCCGATGCTGCCGCCGCCGGTGGCGAGCCTGGGAGTGGTCACCGGGTGCGGTGCCCGCACTCGGCGCGCACAATGATCCCGTGCTGCGCTGGCTTGGTTACTCCGAGGAGGAACTGACCTCCTTACGCGCGCGTTCCGTCTTCTAGAGGACACCGGGAAACGAGGGCCGGTTCGCGCGCGATGAGGTGAGCATGGGGGAACCGAGGTACAGCCGCCGCACACTTCTCGCGGCCGTCGGTGTGGTCATCGCGACCGCCACCGGCACCGCGGCGTACGTGCAGTCGCACAGCGGCGACGAACGGCCAGATCGCCACGGCCGACCGCGTGAACAGCGCCTCGGACGCCAAGCCGCTCGATCCGCTCGAGCGCGTCTACTCCGCCGCCCGCCGCCGCGAGGTCACCCTCGCGTTCTTCACCCCCGACCGGCACCGCCCCGCGCGGCATGCCGATGTGGATCCTGCTGCACGGCCTGCACGGCGACGCCAGGCACTCGGCCGTCGGCAACCTCGCCGAGGTGCTCGCCTCCGCCGTCGCGAAGGGCTCGGTCCCCGCGTTCGGCTTCGTCGCGGTCGACGGCGGCGACAACTACTGGCACGAGAACGTCTCCGGCGACGACCCGATGGGGATGCTGCTCGACGAGGTGCCCGGCTGGCTGCGTGAACGCGGCTACGGCGAACCGTTCGCGGTCACCGGGGTCTCGATGGGCGGCTTCGGCGCGCTGCTCTACGCCCGCGCCGGGCCGAGCGCGGCGACCCGATCAGCGCGGCCGCCGCCATCTCTCCCGGTCTGATCACCTCGTGGCCGGAGATGGCCAAGCGCCGTGCGTTCAAGAACGAGGCCGAGTGGACCAGGCTGGACCCGTTGCGGCACCTGAAGGCCACCGGTTCGACCGCGCTCGGGGTGTGGATCGGGGACCGGGACCGGTTCATCGAGGGCACCCGGCGGTTCATCCGCGAGGTCAAGCCCGAGGTGGGCACGGTGAAGACCGGTGGGCATGACGACGGGTTCTATCGCAAGGTGACGCCCGACGTGGTGCGGTTCCTCGCCAAGTACGCCAAGAAAGCCGTCTAGACCCGCATCGCCGCTCGGCTCCAGTGCACCCAGCCGACGCGGCCGTGCTCGTCACGGCCGCCAAGAGGGAGAATGCCGCTCCTGTCCACGGCGATCAGCACGTCGTCGAGCAGGTGCACGTACTCGCGTTCCTCTGCCGAGATCAAAGCCGCGGTGATCCGATCGCGCCCGATTCGCCGAACCTTGACGGTGCCGTGGTCCGTCGGCGTGATGTGGATGTCGAGCGCCGTGTCGCGGTAGAGCCCGACGACCTTGTCGTGATCCACCGGGATCGGGTCGGCGGGCAGGTCGGGGAGCTTTCGCTTGCGCACGCCCGCCAGTTCTGCGAGCAGGTGGTCGAAGATCTCGGTGAAGCAAGGCCCGAGCGCCCTCCCGCCGTTGACCACCATGGCCACCGCGACCCCGGCCTCCGGGACGACGCGAAGCACCGACACGTAACCCATGGTCATGCCGGTGTGGCCGATCACCTGGCCGCCCTCGAAGTTGGACAGCTCCCAGCCGAGGCCCCACCACCACTCACCGGTGCCGAAGTCCGGGTGGGTGGCCTGCGGTTCGCGCATGGCGTCGAACTCGTCGGTCTCCAGATGCATCCGCACGAATTCGAGCAGCTCGCTGGCGGGCATCGCGAGCACTGAGCCAGCCGCCACCTCCGCCTCCGGCAGGTATTCCGTCACCGGTCGCTGTTCCAGGTGCCCGTCGGCCATCTCGTATCCGGCGTAGTCAGCGCTGGACGTCGCGACCTTGCGCAGCCCGAGCGGATCGACCAGTCGCTGGCGCAGCACGGCCCCGAAAGGCTTGCCGCGCAACACTTCGACGATCCGGCCGAGCACCGTGTACCCGCTGTTGCTGTACGAGTAGAGCTCACCGGGCGGGCTGAACTGCCCTGCCGCGGCGAGCAGCTCGACGTACTTCGCCAGCATGTCGTCGCCGTGCCCGGTATCGAACCTCAGGTCGCCCTCGAACCCGGCCGTGTGACTGAGCAGGTGTCTCGGCGTGATGACCTTCGCCGCCTGCTCGTCCGCGAGATTGAAGCCCGGCAACACTTCCCGCACGGGCCGGTCGAGGTCGAGCAGCCCTTCGTTGACCAGCTGCATGATCAGCGTGGCCGTCCACACCTTGGTGATCGACCCGATCTGGAAGATCGAGCCACCCGTCACCGGCTCGCCGGTCACGTTGTTCAGCACACCGGCGGCGGCGTCGACGATCTCGCCGTCCGCCAGCACAGCGACCTGGGCTCCGACGATTCCGTGCTCAGCGATCAGTTCGGGCAGCCTGCGGTTGATCCAGTCCTGCACGTTCCCCCCACGGAAGTGATCTAGCGCGGCGAGAGCGGGACCCGCTTCGAACGCACCCACTTGAGGACGGCGGGCCAGTCCCCGTAGCCCGCGTCGGTGTTGATGTGCGCCGCCCCCGGCACGACATCCAACTCGATCCGCAGGGCCTCCGCCATCCGTTTCGCGACGGTCAGCTCGCAGTACGGGTCGCCCTCGCCCACGACCAGGCGTGTCTCGCGGGAGGCCTTGCGCAACGCGTCCGGGTCGAGAGGTGGCGGCTGGAACGTCTTGATCGCCGGCTCGGGGAAATCCGGGGCGGGAGGGGGCCACCAGGAGCACCCGATCCACCCGTTCAGTGACCTCGCGCACAGCGTGGTGCAGCCAGAGAAAACATCCCAAGGAGTGGGCGACGACGACCCGTTCGACGTCCTTCGGGGCGGCTTCGAGGTGCGCGCGGAGCTCGGCGAGCCAGGTTTCGAGGTCCGGTGCGTCCGGCTCGGAGAAGTGCGGCATGTCGACGAGGCCGCCGTGCTCGGCGAGCCTGCCGGCGAGCCAGGACTGCCAGTGCTCGGGACCGGAGCCGGTGAAACCGTGAAGGATCAGCACGTACGGCAGCGACATACCTTCAGCGTAGAACGCTGAAGGGCGCCTGGCCGTGAGACCGGGCGCCCTTCGGCAAAAGCGGGTACTAAGCGGACTTCTCCCGACGCTCCCGGCGCGAGGGCTGCCGAGCAACGATGGTCGGGTTCACGTTCTCCTTCACCGTCTGCTCGGTGATGACGACCTTGGCGACGTCCGTGCGGCTCGGGATGTCGTACATCACCGGGAGCAGGACCTCTTCCATGATCGCGCGCAGACCACGAGCACCGGTGCCACGCAGGATCGCCTGGTCGGCGATGGCTTCCAGCGCGGTCTTGGTGAACTCGAGCTCGACGCCGTCCATCTCGAAGAGCTTCTGGTACTGCTTGACCAGGGCATTCTTCGGCTCGGTCAGGATCATCACCAGTGACGGCTTGTCGAGGTTCGTCACGGAGGCGACCATCGGCAGACGCCCGATGAACTCGGGGATCAGACCGAACTTGATCAGGTCCTCCGGCATGGAGTCGGAGAAGAAGTCCGACGCCTCCACCTCGGCCTTGGAGCGAACCTCGGCGCCGAAGCCCAGGCCGCGCTTGCCGACCCGGTCCTGGATGATCTTTTCGAGCCCCGCGAAGGCGCCGGCCACGATGAACAGCACGTTCGTCGTGTCGATCTGGATGAACTCCTGGTGCGGGTGCTTGCGGCCGCCCTGCGGTGGCACCGATGCGGTGGTGCCTTCCAGGATCTTCAGCAGCGCCTGCTGCACGCCCTCGCCGGAGACGTCGCGGGTGATCGACGGGTTTTCACTCTTTCGAGCGATCTTGTCGACCTCGTCGATGTAGATGATGCCCGTCTCGGCACGCTTGACGTCGTAGTCGGCGGCCTGGATGAGCTTCAACAGGATGTTCTCGACGTCCTCGCCGACATACCCGGCCTCCGTCAGCGCGGTCGCGTCGGCGATGGCGAACGGCACGTTCAGCATCTTCGCGAGCGTCTGCGCGAGGTAGGTCTTGCCACAGCCCGTCGGGCCGAGCATGAGAATGTTGGACTTCGCCAGCTCGACGCCGTCGTCACGACCCTCGCGCCCGCGGTCGCCCGCCTGGATGCGCTTGTAGTGGTTGTAGACGGCAACCGAGAGAACGCGCTTGGCGTCACTCTGTCCGATGACGTACTGGTCGAGGAACTCGTGGATCTCGGCGGGCTTCGGCAGCTCGTCGAGCTTCACGTCGCCGGCTTCCGCCAGCTCTTCCTCGATGATCTCGTTGCAGAGATCTATGCACTCATCGCAGATGTAGACGCCGGGGCCGGCGATGAGTTTCTTCACCTGCTTCTGGCTCTTTCCGCAGAAAGAGCACTTCAGCAAGTCGCCGCCGTCACCGATACGCGCCATGACCGCTGACCTATGTCCCCTCCGGCGCACACCTGCTGTAGTGCGCCTGCTGACTTGCTGTGGCAGTCCCACTGGCTGTGGGTGCTTCGCCCGTTCTCCTGACGGTACCTGGCCGACCCCGCTTCAGGGGAGGACCAGCGTCCCCCCGACCCGCCGATCAGGCCAGTTAACCGATCTCATCGGCGTGTCGGGTGGGCGACCAGTGCCCGGGACGTTCCCCGGGCCACCGCCTCAGGACTTGGCAGAGAGCTTGCGGTAGGGCAGCACCGTGTCGACGATGCCGTACTCCCTGGCCTCTTCGGCCGTCAGGATCCGGTCGCGCTCGATGCTCTCGCGAACCTCCTCTGCCGTCCGGTTGGTGTGCCGCGCGAGGGTCGATTCCATCAGGCGGCGCACACGCTGGATCTCGTTCGACTGGATCTCCAGGTCGGACACCTGACCGTACGCACCCTCCATCGAAGGCTGGTGGATCAGGATTCGCGCGTTGGGCAGCGCGTGGCGCTTACCAGGCGTTCCGGCCGCGAGCAGCACGGCCGCGGCGGAGGCCGCCTGGCCGAGGCAGTACGTCTGGATGTCCGGGCGCACGAACTGCATCGTGTCGTAGATGGCCATCAGCGAGGTGAACGAGCCACCCGGCGAGTTGATGTACATCAGGATGTCGCGGTCGGGGTCCTCGGACTCGAGCACCAGCAGCTGCGCCATCACGTCGTTGGCCGAGGCGTCGTCCACCTGCACGCCGAGGAAGATGATGCGCTCCTCGAAGAGCTTGTTGTAGGGGTTCGACTCCTTCATGCCGTAGCTGGTGCGCTCGACGAAGGACGGCAGCACGTACCGCGACTGAGGCATGTGGAACTGGCTCACCTTGGGTCTCCTAGCTGACGTCAGTTGTTCGAGTCACCGACGGGCTGGGCCCTGGTGACGACCTTGTCCACGAAGCCGTACTCCAGCGCTTCCTGCGCGGTGAACCAGCGGTCGCGGTCCGAGTCGCGAATGATGGTCTCGAGCGGCTGGCCGGTGTGCTCGGCGATCAGCTGGGCCATCTCGTGCTTGGTGCGCGTCAGCATGTCCGCCTGGATCGCGATGTCCGCGGCGGTACCACCGACACCGGCGGAAGGCTGGTGCATGAGGACGCGCGCGTGCGGGAGCACGTGGCGCTTGCCGCGGGCACCCGCGGAGAGCAGGAACTGCCCCATCGAGGCCGCGAGGCCCATCGCGTACGTGGCCACGTCCGGCTCGATGAGCTGCATCGTGTCGAAGATGGCCATACCCGCCGTGACGGAACCGCCCGGCGAGTTGATGTAGAGGGTGATGTCCTTCTCGGGGTCCTCAGCGGCCAGCAGCAACAGCTGCGCGGTGATCTGGTTGGCGATGCCCTCTTCGACCTGAGAACCCAGGACGATGATCCGCTCGCGGAGCAGCCGCTCGTACACCGAGTCGTTGAGGTTCATCCCGGCGGTGGCCGACCGCATCTCGGGGGTCGGGAAGGAGTGCTGCGTCACGTCTGCCTGCCTAACTCCAGGTGGAACGAATCTGGAATGCCAAAACCTTGTGCAACCGACCTTAACGAAGGCGGGCGGCGTCAGATGCCCGACACCGCCCGCGTTCGCTTACGGCGTTACTTCTCGGTGTCCTCATCGGACTTGGTCTCGCCAAACAGCTCGTCGAGGTCGAGCTTCTCGCCGGCCGTGTCGCTGACCGAAGCCTGGCGGACGACGCTCGCGAGAGCCTTGCCCCGGCGGACATCGGCGAAGATCGCGCCGAGCTGGCCGGACTGCTGCGCGCGCTTGACGTACTCGTCCGGGCTGATGCCGAAGCGCTGGGCCTGGTAGATGATCCGCTCGGTCAGCTCGCCGTCGGAGACGGTGACCTGCTCGGCGTCGGCGATCGAGTCGAGCACGAGCTGCGTCTTGACGGCCTGCTCGGCGGCCTTGCGCAGCTCCGCGTCGAACTCGTCGGACGTCTGGCCCTGCTCGGTCAGCCACTCGGCGAACTTCGCCTCGTCGTGGTCGAAGGCGTGCACGGCGTCGTGCTTCCGCGCGTCGACCTCGCCCTGGACGATGCCCTCGGGCAGCGGGACCTCGGTGGTCTCCAGCAGTGCCTCGAGAACCTTGTCGCGGGCCTGGACGCCCTGCTGCATCTTCTTGACGCGGCCGAGGCGGGTCTTCAGGTCGTCCTTGAGCTCGTCAAGGGTGTCGAACTCGCTGGCGAGCTGCGCGAACTCGTCCTCGAGCTCGGGGAGCTGACGCTCCTTCACCGAGGTCAGCACGACGGTGACCTCGGCCTCGCGGCCCTCGTGCGCACCGGCGACGAGCGTGGTGGCGAAGGTCTTGGTCTCGCCCTCGGCCGCGCCGACGAGCGCGTCGTCGATGCCCTCGACGAGCTGGCCGGAGCCGATCTCGTAGGACAGGCCGCTGGTGCGGGCCTCCTCGACCTCTTCACCGTCGACGGTCGCGGACAGGTCGACGACGACGAAGTCGCCGGTCTGCGCCGGGCGGGTGACACCGGCGAGCGTGCCGAAGCGGGCGCGAAGCTCGTCGAGCTGGGTGGTCACGTCCTCGTCGGTGACCTCCTGCTCGTCGACGGTGATCGCGAGCTCGCCGAAGGCCGGCACGACGATCTCGGGACGGACGTCGACCTCGGCGGTGAACGCCAGCGTCTCGCCGTCCTCGATCTTGGTCACCTCGAAGTCGGGGCGGCCGAGCGTGCGGATCTCACCGCTGTTCACGGCTTCCAGGTACTTGGCCGGAATGGCCTCCTGGATGACCTCGTCCAGCACAGGCGCGCGGCCGATGCGGCTCTCCAGCACCTTGGCCGGGGCCTTGCCGGGACGGAAACCGGGGATGCGAACCTGCTTCGCGAGCTTCCGGTACGCCTGGTCGAAGTTCGACTTGAGCTCGTCGAACGGCACCTCGACGTTGATCCGGACCCTCGTCGGGCTCAGGTGCTCGACGGTGCTCTTCAACGTGGACTCCTCGTGAACGAACAAGAACGTGCAGACAGCCGGTACCGCCTGATGTGGCGCCCGGATTCCCGGCGAGTCTAGGCGAGACCCGCTCTGTGACCGTCGCCACCCCGGTCGCTCGCATCGACCGCAGTCGCCGGACCACCCGGCAGCGCGACCCCGCCGCCGGGCTGAGCCGTCCCGCGGAAGCCGACTGCACCATGTTTTGGTTCGCGTCGCGAACCACTTAACGGAAAAGAGTCAACCAACTACGGCCCGTGGAAGCGGGTGTCTCAATTTCACTCTTTCGGCCGCCGCAGCCATTCCCGACCGATCAAGATGACTCCATAAGCACTAATCATCGCGCCGCACGCGACAGGTAGCGTTACGACTCCCGCACCATCCGTAACAGGACCACGGGAACGAACGAGAAAAAGTCGTCGCACTGTTTTACCCCGAGGATCCGCCTGATGGAGACACGCCAGCTTCTCGCGTTCACCACCGTGGTACAGACCGGCAGCTTCACCAAGGCCGCAGCCACGCTCAATTGCTCGCAGCCGACCATCACGACCCGCATCAAGGCCCTGGAGGAGGCACTCGGAGTCGTCCTTTTCCGGCGCCTGCCGCGCGGTATCCAGATGACGTCTGCCGGCGTTGAACTGCTTCCGTTCGCGCGAAACATCATCAACCTCACGGAAAAGGCCCGAAAAGCCATAACGATGAACGGCGAGCCGCACGGCAAACTCGTCATCGGTTCCGCACAGAGTTTGACCGACTACCGTCTGTTACCGCTCATCGAATACATGTGCTGGCGGTACCCGAGCGTCCAACTCTCGCTGCACTCCCGCAACGCGCTGAACAACCTCGCCTCGGTTCGCGACGGTCAACTGGACTGCGCCTTCTTCATCGGCGCGATCGAGCCCCGCGAGGGCCTCGAGACCACGGTGCTCTGCCCCGAGCCGCTCGTGATGGTGGCGGGCCCGAACCACATGCTCACCCAGCGCCAGTCCCTCACCGAGGACGACATCACCGGCAGCACCCTCATCCGCGCGGAGAACGGCGCCAGCTACCACGAGCTCTTCGAACACTCGCTGAGCTTCGACGAGACCCGCGCCCCTGTCCTGGAGCTCGACTCCATCGACGCCGCGAAACGTGCCGTGGCCTCAGGTCTCGGCATCTCGCTCATGCCCGAGGTGACCGTCGCCTCCGATCTGGCCGACGGCAGGTTGGTCCGCTTGCCCTGGGCGCCGCCCTACCGCGTGTACACGCAGTTCGGCTGGCGCCAGGACAACTCGACGAACCCGGCGGTGACCGCTCTCGTCTCGGCGGCGGCCCAGGTGGTGAGCGACCAGGTCGCGTCACTCACCTAGACGGCAACTACTCGTTGACGACGGTGGGCCGCTGTTCGTGGGTCCTGCGCTTCCACGACTCGCTGTACACCTCGGAGCGGAAATGCAGGATCGGGTCGGCGGACAGCTCGATGCCGGGCACCACGTTGGTCGGATCGAAGACCAGGCTTTCCAATGAGGCCTGGTCATCGTGCAGCGCGCCCAGCACGAGCCGCCCGGCGACCACGGTCCTGCGGTCGTCGGGCCACTGCTGGGTGACGTCGTCGGTCGGGTCGCCGGGGTCGGCGAGCTGGAGCACGAGGTTCCAGACCGCCTCAGGCCGCTGCTTGATCTCGCTGATCAGGTACTGCGGCGGCCATTCCTTGCGCTCCTTGGCGCCCAGCGCCTGCTCCCCCGCCTCCGGCCGCCAGCTGTAGCGGAACGCCTGCCGCTCGCCCGCGGCGTCGACCAGGTAGTACGCGTGCAGCCCGTTGAACCGGGTGTGCGCGAAGCTTTGCCTGGGGATCAACGTCGCCAGGCCCTTCACGCCAGGCAGTAGGTGCCTGCGCACACCGAGGAACGCCAGCACCGGCAACAGCTTCGGCTTGCCCGACTTGCCCGGCCGCGTCGCGGTGGTGAGGCCGATGAAGTCCTCCGCGTCACGGGCGGGGAAGTTCGGCAGGCTCGCCGCGGCCCAGGTGCTCTTGCCTCCGGAGGCGAGATCGAAGCGGATCGCGAGCCCGAGCGGTACTCCCTTGTCTCCCCGGCGGTCCGGCGTGTACGGGCTGCCGCCCGCGTTCGACAGCCGCACCAGCGCGGGCACCGGTGGCCCCTGCAGGTGCTCGGCGGTGGTGAGTGCGCGGATCTCCGCGCTGGGCGTGAACTCGGCGTGGAAGTGGATGCCGCGCGGATGCGCCCGCCGATAACCGGGCACCGCCCCCGTGTAGGTCTCCATGGCGTACATGGCGCGCTGGACCTGATCATCGGTCATGAAGCGGGAGTCTGCCCCGTACTTCCCCGGTGCACCAACGATGGCGTGTCGTCCTCCGTATCAGTAGGCGACGCTCCGGAGAGGACTGTGAGCAACGCTCGCGCCGCACGGGCACCGAAAGCGAAGGTGTCTCGGGACAAAGCCGTCAGCGGTGGGTGAACCAGCCGGCACAGCGGCGAGTCGTCCCACGCCACAATGGACAGTTCCGCCGGAATTCCGACGCCGAGCTCGGTCGCGACACCGACGCCGGCCACGGCCATGACGTCGTTGTCGTAGACGATCGCGGTGGGCGGCCGTTCCGAGGTCAGCAGCTCACGGGTGGCGCTGGCGCCGCGTTCGTCGGTGTAGTCGGCGGACACGATCAGGCCGTCCGGCGCCTCGGCGCGGAACGCCGCGTCCCTGCGTGCGGTGTGCAGCAGGTCCGGCAGTCCGGCGACGCGCGCGATCCGCCGGTGCCCCAGCGACGTCAGGTGCTCGACCACCGAAGTCATGGCCTTCGCGTCGTCAGCCCAGACGCTGGTGAGGTTGCCGTGGTGCCCGGCCCCGCCGATCACCACGGCGGGCAGCCCGAGCGTCTCGACCAGCGCCACACGAGGATCGTCGACGCGCAGGTCGACGAGGAGGACACCGTCGACGCGGTGCTCCGCCCACCAGTGCCGGTACAGCGCGATCTCGGCCTCGTGCGTCTCGACGACCCTTAACAGCAGCGCCATCGAGAGCTCGGCCTGGATACCCGCGATGAGCTGGAAGAAGAACGCCTCGGCGCCGAGCGCGCGTGGCGGCCGGACCAGCACCAGCCCCACGGCGTCCGCCGAGGCCGACGACAGCGCCCGCGCGGTCGCCGACGGCCGGTAACCCAGCGCGTCGGCGACGTCGAGCACGCGCGCCCGCGTCTCCTCCGACACCCCCGTGCGGCCGTTCAACGCGAGCGAGACCGCCCCCTTGGACACCCCGGCCGCAGCCGCGATGTCCCTGATCGTTGGCCTCTTCACCCGCGCGCACCCTGTCCGGAACGAGACAACAAGACGTTCGGAGGCTAGCCGCAGATAAACCGGTTTAGCTAGGGTCCGGAGCCTTGGAGGTGGGGTTCAATGAAGAGGCGCACGTTCCTCGCGGGCCTGGCGGCGGTGCCCGTCGCGGGCTGCGGACTTTCCAGCAACTCCGGCGGCACGACGGCCGGAAGCGGGCAGGTCACCGGCGAGATCACGTTCCAGACGTGGTCGCTGAAGCCCAAGTACACCGACTACGTCAACGGTGTCATCGAAGCGTTCCAGAAGCAGTACGCGGGCACGACCGTGAAGTGGGTGGACCAGCCCGCGGACGGCTACCTGCCGAAGGTCATGGCCGACGCGAGCGCGGGCAGCCTGCCCGACGTCGTCAACGTGCCGCCCGACCTGAGCTTCCCGCTCGCCAAGGCCGGGCAGCTGGTGAACCTGGACGAGGCGCTCAAGGAAGCCAAGCCCGAGTACCTGGAGAACGCCTGGACGGCGTTCGAGATCCCCGGCAAGGGCGGCTGCTACGGCTTCCCCTGGTACCTCAACACCGGGCCGATCTTCTACAACAAGGCGCTGTTCCGGGACGCCGGTCTGGACCCGGAGAAGCCCCCGACGACGTTCAAGGAGCTGGAGACCCAGGCTCTGCAGCTAGCGCAGAGCAAGAAGATCGCGATGCTCGGCCAGACGCCGTCGGTCGCGGACTTCGGGCTCTACGGCGTGAAGCTGTTCGAGAACGACAAGTTCACGTTCAACGAGCCCAAGGGCGTCGAGCTGGCCGAGCTGTACAAGCGGATGTACGACGCGGGCGCGCTCATCCCCGAGGCGCTCACCCAGAACTACACCGGCGCCGGCGCGAAGTTCATGGCGCAGCAGACGGCACTCAACCCCGGCAGCGCGTACGACCTCGGCAAGTTCAAGACCGACGCGCCCAGCCTCTACGCCAACATCGGCATCACCAAGCCCATCACGAACACGGGCAGCGCCAACATGTTCCTGCACGGCGTGAGCGTGCCGAAGAGCAGCAAGAACCAGGCGACCGCGCTCGCGTTCGGCCGGTTCGTCACCAACGCCGAGAGCCAGCTGAAGTTCGCCAAGCTCGCCTCGATCTTCCCCTCGACCGCGAAGGGGATGCAGGACCCGTACTTCACCACCGAGGACGGATCCGACGAGGCACGCGTGCGGGTCGCGGCGGCCAAGCAGCTCGCCACCGCGGTCAACTACACGCCGGTGCAGTTCAGCGACCAGATGCGGATCGCGTTGCTCGAACAGCTCGCGCAGGCGATGCAGGGCAAGAAGACCGCCAAGCAGGCGTTGGACGACGCCGTCACCGAGTGCAACCGGCTGCTCAAGTAACCGATGATCACGCACAAGCCGTACACGCCGTGGCTGTTCCTGTTGCCAGGACTGGCCGTTGTCCTCATGTTCAGCATCTTCCCGTTCCTGAACATGCTCGTGCTCTCGTTCACGGACGCGAGCGCGTTGGGCGGCGGTCAGTTCACCGGTGTGGAGAACTTCGTCGGATGGCGCAGGACCCGAAGTTCTGGATCGCGGCACGCAACAGCTTCCTGTACCTCGCCGGTGTCGTGCCGCCGCTGGTGCTCCTGCCGCTGCTGGTCGCGTTGCTGGTGCAGAAGTCGGTGCCGGGCATCGGGATCTTCCGCACGGCGTTCTTCACGCCGGTGATCGCGTCCGCGGTCGTCGTCGGGCTGATCTGGACGTGGCTGCTGGACAGCCGCGGCCTGGTCAACAACGTCGTGGAAGCGCTTGGGCGGCACCAGGATCCCGTTCCTGACCGACGCCCGCTGCTGCTGATCGAGCGCGATGCTGGTGACGGTCTGGCGGGGCCTGGGCTACTACATGGTGATCTACCTGGCCGCGCTCGCGAACGTGCCGAAGGACCTGCACGAGGCCGCGCAGGTCGACGGCGCGGGGCCGATCAGGAGGTTCTGGTCGGTCACGCGTGCCCGCGCTGCGGCCGACGATGGTGCTCGTCGCGGCATTGAGCGCGGTCAACGGGTTCCGCGTGTTCTCCGAGATCTATCTGCTGTCCGGGGCCACCGGCGGGCCGGGCGGGGCGAGCACCACGCTGGTGATGCTCATCCAGCAGATCGGCCGCGGTCTCACCGGTGAGGTCGGCTACGCCTCCGCGCTGAGTTTCGTGCTCTTCGTCATCACGCTCGGGCTGCTGCTGATCACCCTCAGCTCAACCGCAAGGAGGACCAGCTGTGAAGCACTCTACCTGCGCTGCGCTATCTCCGCCCTGCTCACGGTCCTCGTGGTCAGCATCGGCCCGTTCCTGTGGCAGTTCGCCACCAGCATCAAGGGACCGGGCGAGGACGTCTTCGTCCCCGACTTCATCCCGAACGACCCGACGTTCGCCAACTACGCCGCAGTCGCCGACGTGGTGCCGGTCTGGACGTTCGCGCTCAACTCGCTGCTGGTGGCGAGCGTCAACGTGTCACGAACTGCCTCGGCGGGGCGATGGCCGGCTATGCGCTGGCACGCTTGAAGTTCCGCGGCCGCGCGTTCGCCGGGGTGATCTTCGCCAGCAGCATCCTGGTGCCGTTCGAGGTCGATCATGATCTCGTTGTTCCTGGTGATGCGCGGGTTCGGGCTCACCAACACACTGACTGGCGTCGTGCTGCCCGGCGCGATCGCCGCGCTCAACGTTCTGTTGCTGCGCAACGCCTTCCTCGCACTCCCCGCCGAAGTCGAGGAAGCCGCGGTCATCGACGGCGCCAACGCGTGGCAGCGTTTCACCCGCCTCGCGCTGCCGTCGGTGAAGGGCACGCTGGTCGTGGTGGCGCTGTTCTCGTTCATGTTCAGCTGGGACGACTTCCTCTGGCCGCTCGTGGTGCTGAGCGACCAGGAGAAGTACACGCTCACCATCGGTCTGGCGTACCTCCAGGGCACGTTCGTGCAGAACCAGCGGCTCGTCGCGGCGGGCACGATCATCGCCGTCCTGCCGCTGATCCTGCTGTTCCTGTTGCTGCAGAAGCACTTCTTCCGCGGAGTCGGAGAAGGCGCGATCAAGGGATGAAACCCGAGGAGTCAAAATTGCGTTTCGGCGTGAACTACACCCCGTCCACTGGCTGGTTCCACCACTGGCTCGACTTCGACCTCGACGACGTCAAAGCCGACTTCGAGTCGATCGCGGGACTCGGCCTCGACCACGTGCGGGTGTTCCCGCTGTGGCCGGTGTTCCAGCCCAACCGCGGGTCTGGTGCGGCCCAAGGCGGTCGAGCAGCTCGCGCAGATGCTCGACGTCGCGCACGAGACCGGCCTCGACGTGCAGGTCGACGTGCTGCAGGGGCACCTGTCGAGCTTCGACTTCTACCCGTCGTGGGTGCAGACCTGGCACCGCCGCAACATCTTCGTCAACACCGAGGTGATCAGCGGGCAGCGGTTCTACATCCGCACGCTCGCCGAGGCGCTGAAGGACAAGCCGAACTTCCTCGGCTTCACCCTGGGCAACGAGGTCAACCTGCTCACCGAGTCGAACCCGTGCACGCCGGAGCAGGCCGCGGAGTGGATCGACACGCTGCTCGCTGGAATGCGAGAAGGCCGCTCCCGGACACCCGCACGTGCACTCCGAGTACGACGCCGTCTGGTACGAGAGCGAGCACTCGTTCCTGCCTGAGCACGCGGCGAACAAGGGCGCGATGACGACCGTGCACTCGTGGGTCTTCAACGGCACCGCGCAGCGCTACGGCGCGCTCTCCACGGAGAGCGTTCATCACGCGGAGTACCTCGTGGAACTGGCGAAGGCGCACGCCGAGGATCCGAGCCGGCCGGTGTGGCTGCAGGAGGTCGGCGCGGCACAGCCGGAGATCAGTGCCGAGCAGGCGCCCGAGTTCGCCGAGCAAACGCTTGCGAACGTGCTGACCTGCTCGAACCTGTGGGGCGTCACGTGGTGGTGCTCGTTCGACGTCGACCGTGCGCTGGTGGACTTCCCCGAACGCGAGTACGAGTTGGGGCTGTTGACGACGGAACGCAAGGTCAAGCCGCTCGGCGAGGCGATCGCCCGGATCGTGCGCGAGGCACCCCCCGCGCCCGCCGAGCGCACGCCGATCAAGTTGCACGGCGACCGGCCCGCGTGGGGTCCGGGTGGAGCTTTCTTCGAAGAGTGGATGGGCCTCGCGCGCAGCGGTGTGCGGGCCTCGATCGAGTTGGGGGAACTGACGTGCACGACGAACGCTCGTTGCTGGAAGAACGACTCAACCGCACGCTGAAGGAACGCATCCGCCCGGCGATCTACGGCGAGACCGCGCCGCTGGAACTGGCCGTGTGGAACGTGCCGGACGAGCCCGTCCCGGTCGCGGAAGCCCTGCAGCGCCGAGTATGAACCCGGCGCAGCGTCGGCGACGCGTGGGGCCCGCCGTGGGGCACCAGCTGGTTCAGGCTGACCGGCTCGCGTTCCCCAGGCGTGGCAGGGCAAGCAGGTCGAGGTCGTGCTGGACCTCGGCTTCACCCATCCCGGCCCCGGTTTCCAGTCCGAAGGTCTCGCGTACAACGCTGATGGCGAGCCGATCAAGGGCATCGAGCCGCGCAACACCTACCTGCCCGTCGACGGCTCCGAGGTCCTGTACTACCTGGAGGCGGCGGGCAACCCGACGATCCTCGACTTCCACCCGTTCCTGCCCACCCCGTTGGGCGACAAGGACACCGCGGGCACCGAGCCGCTGTACAAGATCCTCAAGGCCGAGCTGGCGGTGTTCCAGCCGCAGGTGTGGCACCTGATGCTCGACATCGAGGTGCTGCAGAGCCTGATGAAGGAGCTCCAGCCGCACGACCCGCGCCGCCACAAGATCCTGCACGCGCTGGACCGGGCGATGGACGCGCTGGACCTCAACGCGGTCGCGGACACCGCCGACCTCGCCCGCGCCGAGCTCGAACACGTGCTGTCGTTGCCCGCGTCGGCTTCCGCGCACAAGGTCTCCGCGATCGGCCACGCGCACATCGACTCCGCCTGGCTGTGGCCGCTGCGGGAGACGGTCCGCAAGTGCGCCAGGACGTTCTCGAACGTCACCAAGCTGATGGACGCAGTATCCGGACTTCTACTTCGCGTGCTCGCAGGCGCAGCAGTACGCGTGGATGAAGGACCACCACCCGCACGTGTGGGACCGGGTCCGCGAGAAGGTCCGCAAGTGGACAGTTCGTGCCGGTCGGCGGCATGTGGGTCGAGTCGGACACGAACATGCCCGGCGGTGAGGCGATGGCCCGCCAGCTCGTGCACGGCAAGCGCTTCTTCCTGGACAACTTCGGCGTGGAGACCGAGGAGGTCTGGCTGCCCGACTCGTTCGGCTACAGCGCCGCGCTCCCCCAGCTGATCAAGCTGTCCGGTTCGCGCTGGTTCCTCACCCAGAAGCTGTCGTGGAACCAGATCAACAAGTTCCCGCACCACACGTTCTGGTGGGAGGGCATCGACGGCACCCGGATCTTCACCCACTTCCCGCCCGTCGACACCTACAACTCGTCGCTTGTGCGGCGAGGAGCTGGCGCGGGCCTCACGTCAGTTCGCCGAGCACGCCAAGGCTTCCCGGTCGCTGGTGCCGTTCGGCTACGGCGACGGCGGTGGCGGCCCGACCCGCGAGATGATGGAGACCGCGCACCGCGTCGCGGACCTCGAAGGCTCGCCCACGGTCAAGCGTGGAACCGCCGCGCGACTTCTTCCAGGCCGCGCAGGACGAGTACCCGGACGCGCCGGTGTGGGCGGGTGAGCTGTACCTGGAGAAGCACCGCGCCACCTACACCACGCAGGCCAAGACCAAGCAGGGCAACCGGCGCAGCGAGCACCTGCTGCGCGAGGCCGAGCACTGGGCCACGGCGGCGGCTCTGCGACGGCGCCGAGTACCCGTACGACGAGCTCGACGCGTTGTGGAAGACCGTGCTGCTGCACCAGTTCCACGACATCCTGCCGGGCAGCTCGATCGCCTGGGTGCACCGTGAGGCCGAGGCCACCTACGCCCGCGTGGCGTCCGAGCTGAAGTCGTTGACGGCAACCGCGATCGACTCTCTGAAGGGCGAGGGCGACGACGAGCTGACGTTCGACGTGCTTCGGCGGCGACGCGCCTCGGGCGTTCGTGGCGCCCCAGAACGGCGTGCTGGACAACGGCAGGCTCCGCGTCACGATCGACGGCGACGGCGTGGTGACCTCGGTCCTCGACCTGGAGGAGAACCGGGAGGTCCTGCCACCGAACGGTTTCGCGGGTCTGCCGCAGCTGCACAAGGACAACCCGAACCAGTGGGATGCCTGGGACATCGACCCGTTCTACCGCAACTGGCGCTCGGACCTGGCTCCGACCGAGCGGGTCGACGCCGAGGACGGCGTGGTGGTGCACACGAAGTTCGGCAACTCCATGCTGGCCCAGACGATCCGGCTGCGCGAGGGTGCGAAGCAGGTCGACTTCGAAACCGACGTCGACTGGCAGGAACGGGAGAAGCTGCTCAAGGTGGCGTTCCCGCTCGACCTGCGCGCCGAGGTGTCGACCGCGGAGACCCAGTTCGGTCACCTGCACCGTCCGGTGCACACCAACACCTCGTGGGAGGCCGCGAAGTTCGAGATCTGCGCCCACCGCTTCCTCTACGTCGGCGAGCCCGGTTACGGCGTCGCGGTGGTCAACGACTCGACCTACGGCCACGAGGTCACCCGCACCACCCGTGACGACGGCGGAACCACCACGACCGTGCGCCTGTCCCTGCTGCGCGCGCCACGGTTCCCCGACCCCGAGACCGACCAGGGCGAGCACCGGTTCCGCTACTCACTCGTGATCGGCGGCCTGCCGGAGGCCATCGACGCCGGCTACCGCATCAACCTGCCGCCACAGACCGCCAGGGGCTCGAACGCCCCACAACCGCTGGTGTCCACGGACAACCCGGCGGTCAGGGTCGAGGCCGTCAAACTGGCCGACGACCGGTCGGGCGACGTCGTCGTCCGGCTCTACGAGGCGCACGGCGGTCGTGCGCGCGCCTCGATCAGCACTTCCTTTGCCTACCAAGGCATCCAGGAGACCGACCTGCTCGAACGGCCGCTGGGTGACGTTTCCGCAGAGGTGGTGCTGCGCCCCTTCCAAGTGATCACCCTGCGATTCTTGAGGTAGCGCAATGAGGAAGTTGTTCCTGGCGCTGTTGCTGGTGGTGCTCGCCGCACCACCGGCTTCGGCCGCAACGCACAAACGGACCGTCGTCTACTACCAGACCCAGTACAGCAACGGGTCGACCGGCACGTATGTCTCGCCGAAACCGCTGATCGACCGCAACACCGGCGTGACGGACGTCCTCGTCGCCGCCATCCACCTCAACGAGAACAAGATCGTCCACCTCAACGACCACCCGCCCGCCCACTCGCGGTACACGCAGATGTGGCGGGACCTCGCCGCGATGCAGGCCCGCGGCGTGAACGTGATCGGCATGGTCGGCGGCGCGGCACAAGGTTCATTCGCCCGGCTCGACACGCGCTTCAACGAGTACTACCCGTTGCTGCGCGACATGATCCGGACGTACAAGCTCAACGGAGTCGACCTCGACGTCGAGGAACGCATGTCCATCGCGGGCGTGCGCCGAGTGATCGACCAGCTGAAGACCGACTTCGGCTCGTCGTTCATCGTCACGCTGTCGCCGGTCGCCTCCGCGTTGTCCGGCGGCGGCAACCTGTCCGGCTTCAACTACGACGACCTGTACCGCAGCCACGGTTCGAAGATCGCGTGGTTCAACGGCCAGTTCTACAACGGCTGGGGCAGTGCGGCGAACACCTCCGGCTATGACCGGATCATCAGCCGGGGCGTGATCCCGGCGAACAAGGTCGTGATGGCCACGCTCACCAACGGGGCCAACGGCGGTGGCTACGTGAACATCTCGAAGCTGCGCACGACGGTGCGGTCGTTGGTCGGCAAGTATTCCAACTTCGGTGGCGTGGCCGGGTGGGAGTACTTCAACTCGCTGCCGGGCGGCACGGCGGCGCCGTGGCAGTGGAGCGAACAGGTGACAGCGATGCAGAAGTAGTCGGCTGAACGGCGCAACTTGAGGCGGGGTGCGCAACAGCACCCCGCCCTCGCGCTTAAGTGGTCGGGGACTTCCGCCACTGGGGGTGGAGGTCGGGGGACAATTGGGGGAGTTTTCGCATGCCTTCTTGGAGATCACTGACGGTGGCGGCCGTCATGGTGCTAGGGGTGCTCGCGCCGGGCGTGGCGCACGCGGCACCGCCGGCGAACGACGACTTCGACGCGTCGACTGCCATCACGACGTTGCCGTTCACCACACAGGTGGACCGCACCGAGGCCACCAGAGCACTGGACGACCCGGCCAACTGCGTGGGCGGGCTCGCTGAGGGATCGGTCTGGTTCCACCACACCGCGACAGAGAGCGGCATCGTCCGCATCGACACGAGCGGCAGCGACCGCGACGTGAAGCTGTCAGTGCTCATCGGCAGCCGCGGTGACCTGCGGTCGGCCGGGTGCACCGATCCCTCAGCAGGCCCGCTGACGATGAGGGTGACCGCGGGCCAGACGTACTACTTCATGGCCGCCGACGGGTACAACGGCCGCGGAGCCATGCTGAACCTGAGCGTGCAGCGGATGGCACCCGTGGCCAACGACAACTTCGCCGACGCGCAGCCGGTGTCCTCGCTGCCGTTCAGCGCACCGCAACCGGACTTCACTCTGGCCAGCGCCGAGACGGACGAGCCCTCGGCGACGAAGTGCTCCGGTGTGCGGGAAGGCGCGCCCACCGTCTGGTACCGCTACACCCCGACCAGCACGCAGTCCGTCCTCGGCCAGGTGACGGCGGACAGCATCGGCCCTGTCCTGTCCGTCTACGAAGGCGCGTCCCTGCCGGAGCTGCGTTCGCTCGGGTGCGTGGAGGGCCACTCCTGGAAGGGCAAGGCGTTCCGGCTCGTCGCGGGCACGACCTACCACCTCCAGTTGCAGTACAGCTTCTTCAGCTCCAGCCGGGCAACCATGGTGCTGTCGGAGGCGCCGCCGCTGGAGACGGAGGTGGCTCCCACCACGTCCGGTGAGCGGTCGATCTTCCACGACGTCGGCTTCCGGCTCTACTTCCGCAACGACCACGAGCAGCCGATCAGCACGGAGTGGGACTTCGGCGACGGCACGACCCTGCCGCCGAGTACCGAGAAGCAGGCGAAGCACCGCTACACCAAGGACGGCGACTACACCGTGACGGTCCGTTCGACGTCACCGGACGGCCGGGTCGCCACCGACACCACCTCGGTCGTGGTGCGGACGCACGACGTCGGCATCACCAAGCTCACCACGCCGTCCTCGGCACGGGCCGGGCAGCAGAAGCCGATCTCCGTACAGGTGTCGAACACCCGCTACCTGGAGAAGGACACCACGGTCACGCTGTACAAGTACGGCGAGTTCGGGTGGCAGGAGATCGGTGTGCACAAGCTCGACGTGCCCGCGCACCCGACCCGCAAGGTCACCTTCCCGTTCGCCTACACGTTCACCGCGGAGGACGCGGTGCGCGGCAAGGCGACCTTCCGCGCCGTCGTCTCGTTGCCCTACCCGTCGTGGGACGCGCTGCCGCTCGACAACGAGGCGATCTCGACCGCCACGACCGTCCGGCCGGCGTCCGCCGTCGCCGCTCTCGTGAACTGACCAGGGGGAAACATGTTCAGACGGGCAAGTTTCACTGCCATCGCGTTCGCCGTGGTCGCGGCGCTGGCACCCGCCGTCGCCCACGCGGCACCCACGGGTGACGACTTCGACTCCGCGACCGCGATCATCTCGCTGCCGTTCGGCACGACGGTCGACACCAACGGCTCCACCAAGGCGGAAGACGACCCGAACCCCTGCAACTTCTGGGGCGAGGGTTCGGTCTGGCACACCTACACCGCGCAGCACGACGGACTGGTACGGGCCACCGCGCGCAAGGGCTCGTGGGGCACGATGCTCGCCGTCTACACAGGACAGCGGGGCGCGCTCAACCTGGAACCGGCCTCCTGCGTCCAGAACGGCAGTTACACGGTGCACGCCAAGGCAGGCACCACGTACTACTTCATGCTGGTCGAGTACAACGCGAACGCCGGCGGCCCGGTCTCGTTCGCGGTGCGCGAGATCACCCCGGAGGTCAACGACAACCGGTCGTCGGCCACGGAGGCGACCGTGCCCAGCGATCACCAGGCGGACCTCACCCGCGCCACGGCCGAGCCGGGCGAGACGCCACCGAGTTGCGCACCGGGCGCGACCCGGTCCGTGTGGTACCGCTACACCTCCGCGCGCGCCAAGTTCGTCGAGATCGGCTCGGCGCAGACGATCAGCGTCCACCGGGCGGCCGATCTGTCCGAAGTGGACTGTTCGACGTTCCACTCGAGCGCCGTGTTCCACGCGGTCGCGAACGAGAAATACCTGATCAGGTTGGCCGCTGCTCCGACGGCGACCGACGGGTTCGCGGTGAGTCTCCGCACCGCCCCGGACATCGCGCCGTACCTGAGCACATGGCCCCAGATCCCCAACGTGCTCAGCGACACGTTTCTGAGCGCGTCGGCTGGCGACCCGATCTACCAGCCAGTCGCGAGCGGCACCATCGACCTCGGTGACGGCACCGTCATCCCGGTGACCGGCAACAACGTGAAGCACCGGTTCACCAAGGACGGCGACTACCGCGTCACGACCACGGTCACCACGCCCGACGGCCGCACAGGCACCACCGTGCGGACGCTGAAGGTCCAGACGCACGACGTGTCGTTGTCCGCCCTAGCGGTGCCGTCCTCGGCGCGCGCAGGCCAGACCAAGTCCATCAAAGCGTCACTGACCAACATCCGCAGTGAGGACACCGTCACCGTCACGCTCTTCCGCGTCGGCGTGAACGGTGAGAGCGACAAGGAGATCGGCCGCCTCACGCAACGGGTCCCGGCCTCGCTGACCGGCCGGACCGAGTTCCCGTTCGCCTACACCTTCCGACCGGAGGACGCAACGGCGGGCCAGGTGACGTTCCGTGCGCGCGCCGAGGTGTCCGGCTACGGCTGGAACGGCGACGACAAGGGTGACGACAACGAGGCACGCGCCACCACGGCCTCCGTCAAACCGGCGAGCACCCAAGCCCACTGACACCGGTCACAGGGGCAGAGGGAAGGCGGGGTGGGCAACCTCCACCCCGCCTTTCGCGTATCCAGGTGGGCGCCTCCGTCGCGTGCCGCAACTTCGGTGAGGCAGTGAGCAGGAGAAGAAGCACCCGACGCCGGTCAGCACGCGCTGGACGTCGGCGAGGCTGAAGGCGAGCCCCGGCACCCTGCCGGCGCCCCGGCGCTTCCTCCGGGGGCAACGCCCTTGACCAAGCCGCCTACTCGCGAACAAACACAGTGAACGAACACAGTGAACCCTTAGGTGCCCACCCAGGAGCCCTCCCACCTAAGCCTCAGTAGCCAAGTAAGGGGTCATACGGCCAGGCCTTAGGTGATCGTCGGATGTAAGGGGTGCTCCCTCAGTAGCAATCTCAGCGTCGTCGAAGAAACGAACTGAGGAGTGAGTCTGATGGAGTGGACGCCCGAAGCGATCAAGGCGGAGATGGACTACCGGCAGGCAGCGCTGCGTGAGGACGCCCGCCGCGTCCAGGAGTACTACCGCAACGGCGGCCGGCCCCGCTCGTGGTGGCACCGCATGACACACCGCCACGAGCCTGAGGTCCCCAACGGGCAACAGGCCGCGTGATGCCGGGGGTAGCCGTCAGGGCCGGTTCCTCTCGTCCAGGAACCACCCACGACTCGTCACTGCTAGCTGGCGTGCAAGCCTCGTAGACAGCCTTGTGTGACTAGGACTTGGGCAGCCAGGCCTTGACCTTGTCGGCGTTGGCCTCGACCCACTTCTTGGCGGCGTCCTCGGGGGTCATCTTGTCCTCGGCGATGTACTTCGCGACCGTGTTCTGGTCCTCGTTGGTCCACTTGAAGTTCTTGACCAGCTGGAACGCGGGGCCGTTGGCGTCGGCGAACTTCTTGGACACGATCTTGTCGAGGTCGTAGTCCGGGTAGTCGCAGGCGACCTTCTCGGCGTCGGCGTCACAGCCCGCCTTGTACTCGGGCAGCTTCACCTTCTCGAGCTTGATCTCGTTCAGCAGCCACTGCGGCGAGTAGAAGTAGCCGATGACCCACTTCTTGTCCTTCTCCGCCTGCCGGAACGCTGGATCAGCGCGGTCTCGCTGCCGCCGTAGACGACCTTGTAGTTCAGGTTGAGGTTCTTCACCAGAGCCTCGTCGTTGGTCACGAACGACGGGTCGCCGTCGAGCAGCTGGCCCTTGTCACCGGACTCGGACGTCTTGAACTTGTCCGCGTACTTGTTCAGGTTGTTCCAGTCGAGGATGTCCGGGTGCTCCTTGGCGAGCCACGGCGGCACGTACCAGCCGATCTGGCCCTTCACGCCGGTCGACCCCGCGCTGACGGCGGTCTTCTGCTCGTCGATGTACTTCTTGCGCAGGTCGTCGTGGCCCCAGTTCTCGACGACCGCGTCGACCTCACCGGTGCCGAAGCCCTGCCAGGCCACCTCTTCCTTGAGCTCCTTCTTGGTGACCTTGCACTTGAGCTCCTTCTCGGCCACGTACGCGAGCACCGCCGCGTTCGCCTCGTAGCCGACCCACGGGTTGATCGCGAGGTTGAACGTGCCGCAGTCGCCGGCCGCGCCCGAGGAGGTGTCGCCGACCTTGGCGCCACCGCAACCAGCCAGCGCCAGTGCTCCTACGAGCACCGCTCCCAGCACGCTGTGCCTTGCCACTTCCAGACCTCCTAGTTGGTCCACCGCTTGGCGGCCGCCTGGGTGAGGCGGTCGAGCATCACGCCCAGCACGACGATCGCGACACCGGCCGCGAGCCCCTTGCCGTACAGCTGTCCCTGCGAGAACCCGGCCACCACGTCGTAGCCGAGCGCGCCCGCGCCGACGAGACCGCCGACGACGACCATCGAGAGCACGTAGATCAGTCCCTGGTTGGCGGCGAGCGTCAACGCCCCGCGCGCCATCGGCAGCTGCACCTTCACGATCGTCTGCCACGAGCTCGAGCCCAGCGCCGTGGCCGCCTCGACGGTCGTCGGCGACACGCGCGCGGATGCCGTCCGCGATGATCTTGATGGCGACCGGCGCGGCGAACACGACGGCCGCGATGATCGCGGTGAACCGGTGACGCGGAGAACAGCGCCAGGAACGGCACCAGGTAAACAAACGCGGGCATCACCTGGCCCGCGTCGAGCACCGGCCGGATGATCCGGTCCGCGCGACTGCTGCGGCCCATCCACACGCCCACCACGACGCCGAGGATCATCACCATGACCGTGGCGACCAGCGTGGACGCCAGCGTGATCATCGAGTCCTGCCACAGCCCGGTCGCGACGAGAAGTCCGAGGCACACCGCGGAGATGATCGCGGCCCTCACGCCGCCGATCATGAACGACAGCGCCACGATCACCAGCGCCACCAGGAACCACGGCGACTCGGCCAGCAGGGCCTGCAGCGGGTTGATCAACGCGAAGGTGACGAAGTCCTTGAAGCCGCCGGTGAGCGCGGGCAGCGTGTCCTGCACCCACTCCGTCACGGCCGAGGCGCCCTTGCGGATGTTGCTGCCGATCTCCACATCGGACGGGAACTCCGCCGCCCACAGGTAGGTGTAGGAGAAGTAGACGGCGGCGATCGTGACACCGAGGCCGCCGAAGAACGCCCAGCGCGGCAACGTCCGGCGTTCGGTCGCGGCGCGTCGTCACGCGGTCCAGCACGATCGCCAGCACCACGATCGCGAGGCCCGCGTTGAACGCCGTGCCGACGTCGAGCGTCTGCAACGCCTTCACGACCGTCTTGCCGAGACCCGGCGCGTCGATCAGCGCGGCGATCGTGACCATCGACAGCGCGGCCATGATCGTCTGGTTGATGCCGAGGACGATGGTCTTGCGCGCGGAGGGCAGCAGCACCTTGACCAGCGTCTGCTTCTGCGTCGCGCCAAGGGATTCACTCGCCTCGACGGTGTTGCGCGGCACGGTGCGGATGGCGTGCGCGGTGATCCGGATCGCCGGCGGCGCGGCGTAGATCAGCGTGGCGATCGTCGCCGAGGCCGGGCCGATCAGGAAGAACAGCGTGAGCGGCGCCAGGTAGACGAACGTCGGCATGGTCTGCATGAAGTCGAGCACCGGCGTGATGCACCCGGTTCGCGCCGGTCGGACAGCCCGGCCCAGATCCCCAGCGGGATGCCGAACAGCAACGAGATCACCACCGCGGCCAGCGTCAGCGAGAGCGTGTCCATGCTCTCCTGCCACAGGCCCTGCAGGCCGAGGAACACGAAGCCCGCCACGGCGAGCAGCGCGACCCGCCAGCCGGCGACCGTGAGGCTGACGAAGCCCAGCGATCGCGACCACGCCGAGCCAGCCGATCACCGGCACCGGCCGGCCGAACGACGGCTGCGCGATCATCGCCTGGATGAACGTCACGAACTCGTCGATGACGAGCCGGATCTCGTTGAAGAAGTAGAGGAAGACCGGGTTGGAGTTGCGGGACGCGCCGACGGCGTCGTTGATGTCGTTGACCCACCGGTGCAACGGAGTCAGCGCGGACGCGTCGAGCGCGAGCGTCGCGATGTTGCGGAACAGCAGCCACAGCACCAGCCACGCGAGGACGATCCCGCCGGCGATCAGCGCTTTTGCGCGGGTAGTCTGCCGCGGCGCAGGCAACGGCGACCATCACGCCTCCCCGGCCACGACCCCGAGGATCTCCTCGTCCGCCACGACGCCGAGCAGTTCGCCGTTCCGCACGACCTTCACCGGCCTGTCCGCGCTCAGCACGCTGCGAACCGCCTCGCGCACCACGGTTTCCGGTCCGAGCTCCGGCCCGTCCAGCGCGTCGTCGGGACGCGGCGGCCGCATGATCCACTTCAGCGTGAGCACGTGGGAGCGCGGCACGTCGCTGCACGAAGTCGCGCACGTAGTCGTCCGCGGGCGCGCCGACCAGCTCGTCACCGGTGCCGACCTGCACGACCTTGCCGTCGCGCATGATCAGGATGCGGTCGCCGAGCTTGAGCGCCTCACTCAGGTCGTGGGTGATGAAGACCATCGTCTTGCCGACCTCGCGGTGCAGCCTGATGACCTCGGACTGCATGTCGCGGCGGATCAGCGGGTCGAGCGCGGAGAAAGGTTCGTCGAAGAACAGAACATCGGGATCTCCGGCGAGTGCGCGCGCGAGTCCGACACGTTGCTGCATGCCGCCGGAGAGTTGGTCCGGATAGGACTTCTCGTTTCCGGTGAGCCCGACGAGGTCGATCACTTCCTGTGATCGCTCCGCACGTTTCGCCCGCGGTACCCCGCGGATTTCCAGCCCGTAACCGACGTTGTCCATCACGCTGCGGTGCGGCAGCAGACCGAAGTGCTGGAACACCATGGAGAACTTGTTCCTGCGCAGGTCACGCAGGCGTTTGGGGTCCGCGTCGAGAATGTTCTCGCCCTCGAACATGATGGTGCCCGCAGTGGGTTCCACGAGTCTCGTGAGACAACGGACCAGTGTGGACTTACCCGAGCCGGACAGGCCCATGACCACGAACATCTCACCCGGAGCGACGTCGAAGTCCACTCCGCGCACGGCGGCGACCGCACCGGTGCGGTCCATCAGCTCCTGCCGTGACAACGATTTCAGCTCTTCCGAGGCGACCAATCGAGACGCCTTGGGGCCGAACACCTTCCACAGGTCCCTGACCGAAATCACGGGATCCACGCCAAACCACTCCGACCTGTTGCGGACTGCGCACACCGTTTCTCGATGCGCGACAGCATTGACCTTCACACGAGTGTGGTCAAGGGCTGACACAAATCAAGTCCTTTGTGGACAACCAATCATCCCATGACTTGACTGTCACGGATCGATCGGGAAAAGCTGAACTGAGCGGTCTCCTGAGCCGCAGTTCCCCGCAGAGGAGCGAAGTCCGTGCAAGCCCCCAGAATCGCTCTGGCAATGACGCTCGTGTTGACAATTGCCGGATGCGGCAGTGGATCGACGTCGTCATCGCCGCGCTCCAGCTCGGCCGCCCCCAAGGAACCCTGCGACTCCGTCACCATCGCGGTCAACCCGTGGGTCGGTTACGAGGCCAACGCGGCCGTGATCGCGTACCTCGCCGAGCACCGGCTCGGTTGCAAGGTCAAGAAGAAGGAGATGGACGAGCAGACCGCCTGGCAGGGGCTCGACAGCGGCGAGGTCGACGTGATCCTGGAGAACTGGGGTCACGAGGACCTGAAGCAGAAGTACATCGACGAGCGCCGCACCGTCGTGCGCGTCGGGCCGTCGGGCAACAAGGGCGTGATCGGCTGGTACGTGCCGCCGTGGATGAAGAAGGAATTCCCGGACATCACGAACTGGCAGAACCTGAACAAGTACGCGGAGAAGTTCAAGACCGCGAAGTCCGGTGACAGGGGCCAGCTGCTCGACGGCGACCCGTCGTACGTGACGAACGACGAGGCCCTGGTGAAGAACCTTGGCCTGAACTACAAGGTCGTGTACGCCGAGAGCGAGCTGAACCTGATCAAGGCGTTCCGCCAGGCCGAGGAGAAGAAGGCGCCGCTGATCGGCTACTTCTTCGAGCCGCAGTGGCTGCACCTCGACATCGAGATGGTGAAGGTCGACCTGCCGCCGAACACGCCGGGCTGCGACGTCGACGCGGCCAAGGTCGCCTGCGACTACCCGCGCTACGAGCTCGACAAGATCGCCTCCAAGAAGTTCGCCGACAAGAGCGGCCCCGCCTACCGGCTGGTCAAGAACTTCACGTGGAGCAACGACGAGCAGAACACCGTGGCGTCGTTCATCGCGAAGTACAAGATGACGCCGGAAGAGGCGGCGAAGCGGTGGATCGAGGCGAACCCGGACCGCGTCGAGGACTGGCTGGCCAAGGAAAAACCCTGACACACGCATGAAAAGGGGCTCCCGATCGGTCGGGAGCCCCTTTTCGTGTCAGCTAGTTCTCCGGGTAGTTCACCTGGATCGTGTAGGTGCGCCGACCGGACAACGTGCCGTCCGCGCTCTTCGCCCGCACCTTCACGTAGTTGTAACCGGCTTCGGTCGGCGTGATCGTGACCGTGGCCGACCTGTCCGGCCCGGCCTCGACCGTCTGTTCCGGACCTTCCTCCCAGCCGTTGTCATAGACATAGACGTATGCCACGACATCCGGCGTGGTCTCGTACGGCGTGAACGTGAACTTCCCAGGCACGCCGACACCGCCCGCCCACCGGTACTCGGGGTAGTCGGTCGAGGTCACCCGCGGGCTGGAGTAGGTGGTGATCGAGACCGACGTCCCGTCCGTCACCGCGCCCGTCGCGTTCGTCGCACGGACGTACAGCGAGTGATAGCCGTCGTCCTTCGGCGTCCACCTGATCGTGGCCTTGCCGTCCGGTCCCGCCGCGACCTTGCCGCGTTCGTTGCCGATCTCCCACGAGTACTCGGTCGGGTTCGGCATGCGGGTCGACACGTCGATCACCGCCGGGTCACCCGGCCGCTTGCCGCCGATCACCAGCGTGGCCGTCGGCGCGGCGAGGTCGTTCCAGGTGCTGCGGCTCTCGCCTATGTCCGAGTACTCGCCGCTCGCGGTCTTCGAGCGGGCGTGCAGCTCGAAGTTCCACAGGCTCATCGACGGCACCCACTCGATCTGTGCCTTGCCGTCCGCGCCGGCGGCGACCGTCTTGCGTTCCTCGTCGTCGTTCCACCAGTACTCGTACTCGACGACGCCCGGCATGCCCGGCGTGAGCGAGACGGTCGACGGCCTGCCGATGAGCGCCTCGCCGTTGAACAGCACCTGAGGCGCGGTGTTCACCCGGAACACGTACACGCGCTTGGCACCGAGGTTGCCCGCGGAGTCCTTGCCGCGCACGGTCAGCGTGTGCTCGCCGCCACGTGACGGCGTGTACGTCACGGAGTTGCCCGCGATGCTGCGTTCCGGCTCACCGTTGAACGAGTAGAGGTGCTCGACGGTGTTCGGCAGGTTGGGCGTGAACACGAACTCTCCCGGCACTCCAATTCCACCGCCCGCGTAGTAGTCGGGGTACACGTCCGAACGGACGAGCGGCCGGCTCTCCCGCACGATGAAATGGTGGGCGTTGTACGGCGAGGAGCTGCCCGCCTTGTCCACGCTGTACACCGTGAGGCTCTGCCCACCGCTGTTGGTCGGCGTGAACGTGATCGACGCGGAACCACCGGGGCGATCGGCGGCGACGTAGTTGTTCGGGTTGCCGTACTGGCCCCAGTAGAAGCCGACGATGTCATCGACTCCGTTGGCGCTGAAGGTGAACGTGCCAGGCGCCCCGACGTCGCCGTGTTCCTTGTTGTCCTCCGGGTACTGCTCGGAGGTCACCACGGGTTCCTTGTCCGGCGCCACCGTGTCCATGGTGAAGTAGCAGGTCGGGCTTTCCGGCGAACGATCGGTGCGGTCGTCTGCCTGGAACGTGAACCCGTAGGTCTTCTTGTCCTCGACCGGGATTCCGCTGTAGTAGAGCGAGAAGCTGATGCTGTTGTTGTAGAAGTTGGTGGCCCGCTCCTGCCGTGCCTGCGGGTTGTCGACCGGCCAGACGGCCAGCCTGCCGAGCAGCTCGTCCTGACGCCCGTCGGGGTCGTCGGGGATCGACGCGCCCAGGTCCGTGTACGGGATCCGGAAGTAGCTGCCGGGCGCCTCGGTCTTACAGGTGTTGTCCCAGTGGCCCGCCCAGACCCTGGTCGGTGGGAGCGGCGGGGTGTTGAAGACCACCTGCAGCTTGAGGTCGTTGCCGTACTTGCGGGCGTATCGCTTGTCCCACTCGTGTTTCGTGGGCACGCGCAGGCCGAGCGTGACCTTGTCCTCGCCCTTCGCCGCGGCTTCGGTGAGCACGCCGGTGAGGTCGAGCGTGAGGTTCTCCGCGCACTCGACGTCGGCGAGCTTCTTGAGGTCCTTGGGCTTGTTGTTCCAGGACGACTTCGCGGTGAACGGCTCGGTGCGCCAGAGCTCGACCGCGTGCTTCGCGCAGTCCGCGGGCATCTGACGCGCGGTGAGCTTGGCACCGATGACGTGCTTGCCCTTGAGCGGCGCCACGTCGAACATGAAGTACGACCGCTTGCCGTCGCCGACCGGTGCTTCACCGGCCGGGTTCAGGTACCCGGTGCGCGGCTTGTGCGCGTCGACGTAACCCCAGTCGCCGCGCGTGACCTCCGCGCTCGGCACGAACGGGTCCGGCTCGGCCGCCCGTGCCGGTGTTGCCACCACTGTGCTCAGGACCAGCGCCGTCGTCACTACAAGCGCACGTCTATATCGCGACATGTGCGAATCCCCCTCTGTCGTGCGCGTCCCCCGACGCCACGCAACCCCTGGATCGAACCTCTAACGCTCGACGAGCGTCATGCGTTGCCTCGCGACCACCACTTTTCATCGGGGCCCGAAATGTCCTCGACGCTGAGCCTGCGCACGGACCCGGCGCGCACGAGCCGCGCCGCCAGCTGGTCCTTGCGCTGGGCGAGCCCGCGGTAGATCTCGACCGCCGGGGTCTCCGGCAGGTTCCGCTGACGTTCCTGGGTCCGCCAGTTGCCGAGGAACTCCAGCGTCAGGTCCGCGACGGCCTGACCCGCCTGCGCGGTGAGCACGTCCGCGGGCGCCGCGAACCGGCCCGCGTGAAAGGCGAGGTTCCGCGTGACGTAGAGCCATTCCAGCACTGCCGCGGCGGTGTCTTCCTGTTCCCGCAACCAGGTCGCGAGTGCTGTCGAGTCGGCGAGCCTGGCCCGCCACAGCTCCACCAGGTCCCGCACCAGCCCACCCTCGTTCTCGGCGAGCGCGGTGACGGCGTCCTGCGCGGCCTTGAGCTCTTGGGTCGGCCGGTTGTGCTTGACCAGCACCGCGAGCCACGCGTCGACCGACTTCAGGTGGTGCTTCACGCCGGTGGTGGGCACGTGCGCGTCGAGCGGCCCGCGCAGGTCCCGGTCGTGACTGGTGACGACCACGTGCAGGCTGATCAGGTGCTGCCGCAACATCTGCAGCGCGCACGCCTTCGCCAGCCACGTGATCTTGCTCGGGCCCAGCCCGGTCGCCTCCAGCGCGCTCCACGCGAGCCCCGCGCTCGCCATCGGCGCGTCGACCTGGCGGGCCAGGTTCGCCACCCGCATCGCCGACCGCAGCTCGGCCGGCCAGTACGCGGTGAGCGGATAGGCGTTGTTGACACTGCGCTGGTGCTCGCTGCCTCGGGTGACCCGCCCGGTCGGGCCGCTGACCTGCCACACCGGCGCGATGTGCAGCTCGGTCAGCCGCTCCCCCGCCGCGTACTGGTCGAGCACCTCGCTCAACGCCCGCCTGCCGAGCAGCGCCGCGGTGTGCGCGTCGGCCGCGCTGACCGGCAGCCGCACCAGCACCGATGAACCGTCGACCGCGTCCTTGAGGAAGTCGTCCTTCGGCAACCTGTTGCGGTGCAACGGCTCCTGCCGTGCTCCCGGCAGCAGTTCGGTGAGGTGGCGCAGCACCCGCGCACCGCGCACGACCAGCGCCACCACGTGTCTGCGCGGCTCGGGCCACAGCACTTCGGTCAGGTCTCCTTGGTTCTTGAGGAACCGCAGTAGATCCGCGCGCAGATGCCTGCCGTCGCGGCCGTGCACGGCGGTGACGACCGCGACCTCGGCGATCATCCTGGCGCGCAACGGAAGTTCGACGCCGTTCCACAGTGGAGTGATCCACCCACGGACGGCGTCTTCCAGTGCCTGTGGATCGAGTTTCCGCGCGGCGGCGGCAGTGATGGCCGGGTCGAGCTTCTGCCCGTCCGCCGCGATGGCCGCGTCGACGTCGAGAAGGGCTTGGCGCGCCTCGGCGAGCTCTTTGGCGCCGCCGTGCGCGTACGCGGGTGCGGCAGCGTCGATGCACGCGAGCGAGGTGGCGATGATCCGGCGCAACAGGTTCCAGCGCGGCTGGTCCTCCGCCGCATGGCTGGCGAGCGCGGTGTGGGCGCGGGTGACGGCAAGGAAGGCGCTGTTCAGCCCGGCCACGTGCTCACCGAGGTGCGCGTCCGGGTCGAGGGCTCGCAGCACGCCCTGCAGCAGCGCCCGCTGACCCCGGTCGAGCTTGGCGTCGTCGAACGCCTGCCGCAGCCGGGCGTCCAGGTACTGGTAGCGCACGCGGGACCCCCTCCACGCGAAAACCCGCAGCGAACGTGTCCGCTGCGGGTTTTCCAACCGTCGGGGCGACAGGATTTGAACCTGCGACCCCCCGCTCCCAAAGCGGGTGCGCTACCAAACTGCGCCACGCCCCGGTTGTACCCACCTTACCGCCACCCGCTAAGGTAATAACCGCAGCCCCACAAGTGGGGCCGCATGCGGGCGTAGCTCAATGGTAGAGCCCTAGTCTTCCAAACTAGCTACGCGGGTTCGATTCCCGTCGCCCGCTCGAAACCGAAGCCTGCGTGTGTCTGCGGAGAACGCAGACCACGCCGGTTTCGGTGTTTTCTGGGGGCCGAGCCCCCAGGCCCCGCGCCGGGGGCAAGCCCCCGAGACCCCCGTAGGTCGCCCGCGCACGGCCTGGTGACCAGCGTCACATCGAGGCGACTCCGATCTGGGTGCGGCGGTGCGCGGGCTGTTCGATTTCGTCCACCACGGCCAGCGCGAAATCCGCGTATGTCAGCTCGTCGCCCGGATCGACCCCGCCGACCCGGCCGGGTCGCGGGACAGGTCGGCCACCGAGCTCACCGCCACGTCGTAGCCGGCGGCGACCTCCGCTGCCGCCTGCACGCCGGGGTCCCGGCCGATTGATGTCACGTCGTGGCCGCGGGCCTCCGCGACCGCCACGATCTCCCGTCCGGCCTGGCCGGACGCTCCGAAAACAACGATCTTCGCCATGAGCGCGAAGGTAGGGTGCGGGTAGCCGGTTTCCGCAACGATATCGGGGGTGACCAGGTGGAATGCGAATGCGCGAGCCTGCCGTACCGCATCGGCGACAAGTGGACGGCGCACGTGTTGCGCTCGCTTGAGACCGGCCGTCGCCGGTTCACCGAACTGCGCGCGGAAATGCCTGGGGTGACGCCGAAGGTGCTCACCGAGACGTTGCGGGCGATGGAGCGCGACGGCGCGGTGTCGCGTGAGGCGTTCGACGAGAACCCGCCGCGTGTCGAGTACCAGCTCACCGGGCACGGGAGGAAGCTGCTGACCCTGCTCGACCTGTGTTGCGGCTGGGCCCGAGAGAACCTGGTGGAAGCATGATCGTGCGGCTCGAGCAGATCGTCGTCGACGCCAACGAGCCGAGGCGCCTCGTCCGGTTCTGGGCCGAGCTGCTCGGCGGTGAACCCGTGGATCGTGAGCACGGCTGGTCGCACGTCGAACCGCCGGAGGGGGTCCGGATGTCGTTCCAGCCGGTGCCCGAGGGCAAGGACGTCAAGAACCGGCTGCACCTCGACTTCGAGGTCGCCGACATCGAGGCGGCCGTGGTGCGGGCGGTGAGCCTGGGCGCCGCGCGTGAAGGTGTCGTCCACACCGACGAGCAGGGCAGCTTCCAGGTGATGCGCGATCCCGAGGGGAACGAGTTCTGTTTCGTCCACTGAGGAACCTCTACGACGAGAAGGCGCGCCAGAGTGCCTCACCGAAGCGGATCGCGAGGATCACGAGCAGTAGGCCGATCGCGAAACTGATGAGGCACCGAACGATGACCAGGAGCTTGGCGCCCTTCACCCAGCCATGATTTATCGCTGGGAGGCAAGAACAACAGGGTCCATCGGGACCAATACGATGTCGAAGTGACCGACTGCCTGTTCTGCCGCATCGTCGCGGGCGAGATCCCGGCGACCGTGATGACGGAGACCGACACCACGCTCGCGTTCCGCGACATCACGCCTCAGGCGCCGACGCACGTGCTGGTGATCCCCAAGGAACACCACCGCGCCATCGGCGACGTCGACCCGGTGCTCGCCGGCCAGATCCTCGCGCACGCACACGCGGTCGCGAAGTCGGAGGGGATCGACGAGTCCGGCTACCGGCTCGTGTTCAACACCGGCACGGACGGCGGCCAGACCGTGTTCCACGTGCACTGCCATGTGCTCGGCGGCCGCGGGTTCAGCTGGCCTCCGGGATAGCCATCTCCCGCACGAAATCGGCGTCGACCGGGTTTCCGTGGCCCGGCACGACGATCCGCGGATCCAGCTCCAGCATCCGGTCGAGGACGTGGCGCCAGTTCGACGGCGTGGCGTCCGAGCCCGCCTGCGCCGGTGCGCCCTGTTCGACCAGGTCGCCCGCGAACACGACACCCGCGTCCGGCACGTGCACGACGACGTCGTGCGAGGAGTGCGCGGGGCCGAAGTGGTACAGGTCGACCCGCCTGCCGCCGACGTCCAGCGTCGCCGTGCTCGTGAACGTGTGCGTCGGCCCGATCAGCGTGCCTTCGAAAGGCGTCGAGTAGTACTTCGCGCGGGTTTCGAGCAGGCTTTCGTCCACGACGCAGTCCTCGTGCGCCCACACCTCGCACGGCAGGAACGCCTCGACCGCGAGGACGTGGTCGAAGTGGTTGTGCGTCAACACGATCCGCGACGGGCGGACGATCTGCGCGAACGTCGGGTCCATCCCGGCGTCGACCACGAGCGAGTCACCCGATCCCATGATCACGCCGAGGGTGAGGTCGAGCTCGGTGTGCCTGCGCACGAACACGCCGTCCGCGATCTCGATCACCGCAGCACCCCGTCGACCAGTGTGGGCGCGGCGCCGCTGACGTTGATCTGCACGGCCAGGTCGACGTCGGCCGCGTGGCCGTTGTCGATCAGCTCCCGGCCCGAGCCGCAGTCCCGCACGGCCCTGGCGACGTCGGTGTTGCGGAAAGCCGTGGCCGCGAGCTGGGCCTCGGGCGAGGCGTGACCAGCGAGCGCCGCGATGACCGCACCGGCGCCGAGGTAGTCCTCCACACACGGCCGCAGCGGGCCGAACTCACGCGGGCCCTCGGTGAGGATGTCGAGGCCCCACCGCTCACCGCCGGGGATCACCCCGATGGACTCGCCCAGCTCCCCGGCTCGCTTGGCGACGGCCTCGGCGTTGCGCAGGCAGGCCGCCAGCACGTGCGCGCCGGTCTCGGCCGCGAGGGAGCACAGGTTCGACCCGTTCGGCGACGGCAGCTCGACCAGGCCGGTGGCACCGACGAGTGATGCTGGTCGCAGCGTGCGGTCCTTCGCCTTCCAGCGCGACGGCCGGACCTGGCCGCCGTTGCCGACCACGAGGTCGACGGACGTCGTGAACGACAGCACGTCCACGACAATCAGCACGTCACAGGCCTTGAGCGCGGCCACGCCCTCCGGCCCCCACTCCAGCCGCAGCTGGTACCCCTCCTGGCTGAACACACCGACCAGCGTGTCAGACTCGTTGACGTGCGCGTTTATCTGGGAGCAGACCACGCAGGCTTCGAGCTGAAGGGCCTTCTGGCCGAGCACCTCAGTGCCCATGGCCACGAGGTGATCGACGTCGGCCCGTTCGAGTACGACGCCGAAGACGACTACCCGCCGTTCTGTGTCGACGCCGCTCAGCGCGTCGTCGCCGACCCCGGCAGCCTCGGCGTCGTGATCGGCGGCTCCGGCAACGGCGAGCAGATCGCCGCGAACAAGGTGAAGGGCGCCCGCGCCGCGCTGGCGTGGAGCCCCGAGATCGCCCGGCTGGCGCGGCAGCACAACAACGCCCAGCTGATCGGCCTCGGCGCCCGCCAGCACACCACCGAGGAAGCCTTCGCGATCGTCGACGCCTTCCTCGCGGAGCCGTTCTCCGACGAGGCCCGGCACGCGCGGCGCATCGGCCTGCTCGCAGAGTACGAAGAGACCGGCAAGATCGGCTGATGCCCGAAGGCCACACCCTGCACCGCCTCGCGCGGCTGCACCAACGCCGTTACGCGGGCAAGCCGGTGTCCGTCAGCAGTCCACAGGGACGCTTCGCCGCGTCCCTTGTGGACGGACGGAAGCTCGTCCGCGCCGAGGCGCACGGCAAGCACCTCTTCCATGTCTACGGCCCGGACGCGGTGGTCCACATCCACCTCGGCCTGTATGGGACGTTCACGGAGTCACCGCTGCCCGTGCTGATGCCCGTCGGTCAGGTGCGGATGCGGATGGTCGGTCTTGACCACTGGACTGACCTGCGCGGCCCGACCGCGTGCGAGGTGCTCAACACCGACGAGGTGCGGGCCATCCGCGACCGCCTCGGGCCCGACCCGTTGCGGCGCGACGCCGACCCGGACCTCGCCTACGAGCGGATCATCCGGTCCCGCCAGCCGCTCGCGGTGCTGCTGATGGACCAGAAGATCATCGGCGGCGTCGGCAACGTCTACCGCGCCGAGGTGCTCTTCCGGCACAACGTGAACCCGCTGCTGGTCGGTAACAAGGTCAGCCGCGAGCTGTGGGACACGCTGTGGGACGACCTCGTCGTGCTGATGAAGGACGGCGTGAAGGTCGGCCAGATCAACACCGTTCGCCCCGAGCACATGCCTCGCGCCATGGGCCGGGCTCCACGCGTGGACCGGCACGGCGGCGAGGTCTACGTCTACCGCCGGGCCGGCGATCCGTGCCTGATCTGCGGCACCGCGATCGCCACCACCTCCCTGGCCGCCCGCAACCTCTTCTGGTGCCCCGCCTGCCAACCCTGATCTGAGCGAAAAGCACGTTCGTACGGCCTGTTCGTACGAACGTGCTTTTCGCTCAGAAACAAACGGGGCTAGAAGTCGAAGCCGCCGCCCATGTCGCCGAAGTCGAAGCCGCCGGTGTCGCCCCCGCCGACGTCCACGGCACCCATGTCTCCCCCACCCATGTCGCCGGCGCCCATGCCGTAGTCGCCGACGCCGTGCATGCCGGAGAACATGGCGTCCATCAGCAGGAACGTGCCGACGCCCCAGGCACCCGCCACCAGTGCGGGCTTCCACCACGGCTCGGAGTACCAGCCGCGGGGCACCGGGCGGCCCGCGACCATGCCGCCGGGGTAGTAGTACGGCGTGCCAGAACCGGAGTTCGGCGAGGCGGCGTACTGGTGGCCCTCGACGTCGACCCGACGGTCCTCGCTGACGGCACCGGCCTTGGCCTGGCCCGCCGTCTCGGGCAGCGCGGGGCCGGGGTCCATGCCCATGGCCTCACGGGCGGCGCGCACGTAGTGCAGGCCCTCCATCGCGGTCTCGGTGACCAGCCTGGCCTGCGGGATCGTGCGGGCCTGCTCCATCTGCGAACCGGCGGCGGTGAAACGTTCCGACGCGTCGGCCATCGCCTGGGTGGACGCCGCGTCCGTGCCGGAGATGCTCATCACCTGGCCGCCGAGCCGTTCGACCCAGCGGCGCGCCTCGGCCTTCGCGTCGTCGAGCTCCCGCGCCTTGCGCGCGTTGCTCTGGCTGACCAGGTAGAACACGCCGGTGATCAGCAGTACCAGCACGACAATCCACACGATGGAGCCCACGGTTACCTCCCACGGCAGGTAAACCGTCAACGAGTGAACGTCGGCCGGAGTTCCGGTCAGAAGACCTCGGGGCAGTGCGGTTCCTCCACGGTCAGGAAGGCCAGCGTGAGCGCGTCCACGTGGCCCGGCGTGTGCTCGGTCACGCGTTGTGCGTGTGTGAGCACGGAAAGCCGCACCCCGCCGAGGAAAACCGACCCGAGCGCGGCGACGTCCATCGACACGTCCGCCGGGTCCTCGGTGCGGGTCGCGACCGCTTCACCGCCCTTCACCGTCAGGCGGTAGCGGCCGGAGTTCCACGGACAGAAGTCGTCCGCGATCTCGATCACACTGTCCACATCGGACGAGTAGCGGCGCAGCGGCAGTGCGCGCTCGACGTCGACGACGCGCAGCCACAGGCCGTCGGTGATGTGCGTCTGCACCTTGCGCGGGTTGTCGACCATGTGCTGGATCGGGTCGCTCGCGGCCGTGTAGAAGGAGATGCTCGACGCCAGATCCATGTCCAGCAGGAACCGGTAGAGCGCCGCATACACCTCGTCGTTCTCGGCGAGCAGCTCGCGCACGTGCAGCTCGACCTGTGGACCGCTGTTGTTCCAGTCGTGCTTCACCCGGAACACCGCGTACCCCTGCGGGTGCACGACGTAGCGGTAGGCGGTGAGGCCGTCGCGTTCGCTCTCGGCATCGGCGAGGAAGTAACCCCAGTTCGACTCGGTGCGGCTCAGCCAGCCCACCTTCGTGCGACGAAGTTTGTCCTGCAACGCCACCATGAACGGCATCGCCTCGTCGCGCGTCACCTGACGGATGCGAGCTGGATCCGTTTTGACGCCCGCGTGGAACTTCATGTGCGTCGGCATGGTCATCATGTTGATGCTCGTCGCGTGCTCGCCATAGCCGAAGCGCCGGTAGATCGAGCCTTCCGACGCCCACAGCGCGCCGAGCGCCTCGCCGTTGTCGCGCATGGCTTCGAGCTGCGTCTTCATCAGCAACGACGCCACGCCACGGCGCCGATGGCCCGGTTTGACGCCCACCATCGTCACCGCGCCCAGCCGGGCCTGAACTCCACCGGGAAGAGTGATCTCACGGCTGAGGATCCCACCGGTGCCGATCATCTCGTCGCCGTCGAACACCGCGTGCGAGCGATCCAGCTCCAGCAGGGATGCCCACTTGTCCGAGTCGGCGGGCTCGTCGAGGAACGCCCACGCGAACACCTGTCGCAGCTGCGGGATCTCGCTGTGGTCGATGGTCCTGATGCTCAGCGTCGAGTCGGCCATGACAGCTAGTGATACGCCGCCTCGGCCGACCCCGCAGCTTCTTTTCTGGGCAGCTCGGTTTCCGTCAGCGCTGAACGGACTTGATCTCGCAGAACTCGTCGAGCCCGAACCTGCCGAACTCACGCCCGTTGCCGGACTGCCGGTAGCCGCCGAACGGCGCGCTGGTGTTGAACGCGCCGCCGTTGATGTCCACCTGCCCGGTGCGCAACCGCTTCGTCACGCGCAGCGCCCGATCCGTGTCGGCCGAGAACACGCCACCGGACAGGCCGTAGATGGTGGAGTTCGCGATCCGCACCGCGTCGTCCTCGTCGGCGTACGACATGACGGACAGGACCGGGCCGAAGATCTCCTCCTGCGCGATCGTCATCTCCGGCGTGACCCCGCCGAACACCGTCGGCGTGACGTAGAAACCTTGCGGCAGCGGCGCTTCCGGGCCACCGGCGGCGAGCTGCGCGCCCTCTTCGACACCCTTGCGGATGTAGCCGACCACCCGGTCGCGCTGCGCTTTCGACACCGCCGGGCCGATCCGCGTCGATGGATCCGCGGGGTCGCCCGAGGTGTACTTGGCCGCGGCCGCCGCGGCGAGCCGCACGGCCTCGTCATGCCGGTCGGCGGGCACCAGCAGCCGCGTCCACGAGCTGCACGCCTGGCCGTTGTTCATGAACGAGTTGGCGACCGCGATCTTCACCGCACGCCCGAAACCCGAGTCGTCCAGGTCGTCGAGCAGGATGCAGGCGGACTTGCCACCCAGCTCCAACGCCACCCGCTTGACCGTCTCGGCGGCCAGTGCGGACACCCGCCGCCCCGCGCGCGTAGAACCGGTGAACGACACCATGTCCACGTCCGGGTGCGCGGCCAGCGCCTCGCCGACCACCGGCCCGGTGCCGTGGACGACCTGGAAGACGCCTGCCGGAGTGGCCGCGGCGATGATCTCGCCCAGCAGGTCCGCGGTCTGCGGCGCGAGCTCGCTCGGCTTGAGCACCACGGTGTTGCCCGCGGCGAGCGCGGGCACGACCTTCGCCACCATCTGCTGCAACGGGAAGTTCCACGGCGTGATGGCGCCGACGACCCCGATCGGCTCGCGCAGGATCAGCGAGTTGCCGATCTCCTCGGGCTCGAAGTAGCCGCGCTCCAGCACGTCCGCGACCCCCTCCGCGATGCTGATGGGGTTCGCGACCTGCACTTTCTGGCTGAACGTGAGCGGCGTGCCCATCTCGCGTGTCATGGTCGCCGCGAGCTCGTCGCCGCGCTCCCTGAGGCCGTCGATGATCGTTCGCACGACCTTCGCCCGTTCCTCCACCGAGGTCTCCGACCATGCCGGGAAGGCTGTCACCGCGGCGGCGACGGCCGCGTCGACGTCGGCTGGTGTGCCTTCGGCGAGCGTGCCGATGACTTCCTCGGTGGCGGGGTTGACGACCTCGATCACGAGAACCCTCCAGGCAAATGTGACACCTAACGCGCTGACAGCCCTCAGACTGTCACATCGCCTGGCGCCGGTCACCTCCGGAACGGCGGCGGCGCCGCGCCGGGGAGACCCCAGCACGGCGCCACTGGCCATCGGACTAGCTGAAGTCCAGGTCTCCGGACCGGGTCCGCTTGAGCTCGAAGAAGTGCGGGTAGCCCGCGAGCAGCCGCGCTCCGTCGAAGATCCGGCCTGCCTCCTCGCCGCGCGGGATCTTGGTCAGCACCGGGCCGAAGAACGCGACACCGTCGATGTGGATCGTCGGCGTGCCGACGTCCATGCCGACCGGGTCCATGCCGCGGTGGTGGCTGGCCCGCAGCTCCTCGTCGTACTCGGTCGAGGTGGCGGCCTCGGCGAGCTCGGCGGGAAGCTCGGCGTCGGAGAGGGACAGCTTGATGATGTCGTCGAAGTCCTTGTTGCCCTCGTTGTGAATCCGGGTGCCCATCGCGGCGTAGAGCCGCGGCAGGACCTCGTTGCCGAACTTCTGCTCGGCGGCGATCGCGACGCGCACCGGGCCGTAGCCCTTGGTCATGAGCTCCTTGTACTCATCGGGCAGGTCGCGGCCCTCGTTCAGCACGGAAAGACTCATCACGTGGAAGCTCAGGTCGATGTCGCGGACCTTCTCCACCTCGAGGATCCACCTGGACGTGATCCAGGCGAACGGGCAAGAGGGTCGAAGTAGAAATCGACCTTCGCCTTGTCGGCCATGCGTGCCCCTTCAGTGACGGTGTGTGGGGTTATCGCCCCATCAGCCCAACGAGATCACCCTCTCATCTCTTCCCGTACGCCGGTTCCGTGATTGGATGCGGGAGTCATAACCATTCCCGACGACGTCAGCGCGTAACCACCCGCGCGGCAGACGAGGTGACCAGTGGCCGCGCCCAACCTCACCCGCGACCAGGCTCAGGAACGTGCTGAGCTGCTGGAAGTGGAGTCCTACCGGATCGAGCTGGACCTGACCGACGGCGGCGGAAAGCCGGGTTCGGACACGTTCCGCTCCACCACCACCGTGGTGTTCCGCAGCCGGACTCCGGGTGCTTCCTCGTGGATCGACATCGTGGCGGCGACCGTGCACCGGGCCGTGCTGAACGGCGAGGAGCTCGACGTCTCCGAATACCGCGAGGAGGACGGCGTTCGTCTGCCGGACCTCGCGGAGCGCAACGAGCTGACGATCGAGGCCGACTGCCGGTACATGAACACCGGCGAGGGCCTGCACCGGTTCGTCGACCCCGTCGACGGCGGCGTGTACCTGTACTCGCAGTTCGAGACCGCGGACGCCAAGCGCATGTTCGCGTGCTTCGACCAGCCCGACCTCAAGTCCGTCTTCGCGATGAAGGTCACGGCGCCGCACGACTGGAAGGTCATCTCGAACGGCGAGATCATCGCCACCGAGGACGGCGAAGGCGGTGCGGACGTGCACACGTTCGCCACCACCAAGCCGATGTCGACCTACATCGTCGCGCTGGTCGCCGGCCCTACGCGGAATGGCGCGACGAGTTCGTCGACGGTGATTTCCGCATCCCGCTCGGCATCTACTGCCGCGCGTCGCTCGCCCCGCACATGGACCACGAGCGGCTGTTCACCGAGACCAAACAGGGCTTCGGGTTCTTCCACCAGGCGTTCGGCGTCAAGTACCCGTTCGGCAAGTACGACCAGTGCTTCGTGCCGGAGTTCAACGCGGGCGCGATGGAGAACGCGGGCTGCGTGACGTTCCTGGAGGACTACGTCTTCCGCAGCCGGGTCACCCGCTACCTCTACGAGCGGCGCTGCCGAGACCGTGCTGCACGAGATGGCGCACATGTGGTTCGGCGACCTGGTCACCATGCGCTGGTGGGACGACCTGTGGCTGAACGAGTCGTTCGCCACCTGGGCGTCGGTGCTCGCGCAGGCCGAGGCCACCGAGTACCGGCAGGCGTGGACGACGTTCGCGAAGATCGAGAAGTCCTGGGCGTACCGGCAAGACCAGCTGCCCTCGACCCACCCGGTCGCCGCGGACATCCCGGACCTGCAGGCGGTCGAGGTCAACTTCGACGGCATCACCTACGCCAAGGGCGCTTCCGTGCTCAAGCAGCTCGTCGCGTACGTCGGGCTGGAGAACTTCCTGGCGGGCCTGCGGGTCTACTTCGCCAAGCACGCCTGGGGCAACGCCACGCTCGCCGACCTGCTCGGCGCGCTGGAGGAGGCGTCCGGGCCGCGACCTGTCGTGGTGGAGCGCGCAGTGGTTGGAGACGACCGGCCTGAACCTGTTGCGCCCCAAGTTCACCGTTGACGCACAGGGACGTTTCACCGAGTTCGCCGTGCTGCAGGGCGGCGCGCGTCCGGGTGCCGGCGAACTGCGCACGCACCGCATCGCGATCGGCGTCTACGACGACGACGGCAGCGGCAAGCTCGTGCGCACGCACCGCCACGAGCTGGACGTGACGGGCGACCGCACCGAGGTCCCCGAGCTGGTCGGCGTGCACCGCGGCAAGATCGTGCTGGTCAACGACGACGACCTCACGTACTGCACGATGCGCCTCGACCCGGACTCGCTGGCCGGGCTGATCGACCACATCTCCGACATCGCCGAGCCGTTGCCGCGCACGCTGTGCTGGTCGGCCGCGTGGGAGATGACCCGCGAGGCCGAGCTGAAGGCCCGCGACTTCGTGAACCTGGTGCTGGGCGGACTGCACGCCGAGTCCGAGGTCGGCGTCGTGCAGCGACTTCTGCTGCAGGCGCAGACCTCGCTGTCGTCCTACGCGGACGACTCGTGGCGCGCGCGAGGGCTGGCGCCGGTTCGTGGCCAAGACCGCTGGAGCTGGCGCAGGCCGCCGAGCCGGGCTCCGACCACCAGCTGGCGTTCGTGAACGCGCTGTCCGCTCGGTGCTCGACGAGTCCACTTTGGACATGCTGCGCGGCTGGTACGACGGTTCCGCGGCGCTCGCCGGCCTGGACGTGGACACCGACCTGCGCTGGCGGCTGCTGCACGCGCTGGTCGCGCACGGCAAGGCCGACCTGGCGGAGATCAACGCCGAGGAGGAGCGCGACCCGACCTCCACCGGTCACCGCCGTGCCCAGCGGCCCGTGCACTGCGCCCGACCATCGCGGCCAAGGACGAGGCGTGGGACCGCGCGGTGAACGACGACGACCTGCCCAACGCGGTCAGCGAGGCGATCATCGCGGGCATCTCGCACCCCGGCCAGAAGGAACTGCTCGCCGCCGTACGTCGAGCGCTACTTCGCGGACGTCGAAGGGCGTGTGGGACCGCCGTCAGTCCGAACGCGCGCAGTCCATGGTGGTCGGCATGTTCCCGGCCTGGTCGATCGACCAGGTCCACTGTGGAGGCCGCCGACGCGTGGCTGGCGGACGAGCACCCGCCGGCGCTGCGCCGCCTGGTGTCCGAGGGACGCGCGGGCATCGTGCGTGCCCTGGCCGCACAGGAGTTCGACCGGTCCTGACATCTCTGATGTGGAAGCCCCGCAATGCGTTCGCGCGTTGCGGGGCTTTCGCATAGCGTCAGGAGGCTGTCCTGGGGAGGTCTGTTTGCGGTACGAGATCGTGCACTGGTTCGAGACGGACGACGACGAGGTCGTGGAAGTCCTGGCCCGCGCCGCCGACACCGACGGGTTGTTCGCCACCGTGTTGCCGAGGGAACGCGAACGCGTGGTGCTGCGGGGGTGTCCACCCGGCTTCGCGGGCCTCAGCGGGGACTTCACGCTCGAAGTCGGTACCGACGACGAGACGCAGTGGTGGAGCCTGACCGGCCTCGTGGTGCACGGCACGATGCCGAACGGTGAGCTGGTCGACGTCGTCGCGAGCGCCGAGGTGCGCCTGATGGACGACTGGCGCGGGCTCGGTCCTCGCTGCGCTCTCTTCCAGGGCGCCGTCGAGATGGGCGAATTCCTTGCGGCGGACGGGTTTCCGCAGCGGCAGGAAGAAGACGACGAGTGGCCGCCGGTGACGTTGATCGGTGTCGACCATCCCGAACGCATCCGGCCGCTGGATCGCAGCAAGCACGCGTGGGCGTCCGGCGAGCGACTCCACGCGTTGGACCGGCACGGCAGGGTCATGGCCCACGTGCCGATCGACCTGGAGGTGACGTTGGTGACGCCCTCCGCCTTGGGTGACGGGCTTTTCGACGTCGTGCTCGACCAGACGTGCGGCACCTGTGGCGCTGATCGCCCGGTTCCGTCAGCGCGCGCCGTGTGGGAGCTGTGGCGCGACGGTGTTCCGACGGAACGCAACCTGTGGGCCCAGTTCGACACCTCCGGCCGCGCGCGTGGGCTGACCTCACCTACATGGCACGCACGGAGTTCGACGCGGACCGGCCGGGCGGCGTGTACCGGGTGGACGGACGGCACGTGACCGACGTGCCCGGCCTGTACCTGGCGCTGAGCGAGGCGTTGCTCGGCCCCGGCCACTACTTCGGCCGGTGCTACGACGCGTTCCGCGACTGCCTCGGCGGCGGATGGGGTGTGGGATCGGGCTTCACGCTGGTGTGGCACGACGCGCACGTGGCTCACGGCGCGATGCGCGAGCTGTTTCTCGACGTGGTGAAGTTGTTGCGCGGCTATGGCAACCGCGTCGAGCCGGACTCCACAGTGGACGGGATCGAGGAGATCGATCGGATCATGGAGTTTCCCGACCTGGTCGACCGCTGGCTGCACGGGTGGGCCGCGGCGGCCCGCCTGACCACCCTGCGCCGCCCGAACTCCTGGCACGTGCGCGTGAACCACCCCGGCCGGCGGACCGAACGCATCCTGACCAAAGACGACGGCTCAGCGGCCTGGCACGCGAGCCAGAGCGGTGCTGAGGACTGGCTCACCGTGCCCACGAAGTCGCCCGACGAGGTCGAAACGGCCGTGCGGGAAGCCGGCCTCACGTTGCGCCCGAGGGAAACCTTCATGCGGCGCGCGCTCACCGGTCATCCCGCGCCGGAGCCTCCCGAGGGCTACACGATCGAGGTGACCGGCACGGACGTCATCGAGGTCCGGGTGCTGCACCACGGTGCGGAGGCCGCGAGCGGGTTGATCGCGGTGGTCGGCGAAGACGCTGTGCCGCACCGCATTCAGACCGCGCCCCCGCACCGGCGCAAGGGGCTCGGCAGCGTGGTGATGGGTGTGCTGGCGAGGGAAGCGGTCAAGGCCGGCGCCGACGGACGGACTGCTGTTCGCCACGGAGGACGGCCTGCATCTGTACCGCGAACTCGGCTGGCACAGGGTTTCCGATGTCGTGATCGCGTCCAAGGGGAAGCATGATCGGTGAACTGGTCGAACGCTGGCACCGCGGCTGGATCGCGGCCGACGGGCTGACGTCCGAGTACCGCGACGGGTACCTGGTCGTCCACGTGAACCGGCCGCACCGGCAGTACGAGTGGATCGCCACGGACGACGCGGACACCGCCGCGATGGCCAGGATCGTCGCCGCCTAGTCCAGGAACCGAACTGGCTGAGCGTGCCCACGCACGCAGCCGGAGAAGGTCGCCGGGGAGATCGAGGCGGCCGGGTTGATCGTGGCCAGGCCGGACGAGACGTTCATGAAGCGCGCGCTCGCCGGCCATCCCGCACCGGAACCGCCCGCGGGCTACGCGGTGGCGGTGACAGGACTCCGGTCATCGGGGTGCCGGGTGCTCGCTCGGAAGGCGAGGAGGCGGCGAGCGGGCTGATGGCCGTGGTCGGCGAGGACGCGGTCGCGCACCGGATCGAGACCGCGGAGGCGCATCGGCGGCGTGGGCTCGGCAGCGTCGTGATGGGCACGCTGATCCGCGAAGCGGTGAAGGACGGGGCGACGACCGGGTTGCTCTTCTCGTCGACCGAGGGCGTGCACCTCTACGGCAGGCTCGGCTGGGAGAGGATCTCCGGCCTCGTGGTGGCGCAGAACGCGGTCATCGCGGCGTGACGGGCAACATCACGTTCCGCCCCGACGCTGAGACCGAACGGGCGCTCGCCGAACTGACTTCCGACGGAATGAGCGTGTCCGCAGCCATTCGCGAGGCGATCTTGCGCGCCGCCCGAGAGCACACCCAGGAGCGTCTGCGGGCTGAAGCACTGGCATTGGCACTGGATCCCGATGACGTCGCGGAAGCCCGCGCGGTCGTGTCCGACATGGAGTCATTGCGTGCGCGGCGAGATTGAGTTGAGCACATGGCCTGTCGCGCCGACCTCGACATCCGCACGGGCAGCGTCGTTCCGGCCGGAGATCGAGCTCAACGGTCAATCGACCCGAGTGCTCGTCGAGCAGACCGTCGCGGTCGATCCGCAACGGCTCGGCGACCTCGCCGGCCGACTCGCACTGCACGAGTTGAACGAGGTCGACGACGCGCTGCGGGTCGTGCTCGGCCTCAACTGACAGCGAGCACATCGCCGAACCCGGTCCCGAAAACGCGAAAGGCCCCCGTGCCGGGGGCCTTTCACTCAGCTTGATCAGGAACGGGGAGCGTTGCCCGCCTGGTCGGTGAGCATGCGCAGGCCGGACACCAGTCCGCCGGCGAGGTCGCCCTCCTTGAAGGACGCGACCATGCTCATCACGGCGAGCTTGGCGCCACGGTCGGCGAGCCGGCGGTGCGACTCCTCGCCCGTGATGATCTCGACGACGCGCTCGCCCGGCGACACGGCCACCAGCACGTGGTGCGAGGGGCGCTCGGTCGAACCGTGCAGCTCCGAGGCGCGGTCGTGCGGCGCGGAGCCCAGCTCGCCCAGGTACACGCTGAAGTCGAGGCCCGTGGTGCGGCTGGACAACGTCAGCGCCTCGTCCAGCTGAGCCAGCTGGGCGGACGAGAACGGCAGCTCGGGGGCGTGCGGCTCGTACATCTTGGCGGCGGAGACGCGACCGCTGTTCGTCACGACGGCGCCGATCGGCAGCGTCGACGGATCAACGGCCTCGATGGCCTTACCAGTTGCCACGAGCGCCTCCCTTGGCAGTCGAGCTCGCCGCGGCGGGCTCGGCCGAACCGTGGTGGTCCGCGCTCAACCCAGCCGGGTTCGCGCTCCACCACACCGGGGCGTAGCCCCACTCCTGGCCGGGCCGGTACCGGGGAATCCGGGTGGCCTTTGGCCTCACCGTCAGCAGCGTGATCACGCCGTAAATCGCCAGCGGGATCAGCGCGAAGACGAGAACGGTCTCCACGATGGTCACGGCGGTACGGTAGCCGAACTCAGCCGCGCGCGAGTGGCCGGGCCAACATGATCGCGGTCAATCCCACGATCGTGCCCGCCGCGACGTAGACGGCACCGAGCGAAGTGGACACGGCGAGCGGTCCGGCGAGGCCCGCGCCCACCGGCGAGAGCCCCCACGCGAGCACCCGGTACGCGCTCGTCACACGGCCCATCATCGGGCCGGGAGTGAGGCGCTGACGGCGAGTAGCCGACAGGACGTTCCAGCCCGCCGACGCGACACCGAACAGCACGCACGCGCCCACCGCCACGCCCAGCAAGGGCACGAGGCCGAACACCGCGAACGCCGCCCCGAGCAGCGCGAGGAACCCGACCATGACCGGGCCCGCGCCCCAGCGTGCGGCCAGCTTCGGGGACAGCCAGGCGCCGAGCAGAGCACCGGCCGCCATGCACACGACAAGCAGCGGAACCACCGGTTCGGCCAGGTGAAGAACCTGGATGGAGTAGAGCGCCAGCATGGCATTGGCGGCGGCCGCGCAGACCGCTGTGATTGCGACAGCAACTACCAGTGACCGCAGGCCGGGTGTGTGCACGAGGAACCGCGCGCCCTGGACGAGCTGGCCGCGGAGATCGCCGCCGGAACGCTCCGGGGCGATGTCCGGCACGCGGGACACCAGCAGTCCGGCGACCACGAACGTGGCCGCGTCGAGCGCGAAGCAGGCCGCCGGGGCCCACCAGAACAGCAGCACGACGGCCAGCGGACCGGCGAGGTCCATGCCGATGGTTTCGACCGCGACGAACCTGCTGTTCGCCGCCTCCAGCTCGCCGCGACCGGCCAGTTCGACCAGCAGCACCTGCGAGGCGGAGTCGGCGAAGGTCTCCGCCGACGTCAGCACGAAAGCCGTGGCGCACAAGACGAGGACACCCGCGTGTCCGGTGTGGACCGCGAGCGCGAGCATTCCGGTCACCCCGGCGCGCAGCCAATGTGCCACGACGACAACGGTTCGTGGCCGCCAGCGGTCCACGAACGCGCCCGCGGGCAGCGCGACGAGCAACCACGGTAGCGTCGAGGCGACCGCCACCGCCGAGACCGCGAGCGGGCTGTGCGTGCTCGCCGCGGCGAACAAGGGCAGCGCGACGATGCGAACGCCGTCCCCGACGAGCGACACCGCCCAGGCACTGGTGAGCAGCCGGAAACCACGTCCACGCACGCCTTTTGCGGTATGACGCACATCACGTTCCATCGGATCTGACGTTACGGTGCGTGTCCATACCGGCCAGTAGAGGCAGTGAGTGCTCTCGTGCGGCGCAGCGGTTACACCCGGTCAGTCCTCACCCGGTCGGATGCGAACGGGTGCCGGTTTGGGGTCTTGTTCCCGGCACACCCAGCTCTTAGCTTTTCACCTATACGGGTCTTGCGCACCCGCCCCGAGAGTCCCGGAGGACACAAAATGTTCACGACCACCCACCCCCAGGCCGCGATCATCACTCTTCCGAGCTACAAGGACGATTCAGTGCGTATTACCGCAAGTGACTCCGTTCGCATCACTGCGAGTGACTCCGTTCGGATCACTGCCGCCGATTCGGTCCGCATCACGGCCGAGGACTCGGTGCGCATCACGATGACGGACTCGGTCCGCATCACCGCGAGCGATTCGGTCAGGATCACGTGCGCCGACTCGGTCCGGATCACCGCTCAGCAGGACTCCGTCCGCATCACCATGGACGACTCGGTCCGCATCACCATGGACGACTCGGTCCGGATCACGGCGCTGGACGACTCGGTCCGGATCACGGCGCTGGACGACTCCGTCCGCATCACCGCTCAGCAGGACTCGGTCCGGATCACCGCACGTGAGGACTCCGTGCGGATCACGGCGAACGACGACTCGGTGCGCATCACGGCGCGTCAGGACTTCGGCCTCGCGGCCTGACCACCACCGAGGAAGCGGCAGATCAGGCCGCGGGTTCACCCAGGTACGGCAGCCACTGCGGGTCGGCCTCGGCCACGCCCGCGAGCAGTCTCCAGTGCGGACCACGTGGCGCCGCGGGCACGACGCGCAGCCGCCAGCCCAGTTCGGACAGCAGTTTGTCCGCCTTGCGGTGGTTGCACTTCGCGCAGCAGGCGACGCAGTTGGTCCAGGTGTGAGGTCCGCCACGTGAGCGCGGAACGACGTGGTCGATCGTCTCGGCCCGCCCTCCGCAGTAGGCGCAGCGATAACGGTCGCGGTGCATGAGCCCGGCACGGGTCATCGGCACGCGGCCGCGATAGGGCACGCGAACGTAGGTGCTCAGCCGGATCACCGAGGGCACGAGCACCTCGGACTTCGACGAGTGCAGCATCAGCCCGGCGGGATCACCGTGCACGACCTCGGCTTTGCCGCACACCACCAGAACGACCGCCCGGCGCAGCGACAGCGCTGTGAGCGGCTCGAACGTGGCGTTCAAGAGCAGGACTTTGCGTCTTCCCCAGGGGAAAACCGCCGGCGTCTGACCGGTACCTCCCCCATCTCGGTCCCCATTGGGAACAGCCTTCACGTGCTGCTGTTTTCGGCATGGGAGGACCGTCGGCGCGGTCTCGACGGGCGTCGAGGAGGCGCCGATAGGGGTCGGTTGTCGGTCTGGCACGCGACCACCTCCACCGGTTCAGCCATAGGAGACCACATCTACCAGCTAAAAATCACGTGTGATAAGTGACGCGTCATGGATGTGTGATCAAACGAGGGGTTAACCGGCTCCCTATCGGAGATGGTTTTCATCGCCCGGTACCCTTGACAAGGTGACAGAGGCTCCTTCCACACCACTGCCTGCGACGATCACTTACCCACTCGCGCAGCGGCTAAACCTCGTCGAGCAGATTCACGGCCGGCCCATAGCCGATCCGTATCGCTGGCTCGAGGACACGGCCGACCCCCGCACCGAGGAGTGGTCGCAGGCTCAGGACGTACTCGCACGCTCCTGGTTGGACGCGATGCCGGGCCGTGAACGCCTGGACGTCCGGCTGAAGGAGCTGATGCGCACGGGTTCGGTGTCGACGCCGACCTGGCGTGCCGGTCGTGCGTTCTTCACCCGCCGCGGCCCCGAGCAGGACCACCCGGTCGTCATGGTGCGCGAGACCGACGGCACGGAACGCGTGCTGCTCGACGTGAGCGTGCTCGACCCGTCCGGCCGGACCACTCTGGACGGCTGGTCACCCAGCCTGGAGGGCACGCGTCTCGCGTACCAGGTGTCGGTCGGCGGCAACGAGCACTCGTTGCTGCACGTGATCGAGGTCGGCTCGGGCGAGCTCATCGAGGGCCCGATCGACCGGTGCCGCTACTCCCCCGTCGGCTGGCTGCCGGGCGGCGAGGAGTTCTTCTACGTCCGCCAGATCGACCCGGCGCTGCTGCCCGAGGACGAGAAGCTGTTCCACCGCCGCGTGTGGCGTCACCGCGTCGGCACCGATCCCGCCACCGACGCCAACATCCACGGTGACGGCCTCGACCACACCTACTACTACGGCCTCAATCTGTCGCACGACGGCCGCTGGCTGGTCGTCAACGGCGCGCCCGGCACGGTTCGGCGCGACTCGGTGTGGATCGCCGACCTGCACGGCGACGGCGAGCTCAGGCCCGTGATCCTGTCCGACGCGGGCGTGCAGTGCTCGGCGTTCGTCGCGCGCGACGGAAAGCTGTACGTGCACACGTCGCTGGACGCGCCGCGCTTCCGTGTCTGCGTCGCCGACCCGGCGAACCCTGCCGAATGGACCGAGCTCGTCAGCGAGGAACCGGACTCGGTGCTCGACGGCGTGCGCTGGCTCAACGGCGACCTCGTCGTACTGCGCACCCGGCACGCGGTGTCCGAACTGCACCTGCACGACGCCGCGACCGGCGCGCACAAGCAGGTCGTCCCGCTGCCCAGCACCGGTTCGTTGCACGGCATGTCCGTTGTGGACGCCCAGACCGAGCATGACCGGGACACGTTGTGGTTCGGGTGGACGGATTTCGTGACGCCGCTCTCGGTGTTCCGGTTCTCCACCTCCACCGGCGAGACCGTGCTGCACGAGGCGGCGCCGGGCCGCGTCGAGCTGCCTGCCGTGACGACGCAGCAGATCGCGTACACGTCCAAGGACGGCACGACCGTGCGGATGTTCGTCGTGAGCGGCGAGCAGAAGCCCGACCTGCCGCGGTCCGCGCTGCTCACCGGCTACGGCGGCTTCGCGATCGGCCGCGGCCCCGGCTACAGCGCGAACACACTGGCGTGGGTGGAGTCCGGCGGTGTGTGGGTGCACGTGTCGTTGCGCGGCGGTGACGAGGAAGGTGAGGAGTGGCACCTCTCGGGCATGCGCGGCAACAAGCAGAACGTGTTCGACGACTTCCACGCCGCAGCGGAACGGCTGATCCGCGACGGGTGGACCACGCCACAGCAGCTCGCGATCATGGGCGGCTCGAACGGCGGACTGCTCGTCGGAGCCGCGCTGACGCAGCGTCCCGAGCTCTACGCGGCGGTGGTGTGCTCAGCGCCACTGCTCGACATGGTGCGCTACGAGAAGTTCCTGCTCGGACGGTTGTGGGCCGAGGAGTACGGCAGCGCAAGCGTTTCCGAGGAGCTCGGCTGGCTGTTGTCCTACTCTCCCTACCACCGCGTCGAAGCTGATGTTGAGTACCCTTCGGTGCTGTTCACGGTGTTCGAGTCGGATTCCCGCGTGGACCCCAACCACGCCAGGAAGATGTGCGCGGCGATGCAGCACGCTTCGACCAGTGATCCGGCCAAGCACCCCGTGCTGATCAGGCGCGAGACCGAAGTGGGTCACGCCGGCCGATCGGTCAGCCGGACGGTCGCTCTCGCCGTGGACCAGCTGACGTTTCTCGCGAATGCCACCGGCATGGAGTTGTAGGAGGGCTTGACCAGGTGCTGCAGACCAGTCCTGTGGATGACGTCACGAACAAGGCCGCCGAGGCGGTCTCGTTCATGGACAAGTACGGCGCGATAATCCTTGCGGGCGCGATCAAGATCGTCGTGATCCTGATCGCCGCCTTCATCGTCAGGGCTCTGCTGCGCAAGGTCATCGACCGGATCACCACGCCCGGCAAGGAAGGCAAGAAGCCGGGGCTGCTCAAGCCGTTGCGCGAGCGTGCCCCGCAGGCACTGGGCAACCTGATCTCCGAACGCCGTGAACAGCGGGCGAAGACCATCGGCTCGGTGCTGAAGTCGTTCGTCACGATCCTGATCTTCGGCATCGCGTTCCTCGAGATCATGATCGTGATGGGTCTCGACATCACGCCGCTGCTGACCTCGGCGGGCATCCTGGGCGTCGCGATCGGCTTCGGCGCCCAGAACCTGGTCAAGGACTTCCTGTCCGGCATGTTCATGCTGCTCGAGGACCAGTACGGCGTCGGCGACGTCATCGACCTCGGCCCGGCGACCGGCACCGTCGAGGCGGTCGCGTTGCGCACGACGACGATCCGGGACGGGAACGGCACCGTCTGGTACGTCCGCAACGGCGAGATCCTGCGCGTGGGCAACTCGTCGCAGGGCTTCGCGGTCGCGGTCATCGACCTGCCGCTGAGCTACGGCGCCAACCTCGCCGAGGCCACCCAGGTGCTGGAGCGCAAGCTCGTCGCCGCGGCCGAGACGGAACCGGTGAAAGCGGACATCACGGCCAAGCCCGAGGTGCTCGGCGTGGAGAAGTTCACGGCCGACAACATCACGCTGCGTGTCACCGTGAAGACGCGGCCCGGCCGCCAGTGGGCGGTCCAGCGCAACCTGCGCGCGCAGCTCATGCCCGCGCTGGAAGCGGCGGGCTTCACCGCCAAGTGAGCGGGCCCGCACCGCCGGGTGAGTTAGAACACCCATTCGAGACACCCGCTCGCCCGGCGAACCGCCTGTTCACGCGACGTGTGGCGGAACCAATAGGCGGGGCGGCCTGCACGCGGTGGCCCGCGTGAGTCAGGATGGTTGCGTGGGCAACCCCGTGAGCTTCTTCGAACAGGTCGGTGGCGAGGAGACGTTCCACCGTATCGTCGCGCGCTTCTACAAAGAGGTGAAGGCCGACGAGATCCTCCTCCCGCTGTACCCCGAAGAGGACCTTGGACCTGCGGAGGAGCGTCTCCGCCTGTTCCTGATGCAGTACTGGGGCGGTCCCCACACCTACTCGGACAACCGCGGCCACCCGAGGCTGCGGATGCGTCACGTGCCGTTCAAGATCGGACCGATCGAGCGGGACGCGTGGCTGCGCTGCATGCGGGTCGCCGTGGACGAGGCAGGCCTCGACGAGGCCCACCGCAAGCAGCTCTGGGACTACCTGGAGATGGCCGCGAACAGCCTGATGAACAGCTGGTCTTGATCGCCCATCACCCGATCGGGTCCTTTCGCAGCGACACGAATGGCAGGATGACCCCCCGTGCGACGATCCTCCGACCTCACTCCCGAGATCGCCGAAGAGTCCGTCTGGTGGCATGACGCCGTCTTCTACCAGGTCTACGTGCGATCCTTCGCCGACTCCAACGGCGACGGCGTCGGCGACCTCGACGGCATCCGATCCCGCCTCGGCTACCTCGAACTGCTCGGTGTCGACGCCCTGTGGCTCACCCCGTTCTACCGCTCGCCGATGGCCGACCACGGCTACGACGTGGCGGACCCGCGGGACGTGGACCCGCTGTTCGGCGACCTGGCGGCGTTCGACCGCCTGGTGGCCGAGGCCCACGAGCACAACATCCGCGTGACCGTCGACCTGGTGCCGAACCACACGAGCGACCTGCACGAGTGGTTCCAGGAGGCACTGCAGGCCGGTCCGAACAGCATGGAGCGGTCCCGCTACATCTTCCGCGAGGGCCGCGGCTTCGACGGCTCCCAGCCGCCGAACAACTGGGTTTCCGTCTTCGGCGGCCCGGCCTGGACCCGAGTGCCCGACGGCCAGTGGTACCTGCACCTGTTCGCGCCCGAGCAGCCGGACCTGAACTGGGACCACCCCGAGGTCCGTGCCGACCTGGAGCACACCCTGCGGTTCTGGCTGGACCGCGGCGTCGACGGCTTCCGCATCGACGTTGCGCACGGCATGGCCAAGCCCGACGGCCTGCCGGACATGGAGCTGGGTTCGCTGCACGCCCCCGGCGTCCTGTCCGACGACGCGCACGACCCGCGCTTCGACAACGACGGCGTGCACGAGATCCACCGCATGATCCGCAAGGTCATGGACGGCTACCCCGGCACCATGGCCGTCGGCGAGATCTGGGTGAAGGACGACGAGCGCTTCGCCGCCTACGTCCGCCCCGACGAGCTGCACCTCGGCTTCAACTTCCGCCTGGTCGAGGCCGACTTCGACGCCGACGCCGTCCGCACGGCCATCGAGCACTCGCTCGGCGCGGTCGCGCTGAGCGGCACGCCCGCCGCCTGGACCCTGTCGAACCACGACGTGGTCCGCCACGTCACCCGCTACGGCGGCGGCGCCATCGGCGAGCAGCGCGCGCGTGCGATGACGTTGGTCGAGCTCGCCCTGCCGGGCGTGATCTACCTCTACAACGGCGAGGAACTGGGCCTGCCCAACGTCGAGCTCCCCGACTGGGCCCTGCAGGACCCGACCTGGGAACGCTCCGGCCACACCGAACGCGGCCGCGACGGCTGCCGGGTGCCGATCCCGTGGGAGGGCACCACCCCGCCGTTCGGCTTCTCCACCGCCGTGGGCACCTGGCTGCCGCAGCCGAACGAGTGGGACCACCTCACGGCCGAGGCCCAGCTGGAGGACCCCGGTTCCATGCTGTCCCTGTACCGGGAAGCCCTGGAGCACCGGAAGTCCTCGCCGGCGTTCGGTGGCGACGAGCTCGAGTGGTACGGCGCTCCGGCGGGCTGCTTCGCGTTCCGCCGCAAGGGGGGCGGGCTGATCTGCGCGCTGAACACCTCGGGCGCGTCGGTGCCGCTGCCGCCGGGGCAGGTGCTGCTGTCGTCTGGGCCGATGGACGGCGACCAGCTGCCGCCGGACACCGCCGTCTGGCTCGCCTGACGTGGTCTGACCTCGGCTAATTCGCGCCGACCTGAATTGTCAGACCTTCTGAGTACGTTGAAACGCAGGGGTTCCCAGCTCGGGGGGACCCCTGCGTCAGCGTGTGGCCAGGGCTCCGGCAACGTCGTTTGTGCTGGTGAAGCGCGCGGCGCTGCGAAGGCCGGTTGGCAGCAGAAAGTGCTTGTTGATCTTGAGTTGGTGGTACTCGCACACGCCAACCAGGCAGACCAGAGCGGCGGCCGTGAGGCCCAACAACGTGGTGCGCTGCATTGTGTATCCCCCCAGAATTTGCCGTTCTGGCGTGCTGGGAGAACCTTCTCTGGCCGCTCTACAAGAAATCTGCAAGCCGGTTCGGAGGAAGTTGCCGGGTCAGGCCTGCTGTTTCTCCTCGACCGCGAGCAGCGCACCGAACACGACCACTAGTGCGGCGACCTGGGCGATCGCGAGCCACAGCCCGATGGGCACGGTCGCGAGTGCCAGCACGGCGGCGATCACGCGCCACCGGACCGGCCCGATCCCCAGCAGTGCCCGAAAGACCACCAGCCCGCCCAGGAAGATCGCCGCTCCACCGCCCAGCGCCAAAGCACCGCTGAGATACAGGTGGTCGGTCGCGTGGCCGATGGTCTTCTTCACACCGACCGCCACGACGACGATGCCGAGCAGGATCGGCGCGTGTGCCCACCCGAACGCGCTCAGCGCGGCCCTGGCCCGCTGCGGCGCGGACATCGCGGCCAGGCGGTGCTCGGCGCGCACGTCCTGCTCGCGCCCGAAGTAGCACCACCAGAGCTGGTAGACGAGCGTCAGCCCGAGCAGCGCGGCCACCACGAGTGAGAGGCTCAGCGGCGACCCGGCGGCGCCGATGCCCATCGCGATGATCGACTCGCCGAGCGCGACGATGACCACGAGCCCGTGCCGTTCCACGAAGTGCGCCGACCGGATCCGGAACTCGCCGTGCCTGCGGTTCACGTACGGCGAGACGATCATCAGCACCACCGCGGCCACCCAGGCGACGGCCCGCCAGCGCGATGACCAGGAACCCGCCCATGCCCGCCATGAGCAGCAGCAGCCGCCGCACCGTGGTGTCCGGCGCGACGGCGTTTGTGAGCCAGACGTACCCGAAGTACATCGAGAGGATCACGCAAAGCATGATCACGACCTGCGCGAACCCGACCGGCGACGTGTCGTCGGCCAGCCTGCGGGTCAGCTGCGTGATCGTGAAGACGAAGACCAGGTCGAAGAAGAGCTCCAGCGTCGTGACGCGGTACTCGGGCTCTTCGGTACGGCCCGCTTGGGTCGGTTCGGCGGACAGCGCGACATCGTGCCACGAGAATCCGCTTACGGCGCCTCGACTTCACCGACGGCGTACCTGCACCTTGGTCCAGGTTTCCGGCTCAGACGAGCAGCGGCAGCATCGAGTGGCGGCGCCGGACCACAGCGCCGTAGCGCGCGTCGATCCGCAGCCACGAGTCCGTCCCGGTGACCCGGACCTCGCCCTCCTCGCCGAGGAAACCCATGCCCGACAACGCGAACAGCACCCGCAGCGGGATCTTCAGGTCCAACCCGGACCCGCTGACCGTGAGCACGTGCTGATCCAGCAACGAGGCGGGCGGCGTTCCCTGCGGGCCGGTGTTCTCACGCGCGACGGCGACACCCTCGTCCGCGAGCTTCGCGATCACCTCGACCGGCAGCCGGTCCACCGGCAGCCACCCGTCGGCGGGTGGCAACGCCGAGCGCCACATCAGGTCCTTCGCGGGTCCGGGATCGATGCGCTCGTCCCGCATCACCGCGAGCCCCGTCAGCAGCTCCGAGCCGGACACCGTGACGTCCGCCGGAGTCGCCTGCCCGGCCACGGTCCGGGTGGCGAGCGTGTCGAACGGGGTGGCCACCCACGCGTCCAACAGCTCGTCGTTGCGGTTGCGCAGCCGGACCACGCTCTGCGCGTCCAGCCTCACCGCACGCGCGGCGAACGCGCCGAGGTCGTCTCTCTCGGCCGCATCGGCCAGAACCAGCTCAGGCACCGTTACCTCCGGCACGCCAACCCGCGAGGAAGTCGCGTTCGGCCTCAGTGAGACGACGCGGGCGCGCGGTCGTCAGGTTGTAGGGCACCATCAGCGTCTCCGCCTTGGTGACCACCGGGCTACCCACTTCCCGGCTTCCCCGCACCACGTAGTCGAGTGTGAACGACGCGGACTTGAGCTCCCGCACCGACATCTCGACCATGATCTCCTCGCTGGTGAACATGATCGGCGCGATGTAGTCGACCACCAGCCGGGCCACCACCATGCCCTGTGCCATCTCCTTGACCCCGTACCGGGCGGCCTCGGTGAACAGCAGCTCGATCCGGGCCTCTTCCAGCAGTGTCACCGTGTTCGCGTGGTTGACGTGGCCGAACGCATCCATGTCCGACCACCGCGGACGCACACCAGTGACGAAGACACCCATGCAGGGACCCTACCGACCACCACCCCTGCTTCACGAGCGAGTCCCGCTCGCCTTCGCCCCCGCCAATTCCGGTATAGGGGCCGAAACGCTGCCGGGGCGCCGCGGAGATTCCCGCGACGCCCCGGTCTGTGCGCGTTTGCTAGCGGACCATGCTCCGCACCTGGCGTGCCGCCACCGACAGCGTGGCCAGGTCCAGCTGGTGAACCCGGTTGATCTCGTCGAGCGCGCCACGGGAGCGGGCCAGGCGGGAGGCGTTGGCCTGCTCCCACTTGGCGATCTTCTCCGCCGCCGTGTCGCCGGGGTCGCTGCCCCTGAGCACATCGAGGGTGATCGCGCGCAACGACGAGTAGAAGTCGTCGCGCAGTGCCAGGCGGGCCAGCGCGTGCCAGCGGTTGCCCCGCTCCAGGCTCGTCACCGAGTCGAGCATGTGGTCGAGGTCCAGGTGGTCCGACAGCGCGAAGTACAGGTCCGCCGACTCGCGGTGCGAACGCTCCGGGCCCATGCCACCCGCCGGGCCGATCTCGCGTTCGGCGAGCTCGGCGATCTCCGTGACGTCGAGCAGGCCGTACATGTAGAGCAGTGCCGCCACCTTGCGAGCCAGCTCCGCGGGAACGCCCTGTTCGACGAACCGGTCGGCCTTGCCCGCGACCACCGCTTCCTCCTTGCCCTGCAACAACTCCAGGGCAAACGGCGAGAGCTCGGCGACCACGTCGCGGAAGCGGTTGATCGCGGAGCCCACCGCGAGCGGCTGCGGACGGTTCGACAGCAGCCAGCGGGACACCCGGTCGAGCAGACGGCGGGTCTCCAGGACCATGTCGTCCTGGACGTGCGTCGGCACGACGTTGTCGAGGTCCTGGATCTCGCGCCAGATCGCCGGCAGGTCGTAGACCTGGGTGACGACCGCGTAGGCACGGACCGCGTCCGTCGCCGATGCGCTCATCTCCTCGGCCAGCCGGAACGCGTAGGAGATGCCGCCGCCGTCGACGACCTCGTTCACGACGACGGTGGTGATGATCTCCTTGGCCAGCGGGTGGTTCGGGATCGCGGCACCGAAACGCTCACGCAGCAGGCTCGGGAAGTAGTCCGGGAGCTTGCGGGTGTACGTGTCGATCGTCGGGATCTCGCTCGCGAGCAGCTCTTCCTTCAGCGTGAGCTTGGTGAACGCGAGCAGCGTCGAGAGCTCCGGCGAGGTGAGACCCTCGCCCTGCTTCTCCAGCGCCTTGAACTCCGCCGCGCTCGGCAGTGCCTCCAGCTTGCGGTTGAGCGCACCCCGTGACTCGAGGTCGGCCGTCAGACGCGCGTGCACCGACAGCATCGGGCCCGCGTGGGCCCGGCTGACGCCGAGGACGTTGTTCTGCGAGTAGTTGTCCGCCAGCACCAGGTCGCCGACCTCGTCGGTCATCTCGCTGAGGACCTCGTTGCGCTGCAGCTGCTCCAGCGAGCCCTCCCGGACCAGGTGGTCCAGCAGGATCTTGATGTTGACCTCGTGGTCGGAGCAGTCGACGCCCGCGGAGTTGTCGAGCGCGTCGGTGTTGACCTTGCCGCCGGTGCGCGCGAACTCGATGCGGCCGCGCTGGGTCAGACCCAGGTTGCCGCCCTCGCCGATGACCTTCACGCGCAGGTCGGCGCCGTTCACGCGGATCACGTCGTTGGCCTTGTCGCCGACGTCGGCGTGCGACTCGGCCGACGACTTCACGTACGTGCCGATGCCGCCGTTCCACAACAGGTCGACCTGCGCGAGCAGGATCGCCTTCTTCAGCTCCGGCGGCGACAGCTTCGCCACACCCTCCGGCAGCCCCAGCGCGACGCGGGCCTGCTCGGTGATCGGGATCGACTTCGCCGTCAGCGGATAGATGCCGCCGCCCTCGCTGATCAGCGAGCGGTCGTAGTCGTCCCACGACGAGCGCGGCACGTTGAACAGGCGCACCCGCTCAGCGAACGAGCTCGCCGCGACCGGGTTCGGGTCGATGAAGACGTGCCGGTGGTCGAACGCGGCCACGAGCCGGATGTGCTCGGACAGCATCATGCCGTTGCCGAACACGTCGCCGGACATGTCGCCGATGCCGACGACGGTGAACTCCTCGGTCTGCGTGTCCACGCCGAGCTCGCGGAACGAGCGCTTCACGCTCTCCCACGCGCCCTTGGCCGTGATGCCCATGGCCTTGTGGTCGTAGCCGATCGAGCCACCGGAGGCGAACGCGTCACCGAGCCAGAAGCCGTAGCTCTGGCTCACGCCGTTCGCGATGTCGGAGAACGTCGCGGTGCCCTTGTCCGCGGCCACGACCAGGTACGTGTCGTCGCCGTCGTAGCGCACGACCTGCGGCGCGGGCACGACCTCGTTGTTGATCAGGTTGTCGGTGAGGTCGAGCAGGCCCGAGATGAACATCTTGTAGCAGGCGATGCCCTCGGACATGAAGTTCTCGCGGTCGATGCCGGGGTCGCCCGTCGCGGCGATCGGCTTCTTGACCACGAAGCCGCCCTTCGCGCCGACCGGCACGATCACGGCGTTCTTCACGGCCTGCGCCTTGACCAGGCCGAGCACCTCCGTGCGGAAGTCCTCGCGGCGGTCCGACCAGCGCAGACCACCGCGCGCGACACTGCCGAACCGCAGGTGCACGCCCTCGACACGCGGCGAGTACACGAAGATCTCGAACTTCGGCCTCGGCGCGGGCAGGTCCGGGATCGCCTGCGGGTCGAGCTTCACCGAAAGGTACGGCCGGGCGTTGCCGTCCGCGTCGCGGAAGAAGTAGTTCGTCCGCAGCGTGGCGTTGATCAACGTGAGCAGGCTGCGCAGGATGCGGTCCGCGTCCAGGCTCGTCACGTCGTCGATCAGCTTGCCGATCTCGGTGACCATGGTCTCGGTGTGCGCGGCACGCGTCGTGTCGTCGAGCACCGGGTTGAACCGGGCCTCGAACAACGCGACCAGCGCGATCGCCACGCTCGTGTGACCGAGCACCGCGTCCTCGATGTAGTCCTGCGAGTACGGCGTGCCCGCCTGACGCAGGTACTTCGCGTACGCGCGCAGCATCGCGGCCTGCTGCCAGGTGAGCCCGGCCCGCAGCACCAGCGAGTTGAAGCGGTCGACCTCGGCCTCACCGCGCCACACGGCGGCGAACGCGTTCTGGAACCTCTCGCGTACGCCCTCCAGGTCGGACTCCGACAGCTGGGCGAGCGAGGCCTCGTCGATGCGCAGGCCGAAGTCGTAGATCCAGCACTGCACGCCGTCTTCGCGGGCGATCTCGTACGGCCGCTCGTCGACGACGATCACGCCCATGCGCTGCAGCATCGGCAGCACGTCGCGACAAGGTGATGCCCTCGCCGGTCACGAACAGCTTGAACCGCCGCTCCCCCGGTTCGGCGTCCTCCGGCACGTAGAACACCATGTCGAGGTCGCCCTCGGCGAGCTTCTCGATGCGCCGGTAGTCCTCGAGACCCGTGGCGGCCGCGAAGTCCTCCTTGTAGGCCTCCGGGAAGACCGAGGCGAACCGCTGACCCTGCTCCGTGGCCGACTCGGCACCGAGGTCGTCGCCGCCGACGGCTTCGACCATGCGGTCGTCCCAGCTGCGCACGGCCTCCGCGAGCTTGTTCTGGATCGCCAGCGTGTCCGGCTCCAGCGTCCGCGCCGGGTCCGTGTGCACCATGAAGTGCACGCGCGCGAGAGCGGACTCGCCGATGCGCGCGCTGTACTCCAGGTTCAGCCCGCCGAGCTCTGCGAGCAGCACCTCCTGCATCGCGAGGCGACTCGTCGTCGTGTACCGGTCGCGCGGCAGGTAGACCAGGCACGAGAAGAACCGGCCGAACGGGTCGCGGCGCAGGAACAACCGCAGCCGGCGCCGTTCCGCGAGCGCGATCACGCCCGTCGTCGTCTGGTAGAGCGTGTCCGCGTCCACCGAGAACAGCTCGGTGCGCGGGTAGTTCTGGATCACCTCGAGCATCCGCTGACCCGAGTAGGACTGCAGCGGGAAACCGGCGCGGTGGATCACGTCCCGCACCCGGCGCCCGATCACCGGGATGTCGAGCACGTTCTCGTGCAGCGCCGTCGTGCTGAAGATGCCGAGGAACCGGTGTTCGCCGGTGACGTTGCCCTCGGCGTCGAACGTCTTCACACCCACGTAGTACGGGTAGACGCTGCGGTGCACGCTGCTCTGCGCACTCGCCTGCGTCAGCACCAGCAGGTCCGGGCTGAGCGCCTGCGCACCGTTGTCCGGCCCCGCCGTGAGGCTGCGCGCCGCGAGGCTGTCCTGCCGCAGCACGCCGAGCCCACTCGCGAGCACGGCCCGCAGCGCGGGTTCGTCGTCTTCACGAACCAGCTCGTACTGCCGGTAGCCCATGAACGTGAAGTGACCGTCCGCGAGCCAGCGCAGCAGCTTGGCCGCATCCGCACGGTCCTCCGATGGGGCCGCCTTCTCCAGCTCGTCGGCGAGCTGCAAGGCCGTCGACGCCATCCGGTCGGTGTCCTCGACGACCTCACGGACGTCGGTCAGCACCGTCAACAACCGCGCCTCGAGCTCACGGGCCCGATCGGCGTCGGTGATGAGGTCGACCTCGATGTTCATCCACGACTCGGCGAGCGCGTCGGCGGGCGGATCGGCCGGATCGGCCGTCGGCAGCACCTCGGTGCGCTCACCGGTCACCGGGTCACGCCGCACGACGACAATCGGGTGCACGACACGCTGCACCTGCACGCCACCACGGGAAAGCTCGGACGCGACCGAGTCCACGAGGTACGGCATGTCGTCGGTCACAACCTGAACCACGGTGACGGGGCACTGCCACCCGTCGTTCGTCCGTGTCGGGTTCAGAATGCGCACCGCGGCGCGTCCGGGAACGCGGCTCTCCGCAAGCTGATAGTTCGACCGCACCGCTCCCACCAGGTCCACCGGGTCGTCGTCGTTGACTTCCTCGGAGGGCACGTGCCGGTAGAAGAGGCGGATCAGATCAGCGAGCTCGGGGGCATTGGCGGCGGCCCGTTCGATCAACTCGTCACGGACCTGCTCAGGACTGGCCGGACGACTCCCGCCGTCCGCGGTGGTGACCGCGGAGACGTCGTCGGTTCGGGTCGGGGCTCCAGTCGAGGTCATCTTCAGGCGACTCCACGCTATCCGGCACCTCTGTGTGCCGGGTCCGGCTCCACCCTAGATGGGGCGGCGGCCGTCACCGGCAACGGGAGGGGCACTGTCGGACCACTGAATCGTGGGCTGAATCGAGTCACATCATCAGCGGCGGCAAGGCATTCCGCATCGTGGACGCGACGGGATTCTGCCTGACCCGGACGAACACGAACGGGCTCGGCAGAACTCGGAATTACTCGAAATAACTCCGACAAGCGACACCCTTGCGGGCGTCCCGTCGATCCGCGACACATACGACTGATCATGGGCTCGGCGGGCGACGCGCGCTGCCGAACCGGCGATTACGTTCCGGGCAGAGTCCAGCCGCCGCTGCCGTCCGACAGGCCGTGGCCGCCCGGCTGGGCGTTGCCGTCGGATCGGACGCGGCGAATGGGCCCGGTGGTCTCGTTGTCCGGCGCGGCGCCGACGGGGACGATCGGGCCGGTCTTCTCTGCCGGGGCCTCAGGGGCGGACTGGCCCGGAGCAGGCAGGCCGGAAGCAGGCGGGTCCAGAGCTGCCTTGTTCAGGACCGGACTGGTCCGACGCGGGCAGACCCAGCGCGGGCTGCTGGTCGGCTGAGGGCTGGTACCGCGGGGTCGGCTGGTCCAGACCGAGCGGCTGGTCCGAGGCCGAGCGCTGGTCCGGCGCGAACTGCTGGTCCAGGCCGAATGGCCGGTCCGAAGCAGCCCGGTGCGAGGCCGCGCGCTGCTCTGAGGCCGGCTGCTGGTCCGCTCCCAACTGTGGGCCCACGCCACGCTGATCCACACCGAACCGCTGGCCCTGGTCGAACTGCGAGTCCGTAGCGGGCCGGTCCGCACCGTGCTGGCCCGCACCGAACTGCCGGTCCGCGCCGAGCCGCCAGTCCGAGTCGAACTGCTGGTCCAGCGCAGACGACTGGTGCGGCGCGAGCGGCTGGTCGGAGGGCGGACACTGATCAGGGGTGAACTGCACACCCAAGCCTGAGTGGCGTTCGCCGGGGAGCGGCGAATCGGCTGCGGACGGCCGGTCGACGGTGACCTGCCACTCGACGTCCGGCTGGCTTTCCGGGAGCGGCGACTGCGCTGGGGCCTGCTGTTGCCCGGCGTCGGCGCTCGACCAGGCAGCGCTTGCCAGGTCGGTGGCTTCGAGCTGTTCCTCGTCGGAGCGGCGGCCCGTTTCGTAGGCGACGAGCGCTTCCGCCAGCAGGTCGGCGAGGCTCATGTCGCTCGGCCTGCGGCGGCTGCTCGGGCGGCCCTTCAGGGCGCCGGTCGGGGGCTCGCCGTCGGCGCTGGTGCTCTGAGATGCCGAGGTGTGTGCTGACGGGTCGGTGAGGTCGGCCGCATCAGGCTGGGTGGCGTCGTCCGTGGCGGTTCCGGGCGCATGGCCGGTGCCCGTGACTGGTTCGGCGGGGATGGCCTGGGTGGCCCAGGCGGGCAGGTCGGCGGCGTTGAGGGACGGCTCGCCGGTCGGCAGGGACTGCACCTTGACGGGGCCGGTCGGGAGGTCGGCGATGTCGTCGTCGACGTCGGCGGCGCTCAGGAAGGAGTTCGAGAGCAGGTCCGGTTCCGGGGGGTGCGGGATCTCGTCCGGGGTGGGGACGGAGGGCACCGGGTCCGGGATGGAGGGCAACGGCTTCGGCTTCGGGGCCGGATCGCGCTCTGGGTCGGGCTGGGCCGGGTCGGGTTGCTCCGCGGGTTCTGGTGACGGGATCGAAGCGGTCGACCGCTTCGGTGCGGAGAGCTGGGACCTGGTGGTCATGTCGCCGAAGTCGAGCGAGCTGAAGTCCAGTTCGGGGAGCTTCGGTTCCGCGGGAGGTGCCGGGAATCCCGCTGCCGGGGTGGACAGCGGGTAGACGGGGTCGTCGAGGTGCGGGCCGAAGTCCGGGGAGGCGGGTGGGCGGGAGAAGGCCGCGGCCAGGCCCGAACGGCCGGGGAGGTCCGGCATGTCGGGTGAGGCGGGGGTGTTCTCGTCGGCGAAGTAGTTCGGGCGGTCCGGCGGGGCCGCGTGGGCACCCCCGAAGGAGTCCTGCGGTGACGCGGGCTCGGTGCGAGAGGCGTCCGCGAAGAAGCTCGGGGTCGTCGGCTCGGTGTGCACGGCGGAGGTGGCCTGGTCGCTGAAGTAGCTCGACGAGGACGGCTCGGGCGCCGGTGCGGACTCGGGGTAGGCGGACGCGTAGTCGTCGTCACGCAGGCGGGATGGGGGGTCCACACGCCAGGAAGGGGTTTCGGACCGCGACGAGGTTTCAGGCCGCGACGAGGTTTCGGACTGTGCCTCGGAGTCTCTGGCTCGGCGGCGGCCTCCCGCACGCAGGCCCTGGGCCTTGAGCATGTCGAGCACGCTCTCCGACTGAGCGGTCGAGTGCGGTGCGGAGTGCGATGTCTCGGCTCTGGAGGCTTGCTCCTGGGCGGCCTCGGCGCGGAGGGAGTCCTGCCGGTCGGCTTCGCGGCGCGCGGCGTCTGCTCGGGCCGACTCCTGGCGAGCGGCTTCCTGACGGGCGGCTTCCTCGCGCGCGGCGGCTTGGCGGGCAGCTTCCTCGGCTGCCTGCTGGGCATCGCGTTCGGCCTTGGCCCGTTCCTCGGCGCGGGCCTGGCGTTCCGCCTCGATCTGGCGGCGGGCCTCGCGCTGGAGCTCCATCAGCTGTTGCTCGACCTTGCGCCGGCGTTCCTGTTCGGGATTCAACTGCGGTGCCGGGGGCTCGGCAGCGGTGTCGGCGGCAGTGGTGGTGGTGGTGGGCTGGGACTCGTCGATCTCGCCCGCGGCAACCCGAGCGGCGCGGCGGCGGCCGCTCACCATGGCGCCCGCGGAGGCGATCAGGCCCGAGGCGGGCACGGTGCGGTCTGTTGGTGACGGCGCGGGAGGAGGCTCGATGGGCTCGATGGGCTCCGGGGTTTTGTCTTCCGGCTCGCCGAAAGGCTGGACCATGCGCCAGCGATCGGCGGCGTGTGCGCGTGCCGCAGACGAAACCCTCCACAGTCATGTCTTCGGCAGCGCGGCGCACGCGCTTGACCTTCAGACCGTCTCCCTTGCGCACCTGGACCGGCCGCCACTGGCGCAACTGCTGCTTCAGAGCGGCGGGCAGGATGCCGTCGGAGGGCTTCGGCATGCCCTCGACCGGGCGGAGCAGGTCGGCCAGCTGCTGGTGCAGATCGGCGGGTTGGCGGTGCACGCCGGAGAACTCCGCCGCGAGCCGTGCCCGCACCGCGTACACCGCGCGGGCACGGCGGCGTTCGGCGGCGTGGGCGGAGCGCAGGTTCGTGAGCGCGTCGGCGAGCTCGCCCGACACCTCGTGCACGTGTGCCAGTGCCAGCAGGCTTTCCGCGAGGAGTGTGTCGAGCTGGTGGCGTTCGGCGCTCACCGCGGCGTCGCGCAGCATGTCGCGTGCCATCGCGACGCGGCCCGCGGGCAGGTGCACCCGCGACGCCAAAGCAAGGCGCAGCCAGCCCGACGTGGAAGCGCCCGGTGCGCGCACCGGGCGTTCCAGCATCGGGGTGCCGACGTCGCTCGCGTCGAGCAGGCGGTTCGCGTCCATCAACGCGAGCACCAGCTCCAGCGTGAGCCTGCCCTGTGCCTGACCGCTGTCCGCTGATGTGTCGATCAACCTGCTCAGCAGGTCGAGGCCTTCGCGTGCGGCGCCGATGGCGGCGGCGATGTCGCCCCACCGCCGGTGCTGCGCGGCCTGCACCGCGCGGATCAGTCCGCGCAGCACCAGCCGCATGTCCTCGTCGAGCGTCGTGTCGGCGACGTAGAGCTGGTCGGCTTCCGCGAGCGCCAGCGTCGGTTCGTCGCCGCGGCCGACGGTGACGAGGCATTCGCTTGCCTGCACAAGAGCGGAGGCCCGCAGCTCGGCGGGCACGTCCGGCGCCTCCAGCACGGGAGTCACCGCCGCGAAACCCGTCAGCGGCGCGCCGACGGAGCGCGCGCACGCGGCGAGCTCGACCCGCAGCAGCCACGCGGTTCTGTGCTCACCGGCCTTCTCGGCCGCCTTGAGCGCGTCGAGCGCCCGGTCGGCGATCCGGACGCTGCGGCCGACGCGGTTGCCCGCGAAGACCACCAGCGACTCGGCGCGCAGCCGGTCGGCTTCGTCGTGCCGGGAGGAGGCGAGCGCCAAAGCACGCTCACCGAGCACCAGAGCGAGCTCCGGTGCCCGCCAACGCAGCCGCCAGGCGGGCACGACGAGCGTGCTCACCTCGACATCCGCCTGCGTCTCACCCCTCGCCGCCACGACGCCGCCGTTGTCCTCTCAGTCCCGTGTCAGCTTGCGGTACGTGACACGGTGCGGCCTCGCGGCCTCAGCACCCAAACGCTCCAGCTTGTTCTTCTCGTACCCCTCGAAGTTGCCTTCGAACCAGTACCACTTCGACGGATCTTCGTCCGTGCCCTCCCACGCGAGGATGTGCGTGGCGACGCGGTCGAGGAACCACCGGTCGTGCGAGATCACGACGGCACAGCCGGGGAACTGCTCGAGAGCGTTCTCCAGCGAGCCGAGGGTCTCGACGTCCAGGTCGTTGGTCGGTTCGTCCAGCAGGATCAGGTTGCCGCCGAGCTTGAGCGTGAGCGCGAGGTTCAGGCGGTTGCGCTCACCGCCGGACAGCACGCCCGCGGGCTTCTGCTGGTCCGGGCCCTTGAAACCGAACGCGCTGACGTACGCGCGGGACGGCATCTCGACGTTGCCGACGTGGATGTAGTCGAGTCCGCCGGACACGACCTCCCACACGTTCTTCTTCGGGTCGATGCCGCCGCGGTTCTGGTCGACGTACGACAGCAGGACCGTCTCGCCGACCTTGACCACGCCGGCGTCCGGCTTCTCGAGACCGACGATGGTCTTGAACAGCGTCGTCTTGCCGACGCCGTTCGGACCGATGACGCCGACGATGCCGTTGCGCGGCAACGTGAACGACAGTCCGTCGATCAGGACCCGGTCGCCGAAGCCCTTCTTCAGCTTGTCGGTCTCGACCACGACGTTGCCCAGACGCGGGCCCGGCGGGATCTGGATCTCCTCGAAGTCGAGCTTGCGGGTCTTCTCCGCCTCGGCCGCCATCTCCTCGTAGCGGTCGAGACGCGCCTTCGACTTGGCCTGGCGGGCCTTGGCGCCGGAGCGCACCCACTCCAGCTCGTCCTTGAGGCGCTTCTGCAGCTTCTGGTCCTTCTTGCCCGAGATCGCGAGACGCTCGGCCTTCTTCTCCAGGTACGTCGAGTAGTTGCCCTCGTACGGGTGGGTCTTGCCGCGGTCGATCTCGAGGATCCACTCGGCCAGGTTGTCCAGGAAGTACCGGTCGTGTGTCACGGCGAGCACGGCGCCGGAGTACTGCGCGAGGTGCTGCTCCAGCCACAGGACGCTCTCCGCGTCCAGGTGGTTGGTGGGCTCGTCGAGCAGCAGCAGGTCGGGCTTGCTCAGCAGCAGCTTGCACAGCGCGACCCGGCGGCGCTCACCACCGGACAGCTTGGTGACGTCGGCGTCGGGCGGCGGGCAGCGCAGGGCGTCCATCGCCTGGTCGAGCTGCGAGTCGATGTCCCACGCGTTGGCGTGGTCGAGCTCCTCCTGGAGCTTGCCCATCTCCTCCATCAGCTCGTCCGAGTAGTCGGTCGCCATCAGCTCGGCGATCTCGTTGAAGCGGTCCAGCTTCACCTTGATCTCGCCCAGGCCCTCCTGGACGTTGCCGAGGACGGTCTTCTCCTCGTTGAGCGGCGGTTCCTGCTGCAGGATGCCCACGGTGTAGCCGGGGGCAAGGTAGGCCTCACCGTTGCCGGGTGTGTCCAGCCCCGCCATGATCTTGAGCACGCTCGACTTGCCGGCGCCGTTGGGACCGACCACACCGATCTTCGCGCCGGGGTAGAACATGATCGTGACGTCATCGAGGATGACCTTGTCACCGTGCGCCTTGCGCACCTTTTTCATGGTGTAGATGAACTCGGCCATGGCGGCGATCGTAGAGCGGTGCTCAGAGGCTCCTGACCTCGGTCGCCGACAAGCCTGTGTTCACCCCCGGATCGAGCGTCACGCGACATCGGTGACCTGCCCGTTCCGTTCGAACGTGAACGACTCTCGGCGATCGGTCCTCATCGGCTCCGATCTACGAGCTTCCCTCCTTCGTGGATTGCGGTGCGTACATCATCTCCGGCGGCGTCGCCGGATCGAGTGGGTTCCCGAACTCCCGCGCACGATTGCCCCGGACGGAGCAGATCAGAACGGGATGGCTTCTTCCTCGAGTTGCTCACTCTCGCGCGGCTCGACGACCGCGGGCGTGGACCCCAGCGACTGCACCCGGCTCAAGTCGAGCCCGATGTGCTGCGCGTCCAGGTTGAAGGACGATCGTTTCACATCGTCCTTCTCGTAATAGCGCTGCCTGAGCTTGCCCTGGACGATCACGGGATCACCCTTGGACAGCGCGGTCTTCACGCTGTCGGCGAGCTTGCGCCAGCAGGAGACGCCGAGCCACACCGACTCACCGTCCTCCCAGTCGCCGATCTGCGTGTTGTACCGGCGCTCGGTCGAAACCACACGGAAGAACGCGCTGCTCCGGCCGTCCTCGCCGTGCTTGTACGTGATCTCGCTCGCCACTTGGCCAACGACAGTGACCACCGTGGAATTCCAGGACATCGGGTCTGCCTCCAGGGCTCGGGGGGTTGCCGGTCCAGGTTGCTCGGGTTGGGCGGGCGGTGGGCGGGGCGAGTGCGGATCTGTGGATTACTCGCGGGTTGTGGACAGGTCGGGATCTTGGACGTCCTCGGCGAGCCGAATTGTCAGACCCCTGTGCTAGCCCGAGCGAATGAGTGAGCACCCACTCATTGACATGAGTGAGTACTCACTCATACAGTGGCGAAGGTGTCAGAGGAACCACGCCGCCGCCGGGCCCCTGCGATGAGCCCCGAAGATCGCCGCGAGGCGATCGTCCAGGCCACGCTGCCGCTCGTCGTGAAGGCCGGCGCGAATGTCACCACCAGCCAGATCGCCGCCGCGGCCGGCATCGCCGAAGGCACGGTGTTCCGTGTCTTCAAAGACAAGGCGGAGCTGCTCAACGCGTGCATCGAGCGAGCGCTGCTCTCGCACGACGAGGTCAGCCGCATCGAGGCGATCCCCGTGGACCTCCCGCTGAAGGAACGGCTCGTCGAGGCGACCAACACGGCGACCGGCTACCTCGACCGCATGTGGGGCGTCATCGGAGCGTTGCGCGAGTCGGGCTACCAGCCGCGCGAAGAGGACCACGCGAAGCACAAGGGACCACCGGTCGGCATGCAGCAGCTGTCCGCGGCCATGACGACCCTCTTCAAGGACGCCGAACTGCGCACCGACCCCGAACACGCGGCCCGGTTGCTGCTCGGCTTCGTCTTCACCAATCGCATGCAGGGCAGGGGTTTCGGCGTCGTCACCGTCGAACCCGCGCATCTCGTGGAGCTGTTCCTGCACGGAGCACTCAAGTCAGGGGGAACAGATGAGTGAGCTCATGATCGAAGCCACCGATGTGAGCAAGAAGTTCGGTGACGTGCACGCGCTCGACGGCGTGAGCCTCACCGCGAAGAAGGGCACCGTCCTCGGTCTGCTCGGCCACAACGGCGCGGGCAAGACCACGCTGGTCAACATCCTCACGACCATGCTGCCGCCGTCCAGCGGCAGCGCGAAGGTCGCGGGCTTCGACGTCGTCAAGCGGAGCCACGAGGTCCGCAGCCGCATCGGGCTGACCGGCCAGTTCGCCGCCGTCGACGAGCAGCTCAGCGGCCACGACAACCTCGTGCTGATCGCCCGCCTGCTCGGCGCGAGCCGCGCCCAGGCCCACCAGCGCGCCGACGACCTGCTCGAACAGTTCGACCTCACCAACGCCGCCAAGCGCAACGCCAAGACCTACTCCGGCGGCATGCGGCGCAGGCTCGACCTGGCCGCGTCCCTGGTCGGCAACCCCGAGGTGCTGTTCCTGGACGAGCCGACGACCGGTCTCGACCCGGCCAGCCGCCTGGCGATGTGGGAGATCATCGAGAAGCTCGTCGCGGGCGGCACGACCGTGCTGCTGACGACGCAGTACCTGGACGAGGCCGACCGGCTCGCCGACTCGATCATCGTGCTGTCCCACGGCAAGGTCGTCGCCTCCGGCACCAGCGCCGAGCTCAAGGCGCAGGTCGGCCAGCGCACGGTGACCGTGACGCTCGACTCGGCGTCCGAAGTGGACATCGCGCTGAAGGCGATCAACGCGGTGGGACTCCACCCTGTCGCCGAAGGACTGACGCTCACCACGCCCGTCAGCGCCTCACGCGACCTTGCGGCGGTCGTGCGCGCGTTGGACGACAACGGCTTGGAGGCACACGAAATCGGCCTTGCCGAGCCCACTCTGGACGACGTCTACCTGACACTCGCCGCGAACTAAGGGGGAATCATGGCGACCTTGACCTGGCACGGCAGCAGCTACCCCACACAGGTGCTCGTACTGACCGGCCGATCACTGCGAGCACTTCTGCGCACGCCCGCACTCGTGTTCTTCAGCATCCTGCAGCCGTTGATCATGCTGACGCTGTTCAGCCAGATCTTCGGCAGCATCACGTCGACGGCGAACTTCCCGCCGGACATGAGCTACATCAACTACCTGCTACCCGCGATCCTCGTGAACACCGCGATGCAGTCCTCTCTCGCGTCCGGCATCGGACTGGTGCAGGACATGTCGAACGGTGTGCTCGCACGGTTCCGTTCGCTGCCCATCAGGCCGAGCACGGTTCTGTTGGCGCGCAACCTGTCCGACGCCGTCCGCACCGCGTTCCAGCTGGTGCTGATGATCGCGTTCGGCGTGCTGGTGTTCGGGTTCCGGCCCGACGGCGGCATGCTCGGCACGCTCGCCGCGCTGGGCCTCGCGCTGATCGTGGGATGGGCGCTGAGCTGGGTGTTCATCGCGATCGCCGCGTGGGTGCGCAAGGCGGAGCTGATGCAGACCGTCGGCTTCCTCGCGATGTTCCCGCTGATGTTCGCGTCCAGCGCGTTCGTGCCGGTGGGCGGCCTGCCGGGCTGGTTGCAGGCCGTCGCGAAGGTCAACCCGCTGACCTACGCGGTCGACGCCGCCCGCAGCCTCGCACTCGCCCACCCCGTCTCCGGCGTGGTCGGCGCACTGGTCACGAGCGGCGCCATCGCGGCGATCGGCGCGTTCTTCGCGGTCCGCGGATTCCGCCGCCCACTGTCGATCTAGTCCTTACCGGCCATTTTCCGAAGCATCGCGTTGTAGGCCTCAAGGTCGGCGTCCCCATCGGCGTCGGCCTTGCGGTCCAACCGCTTCGCGTCACGGCCGTCCTGCCGCGCCCACTGCGTGAGCAGCGCGACCATCACGACCAGCAACGGGATCTCCCCCGCCGCCCACGCGATGCCACCGCCCAGACGCTGATCCTCCAGCAGGTTCTGCACCCACGGCAGCCCGAGGTTGCGGTAGAACTGCTCGCCGATGACGTTCGCCGAGCTCATCAGCACCACGCCGAAGAACGCGTGGAACGGGATCGACGCGAACAACAACCCCAACCGGCCGAGCGGCGGGAGCTTGTTCGGCGCCGGGTCGACACCGATGATCGGCCAGTAGAAGACATACCCGGCGAGGATGAAGTGGGCGTTCATCGCGAGGTGCGCCCAGTGGAACGGCAACGCGGCCTCGAACAGCCCCGAGAAGTACAGGGCGTAGAACGAGCCGACGAACAACCCCAGCGCCACGAACGGATTCGTCAGCACCCGAGCGACCGGCGAGCGCACGAACGCCAGGACCCACTCGCGCGGCCCCGGCACCTCCTTGTTCACCGGCAACGCCCGCAGCGCCAGCGTGACCGGTCCACCCAGGACGAACAGGATCGGCGTCAGCATGGACAGCACCATGTGCGCTTCCATGTGCACGCTGAACATCGCCGGCGAGTACCGCCCCATGCCCGACGACGTCGCGAACAAGAGAGAGAAACACCCGCACAGCCACGCGACGGTGCGTCCGACCGGCCACTTGTCACCGCGCTTGGTGAGCCTCCGCACGCCAAGGACGTACAGGACCGCGAACGCGATCGCCGCCGTGCCGAAGATCAGGTCGAACCGCCAGTCGAACAGGATGCGCGCGAGCGTCGGCGCCCCGTCGAGGTCGTAGCCGATGGCGATCTCCGTGCGGCTGGGCAGTTCGACGTTGCCCGCGGGCGGAGGCGTCCTGGCGAGCGCGACGGCCAGCCCGATCGTGAACATCATCAGGATGATCTCGACGCCGGCGAGCTTGAGCAACGCCTTCGGCTGCCCGTCGACCACGCCCTTCACACCACGTTCGCGCTGGAAGTAGCCGAACACGCCGAGCAGCACCAGACAGGCGAGCTTGCCCAGCGTCAGCCAGCCGTACGTGGAGGTGACCAGGTCCGTGGGCGTGATGCGCACGAGCGCGTTCACCACGCCCGACACCGCGAGGACGATCCAGCAGACCAGCGCCAGCTTCGAGAACCGCGTCGCCGCGAGCGGAAGGTGAGCACCGCCACGCCTGCCGTGCGCGAGCAGTGCGATCAGACCACCCACCCACAGCACGACGGCGACGAGGTGGAACAACAGGCTGTTGGTGGCCATGTCGTGCGAGCCACCGGACGACGAGTGACCGGTGACCGCGACCGGCACCAGCGCGAAGACCGCCAGGAACAGCAGCACCGTCGCCCACGCCCAAGACAGCACCAGACGGCAGGCCAGCGCGATCAGGCTCACGAGGATCGCCGTCAGCGCCCACGCCTTCGACTGCTCGAGCAGCATCGACGTCTGCATCATCTGGCTGAAGGTGAACGACGAGACCGGCCGGTCGATCGCGGCCGCCGTGGTGAACGGCACCGACAGCACCGCTCCGACCAGCCAGACCAGCGCGAACCACCCGGCGGTCCGCATCGCGGCGTAACCGTCGGCGGCGAGCATGCCGGACGGTTGCGGAGGCACGAGGAACGCGGCCAGCAGCAACGAGCCGATGGTCACCACTGCGCCTGTTTCGGTGAGCACACGCACGATGAGCAGCCCTGCTGGAGGATTGCCCGAGAGCGCGCTCATCGCGACTGCGACGAGTGCCGCCACCGCGAACCCGATGACGACGAGGGGAACCAAACCCGTTCTGGTGGAGCGTTCGATTACCACGGCCTGGAGCCTACGCACCCTCTAGTGTTCCCCCGCGTGAGCCGTTCTCTCCTCCTGCTGGTCGCCCTCCTGATGGTCGCCGGCTGCTCGTACCGCATCCAGGGCGATCCCGTCCCCGCGCCGCTTCCGCCCGGTCCCGCCGTGCCGACGCCGCGCAAGACCGCGGGCATCGACCCGTGCGGCCTGCTCACGGAGAACGACCTCAAACCGCTGGGGACGTTGAAGGGCAAGCCGACGCCGAAGAACGACCCCAAGGTCCCCAACTCGTGCCTGTTCCAGCTGAACGAGAACGCCTACCTGGCGACCGCGGTCCCCTACCGTTCCTTCGACGAGTCCAAGGAACGACAGAAGGACGGCAAGGAGGTCTTCACCACCAAGCACGCCACGTGGCTCAGCTGCGGCGAGGAGCAGGGCGACATGGTGTGCACGGCGACGATCGCCGTGTCGCGCACCGAGTCGCTGCTGGTCGGACTCGGCATCAAGGGCGGAACCGAGGCCAAGGTGCGGAGCTCGCTGGAGGTGCTCTCCCTGCAGGCGCTCAGACGGCTACCGGCCGCCTCGTAGCCCGTTTCGCGAGCCAGGTCGCCGGGATGATCAGCGCGGTGACCACCGCCACGAACCCGAGCGACACGACGAGCGAACTGACGTGCGCGAGCCCGCCCACGATCGGCGGGCCGGCGAGGAACCCCGTGTAGGCGATCGTCGTCACGAGCCCCAGCTCCCGTTCGCCACCGCTGCCGTCCGCGCGTTCGCCGGTCTCGCTCGCGAGGTCCATCACCACCGGGAACGAGAACGCGAGGCCCAGCCCCGCCAGCCCGAACCCGACGTAGCCGGCCGCGGGCGACGGGACTCCGACCGTGAGCGCCAGCCCCGTCGCGGCCAGCGCGCCGCCGGTCGCGAGCAGGCGATGCGGCCCCAGCTTGCGTTGCACCGGCTCACCGAACCACCGCGCGAGCGCCATCGTGACGGAGAAGCCCGCATAGGCGTACGCCGCCGCCGCGTCGCCCATGCCGCGTTCTCGCACCATGAACAACGCCGACCAGTCCGCCGCCGCCCCTTCCGCGATGGCGCTGCACAGCGCGACGCTCGCCAACAGCCAGAGGACCGGGCTCTTGAGGACGTTCGCGCGTTCGGTGACCTCTTCCCGATGGCGCTCCCCCACTCCTCCGGGAACCTCCTTCGCGATGATCGCCACGACTGCCAGCCCGACGATCGCCGCCACTACGAAGTGCTTCATGGGCGTCCACTGCGCCTGAGCGGCGGCGGCACTGCCCAGAGAACCCACAAGGCCGCCGACGCTGAAGCCCGCGTGGAACTGCGGCATCAACGGCCGCCGTAGATCACGGACGACCGTGACCGCCGCGATGTTCATCGACACGTCCATGGCCGCGACGCTCGCGCCGAGCGCGACCAGGATCAGCCCGAACTGCACCGGTGACTGTGAGAGCGCGAGCACTGGCAGAAGAAGCGGACAGAGGAGGCTGCTGACCAACAGAACGTTGCGCGACCCGTGGATCGCACAGACGCGCGCAGCCAACGGCGCCGTGAACGCCAGCCCCACGCTCGCGCCGAGTAACGCCAGCCCGAGGCTGCCCTCCCCCGCGCCGATCTGCGCCGCGAGCGCGGGCACGCGGGAGGCCCAGGTGCCGAAGACGGCGCCGTTCAACAGGAACACGATGAACGTGGCCAGGCGTGGGGACATGCCTCCGAGCATGACTGAAGCGCTTCAGTCACGCCAGACATTTTCCAGTGATCCCTCGCCTACGATGCTGTCCGTGGACTCCGATCGCCGACGCAGGCCGACGCTGGACACCGTCGCCGCCGCAGTCGGGGTATCGCGGGCAACGGTGTCGAACGCGTACAACCGGCCCGACCAGCTGTCGTCGTCGTTGCGCGAACGCATCCTCGAGACGGCGCGCTCTCTCGGCTATGCGGGCCCTGACCCCGTTGCACGTTCTCTGGCCACACGCTCGTCCGCGGCTGTGGGCTTCATGCTGCCGCAGGGCCTGTCGGGCGCGTTCTCGGATCCAGCGCTGTCGATCGTGCTCGATGGCCTGGCCTCGACCGTGGACGGCCACGACCACAGCCTCGTTCTGATGCCCGGCGACTCCACGGGCGGACCACGACCCTCCATCGTGGCGCGTGCACAAGCCGACGTGATGGTGGCGTACTCGCTGCCGGACACCGCCCCCGCGCTGGACGCGGTTTTCGCACGCGGACTCCCGCTCGTGGTGATCGACCAACCCGTGCTGCCCGGTTCGGCACGGGTCGAGGTGCAGGATTTTCTTGGCGCCTCACTGGCCGCGTCGCATCTGCTGGCCCTCGGCCACCGGTCGTTCGGCGTCCTGACCTTCGCCCTGCGTCCGGACGGCGTATCCGGACCCGTGTCTTTCGAGCGGCGTTCGGACGTGCCGTTCCGCGTCAGCCGCGACCGCCTGGCCGGTTACCTCGACACTTTGGAAAAAGCCGGGGTGGAACCGGACAATGTTCCGGTGTGGGAAGCGCGCGGCAGTGATCGCGAGCTCGGACGTCTCGGCGCGCGGTGGTTGCTGACCCGCACGCCACGCCCGAGCGCCCTGCTGTGCGCGTCGGACCAACTGGCGTTCGGCGCCCTGCAGGCCGCCCGCGACCTGGGCCTCTCCGTGCCTTCCGACATCTCCGTCGCCGGCTTCGACGACGTGCCGGAAGCCACCTACAGCGACCCGCCGCTGACTACTGTGCGTCAACCCCTGGCCGACAAGGGCAGGCGAGCAGGCGAACTGGCCCTGAAGTTACTGGCCGGAGGCAGACCGCCAAGGCCGACGAGACTCGATGTTTCACTCGTGGAGAGAGCCTCGACGGCCCCGCGGACGTGATACGCGTCACGTTTAGACAGTTTTCGTCACCCGTTCGGACGTAGGGCGGAAACAGTCGATCGACTCCGGACGATGTGTCCGGTGGGGGCAGCGGTGGCCACGGTTCGTGGTCGCTTCAGTCTCCGCAAGCCTCCGTAGCTCAGTGGAGAGAGCGAGGGACTTCTAATCCCGAGGTCGCAGGTTCGAATCCTGCCGGGGGCGCTCAGGCGCTGGTGAGGGTGTTGCGGGCCGATCTCTTCGGAGGTCGGCCCAGTGCTTATCCAGTGGTTTCACTCGGTCGGCTTCAGACCTTCCAGGGCGTCCGCCGCCCTGTGGCCCACCGACTTGCGGTTCATGTAGACGTCCTGGGTCATGCTGACCTGGGCGTGGCCGAGGTAGTCGGCGATCTCCCGAGCGGTCAGACCAGCCGCGTCGAGCTGCGTCGCGACGAGGTGCCGGAACGCGTGCGGGTGCAGCCCCTCCCACTCCGAGCCCTCCAGCACCTTGCGGAGAACCTTGCGGGTGTTGTCCGGGTCCCGCAGCGTGTCGGACGCGGACGGGAACACCCACTTGCACGTCGCGGACTCCCGACGCTTGCGGAGCACATCCATCGCCCAGTTCGGGATCTTCAGCGTCCGCATGCCCGCCACCGACTTCGTGTGCGGCTGGACGAACAGCCCCTTGCCGGTGATCCGGATGACCGTCCCTTCCAGCAGGATCACACCAGCGGTTTCCCGAACACGCGTCCAGTCGAGCGCAAGGAACTCACCGAGCCGCGGACCGACCGCCGCGTGCATGTCCACGAGGTCGATCAAGTCGCGATCACGCGCCTTCTTGTTGCTCACGAGGTACGCCCGCAGCCGGAGGTAGTCGGCCCATTCGATCTTCGTGAGCTTCTTCCGCACTGGCTTGACCTTCTTGCTTTCCCCCAACGCGCCCACCTCGCGGACGGGGTTGGTGGGGATCGCGTCATACCGGACGTAGAGGCCCATGATCGCGGTGAGCACCACCTTCGCGTGCTTGGCGCTGCCGAGCCCTGCCGTGTCTCGGATCGTCCGCAGCACCCGTTCCGCCGTGCCGGTGGTGATCTCGCGACCAGCAAGCGAGCCGACAGCGTCCTTGAGGTCGCGGTCCCACGACTCCCGATACGTGCGCTTGGTACGAGCGGCCTTCTTGGACTCGTCCAGCTCCGTCAGGTACTTCTCGGCAACCTCGGAGACCTTCGTGCGGTCGGTGATCTCCTCCCCCACCACAGCGCGTGCACGATCCCGAAGCGCTTCCTTCAACCGGTTCCTCGCAGCGTTCTCCGTCTTCCCGGTCCGCTCAACCGGTCGGGTGACCCCGTCGTAGTCGCGGTAGTTGGTGAGTGCGCGGATTTTGCCGGCCGGAGTGGGGACGTACCAGATCTCGCCGTACGTCCCCAACGGCATGGGCTGACGAGGCATCTCAGCCAGCCCCTTGCGGCTGCGCCTCGAACCACGCCTGGACGTCTTCCGGGACGTAGCGGACGTACTTGCCGATCCGGCGTCCCGGCGGACCGTAGTTCTTTGTCCGCCACTGGTACAGCGTCTGGGCGGGCACGCCGAGGAATTCCGCGACGTCCTTGATGCTCCACAGCTTGCTCATGCCGCTACCTCCTGTTCGTACTTGCGTTGGCGTTGTTCCCTGCGGCCCTCAGCGATGGCCAGGGCGAGCGTGCGTTCTGCGTCAGTGCTGTAGCCGGAGCCGGTGTAGGCCCAGTCGTTGATCACCGTGACGGTGTCGGGGTCGTGGCCGAGGCGTTCGAGGACTTCGAGCGTGCGGAAGGCGTGCCGTTCCTCGCGAATGGCCTTGAAGGTGGTGCTGTAGCGCTGCGACTTGCTCAGGAAGTGGCCCCGGAACCCGAGCATGTGCGCCCAGCGGCGCAGGTTCAGCGACTCGTAGACGTCGAGGCCGCCAAGGTCCCAGGCGGTTTGGATCATGCGCCGGTGGTGGTCGGACACCTTGAGGTGGCGGATGTGCAGCTCGGACAGGATGCGGCGGTCGGCCGCTTCGCTCTTGCCGGTGCCCTTGGTGGCGTACTTGGCGACGTAGCCGGCCAGCCGGGCCTCGCTGATCTCGCCGTCTTGTCTCGACTTCGTGCGCGTTGCTGGGCCGGATGGTGCGGCAGTCGACCTGCTCGCCCCAGCGCAGTACGAGGGTTTCACCGTCCGGGCGGGCGACGTCCAGGCTGACCGAGTCGCGCGGCCGATTGGATCGCGGATGCCAGGAGTTCGGCCGTGGCCCACGCGGGGCGTGGGGTCGGTCGGTCCCTCGGGGCCGTCGACGCGGATGACGCCGTGGAAGTGGACGAGGCCGCGCCGTTGGTACTCCGCGACTTTGGCGTAGGACAGGCGGGCGTGGTTCTTGAAGTCGTTTGCCCGCAGGCCGACCGCCTTCATCGGGCGCGGTTGAGGCTGTGGTGAACCTGCTGCCACAGCTCTCCGGCGTTGGCCTGCCACAGGATCGAGCCGACGTAGTCGTAGGTGTCGGGGTCAATCGGGGTGCCGATGCGTGGGTCGGTCAGGGTGGTGCTACGAGCCGCAGGAGCACGGGATGGTCTTCCCGCGGCTGCTCGGGCGGGCGCTGTGCACCTTGCCGAACGACGGGGCGGTGAGGGTGGCGAAGCTGCGGGGCTTCTCCGTGACCGTGGTTGGGATGCCTTTGCTGCCGCCGGCGAGACCGGCGTGCATGAGGTGGTAGGCGTCGGCCGCGTAGCGGTCGGAGCAGGAAGGGCAGACGGCTCTGGCGGCGGTTGCCGCACGGGACCATGATGTCCCCGCCCTGGTGCTCCAGCACCTTGCCCTGCCTGGTGTGGACCTGCCACGCGCCGAACATCCGGATGGGCTGAGCGCATCCACCGATGGCGGTGACCTGGTCGCGCCAGTCGCGGTAGTCGGACCGAGCGCAGCTTGCGGACGATGCGGTCTTCCAGGGTGGTGGTCGGGTCGGTTGGGAGCGCCACGGGGACACCTCCTGTCGTGTTAGCCGAGGTTGTGGACGGTGATGCGGGCCAGCAGCGCGACGCGGGCGGCGGAGCGGGAGCGGTAGTCGAGGTTGCTGGACCAGCGGGCGGAGGTGTCGCCGTCCTGTCGCCAGCAGGCCCACCAGCGGACCGCGCCGTAGCCCCAGCCCTTCCACCTGCGGCCGTCGCCGACCCAGCCGATCCACGTGCCGTCGACCGTGACGCGGTAGACGACCGTTCCGCCGCTCCAGGTGCCGTGCTCCGGGTCCTCGATCATTTGGATGTTCATGTCGGTGTCACCTTTCGTTGTGGTGCAACGGGAAGCGGGGCACGGTCAGAGGAGTGGCCGTGCCCCGCTTATGTGGGCAGCAGAGGGGTTTGCTGCCGGGGTCAGGTGAAGGCGTGCCCGTTGCGGGTGGTGATCTCGGTGACGATCTGGTCGGCCTGTTCCGGTGAGACCCGGACCACGGCGCGGACGTCAGCGGCGGTGAGCGCGCGTCCCTCGTTGGCGAGTTCGGCGGCCTTGGCCTTGACCTGGTCGAGGATCGGCGCGGGTAGACGCACGCGGGTTCCGGTGGCCAGTGCCGCCGTGGTGGTCGGTGGCGTGCGTGGCGCAGGAGTCTCCGTGACGGCAGGCGTGGGCGGCACGGTCGCGGGTGCAGGTGCAGGTGCAGGTGCAGGTGAAACGGTGCGGGCGGTGCGGTCCGCGTCGCGGTAGGCGCGGGTGATCGCCTCGTTGAACTTGTGCTGGATCACCGGCATGACCTCGGCGACACCGAACACCACGACCGGCACGATCACGTGGATGGCGAGGTTGCCGCCGTCGAACGGCTCATCCCCGACCAGCCACGGCGCGAGCGCTGGCCACACGTTCATCACCAGCGTGGAGGACAGCAACAACGCCTGGGCCGCCGATGGGATTTGCAGCCGCGTGGCCTCGGGCATCCCCTCGCAGACCGAGGTCCCGGAGAAGCTGCCGTCGCCGGTCCCTCCCTGGAGGAAATATTCGCAGGAGCTCTGCCGGGGCTGCGGCTTCGAGCCCGACTGTCGTCGCCCGTCCGTTGCGGGCGTGTGCCGAGTTGTCCGCGACGGTGCCGCTTATCGCCTCCGGGGAGAACAGCAGGTGCAGCCGCTCGCCGTTCCACTGACCTTCGGCCAGCGTGCCGATCTCGCGATGGACGAAGTCCACGGCGATCGCGCCATGGGGACCCTTGCCGACGACGCCGTCTTCCTCGACGGTCACCCGCAATGTCCCGGCAGGCGACATGTCCGCCGAGCTCCACCCGGTCAGCTGGCGATCCCGCAGGTGGAGCGTGAACGACGGTCCGAACAGATGCGGAGGCCGCAACACCAGCGACGAGGTGCCCGAACCCCGCTGAAAGCCGATTGAGGCCGGCGCCCGGCCGCCGCCCGCCGGGGTGGCGGCGTTCATCGAGCAGGAGACGGACAGAACAGACAGAACGGACAGAACGACGGTCAGGGCGCGCGCCTGGACATACATGGTCACCTCGCAGTCCCTCCTCCACAGCAACAAGCGGACCGAACGCAAGCGGGTCCGGCAACGACCGGCACCCCAGGAAACCGCCGCCCTGGCGGCGACACGTACCCCGCACCTTGTCCGTTTCCGGACCGGTCATCCCGCAAGCGAACACGGCGGGGCACCCGTTTGCCCTGGCACCTCCCCCGCGAAGAGCCCCTACCGGTTTGCCCTCTCCCACCGGGGAGAGGGTAAGGGTGAGGGGGGCGATGGGGGCGGGGGCGAGGGTCGGGGACTGGACGCACCGCCCCCCTCACCCGGCCTGCGCAGACGCGGCCGACCTCTCCCCGGCGGGAGAGGTACAGAGGCGGAGGCGCTCGGGTCGGGCGTCCGGCGCGTCGGCGCAAAGGGCTGGCCCTTTCATGCGGGGGCGCCGTTATGTTCGCCGGCGCAGATGGAGAAGAGCAGACGGGCGGCCTTCTGGACGATCCTGCTGATCGCCACTTACCTGTCCTGCGAGATTATCGCGGGGCTCGGGCTGGCGATCTCGCGGGGGAGCCTGTCCTTTCTGCGTCAGCTGCGCGGCCAGCGGCTCGAGATGCTGGGCGGGGCGGGGGCGGGATCGGGCGGGGCGGCCGGCAGGGCGGGGACGTTGCCGGCCTTTGCCCGCACGGAGGTGCTTCACCCGTACCTCGGGTTCGTCGCGCGACCGGAGGTGGATCCACCGGCAGAACCGGGTCGCTGGACCCACGAGTTCCAGTTCGTGGAGGGCCGCCCGCTCCTGCAGGAGAAGGCCGATGACGAGGTCGTCATCGGGGTGCTGGGCGGGTCGGTGGCGGGGATGATGGTGACCGACTACCTGCCCGCCCTGCAGGCGGGGCTGGCGCGGCTGCGACCGCTGCAGAACAAGAAGGTGTCGATCCTGCCGATGGCCGCGGGCGGCTACAAGCAGCCGCAGCCGTATTTTGCCCTCGCCTACGCCCTGATGCTGGGCGTGCGGTTCGACTACGTCCTCAACCTCGACGGGTTCAACGACGTCGCCCTGCCGCTGGCCGAGAACCACCCGAACGGGGTGTTTCCGGCTTACCCGCGCGGCTGGCACTACCGCGTCGCCGACCACCTCTTGCCGGAGATGCAGCGGCTGATCGCCCAGGACGCCCACCTGCAGGAGGTCCGCCGGTCCGCGGCGCGCGGGCTGGAGGGGTCCTTCGCGCGGTACTCCTTCCTGGCCAACGCGGGCTGGGCGCTGGCGGACGGCTGGCTCACCCGGCAGATGGAGGCCCTCTCGGCGCGGGCGATCGGGCTGCGCACCGCGAACCGTTCCTTCGCCCGCAACGGGCCGCTGCAGACCTACGCCAGCGCGGAGGAGGTGGTGCGCGAGTCGGCCCGGCTCTGGAAGCAGGGCTCGCTGCAGCTCCACGGCCTCTGCCAGGCCAGCGGGATCAAGTACCACCACTTCCTGCAGCCCAACCAGTACGACACGGGCAGCAAGCCCCTGACGGCGCGAGAAAAACAGGTGGCGGTGCGGGCCAACCACCCCTTTGCCCCGGGCGCGCGCGCCGGCTATCCGCTGCTGCGGGCGCACGGCCAGGCGTTGCGGATCGCCGGGGTGAAGTTCCACGATCTGTCGCGGATCTTCGCGGCCAGCCACCAGGACGTGTACATCGACAACTGCTGCCACCTCCACCCGGCTGGCAACGCCGCCCTCCTGCAGGCCATCCTGGCGGCCATCGCCGCCGATCCACCCTGAACCGAGCCGCCAGCCGGGAAGAAGGTCGAACCATGGGCGAGGAACCAGCGGACCGCAGCCGCAAGATCTCCTTTCAGGAGCGGGCCCGCCAGCCGCGCCCGGGGCTGCTGCGCGATTCTGTGGGGCTTCGTGCGGCTGCACCGCAAGTGGTGGCTCATCCCGATCTTCCTGGCCTTGCTGATGACCGGCGCCCTGCTCGCCCTCGGCGGCAGCGCGGCGGCGCCCTTCATCTACCCGCTGTTCTGAGCCGGCATGACCGCGATCCTGGGCATCTCGGCCTACCATCACGACTCGGCGGCCGCCCTGGTGCGCGACGGGCAAGATCCTCGCCGCCGCCCAGGAGGAGCGGTTCAGCCGGCGCAAACACGACCGCGCCTTCCCCGAGCAGGCGATCCGCTTCTGCCTGGAGCAAGCCGGTCTGGCGGCCGACCAGATCGATCTCGTGGCCTTCTACGACAAGCCGCTGCTGAAGTTCGACCGGCTGGTCGAGACCCACGCCGCGTACGCGCCCTTCGGGTTTGCTTCGTTTCGCCGGGCGATCCCCGACTGGCTGCGCACGAGGCTCGATCTCCCGCGCGAGCTGGCGCGGCGGCTGGGAAAGCGGGCGGCCCGGGCGCTGGTGTTCTGCGAGCACCACGAGTCCCACGCCGCGAGCGCCTTTTACCCCTCGCCCTTCCACGAGGCGGCGGTGCTGACGCTGGACGGGGTGGGCGAGTGGGCCACCGCGACCCTCGCGGTCGGGCGGGGGCGCCAGCTGCGTCTGCTGAAGGAGCAGCGGTTCCCCCACTCGCTCGGGCTGCTCTACTCGGCCTTCACAGAATACCTCGGGTTCCGCGTCGACTCGGGCGAATACAAGGTCATGGGGCTGGCTCCCTACGGCCAGCCGGTGTACGCCGACCGGATCCGGGAGCGCCTCATCGACCTCAAGGACGACGGGTCCTTCCGGGTCGACATGCGCTACTTCCGCTACGCGCACGGGCTGACCATGACCTCGCCGGCCTTTCACCGGGCGTTTGACGGTCCCCCGCGCCAGCCGGAGTCCGCGCTCACCCGGCGCGCCATGGACCTGGCGGCTTCCATCCAGCAGGTCACCGAGGAGGTGGATGCTCCGCTGCGCGCGCTTCGCTCATCGGGAGACGGGTCTGTCCCGGCTGTGCCTGGCCGGAGGGGTGGCCCTCAACGGCGTGGGGGTCGGCCGGATTGCGCGCGAGGGGCCGTTCGAGGAGGTGTGGGTGCAGCCCGCCGCCGGCGACGCGGGCGCCGCGCTGGGGGCCGCCCTGCTGGTGTGGCATCAGCTGCTCGAGAACGAGCGCGCCCCGCCGGCGGACGACGCCCAGCAGGGGTCGTTCCTGGGCCCGCGGGTTCAGCCGGGAGGAGATCCGCCGCGCGCTCGACGACGCCGGGCTGATCTACCGCGCGCTGGACGAGGAGGCGCTCTGCCAGGAGGTGGCCGGGTTGCTGGCCGCGGGACGGGTGGTGGGCTGGTTCCAGGGTCGCATGGAGTTCGGGCCGCGCGCGCTGGGGGCCCGCAGCATCCTGGCCGACGCCCGCGACCCGGCCATGCGGTCCCGGCTGAACCGGCGGATCAAGCTGCGCGAGGGGTTTCGCCCGTTTGCCCCCTCGGTGCTGGCCGAGGCGGGCCACGCCACCTTCGATCTCCCGGCGGGACGGCATACCCCCTACATGGCGCTCACCACGCAGGTGCGGGGCGCCGCCTCGCCGTCCGGGACGGCGATTGCGATCCCCGCGGTGACCCACGTCGACGGATCGGCCCGGGTCCAGACCGTGGACCGGGTCCGCCACGGCCGGTATCGCCGGCTGCTCGAGCGCTTTGCGGCGGTGACCGGGTGCCCGGTGCTGGTGAACACCTCCCTCAACGTGCGGGGCGAGCCGATCGCCTGTTCGCCGCAGGACGCGATCCGGTGCTTGCTCGGCACCGACCTCGACGCGCTCGCCATCGGCGACTTCCTGATGCTCGCGGACCAGCAGCCGCCGCCGCTGGCGACCCGCGCCCGGCAGGAGATGGCGGCCATCCCGCCGGATTGAATCGACGTGCCCGAACAGGTGATCGACTCTTCTCGCGTCAACGACCGCGATCCGGACCGTCGCCAGCTGGCGATCTTCGGTGCGCTGCTGCCGCTGTTCTTCCTGATCAGCGGGGCCCTGCTGCGCTGGCGCTGGGGGCTGGCGCAGGGGTCGCGCGGCTGGTGGATCGCGGGGGCGACGATCTGGATGGTCTATCTGCTCTGGCCGGCGTCGCGACGCCATATCTACCGGGGGTGGATGGCCGGGGGCGGCGCCGTCCGCTGGCTGGTCTCCCAGGTGACCCTGGCGGTCGTGTTCTTCGGGGTGTTCGCGCCGATCGGCCTGCTGCTGCGGCTGTTCCGCCATGACCCGCTGTCCCGGCGCGCGACCCGCGACGCGCCCACCTACTGGAAGGACCGGGCGGGCGACGCGGACGGGGAACCGCCGGCGGAGCGTTACCTCCGCCCCTACTGAGCACCGCTCCGTGCACGTCACAAATTGCCACAGCGGGGGGCGGTGGGCCGTGCGGGAGGATGGCCGGGTTCCAGGGGGCGCAGCCGTGGTCAGCAGCGGGCATAGTCGAGAAGAAGGCGGGGTCGTCGCCGGCGAGCGGAGGGCCCCCGGGATCTCCGCGGTGGTGGCCGCCTGGAACGAGGAGAGCGGCCTGCTGCCGGTCTGCCAGGCCCTGCTGGCGGTCCTGGAGCGGCAGGCGTGCGACTTCGAGATCATCATCGTCGACGACGGCAGCCGCGATTGGACCGCCCGGGTCGCGGCCGCCTGCGCCGCCCTGTCGACGCGCGTCTCGGTGGTGACCCACCCCGAGAACCAGGGCCTGGGAGCGGTCATCCGATCGGGGCTCGCCGCCGCGGCGAAGGACTGGGTGGTCTTCTTGCCGGCCGACGGGCAGTTCGACCCCGGCGAGCTCGCGGGCTTTCTGCCCCACTGCGACTCGACCGACCTGGTGTGCGGGTATCGGTCGGGGCGGGCGCCCTACGGCCCGTTCCGGAAGGTGCTGTCCGCGGTGAACCGGCTGCTCCACCGGGCGCTGTTCGGGCTGCGGGTGCGAGACCCCAACTGGGTCGTGCTGTTTCGCCGGAGCCTGATTGCCGACGCGCCGATCGTCAGCCGCAGCTCGTTCATCCAGGGCGAGCTGCTGATCCGGGCGCTCCGCCGGGGGGCGACGGTGCGGGAGATCCCTACCGGGTTCCTGCCGCGCGCCGCCGGCCAGGCCAAGCTGGGGAATCTCGCCTCGGCCCTGCGGGCGCTGCGGGATCTGGTCGCCTTCCGGCTGCGCGCGGGTCGGGCTTGAGGACCGCCGGCTCGACCCGGAGCGAGGCCGTGTTCTGCGCGGCGCTCACCCTCGCCTATTTCCTGGTCGGATGGCTGCTGGTCTCCCGGCACGAGATCTGGCGCGACGAGGCCCAGATGTGGCTGCTGGCGCGCGAGAGCGAGTCCTGGGCGAGCCTGCTTCAGAAGACCCGCTACGAGGGGCACACGATGCTGTGGCATGGCGTGCTGTTCCTGATCACGCGGGTCACACACGATCCGTTCTACGGAAACCTCGCCAACCTGGTGTTCGCCACCGCGGCGGTGGCGCTGTTCCTCCGCTTCGCGCCGCTGTCCCGGACGCAGCGGGGCTTCGCGATCTTCGGCTACTTCTTCCTGTACGAATACGGGGTCATCGCCCGCCCCTACGCCCTGGGGACGTTGATCTGGTTCGCGGTCTGCGCGCTCCATCGCCACCGATCCCGCCACCTGGTGCCCTACGCCGCCCTGCTGGTGTTGCTGGCGCACGTGACGTTGCACCACCTGATCGTCGCCACCTGCCTGGCGCTGGTCTGGCTGCTGGAGACCCTGCCGCGCAGCCCCCTGCGGATCGTTCAGGCGCGGAGCCGGTCCACGCGGGCGGTCGTCTTTCTGGCGCTGCTCGTCGGGATCGGCCTCTCGTTCGTGATGCTGGCGGACAAGCCGAGCGACTTCGTCTCCATCTATTCGCCGTACCTGAAGCTGGATCTGTCGCGGGCGTACGCGGCACTGGTGGCCCCGTTTTTTGCGGCGTTCGCGCCGGTCCCGCAGGACTCGCTGCACTACTGGAACAGCAACCTGGTGCTCTCCAGCCCGAGGGGGGCGATCGTCGCCTGGGTGGCGGCGTCGGTGCTGGCGGCCTGGACGCTGGGGCTGCTGGCCGCCCATCGGCGGTCGCTGCTGGCGTTCATCCTGTCGGTCGCCGGGCTGGGGCTGTTCGGCTACACCCTGTTTCCCGGCTTCGTCCGCCACTGGGGCACCTTCTACCTGCTGTTCATCGGGATCCTGTGGACGGACGAGCGCGCCGACGGCGGGCCGCTGGCCGCGCGCATCGGCCGCTGGTTCGAGGCCCGGCGCGAGCCCTTCCTGTCGGTTGTGCTGGCGCTCCAGGTGGTGGCCGCCCTGCTGGCGGGCCTGGGCGAGCTCCGCTACCCGTTCTCGGCGAGCCGCGCGCTCGTGCGCCACGTGCAAGCGCACCCGCAGTACCGGGACGCCCTCTTCGTGGCCGACGTCGACTACGTGATGGCGCCGGTGGCGGCCTATCTGCCCAACCCGATTTTCTTCTCGCGCAGCCGCCGCTTCGGGACCTTCACCGTGTGGGACGGGGCGCGTCTGCGGTTTCCCGGCACGGATCTGCTGCAGGTCGCCCGTGACCTCGAGCGGCGCTCGGGCAAGAGCGTGTATCTGGTCCTCAACGAGGATTGGGGGCAATCCTTCTCCTGGTTCAGCGAGGCGACCGAGCCGGTCGCCGCCTTCACCGAGTCCGTGGTTGCCGATGAGCGCTACTACCTCTTTCGACTCGCCCGCCCCTGATCGCCGGCGGGGGCGACGACCGGCCGGGGCCGCCTGGCCGTGGCTGCTGGCCCTGGCGCTGGCCGCCACCCTGATCGTGTGCATCGGCCTTTATCCCGGGCACCTCACGGTGGACTCCGCCTGGCAGCTGCGGCAGGCGGAGACCGGGGTGTTCAACGACTGGCACCCTCCCCTCACCAGCTACCTGTGGCGGCAGATTGGCCGGGTCGTGCCCGGCGTGGGCGGGCTGTTCCTGTTCACCCAGCTGCTCTTCTGGTCCGGCTTCGTCCTGCTCTCCCACCGGGGCCTCGGATCCCTCCCGCGGACCGCCTGCCACGTGGCGATGTTCCTCCTCTACGTGCCGCTGGTGATGGCGTTCTGTCAGGTGGGCAAGGACGCGGTGATGGTGGCCGCCCTCCTGCTGGCCACCGGGCTGCTGGCCCACGCCGAGCGGAGCCGGTCGCGGCCCGCCCTGGTCGGGGCGTTCGTCGCCCTGCTGGTGGCGACCGGCGCCCGCCACAACGCCCTGTTCGCGTCGTTGCCCCTGGCGGTCTGGGCCGCGGCGATCCTGCGCGACGGGTTCCTCCCGGCGTCGGCCAGCGGCTGGCTGCGCCCGCGCGGGAGGCTCCTGCTGGCCGGCGTGGTCCTGCTGGCCGGCGTGATGGCCGCGCGCGGGCTGATCGTGTCGCAGGTGGTCCGTCCCGAGCCCCGGTACGCCGGGCAGATCGTGATGACCTTCGACCTGGCGGGCATCTCCGTGCGCACCCGCCACAACCATTTTCCACCCGGGATGGGCACCCCGGCCGGGTTCTCGGTGGCGGATTCTGGATTCGATCTACGACATCCACGACGTGACCCGGCTGCTCTGGGTACCGGGCGGCCACCGGGGGCCGGGCATCCTCACGACGGCCGAGCAGCAGGCGCGCCTGTTCGAGCGCTGGCAGTCGGCCATCCGGGCCGAGCCGGCTGCCTACCTGGCCCACCGCTTCGCGGTCTACCGGGCCCTGCTGAACATCGGGGTGGAGGGGCACCGCCCCTATTTGGTGCCGCATTCGAGCGAGGTGCGCGGCGAAGCCCGCTTCAACGCCCGGTTCGCGGCCGCGGTCTACGCGTTCGCCGAAGCGTTCAAGGAGTCGCCCCTGCTGCGGGCCTGGCCCTACGTCCTGGTCTGCCTGCTGCTGATGGCGGTCGCCGGGTTGCGCGGCCTGCGCCCGGGTCGGGCCTTCTGGGCGCTCGGCAGCAGCGTCCTTCTGTACCAGGCCACCCTCGCGTTCCTGGGCCCGGCGGAGGACTTCCGCTTCTCCTGGTGGGCGGTGGTGGGCGCCGGTCTGTTGCCCGCGCTGCTGGGGCCCTGGCGCCGGGTGAGGCGGGAGCGGGAGTCCACGCCGCCCGCGGCCGAGGAGGCCTCCCGGGGGGCGGCTCGGACGGGAACGGGAACGGGAACGGGAACGGGAACGGGAACGGGGAGCATCGTCGCGCCGGCCGCCGCAGATGCTCCGGGGGCTTCGGGCGGGAGATCGCTGTACTTCGTGAACGGGGCGGTAGATTTCGCCCTCGTGGGGGGCGGATCCATCGTGGCGTTCCTGGCGCTGCGGGGATTTCAGGGGGGCGCGCCACCGCCGGCCATCGGGTACGTCGCGCTGGTCCTGATCTGGCTGGTCAACTGGCCCCATTTCGTCGCCACCAGCGTCCGGCTCTACCAGTCACCGGCCAACCTGCGGCAGTACCCGGTCACGGCGCTGCTGCTGCCGCTGCTGATCGCCGGCGCCGCCGTGGGCGCCTTTCATTCTCCCGATGGGGTGGCCCCCTGGCTGGTGAAGCTCTTCGTGTTGTGGTCGCCTTACCACTTCAGCGGGCAGGCGGTGGGGATCAGCCTGATCTACGCCCGGCGCGCCGGCTTCCCGGTCGGTCGGCTGGAGCGCCTCGCGCTGGCGGGGTTCATCTTCGGCTGCTTCCTGTATCGCGCCGCCTCGATGGAGACCGGGACCCAGCGGGTCGAGTTCTCCTCGATCAGCTACCCCAGCCTGGGCCTGCCGACCTGGTTGCCGGGGATGTTCGCCGTCTGGCTGGCCATCTGCGGCGCCGTCCTGCTGGCCTGCATCGCCCGCTGGAGCTGGCAGCAGCGGCGGGTGCTGCCGCCGATCGTCCTGGTGCCGGCCGCGGCCCAGTTCGTCTGGTTCGTGGTGGGCGCCGATCTGGCCAGCTACCTGCTGTTCGTCCCGTTCTTTCATGCCCTGCAATACATGCTGGTCGCCTGGATGATGCAGCTCAAGGAGCGGGTCGACGTCTCGGCGCCTGGCCCCGTGCGCGCCTTCCTGCGGCGGGAGACGGTGCACTGGCTGCTGATCAACGCCGCGGGCAGCGTGGCCCTGTTCTGGTTGCTGCCCCGGATCGGGGCGGCCGCCGGCTACACCCTGCCCTTCGCGACCGGCGTGATCATCGCTGCCATCCAGATCCACCACTTCTTCGTCGACGGGGTGATCTGGAAGCTCAGCCATCCGAAGGTCGCATCCCCGGTGGGGGCCACCCTGCAAGAGGTCGTTGCCGGCTGGCAGCGCCGCGGTTCCAAGGAGACGTCGCCATGAAACGTTTTTATCTGTCCGTGTTGCTGCTGGTCGCGGCAACCTTCTCCGGCCGCGCGCTCGCCGCCGACGCGCCCGGCGACGCGCGGCTGGTGCTGCGAACCAACCTGGGCGACGTGGTGATAGCCCTCTTCCCCGAGGCTGCCCGAGACACGTCGCCCAGATCCGGCGTCTGGTCGAGCTGGGCGCTTACGACTCGACCTACTTCGTGCGGATCGAGCCGGGGTTCGTCGCGCAGCTGGGCAGCGTCCGGAACCGGCTGGTGCCGCTGACCGGCCCCCAGCTGGCCGCCATCACGAAGATTCCCGCCGAGGCCTCCGGGCTGTCCCACCGCCGGGGGATGGTCTCGATGTCCCGCGAGGCCAGCGATCCCGACAGCGCCGAATCCTCCTTCGGCATCCTGCTCGGGGAGGGCCACTCACCTCGACGGCAAGTTCACGATCGTGGGCGAGGTGGAGTCGGGTCAGGCCGTGCTCGCGCGCATCGCCGCCCAGCCCCGGGACGAGCGCGACGCGCCCCGCAGCCGGATCGTGGTGGACCGGGCGATGCTGGTCAGCCCGGCCCGCCTGCTCGAGATGCGCTGGGCCGGCGAGCTGGGTGGCGACGTCGCCGCGGCGGCGAGGCCCGCGACGGGCGGGCGCCAACCCGGATCCTGGTGGGCCTGCTGCTGATGATGGGTCTTTGCCTGACGGTATACCTTCTGGCCAGCCGGCTGCAGCCGCGCCGGGTCGCCGCCCTGGGATTGCTGGGCCTGCTGGTGGGGGCCTTCTTCGTCACCGCGGAGCTGGTCGCGCGGGCCAACCGGAACGAGGTCATCGCCGTCGCGTTGTTCGTGGGCTGTCCTGGTGCTGTTCAAGCTCATGACACGCTTCGAGGGCGCTCCACGGGCCTGACAATGCAGGCCCATCCCTGACGCGCCGACGGGGCCTCGTCGCAAATTGTGCCATCGGCGCGCGGGGCACGTCTGATACCCGTAAGGGTAGGCGTGCATCGATGACCAAGTCTCCCTTCCTGATCCTCTGCTTCGGCGCGGTCGCCGTTCTCGGAACCACCTGTGCCAGCCCGCGGAGCGTGCCCGTCACCGACGGGCCGGTTGGCCAGCCCGGCCCCTCCACCGACAGCGGGCCGCCGCGAACCCGCATCGACGCCCCGGCGTCGGGCCAGCCCAGCACCGACCCGCCCCTTCCGGGGAGCCGCCCTGCCCGGCGAGCCTCCGCCCGCGCTGCCCCCGCCGGGAGACGCGGGTTGCCCCGTCGGCACCCACCTGTGCAACGACCGGTGCGCCGACGACACCTCGCCGCTGACGTGCGGGGTGTCCTGCGAGGCGTGCCCCACCCTCACGGGCGGAACGCCGACCTGCGACGGCAAGCGCTGTGGCGTCTCCTGCCCCACCGGCAGCAAGCCCTGCATCGACGCCTGCATCCCGATGGACGCGCCCTGCGACGGGGCCTGCCCGCCGGGGCGGAATCCGTGCAACGGGATCTGCGTGGAGGTCACCAGCCTCAGCGCCTGCGGCACCGCCTGCATGCCGTGCCCGTCCTCGTCCTTCGGGGCCGCCTCCTGCGACGGCGACAAGTGCGACCTCAAGTGCAACCCGGGCTATCACCGGTGCGGGGACGCCTGCCTCAGCGACACCAGCGTCGACAGCTGCGGCACCTCCTGCACCAAGTGCAACGTCCCCATGGGCGGCAAGCCCACCTGCGACGGCACCAAGTGCGGGACCCAGTGCCCGGAGGGAACCAAGCTGTGCGCGGGCGCCTGCATCGGGGTCAATCAGCCCTGCGAGGGTGTCTGTCCGGCCGGCAAGCACGACTGCGACAACAACTGCGTCTCCGACACCGACCTCAACTCGTGCGGCAAGCTGCTGCGAGCCCTGCCGGCCGCCCGACAACGCCGAGGCCACCTGCGACGGCAACGCCTGCGCGTTCCGCTGCCGGTCCGGGTACCACAAATGCAACGAGCGCTGCCTCAGCAACGACAGCGTCGACTCCTGCGGCGATCGCTGCGATCGCTGCGCGGCCCCCAGCAACGCCCAGCCCACCTGCCGGGGCGGAACCTGCGACTTCGAGTGCACCAGCGGCCGGCGCTGCGGCAACGCCTGCATCGGAGACGAGGCACCCTGCAACGGCGTGTGCCCCCCCAGCCGGTCGCGCCTGTGCGGCAACCGCTGCGTGCCCGGGGGCGCCGGGACCTGCTGCGACAACGACGATTGCGGCACCTGCAACACCTGCCAGGGCAACCGCTGCCAGGCCGGGTTCGAGGGGCAAAAGGTGACCGGCTGCAACGGTCAGTGCCAGGAGTGCCGGGGCGGCCGCTGCGGCGGCAACACCGGGGATGTCTGCGAGGGCCGGCACTGCGACGGCGAGAACATCGTGGAGACCAGGTGCAACAACGGCAGCTGCAACAACGAGCGGGTGCTGACCGACTGCAACGACAAGGGATGCCGGAACAACACCTGCAACGAGTGCACGAGCGCCGACGATCGCTGCCTCGGGGACTTCACCTTCCGCAAATGCGAGAACGGCCGGCTGCGGGAGACGACCTGCGTCCAGAGCGGCGGGACGATCGAGAACGGCGAGTCCGGCTTCTGCAAGACCTGCCAGGAACCGGGCCGCTGCGTGAACGCCAGCGAGGACACGGCCTGCGGGTCGTTCGGCTTCTGCGGGGGCGGCGGCTGCCAGCAGCCGATGCCCTTGCCCTTCAGCCCGCCGGCCTCCTACCCGCCCGCCTTCCCCAAGAAGTAGCCCAGCCGCTTCATTCGCGCGTCGAGCCGCTCTTGATGGACCTTCACCTTCGCCGAGGTGGTCAAGATCGGCTCGATGTCCATCCCGCGGATCCAGAGCAGATCGGCGGGCAGCGGATTGACCCGACGGCGCGGCAGGCGAACCGGCTCGCGGTAGCCGTATTTCAGGTAGATGTAGGGCAGGTTCAGGCCCGCGCGGGTGAAGAACTGGTGGGTGGTGAAGAAGCGCCCGATGTTGATCTCGGTGGGGTTGGGGACCCCCTCCCCGTCGTAGGTCAGATCGACCCCGTAGATGCCGTGGGGACGGGGGTCGATCGCCCGGATCGCCTTGCGGGAGATGTCGTCGCAGACCCGGCTGCGGATCGTCTGCCCGGCCCCGGTCAGGCCGGTCACGCCCGAGGGCGCGCGATCGGCGAACTCCCAGAACAGCCGCTTGCGGCTCTGGGCCACCACCAGCCGCCCCTCGAACCAGATCGACGACCAGGTGACCGACTGGGGGCTGAGGTAGGCCGCGGCCGTGCAACTGTCCCAGGCCTGCCGGTGGTCGAGCCAGGCCTTGGCGACGGCGAAGCTGGTGGCCAGCAGCGAGCCCTTGCCGGCCGCGCCGACGATGTCGCGCACCCACACCTGCTTGCCCAGCGTGCGGAACGCCTTCTTCAGATCGGCGGCCGAGCGCAGGAGCATCGTCCGGGGCTGGGGCAGGCCGGCCGCGTGCCATCGCTCGTGAGACTGCAGCTTGTCCAGGCAGAGGCGGACCGTCTCGCGCGAAGGAAAAAAATGGGAGAGGGTGAGCTGGTCCCGCCGCTCGGACAGGACCCGGATCTCCTGGTCGTTCTGGGCGTGGATGAACTCGGCGCCCGTGCGGCGGGCGATCTGGTTCAGCGCCGCGATGTATCCCGGGGTGATCGGCCCGGGGAACCAGGAACCGTTCGTCGCACTCCGCCCGCTCGAGGTAGTAGGGGTGGCAGTCGACGCCGACCAGGAACAGACGCTCCCGGGCGGCGCGCAGGCTGCGGGTGAAGTTCAGAGCGGGCGCCCCGCCCGCCCCGGTGACCAGGATGCGCTTCACAGCGTCGCCGCCCGCGGGTGGACCCGCCGGGCCGGAGGGACATGGTCCGGGTAGGGCTGATCGGCTGCGGCTACTGGGGACGGAACCTGGCCCGCAACTTCTTCGAGACGCCGGGCTGCGTGCTGTCCCGGGTGGCCGATCTGAACCCGGAGGTCATCGACAGCCTGCGATCCCGGTACCCTTCGCTGGAGGCCAGCCGGTCGCCCGACGACGTCATCGGCGCCCGCGACGTCGACGCGGTCGCCATCGCCACCCCGATCGGCCAGCACTACGATTCTGGCGCGACGGGCGCTGGCCGCCGGCAAACACGTCCTGGTGGAAAAGCCGATGGCCACCAGCGCGTCGCAGGCCTGCGAGCTCATCGATCTGGCGGCCAGCAAGCGGCGGGTCCTGATGGTCGACCATACCTTCCTTTACACCGGCGCTGTCCGCAAGATCCGGCAGGTCATCCGGGCGGGCGAGCTGGGCGAGCTGCTCTATTTCGACTCCACCCGCATCAACCTCGGGCTGTTCCGCAAGGACGCCAATGTGATCTGGGACCTGGCGCCCCACGACTTCTCCATCATGGACCACCTGCTGGACGCCGAGCCGGTGGAGATCTCGGCGCATGGGGTGTCTCACCTCAACACCGGCCTGGAGAACATGGCGGTGGTGATTGTGCGGTTCGCGGGAACGCTGATTGCGCATTTTCATTTCAACTGGCTGGCGCCGGTCAAGGTCCGCAACACGCTGATTGGCGGGAGCAACAAAATGGTCGTGTACAATGACCTCGAAACCGATGAGAAGGTGAAAATATATTCGAAGAGCGTGGCGATGGAGAGCGGGCGCGAGGGAATCTACAAGCCGCTCTACGACTACCGCACCGGCGACATGCATTCGCCGAAGGTCGACCTCACCGAGGCGCTGCGCAACGTCTGTCAGGAGTTCGTCGAGTGCGTCCAGCTCGACCGGCGCCCGTTGACGGACGGGGAGGCGGGGCTGCGGGTGATCCGTTTGCTCGAGACCGCCAACGAGTCGCTGCGCTGCAACGGCGCCCCCATCCGGGTCGCGCGGTGAGATCGGTGCATTCACCGGCCCGGGTCGCGGTGGCCCTCGCGCGGCTGGCGGGCGCCTGGGCGGTGGGGCTGCCCGCGGCGGCAGCGGCGGGAACGGAGGGGGCGGCGGGCGCGGCGCAGACCTTCGCCTGGCCAGCGGGGGCGCGCATGGCCCTCAGCCTCAGCTTCGACGACGGCGGGGAGAGCCAGGTGCGGGTGGGGGTGCCGCTGTTCAAGCGCCACGGCGTGGCGGTGACGTTCTACGTCGTGCCCTCGGCGATCGGCGAGCGGATCCTGCTGTGGAGACAGGCGGTCGCCGACGGCCACGAGATCGGCAACCACTCCCTGCACCACCCCTGCAGTGGCAACCTGTCCTGGCTGCGCGGCCGACCGCTGGAGTCGCTGTCGCTGGACGATTTGCGGCGGGAGCTGGTGGACGCCAGCCGGCGCATCGAGGTGTTGCTGGGGGTGACCCCCCGGACCTTTGCCTATCCCTGCGGGCAGAGCTTCGTGGGCCGGGGGCGGGCCACCCGCAGCTACGTCCCCCTGGTCGCGGAGCTGTTCGACGCCGGCCGCGGCTGGCGGGACGAGAGCGACAACGATCCCCGCACGATGGACCTGGCCCAGGTGATGGCGATCGAGATGGACGGGCTCCCGTTCGCCGAAATCCGGACGATGATCGAGTGGACCCGCCAGCGGGCGGGCTGGCTGGTCCTGGCCGGCCACGACATCGGGCCCGCGGGCGCGAAGACCACGCGGGTGAAGACCCTGGAGGATCTCTTCGCGTTCACCGGCGACCCGAAGCAGGGGGTCTGGCTGGCGCCGGTCGGGACGGTGGCGGCCCATGTGCGGCGGTGGGCGGAGGGGGCGGCGGCCCGCCGCGCGGGGCGGTAGGGCGCCGCGGCCGTCAGCTGGTCAACGCGATGACGCTTCCTTCGACCCACCATCTTGGGAGCGACCCTCCGGGGGAGGTTCCCGGCGGGGGCGATCCGGGACATCAGCGGGCCATCCGGCGCGGGCGGGCCGTGCTCGGCGTGCTGGTCCTGTCCGGCGCGGCGGGGCTCGTGTACGAGATCGTCTGGTCACGCCAGCTGGTGCTGGTGTTCGGCAACACCTCGCAGGCGGTCTCGACCATCCTGACCGGGTTCTTTGGCGGCATGGTGCTCGGCAGCCTGATCGGGGAAGGGTCGCCGACCGGGTTCGGTCCCCGCTGCGGCTGTACGGGATGCTGGAGCTCGCGCTGGCCCTGGTCGTGCTGGCCACGCCCTGGACCTTCGGTGTCATCCGCGAGGTGTACCGCGGGCCTGTACCCGGCCCTGCTCGAATGCCGGGCTTGCTGGCGCTGGTGCGGGTGGGCCTCGCCCTGCTGGCGCTCGGGCCCGCGACCGTTCTGATGGGCGCCACCTTGCCGACGCTGGTCCGCCAGGTCGGGCCCGAGCCGCTCGGCCACACCTTCGGGCGGCTCTACGCGGCCAACACCATCGGCGCGATCCTCGGGACGGCTCTGGCCGGTCTCGTCCTGATCGAGCTGGCCGGGTTGACCGGCGCGCTCCGGGTGGGGGCGGGTTGTTCGGGCGTCGCCGGTCTGCTGGCGCTGCTCCTGTCCCGGGGCGGCGCACCGGCGCCCGCGCGGCTGCCGGAGGTGGCGAGCGGGCTCCCGGGGGTCGAAGGCGAACGCGGCTGGCCCTGCTGCTGGCTTTCGCCTCGGGGCTGACCTCCCTCGGCTACCAGGTCCTGTGGCTCCGCTTGCTGGCGTCGGGGACGGGCAACACCACCTACGTGTTCACGTTCGTCCTGGCCATCTTCCTGCTGGGGATCGCCCTCGGCGCGGTGCTGTTCAACGCCCTCCGACCGCGGCTGCGCGATCCGCTCGCCTTCTTCGCGACGACGCAGATCCTGGTCGCCGCCCTGGTGATGGCCGGTCTGGTGGGGGTGCTCATCCAGCCGCGAGCCCTGGATCCGGGCCAGCCGCTCGCGACGCTGGCGGCGTTGACCTGGTCCTCGCTGCTGGTGGTGCTGCCGGCGGCCACGGTGCTCGGGCTGGCGTTCCCGGCGGCCGCCGCCCTGCTCGACCCGACCCGCTCGCGGATGGGAGCACGGACCGGCTCGCTCCTGGCGATCAACACCGCCGGCGCCATCACCGGCAGCCTGGTCATCCCGTTCTGGCTGGTTCCCTGGCTGGGCTCGCCCAGGGTCCTGGCGCTGCTCGCGCTCGCCAGCGCGGCCCTGGGGGTCGCCCTGGCCGGCAGTCACCGCCGCATCCGGCTCGGAGGCGCGGCGATGGCGGCGCTGGCCCTCGGTGCCGCGATCGCCCCGGGCCTGCTGGTGCAACCCCACGAGGCCTGGTGCGCCAGGCCGGAGGCCGGATCTTCGAGTCGGTCGAGGACGAGATCGCCTCCGTCCAGGCCGGAGAGATCCGCTCGGGTCCCGAGCTGTGGGTGGCCGGGGCGTCGATGACGTTGCTGACCATCGACGCCAAGCTGATGCCGATCCTGCCGCTCATCGCCCGGCCCGCCGCCCGGCGCTCGCTGATCGTCGCCTTCGGGATGGGCTCCAGCTTCCGGTCCGTGCTCATCGCCGGCCTGCAGGCCGACGGGGTCGAGCTGGTCCCCTCCGTCCCCCGGATGTTCCGGCACTACTACACCGACGCGGCCGCCGTGCTGGCCCACCCCGCCGGGCGGGTCATCGTGGCCGACGGGCGCAACCACCTCGAGCTGACCGATAGGCGCTTCGACATCATCGTCACCGATCCACCGCCTCCCATCGAGGGCGCCGGCGTGTCGGTCATCGCCTCGCTGGAGTATTACCAGACGGGTCGCGCGCATCTGCGTCCCGGGGGGGTGATGCTGCAGTTCGTGGGCTACCGCCAGAGCCCGTGGCAGCTCAAGGCCCACGTCCGCACCTTCGCCGCCGTCTTCCCGCAGGTCGCGATGGTCCGCAGCCCCGGCGGCTACGGAGTCTACCTGCTCGGCTCGCAGACCCCGTTCCAGCTCGACCCGGCGTCAATCGCGTCCGTGCTGTCCCGGCCCGGCGTTCTGCCCGACCTGGCCGCCGCCCATGACTCCGCGGCCCGGGACCTGCCGGGCTGGATCGACGCCCTGGCGAAGCTGCAGTGGCTGAAGGGCGAGGCCGTCCGCACCTGGGCCGGCCCCGGCCCCCTCATCACCGACGACCGCCCCCTCCCCGAATATTTCCTCCTGCGCCGCCTGTTCGCCCGTTAAGGCTGCGCGGCCGCCCGCGCGCGAATGGTGAGGGCGATCTCGCGCCTCTCGTGCCCGATGCCGGCGATCAACTTCGTCACGCCGGGGCGCCGGGCCCAGAAGGACACGATGCCGCTCGGGCTGCTGTCGCGCCACCTGTCCAGAATGAGCTTCTCCTGAGCGGCGCATGGGCTCCTCCGATTCGAGGAGCGCCACGTGCGCACGGACTGGAGGCAGCAAGGTGCCATTCCGGTCGTGTGCCCGGACCTTCACCACGATCCGGTCTCCCGTCATGGCGGCAATGGCTTCGGGCGCCACCGACAGCGTCCAGCCGTGCGGCAGAACGAAGCCCTCCTGCTCCTGAACGACGTCACCCTTCCGGGCGCGCACCACGAAGCCTCCAGGCGCCACGCCCCGGACCACACCATCGATCGAAACCTGCGCGACGTCGGGAGCCGAGGAGGTCCAGCCATCGAAGGCCTCACCTTCGCCGAGGCAGTCGCTGCCGACCAGGCGTCCGCCCTTCATCTGCGCGGACTGCCCCACCAGGATTGGCTGCAGCTCCGCTGCGTAGAGGAGGCACGGCTTGCCATCGTCCGCCGTGAGCGAGTCGAGGTCATACCAGACGAAGCCCAGCATGCCGGCGACGACGCCCACAACGACCAGCCCTCCCCGCAGCACGGTCCTGTGCGTTCTCTTCATCGTTCAGCCCGACGACCTCGCGTTCAACGGTGATCAACGGTGACGCCCAACCATAGGTGTCGACCGCGGCCACATCAACCGTCGGCCGCAACGCAGATCATCCGGCGACGGGGCGCGGCGCGGGGTGCCCCGTGGCGGCGATGCGCCGCAGCCGCCGCGAGCTTCTGTTTCGCCTGCCAGGGCGGCCCGATCGCTCGACCCATCGCGTGCAGAAAGGCGTCCATGTCCTCGCGGCCGAGCGCCGCCGCCGCTTCGCGAAACACGCCGCTCGCGGTCGTACCAGTACACCGACCAGCCACGCGCCTCGGCCGCGGTCGCGAGGGCCTGGCGATACATCACGGTGTCGGCGAAGGTCTGCGCGCGGTTGTCGGCGATCCGCTCCTCGACCGTCGGCGGAAGCTCGGGGCACACACGGAGCGCGATGCTCGCAATCGGCACCGGCACCGCCGCCGCCAGCGCCTCGAGGCTCTCCCGCGCCCCGCGCGCCGCCGACACCCGCACGCGCTCGACGAGCGCCACCGCCTCGGCGAGCGAAAGCCGACGCGCCCCCGGGATGTTCAGGTAGCGACCCACCGCCCACGACCCTTCGTGGTGATGCGGATGCGTCGGCATCCCGCGCTCCGTGAGGTCGATGCGCCGGCGATCGAGGAGCTCACCGCCGGCCCCGACCGTGACGAGCACCGCCGAGTTGCCATGCTCGACGACGCCCACGGCGCCGCTCGCTGCGTTCGTCCTCTCGCCACGTCATTCCTCCTTCCGGCCGCGCCCCTGCGGCTACGCCGGCGCTGCATCTCGTCTGGACAACGATACTTCCGTTGAGAGGCAAACGCATGAGCGAGCCAGACGACGGAGACGAATGCCACTCGAAACCTGAGCCGGCGAACCAACGTCCGTGTCCATCGAGGCGTGGGGGGCCTGTCAGGCAGCGGCTCGAACGGCCCGGACGAAGTCGGCCATCGTCGAGAAGCGATCGGCTGGCTGCAGCTGGCAGGCGCGGCGGGCCACCTCCAGCAAGCCTTTCGGTCCACGGAAGGCGACAGGGTCGTCGGTTCCGTCGCCCAGGAACTCCAGCAAGGTTCGGCCCATCGTGAACACGTTGGTTCGCTGGTCGATCCGGGCACCCCGCTCGAGCTCCTCGGGCGCCATGAAGCGGGTCGACCCGAACATGCGCCCCATCTCGTTGGTGAAGGCCCCGTTCGTGTAGTTGTCCAGGTCTGCTGCGGCAGCGGTTGCTCCGGCGAGCCGGAGCGGATAGATGCGTTCAGCGGGGCTGCTACTTGGACCGAATCTGCTCGGCCGCCTCGTCCCAGGTCATTCCCCTTGGCGCCCTCGCGCTCCAGTTCGTCGAGCCGCTGATCGAGGTCGCGCTTTTACTCTCCAATGAGGGACAACGCAGGGGGATCACGGCCTAATGAATCCCAAAGTCTATCGAGGAGTTCAAGCCGCTCGTCTCGCGTGAGACGCTCGACGTCGATCGCGGGTGTCGCCATGCGATCAGTATTCCACGACTGGTCGCCGAAGGCAGTCGGCCCCACGCACGCCAGACGCCCGGACATTCGCGGGCAGGGCCAACTTGGACTAGACGACGCCAAAAACTATGCGCTCGGCGTAGGCCCCTCAACTCGACCTACAAAAAATCCGAGCTGAACCCCGCGGGCTTCGACCGCCTGCAACGCATGACTGCGTTGCCGGCATTTCCACATCACGGCTTCGAGGACTCCCATCTGAGAGGTGGGAGAGATTTCAGTTCAGTTTGTTGTTCCAACGTTGGCCGTCCCAGTGGAAAATTCCGTTGCCCCAGCCCCACACATCCGTGTTGCTGGGGCCCCAGAACACCGTTATCCCTCTTCCTTCTGGACCGGGTTCGTTCCAGCGGTAGCCGTCCCAGCGCCAGATGCCCGCGGAGCTGGCGATCCACACGTCGGTGCTCGAAAACGCCTTGATGTCGAACAGCGAGTCCGGAAGCTGGAACTCCTTCCAGGTCGTCCCGTCCAGCCAGTGGGCTCGATAGCTGTCGTCGTAGAGGTTCTTGGAGATCAGCCACGGAATGTTCTCCGCTCCGGAAAAGCCACGGAGTAGTTGCCGCTGACCAGAGCGAGCCAGCAGTTGAAGGTCCCTTCGGCCGACATCCGCGTGAGCGTGCAGGATGGGGGGCCGCTGTCGGTGGCCCACTTGACCTCGGTCATGTAGACGTTGGAACGCTCGTCGATCCAGATCTGGGCGCCGGAATCGAACCCGAGCTCATCGCCTTCCGGCCGGCGGATCGGGCGCCAGGCGGCGCCATTCCAGCGAAGGAGGTCTCCTCCCCGCCCCGAGCGGTAGTACCCTGCCGCCCCTCCTGCATTCGTCATGACGTAGATGTTGTCGGGGCCGGTGCCCGTGATGCCAACCAGATCATCCCCCTCCGCCGTGATGCTCACCCGCTGCCACGACCGGCCATCCCAGTGGATCGCCGAACCCAGCTTGCCGATCGCGTAGATGTCGTCGGCGGAGCTACCCCAGATGTGCCACAGGGGGCTCACGCCCATCCCCAGCGAAAAGTGCGTCTTTTCACTCTGGCAGAAGGTCTTGCCGTCCCAGTGGACGAGCGCAGCGGGAGAGTACCCGACGCCGAGGATCGGCGCGGGTGCGTTGGGGCGGAGCGGAGGCGGCACGCCGTCGATGGCATTGGCATCGTTGGTCAGGAACCAGGCGTCGTCGGGGCTGGATGCCCACATCGCCGCGATGCTGGCCGGCGGAAGGGGCTGCCCGCTGGCGGTGCCGTAGCACCACTTGTGACCGCTGGACGAGCCGACGGCCGGTGCCCGGGCGGAGGGAGCCGAGCCGGGTTCCGGGTCGTTCGCCTGAGAGTCGGCGCAGGCCGCGAAGACACCAAAGATGCACGTTCCGCCGATACCGTTGCAGGCGGTGACCGACATCGCGAGGACGAGACCGGTCAGCAACCCATCGAGGCGCACAAGCCGACGACGTCCAGAACCAGTGACAGCCATCCGCGCGAGCGGCGCGGGTCCAGTCGCCTTGTTGATCATGACCTCTCCTTTCACGCTGGCGAAGCTGGCGACAGATAACACGGCCCAGACGTCGCGTGTCGATTTTATTCGTCGCCCCCGCCCCTCGGTCTCGGCCAGGAGCCCGGCCCAGCGGGGCGTCATGTTCGCTAGACCTGACGGCCCGGCTCCGACTGTGAAAGTTGAGCACAAGTTCCGAATGACCGTCGCGGGTGTCGACCTCGACATCCCCGTCGACGGCCGCGACATCTACGTTGCGACGGCGGTCGCTACGGGCAATCGGTTCCCAGTGTCGTCTTACAAAGGTAATGTCGGCGGGTGTCCGCCGGTCCCTCGAGCGTCCCGGAGCGGGTGCGCCGGGTGATGCCGGTGGTGCTGCCGTTGATGGTGGTGCTCGTGGGGTATGCGTTCTTTGCGCGCGGCGGGGCGGGGGGGTTGTCCGTTGTGGGGTGGGATTGGGCTTCGATGAATCTGGGGGAGGGGTATTACGGGAGTCTGGCGGAGGGGTTCTTGCGCGGGCATACCAGCCTGGCGCACACGCCGGACCCGGGGCTGGCGCGGCTGGAGGACCCGTTCGATGCGGGCGCGCGCCATGCTGCCCGGGTCGCTTACCTGTGGGACGCGAGCTACTTCGATGGCAAGTACTTCCTTTACTGGTCGCCGCTGCCGGTGCTGCTGTTCTATCTCCCGGTCCGGTTGCTGTCCGGTGGGTACCCGACCGACGGGCTGGCGGCGCTGTTCTTCGCGGGCTGGGCCTTCCTGGCCGGCGCGGCCTTCATGGTGCGCGGGTTTTCGCGGGCCCCGGGGGGCGGCCTCGTTCCCCTGCCGGTCTGGCTGCTCTTGCTGGGGCTGGGTCAGGTGGTGCCTTTCGTGCTGCCGGCTGCCCGCGTCTACGAGGTGGCCATCCTGGCGGGGATGGCGCTTTCCACCACCTGGGCGTATGGCCTGCTCCGGTTCGTCGAGACCAGCAGCGTGGCGAACGCCTGGCGGATGGGGGGCTGGCTGGCGCTGGCCATCGTGGCGCGGCCCAGCCTCGTGTTGTTGCTGCCGGTCGCGGCGGTGGTGGTGTTCCGGGCGACGGAGCGGGCGGCGCTCCCGGGCGTGGCCATTGGCGCGGTGGCGCCCATCCTGGTGGCGGGCCTGGCGATGGCCGGGTACAACCAGGCGCGCTTCGGGGATCCCTTCGAGCTCGGCGGGACCTATCAGCTGAGCTTTCAGGCGATGCGCGATGTCTCCGTCTGCAGCCTGTGCAGCTGGCCGGAGGCGGCGCGCTTCCTGAACAACGTCGTACATTTCGTCTTCTGGCCTCCGGCGCTGGGTGGCGATTTCCCCTTCGCCGATTCTGCGGCCCGGCCGGCTGGATCCCGCGCTGTCCTTCCCGGGCCGCCCCGAACCGATCGTGGGGCTCGCGGCGATGCTCCCCCTGGCGCTCGCGGGCGCGGTGGTCGCGCCGATGCTCGCCCGGCGGCTCGACGAGAAGGACGCCGGGACCCGGGTGGGCCTGTATCTGGTCGCGGGGGGCTGGCTGGTGCTGTTCGGGCTTTCGACCTGCTGGTGGGTGACGGTTCGCTACACGCTCGACTTCGTGATGCTGACGATGATGGGGGCGGCGCTGTGCCTCGAGGCGGCTTTCGCCCGGATGTCCCCGTTGGGGTACCGGGGTTTCACGATCCGGATCGCCGCGCGCCTGCTGGCCGCCGGCTCGATCGCGCTCGGGCTGTTGCTGGGTCTGCGCGCGCTCGCGGCCAGCCCGCCGCCCTGAGGCCGAAGGCCGGGAGCAGGATCGGAGGTGGGCCTGCACGCCGTCGCCTGGTAAAAGGGACCGCGATGAACAGAGCCGTACTGGTCACGGGGGCTTCGCGTGGGATCGGGCGGGCGGTGGCGATGGCCTTTGCCAGACAGGGGGACCGGGTGGCGGTCCATCACCGGGACTCGGCGGCGCTGGCGCAGCAGCTGCGCGGGGAGTTGCCGGGCGAGGGGCACCTGGTGGTGCAGGCGGACCTGGCGGATGCGGGGGCGATCAAGGCATGGTGGATGGGGCGGCGGCGGGGCTCGGTGGGATCGACGTGCTGGTGAACAACGCCGGGCGCTTTGGCGCGCATCCGATCACCGACGTGACCTACGAGGCAGTGGCAGGCGCACTGGCGGGCCACCCTGGACGTGAACCTGATCGGGGCGGCGAACGTCATCTACTGCGCGGTAAACACATGAAGCGGCGGCGGGCGGATCGTGAACGTGTCGTCGCGCGGGGCGTTCCGGGGCGAGCCCGGGCAGCCCGCTTACGGGGCGAGCAAGGCCGGGCTGAATTCGCTCGGGCAGTCGCTGGCGGTGGCGCTGGGCGGGCTGGGGATCGCGGTGGCCACGGTGGCGCCGGGGTGGGTGGAGACCGACATGAGCAACCAGGACCTCAAGGCGCCCCGCGGTCCGGAGATCCGGGCGCAGAGCCCGTTCAACCGCGTGGCCCAGCCGGCGGAAGTCGCGGCCGCGGTGGTGTGGCTGGCGTCGCCGGAGGCGGAGTGGGCGAGCGGGACAATCGTCGATCTCAACGGGGCGTCGTATTTGAGAACCTAATCGGGTGTCGCGCGCGGGCGTGGCATGCTGGGGAGATCCTTCCCGAGGAAGGTGCGGCGAAGAGGCGGGCTGGCTGGCCCGAGGGCATTCGGTGACGGGCGGGGCGGGCGGTGGGGCGGTGCCGGCGCCCCCTCACCCGGCCTGCGCAGACGCGGCCGACCTCTCCCCGGTGGGAGAGGTGAAGAGCTGGGGGGTGGGGCTTGGCTAGGTTGAATGTCGAGGCGCGGGTGGTCCGAGGGGTGTCGTCAGGGGACGGGGATCCGGACAGAGGTGGCGATCGAGCGACGCTCTTCGTGTCGGTCACGGACGAGGCGGGCAAGCCCATCGGGGATCTGGCGGCGGAGCATTTCTTGGTGCGGGCCGTCGGGGGGCCGGGGGGAGCGGACGAGCGGGCGGGCGGTGGCGCGGGGGGCGCGCTGGAGCTGGCGGTGCGGGGAGGTGGTGGCGCGGGGGGAGGGGATTTACGGGTTGGACCTCTTGCGGGCGGCGGCGGCGGGGGGATGGGCGGCGGGGGAACATGTGCTGGCGGTGAGCGTGCGGCGCGTCTTCGATCGCGGTCAGTGTCTGGCGGTCCTGGTGATCTCGTGACAAAGGTGCCGGGTGGCTGCTGCCATCTTCGCGTCGCCTCGCGGTGAGGATCGGATCGCCCGCGCCTCGGCCTGGCTGGTGGCGGGGGGCAGGCAGCGGGAGACGCTGGTGGTGGGGGCGACGGCGCTCGCCGCGCGGACGCTGGTCCGGCAGGTGACCGCCACCTGCGGCGCCTCGTTTGGATGGCGGCCGACGACGCTGGGCGGTCTGGCGGTCGCGCTGGCCACGCCCTGGCTGGTGCGGGACCAGCGCGCCGCCGCGGGCGCCGCCATCGTGGAGGGGCTCACCGTCCGGGCGCTGCACCGCCTGCGCGCGGCCGGGGGCCTGGGGCGGCTGGAGGTGATCGCGGATCGGCCCGGGCTGGCGGCCGCGGTGGCCCGCACGCTGGCGGAGGTGCGCCTGTCCGGGTTGACGGCCGGCCCGCTGGAGGCGCACGCGCCCGAGCTGGCCCGGATCCTCCGCGAGCTCGAGATCCTGCTGGAGGAGGAGAAGCTCGCCGACCGCGCGGCGCTGTTGCGGATGGCCGCCGACGCCTGCGCCCAGCGCGGGGAGGCCAGCGCCGGAGTGGCGGAAGCGAGGGAGCGGCGTCGACGGGAGCAGTGCGGCGCGACCGGGTACGGGGGCGGCGCCGGCTTTGCTGCTACTGGATGTGCCGGTCGTGGACCACGCTCGAGGCGCGCTTCATCGAGCGCCTTGCGGCTGCGGCGCCGGACATTCTGGCCACCGTGCCGGCGGGCGATGGCCGCACGCTCGAGCGGTTGCGCGCGCATCTGCCGGACGCGGCGCTGAACGCACCGCCCGAGCCGCGGGCGGGGGCGCTCGGTCGCCTGCAGGAGTCCTTGTTCTCCGAGGGGATGAACACGCCCGCCGAGCGCGGCGGACGAGGTGGTGTTCATGTCGGCGCCGGGGGAGAGCCGCGAGTGCGTGGAGATCGCCCGGCGGATCGTGCGGGAGGCGGAGGCGGGTGTGCCGTTCGATCAGATGGCGGTTCTGCTGCGCGGGCCGGCGCAATACCGGGCGCACCTGCAGGAGGCGCTCCGCCGGGCGCGCGTGCCGGTCCACTTCTCCAGCGGCGCCGTGCAGCCGGACCCTGCCGGGCGCGCGTTCCTGGCGCTGCTCGCCTGCCTGGAGGAGGGGCTGTCGGCGCGCCGGTTCGCCGAGTACCTCTCGCTGGGCGAAACGCCGGCCGCCACCGCCGAGAACCAGCCGCCTGCGGCCTTGCCAGCCACCGATCGCTGGGTGCCGCCCGACGAGGAGCTCCTGCCCGCGGCCCTGGCGGATCGCGAGGACGACGGCGATTCGCGGGAGACCGAGGCGTGGCTGGCCGCGGTGACCGAAGAACTTCCTGACAGTGTCGCGGGTGGACCGATCGCGCCCGGGACGCCATCTCCGACCGACACCCCAGCGCCACCGGCTGTTACGCCCGAGGAGACCTCTGCACCGCCCAGCGTGACGAACGGGCAGGTGGCTCTCGACGCCGCCGAAGGAGTTTCCCTGCCCCACGCCGCAGGGGAACCGCCTGTCGCGCCCTTGCCGGAGGAGAAACCTGCGCCCCCCAGCGTGACCAGCGGGCAGGTGCCTCTCGACGGCACCGAAGGAGCGTCCCGTCCCGACACCGCGGCGGCACCAATCGCACCCGAGCAGACGCCTGCGCCTCCCAGCGTGACGGACCGGCGGGCGGCTCTCGACGGCGGGGCTCTGGCCGCGGACGGCGCAGCCGGGGAGGCGCAGGCCGACGACCCGCCTGTTCCACCGGTCGCCGGCGAGCAACTCGAATTCGCGGTCTTCGCCAAGGCGGTGGCACGGACCCGGAAAGCAGCGCCCGCACGGCCGACGCAGCCCGCGCCGGAAGCGGTGGTGGTCGAAGGGACGGGTCAAGCGCCCGCGGCCGAGGCCGCGGCGACGGGTGAAGCGCCGGCGGCGGTCGAGCCGTCCGCCCCGTCGGCGGCTGCGGTCAAGGCAATCGGCGATTCGGGGGGGGCGGCGATGGCGGCGTCTGGCGTTGCGGCGGTAGCGGCGGTAGCGGCGGTGGCGACGGCGACGACGGCGACGACGGCGACGACGGCGACGACGGCGACGACGGCAAGTACAGCCACCGGAACAGTGCCCGCGGCGCCTAGAAATGCGGCGGCGGCGGCTACGGCGTCTGGCATTGCCGCGGTGGCGACGCCGACGACCGGCGATGCGGCGGCGACGGCAAGTACAGCCACCGGAACAGTGCCCGCGGCGCCTAGAAATGCGGCGGCGGCGACTACGGCGTCCGGCGATGCGGAGGCGGGGACGGGGGCCTCCGGGGACGTGGCGGTGGCGGCAACCATGGCGACCGGCACAGTGCCCGGCGCGCCTGGCGATGCGGCGGGGACGGCGACCACGGCGATAGGCGCGGGGGATGTGGCGTCCGGGGATGTGGCGGCGGCGCCCGACTCGGCTGCGGTGGTGGGGGGAGTTTGCGGGCGCCGCATCGGTGGGAGCAGATTCTCGTGGATGCGGCGGTGATCGGGGGGCGGGGGCGGTGGGAGCGGCGGCTGGGGGGGTGGCGGGAGGAGCTGAGGTTGCGGCTGGGGGAGGTGGCGGGGGATGAGGCGCGGGTGGAGGCGGTCACGAGGGAGCTGGGGCAGCTGGAGGCTTTGCGGACGTTCGCTTTGCCGATCCTGGATGACCTCGAGGGGTTGCCGACGGAGGCGGCCTGGGGGGAGTGGCTCGATCGGCTGGCGGCGCTGGCGACGCGTACCTTGCGCTGGCCGGAGCGGGTGCTGGCGGTGCTGGCGGAGCTGGCGCCGATGGCGCCGGTCGGGCCGGTGGGGTTGCGCGAGGTGCGGGTGGTGCTCGGGCGGCGGCTGGCGAATCTGACGCTGTCGCCCTCCAGCCGGAGCGCGGGTCGCGTGTTTGTCGGGCCGGTGGCCACCGCGCGCGGGCTGGCCTTCGAGGTCGTGTTCGTGCCGGGGCTGGCCGAGCGGATGTTCCCGCAACGGGTTGGGCAGGATCCGCTCCTGCGCGACGAGGTCCGGGTTGCTCTCGGCCGGGCGCCGCGCAAACGAGAGCGTCGACGATCGCGCCGGCGGCCGGGCGGGTGCCCCGGGCGTCGGTGACCAGGCGGGTGCGCCAGGCGTCGATCGCGTCGGCGACCGGGCGGGTGCGCCGGGTGTCGCATCTCGTCGGCGACCTGGCCACCCTGGACGACCGCATCGAGGCCGAGCGGCTCGCCCTGCGGATCGCGGTCGGCAGCGCGCGCCGGCGGGTGGTGCTGTCCTACTCGCGGGTGGACGCCGAGCAGGCGCGGCCGCGGGTCCCTTCCTTTTACGGGCTGGAGGTGCTGCGCGCGGTGGAGGGCCGGTTGCCCAGCTTCGAGGCGCTCGCCCGCAGCGCCGATCGCGGCGGGGCGACCCGCCTGGGCTGGCCGGCCCCGGAGGATCCCGCCGACGCCATCGACGAGGCGGAGCACGATCTGGCCCTGCTGGCGCGGCTGGTCCGCCCGGACGCCGCGGTGGTCACGGGGGCCGCCCGCTACCTCATCACCTCCAACCAGCACCTGGCCCGGGCCCTGCGCCACCGGGCGATGCGCTGGGACCCGTCGCGCTGGACCTACGCCGACGGGCTGGTCAAACCCGACGAGGCGGCGCGGGTCGCGCTGGCCGCCCACGCGCTGGCGGCGCGATCGTATTCGCCGACCGCCCTGCAGGGCTACGCGGCCTGCCCCTACCGGTTCGTGCTCCACGCCATCCACAAGCTGGCGCCGCGCGAGGAGCCGGTGGCGATCGAGAAGCTTGACCCGCTGGACCGCGGCTCGCTGGTGCACGAGATCCTGTTCCAGCTGCTGTCCGAGCTGCGCGACGCGCGACCTGCACCCGATCCGCGCCGGCAACCTGGCCGAGGTCCGACTCGCGCTCGAACGCATCCTGGTGGCGGTGGCCGCGCAGTACAAGGACCGCCTGGCGCCCGCCATCGACCGGGTGTGGGAGGACGGGGTGGCCACCATCCGCGCCGATCTGATCGAATGGTTGCGGCGCGAGAGCGAGCGCGAGCCCTGGAGCCCCTGGAAGCTCGAGCTCGCCTTCGGTCTGGCGGGCACGCGCGGGCGCGACCCCTCGTCGACCAGCGAGCCGGTGACCCTCGACTGCGGGATCAAGCTGCGCGGGTCGATCGATCTGGTGGAGACGTCCGCCGACGGGCGCCTGCGCGCGACCGACCACAAGACCGGCAAGCCCCGCCAGAAGCCCGACTCGGTGGTCGGGCGGAGGCGAATCGCTGCAGCCGGTGTTCTATGCGCTGGCCCTCGAGAAGCTGTTTCCCGAGCGCCGGATCGACGGCGGCCGCCTGAGCTACGGCACCAGCGCCGGCGAGTTCAAGGAGGTGCTGGTGGCGCTGGACCGCCGGCGCGCGGGCGGCGGCGGACCACGTGGCGGCCGCGCTGGGCGAGGCGCTCGACCGCGGCTTCCTGCCCGCCGCCCCCAACAAGGACGCCTGCCGCTTCTGCGACTACCGCCCGGTGTGCGGGCCGTGGGAGGAGGAGCGCACCCGCCGCAAGAAGGACCGGGGCGACCTGCACCTGCTGAAGACCCTGCGCAACCTGCCATGACCCCCACCCTGCCCGACCAGGAGGCCCGCGCGCGCATCCGCGACGATCTGGAGTCCTCGCTGATCGTCGACCGCCGCGGCGGGGACCGGCAAGACCACCGCGCTGGTATCCCGCATCGTGGCCCTGGTGCGCAGCGGGCGGTCCACCCTGCGTGCCCTGGTGGCGGTCACCTACACGGACAAGGCCGCCGGGGAGATGAAGCTGCGCCTGCGCACCGAGATCGAGCGCGCCCGCTCCGAGCTGGACGCCGACGATCCCCGGCGCCCCCGCCTGGACCAGGCGCTGGCCGAGCTGGAGCTGGCCCACATCGGGACCATCCACTCGCTGTGTGGCGACCTGCTGCGCGAGCGCCCGGTGGAGGCCGCCGTCGATCCCTCGTTCGAGATCCTCGCTGGCGACGCGCAGAGCAGCCTGTTCGACCAGGCCTTCGACCGGTGGTTCCAGCGGGTGCTGGCCGACCCGCCCGAGTGCGTGCGGCGGATCCTGCGGCGCAAGGACCAGGAGGGCCCCCGCTCGCTGCTGCGCGACGCCGGCTGGAAGCTGGTGGAGCTGCGCGGCTTCGCGGCCCCCTGGCGGCGCGACCCGATCGATCGCCCGGCGGTGATCGACGCCGCCGTGGCCCGGCTGGACGAGCTGGTGGCGCTGGCCGCCCAGGCGGCGGTGCCCACCGACTGGCTGGCCCAGGGGATCGCCACCATCGGACGCTGGAAAGAGGAGCTGGACCGGCGCGAGCGGCTGCACGGCCGCGACCTCGACGGCCTCGAGGCCGAGCTGCGCGAGCTGGCCAGCGAGTACCGGACGCGCGCGTGGAAGTATCGGGGCAACCCGCGGGCCGAGCCGTTCGGCGCCTACCTGAGCCGGGCGGAGGTGATCGCCCTGCGCGATGGGATCAAGGCCGACCTGGAGCGGGCGGTCGGCCTGTGCGAGGCGGACCTGGCCGCCGGCCTGCGCGAGGACCTGCGCCCGCTGGTGGCCGAATACGAGGCGGCCAAGGTGGCGGCGGGCAAGCTGGACTTCGTCGACCTCCTGCTGCGCGCCCGCGATCTGATCCGCGACGCGCCCGACGTGCGGCGCGAGCTGCAGGCGCGCTTTTCGCACGTGCTGATCGACGAGTTCCAGGACACCGACCCGCTGCAGGCGGAGATCCTGCTGCTGCTGGCGGCCGACGACCCGCGCGAGCGCGACTGGACCCGCGTCCGCCCGGCGCCCGGCAAGCTGTTCGTGGTGGGGGATCCCAAGCAGTCGATCTACCGCTTCCGCCACGCGGACCTGGCCCTGTACCAGGGGATCGCCGATCGCCTGTGCGCGGCGGGGGCCCAGGTGGTCCACCTGTCGGCCAACTTCCGCAGCGTCCCCGCGCTGGCCCAGGCGGTCAACGGGGCCTTCGCGCCGGTCATGCGCGGCGGCCCGGACCGGGTCCAGGCCGACTACGCCCCGCTGGCGCCGGTGCGGCCGGCGGTCCCCGATCAGCCGGCGCTGGTGGCCCTGCCGGTGCCGGCGCCCTACAAGAACGAGTGGGGCGACCTGGCCAGCGGGGTCGAGATCGAACGCTCGGGCGCCGACGCCATCGCCGCGTTCATCGAATGGCTGGTGGGCGAGAGCGGCTGGAAGGTGCTCGACCCGCAGGCGGGCCTGGTGCCGGTGGAGGCGCGCCACGTCTGCCTGCTGTTTCGCCGCCTGCAGAGCTTCGGGGCGGACACCACCCGCCACGTGGTGCGCGCGCTGGAGGCGCGCCAGCTGCCGCACGTGCTGGTGGGCGGTCGCGGCTACGGCGAGCGGGAGGAGGTCGAGGCCATGCGCAACGCCCTGTGCGCGATCGAATGGCCAGAGGACGAGTTTGCGGTCTACGCGACGCTGCGCGGGCCGCTGTTCTGCCTGTCGGACGGCCAGCTGCTGGTCTGGAAGCACGCCCGGGGATCGCTGCACCCGTTCTCGCCCGCCGTCGCCGAGGTCATGCGCGGCCCGGCGCCGGGCGCGGAGGCGGGCGCCGCCGACGGGGTGGCCGAGGTGGCGGGGGCCCTGGCGCTGCTCGCCCGGCTGAACCGCGGGCGCAACCGGGTCCCGATCGCCGACACCGTCTTGCAGCTGCTGGAGGCGACCCGGGCCCACGCCGGCATCGCCATCTGGCCCAACGGCGAGCAGGCGCTGGCCAACGTCCTGCGGGTGGTGGACCTCGCGCGCCGCTTCGAGGCCGCCGGGGCCAGCTCGTTCCGCGGCTTCGTCGATCGCCTGCGCGACCAGGCCGAGCGCAACGAGGCCGCCGACGCCCCCGTGCTGGAGGACGGGTCGGAGGGCGTGCGCATCATGACCGTGCACAAGGCCAAGGGCCTGGAGTTCCCGGTGGTGATCCTGGCCGATCTCACCGTGGCCCACACCGGCCGCCCAACCCGCCACATCGAGCCCGAGCGTTCGCTGTGCCTGGTGCCCCTGGCCGGCTGCATCCCCGCCGAGCTGCGCGAGCGCGAGGCGGAGGTGCTGGAGCGGGACGCCGCCGAGTCGATCCGCCTGACCTACGTCGCCGCCACCCGCGCGCGCGATCTGCTGGTGGTGCCGGTGGTCGGCGATCAGCGCCTGCCCGGCTGGGTGGACGTCCTGCACCCTGCCCTCTACCCGCCCCGCGACAAGCAGCGCCTGCCGCAGCCCGCGCCCGGCTGCCCCCCTTCGGCGCCGACAGCCTGGTCATGCGTCCGGCCCGCGGTCCACGCTCGCTGGAGGCGGCGGTGGCCCCCGGCCTGCACCAGCCCGAGCGCGGCGAGCACGCGGTGGTGTGGTGGGACCCCAACGCGCTCAGCTTGAACCGGGACGATCAGGTGGGGCTGCGCCAGCAGGAGATCCTCAAGATCGACGAGTCCGGCGCCAACAGCGACGCCAGCATCCGCGCCCACGACCACTGGCAGCAGCGCCGCCGCGAGACCACCCGGCAGGGCGCCCGCCCCACCCTGGTCGCCCACACCGTCACCGAGCACACCCAGGACCACCCCACGGCCCCGGGCGCCAGCGGGGAGCCGGCGCCGGTCCTGATCGAGCGCGTGACCGCCGGTCGCACGGCGCGGCCACACGGCAAGCGCTTCGGCACCCTGGTGCACGCGGTGATCGCCGAGATCGCCCTCGACGCCCCGGCCGACGCCATCGGGGCCTCGGCCGCGGTCCAGGGGCGTTACCTCGGCTGCAGCCCCGCCGAGGTCGAGGCCGCCGCCCGCACCGTCGCCGAGGCCCTGCGCCATCCCCTCCTGCGTCGCGCCGCCGCCGCCCAGTCCGCCGGCCGCTGCCGCCGCGAGCTGCCCCTATCCCTGCGCCTCCCCGACGGCACGGTCCTCGACGGCGTGGTGGACCTGGCGTTCACCGAGATCCGGACGGGGCCTGGATCGTGGTCGACTTCAAGACCGACCTCGGCGTCGCCCGCAACCCCACCCCGTACGAGGACCAGGTCCGCCTCTACGCCCGCGCCATCTCCGAAGCCACCGCCCGCCCCGCCCAGCCCGTCCTGCTGTTCGTCTGAGCGGTTGTCCAAGAAGCCCTCCGGCTTGCGCTGCCGCGAACGTTCGCCCTCGCCCCGCGGCAGCGGGGAGAGGGAGGGGAGAGGGGCGGCCGCTGGCTCGTTGTCGATCGCCCCTCTCCCTTACCCTCTCCCCGCTGCCGCGGGGCGAGGGCGAACAATCGCGGAGACCACGGCGTTCAACCCTCGTCGACACCCTCGGGCGGCGGAGCGCGCTTGCCCGCTGCGCAGCTCCGGGGCATAGTTCGTGGTTTCCCGTGAAGTTTGAAAGGCGCGCCCTTTGAGTGAGAGCTCCCATGTCCCCGCTGACGTCGCGTCGGTGATCCGACAGGTGCCCCGGCCCCCGCGGGTCGTGGTCACGGCCGGAATGCCCTACGCGAACGGCCCCCTGCACCTCGGTCACCTGGCCGGGGCCCAGCTCCCGGCCGACATCTACCAGCGCTGGATGGCGATGCTCATCGGGCGGGAAAACG
>CAVYAD010000018.1:0-187930 GCA_963766275.1 uncultured Actinomycetota bacterium
CCTTTCCGACAGGGTGTGCGCCGAAAGCTTTCGGAAATGCTGGCAATCGGGGCCGCGGTCGTGGCCCGAACACCGCCAGTCCTTCTGCCGAATGGACTTCTGTCCCGGCAGTGCAACATGAGATTCACTCTGATATCGACCACGGATTCGACGACCCCTTCCCGAGTCGCCGCCCCGTGGCTACAGTCTCGCCTGGGAACGCTCCCAGTTCTCCGGCCCGGTGTCAGGAGTTGGGCGCGGACCGACACGATGTGGCGTCGTGGAGGTCGTCTCGCGCCGACGACGGCGGCTCGACACCGTGCCGGTTCCGACGGGCGCCCCTCCTGCGTGCTGCCAGGAGGGGCGCTCTAGGGACGTCAGTGTCAGCCGGTGAGCTGGCCGGACAGCCTGGTGTGCAGGTGTTCGCTGTCCGAGTTGAGTCCGATGATCTCGGCTTCGATGCCGCGTGAGGTGAACTTGGCGGTCACCGCGTCAAGGGTGGCCACGGCCGAGCTGTCCCAGACATGCGCGCCCGAGAGGTCGATGACCACTTTGGACACTGTGTCGGTGTAGTCGAAGGAGTGCATGAGCTCGTTGGTGGAGGCGAAGAACAGCTCACCGGTGACGGCGTAGACCCGGATCGCTCCATCGGGGTCGAGCACGCTGGAGACATCGACGAGGTGCGCGACGCGGCGGGCGAAGAAGATCGCCGAGAGCAACGCCCCGGCGAGCACGCCGAGCGCGAGGTTGTGCGTGGCGACGACGGTGCCGACCGTCACCACCATCACCGTGGTCTCGCTCTTCGGCGTGCGGCGCAACGTGGAGATCTTGATGCTGCTCCAGTCGAAGGTGCTGACCGACACGAAGACCATGACCGCGACGAGCGCCGCCATCGGGATCAGCGACACGACCGGGCCGAGCACGAAGACCAGGATCAGCAGGAAAACTCCGGCCGCGAGCGTCGAGAGCCGGGTACGGCCGCCGGACTTCACGTTGATCATCGACTGGCCGATCATCGCGCAGCCCGCCATGCCGCCGAGGAAGCCGGTGGCGATGTTGGCGATGCCCTGGCCGCGGACCTCCGTGCCCTTGCTGGAGCCGGTGTCGGTGATGTCGTCGAGCAGCTGTGCGGTGAGCAGTGACTCGATCAGGCCGACCGCGGCCAGCGTCAACGCGTAGGGCGCGATGATCGCGAGCGTGCCGAGGGTGAACGGCACCATCGGCAGGCCGAAACCGGGCAGCGCCGTGGGCAGCTCGCCCTGGTCGCCGACGGTGGGCACGGCGATGTGCAGGAACACGGTCAGCGCGGTGACCACCACGATCGCGACCAGCGGCGCGGGGATGGCCTTGGTGAGCCTGGGGAGCAGGTAGATGATCGCGAGGCCGAGCACGGCCAGCGCGATGACCGGCCAGCCGCCCCTGGTGATGTGCGGGACCTGCGCGGCGAACAACAGGATCGCGAGCGCGTTGACGAAGCCGACCATGACGGTGCGCGGCACGAACCGCATGAGCCTGTGCACGCCGAGCAGTCCGAACAGGATCTGGAACACGCCGGTGAGGACGGTGGCGGCGAACATGTACTCGACCCCGTGATCACGCACCAGCTGCACGAGCACCAACGCCATCGCCCCGGTCGCGGCCGAGATCATGGCCGGACGGCCGCCGGCGATCGCGATGATGATCGCGATGGTGAACGACGCGTAGAGGCCGACCTTCGGGTCGACGCCGGCGATGACGGAGAACGACAGCGCCTCGGGAATCAACGCGAGCGCGACGACCAGACCGGACAACAGGTCCGCACGGGGGTTGGCGAACCACGTCGTGCGGACACGCTGCAGCAGCGACGCCCGCGGGGCAGCCTGGAAGGACGACATCAACACCTCAGGAGAGTGGGGCGACGTCCTGGTACCGCTGGGCCGCCCAGGAAATGTGATCGCGGGAGAGGATCGCGGCTACTCCGGCGCACCGGAAACCCTACCGTGACGTGAAGGTCGAGTCAGGTTGGCCGGCGTGATCGTGAGCAACCTCTCCACCCTGCCGCCGGATCCCCGATAGCCTCGGCGGAGTGCTTGATCCACGAGACCGCCCACCGCTGCGTGTGCGAGCGCTGCTGGAAACACTGCGCGAACACGAGATCGACTGGGTGATGAGCGGATCCACCGTCCTCGCGGTCTACGGCGTGGACCTGGAACCCAACGACCTCGACGTCGTGCCGTCACCGGACCCGGCCAACCTGCGGCGCCTCGCGGACCTCCTGCTGGAGCTCGAGGCCGTACCCGCCCACGATCCGAGCTGGCGCAGCGGCCTCACGGTCGAGCAGTGCCGTGCGTGGCGACCGGAACCGCTGACGCTGGAGCAGCTGGACCACCTGTTCGTCACCCGGCTGGGCATGGTCGACGTCCCACCGAAACTCACCGGCACCTATGCCCGGCTCAAGGAGGGCGCGTCCAGCCTGGGACTGGCCGGGGCGCCGGTGTGGGTGTGCGATCCCCACGAGGTACTCGACCGCGTGCCCGACCCGCCACGACCGAAGGATCTCGCCCGCCGCGAGGCGTATGCCGCCCTGCGGGCACGGCTGGAGCGCGACCGGACACCGCTGGGTCTTGCTCGGTTCGGCTGAGCAGGGCCCAGTTCGCAGGCAGGTGCGAGTGCGGTGGGAGTCCTTGGTGGACAACGCTTTGCCACCCTGTAGTCGTCCAGCTTTGTCCAGCTTCGTCCAGATTGACCCGGCAGACGTAGTGACCGCTGGTGAACTCGTTGCCACGCCGCAGAAAAGCGGCGCCAGCACGCACGGAACCCGCACTGCCCGGTTCGCAGCGGACAGATTATTGCCAGGAATGGCGTACGAGAACTTCGCCCGAGTTGACGAGAGCAGCGTGCTGACCTAGCCGTCAGGCCGATCAACGCTGTGCACAACGAGACGGAGGGTCACCCCCCGGTCCGTGGTTGACCGATGACCACCTCCCCGTCGGTGATCCTTTCTCCTCCTGTCAAGGAGTTCTCCTGACGTGGCAAGGAAGCCGATCCGCTCGAATCGAGCGCCACCGATCTGCCTGTAGTCCCCACTAGGAGTTGATGTGAGAGTTCGTGGCACGCGTTTGCTCGCGTCGATCGCGGTGACGACCCTGTTGGTCGGCATTTCCGTCCCCACCGCCGCGGCCGCCAGGCCGTTGGCCGCACTGGCCGCGTCGGTACCGGATGTCGTCCCGCCGGCCTCCTCCGCCGCCGCGCTCGACGCACTGACCCAGAAGGTCCTCGACGACCCGGCCCAGTGGGCCGGCGCGTGGTACGACCACGACACCCGTCAGGTGGTCGCGGCGGTGCCCGCGATGGCGACGGCCGCGACGCTGAGCGCGGCCGGCTCGAACGGGGCGGTGCGGATCGTCAGCCGCAGCTTCGCCGATCTCAAGAGCATTTCCGACACCATCATCGAGCGCCCGTCGATCGCGTCGGTGCCCATCTCCAGCACCGGCATGGACTGGCAGAACAATGCGGTCGTCGTCGGTGTGGAGCGAGTCACCGATGGCGTGCGTGCTGCTCTCGCGGCCGAGTTCGGCGACGCGGTCACGGTCCGCCGGGTCCCGCGCGCGCAGAAACAGGACGGGCCCGACCGGTGGCGTGACCGGTACCCGTACTGGGGCGGGTCCGCCTGGGGTGAGCGGAGCCTCGGACGTCATTGCTCCACGGCATTCGGCATGCGGCGTGCCGACCGCTCGAAGAAGTTCCTGGTGACGGCAGGCCACTGCAACGGTCCCGACGGTTACGACGCGACGACACTGAACAGCGCGGGCACGTCGTGGGACAACGTCATCGGTACCAGCTCGGGCTATGCGAACTCGACCTGCGGCACACGGAGCAGCTGCCAGATCGGTTCGACCAAGTACGGCGACATCTCGATCATCCGAGTGTCCGGCATCGAGCCGCGGATCTACCACGGTGCTGCCCGTGCGACATCGTCGATCCCCGTCGTCGACACCCAGTACGGCCACCCGAAGGTGGGCGACTCGATGTGTGTGAGCGGCGGGACGACCGGGTCGACCTGCGGGTACAAGGTGATCAACAACTTCACCACGGTCAAGTACCACGACGAAAACGGGAACGTGACGGGGACCATGACGCCGGTCGTCCAAACGCGGAACACCAGTGGCAATTGCACGGACGGCGGCGACTCGGGAGGCGCGGTCTACAAGCCGGTGTCCGGGGGCGCCATCGCGTCCGGCATCCACAGTGGCGGCAACAGGAACCCCGGCGACTGCCTCGAGTACTACACCTCGATCTACTACGCCCAGCAGCTGTTCGACGTCGTGACCGAGACGACTTCCTGATCGAGCGGCCCCAAGCCCGGTCGTGCGATGGGGCCGTCTCCGGAAGATGTCCCGGAAACGACCCCATCGTGACCCGTCAGGCCTGGTCGGACCACCACTTCTGGCCGGTCGCACCAAGAGTGGAGATCGGGTCGTAGTACGGGTAGCGCCGGTCCAGCGCCTCCGGATCTTCGAGCTCGATCCCGGTGCGGTAGTTCTTGGTCCAGTAGGAAATGCCCAGCTCACGGTCGTACTCGGCGAGCTGGTGCACCCACCGCTTGCCCGACGTACGGCACGTCGCACACGATGCGCGGCGTCGCATACCCAGGCAGGTAGCCCATGATCGCGTGCTGGAGTTCCTGCGCCTCCCACACCGACACCCGCCAGTGCTCGGCGTTGGGGATCATGTCGCACATGTAGAAGTAGTACGGCAGGATGTTCGCTTCCCCTTGCAGGGCAAAGCAAAGGTCCAGCAGGTCGTCGGACGTGGCGTTGACGCCCTTCATCAGCACGCCCTGGTTGCGCACGTCCCGGACGCCGACCTCCAGCGCGGTGCGCGCGGCCTCGGCGACCAGCGGGGTGACGGACTGGGCGTGGTTGACGTGGGTGTGGATCGCGAGGTTCACGCCGCGGCGTGAGGCGGTGCGCGCCACGCGCTCGAGGCCCTCGACCACGCGGGGCTGCAGCCAGTGCTGGGGGAGGCCGGCGAGGGCCTTGGTGGCCAGGCGGACGTCGCGGACGGTCTCGATGTCGAGCAGCCGCATGAGGAACGACTCGAGCTGCGGCCACGGCACGTTCGCCACGTCGCCGCCGGAGACGACCACGTCGCGCACGCCGGGGGTGCGCTTGAGGTAGTCGATCATCTGGTCCTGGCGGTCGACCGGCTTCAGCGAGAGCTTGTGCTTGTCGATCGAGCGGCGTGGAGTTGCCGACCAGGTCCATGCGGGTGCAGTGGCCGCAGTACTGCGGGCACGTCGACACCATCTCGGCGAGGACCTTGGTGGGGTAGCGGTGGGTGAGGCCCTCGACGACCCACATCTCGGCCTCGTGCAGCGAGTCGCGCTGCGAGTGCGGGTGTGACGGCCACTGGGGGTCGCGGTCGGAGGCGACCGGCAGCATGTAGCGGCGGACCGGGTCGGCCAGGAAGGCCTCGGTGAACGCGTCGGGGGTCAGTGCCGCGTCGACCGCCATGGTGTTGAACATCTGCGGCGGGATCAGCATCGACATCGTCGCGAACTGCTGCTGGTCCGCGGCCAGGTCGTCGTAGAACTTGTCGGTCAGCAGGTCACCCGCGACCTTGCGGAGCTGCTTGACGTTCTTCACGCAGTTCACCCGCTGCCACTGGGCGTCCCGCCACTGGGCCTCGGTGACGGTGCTCCAGCCGGGGAACCGTCGCCAGTCAGGTTCGACGAGCTCACGGCGAACGTAGGTGTACGGCTGGCGGTCCAGCCGCTCCAGCGCCGTCGGGGCGTCGTGCAGCGCGGTCATCCGTACTCCTCAGCGTCGAGGTCGCGTAAAGATATCCTGTCACATCGCTAGCGCGCCGTAAATATTTCAGCTCAAGACCTGGTGGAGTGCCCAGTTGGGTGGCTCGGGAGCATCTGGGCGGGTCTGTACGTTTACTGGGCATGCCCCTTTTCGCGTTGGTGCTCGTCGGGATGTTCGCGGAGATCGCGGTGATGATCGCCGTCGGCAACGCCATCGGCACGCTGTGGATGATCGCGTTGCTGCTGGTAGGCACCATCGTCGGGTCTCTCGCTGGTGCGCAGGCAGGGTGCGCAGACGATGGCGGCGTTCTCCGAGTCCGTGTTCAAACGGCAGCAGCCGCACCAGGAGATGGCCGACGGTGTGCTGATCGCGGCCGCCGGCGCGTTGATCATGGTGCCCGGCTTCATCAGCGACGTGGCGGCGTTGTTCCTGCTGTTCCCGCCCACGCGCCGGCTCGTGAGCAAGCGGATCGCGCGCAAGGCCGAGGCGGCGGCGCTCAAGTTCGAGCACGACCGGCGCTTCGGTCCTGGTCAGGTCGTCGACGGCGAGGTCGTCACGGTCGATGCCGATCCGGCCGACCACACGGTCATCACGGAACGCCGCGAGCTGCAGTGATCCGCGCGTACCGGCCCGCTGACCTGGACGCGCTCTACGACATCTGCCTCGACACCGGCAACGGTGGCAAAGGCGCGCGCCACCTGTTCGATGACGCGCGTCTGATGGGGCACGCGTTCGTCGGCCCGTATGTCGCGTTCGACCCTGATCTCGTCTTCGTAGTAGATGACGACGACGGTGTGTGCGGTTACGCGCTGGCGACCGCGGACAGCGTCGCCTTCGAGAACCGCATGGATCGTGACTGGTGGCCTGACCTGCGCGTTCGTTATCCGTCGAGGCCTGGTGCCAACCGGATCGTGCAGCACATCCACCAGCCGCCGCGCGTCGACCCGATGCTGGCCATCGACTATCCGGCGCACATGCACGCGAACCTGCTGCCGCGAGCAAAGGGCAAGGGCTTCGGCGGCACGTTCGTGCGCGCCGTGCTCGAACGTTTGGAGAAGGGCGTCCATATCCACGTGCGGCGCCACAACACACACGCGATCGGCTTCTGGCAGCACCTGGGCTTCCGGCAGATCGATGTGGGGGAGAAGCTGGTGCTGGGGTTGCGCCTGTAGAACGTCGGGCCCTCGTGTGCACGCAAGCCTGGGGTCAGGACAGCAGGTCCTTGAGCAGCGTGTCGAAGTCGAGCGACTCGCGCCCGGCGGGCACCACGGCGTAGGTGGACTCGAGAAACCGGTGCAGTTCGTCGGCCGACAGGTGGAACACGGCGTGCGAGTCCTCGGTGAACAGCTCCAGCACGAGCGTGTCGCCACGGTGCGGACGCAGCCGCACGTCACCGATGCCCGAGGGAGCCAGCAACCCGGCCGCGAGCAGCTCACGGCCGACCAGCCAGGTCGACTCCTGCTCGCTCGTGTGGAACCGCAGCGTCACCGCGTGCGGATCGTCAGTGCGGTAATGGAGGTCGACGTTCATGGGTTCGATAGAGCCGTCCGGCCTGATGAACTCGACGACCGTGGCCGTGCCCAGCCGAGTCTCGTTGCACATCGCCGTTCCTCCTCCGCTCGAGGTCTTGAGATGCACACGGATGCGCATCGCGAACGGTTCAACGCGGGTTGCCGAAATGTTCAGACGGGGTACCTGAGGGCGCATGACGGTCTTCGGTATCCACGCATCGCATGAGCAGATCCACCCCGCCGACCTGATCAGAGCCGTGTGCCGCGCCGAGGAAGCGGGGTTCGGCGCGGCGATGAGCTCTGACCACTTCGTCGCCGTGGAGTGAACGACAGGGCCAGTCCGGTTTCGCCTGGTCGTGGCTCGGCGCGGCACTGCAGGCGACCAACCTGCCGTTCGGCGTGGTCAACGCGCCGGGCCAGCGCTATCACCCGGCGATCATCGCGCAGGCGATCGGCACCCTGTCCGCGATGTATCCCGGCCGGTTCTGGGCCGCGCTGGGCACCGGGGAGGCGAGCAACGAGCACATCACCGGCGACGGCTGGCCGCGCAAGGACGTCCGCACGGCCCGGTTGAGGGAGTGCGTCGACGTGATCCGCGCGCTGCTGAAGGCGAGGAGGTCAGCCACGACGGGCTGGTCACGGTCGACCGCGCGCGGCTGTGGACCCGGCCGGACGAGGTGCCGCTGCTGATCGGCGCGGCGGTGAGTCCGGAGACCGCCCGCTGGTGTGCGGAGTGGGCGGACGGGCTGATCACCGTGAACGCGCCGCCCGAGCGGCTGCGGCAGCTCGCGGACGCGTACCGGGACGCCGGCGGCCGCGGCAAGCTGCACCTGCAGGTGCACCTGAGCTGGGCGCAGACCGAGGAGACGCCGCTCAGCGGATCGCGCACGAGCAGTGGCGCACCAACGTCTTCCGCCCGCCCGTGTGCTGGGACCTCGAACTGCCCGAGCACTTCGACGTGGTCGCCGAGCACGTCACGCCAGAGCAGGTCGCGAGCGTGGTCGACGTGTCCGCGGACCTGAACCAGCACGCCCAGAACCTGCACGACGTACGCCGAGCTCGGCTTCGACGAGATCTACCTGCACCACGTCGGCAAGGACCTGATCCCGTTCATCGACGCGTTCGGCGAGAACGTGCTCCCGGAGGTGACCGGCGTGATCCGCACGTCCGACGTCTGGTGGAAGAACGCCGTCATCTACTGCCTCGACGTGGAGACCTTCTCGGACAACGGCGATTCCGAGGCCTCACCGAACACATCGACCATCTCCACGCATTGGGCGTCACGTGTGTGTGGCTGATGCCGTTCTATCCGACCCCGGAACGCGACGACGGCTACGACATCACCGACTTCTACGCCGTCGATCCGCGCCTGGGCTCGCTCGGCGACTTCGTGGAGTTCGTGCGCGCGGCCCGCGACCGGGGCATGCGGGTGATCGCGGACCTGGTCGTGAACCACACGTCCGACCAGCACCCGTGGTTCCACGACGAGTCGCCAAGCGCGACTGGTACGTCTGGGCCGACGAGCCGCCAGACGGACGGGCCGCAGGGCATCACGTTCCCGGACAAGGAGAACATCGCTCTGGGAGTACTCCGAGGAGGTCGGCAAGTACTACCTGCACCGTTTCTACAAGCACCAGCCCGACCTCAACGTCTCGAACCCCGAGGTGCGCGACGAGATCGCGCGGATCATGGGGTTCTGGATGGAGCTGGGCTCTAGCGGGTTCCGCGTCGACGCCGTGCCGTTCCTGCTGGAGCACAACGGCCGCGCCGACGCGGTGTCGCTGCCCGACCCGCACGACTACCTCGCCGACCTGCGCGCGTTCCTGACCCGCCGCAACGGCGAGGCGGTGCTGCTGGGCGAGGTGAACCTGCCCTACAAGGACACGATGGCGTTCTTCGGGCACGGCGTCGGCGACGAGCTGACGATGTGCTTCGACTTCGTCGGGCATGCAGGCGATGTACCTGAGCCTGGCCAGGCAGTCGGCCGGTCCGTTGGTGAAGGCGCTGCAGGAACGCCCGCAGCCGCCGCGCGACGCGCACTGGGCGACGTTCGTGCGCAACCACGACGAGCTGACGCTTGACAAACTGCCGGTGGACGAGCGGCAAGAGGTGTTCGACGCCTTCGGACCGGACAAGGACATGCAGCTCTACGACCGTGGTCTGCGCCGGCGGCTGCCCCGGCATGCTCAAGGACGACTTCCGCCGCATCCGCATGGTCTACAGCCTGCTGTTCACGCTGCCGGGAACGCCGGTGCTCTTCTACGGCGAGGAGATCGGCCTGGGCGAGGACCTGTCACTGGAGGGCAGGCTCGCGGTCCGTGTGCCGATGGACTGGGAGGCCGCGGGCAGGCAGCGGCACGCCCCCGACTCGTTGCTGACCTGGCTACGGCTGCTCATCGAGCGCTACCGGGAGTGCCCTGAGCTGGCGTGGGGCGACTACCAGGTGCTCGACGTCGGCAATCCCCGTGTCTTCGCCCATCGCGCCGACTGCGACGGCGGCACGGTGATCGCGCTGCACAACCTCGCCGACCGTCAGATCGCCGTGCGCCTTCCGGTGGAGGGCGAAATCATCGACGTGTTGACGGGTGCCACCTGCACCGTAGACGTGGAACTGGAGGGGTACGACTGCCGTTGGTACCGCCTGGTTACCAAGTGATGCTTGCGGGATCTTTACGCTTCACGTGAAGATATCTCCCAGACAGCGTCGTCGACCGAAGGATTTTCAGGTGAGCGCGTACGGACTGCACCGCGTCCTCGAACCCGAGGGTGTCCTGCCGCAACAGGCGTGGCGGCTGAACGCGGAACCCGTGCCCGCCCCCGACGAGGTGATCGTCTCGGTCGAGCGGCTCAACCTGGACGCGGCGTCGTTCCGGCAGCTCAGGGAGGCGCACGGCAGCCCGGACGCCGTGCGTCAGGCCGTGCTGGACATCGTCGCCGAGCGCGGCAAGATGCAGAATCCGGTCACCGGTTCCGGCGGCATGCTGTTCGGCACCGTCATCGAGGTCGGCCCGGACTCGCCGCTCGGGCTCAAGGCCGGCGACCGGATCGCGACGCTGGTCAGCCTCACGCTGACGCCGTTGAAGATCAACGACGGCCTGGCGGACTGGAGCGGCGAGGACGAGCAGGTTCCGTGCCGGGGGACCGCGGTGCTGTTCGGCCGCTCCATCGCCGCCGTGCTGCCCGACGACATGCCCGCCTCGCTGGCCCTGTCGGTGCTCGACGTGTGTGGTGCGCCCGCTCTGACCGACCGCGTCGTGCGTCGGCACCCCGGCGGGTCAGTGCTCGTGCTCGGGCGGTGGCGGCAAGTCCGGCTCGCTCTCGCTCGCGGCCGCACGTCAGGCTGGTGCGTCACGCCTCGTGGCGTTGGTACCGAATGAGCGCGAGGCGGCGCAGGTGCGTGAGGCGGGCCTCGCGGACGAGGTCGTGATCGCCGACGCCCGCAACCCGGTGGCTGTCGCGGACGCCGTGGGCAAGCAGGTTGACGTGACGGTCGTGTGTGTGGACGTGCCGGGATGCGAGCACGGCGCCATCCTCGCGACCGCGGACGGCGGCACCGTGATCTTCTTCTCGATGGCGACGTCGTTCAGTGCCGCGGCGTTGGGCGCCGAGGGCCTCGCCGCCGACGTGGAGATGCTGGTCGGCAACGGCTATGTGCCTGGTCACGCGGCGTTCGCGCTGGACCTGTTCGAACGCGGCCGGGTGTGCGGGCGCTGTTCGAGCAAAGGCAGACTGCGTGACGTGAGTACGCAACTTTCGGTCGGCGGACGCATCTACGCACCGGACGCGTCCGCGATGGCCGTCACGGACGGCGTGATCGTCTGGATCGGGCAGGACTCGGTCGGCCGCGCGCTGCACCCGGACGCCTCCGTCATCGAGCTGAACGGCGCTTTCGTGGCGCCCGCGTTCGTCGACGCCCACGTGCACGCCACCTCGGCCGGCCTGCTGCTGACCGGTCTCGACCTGACCCGCACGTCCTCTTGGACGAACTGCTCGAGCAGGTGCGCGCCGTTCGAAGGCGACCTCGTGTGGGGTCACGGCTGGGACGAGACGCGCTGGCCGGAGAACCGTCCGCCGACGCGCGCGGAGATCGACGAGGCCGCCGGCGGCACGGACGGTCTACCTGTCGCGCATCGACGTCCACTCGGCGCTCGTGTCGTCGAACGCTGGTCGACTGCCCGAGGCGCGTGGAAGCCGACGGCTATTCCGCGGACGGTCCGCTCGCGCGCGCGGCGCACCACCACGTGCGAGGGCCGCGCAAGGCCGCCATCACCCCCGAACAACGTGAGGCCGCGCAACTCACGTTCCTGCGTCACGCTGCGTCGATGGGCATCGCCGCGTGCACGAGTGCGCCGGGCCCGACATCTCCGGCGAGGACGACCTGGCCGAACTGCTGGCCTCTCGGGCGAGGGCCCCGAGGTGGTCGCCTACTGGGGCGCCCACGACCTGCCTTCCGTCCCGGTCCGCGGCCTGGCCGGCGACCACTTCGTCGACGGCGCCGTCGGCTCCCGCACCGCCGCGCTGACCGCGCCTTACGCCGACGCCGACACCTCCGGCGCCCTCTACCTGGACGGGCAGCAGATCGCCGACCACCTGGTCAAGTGCACCGAGGCCGGTATGCAGGCGGGCTTCCACGTCATCGGCGACGCCGCGGTTGGCCGCCGTGATCGAAGGCTTCGCCATCGCCGAGAAGGTCGTCGGCACCCCGGCGCTCGGCCTCCGCGCGGCACCGGCTCGAACACGTCGAGATGGTGTCCGCCGAGCAGGCCCAGCAACTCGCCGGGTGGGGCGTGATCGCCTCAGTGCAGCCCCTGTTCGACGCCGAGTGGGGCGGCCGACCGGCATGTACGTGCAGCGCCTCGGCGCCGGAACGCGGAGTGGGGCTCAATCCCTTCTCCCGCTGGCCGCGGCGGCGTCGTGCTGGCGTTCGGCTCGGACACCCCGGTGACCGCGATCGACCCGTGGGCCGCCGTGCGCGCCGCCGTGCACCACAAGACCGAGGGCTTCGGCGTGTCGCCTCGCGCCGCCTTCACCGCCCACACCGCGGCGGCTGGCGTGCGGCGGGCGTGGACGACGGCGTGACCGGCACCCTTCAGCCCGGCGCGCCCGCGACCTACGCGGTGTGGGAGACCGGCGAGCTGTGTGGCCGCGACGCGGGTGCAGCGCTGGTCGACCGACCCGCGCTCGGCGTGCCCGGACTGCCGACCTCACCGGCCCGCGCCCGTGTGCGTGCGGACCGTGCTGAACGGCGGACGATCTACGAGAGGAAGTGACCATGGCGTTGCTCGACCTCGACCCCAAGGTCGTCGCCACCGCGCGGAAACTCGCCGCGCGGGCGGCCGAACCGGTGGTGTCCATCGCCAAAGCGCACACCACCGTCGCGGTCGAGCGCGCCACGCTTCGCCTCGCCGGCATCACCGGCGCGGACTCCACCCACCGCGCCGGTGACGTGCCGTGGGTCAACCGCGTGATCGACACGGTCCGCGAGCAGTGCGGCCTCGAACACGGCGTGGTGCTGCCGGCGTTCCACGCGCTGCGCGAGCACAACCTCGGCGACGCTCACGGAGCTCGCGGAAGCCACCGCCGCGGGCCAGATCCAGTTCACGATCCCGACCGGCAGAGACCTGACCGCGGCTCGCAAGGCCGGCAGCTCCGCGGTCGCCAAGGGGCTCAAGACGGTCGACCGCAACCGGGCCCAGCGCGACAAGCTCGTCGCCAAGTGGGGCGACCCGGCGCAGCGCCCGTGGATCTACCTGATCGTCGCGACCGGTGACATCGACGAGGACGTCATCCAGGCGAAGAACGCCGCCCGCGCGGGCGCCGACATCATCGCGGTGATCCGCTCGACCGGGCAGTCGCTGCTGGACTACGTGCCGGAAGGCGCCACGCACCACGGGTTCGCGGGCACGTACGCCACGCAGGAGAACTTCCGGATCATGCGGGCGGCGCTCGACGACGTGTCGAAGGAGGTCGGCCGGTACGTCCGGCTGACCAACTACGCGTCGGGCCTGTGCATGCCGGAGATCGCCGTGCTCGGCGGCCTGCAACGGCTCGACATGATGCTCAACGACTCGATGTACGGGATCCTGTTCCGCGACATCAACCCGATCCGCACGTTCGTGGACCAGCGGTTCTCCCGCCAGGTGCACGCCCGCGCCGGGCATCATCATCAACACCGGCGAGGACAACTACCTCACCACCGCGGACGCGGTCGACGCCGCGCACACCGTGACCGTGTCGCAGCTCCTCAACGAGCACTTCGCCCACGAGGCGGGGCTGCCCGACCACCTGCTGGGCCTCGGGCACGCGTTCGAGATCAACCCGAAGGTGCCCGACTCGTTCCGGCTCGAGCTGGCGCACGCGCTGCTGGCCCGCGAGCTGTTCCCGGACGCGCCGCTCAAGTGGATGCCGCCGACCAAGCACATGACCGGCGACGTGTTCAACGGCCACCTGCTCGACGGGTTCTTCAACCTCGCCGGAGTGCTCACCGGCCAGTCGATCCTGCTGGTCGGCATGATGACCGAGGCGGTGGTGACGCCGTTCCTGTCCGACCGCGACCTCGCGCTGCAGAACGTCCGGTACGTGCTCAACGCGGCCGGCAGCCTGCCGAGGACTTCCGGCCCGCGCCGGACGGGTTGATCGTCAAGCGCGCGCACCAGGTGCTCGGCGAGGCCGTGGACCTGCTGGAGCGCATCGTCGACGACGGCCTGCTAACGCGATCGCCGACGGCACGTTCGGCCTGATGAAGCGCCCCGCCGACAAGGGCAAGGGCGCGGACGGCGTGGTCGAGAAGGCCGACGGCGTACTTCAACCCGGCTGCGGAGCTGCTGGAGAGGGGGCGCCAAGTCATCGACCAGGTACGTGCGGCCGTACGGCGACACCACCGGCGACGGCATGATCCAGACGTCGTTCACGCTGCCGATTCCGTTCGGCCCGCGAGGCGGACGGCGCGGCGCAGCAGCTCGCGAACAAGATGGGCATGGACCCTGCGATGGTCGTGCATTCGCAACCCGATCGGCGACGACTTCACGTTCTTCGTCGTCTACGGCTCGGTCGAAGCACCTCGTGGACCTCGACGAGGTGAAGGTCGTCGAACGCGAGTACCCGCTGCTGTCGCCGGCCGAGGTCAACGCGACGCTCAAGAAGGTGTTGCGGCGCAAGCTGGTCGTGGTCGGCGGCTGCATCGGCACGGACGCGCACACGGTCGGCATCGACGCGATTCTCAACATCAAGGGCTTCGCCGGTGAGAAGGGCCTGGAGTACTACCGCGAGCTGAAGGTCGTGAACCTCGGCGCGCAGGTGTCGGTGCCCGAGCTGGTCAGGGCGGCGAGGTCGGAGAAGGCCGACGCCGTGCTGGTCTCGCAGGTGGTGACCCAGCGGGACGCGCACATCCTGAACACACAGGAGATGTCCGCCGCGTTCCGCGAGGCGATGGGGGACAGGCGTCCGCTGCTGGTCGCGGGCGGGCCGCGCTTCGACCCGTTGATGGCGGGAGAGCTGGGGGTGGATCGGGTGTTCTGCCGGGGTACCACTCCGGGTGAGGTCGCGAGCTACCTGGTGCACGCGATGCAGGAGAAGAAGGGGGTCGCCGCGTGAGCGGGGCATTGGTCGAGGGTTTCTCCGTGACGCATCGCCGTTACGTGCCGCACTCGCACGCGCACTACGGGGGCAACCTGGTGGACGGCGCGTACGGGCTCGGCATGTTCGGGGACGTCGCGACGGAGTTGCTGATCCACACGGACTCCGACGAGGGACTGTTCGCGGGCTACAGCTCCGTCGAGTTCATCGCGCCGATCCAGGCGGGCGACGTCATCGAGGCCGTGGCGACGTTGGTGCGCATAGGAAAGCGCTCGCGTGAGATCGAGTTCGAGGCACGGGTCGTCTGCCGTTCCGCGCCCGATCGCGGACCCTCGGCGGCGGACGTACTCGCTGCGCCGATCGTCGTAACGCGGGCCCGCGGCACGGTCGTCGCGCCGAAAGCCGCGGAGTAGGCGCACGCGATGCGAAGATCGAGCCATCTGCGAAGATGACCTCATGACCACCGATCTTGCAGACCTGCTTGGGACAAATGAGACTCCCAGTCTTGAGTTCAAGGAGTCTGTCTCGGATCGGAGGTGGTTGGGCAGGTGATCTGTGCCTTGGCGAACGATCTACCGAGGCACGGTGGTGGCGACCTCCTCGTCGGGGTGAACGACTCTGGGGAGCCGGTCGACATTGATGTCACTGATCGACTGCTGCTCACACTTGCTGAGTTCCGCGATGACGGCCGGATCATCGATCGTCCTTCGATGACTGTGGAAAAGGCGGTCTTTAAAGGCAAGGACGTGGTGCGGATTCGAGTCGAGGCGTCGGCAACGCCTCCAGTGCGCTTCGACGGTGTGGTTTGGGTTCGTCCAGGCCCGACGACACGGAAGGCTAGTAGGGACGACGAACGTGTGCTCACTGAGCGGCGTCGTGAACTCTCGGCTCCGTTTGACAGTCATCCGATCCACACGGCGACGGTGGACGATCTTGACCTCACCCTGTTCCAGTCCACGTACCTGCCATCCGTCGTGTCACAGGATGTGCTGGATGAGAACGGGCGTCCGGTTGACCTGCAGTTGGCCTCGCTTCGGCTGACCGATCCAAATGGCGTACCGACCGTGCTGGGTTTGCTCGCGGTTGGCCTCGATCCGAGCGGGCATATTCCTGGTGCGTATATTCAGTTCGTCCGTTACAAGGGTGTTGACCTGGGTGCGCCTGTAGTTGACGACCAGGAGATTCGATTCAATATTGTTGACACAGCCACTCGGCTGAGTGCGGTCTTGCGTGGTCACGTTCACACTGCCCTGGTTTCGGCGGACGGTTCCGGGAAGAAGAGCGGCCGGAGTATCCGCTGGAAGCGTTGCGTGAGATCTGCATGAATGCGGTCATGCACCGCAACTATGAGTCGTCCTATGCGCCAGTTCGCATCGCATGGTTCGACGATCGCATCGAGGTGACCAACCCTGGTGGCCCGTTTGGGCAGGTCAACGCAGACAACTTCGAGCGGGTGAACGACTACCGGAATCCATCGTTGGCAGGTGCCATGAAGTCGCTCGGATACGTCAACCGGTTCGGGCGAGGCATCGGGCGAGTGCGGGTGGCGCTTGAGCGTAACGGGAATCCTCCAGCTGAATATGCGGTGGACGATTCCTCCTGGTCTGTTGTCGTGAGGAGGCAGGCGTGATCTCGCTGGCGCTCTTCAACAACAAGGGTGGGGTTGGGAAGACCACGCTTACTTATCATCTCGCACACATGATGGAGCGGCTAGGTCATCGTGTGCTCGCGGTAGATCTTGATCCTCAATCGAACTTGACTGCGGCATTTCTGGACGAAGACGATCTTGCTGCTTTGTGGAATGAGTCGAGCAGTCCGGTGCTCGGGCAACTGCAGCCACGCTTGTTTCCCATGTTGGACACACCTAACCCCGGCACGCTGGCAGCCTCGGTGGGGCCCATCATGGAAGGTCTCGGGGATATCGAGCTCTTCGATCCGATTCGGATTCGGGACTCCCTGTGGTTGTTGCCGGGCGACCTGGAGTTGAGTGCGTTTGAAGAGAAGCTGTCCGACGCCTGGCCCCGTAGTTTCACCGGCACCGATATGGCCGCGATAAGGGCGACCACGGCGTTTCATCGGATCATCTCTGCCGCTGCAACGAAGGTTGCGGCCGACATCGTGCTCATCGATGTCGGACCGAATCTCGGTGCGATCAACCGCTCGGCTCTGCTGGCCTCCGACACCGTGCTGATGCCGCTGGCCGCAGATCTCTTCTCGCTCCGCGGCTTGATCAATCTGGGGCCAGCGCTCCGTCAATGGCGGTCAACCTGGCAAGAGACGGTGCTGCCGAAGGTGCCGTCTTCGATCGATGCCCCAGCGGGCAACATGGTGCCGCTGGGATACGTGATCATGCAGCCAACCATGCGGCTCGATAGACCAGTAGCCGCCTACCGGCGTTGGTTGGATCGTCTTCCCGGCGTCTTCGCGGACGAGGTGCTTGGCAATGCCCGGCCGTCTGGTGAGGCCGGGGGCTTCGAGATCGCGACTGTCAGGAACTATCGGAGTCTGATGCCGTTGGCGCACGACGCCCGCAAGCCGATGTTCGACTTGCGTTCGGCCGACGGGGCTATCGGAAGCACGCTGGGGTTGGTGCAGCGGTGCTACAAGGAGTTTCGTAGTTTGGCCGAGGAGGTTCTCGCCAGGTTGGCGACGACCAACGTGCGCTAGCTGGTCGCGCCGAACGCCGCGGAGTAACAACGAAATAACTACCGAACCGAGCGGCGTCCTGCTCCGAGTGCTCGGCGGCGACCTGCAGGGGTCCCGAACGGCCGCAGGCTCTTCGACGACGTGGTGGACATCGAGATCCAGGCAGTCCTCGGCGCGGCGTTGACCGGCAAGCTCGTCAGCGGAGGAGACCGCGTTCGGCCGCTTCCACCTCGGCGAGCTCGCGCTCGGCGAGGGCAGGTTCGACGAGGCCGGTCTGCCGACGACGCGGCTGACGTGCGAGTACACCGCGTCGCTGATGGTGCGCGGCGAGGTGGCGGTGATGTTCAGCGACTCACCTCGACGACAAGCCGGGCTGGCGGGAGATCACTGTCGTCGGTTTCGACGTCGCGGTGTCCGGTGCGCCGGCGGAGTCGGTGAGCAACGAGCTGCGTGACTATGGCCTCGGCATGGCGGCCACGTTGGCGGCCGCCGGCCTGCTGTTGGTGTCCGTGCGCGACCGCTTCGGCCTGCGTCTGGCCCGCTTCCGCAGGTGCGCGGACTTCACGCCGCTGGGCACGGCGGCACCGGTGATGGTCGTCGGAGTCGGTCTGGCCACGCGCTCGCTGGCCTTTTGATTGGGAGAAGGATCATCGAAGAAGCTGGTCGTGCTCGTGTTCGCCGCGCTCGCACTGAGCGCCTGTTCCCCTCGCAGTCCGCCACCGCGCGGTTCGACGACGAACAGCAGGCTGACATCTCCTGCATGAAGCACCAGGAGCAGCAGCCGGGCGAGGAGTATTCGACGAGGGGAACTCGGACACCGTCGTCTCGTTGTCGCTCCTGCGCTACTACACCTCGCACGGCACCAAGGCCTACTGCGACGGAAAGGAACCCTCCGCGGCCGACACCGGCTGGCGCGAGCTGTACCTGAAGATGGGCGCCGACCAGAACAATCTCGGCGCGCGCTGAATCGACCGCAACCTCTGCCCCGCTCTTCCGTTGGTCAATACAGAGGTAGTGACATGCGGGGAGGATGGGGCGCAGTGATGATCGACCACCATGGGGACACGCCTCCGTACGAGCAGGTTCGGGTGCATTACGCCCAAGCCATCGCGAACCGCCATCTCGCCGTCGGCGCCAAACTGCCGACAGTGCGCGCGCTCGCAAAGGACCTGGGGCTGGCGGTCAACACGGTGGCCCGCGCCTACCGCGAACTGGAGGAAGCCGGCCTCGTGGAAACACGGGGCCGCGCGGGCACCGTGGTCAGCGCGAACGGCGACAGCAACCGTGAACGGGTCCGCGCGGCGGCCGCGTCGTACGCCTCGATGTCCGCCGAGCTGGGGCTGACCTTGCGGAGGCTTTGGAGATCGTTCGGCGGCGTTACGCGCCTAAAGCTGGAGCAGGCACCAACTCGCCTTGGTCTCGCTAGACCGCCTCGGCCGTGACCAGTGTGATCGGTCCGGCCAGCGGCAGGTGCCCGGTAACCGCCCAGCCGCTGTCGCTGAGCCACGCCGCGCCTTCCGCGACGCTGTAGACGTCGCCGTCGTTGACGTGGATCGCGAACTCTCCGGCCATGAGCGCCGCGGGCAACGGCTGGGTGTGCGTCGGGTCGGTCCAGAAGTCCGCGACCAGCAGGCGCGTGCCCGGTTCCGCCGCCGCCCGGATCCTGCGCAGGATCGCCTGGTTGGTGCCGGGGGTGAAGTAGTGGATGACGTTGGCGAGCAGGAAGGCGTTGAAGCCGGGCGGGAGTTCATCAGTCAGGACATTGCCGACGTGGACGCCGATCCGTGCGGTGAGGCCGTCGGCGCGCAGCCGTTGTTCGGCGACAGCGGCCACCTCGGGTAGCTCGAACACCGTCGCGGTGAGCTGGGGGTCGGCCTGCGCGAGGGCGATGGCCCACGAACCGGTCCCGCCGCCGATGTCCAGCACCCGGCTCCCCGCCGGGAGCCCGGCTACCGCAGGGAGCGCATGGCAGGCACCGGCGGTGGCGGCATCGATGCCGGCCGACATGACGGGCACGAGCTCGTCGTCGATCTCGAAGATCTCTCGGGCGGGACGGCCGCGTCCGAGTGCTCCGGCCAGATCGGTCCATGCGGGATAGCTGAGCTTGTCCCAGAACCTCAGCAGCGGTCTGAGGTCCGCGGGCGTTGTCCCCGACAGGAACGTCGCGGCCACCGGTGTGTTCGCGTAGTGGTCACCGTGCCTCTCCAGGAGTCCGAGCGCGACCATGGCGTCGGCGCTGATGCGCGCCGTGCGCTGGGGGAGACCGGTGCGGGCCGCCAAGCCCGCCAGGTCGGCCGGCCCAACGCCCAGGGCCTCGAACAGACCCAGCTCGTTGGCGGCGAACAGGTGCTTGCTGGCCATGAACCCCTGGGCGAGCTGAAAGATCTGGTCCGGTGTCACGGCGTTCTCGGTCGGCCTCGAAGGGGCCTCGGGTGTGGTCGTCATGCCAGCAGCCTGCGGAGCCGTCGCCACGTCCGCCATCCCAGATCGATGGGTGAAAGTCGCTGGTAGGGCCCAGATTTCTGGGGGATGCCGGGGTGACGGCCCCGGCGTAGTCTCCGACCGTGGCCCCAGCCCAGGTACCTCGAGTGCGCGCCGACATCGCGCGCATCGACGCGAGCTCGCTGACCTGGGTGGACTTCACTGCGGACGTCGCAGGCGCGATCCGGCCGCTCATCCCGTTCGACGCCTACTGCTGGCACACAGTCGACCCCGGGACGATCCTGTTCACCGGCACCGTCAACCGGGACATCGGGTGCTCCGGCCCGTGGCTGGCACACCACGAGTACGTCATCGACGACGTCAACAAGTGGTCGTTCCTCGCAGGCAGTGGCCGGATCGCCGGGGCGATCAGCATCGACACTCACGGCGACCTCACCCGGTCGGCCCGGCACCGATCACAAGAGGCCTACGGCTTCGGCGACGAACTGCGCGTCTCTCTCGTCGTCGACGGCATCTACTGGGGAGCGGCGGCCTTCCTGCGCCACCGTGACCAACCCTGGTTCACCGAGACCGAGGTGGCCGCGCTCTCCGCGTTGTCCGCCTCCATCGCCACCGGTCTGCGCCGTGCCGTCGCCACCCACGCACCGACCGGAGCGCCCCGCGTGGACTGGGGACCGGGGGTCGTCGTGTTCGACGAGAACGGCAGCCCCGAGTCGACCTCGGCGGCAGCGGTTCGCTGGATCAGCGAACTCGTCGAAGACCCGGCTCCCCGCCACCCGAGCGAGTCGAAGATCGTGCAGGCGATCGCCGCCCGAGCCAGGGCCATCCCACCCGGCACGGATCCACTCGAACTGGCCGCGCGAGCGCGCGTCCGTACGTGCGCCGGAACCTGGCTGCTGCTTTACGGAACCAGGCTCGGCTCCGGCGGCCGCACAGCCGTGATCATCCACCCCGCTTCACCGCACGACGTCGCGCCGGTCGTGGCGCTGGCCTACGGCCTGACCGATCGCGAAGCACGGGTGGCGATGCAGTGCATCCAGGGACGTTCCACGAAGGAGATCTCCAAGGCGCTGTCCATGTCGCCGTACACCGTGCAGGACCATCTCAAGTCCATCTTCGACAAGACCGGCGTGCGAACCAGAGGCGAGCTCGTCGGGCAGATCTTCCTCGACCACTACGCGACCCGGTGGGAGAAGCCGGCTGTGGTGACTCCAGGGTTGTTCGTTCGAGGCATCGAGACCTCCACGTGAACTCGAAGCAGGGCTGTCGGCTGCCCGTCTTTCGACCCCCGCACTGCCGGGTCATCCCCACCACCTGAACCTGGCCACGCCGACCGAGTCGAACATCCACTCCACCTCGGCGAGGGCGGGATGGCCAGGGTCGGCATAGCCGGTGCAGAGCAGCATGTGCCTGCGGCGCAGTACAACCGTGGCGTACCAGTCCAACGGCTCGCCCTCGGGTCCTGGCCCGCTGAACCGCGCGACGGCCCGGTGCTCGCCGAGTGACCGCAGCACCTCGGCCCGGCAAGATCACAAGAAGAGGGCTTCCGCGGTGCCCGACCTGCCAAAGTCCGCTTGGCCGTTGGGACGACGGGATTCGAACCCGCGGCACCTTGACCCAACGGCCCAGTGGTCAGCGGGCCTGGTGAGCCGGGAGTTCCGCCGCAACCGCGTTGCGATGTCGGGTGGGTACCGGCCGTACGCCGCCCAGACAGCGGCTGAGGCACACCGGCCGCGGCCGGAGCCCGGCAAGATCGCGGTCGGTGGTCGGTCGAAGCAAGATCGCGAAAGCGGGGGAGAGGCCCCGCCCACCCAGGGGGGCAGACCACCCACCTCCACTCAACATAGCGACGAAGGGTGCGTGTCAACCCGCCGTTCGGCGATCTGTGGACAACTCCCGGTAGACCTGCGCGGACCACCTCCCGGCGGCCTCTTCGATCACCCGTTCGCGACCCTCCGACCGCGTCTTGACACGGCTAGGCTTCCGCGTGGATCGTGAATAACTGATTCGTCAGTCAATTTAGGAGTGCGAGATGGGGCGGACCGTCCGGGACGGCCTGCGACTCACGGCCGAACAGCAGCAGTTCGTTGAGCTGGCCAGGGAGTTCGCCGCAAAAGAGATCCGCCCGCGTGGCCGTGCCGTCGACGAGGCGGACACCGAGTCGCCGCTCGACGTGTGGGAGAAGGCCTCCAAGCTCGGCCTGACGACGTTCATGATCCCGGAGAAGTTCGGTGGTGGCGGCGTCACCGACCTGCTCACCCAGGTGCTGGTTCAGCAGGAGCTCTGCCACGGGGACATCGGCATCGGCAACCTGGTCACGTCCAACGGCTTCTTCAGTGCGCCCATCGAGCACCTCGGCACGCCTGAGCAGCAGGAACGTTTCCTCAGTCCACTCGGGAGCGACCTGCCGCCGCTCACCGCCGTCGCGGTCACCGAACCCGACAGCGGCTCGGACGCGGCGAGCATCCAGACCTCGGCCAGGCGTGAGGGCGACGAGTACGTCCTCAACGGACAGAAGACCTGGATCTCCAACGCCCCCTACGCCGAGTACTTCGTGATCTTCGCGACGGTCGACCCGGCGCTGAGGTCACGCGGGGTCACGGCGTTCGTGGTGCCGCGGGACACGCCTGGGCTGACGGTCGGGCAGCCATGCCAAAGATGGGGCAGCGCGCGATCGTGAACGCCGAGGTGTTCCTCGACGACGTGCGCGTGCCCGCGGAGAACCGGCTCGGCGAGGAGGGGCGGGCTTCTCGGGGCTGATGCGGACGTTCGACGCCTCGCGCATCCTGATCGGCTCGGCCACACCGGCCTCGCGCGCGCCGCGCTGGACTTCGCCGCCGACTACGCCTGCCAGCGGATCCAGTTCGGGGTGCCGATCATCGAGCACCAGGCGGTAGCCTTCCGGCTCGCCGACATGGCGGTCAAGGTGGACACCTCGCACCTGCTCACGCGGCGCGCGGCCCGCGCTGTTCGACGCCGGGGAACCGGTCACCGCCGAGGCCGCCGACGGCCAAGCTGGTTGGTTCGGAGAACGCGATGTGGTGCACTTGGGCGGCTGTGCAGACTTTCGGCGGCTGGGGCTACTCACAGGAATACCTCGTGGAGAAGTGGATGCGCGACGCCAAGCTCGAAGAGATCGAGGAAGGCACCTCTGACATCCAGCGGCTGGTCATCGCCAGAAGGCTGGCCAGGGCATGAGCGACGAACCCCGTCCCTTCACCGACCCGGCTCGGTCGCCGTGGTCGGCGCGAGCGCGGACCCGGCCAAATGGGGCCACTGGCTGGCCAGGGGCGCGCTGACCGGCGAGGACCGCCGCCGCGTCACCTGGTCAACTCCCGTGGCGGCGCGGTGGTCGGCCGCGGTGCCGTACGCGAGCCTCGGTGACCTGTCGGAACCGCCCGAACTGGTGGTGTTCGCCGTGCCGGCGACCGCGGTGCCGGAGATCGTCGACAAGGCGCTGGAGCTGGGCGCCCGCGGGCTGGTCGGGATCAGCGACGGGATCGAGGACGACTACGAATCGCGCGCCGCGTGCGTGCGGGCGGCGCGCGGCTGCTCGGGCCGGCCTGCCTCGGCGTGTTCGACGCGGCAACGCAGCTCAGCTGGCCTGGGGCCAGTTCGAGACCGGGTGCGCTCGGCATCGTTTCGCAGAGCGGTCAGGTCGGGCTGGAACTGGCCGGGCTCGCGGCGGCGTCCGGCATCGGCGTCTCGCGGTTCGTCTCGGTGGGCCGCCAGGCCGACTGACGCTGGAGGAAATGGTCGACAGCTGGTCGAACACGAGTGACCACCGTCGTAGGGCGATGTACCGGAGAGCTTCGCGACGGCCGGGAGCTGGTCCGGCGATCACCCGGCTGACCGAGGCCGACAAGCCGGTAGTGGTGCTGACGTGGGGGACGCCGCGGCCGCGCGGAAGCGGCGCAGTCGCACACCGGCGCGCTGACGTCCTCTTTGGACGTGGTCGACGCGGCCTGCCGTGCGTGCGGGCGCGGTCCGGGTGCGACGCCGGCCGAGCTGGTGGACCTGGCGCGGTACTTGTGCTCACCACACGCCCGAAGGGCAAGCGGGTCGGCGATCGTCGGGGACTCCGGCGGGCAGGGTGCGGTCGCCGCCGACGTGACCTCGCGCGCCGGCTGCGGGTCAGCCGGTGCCCGCGGTGTCCGGTGTCGGATCGGTCTGCCCAGCCGGCGCGTCGAAGCGGAACCCGGTCGACCTGGCCGGCGCGGGGGAGCAGGACCTGGCGAACTACGCCCGTGCGGTGCGAGGTGCTCTGCGCGGAGCGGCGAGGTGGACTCGGTCTGTTGTCCGGGTATTTCGGCAGTTACGGAGCGGACACGCCTTCGCTGGCGGCCGCCGAGGTCGCCGTGGCCGCCGCAATCGTGTTCGCTGGCAGGGAATCCGGCATGCCCGTGGTCGTGCACAGCATGCGCGGCGGACTCCGCGGCGGTGCGAGCGCTGCGGGCACGGCGGGGTGCCGGTGCAGCACACGATCGAAGCGCGCGGTGGCTGCGCTCGGGTGACGCGCACGGTTCGGCCGCTGCGTGAACGGTCCATCGTCGCATCGGGCCGACCGGAATTGTCGGTGCTGCCTGGAATAGTTGAATCAGGGGACCCCTTCGGAGGGGACCCCTGCGCAAGCCTGGCGTTCGACACCGCCACGACCAACGCCGCCGACATGACGTTCGACCCGAGCGCGGCGTTCAAGCCCGGCTACCTGGCCGCCCGCGAACTGCTGAGCTTCGTCAGGTTCCCCGAGGCCCACGCCGTCACCTCAGCTGCCGAAGTCAAGGAAAGCAAGCTCAACGGCCCGTTCGCGCTCAAAGCCGACTGGGTGGCCCACAAGAGCGAGCCCGGCGGCGTGCAGATCGACCTGACGGACCCGGCCACGGCTTTCGAGGAGATGGAAGCCAGGCTCGGCCCCGGCACCTACGTCCTCGAAGAGATGGACACGAGACCGCACACCGTCGAACTGATCATCGGCGTGAAGCGGGACCACTCGTTCGGCCCAGTCGTGCTCGTCGGCGCCGGCGGCATCCACGCCGAGTTGTTCAAGGACACCGCGGTCGAACTTGCTCCCGTGACCCCTGCCAGGGCAAGGGCAATGCTGGCCCGCCTCGTGTCTGCCCCGCTCCTGTCAGGCTGGCGTGGCGCGCCCGCACCTGACGTGGCAGCCTGCGCCCACATGATCGCCGAGCTGTCGAACCTCGCTGACCACCAGGCCGGACCTGGCCGAAATCGAGCTGAATCCGGTGCGCGTGGGACCCGACGGCGTGCTCGCCGTGGACGCGCTGATCATCCCTTCGGGGGACACGTTGAACGATACGAGCGGGCGGCGCGTGGCATGAGCATGACGTTCCTCGCATAAGCGGGGGTGACGCGCTGGTGCGCGCACTCAAGGCGCACGGGACCGAGCTGGTGTTCGGCATCCCCGGCACCCACAACCTCGGCATCTACCGCTACCTGGCCGAGCACGACGTCAAGCACGTCACACCCCGCCACGAGCAAGGCGCCGGTTTCGCCGCCGACGGCTACGCACGCGTCACCGGCAAACCAGGCGTGTGCCTGACGACCAGCGGCCCCGCCGTGCTCAACGCCATGACCGCGGTGACGCAGTCGTACTCCGACTCCGTGCCGGTACTGCTGATCTCGCCCGGGCATGCCACTGCGGCACCCCGGGCGCGGCAACGGCACACTGCACGAGGTCCGCCACCAGAGCGCCGCGCTCGAGGCCGTGATCGGCTACTCGAACCGCGTGACACAGCGTCGCGGAGATCCCGCTCGCGGTGGCGCAGGCGTTCGCGCACATGACATCCGGCCGCCCCCGCCCCGCGCACCTGGAGATCCCGCTCGACCTCATCGACGCCATCGACAAGGTCAGCGAGGTGAAACCCGTCCTGGTGGCACACCCACCCGCCGACGCGGTCACCATCGCCGCCGCCGCGGGCCGCCTCGACTCCGCCACCAGGCCCGGCCTGATCATCGGCGGCGGCGCGAAGGGTGCGGCCGAGGAGATCCTCGCCCTCGCCGAACGCCTCGGCGCCCCCGTCGTGGCCACCGCCAACGGCAAGGGCACGTTCTCCGAGCACCACCACCTCTCGATCGGCGCGGGCCTGCACCACAAGGCGGTGGCGGAGTTCGTCGCCGAGTGCGACGTCGTCCTCGCCATCGGCACCGAGCTCGCCTCCACCGACCTGTGGAACGGCCCGCTGAGGTTCCCCGGCGACCTCATCCGCATCGACGTCGACCCGGCCCAGATGATCACCAACGCCCTCCCGGACTACCGCCTGGTCGGCGACGCCCAGGCCACCGTGACGGCACTGAACCAACGCCTGGGCAAGGGCAAAGTCAGCCCGGACGCCGCCAAACGCGCCGAACGCTGGCAAAAGCTCTTCCGCAAGCACGCCCGCGCCCAGGGCGCCTCCTGGCTCCCGCTCGTCGAAGCCATGCGGGAAGTCCTGTCCCCAGGCGCGATCATCGCCGGCGACAGCGCGATGGTCTGCTACTACGGCACTCTCTCCAACCTGCCGCTCGAAGGCCCGGCAAGCTTCCTGTACCCCACGGGTTTCGGCACCCTCGGCTACGGCCTGCCCGCCGCGATCGGCGCCAAGATGGGCGCTCCCGACCGCCAGGTCGTGGCACTGCACGGCGACGGCGGCGTCATGTTCACCGCTCCCCGAACTGGCCACCGCCGCCCAGGAACGCCTCGCCCTGCCGGTGATCATCGTCGACAACGGCGGCTACGGCGAGATCCGCCGCGAGATGGTCGACCGCAGCGAACCCGTCCACGCGTCAACCTCCCCGGCATCGACTTCGCCAGGGTCGCCAAGGGACTCAACTGCCACGGCCTCACCGTCGACGACGAGGACAGGTTCGCCGCCGCACTGCGCAAGGCCTTCGCCGCCGACCGGCCCACCGTGATCCACGTGGTGGGCGACCTGGCAGGGGCCTGACCGCCGGTCGGATGGTGCCGCGACGGGGGCGGCACCATCCGACCGGAACGTCCTTGATTTGGCACTAAATGGACGGTCCTCTCGTGAGACCATCCGGCGGTGGCGCACGAGGACCTGAACTCCATCACCGGCGACGTTCACGGCAACGCGGTTCAGGCCCGCGACATCCACGGCAACGTCTACTTCAATGGCACACCACCAGCGTGCCTACCAGCCGCGGCCGACCTGGCTCGGTGGAGCGAAGTGTGTCGTGTGGAGGCTCGTGCGCTGCTGAACGAACTGGGCCGCTGAGCCGTTCGCGTGATTGCCAGGCCCGATAGGTTCTCCCACAACGATGTGAGGAGTCCTCGATGTTCGCAGCGCTGGTGCTCGTTGCCGCGTCACTCGTGCCACCACCCGGACCGGTGACCATCGAGGTGGTGAGCGTCAGCGGCAGGGATGCCGGCCGGGCACGACAACGGTGGGGATGTCGGGGGACAACACGGCGTTCACCGTGACCTACAGCGACTTCCTGGTGGAGGGCAAGGGCGGTGAGGCGAAGAAGAGTTGCACGATCGCGCTGAAGCTCAACCACACGGCCGGTTACACGTACGGCATCGCCGCGACGGACTACCGAGGGTTCGCTCATTTGTCGGACGGGGCGAAGGGTACTGAGCGCAACACGTACCGCTTTCCCGGGTTTCCGACGCAGCACAGCACGCACACCTACGGCGGGCCGGTGAGCGACAACTGGCATGCCACCGATACGCCGGACAAGGTGCAGCACGGGCCGTGCAAGGATCGCAAGCCGCTCACCATCGAGGCCGAGCTGAAGGTCAACGGCAAGGGCAGCGCCACCAGTTTCATGACGATGGACTCGACGGACTCGAGTGTCAGCACTACGTTCCGGTTGGCGTGGAAGAAGTGCGACTGATCGCGCGCAGGCGGTGCATCACCTCGTTGGTGCCGCGTCCGAAGTAGTCGTGCAGCGTCACGTACTCGGAGTACAGCCGCGAGTACGCGGAAACCCTTGTCAAATCAGGGAGTGTAGACGTCGCGACGCACTGAACCCATTGCGGCGGAAGCGGAAGGAAGCGAAGGGTAGGCACCCGCGGCGACCGCGCCGTGGATCGCGGCGCCCAGAGCGGCGCCCTCGGCAGAGCCGATCAACGACACCGGCATGCCGAGCACATCGGCGTAGATCTGCATGAGCACAGGGTTCTGCGTCAATCCGCCGGCCGCCACGAACGACTCCACGGGCAGGCCCGCAGTCACGGAAAGCCGAGACGATCGTGCGGGTGCCGAAGGCGGTGGCCTCCATCAACGCGCGGTAGACGTCCTCGGCGCGGGTGGACAGGGTCTGGCCGACGACCACGCCGGACAGGGCGTGGTCGACCAACAGGGAACGATTGCCGTCGTGCCAGTCCAACGCCACCAGGCCGTGGGAGCCGACGGGCTTGCCGGAACCCAGCCGTGAGAACAGCGTGTGGACCGAGATGCCCTCGGCAGAAGCAGCAGCGGAATAAGAGGCGGGCACCTGGTGTTCCACATACCAGGCGAGGATCGAACCGGCGCCGCTCTGGCCGGCCTCGTAACCCCAGAAGCCAGGCACGATGCCGCCGTCGACCACGCCGCACATGCCCGGCACGGTACGCAACGAAGAGCCGACCATCATGTGGCAGGTCGAAGTTCCCATCACGGCCACGAGTTGCCCAGGCGCGGCCGCTCCGGCCGCAACGACAGTGGCGTGCGCGTCGATCACCCCGGCGGCGACCGGCGTGCCGGGCAACAGCCCGGTCAACGCGGCCCCGGCAGAGGACAGTCCGCCGACACATGTGCCCAACGGCACGATGGGCGCGTCGAGCTTCTGAGCTGCGAAGGAAGCGAAATCTGGGTGCAATGAACCCAAAAGGGCTGGCGCGGGGTAGCCGGACTGGTACAGTCCCTTGTAACCGGCGGTGCACGCGTTACGCACATAGATTCCGGTCAGCTGCCAGACAATCCAGTCCGCAGCTTCTGCCCAGTGTCTCATGCTGGCGTAGACGTCAGGTGCCTCTTCGAGCACCTGGAGCGCTTTGGGGAACTCCCATTCCGCTGACGTCAAGCCTCCGTACATCTCCATCCACGCTTCAGTTGCGAACATGGTGTTGAAGCGCGCTGCCTGACCAGAAGCAGCGTGGTGGCGCCAAAGTTTGGCGAGGGCGTGCGGAGATGAGGAGACGGCCGAAAGCGGCGTGCCATCGGAAAGCACCGGAAGTACGGTGCTGGCGGTGAAGTCGGTTCCGACACCGATCACGTCCGAAGGCGACGCTCCTGCGTCACGCAGGGCCAAAGGCACGCACCGCAGCACATCCAGGTAGTCGGACGGCACCTGAAGTGCCCACTGCGGCTCGGGTTCCAGCACGCCGTGGGCGTAGTCCACGGAGGCACTTCCCAGTTCGGCGCCGTCGGCGACCCGGACCACCACGGCCCGGCCCGACAGAGTGCCGAAGTCGATTCCGACTACCAGCAACAGAAACCCTCCTGAAAGGACACACCGATGCACATCGGCGTACTAGACATTCGCAACAACCAGGCCTTCCTCGTCGACGGTCCAGTCGTACCGCAAAACCTCGTCAGGCAACACGACCTGAGGCGCGGCGACCAGATCTCCGGGGAAGCGCACAACGACAGGCTCGTGAGCGTTGACACGGTCAACGGGCGCAAGCCGCGCAAAAGGCCCAGGTTCGAGGACCTGACGCCGCTCTACCCGAACGAACGGCTCCGGCTCGAACACGATCCGAACGAGCTGACCAGCCGCACGATCGACCTGGTCATGCCGGTCGGCAAGGGGCAGCGGGCGCTCATCGTCGCGCCGCCCAAGGCAGGCAAGACGATGGTTCTGCAGAACATCGCGCAGGCCATCGCCAAGAACAACCCGGAATGCCACCTGATCGTCGCGCTCGTCGGCGAACGGCCCGAAGAGGTCACGGACATCCGCAGGACCGTTCCGGGCGAGATGTTCACGTCGACGTTCGACGAGCACCCGAAAGAGCACATCGCGGCGGCGGAGCTCGCCGTGGAACGTGCCAAGCGGCTCGTCGAGGAAGGGCAGGACGTCGTGATCCTGCTCGACTCGCTGACCCGGCTCGGCCGCGCCTACAACCTCGCGCAGCCCAACGGTGGGCGCATCCTCAGCGGTGGCATCGACGCCGGCGCGCTGACGCCGCCGAAGAGGTTCCTCGGCGCCGCGCGCAACATCGAGGGCGGCGGCTCGCTCACGATCTTCGCCACCGCGCTCGTCGAGACCGGGTCGCTCGCCGACACGGTGATCTTCGAGGAGCTCAAGAGCACCGGCAACGCCGAGCTGAAGCTCGACCGCAGGGCCGCGCAGAAGCGCGATCTACCCGGCCGTCGACATCCAGCAGTCCGGCACCCGCAAGGTGGAGCTTCTGGTGAGCCCGGAAGAGCTCGTCGTCACGAACACGGTGCGCCGGGCCATGGCGGAGCGCGAGATCGACGCACTTCTCGACGGTCTGCGCAAGACCCGGAGCAACGCGGAGTTCCTCATGCAGATGTCGAGGTGAAGTCCCTCCGCAGCTCACGGTCCAAGGCGCGCGTCGGCGCGCCCAAGGCGTAGAACAGGAACCCGATACCGATCACGATCAGCAGCGGGATCACCTGCGACAGCGTGTACTGCGGTCCGCTCGCCCGCGAACGCGGACGGCAGGTCCAGCGGCCAGATCAGCACGACGACCGTGAAGGCCACCAGACCGGTCGTCAGCACCGTCGTCAGCACAGCGAGAGGTGCGCGGAACGGCCGGGGAGTGTCCGGCATCTTGCGCCGCAGCACCAGCATCGACGGGAACGTGAGCAGGTAGCTGATGAACGTCGTCGAGATCACCAGCGCGAGCCCGGCGGTGAAGTACTTCTCGGAGTTGCCGCCGGTGAGGTTCAGCGCCGTCACCAGCACGACGGACGCGAGCAGTCCGGAAAGGACGTTCACGCGAATCGGCGTGCCGTGGCTTGGAGGACAGCTTGCCCAGGTAGGCGGGTCCGGCGCCGTCGGCACACGCGACGGCCTGCGCGCGATGCGCCCCGATCGCCCACGAGACACCGGAAGTCAGCACGCCGATGATCAGACCGGCCGCGCAGATCGTGCCCAGCACGGCGCCCGCCCCGGTCAGCGTCACGGTTCCGTCAGCGGCCACAGATCCGCCGTACACGGTCAGGACCTGCTTCGCGGCGTCGATGAACCCGCCCAGCCCCTGGATCTGCGCGGCCGGGACCACCAGCAGGATCCCCAGAATCGGCCCGCCGTACAGCAGGAACGCGGCGAAGCCTGCGCGCAGGATCGCGAACGGCACGGTCTTCTGCGGGTCGGTCATCTCCTCGGTCGCGGTCGACGGCAGTTCGAAGCCCACGTAGTTGAAGATCAGCACGGGCACGAGTGCGACGAAACCGGCCCACGTCGGCACGAAGTCCGCGCCGGCCAACGGTTGCACGCCGTTCTTGATCGCGTAGACCACGACGGAGATCGTGAAGAAGCCCAGCAGGATGATCCGGGCGAACGCGCCCGCGATGGGGACCCACTTGCCGATTCGCAGGGACGCGGCGACGGCGAGAACGCCGATCCAGATGAACGCGAGGCCCGCGATGTACTTGCCCGCGAGACCCAGCTCCAGGAAGAACGTCTCGAACGTGGTCGACCGCGATGATCGCCAGCGTTCCACCCATCCACAATGGATTGGACAGCCAGTAGAGGACCTGGTTCACGCCTGCCGCCATCCGGCCGAACGCGAGCTTGGTCCACACGTACGGCCCGCCCTCGATGGGGAACGCCGTGCCCAGCTCGGTGGTGAGGAACCCGTACGGCAGAAAGAACACCACCGCGAGGATCACCATCCACACCAGGCCCTGTGGCCCATTTGCCGCCACACTGCCGATGGTGTCCAGTCCGACGAGGGTGCAGAGCAGGTAGAACGTGACGTCCACCCGGCGTAGTGACTTGCGCAGGTGTGTTCGTTCGTTGAGCCAGTTGCCGCTGAGAGGCTGTACCTCGCTCACGGACCCTCCAGATGGTTAACTGAGCCGCCAGTCAGTTATCAGGGACGGACCATGTGACCGCGGTCATACGCTGAAGTCAAGAGGTGTTTTCGATGAGTTATCTCCAGGTCACCTGGACCGATCCGGCCACGGGTGCCCGCGGGTACCTCGTCATCGACCGGCTGGTGCGCGGGGTCAGCAGCGGGGGCCTGCGGATGCGGGCCGGCTGCACGCTCGACGAGGTGCGCGGACTGGCGGAGGGCATGACCGCCAAGGAAGCCCTCAACTACGACCCCGAGGCCCGCTACGTGCCGCTCGGCGGCGCCAAGGGCGGCATCGACTTCGACCCGTACGACCCCAGGGCCGCCGAGGTCCTCACGGCCTACCTGTTCGCCATGTCCCCGTACATCGAACGGTTCTGGACGATGGGGGAGGACCTCGGGCTGCGCCAGTCCACCATCGACGAGGCCATCGAGAAGATCGGCCTCCAGTCGTCGATCCAGGCCGTGTACCCGCTGCTGGACGACGAGCAGAAGGCCCGTCAACGGCTCGCGGACGCCTTCGCGGTCACCGTCGACGGCGTGAGCCTCGACGAACTGGTCGGCGGTTACGGCGTCGCGGAGGCCGCGCTGGCCGGTATCGAACGCCTCCAGCTCGCCGACCCCACCGCGTTCATCCAGGGCTTCGGCTCGATGGGGGGCGCCACGGCCCGCTACCTCGCCAAGGCCGGCGTGCAAGATCGTCGGGCTCGCGGACGTCCACGGCGTCATCGCCAACCCGGACGGCCTCGACGTCGAAACGCTGCTGCTGACCCGCGACGCGCACGGTGCCATCGACCGCACGAAGCTGCGAACGGCCGACGTCCAGCTCGACCGCGACAAGTGGCTCGACGTCGAGGCGGACGTGCTCGTCCCCGCCGCCACGAGCTACGCGATCAACAAGGACAACGCGAAGTCCGTGCGCGCCAAGCTGATCGTCGAAGCCGCGAACATGCCGGTGACCAAGGAAGCCGAAGAGCAGATCGACGCGTTGATCATCCCGGACGTGGTGGCGAACTCCGCCACGAACTCCTGGTGGTGGTGGACGCTGTTCGGCGACATCGAGGCCACCTCGGAGTCGGCGTTCGCGAAGATCGGCACGAACATGCGCCAGCTCGTCGCCAAGATCGTCGATGCCCCCTCACCACGCGCGGCCGCGGCCAGGATCGCCGCCGACGCGGTGAAGGAGATCGAGCAGAGGTTCTAGCGCGCGCCACAGCCCCTACTTGATCTTTATGAAGGGCGCTTTCGTCCACCTCAGGTGGACGAAAGCGCCCTTCATAAAGATCAACACTCACGGACCGAGATCACGACGTTGCCGGACTTGTGTCCGGCGTCGACGTACCGGTGCGCCTCGGCGATCTGAGAGAGCGGGAAGCTGCGGTCCACGACGATGCGCAGCTTCTCCGCCTCGACCATCTCCTTGACGAAGAGCAGCGACTCGTTCTTGTTGATCGATATTCCGGTGACGACCTTCTTGCCGCCACGCAACGACGTCCACAGCGACAGGAAGTTGTTGGCCAGACCGGTCGTCGAGGCATAGCGGCCGTTCTCCCGCAGCGCGCCCCTGCAACGGGAGAACGAGCTCTTGCCCACCGTGTCGAAGATGACGTCGTACGAATCAGGGATTTCGGTGAAGTCACGACAGGTGTAGTCGATGACCTCGTCGGCACCCAGGGATTTGACCAGTTCGACGTTCTTGGGGCCGCACACACCGGTCACGTGAGCGCCGAAGTGCTTGGCCAGCTGGACCGCGTACGTGCCGATGCTGCCCGAGGCGCCGTTGACGAGCACCCAGGTGACCGGCTTGGGCAGCTCGACGACCCCGACCACGTCCGCAGAGCCGAATCTGTTGTGCACAGCCAGTCACATCAGCGCTTCTTGCGGCGGGCCGGTGCGCCCACGTAGTCGGCCAGGTGCTCGCCGGTCAACGTCGACCGGTCGGCCACCAGGTCGGCGGGCGTGCCCTCGAAGACGACCTTGCCGCCGTCGTGACCGGCGCCGGGCCCGAGGTCGATGATCCAGTCGGCGTGCGCCATGACCGCCTGGTGGTGCTCGATCACGATCACCGACTTGCCGGACTCGACGAGCCGGTCCAGCAGTGCCAGCAGCTGCTCGACGTCCGCGAGGTGCAGACCCGTCGTGGGCTCGTCCAGCACGTAGACGCCGCCCTTGTCGGACATGTGCGTGGCGAGCTTGAGCCGCTGGCGCTCGCCGCCGGACAGCGTGGTCAGCGGCTGGCCCAGCGACACGTACCCGAGGCCGACGTCGTTGAGGCGCTCCAGGATCGCGTGCGCGGCCGGTGTCCTGGCCTCACCGGAACCGAAGAACTCGACGGCCTCGGCCACCGGCATCGCGAGTACCTCGGAGATGTCGCGCCCGCCGAACTTGAACTCCAGCACCGCCTGGTCGAACCGCTTGCCCTCACACACGTCGCACGGCGACTCGATGGTGGCCATGATGCCGAGGTCGGTGAAGACGACCCCCGCGCCGTTGCAGTTCGGGCACGCGCCCTCGGAGTTCGCGCTGAACAACGCCGGCTTCACGCCGTTGGCCTTGGCGAACGCCTTGCGGATCGGCTCGAGCAACCCGGTGTAGGTGGCGGGGTTCGAGCGGCGCGAGCCCTTGATCGGGGTCTGGTCGACCACGATCGCGCCCGCGTCCTTCGGCATCGACTGGTGGATCAGCGAGCTCTTGCCCGAACCCGCGACACCGGTGACGACGGTCAGCACGCCGAGCGGGATGTCGACGTCGACGTCGCGCAGGTTGTTGGTCGAGGCGCCGCGGATCTCCAGCGCACTGCTCGACTTGCGGACCTCGGACTTCAACGACGCCCGGTCGTCGAGGTGCCGCCCGGTCACGGTGTCGCTCTTCCGCAACCCCTCCAGCGTTCCCTCGTAAGCAGATCGTGCCGCCACCACGGCCCGCGCCGGGACCGAGGTCGACGACGTGGTCGGCGATCGCGATGGTCTCGGGCTTGTGCTCTACGACGAGCACGGTGTTCCCCTTGTCCCGCAAGCGGAGCAGCAGGTTGTTCATGCGTTCGATGTCGTGCGGGTGCAGGCCGATCGTGGGCTCGTCGAACACGTACGTCACGTCGGTCAACGCCGATCCGAGGTGCCGGATCATCTTCACGCGCTGCGCCTCACCGCCGGACAGCGTGCCCGCGGGCCGGTTCAGCGACAGGTACCCGAGTCCGATCTCGACGAACGAGTCGAGCGTGTGCGCGAGCTTGTCCACCAACGGCGCGACGGACTTGTCCTTCAACGAACGAATCCAGTCGGCCAGGTCGGTGATCTGCATGTCGCACAGGTCCGCGATCGACACGCCCTTGATCTTCGACGACCGGGCCGCCGCGGTGAGCCTGGTGCCGTCGCACTCGGGGCACGTGCCGAACGTGGCCGCGCGGTCGACGAACGCGCGGATGTGCGGCTGGAGCGCCTCGCGGTCCTTGGACAGCATGGACTTCTGCAGCTTCGGGATCAGGCCCTCGTAGGTCAGGTTGATGCCGTTGACCTTGATCTTGACCGGGTCCTTGTACAGGAAGTCGAACAGTTCCTTCTTGGTGTACTTGCGAATCGGCTTGGCCGGGTCGATGAACCCGGACTGCGCGAACGTCTGCACCGTCCACTGGTTGTCGACGTTGTAGCCGGGCACCTTGATCGCGCCTTCGAGGATCGACTTCGACTCGTCGTAGACCTCGGTGAGGTCGATGTCGGAGACCTGGCCGCGGCCCTCGCAGCTTGCGGGCACATGCCGCCGGTGATGCTGAACTCGCGGCGCTCCTTGACCTTCTGCCCGGCCTTCTCGATCACCACGGCGCCCGCGCCGCTGATCGACGCGACGTTGAACGAGAACGCCTGCGGCCCGCCGATGTGCGGCGCACCGAGCCTGCTGAACAGGATCCGCAGCATCGCGTGCACGTCGGTCGCGGTGCCGACGGTCGAGCGCGGGTCGGCGCCCATCCGCTGCTGGTCGACGAGGATCGCCGTGGTGATCCCCTCCAGGAGGTACACCTCCGGCCGCGGCAGGGTCGGCATGAAGCCCTGGATGAACGCGCTGTAAGTCTCGTTGATCAACCGCTGCGACTCCGCCGCGATCGTGCCGAACACCAGCGAGCTCTTGCCCGAGCCGGACACTCCCGTGAACACCGTCAGCCGTCGCTTCGGGATCTCGACGTCGACGTCCTTGAGGTTGTTCACCCGCGCGCCCTGCACGCGGATCAGATCATGGGTGTCGGCCCCGTGTGTCTCGGTCTTCGCGGCCGCTGTCCTGGAGGTCATGGCGACAAGCTAACTCCGTGACCTCGAGTTCGCGCTTCTTCATTCCTGATTGGTTATGTGCGCACGCGGTAGTGGTACGTGCACACCTCGCGGAACCCGGACCGTTCGTAGAGCCGGAACGCGCTGCTGTTCCCCTTCTCCATCTGCAGATACATGTGGTTCGACTCGCGCGCGGCCGCCCATGAGGCCAGTGCCGCGAGCACCGACCGTGCGGCGCCTTGGCCGCGTGCGTGCGGCAACGTCGCCATCCCGAACACCCCGGCCCACCCGTTCTCGGCCACCGCGCGCCCCACGGCCACGATCTCGCCGTCCACCTCGGCATAGGCGTAGGCGCTCGGTGACTCGACCCGACTGAGCAGGTCACGTTCGGCGCTGACGTCCCGTGTGGTCACCGCGTGCCATGCCTTGAGCCACTCGTCGGTCGGCCTCGTCGCGACGGCACCGGCGTCCGCGCGGGCCTGCCTGATCACGTCCGCGGTCGAGGCGATCTGCAACGACATCTCATGATCTTTTGCGTATCCGCGCTGGTCCAGTACGGTGTCGAGGTCGTCAGCGCACACGCCGGGCGTGATCTGGAACCTCGGCTCGACCTCGTGTTCGGCGCAGAACTTCTCCGCGAGCGACAGCCGGTCCTCCCGGTCGTGCGGCAGCACGGCGCTCACCCACCAGGCGTCGCCGGGGGAGTGCCGCAGCCACCAGCCGCCTGCTTCCTCGACGTGAGCCGCGGGCTGGGCGCGCGCCGCGTACTCCTGCAACGTCTTCAGCAGCACGTCAGTCCAACGACCCGAGCAGCCAGTTGCCCGCGGCCTTCGGATCCTCGGAGAAGTAGAACTCCCGGATCGCCTCCAGCAGGTCCCGCGTGGACAGCAGCCCGTCCTCGTCCGAGAGCATGTCGTGGATCATCCGCGCGTCCGGCTCGGGCAGGTTCATCAACGCACCCGTCCACTTCACGTGCTCCTCGACGGTCAGCTTGCCGTCGCCGTCCTCGTCCGCGATCGCCATGATCGCGCCCAGGAACGGCCCGTACCCCTCGTCGAACGACTCCGGCGTCTCCAGCAGCCCGTCCGCGAACGCCTTCTTGTAGTCGTCGACGCTGATCTGCCCGTCGTCGTGCGTGGCCGTGGCCGACGTCAGCTGCTGCCACAGGCCGCTCAGCGCCTCGTGGAACCTGGAAGCCTTCGGATCGCCGTCGTCCAGCCCGAACGCCCTCGTGGTCCGCAAACCCGCCGTTGTGAAGTCCTCGCGCCCGATGAACCCGTCCCCGTCGGCGTCGTAGGTCCGGAACCGGCGCGCCAGTTTCCGATCTAGGAAGGCGGTGATCTCCATGAACTCCTTCTACCGCATCCGGCCGTGGAGGAACACCGGCCGGGTGCGGGTCAACGGGCTGCCTCCGCCGCCGCGAGTGCGGCGTGCGCCGCCGCCCGCACCATGCGCAGATCGGACTCGTCGACCATCATGACAGCGTCCTTGGCGTAACAGGCGGCACTGGTGAGATCGTGACCACCGCAGGCGCGTGACAGCCCGATCAACGCCTCGGCCCGGCCACGCAGGTACCCGGCGACCGAGGCGCTGTCCAACGCCTGCCGGTGCCGCGACACGGCCTCGGTGAACCGGCCGCGAGCCAGGTTGGCGGCCCCGAGCGCGGTCAACGCGTCGACCTCCGCCGCGAGATTGCCGCCGGTGCCCGCCACCGCCGCCGCGTCGGTGGCCGTCGTGATCGCCTCGTCGTAGCGGCGCAGCTTGAGGCTCACGTCGGCGAGTCCGACCAGCGCGATGGCCTTGCGCGACCGGAACGCCAGGTCCTCGGACAGCCCGAAACCGAGCACCAGCGCGAAAACCGCGCTACCCACGACCACGACCCCGACGAGCTGCGACGTCGGCACCAGCCGGTCCAGCAGCAGATCCAGCACGGGCTGCCCGTTCCGGAACGACGTGCCGAGCTCACCACCCAGCACCTGAACGCCCCAGCGCAGGTACTGCTCGACCACCGGCAGGTCGAGCCCGAGATCCCGCCGACGCCCCTCGACGTACGCGTCGCTCTGTTCCTCTGGCGGCAGCAACACGTCCGCCGCGTCGCCCGGTGCCGCGTGGATCAACGCGAACAACCCGATACTCACCACCACCAGCGCGAGCACCATCGACCCGATGCGTGCGGCCAGATATCTGGGCATCAGCCGACCCGCCACTGCGCCACGCCGGCCAGGTGCAGCGCCGGATCGCCCCACGGCGCGAAGCCACGCACCCGGTCCCGCACCCCGATCAGCATCCTCGGCCGGCCGACCCACAGGTACGGCACCGCGGCGTTCTCGATCGCGGCGGCCGCCCGGTACGCCTCGGCCCGCGCGACCGGATCCCGCGTCGCCGCACCCGCGCGCATCAGCCGGTCGAACTCGGGATCACAGAACCCGGGAACGTTGCCACCACTCGGATACGCCTGATCACACGTCAGTATCGGCCCCACGGTCGCCGGGTCCACCGGATACACCCCGCCCCCGTACAGCAGCAGATCCCACTCCCCGGTGCGCAGCCCCGTGTTGTCCGGGTCGGGCACCATCCGCGTCCGCACTCCGACGGCCCGCAGGTTCTCACTCACCACGTCGATCACGATCCCGCGTTCCGGCTGCCCCGGCCGATACCGCACCAGCAGCTCCCGCTCCGGGTCCCACCCGGCCTCCGCGAGCAGCCGCCGCGCCTCAGCCGGGTCGTACGGGTAGCCGGCGAGGCCGTCCGGCATCGCCCAGTCCGTCATGAACGCGCTGTTGCGCACCGAACCCCGCCCATCGAACGCCGCGCGGATCATGCCCGGCCGGTCCAGCGCCGTGAGCAACGCCCTCCGCACCCGCACATCCCCGAGATACGCCCGCCGCAGGTTCACCGCCATCCGCTCGAACCCCGCCGACTCCACCTGCTCGACCCGCACCCCAGCCCTCTTGTCCAGCACCCCCGCGTCCAGCGCACCCACCGGCGCGACGTCGATCTCACCCGTGCCGAGCTGCCCGGCCGCCACCTCGGACGTCGCGAACACCAGCCGCAACCGCTCGAAGGACACCGCCTCCCGGAAATGCGGATTGCGCCGCACCTCCAGGTGCCGATCAGGTTCGTAGGAGGAGAGCACGAACGGCCCCATTCCCACGTCCTGCTTCAACCACCACGGATTCGCCATGACCTTCGACGGCTCGATCCCACCGAGTACGTGTTCGGGCAGGACGAACAGATACATCCCCGCCGCCAGCACCGCGAGGAACCCGGCATCCGGCGCGGCCAGCGTGATCGTCACCCGGTTGTCCTGCGCGGTGACGCCACTGAGCCGGTCCGCCTGTCTTCTCCTGCAGCGCCCGGTAACCCTCCACTCCGGCCAGTCGCCTGCCCTGCGGACTGCGCGTGTCCGGGTGCGCGAACAGGTTCAGCGTGAACACCACGTCCGCCGCGGTGAACTTCGCGCCGTCCGACCATTTGAGACCCTGCCGCAGCGTGAACGTGTAGGTCCGCGCGTCCTCCGACACGTCCACTCCTGCGCGAGCCGCGGCACGAAGTCGCCTTGGGGACCGGCCACCAGCAACGTGTCCTGCAGCAACGTCAGCGCGAGCGTGTCGCCCGTCGAGAACGGTGCCAGCGGGTTCAGATGCGTCGGCTTCGCGGGTGCGGCGTAGGTGACGAGGTCAGGGTCCGGCGGAGGTGCGCATCCCGCCACCAGAACGCACGCCAGCACCGACCAGAGCTTCCGCATGATCGTGAAGCGTAGAACCTTTCTACGACGCCTTCTTTCAGGGCAATTCGGTTCGAAACGATGGAGGGGTCGGGAAGGTCGGGTCTAGCGTTTCGTGGCATGCCAAAGAGGGTGTCCACTGTGCTGGGACGCGAGTTCGGCGACAGCCTGCGGGCGGCGATCGCGCGGACGGGGCTGCTGGACAGCGAGCTGGCGAGGCGGCTCGGGTGGGAGCACGCCAAGATCTCGGATCTCGTGAACGGCAAGGGTGGCGTGAACCTCGAGGAGTTCATGTACCTGCTGGGCATGTGCCAGACGAAGCCCGACGAGCTTCGGTACCTCAAGGGGCTGTACCTGGAGTCGAGAGAGAAGTGCTGGCTCCAGCTGTACGAGTCGCCGGTCCCGATACAGCTCCGCACGCTCATCAACCACCAGAAGCTCGCGAAGAAGATCGTGATCTGGAGTGCGTTGTTCGTGCCGGGGCTGACGCAGATAGAGCCGTACGCGCGCGCAGTCGTCAAGGCTTCGCCTACAGTGAAGGCCAACGAGGTTGAGGGTCTCGTCGCAGCCCGGATGGCGCGGCGAGAGATCGTGGAGAACACCCGGAAGTTCGTCTTCTACGTCTACGAGCCAGTACTGACTTCGCCAGTCGGTGGTCCGGACGTGCTGCGGGAGCAGTTGTTCGAGCTGATGCGGCTGTTGGTGCGGCCGTACATCAGCCTGAGAATCGTCCCGGCCGGGCTCGCGGTTTGTGGCGACTTCAGCATGTTGACGTTCGACAAGTACGAGCCTGTGGTCTACGTCGAAAGCTTGAACTCGGCGCTGTTTCTCGATGACAAGGCATCGATTTCGCTGCACCAGAAGGTGCTGGACGCGCTGGACCGCGTGGCGTTGAGTGAGGAAGAATCGAGGGAGTTGATCGACAGCATCGTGTCCTGAGGAGGCGGCTCGGATGGCCGAATGGCGCAAGAGCAGCTACAGCGCGACCGGCGAGAACTGCGTCGAGGTCGGCGGCGGGGTCGGAATCCGGGACTCGAAGGCGCCCGCCGCCCACGTGCCGGTCGAGCCGACAGCGTGGGCAGCGTTCCTGCGGTTCGTCTCTACCGAGATCAGTAGCCGCGGTCGGGCATGATCACCCAGAGCACGAGGTAGACGACGAACTGCGGTCCCGGCAGGAGGCACGACAGCAGGAAGAGAAGGCGCACGGTGCTCGCCTTCATTCCCCACCGCTGGGCGAGCCCCGCGCACACACCCGCGATCATCCGGTTGGTCCTGGGCCTGCTCAAAGCAACTGTCGTGGTCATGTCTCCACAATGCGCCCGATAGGCCACCTGTTGCATCAGGGACGAACCCTGGTTTTCACCCGGAAGTGTTACAGGGCGTAACCCTGAGGCTCTGACCTGCGACTGCACGGTTACCCGAGCCTTTGGGGAGCCGCGATGACCGTGCATGTGCTCGTCAACACGTTGTTCATCGCCGTGTACGTGCCGCTGCTGTGGCACGCATGGCAGTGGCTTCGTGCGTGGGAGGCCGATGGGCCGCCCTCACCTCTGCGCAGCCTCACGCTGGCGGCGAGCCCGTATCCGCGGATCGTGCCGCTCGCGGTGCTGGTCGGCGCGGATCTGGCGGACAGCCCGATCCAGTACGTGGTGCTGGCGTTTCTGCTGGTCGTCGCAGGAGAGTCGGCGTGGCGGAACCGGCAACGGTGGCTGCGAGCGCACCTGTGGGCCATCGGAAGGCTGCGGGTGCCGACAGCGATCGTGCTCACCGTGTCGGTGGTGCTCCTGGTGGGCGCCGACCAGCTCAGGAAGCCCGGTATCGGGGTGGCGATGTGGCTGGCGGCGGTCGCGGTGGGGGCGAGCGTGTGGTTCGTGACGCGCAGGTTGGTGCTCACGTCGTGGCCGCAGAAGAAGTGGCGCAGTGCGCGGCCGGAGTGGGGCTCGGTGATCAGGCTGGGGCTGTGCGTGCTGGTGGCGCTCATAGCGGCGAACTACGGGCCGGCCGAGCTGGCTGGGCCGGCGGTGGTCATCGGTGCGGTGGTGTTCCTCGGGCTCGTGTGGGTGGCGTGGGAACGGAGTGGAGACGCCCGCGCGGCGAAATCCAAGGAGGAAGTGGCGGAGCGGGTGAGGGCGCGGGTCGCGATGAGGCCGGGGCCGGAACAACGCGTGGCGGTGATGCGCGCAGCCAGGGTGCTGGCGGTGCTGCCGGTCCTGGCCCTCGCCATCGCCTACCTGCCGATCGTGGACAAGCTCGACGGCTGGGGCTTTCTGACCGGGCTGGGCGTGTTCGTGCTGTGTTGCGTGACCGTCCCGTTCGGCTACTGGCTCATGACGAACATGGGCAAGGAACCCTGGCACGTGCCGCATCACTGGTGGTTGACGGCGGGGGTCGTGGTGGCGTTCAGCGCGGGGATGGTGGTCGTGGCCGCGTTGGGGCGCACGTTGCCGTTGGCGGTGCTGGTGCTGATGTTCGCCGGGTTGCTGCTGAGCGAGGCGCAGCGGTTCGCGGAGACGTTGCCGGTGCCGAAAGGTTTGCTGTTCCTGGGGTTCACCAGGACACCGGTGGTGTTGCTGCTGGTCCTCTGCCTGGCCGCGAGCGGGCTGAGTTACCCGACGGACGCGGTCGAGAGCTGGTCCACGAACCTCAGGCACGTCGTGCGCATCGCGTCGACCGTCATGGCCTTCGAACCGGCGAGCACCTGAAGTGCGAGGCCGTCGAGCATGCTGATCAGCATGTTCGCCAGCTCGACCGGGTCTTCGGACGTGACGATGTCGCGGGTCTCCTGGCCGTTGCGGAAGATGCTGGAGACGATGTCACGCCACTCGCCGTAGAAGCGTTCGTTGAGCTCCTGGAGCTCCGTGTTGCGGATCGCCTCGACCCACAGCTCGGCCCAGACCTTCCACGCCTCGACGGTCTCCGCGCCCTCCGGCAGGTACGACTCGACGACCATGCGCAGCCGCGACAGCGGGGACTCGTCGGACTCGAGGATCCAGCGGCGGCGCTTGAGCGACTGCTCGAAGCAGTGCTCGAAGGCGGCGTCGGTGAGCTCGCGCTTGGTCTCGAAGTAGTAGTGGACCGTGCCGCCGGAGACGCCCGCGTCCTTCGCGACGTCGGAGACGCGGAGGTGGCGGAAGCCCTCGGATGCGATCACCTTGCAGGTGGACGCGAGGATCTGCGCCTTGCGTTCGGCTTCCACGCTTGGACGGGGCATCCGTCACCTCCTGATTTACCGGGAACCTTACCGAAGCAACGATCGGAGCCGTGGGTTGTCGACCTTTCCCACCAAGGACTGAGGGAGTTCGGGCCCGATCGTGACGCCTCCGGGCTGTGCAGATCACCCAGTTCGATGAGGTGCGAACCGTGGATCTGGACCATACGTCCCGCGTACTCGGGGGCCTCGTAGGCTGATCGGGTGGTCGCACCCCCCATCGCGGCGGATTCGTCGGAATCGCCGGAATTGCCCACGCGCAGACGCCTGTTCAGCCGTCCCGTGCTGCTGCGCATGGCACTCGCCGTGGCCGGCGGTGTGCTGATCTACCTCAGCTTTCCGCCGCGGCCGCTGTGGTTCCTGGCGCCGGTCGGGTTCGCGCTGCTCGCCTACGTGATCCACGAACGGCGCGCGCGGGCCGGGTTCGGGTACGGGGTGCTGTTCGGCCTCGGGTTCATGGCGCCGCTGCTGCGTTGGACCGGGGAGTTCGTCGGGCTCATCGCGTGGCTGCCGCTGGCGCTCGCGTGTGCGTTGATGATCTCGATCGGCACCGCCGCGATGGCGTTCACGAGCCGGTTGCCGCTCTGGCCGCTGTGGGCCGCGTGCCTGTGGGCGGCGGATGAGGCGTTGCGCGGGGTGTTCCCGTTCGGCGGCTTCACCTGGGGCAAGGTCGCGTTCGGCCAGCCGGAGGGCTGGTTCCTGCCGCTCGCGTCGCTGGGCGGCGCACCCCTCGTCTCGTTTGCCGTGGTGCTGACCGGCTTCGGGCTGTTCTGGATCTTCAAGAACTGGCGGGCCGGCGTGCCGATCGCGCTGGTACCGCTGGTGGCGGGTTTCGTGGTGCCGGTCGGGGTGGACGCCTCCGCCGGGACGGTGACGGTGGCGGCGATCCAGGGCAACGTGCCGCGCGCGGGCCTCGACTTCAACTCGCAGCGCCGGGCCGTGCTGGACAACCACGTGAAGCGGACACTTCAACTCGCGGCGGACGTCGCGGCGGGCCGGGAGAAGCAGCCGGACATCGTGATCTGGCCGGAGAACTCCTCGGACATCGACCCGTTCCTCAACATCGACGCGCGTGCCGCGATCGACGCGGCCGCCGCGGGGATCAAGGCGCCGATCGCGGTGGGTGCCGTGGTGGTCGACAAAAACGACGGACTGCCGCGCAACACGGTGGTGCTCTGGGAGCCGGGCAAGGGGCCGACGGACACCTATACGAAGCGCAAGCTGCAGCCGTTCGGCGAGACGATGCCGTGGCGGTCGTTCTTCCGGCTGTTCTCCTCGACGGTGGATCGGGCGGGGAAGTTTCAGCCGGGAACCGACCCCGAAGGCCTCCGGATGGGGCCTGCCAAGGTCGCGATAGACACGTGTTACGAAGTGGCGTTCGACTCAGTGGTCCGGGACACGGTGACGGCCGGCGCGACGATCATCGCGATCCCGACGAACAACGCCACGTTCGGGTACACGGAGATGACCTACCAGCAGCTTTCCATGTCACGGGTACGTGCGGTGGAGCATGGGCGGGCGGTGGTCGTGGCGGCCACCTCGGGGGTCAGCGCGATCGTCCAACCGGACGGTTCGGTCACCCGGAAGACTGGCCTCTTTACGCCGGATGCCCTGGTCGCGACACTGCCGCTGCGGTCACAGACTACGCTGGCGACTTGGCTTGGAGCCTGGCCCGAGTGGGTGTTGACCACTGTGGGCCTTGTCGCGCTGGCGCTGGGCTTCACACGACGACGGAAGGACTCGAATGGCGCAGCAGCCTGACCAGGAACTCGGGCAGGTGCTGGTGGTGATCCCGACCTACAACGAGCGGGACAACATCGGAAAGATCGTCAAGAGGCTGCACACGGCGCTGCCCGACGTGCACGCCCTGGTCGTCGACGACGGCAGCCCCGATGGCACCGGCCAGCTCGCCGACGAGATGGCGGCCGCCGACGATCGCGTCCACGTGATGCACCGGACCGAGAAGGCGGGCCTCGGCGCCGCCTACGTCGCCGGGTTCCAGTGGGCGCTGGACCGCAACTACGGCGTCATCTGCGAGATGGACGCTGACGGCTCGCACGCGCCGGAGCAGCTGCACCGTCTGCTCGACGCGCTGCCCAACGCCGACCTGGTGCTCGGCTCGCGCTGGGTGCCCGGTGGCGAGGTCGTGAACTGGCCCGCGAAGCGCAAGTTCCTGTCGCTGGGCGGCTCGCTGTACTCGCGGCTCGCGCTGGGCGCGAACATCCGCGACATGACGGGCGGCTACCGGGCGTTCCGCGCGGACACCCTGCGCAAGCTGAACCTCGTCTCGGTCGCCTCGGCCGGCTACTGCTTCCAGATCGACCTGCTGTGGCGCACGCTGGAGCTGGGCTTCCGGGTCCGCGAGGTGCCGATCACGTTCCTGGAGCGTGAGTTCGGCGAGTCGAAGATGAGCGGCAACATCGTCCGTGAGGCTCTGATCCGCGTGACGAAGTGGGGCCTGCGCCGCCGCGGCAACCAGGTCAAGGATCTGTTCACCGGCAAGAAGAAGTAACTCCGGCCGCTCCTCGCCCGCCTCCGCGCATTACGATTCAAATTCGGTGCAGCGGAGGTGGGCGTGGAGTGGAGCGCGGGTGCGGTCGCGAAGATGCTGGGCATCTCGCCGACGACCCTGCGCACGTGGGACCGCCGCTACGGCCTCGGTCCCACCGCCCGTGACGAGGGCAAACACCGCCGCTACAGCTCGGATGACGTCGAGCGACTGAAGCGCATGGTCGAGCTGACCGGCTCAGGTGTGTCACCCGCGTCGGCGGCGGCATCGCTCGTCCCCGAGGTGTCCCCGGTCGCCGGCGACTTCGTGATGGCCGCGTCCCTGCTCGACGCGGTGGAGATGCGCCGGGTGGCCGTCGACCTGATCGCATGCCACGGTGTCGTGCACACGTGGGACGTGGTGCTGATGCCGTTCCTGGTCGAGCTGGGTCAGCGGGTCTCCGCGGAGGCTGCCGGGATCGAGGTCGAGCACATCGCGAGCCTCAGCATCGTCGACGCGATGCGGTCCTCACCGGCGCCGGGCGCGCCATCGGTGCTGCTCGCCTGCGCGCCAGACGAACAGCACAGCCTGCCGCTGGACGTGCTTGCCGCGGCGTTGGCCGAACATGGCTGCGCGGTTCGCAACCTGGGTGCGCGCGTGCCCGCCGATGCGCTGGTGAGTGCGGCCGAACGGCTGAAGCCGCAGGTCGTGTTCGTGTGGGCGCACGATCGGACGTACGCCGAACAGGTGCCGTTGGCGGTGCTCGCGGAGGGTTCCACGTCGGTCGGCCACGCCCTGCCCGTCGCACTGTCCGTGCTGGTCGGAGGTCCGGGCTGGGGTGACGTGCCACTGCCGCCGGGCGTCCGTTGGGTGGACACGCTCACGGTGGCGGTTGAAACGATTTTGGATCGAATCTAGCCTCTGGTGCATGAGCCTCGCCGACCGGATGATCCGCCTCGTGTGGGCGGTGGGTGGCGAGGACGTCGCCGAGCGGGTGCTGCCCGCGCATTGGCGCCTGCTGCCCTCCGACGACACGGCCGGCCGTGCACTGCGTTCGCGGTTGGTCGAGGTGTTGCGGCTGGAGTTACCCGGCCGGGACGTCGAGATCCGCGAGGCCGTGCTGGCCGACGAGGTCGCCCTGCTCGACGACGCCGAACGCGCGGCACCCAGCCGCGAGACCGTGCTCGCCATCGTCCGAGCCCTGCCCATGAGGAGTTAGCCGATGACCGCGCTGTCCGTGCGCCACCGTTCAGGGCTGGTGCTGTTCGCCTTCATCGCCGCCGTCGTGGTGACCGCCGTCGTCGGATCGCTGTTCTCCATCTCGGCCGGCGAGGACTACCTGGCCTTGCGCCGGCCCACCTGGGCGCCGCCCGCGGGCCTGTTCGGTCCGGTGTGGACGGTGCTTTACGGACTGATCGCGTTGTCCGGCTGGTTGGCGTGGCGTGCGGGATCGGGACGTGGCGAGCTGACGTTGTTCGGCGCACAGCTCGTGTTGAACGCCCTGTGGACGCCGCTGTTCTTCGGCCTCGGCTGGTACGGGGCGGCGTTCGCCGAGATCCTGCTGCTGTGGCTGACGATCGTCGCGCTGATCACCGCGTTCTGGTGGCGCAGCAAGGCCGCCGCGCTGCTGCTGGTGCCGTACCTGGCGTGGGTCAGCTTCGCGGCGGCCCTCAACATCTCGATCGCGGTAGCGAACTAGGCCTAGGCAGGCACGAACTCCCGCAGCACCTCCATACCGGTCATGGCGGGCGCGCCTGCCGGTTCCGGGCCGAGCACGCGGGCCAGGATCGGGCCGAGGACCTCGCTGAAGAACCGGTCGGCGTGCTCCTTGGACTCCCAGACGGCGATGATGCGGAACTCGCCGTCAGCCTGGCAGGCGTAGCGGGCCCGCAGGCCGTCCGGGACGACCGCGCCCATCGCCTTGTCGAGCTGGTCGAGCGACTTGATCGGCGGCGTTGCGATGGTGAGCCACATGGTGTTCCTCCTCGGTTGCGATACACCGAAGGTAGAAAGGAACGGCTGGTCAGCCATCCGCCGGACTACTCGGTCCGGTACTCATCCACGACGCGATCTGGCTGCGGGTGCGGAAGCCGAGCTTGGTGAGCACGTGCTGCACGTGGTTCTGCGCGGTGCGTTCGGAGATCACCAGCCGCTCGGCGATCTGCCGGTTGGTCAGGCCCTCGGCCACCAGCCGGGCTACCTCGTGTTCACGGCTGCTGAGGTCCACCGTGCTGAACGCGGTCATGCCGAGCTCACGGATCGCCTGGTCGGCCGCGCGCTGGGTCGGGGCGGCATCCTGGCCGCATGCCCGCAGGGCCGCGGCGAGATACCAGCGGGCCTCGGCGGCGAACGCGTGGGCGCCTGCTTTCGTGGCCTGTGCGACGGCCTCGGTGAGGTCGATGACGGCTTGCTCGTGGTCACCCAGCGCCAGCGCGCCCCGGCCCAGCGCCAGTTCGACCGGACCCATGTAGGCGACGCCGTTGCCCGCCGCGTGCTCACCACGGAACCCGGCGAGCCTGTCGAGCACCTCCGCCAGGTCTTCGCGCAGACCGAGGCCGCTGGTGACGAGGACGGCGTCGACCAGGCCGGCCAGCACGAAGAACGCGGGGAGGTCCCAGTCCGCGACCGGGCCCGCGCGGCGGTACGACTCGGCCGCCTCGGCCGGGAAACCCGCGCGCAGCAACAGATAGGCCCTGGTCAGCTTCGCCATCGTCCGGAATCTCGGTGGCGGGTCGTGGAAGTGCCGCGCCAGCGCCAGGCCGTCCTCGGTGACGCCGATGTGGTCCGTGAGGCCGCACTGCAGTGCGAAGTACGCACCTGACGCCGGTTCTCGTTCGATCACCCGCATGCGGTCGTAGGCCCGCCTGCCGGTCTTCTGGGCGTCGGCGAACCGGCCCTGCGCCTGGGCGAGACAGGCGGTGACGACCTCCACGTGCCAGGTCGGCACCGTGCCGCCGACCCGGTCGGCCGCGAGCGCGAGAGCGGGCAGTTCCTCTTGTGCCGCGGCGAGTTCACCGCTCTCGATCAACGCGTGGATCCGCCACAGCTCGCCCCACATGGCGCCGCGTGGGCTCTTCGTGCGGTGCGCCAGGTCGATCATCTCGGTGGCGAGATCGAGACGTTCCGCACGTCCGGCCGGTCCGGGGCACGCTTCCTGCCTGGCGTGCAGCGCCTCCGCGAGCGCGTGGTCGTCGGCGCTGGCACGGGCGAGGTGGAGCGACTCGCGGCTGAGCTCGTCGAGCCGGTGCTGTTCGCCCCGGTAGAACGCGAGATGGCTGCGCTGGGCGAGCAACCTCGCCCGCGTCGCCTTCGAGGTGGGGTGGCTCAGAGCGTTGTCGCACAACGGGGTCGCGACCGCGTTCACGCCCGCGCCCGGTGCCGCCTCCAGCACGAGCGCGGCCTCGGCGATCTCCTCCGGCGTGACGGCGAGCTCCGCGGCACGTTGCGCGGCGCGCACGCAGCTCGGCAGATCACCGGCGAAGTACGCGGCTCGGCCCAGTGCCACCTGGGTTTCACAGGTGTCCGCGATGGCCGCCGCTGCTCGGTACAGCCGCACGCCCTCCTCGTAGGCGAGCCGGGCGACCGCGTCCTCGGCGGCCCGGACCGTCCACAGGCGAGCGTCAGCGGACTCACCGCAGCCCGCCCAGTGCCGGGCGATGTCGGCGTAGCGCGTTGAACCGGCGGCCACCATCGCCTCGGCGATCGCGCGGTGCAGCGTGCGGCGTTCGGTGGTGGTGAGCGAGGCGTCCACGGCGTCACGGGTCAGCGCGTGTCCGAACCGGTGCCCGTCGACGAGCGTCGTCGCTTCGTCCAACGATGCGATCGGCGCACCGGACGCGATCGCCGCGAGGTCGACGTCGAAGTCGCGGCCGATCAGCGCCGCGGCCTTGACCAGCTGCCTGGCCGGTGCCGGGAGCGCGTCGAGCCGGGCGGTGACGATGTCGCGAACGCTGCGCGGCGGCTGGTCCGGCCGCCACGTGCCGTCCCGCAGCGCCCGCGCGATCTCGGTGACGAACAGGGCGTTGCCGCCGGTCAGCTCCGCGACCGTCGCGGCGTGCTCCGGCCCGGTGAGCTGCGCGATCTCCTCGGTGGACAGGCCGTGCAGGTCGATGCGGACCGCCGAGCGCATCAGGTCGCCGATCGCCGGGCACGGGTCGCGGAACGTCGCGAAGATCAGGATCTCCGGCAGGTGCGTCGCCAGGTGCCCGAGCACGAGCAGCGACACCTCGTCGGCCCAGTGGACGTCCTCGACCACGATCACCAGGCCCGGCCGGTCCAACGCGGCCGCGACCGCGTCGAACACCCGGAACCTGTCCTCCGGCACCTCGGCGTCGTGGGCCAGCACAGTGGCGGGATCCGCTTTGGTGGCACGGAGCACCTGACGCCACGGCCACAACGCGGGTGCGCCCTCGACGCAATGCCCCCACACGACCTCACGGCCCGACGCGAGCGCGTGGCCCGCGAACTCCTGCGCCAGGCGCGTCTTGCCGATGCCCGGCTCGCCACCGCACAGCACGAACCTGCCGGTGCCCGCGGCGAGCCACGCCCGCACCGCGGCGAGCTCGCGGCGGCGCCCGACCACATCGGTCATCGGCTCCACACAACGACTATCGCCGCGGCGCCCGAAGCGTTAGGGCCTGTATCGACGTCCGTGTTCGCGATAGCCGGGCCTGAGGCGGCCCATGGGGGCACGGCCGGACGGCCCACATACAACAGCGGTATCCTGGCCGTCCGGCCGCACCGCCAGGAACCACCTCAGGCTCGACTCTCATCGAACGAGACGTCGATACAGGCCCTAAGACGATCAGCGGGTGAAGCCGATGTTCACCCACTCCGGAGGACTGGTGGCGCCGATCGCGCCCAGGTTCGCGAGGGTGTCGCGGATCGCGACCGCACCGGGGACCTGGTAGAGCGGAAGCTGGTGGCCGGTCTGCCAGACCTCCCGGTCGATCCGGTTGGCGAAGTCGGCGCGCTTGGCGTCGTCGAGCTCCATGGCCGCCTCGTCGTACAGCTTGTTGATCGTGTCGTTGCCGACCCGGCCGTAGTTCTGGCTGACGTTGGCCCGGTCGAGGTAGTAGATCGACTTGCTGTCGCCGATCGGGCGCGCGCCCTTCTTCCAGCCGAAGGCGGTGATGTCGAAGTTGCCGACGTTCACGAACTGCCGGAAGTAGTCGCTCGCGGGCACCGCGTCGATCGTGATCTTGACGCCGATCGCCTTGAGCTGGCCGTGCACGAGCTTCGAGACCTGGTCGCTGACCGGGTTCGGGGTCGGGCCGACGAAGCGGAGCGCGAGTTCCTTGCCGTCCTTGGCGCGGTACTCGCCGTTCTGCTTCCAGCCGAGCGCGTCGAGCTCCTTCTTCGCGGCCTCGGCGTCGAACGACGCGATCGCGGAGTTGTCCACGTAGGACTTGCTGGTATGCAGGAAGAAGTGGTTGCCGACGACGTGGAGGTCGTTGACCATCTTGCCGAGCATCGCCTTGGCGATGTTCCTGGTGTCGATGCCGCGCATCAGCGCCACCCGCAGTTTCGGGTCCGCGAGGGTCGCCGTCGCCGCGCCGTTGAACGTCAGGTGCAGGTAGTCCGGGGTCGGGGCCTGACGGATCACGATGCCGGGGATCGACTGCGCCCTGGCGTACAGGTCGACGTTGGAGCCGACCTCGTAGAAGTCGATCGAGCCGTTGGCGAGCGCGTCGGCGAGCGCGGGCTTGTCGACCTGGCGGAACGTGATCTTGTCGAGCTTCGGCTTCGTGCCCCACCACTGCTCGTCGCGCACGACCGTCACCAGCTTGGCGGTGCGGTCGACCATGCCGACCTTGAACGCCCCGGCGGTGACCTTCGGCTTGTCCCGCCAGCCGGTGTTGAACTCCTCGGCGCTGCTCATCAGCTGTTTCGGGTACAGCGGGCTGAACATGCCCCGCCACTCCGCGTGCTTGCGCGCGAAGGTCACCCGCACGTCCCGGTCGGTCTCACCCTTCTCGGCCTTGGCGACGTGCTCGTAGCCGGCGGACGAGGCGATGCGGTACCCGGCGGCCTTGCCGCTCAACGCCTTCGCCTGCGCCTCGAAGTCCTCCCACGACAGGGCGCGGCCGTCGCTCCACTTCGCCTTCGGGTTGAAGCGGTAGGACACGACCTGCGGGTCGGACGAGACGAGCCGCACGTCCTCCAGGTAGTCCGGGTTCGGGGCGACCGTCGTGTCGGCCTTCGCCACGAACAGCGAGGGCATGACCGTGGACTGCACCCGGTCGCCGTCGATGTGGTTGCCGACCTCGAAGTTGTTCCAGTTGTCCGGCAGCGCGGTGATCGGCCACCTGAGCTCGCCACCGTCCCTGAGCTTGCCGGGATCGGTGCGGTTGACGTCCTCCGCGGCGAGGCTGGTGTCGGTGACGTTCTTGAGCCCCTGGTCCGGGGTGCTCGGGCCTCCACAGGCGGCCAATGCCACCGCGACGACGACCAATGCCGCCGTCTTGATACGCCGATTCACTGTTGTGAACCCTCTCGCTCGACTAACCCGGTATGAGAGCACGTTCGACGGTGTCGCGAGTATCAGTTGCGCGATGAACAAAAGGATTGACGGCTTCGCGGCAGGCCGCCATGATTGCCGGACCTACGATCGAAGGAGCTGACATGAGCCGCCGTTATTCCACCTATCGCCGCTCTGCTCAGCTCCGTGCATGCAGGTCAGACTCCCCGTTGTAGCGCTTCGAGCGCACGACGACGGTGAGCCGCCCTGCTCGGAGAACCGAGCACGGCGGCTCTTTTTGTGTCCGGAACAACAATTTCCGGAGAATGGTGGAGATGGGGCTGTGGAGCCCCGCCCGTCTGTAAAACGGGAGCCTCGCGCAAAGGCGGTTCGACTCCGTCCTCCACCACCGATTACGACAGCAGGGTGACCCTGGGGAACACCACCTTCCGCTCGCACGACATACGGGTGGAAGGGGGAATTATGTCGATCAAAGTTCAGCAACCGGCCGCCCACGACCTCGTCGGCGGCCAGATCCTGGTCGCGGGCATCGCGGGTGGGGCGTTCGAGGCCCAGTTCAACTACCGGGTGCACGAGGGGCACGACGAGGTCGGCGGCGGGTTCATGGCAGGCGACGGGGTCGGCGGCCACGGGCAGTTCCAGCTCAGCGTCGACGTCAGCGGCGCGAACTTCACGCTGGACCGGCTCTTCGTCGAGGTCTTCTGGGTCTCGCCGAAGGACGGCGCCGAGCTCGACAAGGTCATCGTGCCGGTGGTGTTCGGGCCGTTGATCGTGCCCGGCTACCGGGTCTACCAGGAGTACACGGTGAAGCCCGGCGACACGTTGTCGGCCATCGCGCTGCACTTCTACGGGGCGGCGAACCTCTACCCGAGGCTGGTGCGGGCCAACCCGCACACGATCACCGACCCGAACGTGATCCATTCCGGGCAGGTGATCAGGGTTCCGCAGTCCTGACCGGACTTGCCTTCCTCTGGAGGGATCGGACAGTTCGGCTCCGCACCGCCTCGGGCGCCGGTCGAGCGGCCGACGGCGGCGCGGAGGCCGGGCTCCGCACTCGTCTGCGCGTACCTGGTGTTCGACGTGCCAGGGGCGCTCCATGTGCTCGCCACTGTGATCAGATGGTCACAGGTGGGTGACAGTAGGGGCGTGAGTTGGGACACGGGCTCAAGTGAAGCTGTGCCAGGGACCTGGCGCCTTGTTGGTTTCATACAAAGCACGCTGCTCAACTCGTTCGAACTAGCGGTTTTCCTACCGGGTAGTAGACGAGAGTGTGTACATCGATTGAGCGGCGACTGCCGCTGAGGTTGTACGTCCGCGAGGAGCCAAGTCGTTGTTCAGTCGTGTAGCGATCGTCAACCGCGGGGAAGCCGCTATGCGGCTCATCCACGCCGTCCGTGAACTCGCCGCCGAGTCAGGGGTACGGATCGAGACCGTCGCCCTGTACACCGATGTCGACAAGTCGGCGCCCTTCGTCCGGGAGGCCGATCTCGCCTACAACCTCGGCCTGGCGGCCGACCGCCGTACCTCGACCTCGAGGTGCTGGAGAAGGCGCTCGTCGAGACGAAGGCCGACGCCGCGTGGGTCGGCTGGGGCTTCGTCGCCGAGATCCCCGAGTTCGCCGAGCTCTGCGAGAAGGTCGGCGTCACGTTCGTCGGTCCGTCGGCCGACGCCATGCGCAAGCTCGGTGACAAGATCGGCTCGAAGCTGATCGCCGAGGAGGTCGGCGTTCCCGTCGCGCCGTGGAGCAGGGGCGCGGTCACCGACCTGGAGCACGCGCTCAAGGTGGCCGAGGAGGTCACCTACCCGCTGATGCTCAAGGCGACCGCCGGTGGTGGTGGCCGCGGTATCCGCAAGATCACCGGCCTGAGGAGCTGGAAGAGAACTTCGAGCGCACCAGCCTGGAGGCCGAGCGCGCGTTCGGCTCCGGCGTGATGTTCCTGGAGCGCCTGGTCACCGGCGCCCGGCACGTCGAGGTACAGGTGATCGCCGACGGCCAGGGCACGGCGTGGGCGCTCGGCGTGCGCGACTGCTCGGTGCAGCGGCGCAACCAGAAGATCATCGAGGAGTCGGCCTCGTGCGTGCTGGCGCCGGAGCAGGTCGACGACCTCAAGGCGTCCGCCGAGCGGCTCGCGAACGCCGTCGGCTACCGCGGCGCGTGCACCGTCGAGTTCCTCTACCACCCCGGTGAGAAGCTCTTCGCGTTCCTGGAGGTCAACACCCGCCTGCAGGTCGAGCACCCGATCACCGAGATCACCTGCAACTTCGACCTGGTCAAGGCGCAGCTGCACGTCGCGGGCGGCGGCAAGCTGGACGGCCCCAAGCCCGTCGAGGTCGGCCACGCGGTCGAGGCCCGTCTCAACGCCGAGGACCCGGACCGCGACTTCGCGCCGTGTCCCGGCAGGATCGTTCGGCTCGAACTGCCCGCCGGCCCCGGCATCCGGGTCGACACCGGTGTGGCCGAGGGTTCGCAGATCCCGGCCGACTTCGACTCGATGATCGCGAAGATCATCGCGTACGGCCGCAACCGCGACGAGGCGCTGGGCAAGCTGCGCCGCGCGATGGCCGAGACGACCGTGATCATCGAGGGCGGCACGACCAACAAGAGCTTCGTGCTCGACCTGCTCGACGAGCCCGCCGTGATCGACGGCTCCGCGGACACCAGCTGGATCGACCGCGTCCGCGCCGAGGGCGGTCTGATCTCGCACCGCCACTCCGCGATCGCGCTCGCCGCCGCCGGTATCGAGGTGTACGAGGACGAGGAGCAGATCAACCGCACGCAGCTGCTCGCCTCCGCTCACGGCGGCCAGCCGCGCACCAATCACGAGGGCGCGGGCAAGCTCGAGTTCGTACTGCGCGGCGAGCCCTACATCGTGCAGGTCGCCCGCGTCGGCGCCACCAAGTACCGCGTCGGTGTCTCCGCCGCCGAGTCGGACGTCGTGCTCTCCGCGGACGTCGACGTCGAGCGTTTCGACCACCACGTCGGCCAGATCACCGTCAACGGCACGCGTTTCCGTGTCGTCACCGGCACGTCCGGCCCGGTGCACCAGGTCGAGGTCGACGGCGTCACCCACCGCATCAGCCGCGACGAGGGCGGCGTGCTGCGCTCGCCGATGCCCGCGCTGGTCGTCGCCACGCCGCTGGCGGTCGGCGCCGAGGTCGAGGCAGGCGCGCCGGTGCTCGTGCTCGAGGCGATGAAGATGGAGACGGTGCTGCGCGCGCCGTTCCGTGCGCGCCTCAAGGAGCTCAACGTCGTCGTCGGCACCCAGGTGCCCGCCGGTGGCCCGCTGCTCAAGCTGGAGCAGGTCGAGGACGACGCCGGTGCCGTCGCGGAGGAGAAGACGGAGTCCGCGGTCGAGCTGGAACTGCCGTCCGCGCCCGCGGGCGTCCCGGCCGAGGAGCTCGCGGTCAGCGGTCTCGAAGACCTGCGGAACCTGCTGCTGGGCTTCGACACCACCGCCGGCGACACCGAGCGTGTGCTGTCGAACTACATGGGCGCGCGGCACGACCTGCATGGAGCGGCCGCTCGTCGAGGAAGCCAAGCTGCTCGGCATCTTCGCCGACCTGTGCGACCTCTCCCGCAACCGCCCCGCGGGTGAGGAAAGCAAGCCGCGAGAACCACATCCACTCGCCGCGCGAGCACTTCCACACCTATCTGAAGACGCTGGACGCGGACCGTGCCGCGCTGCCGGAGGGCTTCCGCGAGCGCCTGCAGCACGTGCTCGGTCACTACGGCATCACCGAGCTCGAGCGCACGCCGGAGCTGGAGCAGGCGGTGTTCCGCGATGTTCGTCGCGCTGCGCCGCGGCGTGTTCGACGCGGCCGTCGCGACGACCCTGCTGCGCCAGTGGGTGCAGGAGGCGCCGCCGGTCGAGTCCGAGCAGGTGCAGATCGGCCTGGTGCTGGAGCACATCGTCGCCGCGACCCAGGTCCGCTACCCGGCAGGTGGCCGACCTCGCCCGCAGCGTCGTGTTCACGTGGTTCGCGCAGCCGTTGGTGCGCCGCAACCGGGCCCGCGTGCACAGCGAGGTTCGCAAGCACCTCATCCACCTCGACCGGGAGCCTCAGGCCGCCGACCGCGAGGAGCGGATCGCGGCGATGGTGGCCTCGGCCGAACCGCTGGTGCGCCTGCTCGGCCAGCGCATCGGCAAGCCCGGTGCGGACAACACCCCGCTGCTGGAGGTGCTGGCCCGCCGCTACTACACCAAGAAGGCGCTGGAGAAGCCGCGGCTGAGCGGCGCGTTCTTCGTCGCGGAGAACGAGCCGGAGCACACCCGCCTGGTGTCGACCGCGGTGGAGTTCCCGGCGCTGTCCGAGGCGATCGGCGACGTCGTGAAGCACGCGAACGGCAGCGCCGTCGTCGCGGACCTCTACGTCAACTGGGTCGACGGCCCGAGCGACCAGGACGAGATGGCCGCGGGCCTCGGCTCCGCCCTCGCCGCGCACCAGCTGCCGCCGACGATCACCCGCATCACGACGACCGTGGCGGGCCGCCGTGGTGAGTCGATGCACCACCACTTCACGTTCCGCCCGTCGTCGAACGGGTTCGCGGAGGAGAGGCTGGTGCGCGGGCTACACCCGCGCATCGCCGAACGCATGCAGCTGGAACGCCTGCGCGAGTTCGACCTCACGCGTCTGTCCTCTGTGGACGAGGACGTCTACCTGTTCCGCGCGGTGGCCAAGGCGAACAAGTCCGACGAGCGTCTCGTCGCTCTCGGCCAGGTCCGCGACCTGACGCCGTTGCGTGACGACGAGGGACGGATCGTGGCCCTGCCCGCCGCCGAGGACGTGCTGGCGACCTGCCTCGACGGCATCCGCCGCGCCCGTGCGCAGGCCGGTGGTCGCACTCGTCTCGCCACGAACCGTGTGGTGCTCTACGCGTGGCCGCCGACCGACCTGTCCTCGACGGACCTCGACGCCGTCGGCGCCCGCGTGCTGCCGACGACAACCGGCCTCGACCTGGAAGAGGTCCTGTTCCTGGCGCGCCGCAAGGACAACGAGACCGGTGAGCTCACCGACATCGGCGTCCGGATCGCCAACGACGCGGGCTCCGGCGTGCGGTTCTCGTTCGTGCAGCCGCCGAGCGAGCCGATCCAGCCGCTCGACGACTACCGGCAGAACGTCCTGCGCGCCCAGTCGCGTGGCACGATCTACCCGTACGAGCTGGTCGACATGCTCACCGGCGACGGTGGGTCCTTTGTGGAGCACGACCTCGTCGACGGCACGCTGGTGCCCGTCGACCGCCCGCGCGGTGGCAACAAGGCAGGCATCGTCGTCGGTGTGGTGACCACGCCGACCCCGGCCTATCCCGAGGGCATGAAGCGCGTCGTTCTGCTGGGCGACCCGACGAAGTCTCTCGGTGCGCTGGCCGAGCCCGAGTGCTCGCGCGTGATCCACGCGCTGGACCTGGCCTCGTCGCTTTCGGTTCCGCTGGAGTGGTTCTCGCTGTCCTCGGGCGCGAAGATCTCCATGAACTCCGGTGTCGAGAACATGGACTGGGTCGCGGCGGCACTGAAGAAGATCGTCGAGTTCACCCAGGCCGGTGGCGAGATCAACATCGTGGTCAACGGCATCAACGTCGGCGCCCAGCCGTACTGGAACGCCGAAGCCACGATGCTCATGCACACCAAGGGCATCCTGGTCATGACCCCGGACTCGGCCATGGTGCTGACCGGCAAGCAGGCACTGGACTTCTCCGGCGGCGTCTCGGCCGAGGACAACTACGGCATCGGCGGCTACGACCGCGTCATGGGCCCGAACGGCCAGGCACAGTACTGGGCCCCGAACCTGCGCGCCGCCTTCGATGTCCTGCTGGCCCACTACGAGCACAGCTACATCGCCCCCGGCGAGCCCGGCCCGCGCCGCGTGTCCACTTCGGACCCGTCGTCGCGCGACGTCTCGTCGTACCCGCACGTGGTGGGGGACAGCCCGTTCACGACGGTCGGCGAGATCTTCTCCATCGAGTCGAACCCGGACCGCAAGAAGCCGTTCGACATCCGCACCGTCATGCGCGCCCTGTCCGACCAGGACCACGACGTCCTGGAGCGCTGGGCGGGCATGGCCGACGCCGACACCGCCGTCGTGCAGGACGTGCACCTCGGCGGCATCCCGGTGACACTGCTCGGCATCGAGTCCCGCGGCGTCGCCCGCGTGGGCTTCCCTCCCACCGACGGCCCGGACACCTACACCGCCGGCACGCTGTTCCCGAAGTCGTCGAAGAAGGCGGCCCGCGCGATCAACGCGGCCTCGGGCAACCGTCCGCTGGTGGTGCTGGCGAACCTGTCCGGGTTCGACGGCTCGCCGGAGTCGATGCGTGAGCTGCAGCTGGAGTACGGCGCCGAGATCGGCCGGGCCATCGTGAACTTCGCCGGGCCGATCGTGTTCTGCGTGATCTCCCGCTACCACGGTGGCGCGTTCGTGGTCTTCTCGAAGGCGCTGAACCCGTCCATGACGGTTCTCGCCGTCGAGGGCTCGTACGCGTCGGTCATCGGTGGCGCACCCGCTGCGGCGGTGGTGTTCGCTCGTGACGTTGACGGTCGTACGGCCAACGACCCACGGGTGAAGAAGCTGGAGACCTCGGTTGCGGAGGCTTCCGGTGCGGAGCGTGCGGCTTTGGCCGCGGAACTGGCTTCTACTCGTCAGGCTGTTCGTACGGAGAAGCTGAACGAGATGGCTGCCGAGTTCGACCGGGTGCACAGTGTGCAGCGGGCGGTCGAGGTCGGGGCGGTGGACGCGATCATCAAGGCCGCCGAGCTGCGGCCCGCGATCATCAAGGCGATCGAGAACGGTCTCACCCGCTAGGTAGTGCTTTACGAAGGGCGCTTTCGTCCACCTCAGGTGGACGAAGAGCGCCCTTCGTCGCATTTTTAGGGCGTTTCGTTGGTGATGCCGAAGGGGATGTGGACGCAGGGCACGGTCTGGATCAGGTGTCTGCGTTGGTCGTCGAAGAAGATGTGCGGCTTGAGCACGTCGAGGATCGGGGCTTTCTGAAGGCCGCCGAGGAAGAACGCGTCGTTGACCGTGAGCCCCCACGCCTTGAGGCTGTTGATCGCACGCTCGTGCGCGGGCGCGGACCGTGCCGTGACCACCGAAACCCGGATCCGGTCCTCCGCGAGCCGCTGAATCCGGTTGATCCCAGCGAGAAAGTCCCGAAGCGGCCCAGGATCCAAAGGCGTGACCACGTTGGTCGCCTCGTGCTGCTGAAAACTGGAGAGCCCACCCGCCTGATAGACCCGCTCCGCCGCGTCATCCGCCAGCACGCCATCGAAGTCGAACGCGATCCGCAGCGCCGGATCATCGTCGTCCCGGAAGGACGACTTGAGCACCTGGCCGGCCGGAAGCCCGGCCACTGACGCGTTGCGGACGTCGTCCTCGTTGGCGGACAAGAAGAGCGACATGTTCAACGCAGGCATGAACTCGTGCGGCGCCCGCCCCTGGGTGAAGATCGCGCGGGTGATCGTGAGCCCGTGATGGGCGGCTGAACGCAGAATCCGCAGACCCGTGTCGGGGGAGTTGCGGGACAGCACGATCACCTCGACCAACGGCCCGATGTCGTTGAGCCGCAGGAGTCTGCTGATGAACGGAAACGCGACGCCCGGCAGGAACGGATCGTCGAGATGCGCTTCCTGGTAAGCACGGTAGGCCTGCTCGCCTTCAGCGCAGAACACGGCGTCGGATGATGTGAGGTCGAACAACGCACTGGACGCGATGCCGACGACCAGCAGGTTCTCCAGGCTGGGGGCCATGTGTCCTAGATCGCCACAAGACCGCAGAGCGTTTCTGGTACGGTCGTACCAATGTACTGGGTTGTGCTCGTGCTGTCCGGGGTGCTGGAGGCCGTGTGGGCCACGGCGCTCGCGGCGTCGAACGGGTTCCGCAGGCCCTGGCCGGTGGTGGTGTTCGCCGTGTCGATGACGTTGAGCGTCGTCGGTTTGGCGTGGGCGATGCAGGGGATCCCGTCGGGACGGCGTACGCGGTGTGGGTCGGCGTCGGGGCGGTGCTCACGGTGCTCGTCGCGGTGATGCGGGGCGAGGAGAAACTCGGGGTGGCCAAAGCGGTGCTGCTGGCCGCGTTGATCGGCTGCGTCGCGGGCCTGAAGGTGGTGAGCTGACTGCACTGGGTCGTGTTGCTGGTCAGTGCCGTGCTGGAAGCTGTGTGGGCGACCGCGTTGTCCCAAGGGCTCTACGTGGTGTTCGTCGTGGCCGCGACGGTGAGCATGGTCGGGCTTTCCTATGGCATGAAACGGATTCCGGTCGGGACCGCGTACGCCGTGTGGGTCGGCGTCGGGGCCGCCCTGACCGTGACGTGGGCGATGATCACCGGTGGGGAATCCGTCTCCGTGTGGAAGATCGTGTTCCTCACCGGGATCATCGCCTGCGTCATCGGGCTGAAGTTCCTGAAGTCAGGAGACTCAGCTGTTGTGCGTCCACCGCTGGTTGGCGCTGGCGGCGCAGTCCCAGAGCTGAAGCCTGGTGCCGTCGGCGGAGCTGTTGCCGGTGGCGTCGAGGCATCTTCCTGAACCCGCGTTGCGCAGCTGGCCGTTGGCCTCGGCAGTCCACTGCTGGTTGCGCCGCCGGTGCAGTCCCAGAGCCGGGTGACCGCGCCGTTGGCGGTGCCGGACGCGTCGAGGCACTTGCCCAAGGCGCGCAACGTGCTTCCGTTGCGGGTCCACTGCTGGGCGTTGGTGCCGTTGCAGGTCCAGAGCTGAACCGCGGTGCCGTTGGCGGAGTTCGCCCCGGCCACGTCGACGCACTTGCCGCCGAAGCCGGTGATCGAGCCACCGGGCGGGTTCGGGTTACCGCCGTAAGCGGTCTCCCAGATGGCGTTGAGCAGGCTGGTGGCACCGGTCGTGTCCTGGGACAGCTCCCAGTTCATGATGCCGCCGGCGTTGGACAGCGCCCACGTGTCTTGCGGCGGATCGTCGGCAGGCCGTTGTAGCAGTTGCCGTTGTAGCAGTCGCGGTTGGCGTTGGCCGGGTCCTGCCGACGAGGTCCGCGTAGGAGATGTAGGTCGGACGGCTGTAGAACGGCACGCCCAGAACCGCCTTGCTGGCCGGGAGGCCGCGGTTCTTCCAGAAGTTGACGCTGTTGATCGACCAGTCGTAGTTCGCGTGCGGGCTGCCACCGTCGTAGGCCATGATGTTCAGCCAGTCGACGATGCCGAACACCGCCGGCTGCACGCCGTTCGCCGTGCCGCCCTCGGAGACGACGGCCGCGGTGAGCAGCTTGCCCCGGCTGTGCAGCTGGTCGCCGAGCTGCCGCATCAGCGCGGTGTAGTTGTCGCCCTCGGCGCCCGGATCCGGGTACTCCCAGTCCATGTCGATGCCGTCGAGGTTGTACTGGTTGACGAGGCCGATCAGCGCGTTGACGAACGTCGTGCGGCTGTTCGGGTTGGCCGCCAGGATCTCGAAGTTGTCGTCGTTGCCGCCGTTCCAGCCGCCGACCGCGAGCGAGACCCGGACGCCGTTCTGGTGACCGAGGCTCACCAGCTGCTGGAGCTTGCCGGGGTCGGGAATGCCCTGGAGCGTGCCGTTGGAGTTCGGCAGCACGAACGAGTAGTTGATGTGCGTCAGCTTGCTGTACTGGATGGTGCTGACGTTGCCCGCCCACGACGGCATGTAGCCGACGCTCTTGAAACCGGGCGGATACGCGGCCTGCGCGGCCGGCGCGGTGACGTGATGGTCGCCGCGGCAGCCGCCAGCGCTAGGCAGGCGATGCCGAGGCGATTTCGGAGTGAACGCATTGCAGGGGTGGCCTTCCACTTCGTCGTACGCCCACTCGCGACGTTAGTGGTCTAGACCGGTTGTCGGGAAGATCAACTAGAGACCGGAACCAGTTCCGGTCGCTGCCTTGGGAATCAACGCAGGTACGAGGCGCCGTTGACGTCGATGATCGTGCCGCTGGCCCAGGTGGCCTTCTCGCTGGCCAGCCACGCGACGGCCGACGCGACCTCTTCGGGTTCCGCGACCCGGCCGAACCCGCTCTGGGCGCGGATCGCCACACCCGCCTCGCCGGCGAGGAGATCGGTGACCATGTCCGTGCGGACGAAGCCCGGAGCCACACCCGCCACCGCGATGCCCTGCGGTGCAAGGGACTGCGCCAGCGACTGGGTCATCGCGTGCAGTCCGGCCTTCGCCGCGCCGTACGCGGGGGCGTCCGGCTCACCGCGGTAGGCGCCCCGCGAGCCGATGTTGATGATCCTGGCGCCGCTGGTCATGTGCCTGACCGCGTGCCAGGTCAGGTCGGCGGGGCCGTAGGAGGTTGAGCTCGATGGTGCTTCGCCAGGCCTGCTGCCACTCCTCGAAGCTGGTCGTGGCGATGGGGTGGAGGAAGTAGATGCCCGCGTTGTTGACCAGGACGTCGAGGCCGCCGAGCTTCTCGACCGTCTCGTTCGACGATCTGCTCGGCCTGGTTCGCGCCGAGGTCGCCCTGGACGGTGACGTGGCCGTCGCCGGGAAGGCCGGCGGCTACTTCCTTCGCCTTGGCCGCGTCGTTGCGGAAGTGGACGGCGACCTGGTGGCCGCTGGTCGCGAGTGCGTATGCGATGGCGGCGCCGATGCCGCGTGATGCTCCGGTGACGAGTGCGCGTCGGGTCATGGCTGACTGACTATCGATCATCCACTTACCGTTCTGCTGCACCAGCGTGTACGTGTGCCGCTCAGTGGAGGAGACGCTGCCACCCTTCATGTAGGTGACCGTCACCGACACGACGTTGTCGCCCTGCGGCGCGAAGTCGGACAGCTGCACGCCGCTGTACTGGCTCCACCACGTCTGGTACTTCGGGAAAGTCTGTCCCCGTACCGCCTTGAAGTTGTCGGTCAGCGTGGCGAAGCCGGTCTGCAGGTCGCCAGGGATCAACGCGTAGTAGGCCGTCAGCGCCTGCTGTGCCGACTGCGGCGCAGCCGGAGGTTGCCCGGTCTGGTTCGGCGGGGTCTGGTTCTGCGAGGTGTTGCTCGGCGTGGTGTCGCTCGGCGGGTTCGTCTGCGGGTTGCTCTGCGGCTGTGACGGGGTCGCCGTCGGGGACTGTGACTGGGTCTGCGACTGGTTCGCGGGCGGGTTCGTGCTGCCCGTGCCTGCGTTGTTGTTCGACGGCGTGTTGCCGCCGCCCTTGGGCCACAGCAGGTACGAGCCGACGCCCACGGCGATCACCAGGATGATGATCGCGATGAGGGCGAGTGGGTTCTTGCGGCGTTCCTCGGGTTCGGCCGGGGGAACGTAGGCAGGGGGAGGCGGCGGCGCGGGTTCCGGCTTCTGCTCCGCAACGGGTTCTTCGGCGGGAGCGGGAGCTTGGACCACTGCCACGGGTTCGGGCTCAGGTGCAGGCTCGGGAGCAGGTTCCGGCTCAGGTTCGGGTTCCGGCTCGGCCTTGCTCGGCGCGGTCAACCCGGCGGCCTCGGTCTGCGCCGCCGCCGCGACCAGTCCGGCCGCCGCAACCCCGGCCGCGGCGGTCGTCTCCGCGGCCTTCTTGGCCTTCGCCTCCTCCTCGGGCAGCGCCTCGACCGGCAGCTCCACCGTCGCCGGGATCACCGCGGTCGCCTCGGCGACCAGCGGCGACTCGTTCACCACGGCGGCCAGCAGGTGAACCGCCTCGTCCATGGTGGGGCGGCGGTCAGGGTCGTTCGAGAGCAGGCGGAACAGGACCGGGGAGAGGAGGGGGCCCGCGTTGGCGGGCGGCATGATCGAGCCGCTCGCGACGCGGTGGAGCATGACGATGTGGTTGTCGGCGGTGCCGAAGGGCGGGCCGCCCTCGACGGCGTTGTAGAGGGTGGCGCCCAACGAGAAGACGTCGGAGGGGAAGCCGGCCTCCTCACCGCGGGCCACCTCGGGGGAGAAGAAGGCGGGCGTGCCGACGGTGCCGGTGGCGGTGGCCGTGCCGTCGTCGCCGGTGGCGCGGGAGATGCCGAAGTCGGTGATCTTGACTTCCTGGTCGCCGATCAGCACGTTGCCCGGCTTCACGTCACGGTGCTGGATGCCGTTGCGGTGCGCGGCGGCGAGCGCGGCGGCGGTGTAGCAGCCGATCCTGGCGACCTCGCGCGGCGGCAGGGTGCCCTGGTCGGTGAGCACGACGGCGAGGCTGCGGGACGGGAGGTACTCCATGATCAGCCACGGCTGGCCTTCGTGTTCGACGGCGTCGTACACGCGGATGGCGTTCGGGTGTTCGAGTCGCGCGGCCAGTCTGGCCTCGCGCATGGCTCTGGCTTTGGCACGGTCGACTTTGGCGTCGTCGAGACCGTCCAGTGCGAGCAGCTCCTTCGCTGCCACCACGCGATGCAGGTTTTCGTCGTACGCCTGCCAAACGACGCCCATCGCGCCCTGGCCGACCTTCTGCCTCAACCGGTAACGACCACCGATGAGCCGTTTGTTCTCCTCCACGCCCGCGCTCTCCCTGTCCCCTTGATCACCCGCAAGTGTGACAGGTCGGTTGACCATAACCCCGCATGGGGGTATAGATGGGGTTATGCCGAAAATCAACGTATACCTGCCGGATGAACTGGCCGACACGGTCAAGGAGCTCAACATCCCCGTCTCGGCGATCTGTCAGCGCGCGCTGGAGGGGTCGGTCAAACGCATCACGGCGATCCGGTCGGTGACCGTCGAGGACCTGGCGGGCGGAGGGCAGCAGTTCACCGAACGCGCTCGCAACGTCATCCGCCTCGCCGCGCAGGCCGCGACCGGCTCGAAGATCACGACCGCGCACCTGCTGGACGGCATCGTGACCGAGGGGGCGAACCTGGCGCTGGACGTGCTGCACGCGATCGACATCGAGCCTCGGGTGCTGCCCGCGAAGCTCACGTTCGACGTCGCTCCCGGCTCGGGGTTCGCCTCGGACGCGGCGAACGCGCTGGAGCTCGCCGTCGTCGAGGCGGTCGCGCTCGGGCACAACTACGTGGGCTGCGAACACCTGCTTCTCGGCCTCATCGCGGAGCCGGACGGCAGGGCGGGGGAGGTGCTGCGCGGGCTGGGGACGGACATCAAGTCCGCTCGCCGCGCCGTACAGACGGCGCTGGCGGGCATCGTGCACGCCAAGAAGCAGCAGCAGGCCGCTCCGGACGCCGCCAGGATCCTGGAGATGATCATGACTCGGCTGGCGCGGCTGGAGCAGCACGCGGGTATCGGGTGACCAGCTCCGCTCCGATCTCTGCCAGGTGTTCCCGCACTTCCGGCGGCGACTCGACGGTGATCATGGCGCCCCATCCGGCGACGTTGCGGGCGATGTCGAGCGGGCGGGGTGCGGTCAGCTCGACCCGCACCTGGTCACCGGCCTGCTCGAGCACCGTGCAGTGGCGTCCGTGCTGGTGCTGGAAGACGTCCAGGAACCGTGCGGGCACCAGGATCACCGCCGTGGTCAGCGAACGCCGCTGCTCCACCTTCGTCACGACCGAGTCCCACGCCGAGGCAAGCTCGAAGTTCTCGGGCCGGGCCGATGGGGTGCCGGTCAGGACGGCACCCTGGATCCGGTCGATGCGGAACGTGCGCTGGCCGTCCGCGGTGCCTGCGAGGAAGTACCAGATGCCGTCCTTGTCGACGAGCCCCCACGGATCGACCACGCGTGTGTTCGGAGCTGTGCCTCGTCGCTGATAGGTCAGCCGGACTTTGGTTCGGCGGACCACCGCTTCCTGCAGTAGCTCCACGAGCACCGGCCGTTCTTGCGTGTCCTCACCCCAGCCGGCGGTGTCGATCACGACCGCCTCCGCGGCGGCCTCGGCGTCCGCCCGGAACGTTCCCGGCAGCGCCCGCACCAGCTTCCGTAGCGCCGACTTGACCTGCGGTGCGACCGACGTGGCCGGTCCGGCGACCAGGAACAACGCCTGGGCCTCCGCCGATGTGAGCCCGCTCAGGTCGGTGCGGGCGCCGCCGACCAGCGACCAGCCGCCGCCTCGGCCCGGTTGGGGGTACACGGGGACGCCCGCCGCGGACAGCGCCTCCAGGTCGCGACGCGCCGTCGCAACGGAAACCTCCAGCTCAGAGGCCAGTTCGGTGGCGGTCACGCGGCCACGGGCCTGCATCAGCAGGAGGGTGGCGACTAGACGGTCTGCTCGCATGAATCCAGGTTCTCGTTAAAAGTGCTCACAAGATGAGCACTTTACGGCCGAAGCTGGAACACAACACCCCGAAAAACTTCTGAGGGAGAACCGCGATGTTGCGAGGCATGTCGACCGTGTCCTACTACGCCGACGACCTGGCCGAGGCCCGTGCCTGGTACGCCGAGTTCCTCGGGGTCGACGCGTACTTCGAGCGGAGCACGCCGGACGGGCTGCTCGCGTACGTCGAGTTCCGCATCGGCGACTACCAGGCCGAACTCGGGCTCGTGCACCGGAGTTTCGAGGTCACCCCGTCGGCTTCCCCGGCCGGAGAGATCCTCTACTGGGCCGTCGACGACCTCGACGCGACGCTCGCGCGGCTCGCCGAACTCGGCGCCAAGACCCATGACGAAGCGCGTTTTCGCGGCGAGGGTTTCGTGACCGCGTCGGTGATCGACCCGTTCGGCAACATCCTCGGCGTCATGACGAACACTCACTACCTGGCCATCGCCGAACAGAACCGCGACAAACGTCGCGACTGAGAGCCGTCATTCGCCGCTCCACCCGCGGCACCACCGAGGCGTCTACTTCTCGGTGGTGCCGCGGGTGGGCGACTGTGGGCGATTCTGTGCGGCGACTCTGTAGGCGGTTTTGTAGGAGGCCCGTTGATGGTGACCGACGGGCGAGCGCCCAACCGCGTGCTCCCGATCCGCGTCTTGATCGTGGATGACGACGCGCGCGTGCGCAGCGCGATGCGCACTTTTCTCGTGGCGCACCCGGAGTTCGAGGTCGTCGGCGAGGCGGGCAGCAGTGCGGCCGCGGTGCGGATCGCCGAGGAGACCACTCCATGCGTTGCCATCGTTGACATTCTGATGCCGACCGAGCGCGAAGGCCTGTCCCTGTTGAAGGTCTTCGCCAAGCAGCACGGCATCCCCGTGGTGGCCATGAGCCTCAACAACGCCTGCGCCGACAGTGCGATCGCCGCGGGCGCGTTCACGTTCCTCGCGAAGGACGGCTTCTCGGACCTTCTCGTCAGCGCGTTGCTGGCAGCGCACCTGGGCAAAGACGCGGACCAGGACAGATGACGTAGTCGCCGCTGGACTTCGGTCCCGGTCAGGGGTTCCGCAACTACGCGGGCAGGTTGGGTCGGCAGACCGATTCGCCCTGGTGTGGCTCGGAGCACAGTTCTAGCTACCACCCCCTACCCGGATCTTGGAGGCGAGCGACGTGACCATCGTGAGCATTACCACCGGGACCGCCCCAATCGGGACAAGCACTGCGGGGACAAGCACTGCGGGGACAAGCACAGGGACTCTGGACAGTCGAGTTCTCGCGGAGATCTACCGCATGCACGGTCGTTCGGTGCACAAGTACGTGCGCACGCTGACGAACGGCGACGCGTACCTCGCCGAGGACATCCTCCAGGAGACGTTCCTGCGCGCCTGGCGCACACCAAGACTCGCGGACCGTCCTGAGGCCGCGCGGCCGTGGCTCGTGACCGTCGCACGCAACCTCGTCGTCGACCGCGTCAGGCACCGCAACCGCCGCCCGCAGGAGGCCGGGGACGCCGCGCTGGCGCACATTCCCAGCGCTCGCTGCGAAATCTCCCGCGTCGTCGACTCGATCACGCTGGCCGACGCGATGGCGAAGCTGACGCCGAACCGCCGCGAGGTCGTCGTGCACATGTACCTGCACGGCCGCAGCCCTGACGAGGTCTCCGCGGTGCTCGGCATCCCCGTCGGCACGGTGAAGTCCCGCGTGCACTCCGCGTTGCGCTCGTTGCGTTCCCACCTCGCGACGTCAGACCTCTGCCTGGCGGCGTGAGATGGCTGTGGCTGATCCAGCTCTGCGCGACCCGACCGTTCGGCTGGGAGCGTTGTGCGACAGCGGAACCCTGAGACTACTGTCCGAAGAGGACCACTCCGGCGTGGTGATCGCCAGGGGTTTCGTGTTCGGTCGCGCGGTGATCGCCTACGCGACTTCCACCGGCGGTTCGCTGGGTGCGGACGGGTGTGCGCGGATCGTGTGGGCGGTGGACGCGGCGGCACGTGAGGGCGTTCCCGTGCTGGGGCTGTGGCACTCCGCCGGTGTGCGGCTCGCCGAGGGTGTGGACGCGCTGGACGGTGTCGGCCACGTGTTCGCCGCGATGGTGCGGGCGTCGGGCCGCGTGCCGCAGATCTGTGTGGTGCTGGGACCTTCCTGCGCGGACGGCGGGTACGGGCCCGCGCTGTCGGACGTCGTGATCGCCGGGCCGGGCGGGTCCGAGGCGGACGTGGTGTGCACGTCGGACATGCTGGCGGTCGACCAGGCGCGGCTCGTGACGTCGTTGCTGGGGGACCGGGGCCGCTACTCGGCCGTGCCGGACGGACTTCTGCCTTCCGGCGCGCGGGAGTTGGCGCTCGCGATGTTCGACTCGTGTGCTGTCGAGCTGCAGGCGCGGTGCGCTCCCAACGTGGTCATCGCGCTGGGGCGGATGGGTGGCCACACGGTCGGGGTCGTGGCCAACAACGGTCACCTCGACGGTCCCGCCGCCGCGAAAGCCGCCCGGTTCGTGCGGACGTGCGACGCGTTGTGCGTGCCGCTGGTCGTCGTCGCGGATGTGGTGGACGCGGCTCGGCGCAGTGCGAAGTTGTTGCACGCCTTCGCTTCCGCGTCAGTGCCGCGGGTGACCGTCGTGCCGCGCAAGATCTACGGCGGTGGCTATGTCGTGATGAACTCGCGTTCGCTGGGCGCCACCGCCGTGTTCGCCTGGCCTGATGCCGAGGTGGCCGTGATGAGCGCGTCCTCGGCGGTGGAGATCCTGCACCGCAGGCGGTTGGCCGGCGAGCCGATCGAGTCGCGGGAGGCGTTGCGCCGGACCCTGGTCGAGGAGCAGGAACTGGCCGCGGGTGGCGTCGCTCGCGCGTTGGAGCTCGGGATCGTCGACGAGGTGATCCCGCCTGATTCCACCCGGAGGCGAATCGTCGAGGTGCTGGCGGCGGCACGGGAACGCCGATCCGGCGGCATGATTCCGCTCTAGCGGCTTATTCTGCACAAATGACGCAGCTCGCCATCACCGGACATCGTGGCCTCTCTGATGTGCTGGAGGCCGAGGTGGACCGGATGATCCGGGCCGCCGTCGCCGAGAACGGTGACCTGGTGGGGGTGTCGTGCCTCGCGGACGGTGCGGACGCCGTGTTCGCGCAGGCGGTGCTGGACGTGGGCGGCGCACTGGTCGCCGTGCTGCCCGCCGCCGAGTACCGCGACTCGTTGCCGGAGGAGTACCGGCCCGTCTACGACAGGTTGCTCGCGCGGGCGGGCAAGGTCGTGCAGCTGCCGTTCGTGACGCCCGATCCGGAGGCGTACATGGAGGCGGGCAAGCGGATGGTCGACGAGTCGGACTCGCTGCTGGCCGTGTGGGACGGCCAGCCTGGCCGTGGGCACGGCGGCACCGCGGACGTGGTCGCCTACGCGCGGTCGCGGGGTGTGCCGGTCACTGTTCTTTGGCCTGAGGGCGCGAGCCGCTGAGGACCTTCCACAAGACTCTTGGCCCGAAAAGGGCCGCCGGATGGTCGACCATCTGCGAGACCCGGATGAACGACCGGTAGACCTGCGGGTTGCCTGGGATGACCTCGAACAGGCGGCGGGCGTACCACTGCGCGAACCGGGTGCTGAGCGGCAGTTTCTTGGTGCTCCAGCCCAGGTCTGTCGTCGCCGCGGAGAGCCATGGGATCTGCGCTGACTTCGCCACGGCTTTCTGGAAGACCAGCGGGTCCTGTGCCAGGTCGTGCTCGGTGAGCAGGCCGCGCAGGGCCGCACAGTCGAGCGCGGCGAGGGTCAGGCCGTGCCCGTAGACGGGGTTGAGCGACACCACCGAGTCGCCGAGCGCGAGCAGGCCCTTCGGCCAGTTCGGCACCTTGTGGAACCTGTTCCAGCGGCTGCGCAGATTGCCGACCCGGTAGATATGCGAGGCCGGGGTCGCGGTCTTGATGATCTCCGCGATGTCCGGGCACGCGAGGCTGGTCGCGTAGGCGAGGAATCCGTCCTCGTCCGTCGGTGCGACGTCGCCGCCCGCGCCGAACAGCGTCACGAACCACTGGTCGCCGTCCACTGAGGACACCGCGCCGCCGCGTTTCGTCTCGGGCGCGTGGGTGATCTCGTAGGCGGTCTTCCAGTCCAGCTTCAGGTCGTGGTTCACGTGGTAGAGCCGTGAGGTGTAGGCGAGGTGGCCGTTCACGATCATCGGCGCCGGGCAGTGCACGCCGAACTCCGCGAGCCACGACACCAGCTTGCTGTTGCGGCCCGACGCGTCGACCACGAGGTCCGCGTAGTCGGTGAACGGTTGCCCCGCGCGCCTGCCTTGGACGCCGGTGACCGTGCCGCGGTCGTGCAGCAGTCCGTCGACCGTCACACCGTCCACAAGGGACACGTTCGGCAGCTTGAGCACCCTGCGCCGGATGATCCGCTCGATCGTCACCCGCGTCATCGAGTGGACGCTCAGGCCGATGGGCTCACGCGGCGCCCACCCGGCCGGCGCCCGGCTCATGAAGTCGCTGCCGAGATCCGCCTGGACCGCGCCTGCCGCGGCGAGCTCGGCGCCGAGCTTCGGGAACAGCGCTTCCAGCACATCGGCCCCGCGTGCCAGCAGCGCGTGCGGGTGGTGGGCCTGTGGGACGCCCGCGCGGTACTCCGTGTCCGCGGTGATCTGGTCGCGTTCCACGAGGACCACATCACCGTACGACTCGGACAGCACCCTTGCCGCCAGCAATCCTGCGAAGCCGGCGCCTATCACGAGCGCGCGGTCGGAGTACATGGCGCTCATGCTGGCAGAGCAAGCCTCCCGAAACGATCCCTCTGCGGTACTGAATCAGTTGGCCATCCACTCATGACAGTTTTGCGACCAGCTCCGCCCGGCTGCGTACGTCGAACTTCGCGAACACCGATTTGAGATGGTCCTGCACCGTGTACGGCGAGATACGCAGCGTGGCCGCGATCTCCGCCGTGGACTGTCCCGCCAGGACCTCGTGGCAGATGTCCAGCTCGCGCGGCGTCACCCCGTGCGCCTTGAGCAGCAGACCACTGAGCTCGGACCCGGTCGCCCTGCTGATCGTCACCGCGGCCTCGAACTCGCGGTCGTTCACCAGCTCGCTCGCCTCCAGCAGGATCCAGCCGCCGTGTGCATCCCGCACCCGCGCCTTGAAGATCCCTCCGCGCGCCCCCGCCGCGGCCGCCCGCAGCATCACCGCGAACCGCCCCTTCGCGACCTCCTCCAGCTCCTCCCGCCAGTACTCGGTCTCCGCGGTCGCAGCTCGCGGTGCCCCGTCCTGCGCGACCACGACGATGGCCGGTGTTCCTCTTCTGCGTTTCGCGGTTCGGGCTGCTATGCGGGTGGCCGCCCCCAACGCCGGCGCCACCGAGGCCATGAACTCCACCTCGCGCTCACTGAACTCGCTCGTGCGCACCATGCCCGCCGCACCCCAGCAGGTGTCATCGGCCCAGAACAACGCCCTCAGCTCACGATCGAGCCCCAGCGGCCGCCACACCTCGTTGAGTCGCGTCGACCTCCTGTCCTCAAGCCTGGCCACGGTGTCCCCACGCGCCGCCAGCCCCGCGAACGTGTGCGACTCGCCCGGCGTGTACTCACAGCTCGCGAGCAACGGCTCGTACTGCTGCGGGATCCGGTTCGCCCCGCTGGTCATCGAGCTGATCGCACCAGAATCCGGGTCCATCGACGCCCAGCACGTGAGCTCGCACGGCACCACCCGGTCCACCAGCGCGATGGCCGCCGCATGCAGCTCCGCGACGTCCAACCCCGCGCCCGCCAGTGCCGTCACGTCGCGCCGCACACCCTGGGCCCGGCCCTCCCACATGGTTCGCAGTATGCGCTCGGACCGGGTTGTCCGGGCATCCCAGTTTTCCGGGATACCTCCCTGTGTTCTTGCCGCCGACGCTTCGGTCCATGACTTTGATGAGCTCAGCAGGCGAGGGCGAAGAACTCACCGCACCCGACGCCCGAGTCACCGTCCGTATCTCCGGCGCGCACACCTCCGGCGCCTTCGAACTTTTCGAGATCGACGCGCCCCGAGGCGACCCCGCCCCGCCCCACCGCACCCCGTGGCCCAAGGCCTACTACGTCCTGCACGGACGCATGGCCGTCCTCCTCGACGGCGAACTGCACGACCTGACCCCAGGCGACGCCATCGTCATCCCATCCAACGCACCCCACACCTTCACCGTCCACACCCCCTCCACCCAGTTCCTGGCCTTCGCCGTCGGCGACGTCATGAGCGCCTTCTTCCGCGACCTCTCCGCCCACGGCCTGCCCGCGTTGGAACGCCATGGAGTGACCCAATGAGCCTCGTGGCCCAGATCGCCGCCGCCGTCGCCGCCCTCGTCCACCTCGTCGTGTGGGTCTGGGAGGCCTTCCTCATCCACCGCGTCCACTACTCGGTCTTCCGTCAGCCCGCCTCGGACGTGCCCGCCATCCGCCTGTGGGCGTTCGGCGTCGGCTTCTACAACCTCTGGCTCGCGTGCGGCGTCATCGCCGGTCTGATCGCGCTGCACACCGGACACGAGTTGGTCGGGCAGACGTTGCTGATCTACACGGCGTGGTTCATGGTCCTGTCCGCCGTCGTGCTGGCGGTGGCCGACCAGCTGTCGATGAGCCGGCCGCGCAACCAGGCGTGGGGCGGCGTCGCCTCCGAAGGCATCCCGCCGCTCATCGTGCTGCTGTTCGCGTAGATGAGGAGCAGCACGATATTCGCCGCCCCAGGGCATCGGGTGTTCCTAGGATCGGTGCATGACGAACGATAACGAGCGGGCGGTGCACGCGGCCACTGATGGGGAGCTGCGGCTTCTCGATGCCGAGGTGCGCGCTTCTCCGGCCCTCGTCTCGGAGCTGCTGGATCCGGAGTTCACCGAGATCGGGGCGTCGGGTCGTCGGTGGGACGCGGAGTCGATCCTCACGGTGACGAGTGCGGGAACGGTGTCGTCGGAGTCGCCGGTCAAGGTCAGCGAGATGTCAGGGACCGTCCTGGCTCCGGGGATCGTTCACCTGACGTACTTCTCGGATCATCAGGGGCGCCGGGCATGGCGGAGCTCCCTGTGGCGTCTGACAGAGAAGGGCTGGCGCATCTACTTTCACCAAGGCACCTTGGCCGCAGGTGAGGCGGAGATCGCCTAGGGCCCGGTGACCAGGCCTTCACGGACCGCCCACAACGCCGCCTGGGTCCGCGACGCCAACCCCAGCTTGTTCAGCACGTTCGACACGTGCGTCCGCGCGGTCCGCTCCGAGATCACCAACACCTCGGCGATGTCCCGGTTCGACTTCCCATGCGCCACCAACACCAGAATCTCGCGCTCCCGAGGCGTCAACGCCGTGGCAGTCCGCTGCGGCGCCACCAACGACCGCGTCAACGTCCGGGCCACCGCGGGATCGAGATGCACCTGCCCCCGCATCGCTGCCCGCACCGCGGCCCCGACCTGGTCGGCCTCGGCATCCTTGAGCAGATAGCCCGCCGCTCCGGCTTCCAACGCGACGTGCACGCGTTCGGCCTCGGAGAACGACGTCAGGGCCACGACCTCGACCGCGGGGTAGAGCTGTTTGATCGCCTTGGTGGCGCCGATGCCGTCGAGCCGGGGCATCAGCAGGTCCATCAGCACGACGTCGGGCAGATCGTCCGAGGCGGCGCGGACGGCTAGTTCGTCGAGGGCGGCCTGGCCGTCGCCTGCCTCGCCGACGACCTCGATGTCGTCCAGCATCTCGAAGAACGCCCGCATGCCGCGCCGCACCACCGCGTGGTCGTCGACGAGGAACACCCGGATCGGGGTCGTCAGCGGGGTCATCGCCGCTCTCCTGCCTGCGCCGTACCGGAGGGCAGCACCGCCCTGACCGTGGTGGAACCCGCAGGACTGCTGTCGATGACGAGGCCGCCACCGAGTCGGTTCATCCGTTCCCGCATGCTCACCAGGCCCATGCCGCTCGAGGAGACCGTAGCGGGGTCGAACCCTGTGCCGTCATCGGACACCTCGATGATCACTCCGTCGTCGTCCTCGTCGAGCCGGATCTCGATGCGTTCGGGACCCGCGTGTTTGATCGCGTTGTGCACGGCTTCCTGGACGACGCGGAACATTTCCTCCTCCGCGCGGTCGTCCAGGGGCAGCCGGTAGCCGGGCGCTTCGACGGCGATGATCACGCCTTCGCGGGAGGCGATCGCGGCCGACTGTTTGCGGATGGCCTCGGCCAGGCCGTCCTCGCGCAGGGCGTCGGGGCGTAGCTGGAACAGGGAGGCGCGCATCTCGGCCAGTGCGTCCTGGGTGAGGCTGCGCAGTTCGGTGATGCCGCGTGCGACCGGGCCGTCGGGGTCGCCGCCCTGTTTCTGCAGCGCGAGTTCGACGGCGCGGGTGTGCAGGGTCATCGAGAACAACGCCTGGGAGACGGAGTCGTGCAGCTCGCGGGCCAGGCGGTGCCGTTCTTCGAGCGCTGCCACCTGGGAGGCCTCGTCGAGCATCTCCATCACCTCCTCGACGCCGAGCTGTTCCTCGCCGGCGACGGTGGTGAGCATCATGCGCGCGGACGCGGCGCCGACCGCGCCGGCGAGGACGGTTTCCACGTGGTGCACCAGGTCCGGTGACGCGTCCTTTGTGGACTCGATGTCCACCTCCGCGAGCGCCTTCTCGGCGGCGCGGTGGCCGAGTGAGCGGACGAGGACGTCGTGCAGCGACTGCACGGACACCCGGCTGCGCCACAGACGGGGGCGTGTGGGGTCGGCGAGAGCGTCGACGAACAGGACGGCCTGTGCCTGTTCGCGGGCCTGGGGGCGGCTGACGAGCGAGACCACGACGTAGCAGCCGACGTTGAGCAGCATCGACCAGAACATGCCGTGGCTGATGTTGTCCATGCCGGTGATGCCGAGCAGGTGTTCGGGGCGCAGCGCCGCGATACCGAACGGTCCCTCGTCGAGGAAGCCGCGCGGGACCCAGCCGGTGGCGGCGAAGTTGGGCAGCAGCAACGTGTACGTCCACACGGCGAACCCGCTGACGAGGCCTGCCATGACGCCGTCGCGGGTGCCGCCCTTCCAGAACAGGCCGCCGATGATCGCGGGCGCGAACTGCGCCACGGCCGCGAACGACACGAGTCCCATCGACACCAGGGCGGCGCTCTCGCCCGCGAGCCGGAAGTAGGCGTAGCCCAGCAGCATGATCCCCACGATCGACAGCCGCCGGGTGACCAGGATCAACCGCGCGAGACGGCCCTTGTAGGAGCGGCGCAGCAGGAACGGCACCACGATCGAGTTCGACACCATCGTCGAGAGCGCGACGGTCTCGACGATGATCATGCCGGTGGCGGCGCTGAGTCCGCCGACGAAGACCAGCAGCGCCAACGCGTCCATGCCCGCGGCCATCGGCACGGTCAGCACGAACGTGTCGGCGTCGCCGCCCGCGCCGAACTGCAGCAGACCGGCCGCCGCGATCGGCAGCACGAACAGGCTGATCAGCAGCATGTAGAGCGGAGTCATCCACATGGCCTGCTTGACGTGCCGTTCGTCGACGTTCTCGACGACGCCGACCTGCCACTGGCGCGGCAGCAGCACGATCGCGAAGAGCGACAACACGTTCAGCCACACCCACGTGCCGGTCGTGTCGCCGAGCGTGAACAGCTCGGTGTGCCCGGCTTGCTCGGCTTGGCTGAACAGATCACCGAAACCGCTGTACAGGCCCCAGGTCACGGTGATGCCGGCGGCGACGAACGCCACCAGCTTCACGACCGACTCGAACGCGATCGCGGTGACCATGCCCTCGTGGCGCTCGGTCGCGTCGAGATGCCTGGTGCCGAACAGGATCGTGAATCCCGCCAGCAGCAACGCCACGTACAGCGCGGTGTCCTCCAGCAGCGGCACCTGGCCGAGCGCGGACGAGGGTGTCACGGCCGGAGCACGGCGGATGATCTCGAACGTGTTGGAGACCGCCTTGAGCTGCAAGGCGATGTAGGGCACGACGCCGACGACGGCGATCGCCGCGACCAGGCTGCCCAGCCGCACGCTCTTGCCGTAGCGGGCGGACACGAAGTCGGCGAGCGAGGTGATGCGGTGGCGGCGGCTGATGCGGATGATCCGCCGCAACACCAGCCAGCCGAGCGCGAGCATGATCGTCGGGCCGAGGTAGATCGAGAGGAAGCCGACGCCGGTCGACGCGGCACGGCCGACGCTGCCGTAGTACGTCCACGACGTCGCGTAGACGGCCAGTGAGAGCGCGTAGATCGTGCCGCGGCCGATGATGCTGCGGCCTTCGTCGGCGCGGCGGTCGCCGTAGAACGCGATCGCGAACAGGACGCCGAGGTAGGCGACGGACACCGCGACGAGGAACCAGGTCTGAAGCACGTAAGATCAACCTGACCGGCGGACGAGTAGCGCGACGAGCGCGATCACGCCGAGCCACGCGCCGAAGAGATAGGCCGCGACCGTCGGCACGCCCGCGATGGTGCCGCCGTCGTTGGCGACGGTGAGCAGCGGGGGCAGGAAGAGCACGAACCCGGTTGTCGCGGCAAGGACCGTGAGACCGGTGAACCGCCCGTCATCCCTGGTGCCTCGTCGCACCCGCCACCACCTTCGACCACCCCGGCGAACAGAATGGCGAGCGTAGTACGAATGGCGGAATTCGGCGAAGTGGACATGACAGAATTTCACACAATGCGCGCAACGCGCCTACTTGGGGGACATATCTCGTGAAGACCATTGAGCTACCTGACGGAGCCGTCGTGACAGGCCGTGGCCTGCGGCACGGCACGATCGTGGAGCCCGCGCCCGACTACGGGGTGTACCTGCAGCCGCGACCTGTCGACGTGCCGTGGCCGCACGACTGGATCGAGTGGCCGGATTTCCGCCTGCCACGCGACCATGAGTCCGCGATCAGGATCATCCGGGCGCTGCACGCGCGAACGCTCTCAGGCGAACGCGTCGAGGTGGCGTGCAGTGGCGGTGTCGGCCGCACCGGGACGGTCATCTCGTGCCTCGCGGTGCTCGCGGGAGTGCCCGCCGACGAAGCCGTCGCGTGGACGCGCGCCAATTACCACAAGCGCGCTGTCGAAACGCCATGGCAAAAGCGCTGGGTGCGGAAGTTTCCAGCCAACTAGGAATCGGCGGCCAGGAATCGGACCCGTCAGGAATCCAGCTCGATGACCGAGCGCTTGTGCACCAGCTCGACCACCTCGGGCGGTACCGAGTCCCCCGCCTCCAGCAGGCGGGGGAGGAGGTCCGCCTCGGTGGTGAGGGAGCGGAAGAACAGCTCGACCGTGATGTCGTGGTCCGGCCGGTGCAGCACGGTGATCTCGTCACCCGGTGCGATCAGACCGGGCTCCAGCACCCGGAAGTAGGCGCCGGGCCGCGCGACCTGGGTGAACCTCTTCACCCAGCCTTGCTGCCCGAGGAACCCCGCGAACGTCCGGCACGGAATGCGCGCCGCGGCGACCTCCAGGGTCGCCGTGCCGATCCGCCAGCGCTCGCCGATGCGCGCGTTCGTCTGGTCGATGCCCTGCGTCGTCAGGTTCTCGCCGAACTGACCGTTGTGGAGGTCGACGCCCAGCTCGGACTGCCACCAGTCGAGGTCTTCCCTGGCATAGCCGTAAACGGCCTGGTAGTCGCCGCCGTGGACGGTCGGGTCACCGATCGCGTCGCCCGTCACACCGCTGCCCGCGTCGCCTTTCGGGCCCGGCGCGTGGACCTCGAGCGGGCCGTCGACCGGGCGCTTGTCGATGCCGGTGAAGCCGGTGCGGGTGTAGCCGACGGCCGCGGTCTTGGCGGCGACGTTCAGCGAGAGCACGACAGGCATGTGCCAGAGGCTATTGGGCCAGCTGCTTCGGGGCGATCGAATTAACGTAATCCTGGTAGATGCCCACCTTGTAGGTGATGAGGTCCATGCACTCCTGCAGCTGGACCATCTGCTGCGCGACGCGTTCCTGGTGCTCCTTGAGGATCGCGAGCCGCTGCTGCTCGTTGCCGTCGCCCTGCCGGACCAGCTCGGTGTAGCGGCGGATCTCCGGCACCGGCATACCGGACATTCGCAGCATGATGCACATCTTCAGCCAGTCGACGTCGTTCTGCGTGTAGACGCGGCGGCCGCCCGGTCCTCTGTGGACCTCGTTGGCGAGGATGCCCTCCTTCTCGTAGAACCGCAGCGCGTGCACGCTCAGCCCGGTGCGTTCGGCGACCTGCCCGATGCTCAACTCCATGCGTCGACAATATGCGGGCGAACCGGCTCTTGACCTAGAGACGGCTCTAGTTCCTAGGTTTCTCGTCATGACGATGCGTTATCGCGTACTTGGGGGAACCGGCATCGAGGTCAGCCACCACTGCCTCGGTGCCATGATGTTCGGCTCGGTCGCCAACAACGACCACGACGAGGGCGTGCGGATCATCCACCGCGCACTCGACGCGGGCATCAACTTCGTGGACACCGCCGACATGTACTCCTCCGGGGATTCCGAGGAGATCGTCGGCAAGGCTCTCGCGGGCCGTCGTGACGACGTCGTGCTGGCCACGAAGGTGCACTTCCCGCTGGGCGAGGGCGGTCGCAACCGCAGCGGCAACTCGCGGCGCTACATCCTGCGGGCCGTCGAGGACAGCCTGCGGCGGCTGGGGACCGACTGGATCGACGTGTACCAGGTGCACCGGCCCGACTACGACACGGACATCGAGGAGACGCTGTCCGTACTGACGGATCTGGTGCGGGACGGGAAGATCCGGGCCTTCGGGTGCTCGACGTTCGGGGCCGACGAGATCGTGGAGGCGCACCACGTGGCGCTGGGCCGCGGTTTCCTGCGGTTCCGGACCGAGCAGCCGCCGTACTCGTTGCTGGCGCGGGGGATCGAGCGGTCCGTGCTGCCGACGTGTCAGCGGCTCGGGATGGGCGTGCTGGTGTGGAGCCCGCTCGGGGGCGGGTTCCTGTCCGGCAAGCACCGGCGGGGTGCGGGCGCCGAGGCGTTCCGGTCGACGCTGGCCCCGGAGCGGTTCGACGAGGCCCTGCCGCGCAACGCCGCGAAGTTCGACGCGGTGGAGCAGTTCGCGAAGCTCGCCGACGAGATGGACGTGTCGCTGCCCGCTCTGGCGATCGCGTTCGCCACCACGCACCCGGCCGTGACATCGGCGATCACCGGCCCGCGCACGATGGAACAGCTGGAGTCGTTGCTGGAGGGCGCTTCGCTGGTGCTGACGCGACGAGGTGCTCGACCGGATCGACGAGATCGTGCCGCCGGGGACCGACACCTACGACGCCAACGGGTTCTGGAAGCCCGCGTCGCTGGTGGACGTCCACCAGCGACGCAGGCCCCTGGCACTTCGCTGAGGGGCGAGTGGTTGTGGTCGCCATGGCGACCACAACCACTCACGACTCTCTTACCAGGCTTGGGTCGTCAGCCCCGTGCCCAGGTAGATCTGGTCGAAGCCGTTGCCGTCGTTGTCATCGGTGTAGACGACGGTGATCCGGCCCCACGGGTCGACACCCGCGGCGGGCTCGTCCTGCCTGCCTGCGGCGTTCGACACGGTGAGCTGCCTCGGCGGCCTGCCGGTGGTGGTGCCGTCAGGGTTGTAGGCGTGCGTGTAGACGTCCTGCGACTCCGCCGTCACCACGGCGACGCCGAGCTGGTCGTCGATACCGACCTGCGGGTCGGTGCCGGTGGTCTGCGCGTCGGCCGTGCCTCGTGCGGCACCGGTCGCGGTGAAGGACCGGCTTCGCACGCCCGCCTGTTCCCACGCCACGGCGAAGTCGCCGTTGAAGTTGGCCGCCACGGCGGGGCGCTTTCCTTGCCCCGTCGTGGTTTGCGCCTGCTTCACACCGCCTGCCGGGGTGAGGATCTTGCGGGTGATGTTCGCGTCCGCCTCCCACACCACGATCGCGTTGCCCGCGGCGCCCATCGCCGCCTGGGGCTTGGCGTGGGTGCCGCCCGCGTTGTTGACCTGGGCCTCGTAGGTCTTCGAGGTCAGGGACGCGAACCCGCTGACGCGCACGGTCGACGGGTTGGTGCCCTGCTTGTCCTCCCACGTGACCGCGAAGCCGCCCGTGTCCGCGTCCGCCGCGACGCTGGGGAAGTGCTGCTGGCCGTCGGAGTTCGCGTTGGCGGTGCCCGAACCCGCGACGGTGCCGCCGGCGCTGACGGTCCGCACCGCGATGTTGTAGAAACCGTTGCCGTCAGGGTCTTCCGACCACACGACGACCGCGCTGCCGTCCTCGTGCAGCGCGACGTCGGGCTGCCAGTGGCGCCAGTTTCCGGTGCCCCCGGCGGACAGTTTCTTCTCGTAGAGGGACGTTTCCTCCTTGTAGAGCCGGATCCAGACGTCCGAGTGGATCGGGTCGGCAGGGTTGGTGGTGTCCCGGTCGTCCTCCCAGACCACGGCGGTGTAGCCGTTGCGGGTGGCGGAGACGGACGCGTTGTCCTGGTCACCGGTCGAGTCGCTGTTGACCGGGGTCCACGTCATCGGCGCGGGTGCCAGCATCAGTGTGGCAGTGACTATTTTCATGGCAAGCAGTGTCATTACGGCGCCTGCAATCCGGGGTTGTTCGCCTCGACGACGTAGCTCCCCACGGTCTTCACCGGGTAGTCGCGGACGGTGACCTTGTCGACGGCGCGGAAGTCGACCCGCATCTCCGTGGGGTTCGTGCGGGTCTTGACGTAGCCGCGCAGGTTCTTGAAGTACTTCACGTGCGGGTTCAGCGCCGGGTTGAGGCCGTTGTCGGCCGCGTTGCCGTCACCGCCGGACGTGACCGAGGTGGTGACCAGCTCGGTGCCGATGATCCGGTTCTGCGACTGGTAGTTCTGCATGATGTTGCTGGCCCAGCTGCGGTGGACGTCGCCGGTGAGCACGACCGTGCCCTTGTTGCCGTTCGTGTCCCAGGCGTTCTGGATGCGGGCGCGGTTGGCGGTGTAGCCGTCCCACGCGTCCATGCTCTTCGCTCCGTCGGCGCTCGCCAGCCGTTGCGCGAAGAACACCTGCTGGCCAAGGAAGTCCCACGTGCCGAGCTTCTGGCGCAGGCCGTCGATCAGCCACGTCTCCTGGCCGTTGCCGGTGAGCGAGCGCGCCGGGTCGTCCGCGGCCGGGCAGACCTTGGTGCCGTCGCCGCACGCCTGGTCGTGGCGGTACTGGCGGGTGTCGAGCATGTGGAACGTGGCGAGGCTGCCCCACCTCACTCGGCGGTGCAGCAGCATGTTCTCCGCGCTCGGCGCCTGGGCGCTGCGCAACGGCATGTGTTCGTAGTACGCCTTGTACGCGGCGGCTCGGCGTGCCTTGAAGTCGCCGGCCGGGTTCGTGTCGTTGCGAACAAGGTTGGCGTAGTTGTTCTCGACCTCGTGGTCGTCCCACACGACGAGCCAGGGAGCCACGGCGTGCGCGGCCTGCAGGTCCGGGTCCGTCTTGTACTGGGCGTGGCGGACGCGGTAGTTGGCCAGCGTGCTGATCTCGGTGGCGGGCGCGAACTTGCGGACCTTCGTGGTGGTGGCCGCGCCCTCGTAGATGTAGTCGCCGAGGTGGAGGATCAGGTGGGGGTGTTCCTCGGTCATCCGCCGGTACGCGGTGAAGTAGCCCTCCTCGTAGTGCGAGCAGGACGAGAAGAGCATGGTGAGCTCGGGGGAGCTGCCGGGCGCCGGCGCGGTGAGGGTCCGGCCGACGGGGGAGAGGTGGCCGCCGGTGCGGAAGCGGTACCAGTACTCGCGTCCGGGCTCCAGCCCGGTGAGGGTGACGTGGACGGAGTGCGCGCTCGCCTGTGTCGCGGTGAACGTGCCGGTGCGGGCGATGGCCGTGAAGCGTTCGTCGGTGGCGACCTGCCACTCGACCGCGGTGTTGGTGTTGGGCATGCCACCAAGACCATCGCCGTTGAGAGGATTGGGGGCCAGCCGGGTCCAGATCACGAACCCGTCGGCGGCCGGTTCGCCGGACGCGACGCCGAGGGTGAACGGGTAGCCGATGGCATTGGCCAGTGGGGGAACGAGGACCCCGGCGCTCGCTCCCGCGAGGCCGCCCACGATGAAGGTGCGTCTCCGTAACGTGGTCATGAGCCGCAGGACTACCCGGCGCGGGTAAAGGACCGCCTAACGGCGTGGGGCCGGAGCGTACTTTCCCACCAAGAAAAGGCTTCGTGGTCGTCTCGCTGCGTGGCGGTCCGGGCCCTTGAGATCGACGGGCTCGTGCTGGGCGCGGTGGTCGAGCACGACGACGTCCCACTCGCTCCTGGCTAATCGGAGTGCGGTCGCGAGCCCGGAGATTCCGGCTCCGACGACAAGCGCTGTGGTCATGACCAGCCCCTTCCCCTAAGATTGAGGCTAGCGAATGTTCAGAAATTTCTGAAGACTGGGGCCGTGGGTGTGACGGGCGAGACAGATCGCAAGCAGGTGCAGGAGCACCTCGCGCTCACGCTGGTCGGCGCGGGGATGCAGCGCATGGGGGCACGGGTGCTGGCCGCGTTCCTGTTCACCGACGAGCCGTCGCTGACCGCCGGCGACCTGGGTGAGGAGCTCGGCGCGAGCGCGGGATCGGTCTCGGGCGCCGTCAAGATGGTCATGCAGATGGGGTTGATCGAGCGGGTGCCCGCGCAGGGCAGCCGCCGCGAGCACTACCGGATGCGCGACCGTGCGTGGACCACTCTCTACGGCAGGCAGCACGCGCCGATCGACGACATCCTGTCCGCCGTCGCCCGCGGTGTGGAGGCGGTCGAGTCGGGGCCCGCCCACGAGCGGCTCGTCTACATGCGGGACTTCTACGAGTTCCTGCTGGGCGAGGTGCCGACGCTCATCGAGCGTTTCGAGCAGCGCCGAACCGAATCCCGTCCATGATCAGGTCGAGCAGCCTGCCTGCCTGAGCCGGGTCCTCGTTCTGTGCCACGGCGATCAGCAGCATGAACACGTCCATCGGCTCGACGGTGGCGCCCATCGGCGTCAGCAGCGTCTCCACCGCCTCCGTCATCTTGGCGCGGCTCTGCGCGAACGGGTTCACGCCGGACGCGATGACGGCCTGCAGCGCGTCCTTGAGGTCGCGTTTCGTTGCCGCGTAAGCGATGAAGCGGTCCATCCACTCGCGTAGCGCCTTGTCCGGCCCGTGCTCGGTGAGCAGCTCCGGCGCCGAGTCGCAGAGCTTCTCCAGCTCCGTGCGGTAGACGGCCTCGATCAACGCCTCGCGCGTGGGGAAGTGCCGGTACAGCGTGCCGATCCCGACGCCCGCCTTCTTGGCGATGGCGCCGAGCGTCACGTCCTTCTCGTGGGTGAACGCGTCGAGCGCCACCTCGAGCAGCACGGCCCGGTTGCGGGCGGCGTCAGCACGCACTTCGACACTCCTGTGGTCCAGGTCACTTTGCTAAGCGGAGGCCCCTCCGTTTAGGGTGGAACTCGAACCGGAGGAACCTCCGCTTCAGTGTACGACACAGGTTGGGGAACAAGAATGAGTGAGCGCATCACCACCCCGTTCGGCTTCGAGAGCACGGCTCTGGAAGTCGTCGAGGGCGTCGACCTCTCGGGCCGTCGCGCCGTGGTCACCGGTGGGGCGTCGGGCATCGGCGTCGAGACCGTGCGGGCCCTCGCCGCGGCCGGCGCCGAGGTCGCCATCGCGGCGCGCAACCTCGAAGCGGGCCAGCAGGTCGCTTCCGAGGTGTCCGCCTCGACGGGCAACAAGAGGATCTCCGTCGCTCCGCTGGAGCTGACGTCGCAGGACTCGGTGAAGCAGTTCGTCCGCAACTGGGACGGCCCGCTGCACCTGCTGATCAACAACGCGGGCGTCATGGCCTCGCCGCTGACGCGCACCCCGGAGGGTTGGGAGCTGCAGTTCGCCACGAACCACTTCGGCCACTTCGCGCTGACGCTCGGCCTCTTCGACTCGCTGCGCGCCGAGGGCGCCCGCGTCGTGAACGTCAGCTCGGCGGGCCACCTGGCCAGCCCGGTGGTGTTCGACGACCTCCACTTCGAGCGTCGCGAGTACGACCCGTGGGTCGCGTACGGCCAGTCCAAGACCGCGAACATCCTGTTCGGTGTCGAGGCCGGGGTTCGCTGGGCCGCCGACGGCATCACGATGAACGCGCTGATGCCCGGCGGGATTCTCACGAACCTGCAGCGGCACATCTCGCCCGAAGCGCTGGCGGAACGGATCCGGCTGCGTGGCGGCGACAAGCCGATGCAGCTGAAGACGCCGGAGCAGGGCGCGGCCACGACGCTGGTGCTGGCGGTCTCGCCGCTGGTCGAGGGTCGTTCGGGCCTGTACTTCGAGGACTGCTCCGAGGCGCTGCCGAACGACGGTGTCGTGCGGTCCGGTGTCGCCGCCTACGCGCAGGACCCGGAAGCTGCGGCCCGGCTGTGGAAGGTCTCCGAGGCCACGCTGGGCCTGTGACCGAGTAGAGGTCTGGACCATTTCGTGCTTCAATGACAACGGGTCGCCGCCTGAACGCGAAAGGTGAGCGAATGTCTGCCCGTTCGGCATTGACAGCCCTGCTTCTGCTCATTGCGATGCTGGTCCCCTCGACCGCCCAGGCGGCCGACACGTGCGCGATCAAGTCCCGGCCGTCCGGCAAAGTGCTGCACGGCTACTGGGAGAACTGGGACGGCTCGTCGAACGGGGTCCACCCACCGTTCGGCTGGACCCCGATCACCGACAGCCGGATCAAGCAGCACGGCTACAACGTGATCAACGCGGCGTTCCCCGTCATCCGCTCCGACGGCACGGTGCTGTGGGAGGACGGCATGGACGTCGGCGTCAAGGTCGCCACGCCCGCGGAGATGTGCGCGGCGAAGGCGGCGGGCGCCACGATCCTGCTGTCGATCGGCGGCGCGGCGGCGGGCATCGACCTGAGCTCGACCGCCGTGGCCAACCGGTTCGTCGCGACGGTGGTGCCGATCCTCAAGAAGTTCAACTTCGACGGGATCGACATCGACATCGAGACCGGCCTGGTCGGCAGCGGCAACATCAACCAGAACTCCGCCTCACAGGCCAACCTGATCCGCATCATCGACGGCGTGCTGGCCGCGATGCCGTCGAACTTCGGCCTCACCATGGCGCCGGAGACCGCGTACGTGACGGGCGGCAGCATCGTCTACGGCTCCATCTGGGGCGCGTACCTGCCGATCATCAAGAAGTACGCGGACAACGGACGCCTGTGGTGGCTGAACATGCAGTACTACAACGGTTCCATGTACGGGTGTTCCGGCGACAGCTACCAGGCGGGCACCGTGCAGGGCTTCGTCGCGCAGACCCAGTGCCTGAACAAGGGGCTGGTCGTGCAGGGCACCACGATCCGGGTGCCCTACGACAAGCAGGTGCCTGGCCTGCCCGCCCAGCCGGGCGCGGGCGGCGGCTACATGTCGCCGTCGCTGGTCGGCCAGGCGTGGAACAGCTTCGGCGGCCAGCTCAAGGGCCTGATGACCTGGTCGATCAACTGGGACGGCTCGAAGAACTGGACCTTCGGCGACAAGGTGAAGTCGCTGCAGGGACGTTAGAGCACGATGGTGTTCTGTCCGACCGCGATCCGCCACTCGCCATCCTCCCTGGACAGGATGTAGAGCGGCGAGCCCTCGTTCTGGTCCAGCGGCTCGCCCGCGGGCGTGACCGGCCGCTGGCGGATCTTCACGGCGGCGACGTCGGGCCGGATGAACAGCACGTGCGCCACCTCGTAGGTCGCGGTCGCCTCCTTCGCCGCGCCGGGCAGCACCTGGCGGGTGAAGGAGGCGATCTCGTCGCGGCCGGTCAGCCGCTTCCCGTGCGCTGTCGTCCAGATCGCGTCCTCGCGGAAGAGGCTGATGAACTCCTCCGGGAGCTCGTTCTGCTGCGAGTGCTGGACGGTGGCGACGAGCTTCTCGATCTCTGCGGTGTCGAACTCTGCGGTGTCGGTCATGTCCAAGATCGTCGTACTTCAACCAAGGTAGAGGTCAAGCTCCGATCACTACCGGGGCTGCACCCGTGACTCGTAGGACTGCGGCCGGTACCAGGGATCGAAGAAGCAACCGGTGCCGTACTTCTTGTCGTTGCCTGGGCACCGGGCCGCCACGGTGTGCGGGAGGGGCCGCGGGCCGAACTTCTCCCACGTCTGCAACGACTGCATCGCCGAGGCGTACTCGGAGTCGCTGAACGCGGAGTGCGTGGCCTCGGTGGTGAACGTCTGCACCAGGTTCCACCACCGCCCGGCCTTCAGCACGGTGTCCCGATACGCCGACTCGTGCTCGACGAACGCCGTCGGGTCGCCGATCGCGTGCACCGACAGCACCGGAATGTCGATCTTCCCGGTGAGGTCGCTGTCGTAGGCCAACTGCTTGCGCGCCTCGGGATCCGCCGCGAACCGTTCGACCCCGGCGTTCAGGGCGGCGTCGTCGTGCGAACCCTTGTACTGCACACCCGCGTTGCTCCACGGGTTCTTGCCGCCCAGCCGGTTGTGCACGATGTCGCGGAACGTGAACGTCGCGAAGTTGAGGTGCGAGTTCAGCGTCTCCTCGGGGATCTTCGTGACCGTGAGGATGTCGGTGAGCTTCTGCTGCTGCTCCGGCGTGCGATTACCCGCCGTACCAAGGCATTCCTCGATCCGGCCGCGCAACCCCGCGGTGGTCATCGTCGAGCCGGCACGCAGTCCCTCCCACAGTGGGTACTGCTGCTCGGACGGCCTCGGATGGTTGCCGCAGTAGTACTGGTAGACCGCGCGCAGGTCGACGCGGTAGTCGTACCCGCGGGTCCCGCCCGCCATCACGCCGCTCGTGAGCAGCGCCGCGTCATAACCCTGGTACAGCTCGATTGTCTTGGCGGCGACGTTGCCACCCCACGACTGGCCGTGGATGTACACCTTGTGCGGCTTGAGCATCGAGCTGACCATCTTGCGCAGGTTGTCGGTGTCCTCGGCGGCCATCCGCGTGCCGTACCCGCCGCGCCGGTACGACGTGCCCGCCCACGCGTAACCCTCCTTGACCATGACGGCCCAGCGGTTCAGGTCGTCACGCGTGCGCTCGGGCGTCGGCTCGCCCAGGTCGGGCCCGCCGTGCGAGTGCACGACCAGCGTCTTGTTCCAGTGCTTCGGCACGGCGATCGTGTAGTACGCGCCGTTGGGGTCCCGGCCCTCGTAACAGGTGGTGCCGGCCGGGACGTTCGCCGGGCACGGCGCTGTCGGAGGCAGGTGCACGGGCGTCGTGACGCTCGCGGCGAGTGCGAATGCCAGCAGGACGTTCATGGCGGAATCGTGAGACCGCTCCTGCCAGTGGTCCAGCTCACTCGCGCAAACTTGGGATTTCCCTGACGTAACGATCGTGCGTTCTCGGACAGGCGATCCCGCCGAGGTCATGCTGCAGCAGCGTGAGCGCCGGTCGTTGGTTGGGGTCGTGACGCCTGGTGGTCCGGGGTCCCTGACCAACGCAACCACCACCGCAACGCGACACGGCAACGGTCGTCCACCAGTTCCCGTACTCCATGCAGGTGGGTGCGCCACCAGAACTGGACGCTGACCAGCATGTGACTATCGGGTACCGCTGCCGATCAACGTCGTTGCGTCCAGTTCGGACAGTCCGTCGGCCTGCAGCGACGCCAGATAACGCTCGCGAACCTCGCTCGCCTGGTCGGTGGACAGCTCCGTCAGTGCCCGCCGGAACCCCGACCCGAGCACGAGGAGCCACGCCACCTCGTCGGTCATGGCCCCCGGTCCGCCGGATCGGTGTGGACGCAGCGCACGGACAGCATCCTGCCGGGTCGCACCACATGCCCGTGGAACGTGTGCTGCTCCTCTCCGTCGTGCTCCTCGGTGAGCCAGAACGCGTGCCGCAGCTCGTCGCCGGACCGCTCGACGACGTGCTCGGCGACCGGGTAGCCGTCGATCATGAGCGAGAGGAAGTCGTCGACGCTGCGGCCGCCGCGGTCGGCGTACGCGTCGACCGCGACCCAGCGGCCGGGCCCGGAGTACCAGGTCGTGCGGTCCTCGACGGTGTACTGCATGCCTTCACTTCGTTCGACCGTCCACACGTCGTCGAAGGTCTCGCGGACCGGGACCGGCAACGGGTGCTGGATGCAGCTCAGCACCTCGTCGCGGTCCCATTCGCGCTCCAGCAACGGATGCGAGGTGAAGTACGGGAACTCGTTCGTGTCCCGGACCGCCGCCTCGACCGGCACACCGAGCAGGTCGTCCCACGGCCTGATCACGTTGGCGAAGGTGCCGGACACGGTGAACCTCGTGTACTCGGTCCCGTCCTCCCGCACGCTGGGGGACGACATCGCGGTGTCGCGGCGGACCTGCATCCACGCCCCGAAGACCAGCTCCGTCCCACCGGTCAGGCGGACCGGCAGCAGGCAGCGCAGGTACGCCTCACCGTCCGGGCCGCTCATCAGGCCACGGGAGGGCTGGTCGATGTCCGTTTCGGGCACGCCGATCAGAGCTTCCGGGCGGTGCAGCCCGTAGTCGATCCGGTCGGTCGAGGTCATCTCGCTGCCGCAGCATCCGCACTGGACGGTCATGACCCACCTGCCCCGAAGATCGCGAACGACGCCCAGTTGACCGGCTCCGCGAACGGCCGCACGCCATAGGTCGGATCGGCCGTGAGCATTGTCTGCAGGGCCCACGCCCGTTCGTCAGGCGGTCCGCCCGCGCGGTGGTGCTCCAGCCAGACCGCCTGCTGGTACGGGTTTCCCGCCGCCTGGTGTGCGGCCGCGACCAGGGCGCACGCCAGCAGCATCTGCTCGTGGCCGTTGCCCGCGTGGGTGGCGCACCAGGCCGTCAGCTCGCGGGCGGTCACGTCACGGACCCGGTGCTGGGCGTCCGCGAGCGCCGCGCCGACCTGGTCGAGCTCCCAGGGCGAACCGGGGTCGAGCCGGTCGTGCAGCCACGTCATCAGCAGCGCGGTCGGCAGGTCGGGCACCGGCCGGGGGCTGATGATCAGCGCGGTGGCGCCTGCCGCGAGCAGCGTCCGGCCGAGGCCCGCGAGGTCGTCCCCGCGGCGGACCTGGTGCCTGCCGACGTGGCACGCGCTGAGCACGACCAGCGCGCCGGACCAGTCCATTGTGGCCAGTCGGTCCAATGCGAGCTTCTCCGCCGCGCCGTCGGGGCCCGCGACCAGCAGGCCGCTGCGTTCCGGGCGGCGGGCGTCGAACTCGCCGTGGCACGCGAGGTGCACGAGTTTCGTCGCCCCACCCGCGAGCGCTTCCGTGAGCCACGCGGTGGTGGCCTCCGCGCCGTAGCGAGCGTCGACACCGAACCGGGTCGCCGCGTGGGCGCACTCGGCGCGGGCGAACGGCAGGTCACCGGTCGGGTCGCCCGCCACGAGCACGGCCGCGGCCGGTCGTCGCACGGCGGTGGCGCGCAGCACGGACGCGCTGGGCAGCAGCCGGGTCAGTGGGCGCACCTCGCCGGAGGCGTCGAGGTGCAGCGGCGCGAGGTGCAACACGTGGTGCGGCACAACGAACACCGGACCGCCGCCGGTCGCCTGGTCCACCACCTCGGCCAGCCATTCCAGCAGCGGATGCCCGGCAGCCTCGCCGGCCGCCAGCACGCGGCCGAACTCGGCGAGCTGCTCGGCAGAGCATTCGGCGACGGTCATGGAACGCAGCCCGTCGGCCGTGCAGATCAGCGCGTGGACACCGGTACGCCCGACCAGGAACTCCACGAGTACGGCTTCGGCGTGCCGGGCGCGCAGCAGTTCGGGCAGCTCGGCCGCGGTGACCGGTTCGGCCATCCGCACGGTGCGCAGGTGTGGATGCTCGGCCGAGAGATCCCGCCACAGTTCGGTGAGCCTGCCGCGTACCTCGTCCACTCGGACGCGACGGCCCGCATCTCGCGCAACCGCGCATCGGACCCCGCGGCCGCGGGCATGAAGTCGGACTCGCGTAACTCCCGCAGCCGAGCCCACAACCGGGCCTCCTCGGCGGCGGCCGAACCCGGCACGCTCTCGGCGACAGCGTGGTCGCGCAACGCGTCGAGCAGGCACGTGACTTCGACTGTTCCAGCAGGGTCAACGCCGCCGCCGGGTCGCCGAGGTGCAGCGCCAGTTCGGCCGCCTCGACGTACGGCGGTCCCGCGACGAGGTCGCGCTGGTCGGGAGTGGAGCTGTCGCCCCGGCGTTCCCGCAGCTCCTCGAACGCCGCACAACCCCCTGTTACCCGTTCACCGTGAGTTCCTCACGGATCACCGTAACGAATTGATCCACATCAGACTCGGTGGTGTCGCGGAGTGATCGGATCGTCGTTGGTTCCCCAGGGGTCAGTGCGGCTCGCTGACCACGCTAGTTTGTCTCGGGAGGACACCTTGGCGGAGAAACTCACCGTGGACCTGCACCCGATGTTCCGCAGCGATCGGGACATCGACAACACGGTGCGCAACGCGGTCTTCCGCGCTGCGCGGGAGAAGGTGCCGCTCGTCGAGATCATCCCGGGCAAGGGCTCCGGAAAGCTCAGGAACCGCGTGCTCGCCCTGCTGAAGCAGCCCCACGTCAAGAAGCTGTACCGGCGTGTGGAAGTGGCGCCGGCAACGACGGGATGGTGCTGGTGCACTTCTAGGCTAGAACTCGTCGTCGGCCAGCAACCGGGACCGGACCAGGAAACGCACCCCGAGCGGCGCCTCCAGCGAGAACCCGCTGCCCCGCCCGGAAACCACGTCGATCGTCAGGTGCGTGTGGCTCCAGTACTCGAACTGCGCCGCCGACATCCACACCGGCACCGAGAACGAGTCGACCGACAGGTCGCCGAGGTGCACGTCGGACGCTCCGGTGCGGAACTCGCCCAACGGATAGCACATCGGCGCGGAACCGTCGCAGCATCCGCCGGACTGGTGGAACATCAGCTCACCGTGCGAAGCCCGGAGGCGGCGGAGCAGGTCCGCCGCCTCCGGAGTCAGTACCACGCGAGGCATCAGAAGAAGCCCAGTGCGTTGGGGGAGTAGCTGACCAGGAGGTTCTTGGTCTGCTGGTAGTGGTCGAGCATCATGCGGTGGTTCTCGCGGCCGATGCCGGACTGCTTGTAGCCGCCGAACGCCGCGTGGGCCGGGTAGGCGTGGTAGTTGTTCACCCAGACGCGGCCGGCCTGGATGTCGCGGCCCGCACGGTAGGCGACGCCGCCGTCGCGGGACCACACGCCTGCACCGAGGCCGTAGAGGGTGTCGTTCGAGATCTTCATGGCGTCGTCGTAGTCGGAGAACGAGGTCACGGACACGACCGGGCCGAAGATCTCCTCCTGGAAGATCCGCATCTTGTTGTCGCCCTCGAAGATCGTGGGCGTGACGTAGTAGCCGCCGGACAGTTCGCCGCCGAGGTCGGCGCGTTCGCCGCCGGTCAGCACGCGGGCGCCTTCCTGCCTGCCGATGTCGATGTAGGACAGGATCTTCTCGAGCTGGTCGTTGGACGCCTGCGCGCCGATCATCGTGTCGGTGTCGAGCGGGTGGCCCTGCTTGATGGCGCGCGTGCGTTCGACGGCGTCACCGAGGAAGGTGTCGTAGACCGAGCTCTGGATCAACGCGCGGGACGGGCACGTGCACACCTCGCCCTGGTTGAGCGCGAACATCGTGAAGCCTTCGAGAGCCTTGTCGTAGAAGGCATCCCGTTCGGAGGCGACGTCGGCGAAGAACACGTTCGGCGACTTGCCGCCCAGCTCCAGCGTCACCGGGATGATGTTCTCGCTGGCGTACTGCATGATCAGCCTGCCGGTCGTCGTCTCGCCGGTGAACGCGATCTTGGCGACCCGGCTGGACTGGGCCAGCGGCTTGCCCGCCTCGACGCCGAAGCCGTTGACGATGTTCACGACGCCCGGCGGCACGATGTCGGCGATGAGCTCCATCAGCACGTGGATCGACGCCGGGGTCTGCTCGGCGGGCTTGAGCACCACGGCGTTGCCCGCTGCCAGCGCGGGCGCGAGTTTCCACGTCGCCATCAGCAGCGGGAAGTTCCACGGGATGATCTGGGCGACCACGCCGAGGGGTTCCTGGAAGTGGTAGGCGACCAGGTCCTCGTCGATCTGCGAGATCCCGCCCTCCTGGGCCCGGATCACGCCCGCGAAGTACCGGAAGTGGTCGATGGCGAGCGGCAGGTCCGCGGCCAGGGTCTCGCGGATCGGCTTGCCGTTCTCCCACGACTCCGCGACCGCGAGGGCCTCGATGTTCTCCTCCATCCGGTCCGCGATCTGGTTCAGCACCTGGGCGCGGGCGGCGGGTGAGGTCCGGCCCCACGCGCGGGCGGCGCCGTGGGCGGCGTCCAGAGCGCGGTCGACGTCCTCGGAGGTGCCGCGGGCGATCTCGGTGAACTCCTCGCCGGTGACCGGCGTCGGGTTGGCGAAGTACTCGCCCTTGGCGGGCGGCACGTACTCGCCGCCGATGAAGTGGTCGTACCGGTCGCGGTACGTCACCACACTGTCGGGCTGACCTGGGGCCGCGTACTTCGCCATCGTGTCGCCTCCCGCATCGCTTGCGTTCGGTTCGCGACGCTAGGTAGCGCGACGTTTCATCGACGTTGCATCCGAAAGGAGTAACCGCGGGCGGCCCAGGGCCAGTCATCCTGGGGAGATGGAGCCTCGCGAAGCGGCGCGGCCGGTGATCGCCGAGTCGTGGCAGCGTTCCCTCGCTGCCCGCATCGACCCGGACCGGCACGAGGCGCCGGTGGTGTTCGCGCCGGACGAGGTCGAGGACCTGCGTGGCGCGCATCCGCTGGCCAGCGCCCTGCCGATGCTGCGGCATACTCTCGCGATGGACGAGACGATCATGATCGTCACCGACACCGCGGGCACGATCCTGTGGTGCGAAGGGGACAACCAGACCCGGCACAGCGCCGAACGCGTGCACCTGACCGAAGGCTCGCGGTGGAGCGAGGAGGTCATCGGCACGAACGCGATGGGCACCGCGCTCGCCACCGGAAATCCCGTCACGGTGCACTCGCGGGAACACCTCGTCCGCACGTACCACGGCTGGACCTGCGCGGCGAGCCCCATCCGTGACCCGCACACCGGCGCGCTGCTCGGCGTGGTCGACGTCAGCGGACCGCTGAAGACCATGCATCCGGCCGTCGCCCCGCTCGTGTCCGCCGCCGCGCGGCTCGCCGAGCACCACCTCCAGACGCACCTGCGGCCACGCAAACCGGTGCTGACGCTGAACTTCCTCGGTGGCCTCGCCGCGACGCTCGACGGCAGGCCGTTGTCGCTGACCCTGCGCAACGCCGAGGTGCTCACCGCGCTCGCGTTGCACCCGCGCGGCCTCACCGCCGAACAGCTCGCGCTGAGGCTCTACGGCGAGCGCGGCAACCCGACGACGGTCCGCGCCGAACTCCACCGGTTGCGCGCCCAGCTCGGCAACCTGCTGCTGACCAGGCCGTATCGCCTGGGCGCCGAGCTGCGTGGCGACTTCATCGACGTCCGCACGGCGTTGCGGGAAGGCAGATCCGTCGCCACCTACCCCGGCGAGCTGTTGCCGAGATCCGACGCCCCGGTGATCCGCGAGGAACGCGAGGACCTCGCCGCCGCGCTGCGCAGACAGGTGCTGGCGGGCGGCGACGTCGACGCGCTGCTGTCGTACGCGGACAGCGGGGAGGACACCGAAGTGCTGGAACGGCTGCACCTGCTGCTTCCGGCCACAGATCCCCGGCACGCCCTGGTCTCCTCGCGCCTCCGTCGCGCGTTGGAATAGGCTCCCCACGGGGGAGGACGACAACGTGAAGCAGTGCATCAACTGCATGAGTCGGTTGCCACGCAAGGAGGTCTCCGACGTCGCCTGGTGTCATCTGTGCGAGCCCTGCCTGCGGGTCGTGGCCGACCAGATGAAGCTGCTGCACGACCGCCCCAGCGGGGTGTCCGTGCAGATCTACCAGTGCGGCTGGTGCGGTACCGCGCGGTCCTGCGGCATCGGGTTCCAGACCCGGTGCCTGGTGTGCCTCGACGACAGGTCGGTGCCGGACCCGGCCGTGCAGCGGATCGCGCGCAGGCTCGACCTTTCCGGGACCTGGCGGGAGAACTCGGAGCTCATCGCCGCGACCACGGTGAAGATCCGGCTCGCCCAGCACGAGCAGCCGGGCTGGAGCGTGCTCGCCACCGACATGCACGGCCTGCCATGGACCGGGTTCCGATGGCTGACGAAGTCGCACGGCACGTGGGGGCGCGACGACGAGACCGGTGAGGTGCGGCAGCTCAGGAAGCGATCCACGGCGGATTCGGACCTGCTGTTCCTGGTGCGGTACGGCAAGGTGCTCAAGTTCGGGCGCGGCAACCAGGATCGCGTGCGCGGCCACGTCAGGCACGGCGCGGTGCCGATCCTGGTGCTGTCCGCTCCTGGCCAGCAGGTCGCTCTCGCCAAGGAACGCCTGAAGCGGCTGCACCGCGGCGATCTGCTGTCGTTGCGCACGCCGGTGGACCTCTTCGCGGTCCTGCCCGACGGCGAGGACGTCACCGACCGATTCGGTTGAGCCCGGATTCGAGGCCGTCGAGGATCGCGTGGCAGTCGCGGTGCAGCTGGTGGGCGTCCGGTGCGGTGACGACGAACAGCCCCAGCCAGTTCCGTGAACCACCGGATTGGTCGTAGACCGGGACCGGTTCGCCGACCGGCATCGAGAACGCCGGCACCTCCACGACCTTGGTGCCGGGCGTGACGATCGTGCTCCAGTCCACGAGAGCCGGGCGCCACAACGGTTGTGTGCGCCACGGTTCGCCCGCCGCGTCGGTCGGGATCACCGCGACGGAGGCGGCCGCGCGGCCCGCGGTGGTGAGCATCTGGGCGGGATAGAAGACCTCGCGGCCCAGCAGCTGGTCGACGAGCATCGAGATCGGGTCGATGCCGAAGACCTCCTCGATCTCGCGGGTGATCATCACGCCGCCGAACCGCGCGCCGGTCTCGATCAACGTCACCGTGCCGTCCGGGCCGAGCTTGATCTCGGTGTGCGTGCCGCAGGTGTCGAGCTGCAACGCGTTCACGGCGTCGCGGGAGATCTCCTCGATGCGACGCTGCAGGTGCTCGGGCAGCGTGCACGGCGCGGTGCTGGCGACCTCGGTGAACGGCGGGATCACCGGCAGCCGCGCGGTGATGCAGAGCGGGTGGTAGACCCCGTTCGCCACGATTCCCTCGACGCTCACGTAGTCCCCGTGGCCCGCCTCGGGGTACCAGCCCTCGGTGGTGCCGCTGAAGATCTCCTCGACCAGCAGGTCGGCGTCGGTGTCCCGCGCGTACAGCTCGTTCATGCCGACCTGGCTGCCCAGTTCGAGCGCCTCGGCGACCTCCGCCCATGCGGCGGGCACCTGGTCGGTGTGGTCGAGCACCAGCTGCGCGACGGAACCCGCGCCCCAGGCCGGTTTGAGCAGCACCGGCGGGGTCAGCTCGCTGACGCCCCGGCGTAGGTCCACTTCGGACTCGACGCGCCGGAAGCGGGGAATCGGGACGCCTGCCTCGTGCCAGGTCTCGCGCATCAGCCGTTTGTCGCGTGCGCGCACCAGGTTCGGGCCCGCGCCGGCGAGGCCGAGGCGTTCCGCGACGTGGGCGACGAGGAGCACGGCGAACTCGGACAGGGTGATGATCGCGTCCGCGCCGATCGCCTTCGCGTGCTGGGCGACGAACTCCACGAGCTCCTCGCCGCGCGGCGCGTCGTAGGCCTCGACGATGCTGGTGCAGAACGCCTGCGCGGATCCCGGCACCGGCATGAGCGCGAGAACGTGCAGCTCGGCGCGGGCCGCGATGCGCGGGAACGAGTGTTCCGGCGGCGGGCCGCCCTTGACGTAGAGGTAGAGGACCTTGCTCCCCGAGTTGCTCACTGCGAGCGCTCCTTCGTGCGGACGAAGTGGATCGACAGCGCGACGACGACCATCAGCAGGACCGTGCCTGCCGCCGCGTGGATGAGGAACGTGTTCATCGCGCCGCGTGCCAGGTAGCCGCCGAGCGCGAAGATCACCAGCGCGCACACCGCGCGGTCGATCAGCGACTCGATGGAGAGCAGCGTGGCGCGGCTGCGCGGGTCGGTGATGGCGTCGTTGACGAGCTGGCGCTGCACCGGGAACGACAGGCCCGTCGCGAGCGAGAACACGCACAGGCACACGACCACGCCGACGATGCCGAACGGCACCAGCAACGCCAGGCACACCGCCATGATCACTGTCAGCACGAACACCGCGCGCAGGTCGCGTCATGGTTTTCGCGGATCAGGTTCGGTCGGGCCGCGCCGACAGCCTCGAACAGCGTCGTGACGGCCATCAGCACGCCGAACATCGCCACCGGCAGGTGTTTCGCGTCCAGTACCGGCTGGAACAGGTTCGCCTGCAGGATCCGGACCAGGGTGAAGATCGCGACGCCCTGCACCATCAGCAGGGTCAGCAGCGGGGCGCGTCTGAGGGCGCCGAGCGCCCGCTTCACCGCGATCTCCTTGTGGTGGTGCTCGCCGGGCGGCAGCGGCGGGAGCTTGAGCGCGAAGCCGAGCGCGACGAGCGTGGCCGCCGCGGACAGCCAGTAGGGCGACGTGAAATGCCACTGCATCAGCACGCCCGCGGCGGGCAGCGCGACCACCCGGCCGGCGAGGCTGTACGCGCGGGCGCCGCCCTCGGCCTGTTTGTAGAGCTCCTCCTGCGCCGGTGCGGTGCAGGTACTCGTAGAGGTACGCGCTGCCCGCGCCGGACGTGAACGAGTAGGCGAGCGCGATCAGCAGGAAGTGCGTGAGGAAGCCCCAGTAGTTCTGTGCGAAGACCGGCAGCAGGTTGGCGATCGTGATCGTGATGGCGCCCAGCTGCAGGAAGCGGCGGTAGTCGAACCGGTCCGCGAGCACGCCGGTCGGGACGTCCAGCAGGCAGAACGCCACGTAGTAGATCGCCTGGATGCCGAAGATCTGCTGGTCGCTCAGCCCGATGTCGCGCTGGTACAGGTAGAAGATCGGCAGCCACAGCAGCAGGCCGTTGAACAGCTGGAAGCCCTTGTACGAGGCGGATGACCGCTCATGCGTACGGGCGCAGCTGCAGCAGGTGCAGCGTGCTCGCTCGTCGGCGGCCCACTCGATGTCGACCGGCTGGCCGAAGGTGTAGTCGGGGGAGAAGTGCGACTGCAGCAGGCGCCCGGCGAGCGCGAGCCGTTGCAGCTGCTGCTTGGCCTCTTCGTCCACATCGGACTGGGCGTCGCCGAGCGAGACGCGTGCGGCCGCCGCCCTCGACCGTGTTGAACAGGTACTGCAGCGGCTGCGCCGCGCCCTCGACGACGTCGGTCACCTTGGGTGAGACGTTGATGTAGACGTTGCGGAAGTCCTTGCGGTTCAACGGGTTCGTCGTGACCATGACGCCGCCGCTGGTCGACGGGCACCTGTTCCTGGATGATCACGCCCATGTAGGCGTCGTCCAGCGAGATGCCCGCCTGTCTCGCGTAGCCGGGTGCTACGGGTGTTGACGAGCGAGGCCCAGACCTCTTTGACGCTGTCGAAGATGCCGCGGCGCGTCGCTGACATGGGTGACCGACTCGTAGATGCCGGCGGCGGAGAACCCGGCGAGGTCCTCGGCATTCGACGAGCTGCGGACGACGAACGTGCCGACGCCCGCGAGGTTGTCGATGATCGCCCGGTCGATCTCGTTGAGCAGCCTGGTCGGGAACCTGGTGGTGCGGATCAGGTGCTGGAGCTCGACACACTGCACGTCGACCTGTTCGGCGTCCAGTTCGAGCGCGAACTTGAGCTTGCCGATCGCCTGCTGGATGCGCGGGCTCGACTCCAGGAACCGTTGGTGGATCGAGAACGGCAGCGCGATGCCGCGCGGGATCCGGATGTGCTGCCCGAACAGGTCGCGCGCGCCGTCCTCCAGGTCTTTCGTGCCGAGCAGGGCTTCGAGGTAGGGGAGCAGGTTCTCACGTGGCGGGCGCGGGATGCGGTAGAAGCCGAGCCAGCGGCTCGACCCGTTCCTGGCGACCTCGTTGAGCTCGCCGAGGTTCGCCGCCTTGGTGCCGTAGCTGATGTGGTCGCGCCAGCTGAGCGTGGTGAGCGGCGCGATCGCGTCGTCGCGCAGGTCCGGCTCGTCCAGGGTGACGCGGGTGGCGAGCCAGTCCGGATCCTTCGTCGTCGGCTGGTCGATGGGCTCGACGCCGATGGCGGTCCCGTTCGGGTCGACCGTGTAGCGGACCCACTGGCCGTCGAGGTGGTCGAGGTCCTTCGCCGCGCCGATCTGGATGGCGTTCGGGATGCCCCAGCCGCTTGCGAGCACGTTCGTGTGGGACAACGGCGTGGTGTGCTCGGTGTTGACAACGCCTGTCAACCTCGGAATGTCGTCCGGAACTTTCGCCATCACGATGATGTCGTGCCAGGCGAGCTGGTTTTCCCGGTACTCCTCGACCGTCCGGAAGATCCGCAGCCGACCATCGGCGGAACCCGGGTTGAGCGGCACGTACTCGGAAGTCGAGAAAAGCTCATAACTCAGGACGCGCGGAAGCAGGTCTTTCGGAATGCCCTCGACGTGACTTTCCTGGAGGTGGTTGGCCGGTTTGAGCAGGATCGGAACACTCTGGTCGACGTGTGCGCGCACTTCGTTGTAGAAGAACTGCAGCATTTCCGCGGTCATCGTGTCCGCTTCGACTGTTTCGAGCGAGAAGAACCGCTTGTCGCGCGTGTGCAGTGCCAGGATCCCGAGGCAGAAACGCCGGTCCTCCCGGTGGTAGACCTCGAAGTTCATCTCGTCGAGCCGGCGTTCGAGCTCGTCGGGCGGCATGTGCAGGATGTGCGCCGCGATGTACTTGACGTGAAACAGGTTCTCCCGGCTGTCCATGAAGTGGATCAGCGATGTCTCCCGGTCGACCACGACCTTCACGAACGGATAGCCGCCCAATGTTCCGGACAGCTGCGTGAATGCCGACAGGGTGAGCCGTTCACCGACGAGCGCGGTCTCGTTCACGAAGCGAAAGATACCCGGAAGGCCTGGATTGAACCATATCGTCTCAGCTGGCTTCTTTCCTTGTCCCGAACATGTCAAGAAGAGACAATCACCGGTCATGCGCGTCTTGTTCGGTGGTGTTCCCGCTGCGGGCCATCTCTTTCCGCTGATCCCACTGGCCAACGCCGTCCGTGCCGCCGGGCACGAGGTCGTCTTCGTCTCGCTGGACGGCGCCGAGTCGCTGGTGACCGATCTGTCCTTCGCCTCACCCGCACCGGGTGTGGACTGGCGCCGCGAGATTCGCGCGCTGGGCGCTGAAAGGCTGCCTCGTGAAATGGCCAGGACGGTCGAGACCAACTCCGCCGACCGCGAGGCCTTCGTCGCGTTGGCCGCATTGGTCAACGACCTGGTGACCGAGCAGATCACGGCCTTCGCCTCGTCGTGGCGCCCGGACGTCGTCGTCTACGAGTACCTGTTCCCGGCCGCTGCCGCCGCCGCGACGGTGCTGGGCGTCCCCGCGGTCCGACACGACCTCGGCTTCAGCGAGATCGCACCGCTGCACGCCGTGATGACCAAGCACATGTCCGCGCAGATGGGCGAGGTGCTGTCACTCGACGTGGCCCCGCCGTCGATGGTTCACGGCTCGCGCGGGTGGCCGATGCGCCCGGTTTCCTTCACCGGCACCGGCGTGGTGCCTGCTCGCCGTTCGGACCGGCGGATCGCGGTGACCCTGGGGACCGTGCCGCCGAAGGTGGGCGGGCTGTCGACGCTGGACCGGGTGGTCGCCGCGGCGGGTTCGGTCGACGTGGAGTTCGTGCTGGTGATGGGGGACATCGACATCAGCGGGCTGGGTGGGTTGCCCGCGAACGTGACCGCGTGCGGGTGGGTGCCCTGGGACTCGTTGGTGCGGACCTCTGACGCGGTGATCCACCACGGCGGGCATGGGACGGCGTTGACGGCCTTGACTTTCGGGGTGCCGCAGTTGGTGCTGCCGGACGGGTCGGACCGGTTCGCCGCGGCTGCGGCGGTGCATCGGCGTGGGGCGGGGATCGAGGCTCGTGGGTCCGATGTGGACGCTTCGTTGATCGCTCAGGTGCTGGGTGATCCGGGGCTTCGGGTGGCGGCGGGTGAGGTCGCTGTGGAGATCGCGGGGATGCCGGAGCCGGCGGAGGTGGTGCGGCGGCTGGAGGCGCTGGCGCACTAGTGTCCTGCGCCCGGACTTCGCCGCACTGAGTCCGCTCCTGCTGGTATGGAGCGAGGGCCATCTAGCCGCATCAACGTCACGTTCGCGCCAACAAGCTCCGGCCCGAACGTGCCTTTCGCTCCAAACACCACCTCGTGGGTGAATCTTGGGCCTAGCTTGGGGTGATGAACGTTCCTGCGTGGGCCCATGAGCGGGCTTCGGTGTGTCCGTATGACCCTCGGTGGGCTGTCCGGGCATCGGCTGAGTGTTTGCGGCTTCAGGAGCTGCTGGCGCCCTGGCTGGTCGACGGCGTGGAGCACATCGGGTCGACCGCCGTCCCTGGGCTTGCGGCCAAGCCGATCGTCGACGTGATGGCGTCCGTGGCTGATCTCGGGCTTGATCATGGACCACTTGTCGCGGATGGCTGGTGCTCTGTGCCGCCGGAGCTGGACGGGCGGCCGTGGCGGCGGTTCTTCGTGAAGCCGGACGCGTCGGGGGAACGGCGTGAGGCGCACCTGCACCTGATCCAGGCGGGGCACCCGCGGTGGGCCGCGCAGATCGGGTTTCGTGACGCGCTTCGGCGGGATGGTGAGCTCGCGCGGAGGTATGCGGAGTTGAAGCTGCGGTTGGCCGAGGCGCACGGGCACGACCGCGAGGCGTACACAGAGGGCAAGGCGGAGTTCGTCGCAAGCACGCTCGCGCAGGGGTACCCCTGACTTGGGATCCCCTCGCATCCCAACGTACTCGGCGGTACCGACAAGATCGTCAAGCGCAGGTTGCGCACGGCTTGCCCGTGAACACTCCAGCCGGTGCGTGGCCGGGGTCGCCGGTGTAGCGGGCGAAGATCTCACCGGCCCGATCGTGCTCGCCCAGCGCGAGAAGCGCCTCGGCCCGAGCGAGCAGATTTCCGGATTCCTCTTGCAGCTCAAGGGCTTGCGCCGCGAACCCGGCTGATCCGAGATGGGCGAGCGTCACGAGCGCCCGGCCCTGCTGCAGCGGCAGGTCACGTGAGCGGGCGTCCTGCAACGCGTCTTCCGCGTGGGAGCGCGCGGACACCGGGTCGCCAAGACCGAGGTGCGCCCGTGCCAGGTCGACGAGCATCCCGGCCACCAGATGTCCGTACTGCAGCTCGTTCGCCAGCCGCACCGCGTGCTCCAGCGATGGCACGGCCTGTGAGTGCTTGCCCTGGTGGCTGTAAAGCTGGCCCAGCGTCTCGTGTGCGGCGGGTTCGAACGGTGCGCCGTGCGCGTCGGCGGTCACGCTCAGCAGGTCCTCGACCAACGCGATCGCGGCTGCGGTCTGGCCGGTGTCGCGAGCCAAGGCCGAGCGGATGGTCAGCGAGTGCATCCGCCACTGCGAGGCGCCGGTGCCGCGCGCCATCCGTTCCATCCGCTCGGTCATCGCCGTGGAACGGTCGAGCAGCCCGACCTGGCGGGTCCCTGTCGCGATCGCCAGCATCGTGGCGGGCAGGGTCACGGTGTCCTCGGTCTGGGCGCGGTTGCGCAGTTCGTCCTCGTGGTGGCGCAACGCTTCCGCAGGCCTGCCCGAGTAGGTGAGCACGACGCCCATGCTGCTCTGGACCTCCGCGCGCAGCTCCGGCGTCGACGCGATGCCGGAGGCGGTGCGCAGGACGGTGATGGTGTCGGCGAAGCGGCCGCGCATGCTCTGGCAGCGGGAGAGGTTCATCAAAGCGTAGAGCCGGCTCTCCGGCGCGTTCGCCGTGTCGAAGAGGTCGGCGGCCGCGGTGAAGTGGCCGGTCGCGCGTTCGGCGTCGTCGGTCATGTGTGCCGTGCCGATGGCGTAGTGCATGGCGGCCTGGCCGAGGAGGTCCTGTTCCGTCACGGCCACGGCCAGTCCCGCGTTGGACAGGGACAGCGCGAGGTCGAGCCGGCCCATCAGCCACAGGTGGCGCCGCAGTGCGTCGGCCAGCTGCCAGGTGCGGCCGCTCGGCCGGGCGAGTGCCGCGGCGACCACGTTCTGGTGCTCGTAGTCCAGCCACTCGCTGGCCTCGGCGGTGGAGCCGAACGTCACCGGCGTGTGCCGGGGCTGGCGGGTCATCGCGGGCGCCACCAGGTCACTCGCGGCGTCGGTGGTCTGCAGGTAGTGGTCGAGCAGCCGGGGTAGCGCGCCGGCACACTCCACAACGGACAGTTGGTCGCGGGCGTAGGCGTGCAGGAGGTCGTGCATGCGGTAGCGGTCGCGGCGGTGGCGTTCGATCACACTCGCGCGTTCGAGAGCTTCGAGTTCAGCGGCGGCGTCGTCACCGAGCAACGCGGAGGCCGCCCGCAGGGTGAACTCGGGACGTGGGACCAGGCCCAGCAGACGGAACGTCCGCGCCGCCGAAGAAGGCAGCGTGCGGTAGGAGAGGTCGAACGCCGCGGTGAGCAGCGGGGTGTCGGTGGTGAACCCGGCCAGTGCGGCGGCCGAGGTCTGGCTCGCCGCCGCCACGCGCAGGGCCAGCGGCAGATAGCCGCAGAGCCGTGCGAGGTCGCTCGCGCCGTCGCCGGTGCCGGTCAGCGACGTCACGAGCGCGCACGCCTCGGCCTCGGTGAGCACGTCGAGCGCCACGCGGTGGGCGTCGTCGAGAGCGACCAGGCCGCGCAGGTCGTTGCGGCTCGTCACCACGGCGGCGCAACCGGGCGGGAGCAGTGGCCGGACCTGTTCCTCGTCGGCGGCGTTGTCGAGCACGATGAGGATTCGCTTGCCCGCGAGAAGGCTGCGGTACAGCGCGATCTGGTCGTCGAGCACGCGCGGGATCTCTTGGTACGCAACGCCCAACGCGTGCAGCAGCTGCCTCAGCGCCTCGTCCGGGGTGGCCGGGGCGTGGGCGTCGAAGCCGTGCAGGTTCAGGTAGAACTTGCCGTCGGGGAAGTCCGCCTGGTGGGCCCACCTGATCGCCAGCGCGGTCTTGCCGACGCCGGGCAGGCCGGTGATCACCGTCAGCGGGCCGCACGCGGACATCGTCGCCAGCACGTCCTCGCGGCCCACGAACGTACGGCCGGCCAACGGCAACGCCGCCGGGCCGGGCCTGCCCAGCTCCTGGTGCTCCTCGGTGGCCTGACCGCGCAGGTCGTCGAGCCGGGCGGCGATGTCGGGCAGGCGGTCGATGCCGTCCAACGCGGGACCGCGCCACAACGCGAGCGCCGACCGGTACGCGTCGGAGGCTTCGGCGAGGTCCTCCGCGGACCGCAGCGCGCGGGCGTGGGCGAGGCGGCGGGTGAACTCGTCGTAGTCGGTCCGGCAGGCGAGCCGGTAGCCGCCGGAGACCGTCACCACGGACTCGGCGCCGAGCTTCGCGCGCAGCAGGTGCACGCGCTTCTGCACCTGCTGGCGGTGCCTCGAAGGCAGCTGGGAGCCCCACAACGCGGAGGCGATCGCATCGGCAGGCACGGGCGTGTCCGCTGTGGACGCGAGAAGAGCGAGAAGTGCCTGCTGGGTGGGGCCGCCGACGTCGACGGCGGTGTCGCCGATCCGGACTTCGAGAGCGCCGAGAACCCGAATGGTGACCCGCACGATCCGCAGGCTATCGGAAGTGCTTCGCGTTACCCAGCCTGTTGAGACGCATCACTATTCTCCGGTTTGCGGTGCGGCTGGACTTGAAATTGCCCGTGTGGTGGACAGGTGGTTCTTGTGAAGAAGGTCAGCGATATCAGTCGAGGTCACGTCCATCGAAGTCTGCCTTCGTCGCGTTTGCGAGCAATGCTTGAGAGTGTTTCTCGAATGGTGGACCCCCGGAAGTGGCACGTGATTGTCCGCCGTCGCCGAATGCAGGACTCCCCGCTGGGTAAACGTCGCCGAGGGCAGCGTCAAGGTGAACTGGCACTTCATCCGACCGGGCCTGCGCCCGCCCTGGTGGACAACAGTCCAGGAACAACGTGATCCATCCCCTGACCGGGCGCGATACCGTGGTCCCGTCAGGTGAGCGGAGGTTCGCGTGCGGTTGCTCGTCGTCGTGCTGTTGTTGCTGCTCTCGGCCGCCCCCGCGCAGGCCGCGAGCGGCACCTACCTGCGCATCGGGCACTTCTCGATGGACCAGGCACGTGTCGACGTCAGCCTCGACGGCGTGATGCTCGGCACCATCGACTACGCGGACCTGTACGACTACCGGCGGGTGGCTCCGGGCGAGCATGTCGTCGAGTTCCGCACGGCCGGTGACCCGGCGAGTCCGGTGCTGCGGTCGGTGCTCGTGCGGGCGGCCGACGGCAAGGCGTACACGGTCACGGATCTCGCGGGCTCGATGAAGGTGCTCGAGGACGACATCAGCCTGCCGGTCAACGGGCAGGCGCGTCTGCGGGTCGTCAACGGCGGCGACGCCGAGATGGACCTGGTGCGTTCGGGCTCGTCGATCCACAAGGCCGTGCAGCCGAACTCCTCCACCGGGTACGTGGTGATGCTGCCCGGCGAGGACCCGCTGCAGGTGCTGCAGCGCGGCAAGGACTCCACCCAGCTCGACGTCACGATCGAGCCGGGGGCGGTCTACTCGCTGCTCGTGAGCGCGCGGCGGATCGAGCTGCGGACCGACGCCAAGGGTTCCGAGGTCGTGCCCAGTGGCGGGCAGGAGACCGGGTTCGGCGGCATGTCGGGCGGCTGGGACTGGGTCACCGCGCTGGTCATAGCGCTCATCGTGGGCATCGCGATGTACTCGGCGCGCGGCAGGCTGTTCCGGTTCGGCTGATGAGCAAGGGCAAGCTCGTGATGGGCGCGGTCGTGCTGCTGACGTTGATCTACATCGTCAAGGATCCGGGCGCGGAGAAGGCGCCCGAACCGGTCACCGTGCGCATCCCGGCGATCGGCGTGGAGACGAAGCTGGAGTCGCTGGCGGTCGACGGCGCGGGGGCGCTGGAGCCGCCGACCCGTACGGACAAGGCCGGCTGGTACGCGAAGGGTGTCGCGCCCGGCGACGCGGGGCCGGCGGTGATCGCGGGGCACGTCGACTCCAAGACCGGGCCGGGGATCTTCTTCCGGCTGCCCGAGCTGCAGCCCGGCGCCGAGGTCCTGGTCGAACGCGAGGACGGCAGCGAGCTCACGTTCGTGGTGAACAAGGCCTACACGACGGAGAAGGCCGCGTTCCCCACCGCCGTCGTGTACGCGCCGACGCCGCTGTCCGAGCTGCGGCTCGTGACGTGCGGCGGCGACTTCGACCGGGTCGCGGGCAGCTACCGCAACAACGTCATCGTGGAAGCGGTGCTGAAAGTCTGACCGTCTCGCCTGCCCACCTCGTGAGCAGTTTCGTGTCGTGCGAGATCGCGAGCACGCCCGCGTTCGTCTCGGCCTGGTAGTCGCGGATCACCCGCACGAGCGCGGCGGTCGTGGACGCGTCGAGCATCGTCGTCATCTCGTCGCAGATCAGGTACCTGGGCTTGAGTGCGAGCGCGCGGGCCAGGCAGGCGCGTTGCAGCTGGCCGTCGCTCACCTCGTGCGGGCGGCGGTCGAGCAGGTCCGGGGTGAGCATGACCAGGCCGGCGAGCTCCTCGACGCGATCCTGGTCGCCGCGCAACGGTTCCCCGATCGCTTCGCGCAGAGTGAAGCGCGGGTCGACGGACAGGCGCGGTTGCTGGAACAGCACGCCGATCCTGGTGCGCTGGGTGGCGCGGAACCGGAAGCCGGTGACCTCCTCGCCGTCCATCCGGACGGTCCCGTGGAAAGGCCTGTGCAGCAACGCGAGCACGCGCGCCAGCGTGGACTTGCCGGAGCCGCTCGGACCGGCCAGCCCGACGGTCTGTCCGGGGTGGACGGTCAGGCTGATGCCGGTGATCACCGGCTTGTGGTAGCCGGCGGTGACGTTGTCGGCGGTCAGCATGGCTTGTGGCACGCGAAGGCGTGCGGGTCATCGGTCAGCACGGGACGGTCCTCGCAGATGTCGGTCGCTTGCTCACAGCGTGGGGCGAACGCGCAGCCCGACGGCAGGTCGGTCAGCAACGGCGGCAGGCCGGGGATCGGGGTGAAGTCACGGTCCGGCAGGGCGTTCGCCAGGCCTCGGCTGTACGGATGGCGTGACCTGTCGAGCACGTCGTGCGCCGGGCCGAGCTCCACGATCCGGCCCGCGTACATCACCGCGATCCGGTCGGCGATCCGGTGCGCCGCCGCGAGGTCGTGGGTGATCAGCAGCACCGCGTGACCGTCGTCGACCAGCCGCCGGAACTCGTCCAGCAGGCCGTCGACCAGATCACGGTCCAGACCCGTGGTCGGTTCGTCGGCGATCAGCAGCCACGGGTCGCCCACGAGCGCCAACGCGTTCGCCACCCGCTGTGCCATGCCGCCGGACAGCTCGTGCGGGTAGCGGTCGAGGTGTTCCTGTCGCAGCCCGGCACGTTCGGCGGCTCTGTCCGCGTCACCGCCGAGCATCCGCGCGGCCTCTTCCAGCTGGGACCGCGCCGTGCGGACCGGTGTGAGATGGCTCGCGGGGCTCTGCGGGATGAGCCCGATCTGTCGCCCGCGGATCTTGGTCGCCAGCTCGTGGTCGGTGGCGGTCAGCAGATCGACGTCGCCGAGGCGTGCTTGTCCGGCGGTCTCTGCGTTGCCGGGCAGGAACCCCAGCAGCGCGCTCGCCAGCACCGTCTTGCCGCAGCCACTCTCGCCGACCAGCGCCACGCACTCGCCGGGCCGGATACGCAGCGACACGTCGCTCACCGCGTCGACGGTGGCGCCCGGCAACGCGAACCGCACCGACATCCGGTCGATCTCCAGTTTCACCACGTCAACTCCGTGCGCCGCTTGGGGTTCAGCCGATCCCGCCACACGCCGCTCACCCCGGACACCGCCAGCGTCGTGATGATCAGCAGCAGACCGGGCGCCAGAGACATCCACCAGCCACCGATCAGCAGCGACCGCTGGGCATCGTTGATCATGTTGCCGATGCTGGCGGCGTGCGGCGGCAAACCCAGTCCGAGGAACGACAACGCCGTCTCGTGCCACACCGCGTGCGGCACCATCAACGTCGTCGCGAGCAACACCTGCGGGGCAACGTTCGGCAGCAGGTGCGCGGTCATCACCCGTGTCCTGGAAGCGCCGCCCACGATCGCCGCGTCGATGAACGGCCGTGCCCGCAACGACAGGATCTCCGACCGCACGATCCGGGCCGCGGTGAGCCAGTGCGTGAGTGCGATCGAGATGATGACGGCGGTGAGGCTCGGCCGCAGGATCGCGACGATCACGATGCCCAGCAACAGGTGCGGCACCGACGCCACCGCGTCCACGAGCCGCATCAGCAGCCGGTCGAGCCAGCCACCGATCGAGCCCGCGAGCGCGCCGACCGCGGTGCCGACGACCGCCGAGATCACCGCGGCGACGACTCCGACGGTCAGCGAGACGCGCAGCGCGTAGACGCAGCGGAGAAGCACGTCCCGGCCGAGCTCGTCGGTGCCGAACAGGTGCGCCGCGGACGGCGGTCGGTTGGCACTGGCCAGGTCGACGTACTGCTGGTTGAGGTCGACGACCAGCGGCACGACCACGACCGCCAACGCAACGACGGCGAGGATGGTCGCGGAGGGGACGAGGCGCCGGCGTGGGGAACGGGGCGGGCTCGCCGCCGCGAGACGGCTGCGGGGGACCGGACGCCAGGCGAGGTCAGCCATCGACGGCCACCCTGGGGTCAGCCAGCGCGTACAACACGTCAGCGAGCAGGTTGCCCACCAGCACCACACCCGTCGCCATCACGGTCAGCGCCCCGAGCAGCGCGAAGTCGACGTTCAGCGCCGCCTCCACGGTCGCCCGCGCGATCCCCGGCCACGAGAACACCGTCTCCACCAGCAACGCGCCCGTGATCAGCTCCGGCAGCCGCGCCCCGAGCAACGTCAGGAACGGCAGCAGCGACGTGCGCAACGCGTGTCCCGTGACCACGAGCCGATCGGGCAGGCCGCGGGCACGGGCGCCGATCACGTGGTCCTGAGTGAACGACTCCAGCAGGTTCTGCCGCACGAACAGCACGAACCACGGCGCCTGGGAGATCGCCAGCACGCGCCACCGGCAGCACCATGTGCACGGCCACCCCGCCGACGGAAACCGGCTCGGACCCGGTGGTGACCCCACCGCCGGGCAGCCACTGGAGCTGCAGCGCGAACACGTACAGCACGGCGAGGCCCAGCCAGAAGACCGGCGCGGCCTCCAGGGAGTAGGAGACGCCGGTGATCGCCCGGTCCAGCCACGAACCGTGCCGCCACGCCGCCAGCGTGCCCAGGAGCAGCCCGAGCAGCAACGCCAGCGTGAAACCGACCGACACCAGCAGCACCGTCCACCCGAGACGGTCGCCGATCACGGCCGACACGGGTTGCTGCAGCGACAGGGAATCGCCGAGATCGCCCGTCAGCACATGCCGCAGCCACGCCCAGTACTGCGCGACCACGGGTTCGTCGACGCCCCAGTTCTCCCGCAGCTGCGCCACGCGTTCCGGCGAGGCGCCGATGATCCGCACGCCGAAGTAGCGCTCGATCGGATCGAACGGCGAGGCCTTCGCCAGCACGAACAACGCGAAACTGACGACGAGCAGCACCGGGACGGCGAACGCGAGCCGCCGCAACGCCATCTTCCAGAGCGCGCGGGTCACGACTTGGGTGTCCAGCGTTCGAGGTTCCACCACACGGCGTGCACGAGGCCGTGGTCGTGTGGCTCGACCTGGGGCTCCTGGCCGCTCCACCTGTCCCGCACCACGTAGGTGTGGTCGAGGAACACCAGGAACGCCCAGCCGGGATCAGCCGAGTAGGCCTGCTGGAAGTCGAGGTACGCCTTCTTGCGCACGGCAGGGTCGAGGCTGCGCCGGGCGGTGTCCAGCGCGGTGTCCACAGTGGAGTTCCGGTACAGCGTCATGTTCACGTAGCCGGCCTGCCCGGCGTAGCGCGAGTGCAGCAACGTGTACGCCGCCGTGTCCGGGTCGTACGGGTCGCCGCCGCCCCAGATCGCCGCGGCTTCTTTCTGTCGTTGCAGCATGATCTCGAACGTCGTCGCCTCGACCGGCGCGTCGATGCCGAGCTTCGCGATGTCGGAGGCCGTGGCCAGGGCGAGCTCCTTGCGCAGCACGTCCGGCGCCGGGTACAGCACCGGCAGCCGCGCCTGCTGGCCGTCACGCGAGCGCTTGCCGTCCGCACCCTTGCGCCAGCCTGCTTCGTCGAGCAGCTTCTCGGCCTCGGTCACGTTGAACGAGAACGCCGAACCCGCGTCGTACCAGTCCTTCAGGTACGGCGAGATCGGGGTAGAGGCGGGCTTGCCGGACCCGGCGAGCACGGTGTCGATCATGGCCTGGCGGTTGATGCCGAGGTTGATCGCGCGCCGCACCCTGGCATCCGAGGTGAAGGGCAGCTCGGACGGGATGCCGAGGCCGCGGTAGTCGGCGGACGGGTTCTGCACCACGCGGTAGCCGGATTTGGCCTCGTAGGGGCGCGCGAGCTTGGGCGGGAGCACGGTGCCGTCGAACTCGCCTGCGGCCATCCGGGTCGCGCGGGCGTTGTCGTCCGGCACGAACACCACGGTCACGTTCTTGACCGCGGGGGCGCCGCCCCAGTACTTCTCGTTGGCTTTCAACACCATCCGGTCGCCCTTGCGCCACTCGGCGACCGTGTACGGGCCGGTGCCGACGGGAGCGGTGTTGAACGGCGCGGTGTTGATGTCCGTGCCCTGCAGCCTGGCCTGCGGCACGATGCCGAGCGCCAGCTGCTGCGCGAACGGTGCGTACGGGTAGGCCAGCGTGAACGTCACGGTGTGCTGATCAGCGGCGACGACGTCGGCGACGGCGTCGAACCGCGAGGCGATCGTGGAGTTCACCTTCTTGTCCAGCACGGACCTGTAGGTGAACACGACGTCCTGTGCGGACACCGGGGTGCCGTCGGAGAACGTGATGTCCTTGCGCAGCTTGGCGGTCCACGTCAGGCCGTCCGCCGACGCCGTCGGCAGCTCGGAGGCCAGCGCGGGCACCAGTGCCAGCGACGCGTCACGGGACACCAGGCCGTCGAAGATCTTCGCGGCGCCGTCCGGCGCGTAGCCGAGCACCGGGTTGAGGTTCTCGGGCTCGCTGCCCGCCCCGATCACGATGGACGTCGCGGACCCGGTCACCTCGCCGTCCGGTGACGAGCACGAAGCCACCAATGACACGGCCAGCAGCGCGCAAACCGTACGGCGCATCCAGTTCCTCCCCCAATGGGTCCGTGTTGCCGCGTGCATCTAACAGCAAGGAAGTTGCAATAAGCAATAGGTGGCACCACTGCGCGCTGGTCAGAGACGTGCCAACATCCGCGGCATGACTGTCCACTCGCACGAACACGCCCATGACGGCGTGACCCATTCGCACCCGCACGAGTCGCACTCGCACGACCACGTCGAGCACGAGCACAGCCACACGCATGGCGGCGAAACGCACACCCACGCGCACGTGCACGACGCGGAACACCTGGAGGTGCACGAGCACGCGCACTGAGAGCGGACCCCTGTCGCAAGGCCACGCCGACCGCTAGGCTTGGTCCATCTGCCGCCAACCACGTTGATGCGGCAGGAGTATCGCTTTGTTCACCCGAGCATCGAAAGTTCTCGCCACGCTGGCCCTCGTCGTGGGCCTGGCACCGGCAGCCAACGCGGCACCCGCGTGCTGGCAGGAGTTCTGCGGGAGCTACCCGCCGGCGCCTCAGGCAGGTCAGTGGTCGTCCGCGCACGTCTCCTACGACGCGACCGGACGGCTGAAGTACGCCTCCGACTCGGCGGGCAACCGGGTGCCGGATTTCAGCTACGTCGGCTACCACTCCGGTGAGAAGCCGCTGCCGAACGTCCCGGACGTGCTCACGATCAACCCGGTCACCGGCGACAACACCGCGCACATCCAGAAGGCGATCGACCAGGTCGGCGCCCGCACGCCCGGCGCGAACGGACACCGCGGAGCGGTGAAGCTCGCGGCGGGGCGGTACGAGATCCGCGGCACCGTGCGGATCAGGCACAGCGGCGTCGTGCTGCGCGGCTCCGGCGACACCACGACCCTGTTCGGCCGGGGCGACACGCCGCACCAGCGGACGGTCGTGGTGCTCGGGTCGGACGCGGGCACCCCGTGGACGGCCGGTGCCACCACCGAGGTGACCACGCCGTTCGTTCAGGTCGGGTCGCTGAGTCTGGAGGTCGCGAACGCGGCGGCGTTCAAGGTCGGCCAGGAGGTGATCGTGAAGCACCCGTCGTCGCAGAAGTGGATCAACGCGGTCGACGGCGGCGGGGTCGTGAACTCCGCCAGGTGGACGCCGGGGTCGATGGATCTGCACTGGGTGCGCCGGGTCAAGGCCATCGACGGGCGGAAGCTCACGTTCGACGCGCCGATCTACAACCATCTCGACCGGTCGCTGACCACGTCCACGGTCGCGCCGGTGACCGCGCGCAACCTCGTCACCGAGTCCGGTGTGGAGAGCATGCGGGTCGACATCGAGACCAAGGGCGGCGAGGACGAGAACCACGCGTGGAACGCCATCGGCGTCTTCGGCGCGGACAACAGCTGGGTGCGGTCGGTCAAGACCCGCTACTTCGGCTACGCGGGTGTGGTGACCGAACGGTCCGTCCGGATCACGGTGAAGGACGCGCAGGCCACGGACCCGGTGGCGATCCGCACCGGCGGCCGCATGTACAACTTCGCCGCGAACACCAACTCGCACCTCGTCCTGTTCACCGGCCTGCACGCCTCGAAGGCGCGGCACGCGTTCGTCTCCAACGGCGCCAACCAGGTCGCGGGCGTGGTGTGGCATCGGGCCACTGTGGACGGTGGTGACGCCGAGGCGCACCGGCGGTGGAGCCAGGGGCTGCTGTTCGACAACATCCGGGAGATCGGCAGCCGCGGTAACCAGGCCAAGCTGATGAACCGCGGCGACTACGGCACCTCGCACGGCTGGGGCGCCGCGCACTCGATGGTCTGGGACTACAACAAGGAACTGGTGATCCAGAAGCCGCCGACCGCGCAGAACTACGCCGTGTCCAACGAGGGCACGCGGCGCTCGAAGCCGTACTTCCCCGGCCCGTGGGGGAGCATCGAGATCAAGACCGGCCCGCTGGTGCCCGCGTCGTTGTACGAGGCCCAGGTCGTCGATCGACTCAGTGGGACTCGCGGCTGACGTCGGAACCGCTGGAGCCGACCAGGAAGTCCAGGTCGGCTCCGGTGTCGGCGCCGAGAACATGGTCGATGTAGAGGCGTTCCCAGCCGCGTGACGGCTTGGCGAACGCCTCGGCCATCGCGGTGCTCGGCGTGCGCTCGGCGAAGTCCGGCGCCTCGACGTCGATCCGGCGGTTCTCCACGTCCAGCACGATGATGTCGCCGGTGCGGACCAGCCCGAGCGGTCCGCCCGCGGCCGCTTCGGGCGCCACGTGCAGGACGACCGTGCCGTACGCGGTGCCGCTCATGCGTCCGTCACAGATCCGGACCATGTCGCGCACGCCCTGCTCCAGCAACTTCTTCGGCAGCGGCATGTTCGACACCTCGGGCATCCCCGGATAGCCGCGCGGTCCACAGCCGCGTAGCACCAGCACCGAGTCGGCGTCCACGTCGAGGTCCGGGTCGTCGACGCGGGCGTGGAAGTCCTCGATGCTGTCGAACACCACCGCTTTTCCTCGGTGCTGCAACAGGTTCGGGGAGGCGGCGGCCGGTTTGATCAACGCACCGGACGGCGCCAGGTTGCCGCGCAGCACCGCGATCCCGCCCTCGGAGATGATCGGCTCGGTGCGGCTGCGGATGACCGCGGCGTCCCAGATCGGGGCGTCGTCGAGATAGTCCACCAACGGCAGGCCCGTGACGGTCAGGCCGGCGGGATCGAGGAGGTCGCGCACCTCCCGCAGCACGGCCAGAAGTCCGCCCGCGCGGTGGAAGTCCTCCATCAGGAACCGGCCGGCGGGCTGGAGATCCACCAGCAGCGGCACTCCGGATCCGATGCGGTCGAAGTCGTCGAGCGTGAGATCCACGCCGAGGCGGCCGGCGATGGCGAGCAGGTGCACCACGGCGTTCGTCGAGCCGCCGATCGCGGCCAGCGCGACGATCGCGTTGTGGAAGCTCGCTTTGGTCAGGAACGTGCTGGGCCTGCGGTCTTTCGCGATCAGCTCGACAACGAGCCTGCCCGTGCTGTGGGAGGCCTCGAGCAACCTGCTGTCCGGCGCCGGGGTGCCCGCCACGCCGGGGACGACGGTGCCGAGCGCCTCCGCCACGAGCGCCATCGTCGAGGCGGTGCCCATGGTGTTGCAGTGGCCGCGGCTGCGGATCATCGCCGACTCGGAGCGGACGAACTGATCCTGCGACAACGTGCCCGCGCGGACCTCCTCGGACAGCCGCCAGACGTCCGTGCCGCAGCCCAGCGCCACACCGCGGAACGTGCCGGTCAGCATCGGCCCGCCCGGCAGGACGACCGCCGGGATGTCCACCGACGCCGCGGCCATCAGCAGCGCCGGAATGGTCTTGTCGCAGCCACCCAGCAGCACCACGCCGTCGACCGGGTTGGCGCGCAACATCTCCTCTGCCGCCATCGCGGCCATGTTGCGCCACAGCATCGCGGTCGGGCGGACGTTCGTCTCACCCAGCGACACCACCGGCAGGTTCAACGGGACACCGCCCGCCTCGTACACGCCGTTCGACACCGACGCCGCGACCTCGTTCAGATGCGCGTTGCACGGCGTGAGGTCCGACGCCGTGTTGGCGATGGCGATCTGTGGGCGTGAGAACGCCTCGTCCGGGGTGCCTCGGCGCATCCAGGCACGGTGGATGTAGGCGTTGCGGTCCTGCCCGGCGTACCAGTGCGCGCTGCGGAGGTTCACCCTCCTGTCGTACGGGTCAGGGCGGCAGTGCGCAACCAGTCGTGAGTGGTTTCCGCCGTCAGAACGACGGAAACCACTCACGATCTTCTACGCCACGACGACGTCGTCGCCCTTGATCTTCGTCTTGATCACCGCGAGCCCCTTCTTGGCGGGCCCGCTCTTGCGCTTGCCGTCCGCCGAGCTGAACCTGCTGTCGTGGCACCAGCAGATGATCACGTTCTTGTCGGTGACCTCGCTGCACATGCAGCCCTGGTGCGGGCAGGTGGCGTCGAACGCCGTGTAAGTGCCCTTCTTCGGCTGGGCGACGACGACGGAGAGCGTGTCGTCGAAGTAGACGATGATCCCGCTGTTGACCGGCACGTCGGCCTTCTTCGCGAGCACGGTGCCGGGCGGTAGCTTGCCGCACGGCTGGGCCCCGGACTCGGCGGGTGCTGCGGCTGCGGCCGCGGTGCCTGCGGTGACGGCCATCCCGGCCGCGGCGCAGCCACCGATGAAACAGCGGCGGCTGACGTGGGACGTGGTGGTGGACTCGTTCGGGAACTCCATGCCCTGGCGCTCACTTCCTGCCGTAACGAGACGCGGCGGAGGCGGCACCCTCACCTTGGCAAGGTGATCAGGTCATGACAAGTCTTGACTCGGTAGTCGCATCCCGAATTTCCGGGGCCGGACGGGGCCTAGAGCGGCGGGAGCTGGAGCGCGATGGTGATCAGCGAGTGCACCCGGTTCGCGATCACCATCAGCAGGCCGTGCATCTCGGGGGAGGCGGCCTCGGTCGCCTCCTGCAGCACGCGCAGGTCGGTGTCGATGCGGCCGAGCACCTCGCCGATGTCGTCGGGCCGGGCGAGGAACGCCTTCGCGATGTCCTCGAGCGGCAGGCCGTGCACTTCGAGGCGTTGCACCAGGTTGATGCGTTCGACGTCGTCGGCGCGGTAGAGGCGGTAGTTGCTCGCGGTGCGCTGGGCGGGGCTGATCAGGCCCAGCGTCGTGTAGTAGTCGACGGTGCGGATGCTGACGCCGGCGCGGGCGGCCAGCTCGCCGATCTTGAGCAAGGATTCGGACATTTCGACCACCTCCCGTTCCGAAACCATACAGTGCTACGTGCTACTGTGAAGTATGCCTGATGAAGCCGACATAGACGGCTGTAGTACGTGGCCGGGTGCGTCTTGTTGATCGCGTCCGGCTTGCTGGCCATCGTGGTGCTCACTGTCGCCACGGGGTATTTCGTCGCTCAGGAGTTCGCGTACATGGCGGTCGATCGCGGCCGTCTGCGGGAGATGGCCGAGGCAGGCTCCAAAGCCGCCGATCGTGCCTACCGCGTGACGCAGAAGCTCTCCTTCATGTTGTCCGGAGCCCAGTTCGGCATCACCGTGACCGCACTGCTCGCGGGCTACGTCGCCGAGCCGCTGCTCGGGACCGGGCTTGTCGCCGTTCTCGGGTTGCCGGCCTCCGTCGCGGTGCCGCTGTCGATGGCCGTGGCGCTGGTGTTCGCGACGGTGGTGCAGATGGTGCTCGGTGAGCTGCTGCCGAAGAACCTCGCCATCGCGCGGCCCGAACAGCTCGCTCTCGCGTTGAGCTCGTCGACCCTTGCCTACCTGAAGATCGCCGGGCCGTTGATCCGGTTGTTCGACGCGGCCGCGAACCGGTTGCTGCGCGCGATCGGCATCGAGCCGGTCGAGGAGCTGCCGCAGGGTGCGACGCCGGAGGATCTCAAGCAGATCGTCGAGGACGCGGGGGAGCAGGGCCATCTCGACCCCGAGCTGACGCGGCTGCTGGAGCACGGGCTCGGGTTCCGCGAGCTGGTCGCCGACCAGGCGATGACGCCGCGCGTGAAGGTCCACACCGTGCGGTTCGACGAGCCGGCCTCCCGCGTTGTCTCGTTGCTGGAGACGGGAAACTCGCGGTTTCCCGTGCGTGGGAAGCACTTTGGACGACCTGCGGGGCATCGTCGGCTTGGCCGAGGTGCTGACGTTGACGCCCGAAGAGCGTTCGTCGGTGCCGATCTCGTGGATCGCCGCGCCCGCGCTGGTGGTGCCGTCGACGTTGCCGCTGCCCGCCGTCCTGGAACGGCTGCGCGCCGAACGTCGCCAGCTCGCCTGCGTGGTCGACGAGTTCGGCGGGTTCGCCGGCGTGATCTCGCTGGAGGACCTGGCCGAGGAACTGGTCGGAGACATCCAGGACGAGGACGACCTGGTGCTCGACTCGGTGGAGCGGGTCGGTGGCGACTGGCGCGTGCCCGGCCGGATGCGGCTCGACGAGATCGAGGACGTGACCGGTGTCGTGCTGCCCTCCGACGACTCGTACGACACGGTGTCCGGCCTGGTGCTGCACCAGCTCGGCCGCGTCGCCACGGCGGGCGACGAGCTGTCGGTCGACGGCGTGCGGCTGGTCGTGACGTCGGTGGCACGCAACGTGCCCGAGACCGTCCTGGTGGAGGCGCGATGAGTATCGTGATCTCTGTTCTTCTGCTGGCGCTGAACGCGTTCTTCGTCGCCGCCGAGTTCGCGTTGATCGCGGCCAAGCGGCACCGGCTGGAACAGGCCGCCGAGACGTCACGGGCGGCGCGTGCCGCCGTCGCGGGTGTGCGCGAGCTGTCGCTGATGCTCGCGGGCGCCCAGCTCGGTATCACGCTGTGCACCTTGGGGCTGGGTGCTTTGGCGAAGCCCGCGGTCGCGGACCTGCTGGCGCCGGTGTTCGCGTGGACGGGTCTGCCGGATGCCGTCGCGTACGGCGTGGCGTTCGCGATCAGCCTGGTGCTGGTCGTGTTCCTGCACATGGTCGTCGGCGAGATGGCGCCGAAGTCGTGGGCCATCGCGAACCCCGAACGTTCCGCGCTGATCCTCGCGCTGCCGTTCCGTGCGTTCGCCCGCTCGGTCCGCTGGATCCTCAGTGGACTCAACGGCGTCACGAACGCCTTGCTGCGCCTGATGAAGGTCGAGCCTCAGGACGAGCTGGCGCACGCACACCGGCCGGATGACCTGCGGATGCTGCTGCGGCAGTCCGCCGACCACGGCCTGATCGGCGAGGGCCAGCAGCGGCTGCTCACGCGGATGCTGCAGGTGCAGCGGACGACCGTGCGCGAGGTGATGGTGCCGATCGCGCAGGCGTCGTCCGTCACCGAGCACACGACCGCGCGGGCGATCGAGCGGCGCAGCCTCCAGTGTGGACGGTCGCGTTTCCCGGTCACGGACCTGCGCGGCCGTTACGTCGGCCTGGTGCACATCCGCGAGGCGATGCGTGCCACCGCGCGTGGCGAGGACCCGACGGCACGCGCGCTGATGGGGCCGGTGGTGACGTTGCCTGCGTCGCTCCCGGTGGCCCAGGCCGTGACGCTGATGCGTGCTGAACGTGCACAGCTCGCATTGGTGGAAGAAGGCGATGTCGTTGGCATCGCTGCACTGGAGGACCTCCTCGAAGAGCTCATCGGCGATTTCGAGGACGAAACCGACACCCGTCCGGTCGGCGTTCGCTGACCGGAGGTTTCCCAGGAGAGGAAAAGTTTCAATGTTCAAGCGGATGCTCAGCGCCTTCGGCGTCGGTGGCCCGTCGGTCGACACGGTGCTCGACTCGCCCGACGCCACACCGGGCCAGGTGATCACCGGGCAGGTGCGCATCCAGGGCGGCAGCGCGGACGTCGAGATCGGCCAGGTCGTGCTGTCGCTGGTGACGCGCGTCGAGGTCGAGCACGGCGACCACGAGTACGGCGGCGTGTCGGAGTTCCTGCGCGTCGTGGTGCAGCAGGGTGTGCGGGTCGCGGCCGGTCAGCCGGCGTCGATCCCGTTCCAGCTGCCGATCCCGTGGGAGACCCCGATCACCGCGGTCGGCGGCGCACCGCTGCCGCGCATGACCGTGGGTGTGCGGACCGAGCTCGTGATCGCCGGCGCGCCGGACAAGGGTGACCTCGACCCGCTCCTGGTGCACCCGCTGCCGTCGCAGGACGCCGTGCTGCAGGCGTTCGGGCAGCTGGGGTTCTCGTTCCGCAGCGCGGACGTCGAGGCGGGTCGCCTGCGTGGCGTGCCGCAGGAGCTCGGCTTCTACCAGGAGATCGAGTTCTTCCCGCCCGCGCAGTTCGGCGGCCGGATCACCGAGGTCGAGCTGACGTTCGTGGCGAACCCGCACGAGCTGTTCGTGATCCTGGAGGCCGACAAGCGCGGCGGCATGCTCTCGTCGGGCGGTGACGCGTTCGGCCACTTCCGACTGTCGCATCAGGACGCTCAGGTAGCCGATTGGGCGACGTCGATCAACGGGTGGCTGGCTCAGGTGGCGGAACGCGGTGGCGCCACGTACGGCTATGACCAGCATGGTCATCACGGCGGTCACCACCGTCGCGGTCCCGGCATGGGCACCGTGGTCGCGGCCGGTGCCGCGGGCATCGTGGGCGGCATGGTGATGGGCGAGATGATCGAGGAGTCCTTCGAGGACTTCGGCGGCGAGTAAGTGCGAGGCCCACGACCTGAAAGGAACTGTCGATGGAGTGGATGACGAGCCCCGAGCTGTGGGTCGCGTTCGTGACGCTGCTGATGCTCGAGATCGTGCTGGGCATCGACAACGTCATCTTCATCTCGATCCTGGCCGGGCGGCTGCCCGAGGAGCAGCGGCGCCGGGCCCGGGTCGTGGGCCTGTCGCTCGCGCTGATCACGCGGCTGCTGCTGCTCGTCGCTCGCGTGGGTGATCGGGCTGACCGCGCCGTTGTTCTCCGTGTGCGGCCAGGAGATCTCCGGGCGTGACCTGATCCTGCTGCTCGGCGGGCTGTTCCTGCTGGGCAAGGCGACCATGCGAGATCCACGAGCAGCTGGAGGGCGCCGAGCACGGCAAGCGAGCGCAAGGCCGCCTCGTTCGCCGCGGTGATCGTGCAGATCCTGGTGCTGGACGTCGTGTTCTCGCTGGACTCGGTGATCACCGCCGTCGGCATGGTCGACGAGCTGCTCGATCATGATCGCGGCGGTCGTGGTGGCGATGCTGGTCATGCTGGTGTCCGCGAAGCCGATCAGCGAGTTCGTGAACCGGCACCCCACGGTGAAGATGCTGGCGCTGTCGTTCCTGCTGCTCATCGGCGGCAGTCTGATCGCGGAGGGCTTCGACCAGCACATCCCGAAGGGGTACATCTACGGGCCGATCGCCTTCTCCGTCTTCGTGGAGTTCCTGAACCTGCGGATGCGGGCCAGGCGCGCGAAGCCGGTCGAGCTGCATGGGACATATGTGAAGAACGACTGATTCCCGCCTCTCCCAACGGGGTATACGGACTGTGCGTCAAGCAGTCGGCGCTGTTGCCCCGTTGGGACGAGAGGCGGTGACGAGGTGTTGACGGCGGCGCGGAACTACGCACTGCGGGTCACGGAGGAACTGGGCCTGCGCGGTGAGTCCTCCTGCATCGATCGGGAGAAGCCACTGCGGCTCTACATCGCGGTGGACGGCAGGCTGCCCGGCCATCCGCACCAGGACGTGGCGTTGCTCTGGACCGAGTGCCACGGCTGGGCGATCGCGGTAGAGGAACCCGGCGGGCTCGAGGTCACGGTCGTGGCGCACCTCGGTGGCGCGGTCGAACCACCACCGCGGACGGTCGCCAGGTGGGTGCGGCGAGTGATGTCCGCTCACAGCACCAGGTCGGCCACGGTGAAGTCAGCCGCACACAGCGGGCAGGTCGCCTGACCGAAGATCAGCATCCCAGAGCTCGTTCCACAACGCCCTGTTCGGTGCGGTCGCCAGCCGGTCCAGCAGAACGGAAACGTCCGTCATGCCCGTGATCAGATCACAGGCATGACGGACTGGGGCGGGAATCAGCTGACCGCCACAGGTTCCGGCTTCTTCTTCTCCAGCTCGTCGAGCGCCGCGCCCTCGACATCGAGCTCCGGCAGCCAGCGCAGCCACTTCGGCAGCCACCACGCACGCTCGCCGAGCAGCGCCAGCGCGGCGGGCACGAGCGACCATCCGGACCACGAAGGCGTCGCACGAGGATGCCGATGGCCAGCGCGAACGCGATCGACTTGATCGGTCGCTTCGCCCGCGGGACGAAGCCGGCGAACACCGAGAACATGATCAGCGCGGCGGCGACCACGACCGGCGCGGCCTGGCGGAAGCCCGGTGATGATCGCGTCCCGCGGCGCCGCGCCGCGGCGGTGCGCCTCGTGCATCCGGGACACCAGGAAGACCTGGTAGTCCATGGCGAGGCCGAACAGGATGCCGATCACGAGGATCGGCGTCAGGCTCATCAGCGGGCCGGTGCCGTCGAGGTTGACCGCGTCGGCGAGCCAGCCCCACTGGAACACCGCGACGGTGGCGCCGAGCGAGGCGCCGATGGTCAGCAGGAAGCCGAGCACGCCGACCAGCGGCACCAGCAGCGAGCGGAACACCAGGACCAGCAGGACGAACGCCAGGCCCGACCACGAGCGCCAGGTAGATCGGCAGTGCGCGGTCCAGTGACTTGGCGACGTCGACGCTGACCGCGGTGGCGCCGGTGACGTAGGCCTTGCCACCGTCCAGACCGGACAGTTCGGCGCGCAGGTCGGCGACGAGCTGTTCGGTGGCGGCGCTGTCCGGGCCGGACTTCGGGATGACGGTGACCAGCGCGGCGCTGCCGTCCGGGTTCGGCTGCGGCGGGCGCCACGAGGGCGACGTCGGGCAGCTTCGCGATCTGCTCGGCGGCCTGGTGGCCGTAGCGGCGGCGTCCGTCGCCCTCGACCAGCACGATGCAGCGGGCCGGTGAAGCCCTGCGCCGAAGCCCTCGGCGAGGATCTGCGTCGGCGCGTTCCTGGGTGGAGCTGCGCCGGCGGCGTCTGGATCAGCGTGGTTCGCATGGAGGCCACCGGGATCGCGATCACGCCGAGCGCCACGACGGCGAGCAGCAGGCTGACCCACGCGGTTGCCCGGTGACCGCGCCGCGCCCAGCCGCGGATAGAACCCCGCGGTCGGTGTCGCTCGACGGTCGCCGGCGGCGTCGCGCTTGCGCGCGGCAGCGCCCGCCGGCCGAGGAAGCCAGCACCGCCGGGACCAGCGTGATCGCGACCAGCACCGCGACGACGATGGTGGCCGGCGGCGGCCACGCCCATCTGCGGTGAGGAACGGGATGCCGGCGATCGACCAGGCCCGGCCAGCGCGATGACCACGGTGAGACCCGGCGGTGACGCACGGCCGAGCCGGCGGTGCCGACCGCGGTCGCGACGGCGTCGGCCGACGTCGGCCCGCGGCGCAGCTCCTGCCGGTAGCGGGTGATGATGAACAGCGCGTAGTCGATGCCGACCGCCAGGCCGAGCATCGACCGCGAGGATCGGCGTGGTCGACTGCAGGTCGACGAAGCCGGTGAGCGATGGTGATGCCGAGCGCGCCGATGCCGACGCCGATCGCGGCGGTCAGCAGGTTCATCCCGGCGGTCGACCAGCGAGCCGTAGGTGAGCGCGAGCACGACCAGCGCCAGCACGACGCCGATGGCCTCGGTCGGGCCGCCGACGTGCGGCGGTCTCCTGCGTCGCGGTGCCGGTGACCTCGACGGTCAGGCCGCTCGGCGCGCGCCTGGTCGACGGCGCCGAGCAGCGCGGTCCGCTGCTCGTCGGTGACCTCGCCGGGCTGCACGGCGTAGGTCACGGTGCTGTAGCCGGTGTTCTGGTCGGCGGTTCACCGCCGGGCGCGGCCGGGTCGAGCGGGTTGGTCGCCGACCGCACGCCGGGCAGCGCCGACGCTGTCGGCCACCAGGTCGGTGATCGCCTTGATGTGCTGCGGGCAGCTTCTGGTCCGCTGGCGCCTGCACGACGACGCGTGCGGTCGCGCCCTCGCCGGCACCGAACTTCTGGTCGATGCGCTCGAGCGCGGTCGTCGACTCCTGGCCGGGGATGGACATCGCGTTGGACGTCTCACCGCCGAGCGCGTAGGCGCCGACGCCGGAGCCGATCAGCACGAGCAGCCAGATCAGGACGACGGGGAGGCGGTGCCGGTGGGCACCCAGTCCGAGCCTGTAGAGAAGTTTCGCCATGGTGTGTCAGGCCTCCCGGTGCCCGAGTGCGTCGATGCAGGTAGCGATGATGTGAGGTCGGTAGGTGGTCTTGTCGCCGAGTTGGTTGGCGAGGAGCGTGAGCACGGCCATGGCGCTGAGCGCGCCGACGATGCGGACGGAGCGCGCCACCTCGGCCGCGGGGTCGATCACGAACATCTCGTTGATCAGCAGCTCGTCCTGCGCCTGCTGTGGGTCCTCGTCCGGTGCGGTCAGCGACCGGAACAACAGCGAGACCAGCCCCGGCCGGTCGAGCGCGACGTCGATGAGCAGCTCCAGCGCCCGCCGTTCGCGCGCGGGTCCCGGCGGCAGCGGCGAGACCTGTTCGAGCACCTGCCTGCTCAACGTGCGGCTGTGCTCCCAGGCCGCATCGAAGAGAGCGTCCTTGCTCGGGAAGTGGTGCAGCAGACCTGCTTTGGACAGGCCGACAGCGTCCGCGAGCGACTTCAGCGACGTCTGCTCGAAGCCATGCCGCGCGAACAACGCGGCTGCGCTGTCGAGGATCTTCTCGTCGACCCCGGTCCTGGGCTGTCGTGGCATGGAATCGACTTTACGGCGTTCACCGACCGATTCGGTAGGTTTACCGACCGAAATGGTCGGTGGCGTTCGTCACCACAATGGGTGAGTGATCGAGATGCAGGCGGTCGTTGGCGACTACGCAGAGATGAAGATGCTGTCCGGGCGGATGACGCAGGACGACGTCAGTGCCGTGCTCGCGGACATCGCCGAGTACAACGGCGACGACGGGCTCCGCGGGTTGATCGGTCAGGAGTGCCTGATCATGGCGGGAGGGCTGCTGGTGCGGGACACCACGACCGGCGTCGTGATCGAGCCCGGCTGCTGCTGCGGGTTGGAGGACTGGCGCGACTGGCAGGACCTCCTGGACGGCGGCGCGATCTGGCTCGGGCACTCGCCCGACCCGAAGCTGGACGTCGTGGACGGCATCGCGCGGATGTGGCCGGACGAGGACCACACCGATGGGCCCGCGTGTGAGCTTCCGCTTGCCGAACTACCGGGGCATCTGGCGCGCGTGCGGGGGGAGCTGATGGGCTTCCTGGAGCTGGTGCGGAGGTGGGCGCCCGACGGCGACGAGCTCGCGGCGGCGTTGGACGAGCACTTCCGGATCAGCGCGCCCCTGTAAGAATGGGTCGATGTTCGTCTTCGACGCGGAACTGTGGGTGTGGGACGCACGCGTCAACGAGACGTGGACCTTCGTGACGCTGCCCGAGGACGTCTCCGAGGTGGTCCGCGAGCTGGCGGTGCCCGGCCGCGGGTTCGGCGCGGTGAAGGTGCGCGTCGGGGTGGGCACGAGCAACTGGTCGACGTCGGTGTTCCCGGACAAGTCGTCGGGTTGTTACGTGTTGCCGATCAAGGCAGCCGTGCGCAAGAAGCAGGGCGTGGACGCGGGCGACGTCATCGAGGTGACGGTCGAGGTCGTCTAGCGTTCCGAAGTCTCTAGCGTTCCCAGTCGATGTCGGCGTAGATCGCCGCGTGGTCGCTCGCCGCGTGGACCTCGTTCGTCATGGTTTCGTAGACGTCCCAACGGTTCTTCGTCCGCGGGCCACGCCACACGCCCTTGCGGAAGATGCCGCCTCCGGTGGCCTTGGCGTAGAGCTCGGGCGTCAGTAGGACATAGTCGATCTTGCCGCGTTCGTTGACGCCGCGGTACGTGCCCTTGCGGTTGTCCCAGCCGAAGTTCTCGTGCTCGCTGATGTCCCTGAGGCCGGTGCGCTGGAAGAGCGGCCGCAGGGCCTCGCTGTCCGGGGTGTCGTTGAGGTCGCCGACGACCGCGATGTACTCGTGGCCCTCGTCCCTGAGCCGGTTGACGATCCGCGCGATCCGCACGGCCTGCCGGAACCGCCGCCGCGCGCCGATCGGGTCGCCGGGGGAGCCGTAGCCCTTGGACTTCAGGTGGTTGATCAGGACGACCACCTCGGGTCCCGCCGGCGTGCGGACGTGATACTCGGCGCAGTCCCTGGAGAAGATCAGGCCCGAGCTGTCCTTGGCGTACACGTGCGTCCGGATCGTGATGACCTGGTGCTCGTCGCGCGTCAGCAGGCCGACGTTGATGCCGCGTTCGTCGTTGCCGTCGATGAGGTGGACCTCCTCGTACGGCGTCCAGCCCACGTTCTTCAGCAGGCTGGCGGAGAACATCTGCAGCAGCTCACGGGACTCGGCCTCCACGACGCCGAGCACCTGGGCGCCCACGTCACGCATGACCTGGGCGGTGTGCCGGGTGGCGAGCTCGCTGATCGGCTCGGTGGTGAGCTCCACCCAGCCGACCCACGACTCGCGACCGCTTGCCACGACGGTGGTTTCGCCCGTGCGGTGCCGCGCGAGGAACCTGCCTCGGATGCGTCGCAGGATCGCGTACGCACTGCGGTCACTTCGCAGCAATCCCAGTGTCGTCAGGTGTTCCTTGAGTTCTTCCTTGACCGCAGGGGTGTAGTCCTCCGTCGCGATCAGCTCGTTGAACCTCGCGTGGGCGGCCAGGATCGGGGCCGCGGCCTTGGTGGCGTTGCGGCCCATGACCTTGGGGCGGTCGAACATGTTCTCCACGTTGAACGACCCGATTCGCGTGGTGCTCATCGCATTCAGGGTCGCATGTGGACGAGGGGATCAGGCTGGGCTGGCCGGGTGATCTTAGGCCCGGCTCAACGCCCGTCCGCTCTCGATCAGCTCATCCGTGAACGAGTCGAGCGCATGCGCGAAATCGCGCTGATCCGGCTCGTGCCAGTCCTCCAGCTGATCGAGCAGCCACCTCCGCCACGCCCGCACGAGCTGTGCGAACACGTCCGAACCCAGGTCGGTGAACCGGTAGCCGTCGTCGTTGTAGGCCAGGTGCCCGGACCGCACGAGCGCCTGCGCGGTCGGCTCGAAGATGCCGCCGGGAACCTTCGTCATCTCGGCGATCTCGGCGAGCGTCGCCACCCCGTCGTCGGTCGACGCCCGATACACCCGTCCGAGCAGCCACGCCTGTTCGAGCGGCAGGTCGACCCCGGACCGGCGCAGCACCGCGATGCCGGGGTCGTCCTTCGACTTCGAGACGACCGTGGTGACGAGCTTGCGCAGCTCGTCGTACGAGTTCGACGGCGGCGCCGCGAAGCTCTCGCCGACCCCGCTGTTGCCCGTCGCGGCGGCACGGCTCGTGTCCCGCAGCTGCACCTGCGGCAGGAAGAACGCGACCAGCAGCGCCACGAGGCCGATCGGCGCCGCGATCAGGAACATCGTCTGCACCGTCTCGGCATATCCGGCGATCACCGGAGCCTTCAGTGCCTCGGGCAGCGCGTGCACCGCCGCCGGGCTCGCGATCGCGCGCGGATCGACGCCGGGCGGCACGACCAGGTGCTTGGGCAGTTGGCTCGCGTAGATCGTGCCGAACAGCGCGACGCCGAACGAGCTGCCCATCGTGCGCAGGAAGCTGATGCCGGAGGTGGCGACGCCGAGGTCGGTGTAGTTCGTGGTGCTCTGCACGACGATCACCGGCACCTGCATCACCAGCCCGATGCCCGCGCCGAGCACCATCATGAACAGGCCCATGACCAGATAGCTGGTGTCGGCGTCCAAATAGGACAGCAGGAACAGGCCGACGGTCAGGCCGACGGACCCGGCCAGAGGGAAGATCCGGTACTTGCCGGTGCGGCTGATCACGTTGCCGGTGAGCAGCGCCGTGGCCATCAGCCCGGCGATCAGCGGCAGCATCCACAGACCGGACGCCGTCGCCGACTCGCCGCGTACGTACTGCAGGTAGATCGGCAGGTATGTGATGCCGCCGAGCATCGCGAACCCGACGACGAAGCTCAGGATGCCCGAGACCGTGAACACCCTGCTGCGGAACAACCTCATCGGCAGCATCGGCTCGGCGGCGCGTTGCTCGACGAACACGAAAGCGACGAGCAGCACGACCGATCCGGCCGCCATCCACAGGATCGTCGGCGACGTCCACGGGTACTCGGTGCCGCCCCAGCTCGTCACCAGCGTCAGCCCGGTGGCCGCGAGCGCGATCAACGCAATACCGGCGTAGTCGATCCTGGGATGCGCGTCCGACCTGATCGTGGGGAGTGCGGAGAGCGCCACCAGCACCACCGCGATGCCGAGCGGGATGTTGACGTAGAACGCCCAGCGCCAGCTCAGATGGTCCACGAACAGCCCGCCGAGCAGCGGCCCGGCCACCGTCGCGACACCGAACACCGCACCGGCGAACCCCTGGAACTTGCCGCGCTCCCGCAACGGCACCACGTCCGCGATGATCGCCGTCGAGGTGACCATCAACCCGCCCGCGCCCAGCCCCTGCACCGCCCGGAACGCGATGAGCGTGCCCATCGACTCGGACCAGCCCGCGAAGAACGACCCGATCAGGAACAGCGCCACACTGATCACGAACGTCTTCTTGCGCCCGTACAGGTCACCGAACTTGCCGATCAGCACCGTCATGATCGTCTCGGCGAGCAGGTACGACGTCACCACCCACGACAGGTGCGCTCCGCCGCCCAGATCGGCCACCATCGTGGGCAGCGCGGTGGAGACGATCGTCTGGTCGAGCGCGGCCAGCAGCATGGCGAGCAGCACGGCCGCGACGACGAGGTTCCGCCTGCGTGAGTCGATCTCGGGCACGGCGCTGATGATCGCGCAGGATCGGCGGCCTCGCAGGGCGAGCTCGTGGGTGGTTTCCGTCGTCAGAGCGACTTCAGAGCGACGGAAACCACTCACGACCACCTAGGCTCGGGAGATCATGCGAGGGAGGCTGTCTTGATCTTCATCACCGCCAAGTTCCGCGTTCTGCCCGAGTACGCCGACACCTGGCCCGAGCACTCGCGCGGCTTCACCGAGGCCACCCGCGCCGAACCCGGCTGTCTGTGGTTCGACTGGTCCCGCAGCCTCGACGACCCGACGGAGTACGTGCTGGTCGAGGCGTTCCGCGACGGCGACGCGGGTGGCGCGCACGTCCAGTCCGAGCACTTCAAGGCCGCGCAGCAGGAGCTGCCGCGGTACCTGGCCGAGACGCCGAAGATCGTGAACGCCGTGCTGGAGCAGGACGACTGGTCGCGCCTCGGTGAGATGGAGGTTGCGCCACGCGGGTGAGCTGCCCTCACATCGTTTGGCGCAGGACAGATCCTCGGCCGAGGATGGCGCGATGGACGCCTTCGTGGAGTTGTCCGCCGAGCTGACCGGGTTCACGGCGGAGGAGCTGGGATCGACCGGTCTGGTCGAGCGGTACGAGGAACTGGCGGGTGACGCGTCGCCGGAAGAGATCATCGCGCTCTGGTACACCGGTGTGTGGCGCGGTGAGATTCCAAGTCCCCGCGCCTACGCCGAAGGGTTGGCGTGGAAGGCGATCGGGGTGCCGGCGCCGGGGACGGCGGCGCCCGGCTTCGGTAGCTGGGAGCGCAGACCAGCCCGAAGAAGCCTGTCGTGAGAGCCGTGGTGGTCGGAGCCGGGTTCGCCGGCTCGCTGATCGCGAAGGCGCTGGGGGACAACGGGTTTCAGGTGCTCGTGCTGGAGGCGGGCACGCAACCCGATCACGACGAGGCGCTGAAGAGGTATCGGACCGCGCTGGTGAGGACGCCACTCGCGCCCTACCGGAGCACGGCGGCGGCGCCGTCGAGCGACTACCTGATCAACACCGGGCCGTTCCCGTACTCGAGCCCGTATCTGCGGGTCAACGGCGGTACCGGCGTCGCGTGGACCGGCCTCACGCCGCGGATGCACCCCGAGGACTTCCGCACCGCGGACCTCGGGCACGGCCGCAACTGGCCACTGAAGTACGACGACATCGAGCCTCACTACCGCGCGGCGGAGTGGGAGATCGGCGTCTCGGCCGATGCCGACGAGCAGCGCGGCCACCTGCCCATCCCGGCCGGCTACGCGTTTCCCATGCACGCCTTGCCTCGCACGTATCTCGACCACACGATCGCGTCCGCTGTGGACGGTAAGCGGATCGACGGTCAGGAGCTGATGGTCGTGGGCACGCCGCAGGCTCGCAACGGTGTGCCGATCAAGGGGTATCGGCCGGACGGGCAACTCTGCGCCGGGTACGCGAGCTGCGTGCCGATCTGCCCGGAGAAGGCCAAGTACACCCCGCTCCGCACGCAGGCCCGATGGCCGGACAACGTCGAACTGCGGACCAGATGCGTGGTGAATCGAGTGCACGCCGACGAGTTCGGCCACATCACGAAGGTCAGCTACCAGCGCTACTACGACGACACGACCGGCGCGCACACGCGACACCAAGTGGAAGCCGATGTGGTCGTCCTGGCCGCGCACGCCATCGAGAACGCCAAGCTGCTGCTCATGTCCGGTCTGGCGAACAGCAGCGACCAGGTGGGCCGCAACCTGATGGACCACCCGGTGCTGCTGACGTGGGCGCTGATGCCGCAGCGGATCGGCCCGTTCCGCGGGCCTGGCTCGACGACCGGGATCGAGGCCTTCCGATGCGGGCCGCAGCGCTGCACCAGGGCGCCGTTCCGGATCGAGATCGGCAACTGGGGCTGGGGCTGGTCGGCGGGCAGCCCGGAACGCGACGCCGTCGAGCTCGCGGCACGCGGCCTGCGTGGAACCGAGCTGCGGCAGGCACTCGCGGACCGTGTCGGCAGGCAGTTCACGCTCCAGTTCGAGATCGAGCAGGAGGCCGAACCGGCGAATCGGGTCACGCTCGACCACGGCCACCGAGACGCGCTCGGCAACCCGCGCCCATCGGTCCACTATGGACTCTCGAACTACGTGAAGGACGGCCTGCGAGCCGCGAAACGGGTATCGGACCAGCTGTTCGCGCTGCTCGGCGCCGAAGATCACACGAGCTACGACCCGGATGAGCGGTCGTTCGACCACGACGGCGTGCCGTTGCGGTTCTGGGGCGCCGGGCACATCGCCGGCACGCACGTGATGGGCTCCTCGCCGCGTGACTCCGTGGTGGACCAGTGGCAACGTTGCTGGGACCACCCGAACCTGTACGCGGTCGGGTGCGGCAGCATGCCGTCGCTCGGCACGTCCAACCCCTCGCTCACGATGGCCGCGCTCGCCCTGCGCACGGCGGACCACATCGCCGCCAGGGCCTGTATCGAAGTCCCGTTCGATGAGAGTCGCGCCTGAGGTGGTTCCTGGTGGTGCGGCCGAGCGGTCCGCACACCGGTGTTGTATGTGGGCTGCTCGGCCGTGCCGCCAGGGGCCGCCTCAGGCCCGGCTATCGTGAACATGGACTTCGATACAGGCCCCTAGGTATCGAGTTGGGCCTGTCGCCGCACCTCACGCACGACCGGGGAGCAGGTGAAAGCCGACGACACTGCGCCCAGCCAGGCGGCTTCGGCCTCCACGCTGGGCCTTCGACAGGAACTCGGCGACGGTGAAGCCGGTGATCGTGAGCCACAGCGAGGGCAGCCCCGAGTACAGGCCCCACACGATCGTCACCGCCGACGCCGCCACGATCACGCGCAGCCCGGCGCGGAACATCCCCGGTGGACGATCGGCGTCGATGAGTGCGTGCTGCTGTACGTGAACGCCACGAGGCTCTGGCCTGGCTGCTACGCGGGAGACGCCGGGCTGCGCTGTACGCGCTGACAGGCGTGCTGACCCGTGCCGGTGATCAGCAGGACCGCGGCCGCGAAGGTGAGCACCGCGACCCCGTTGCCGAACGCCCACAGGACGGCCGTGTCGTACACGTGGTCCCGTGTGGCGGCGGGGTCGCGGAACACCGGGTTCACCCGCGTGATCAGCAGGAGCTTGACCGCGATCCCGACTGCCAGGCACCCGAGCGCGACGTTCCAGGCCCGTTTCACGCGGTCAGGGGCGGTGGTCAGGAACCGCACGCGCATGACGACCGCGAGCACGATGCCCAGCGGCGCCCACGGAAGGTAGTAGTAGACGGCGCTGCCGGCGGCGAACACGCCGGGCACAGAGCCGGGACGCGGGTCGGCGAGCAGCTGCGGGTTCCAGACGATCTGCTCGTAGAGGTTGCCGAACAGCGACATGCACAGCAGTGCGGTGACGAGCTTCGAGAAACTCACCGGGCCATGATGTCGAAAGCGCCGTGACGTCGATCGACGCAGGGGTGGCGGCTGCACGCCGCTTGTCGACATCGAGGAGTTCAACCATGCGTTTCCTGATGATGCACCGGGTGTCCGAGCAGGAGGAGAAGGCCTGGGACCCGACGCCCGAGTTCATCGAGAAGATGGGCGCCTACATGCAGAAGGCGTTCGAGAGCGGTTCCGTGATCACCGCCGAAGGGGTGTTCAAGTCCGACCGCGGCGCGATGGTCCGCAAGGACCGCGGTGGGCACGTCAAGTCCGTCGACGGGCCGTTCGCCGAGGCGAAGGAGGTGATCGGTGGCTTCGCGCTGATCAACGCGAAGGACCGCGCCGAGGCCGTGGCGCTCGCCGAGGAGTACATCGCGCTGTTCGAGGAGATCGAGATCTCCGTTGAGGTGCGGCAGGTCGTCGAGTTCGAGGACCTGCCGCAGTAGTTCCAGTTCTAGTTCGTCGAGCCACCCGCGGCGAGGCGCATGAGGTCGGAATCGAGGTCGATCGAGACCTCGGTTCCGCCCGCGCTGCCGAACTCGTGCTGGTAGCGGCCCCACGACTCGTCACGCACCTGCTTCTCGAAGCCGGAGCCCATCAACGCCACCAGTTCGATGGCGGCACGGTCGATGCGCCTGTTCAGGCCCGCGTCCGTCCAGTCCTCGGTCGCGGCGAAGAGCGACGTCGGCACCACGATCGTCCGCAGGTAGGCGAACAGGCCACGCATCTGGTCGTCGACCACGAGCGCGTGCCGGGCGGTGCCGGCGGTCGCGGCGAGCGCGACGGGCTTGGCGATGAGCAGGTCGTTGTCCAGGATCTGGAAGAACGACGTGAACAGCCCGCTCGCGCCCGCCTTGTAGACCGGGGTGCTGGCGATGATGCCGTCGGCGTGCTGCAGGGCGGTGATCGCCTTCTGCAGCTTCGGCCCGAAGTGGTTGGAGACCAGGGCGTTCGTGATCTCCGACGCCAGCTCGCGCAGTTCGATCACCTGGGTGGTGACGGGTCGCTTGGCGATCGTGGCGACCCGGCCCGCAAGGCGGTCGGCGAGCAGGCGCGTGGACGACGGGTCGCTCGTGCCCGCCGACACGACCACGAGCTGGAACTGTTCGGTCATGACTCCTCGTTCCGGACCAGTTTGCCGGTGATCGCGGCGAGCTGATCGAGTTCTTCGGGGGTGAGCACGTTCAACGCGCGGGTGACGCTGCGAGCGTGCGGACGGCCGATCTCCTGCTGGACCTTCCGGCCGGCCGGGGTGAGCGACAGGCGCACACCCCGGCGGTCACCGGGATCGGTGCAGCGGTCCACCAGCCCGCGGTCGACCAGGCGGTCGACCATGCGGGACAACGCGGGCTGGCTGAGCAGCACGTGGCGGTTGAGCTCGCTCATCCGCAGCGGACCGTCGCATTTGGACAACGTGTAGAGCACGTCGTACTCCCGCATGCTCAGCTCGCCCCACACGTCCTCCGCGGCGAACTGCTTCATCAGCACGGCGTAGGCCTTCATCAAGGATTCCCACGCCTCGTTCGCACGCGTCACTGTTCTTTCCTCACTGGGAGTCCTGGTAGGGCGAGCCACCCGTGACGTTGTCACCCCGGTTGGCGTTCGGCTTCGGCTGACGCGCGGGCTGGTCGCCGTACTTCTCCTTGAGGCGCACGGCGTGCGTCGGCGGCTTGGCGGTCTCCGGGTCCTGGCGTGCCTCGATCTCCTTGCGCAGCACCGGAACCACCTCCTCGCCCAGCAGGTCCAGCTGGTTCAGCACCATCTTCAACGGCAGACCCGCGTGGTCCATCAGGAACATCTGCCGCTGGTAGTCGCCGAAGTGCTCGCGGAACGTCAGCGTCTTGTCGATGACCTCCTGCGGGCTGCCGACCGACAACGGCGTCTGCGCCATGAAGTCCTCCATCGTCGGCCCGTGTCCGTAGACCGGCGCCTCGTTGAAGTACGGCCGGAACTCCTTCTTCGCGTCCTGCGACCGCTTCGCGATGTACGCCTGACCGCCGAGGCCGACGATGGCCTGCTTCTCCGTGCCGTGGCCGTAGTGCGCGAACCGCTGGCGGTAGAACTTGATCAGCCGCATGTAGTGCTCTTTCGGCCAGAAGATGTTGTTCGCGAAGAAGCCGTCGCCGTAGAAGGCCGCCTGCTCCGCGATCTCCGGCGTGCGGATCGACCCGTGCCACACGAACGGCGGCAGGTCGTCCAGCGGCCGCGGCGTGGAGGTGAAGCCCTGCAACGGGGTGCGGAACTTCCCTTCCCAGTCCACGACGTCCTCGCGCCACAACCGGTGCAGCAGGTTGTAGTTCTCCAGCGCCAGCGGCAGGCTCTGCCGGATGTCCGCGCCGAACCACGGGTACACCGGCGCGGTGTTGCCACGGCCCAGCATCAGGTCCATGCGGCCCTTCGACAGGTGCTGCAGCATCGCGTACTCCTCCGCGATGCGCACCGGGTCGTTGGTCGTGATCAACGTCGTCGCGGTGCTCACGGTCAGACGCTTCGTGGTCGCCGCGATGGCCGCCAGCAGAGTCGTCGGAGCGGACGAGAAGAACGGCGGGTTGTGGTGCTCGCCGATCGCGAAGACGTCGAGCCCGATCTCCTCGGCCTTCTGCGCGATCTGGACGATCGCGTCGATCCGCTCGGCCTCCGTGGGGGTCTCGCCGCTCACCGGGTCCCTGGTGATGTCGCTCACCGAGAAGATTCCGAACTGCACGGCACCCGCCTCCTTCTGATCTCAAGTTCTATGCGTTTGCATCTACCTTAACGCCTCCGGCTCCGGGCTATTCCCGCCTACCCTGATCACATGCTCGACGTGCGGGGGATCGGCAAGGGCTACGGCGGCGACCCCGTGTTCGCCGGCCTCGGGTTCACCGTCGTGGCGGGGGAGGCGGTGGCCATCGTCGGCCGCAACGGCGCGGGCAAGTCCACGCTGCTCAAGTGCCTGGTCGGGGCCGAGGTACACGACGTCGGCGAGGTGCTGGTCGACGGGGTGGCGCGCGACGAGGCGTCGGCGGGGTTCCGCGCGGTGACCGCGGCGTTGCTGGACGACGCCGACTACTTCCCGGACCTGTCCGTCGTGGAGCACCTGCGGCTGCTGGCCTGGCTGCACGGCACGCCGGAGCCGGAACGCGAGGTGCTCGCGGTGCTGGGCGAGCTGGGGCTGGGCGACGTGCGCGACCAGTTGCCGCCGACGTTGTCGAGTGGGCAGCGGCATCGGCTGGGGCTCGCGTCGTGCTTCGTTCGGCCGCGTGGCCTGCTGGTGCTGGACGAGCCGGAACAGCGCCTCGACCTGCAGGGCCGGACGTGGCTGCGGGAGCGGCTCAAGGCGGAGAAGGCGGCCGGTGTGGCCGTCGTGTTCGCCTCGCAGACACGATCACGACCTCGTCGAGGCGGTCGCCGACCGCTCCGTGACGCTGTGACGTCGTCCGCCACCGAGGTTCGCCGCAGGTTGAGGCGCCCACCGCCGCCGTGGCGGTTCCGGGTCGCGCGCCTGTACGAACGGCTCGTCAACGTGGCGATCGTCGGCGCGATCGGCTGGGGTCTCGCGTTCAAAGGCCTGCAGAAGACGGGGCACGAGGGTGCGAGCGAGTGGACCGCGCTGTGGCTGTCCGTGATCGCGTTGTTCCTGCGGCCAGGTGAGCTCGTCGTCGACGTTGTCTGGATTACGCCGATCACGGCCGCGCTGGTCGTGGTCGCGGGTATGTCGCTCAAGCGGCTGCACCGCGCGGATCTGGCAGCCGGTGCGGCGCTCGCCGGTGTGGTGCGGGTGTCGGTGGCATGGCTCGATCTGGCGTTGCTCGGCCAGATCCTGGCGGAACGGCGCGCGAAACTGCTCGGCCGAGTCCGCTCCGCGCGGTTGCGGGGATCGAAGCTGACCGTGCTGGTGTGGACGGACGTGCTGCGGGCGCGGCGAGCACCGAACTCGCTGCTGGTGTGGGCCGCGTTGCTGCCGTTGCCCGCCCTCGTGGCGCTCGGTGGTGAGGTCGACTGGGTGCCCGCGGTGCACGTGATCGCCGCGTTCGTCGCCACCGACCGGCTGGCGGCCGGGCTCAAGGCCGCGTGCCGGTCGTCCGCGTTGCGCCGCCTGCTGGGTCTGCCAGACCGATACCTACGGCTCGTGCACCTTGTTGTGCCCGCTGTAGGTGCGGTGGTGTGGTGCGCGGCGACGGTGGCGTTCACGCCGCACGTGTCGTGGCTGGGCGGTGTGGTGTCCGCGGTCGGGGCGGTCGCGGTGGTCTATCGCGTCGCGACGCGACCGCCACTCGACTACGGCGTCGCCGCGATCGACTTCGGCGTGCTCGGGCCGGTGCCGATCGGGCTGGTCCTGCAGCTGAGCCGGGGGCCGGTGCTGCTGTACGGGTTGTGCGTGCTGCAGGTCATGATCGGTTAGAGGACGGCGAGCACGGCCTGCGTGGTGGCCACAGTGGACTGAGGGTTCTGGCCGGTGACGAACCTGCCGTCGGTCACGACCGTGCTGGACCACGCGGGACCCGAGGCGATCTTGCCGCCGAGCTCGCGCAGGCGTCCCTCGACCGAGTACGGCACGGTCGAAGTCGGCCGCGTTCATGTCGGCCAACGTCGAGGGAGCGGCCAGGTCGGCGAGCGAGGCGACCACGTCGTCGAACCTGCCGTCCAGCCTCGCCTTGTCGACGGTCGGCACGACACCGCCCGGCGTCGCGACCGTGATCTCGGCGCCACCCTCGCGCAGCACGCGCACGGACTCGACCACTTCCTCGGCCCAGAACCCTGTGGGGTGGCCGGCCGCGGGTCACGCGACTGGGGCGTTCTCTAAACACCCACGATCTTGATGAGGGGAGCTTTCTCAAACCTGGGGTTTGAGAAAGCTCCCCTCATCAAGATCAGATCGGGGATGCGTCCAGGTGCTTAGACGGACCGGAGTACCGAGACGACGATGCCGAGGATCACCGCGTTGTCGCCGTCGATCACGGCGTAGGCGTCGTTGCGCGGCTCCAGGAACACATGCCCGTTGCGGCGCTGGTAGACCTTCACCGTCGCCTCCTCGTCGATCATCGCCGCGACGATCTGCCCGCTGTAGGCCTCGTGCGTCTGCCGCACCACGACCATGTCGCCGTCGCAGATCGCGGCGTCGATCATCGAGTCGCCGCGCACCCGCAGCGCGAACACGTTGCTGCCCCGGCCGACCAGCCCGCGCGGCAGGTTCAGCACGTCGTCCACGTGCTCGACGGCGGAGATCGGCGTACCGGCGGCGATGTCACCGACGACCGGCACCGAGATCGAGTCGTCGGACACCGGCGCGGAGGGACCGCTCTCGTGCAGGAAGATCCGCACGTCCATCGGCCGTGACACCGAGGTGCCACGACGCAGGAAACCCTTGTCCTCCAACGATGACAGGTGCTTCGAGACCGAAGAGGACGAACGCAGGCCGACGGCGTCGCCGATCTCGCGGGTGCTGGGGGAGTAGCCGTGCTCGACCACCCAGTCGCGGATGGCGCCGAGGATCTTCTGCTGGCGCTCGGGCAGCACCGACGTGTCGAGGTGCTCAAGATCGTCGTAGGTGCTCATCGGCCAGATAGTAGTAATCCGGTTGCCGAACACGATCAGGTGGTCGTTTGATCACCGGATGAGCTCGGTGTGGGTCGGGGACCTCGTTCGCCTGCGTGGAGTCGAACCGGAGGACTGGGAGAACTTCCAGCGGTTCGACGGGAACACGGACGACATGAGGAGGGCGGACAGGATCCATCCGCCGCGATCGGCCGCGCGGCACCCGTTCCCGAGCGCCATCTGATCGAAAGCCGCACCATGTGTCGGTGACCACACGCCGGGAACGCCCGTGGGGCCTGCGGGCAGGTAGGCGTGTGCGAAGCGACGTGGCGCCGGTGGCGCTGACCCCGGATCAGGCGCCCGGCGTGCTGGACGAACCGGCGTTGATGACGCTGTACGAGTCGACGGCCGAGCGGTTGCACCGTTATGTGGCCGGGCGGATCGGCTCGGACGCCGCGCAGGACGTGGTGTCCGAGGCCTTCCTGGTGCTGTGGGACAAGCGCGCCGGACAGGTCCACGAGGCCGACGACCTGCGCGCGTGGCTCTACGGCGTCGCGACGAATCTGCTGCGCCACCACGTGCGCGCCGAGGAACGCAAACTGCGCGCCTGGACCAGGGTGCACGCGGCCCGCACCGCCGAGGACGACATCGGCGAGCGAGTGAGCGCGGCGGCGGACGCGGACATGCTCGCCGGGCCGCTCACCGGCTGGCTCGCCGACCTGCGGATCGAGGAACGCGAGGTGCTGCTGCTCACCGCGTGGGCGGACCTGACACCCGCGGAGATCGGGGTCGCGCTCGACGTCCCGGTCGCGACGGTGCGCACCAGGCTGCACCGCGCCCGAGCCCGCCTGCGTACCCGCCTCGCCGCCACCGACCATCACCTCTTCACCGGGGACAGCCATGTCTGAGAAGAACAGTCCCGAGACCCTCGACCGCGTACTCGACGCGGCACTCGCCCGTGTCGCCGATGAGCCCGTCACCTTCGACGTCGCCGCCGGAAAACTCGCGCTGCAACAGGCACTGCGTGAGCGTGCGGCAGCTCCGGCACCCGCTCCCGCGCCGGCCAGGAAGCGCTCCCGGTGGCTCGTTGCCGCGGCTGCCGTCGCCGTGCTGACCGTCGGCGGCCTGGTCGGGTCGACCGTCGAGACCGGCACAGGCCCCTCCGCCACCGCGTCCGAGCAGCTGATCCACGCCGCCGACCTCGCCGCACGGGTTGTCGAGCATCCGGTCGGGCCCGGCCAGTACCGCTACGTCAGCCGCAGGCACCGCTCCATCTGCGTGACCATCGGCACGAACGAGGCACAGACCCTGGGTTCGCGCACCGAGGTGTGGATCCCGGCCGACTACCGGCAGGAGTGGCTCGAACGCCAGACGCGCGAGATCGTGCCCGAGTGGCTGCCCGGCCACGAGGGCGAAGGCAAGCCGGACGACGGTGGCCGGGACGAGGAGTTCCGGGCGTACTGCGGCAACTTCTCGTACTACGCCGCGGGGAGTCCGGACCGATGCACGGTCGGCAGCTGGAACAACCCCCTCCCGGAGTTCGTCGCCTCTCTGCCGACGGACCCGCGCGCCCTGTACGAGCGCATGGTGAAGGACGGTGGGACCGATGCCTCCGGGGCGGTGCTCACGGCAGGCCAGGGACTGCTGTCCGGCAGGCTGCCTGGGGACGTCGGGGAACATCTTCGCGCGCTCGCCCTGCTGCCCGGACTCGTGGTCACGAGAAGCGGGCGAACCTCGACGGCGTGGTGGGTGTGGCGCTGGGTTTCAAGTACTACGAGCACTTCATGGAACTCATCATCAACCCGTACAACGGCGAGTTCATCGGGATCCGGGAGACGGTCGCGCAGGACGGCACCCTGAAGAAGGGCACGGTGCGCTCGGTCTACTCGATCTACTCGGCGGTGGTCGACTCGCCGGGCGCCCGCCTGTAAATGCAACCCTGGGGTTGCACGTCGTTTCGGGATGTGCAACTCTGGGGTTGCAAATGAAGTCGGACGGAGGAGCTGTCGTGAGCGTGGACCGGATCGAACGCGAGACCCTGATCGAGGCGCCGCTGGAGCGGGTCTGGCAGCTGGTGACCGAACCGGGGTTCTGGGTGGCCTCGCAGCCGTCGGGCTCGGCGGTCGAGGGCGAGACGACCGTGTGCAAGAACGAGCAGTACGGCGACTACCCGGTACGGGTCGAGACCGTCACGCCGCAGACCTACGTGTCGTACCGGTGGGCGAGCGCCTTCGCCGGTGCGGACCTGGGCGCGGACAACACGACGCTGGTCGAGTTCACGCTCGCACCCGAGGGCTCGGGCACGCGGCTGCGGGTCGTGGAGAGCGGGTTCGCGGCGCTGAAGGGCTCGGCCGAGCTGCGGGCGAAGGCGCACGAGGACAACAGTGGTGGCTGGGTCGAGGTGATCGAGGCGTTCAAGAAGCGCGCCGAAGGCTAAATTGATCAGGTGCCCAAGTCAGCCGACCGTGGTCGCCGCACTCGTGAACAACTGCTCGACGCCGCCGCACAGCTCGTGGGCGAGGTCGGCTGGGGTGCGGTGACCACGCGGCTGGTCGCCGAACGCGCGGGCGTCAACGCGGCGTTGGTGCACTACCACTTCTCGTCGGTGCCGGACCTGCTGTCGGCGGCAGCTTTGCGGTTCGCCGCGCGGATCCTGACCGAGGCGGCGGATGTGCTCAGGAGTGCGGAACCGGCCGTTGGTCTCGACCGCATGCTCGACGACCTCTCCCGCTACACCGGGGCGGACGCGGAGTCGTTGCTGCTGGCCGAGGCATTCCTGGCGGCGCACCGGCTGCCGGAGCTGAGGTCCGCGCTGGCGGCGTTGGTCGCGGACTTCCGCAACCGTGTCGCCGACTGGCTGCGCGGCGCGGGCGTGCAGGATGCCGATGCGGTCGCGTTGTTGTTGGGCGCCGCCATCGACGGGTTGGTGCTGCACCGCGGGCTGGACGAGTCAGTAGATTTCCGTGCGGTCGCGGGACCGCTCCGCCGCCTCGTCGCGGGCTGACCAGCGCGGTTCACCGCCGGCATCGGCGAACGCGGTCAGTGCCGCCACCAGGCCGTGGCGCAACTCTTCCGGCATGCGCGCGACGATGGCGCTGATCTCGGCCCGCCTGCGTGCCATCACCTCGTGCACGACGCGACGACCCTCCTCGCTGACCACGACGACGATCTCGCGCTTGCTCGCGGGGTTGGGCTCGCGGTCGACCATGCCGGAGGCGCGCAGCCGGTCGATCATGCGCTTCGCGGTGGACGGGTTGACCTCAAGAAGATCGGCGAGCGCGGTGAGCTTCATCGGGCCGCGGCCCTCCAGCAGCACGACCATACGCAGCTGCGGCAGCGTGAGTGTTTCCTCGACGGCGGCGAGTGAGCGCGCCGACACGGCGATCAGCAGGCGGGACGCGGTGAGGACCGCGTCGGTCAGATCGTCGGCGTCGCTCATGTGCCTAGTTCTACAGGGCCCGCCTTTGGTAACGAAATGGTAACCATTGCGCCCGATTCGCCCGTACTTCCCGGCAGTAGCCGAAGGGAGACGACTGGTGCGGACACTGCTCGTGACCATCCTGGTCCTACTGCTGGGCGCGCAGCCCGCGTTCGCGCAACCGAACCTGGGTGCGGACTACGTGCAGACTCAGTTCGGGCCGATGGGGCCGCCTGGACGCGACCCGCCACCTCGGCGCCTGTTCTGCCGCCTCGGCCGCAGGTCGTCGCGCAGCAGAACACGGCGCAGCAGCAGGACGGCGGCAGCAGCAGCACCACCGACGGTCTTCTCGCCCTGGGTGCGCTCGCGGCGGTGGTCGCCGCTCTCTGGCTGTGGACCGGCGGGCGAAGCAGTCGCAGGCCAATGCGTAGGTGTAGATTGGGCATATGCCCAAGGCGGATGACCAACAGAGAGCACTGATCGTCGGAGCCGGGATCGCGGGGCTCGCGACGGCGTGGTGGCTGGAGCGCGCGGGGTGGGACGTTCTCGTGGTCGAGAGGGCGCCGGGGTTCCGCGCGGGCGGCTACATGATCGATTTCTTCGGGCCGGGTCACGAGGTGGCACGGCGGATGGGCCTGCTGCCCGCGCTGGAGCGCTATCGGGCGCCGATCTCCTCGGTGACCAGCGTGGACTCGCGCGGGCGGCGGCGCGCGGAGATCTCCACGGAGGCCTACGAAGCGGTCGCCGACGGGGTGATCAGCCTGCTGCGCGGCGACCTGGCGGAGGTGATCCGGGCTGACGTGCGGGCCGAGTTCCGTTATGGCACAACGGTGACGGCTCTGGATGACGGCCGGGTGACGTTCTCCGACGGCCGGGTCGAGGACGTCGACCTGGTCGTGGGCGCGGACGGCGTGCACTCACGCGTCCGCGAGCTGGTGTTCGGGCCGTCCCGTGAGTTCGTGAGGTATCTCGGGCATCACACGGCGGCGTTCTCGGTGCGCGACCCGGAGTTGAGCGCGCGGATCGGCTACCGCTACCAGATGCTGACCGTGCCGCACCGGATGATCGGCTGCTACGCCGTGCGGGACGGCGCGATGGCCGCGCTGATGCTGTATCGGAGTTCCTCGCCGGACCTGCCCGCGGATCCGGCGGCGGCGTTGCGGTCCCGGTTCGGTGACCTCGGCTGGGTCGCGCCTTCGTTGCTTTCCGTTGTGCCCGACGACATCTACTACGACGAAGTGTCCCAGGTGGACATGCCGGTGTGGCATCGCGGCAAGGTCGTACTGGTCGGCGACGCGTGCGGGGCCGTGTCGCTCTTCGCGGGGCACGGCGCGTCGCTCGCGATGACCGGAGCGTGCGTTCTGGCGGAGGAGCTGTCCGCGGGCTTTCCTGGCGCGTTCGAGCGCTATCAGGCGCGGATGAAACCCGCCGTCACGCACACCCAGGAGTTCGGCAGGCGGTTCATCGGCTGGATGGCGCCGTCGTCGCGGTGGCGGATCGTCCTGCGGGACCTGGCTTTCCGGCTTTCCGCACTGCCGGTCGTGCGAAACCGGCTGCGTGACTCGGTCATGCCGGACGTCGAGGGCGTGCTCACACCCGCAGCACCCTCGGACTGTCTGTGACATGGCTCACATCTGTCCATTAGTTACGTTGAGGTAATTGGTTACCGAAGGAGAACATGGGGCAACACCAGCGAAAAGGAGAAACCATGTCCACCCCGCTCGCCGTCATCACCCGCTACTTCGACGCACTGGAGTCCGGCGACTTCGCCACCGTCTCGGCCACGTTCGCCGACGACATCGTGTGGCACCAGCCCGGCGCCAACCGGTTCTCCGGCACGCACCGCGGCAGCGCCGCCGTCGGCGAGCTGATCGGCGGCATGATGACCGTCTCCGAGGGTACCTTCACCCTGAAGCGCAACGCCCCGCCGATGGTCAACGGCTCGACCGTCGCCGCCCCCGTCCACTGGACCGCCAAGCGTTCGGGCGCCGAGATGAACGGCGTCGGCGTGGACCTCATGCGGGTCGAAGGCGACAAGGTCGTCGAGGTGTGGCTCTTCACCGCCGACCCGGCCGAGGAAGACGCGTTCTGGGGCGTCGAGTAACCCGTTTATCGGCGCCGAGAAGCCGCGAAGTCGTAACGGTGCCGCATGTCCTGACACCCGTTCTGCCAAGGTCACGCCAGACTGTGCGGCGTGGAACGTGACCGCAGGTGGACGGACAAGGGTGAGGCCATCGGCCACGGTGTGAGCTGGCTGGCGCGCTGGAGCCTGAGGGTGGCGCTGGCCGCCCTCGGCTTCTGGATGGTGTGGTGGCTGCTCGGGCAGCTGTGGGTGGTCGCGCTGCCGGTGTTGCTGGGCCTGCTGATCACCACCGTGTTGTGGCCGCCTGCCCGCTGGCTGATGTCGAAGGGCCTGAACTCGGCGCTGGCGGCCACGATCGTGCTGGTCGCCGGGCTCGGGGTGCTCGGCGGCATCGTGGCGGCGATCTCGTCGTCCATCGCGTCCGGTGTGCCGGAGATCGCGACGAGTGCGACGAAAGCGGTCCAGCAGCTGCAGGACTGGATCGCCGGGCCGCCGTTCAACCTGCGTGACACCGACCTCGACCGGCTGATCGCCCAGGGGGTCGAGCAGGTCAAGTCGAGTATCGGGTCGATCGCGAACGGGTTGCTCACGGGCGCGGGCGCGGTGACGTCCGGTCTGGTCACGGGCCTGGTGGCGTTGTTGCTGGCGTTCTTCTTCGTGAAGGACGGCATGCGGTTCACGCCGTGGCTGCGCGGGTTGATCGGTGAGCGCGCGGGCGGGCACGTCACGACCGTGCTGGAGCGGGTGTGGGCGACGCTCGGCTCGTTCATCCGCAGTCAGGCGATCGTGTCGTTGATCGACGCGGTGTTCATCGGGCTCGGCCTGCTGATCCTCGGTGTGCCGCTGGCGATTCCGCTGGCCGCGCTGACGTTCCTCGGTGGCTTCATCCCGATCATCGGTGCGTTCATCGCCGGTGCGCTGGCGGTGCTGGTCGCGCTGGTCAGCAACGGGCTGACCACGGCGATCATCATGCTGGCCATCGTCGTCGTGGTGCAGCAGGTCGAGGGCAACGTGCTGCAGCCGATGCTGCAGTCGCGCGGCCTGCGCCTGCACGCGGCGGTCGTGCTGCTCGTGGTCACCGCGGGCACCAGCCTCTACGGCATCGCGGGCGCGTTCTTCTCCGTGCCGGTCGCCGCCGCTGTGGCCGTCGTCATGCGCTACCTGGGCGAAGTCATCGACGCGCGCTCGACGGCGCCCGTAATGGATACGTCACAACCTGGCGGGGATGAAGAACCCGAGCCCGAACGTTCCTCTGAGTGAACACCTAAGCAGAGGAGAAGCACTGTGACGGAGAAGGCTGTTCTCGCGGGCGGCTGTTTCTGGGGCATGCAGGACCTGTTCCGCCGCCACCCCGGCGTCGTCTCCACGCGCGTCGGCTACACCGGCGACCCCAGCACGCCGAACGCGACCTACCGCCGCCACGGCAACCACGCCGAGGCCATCGAGATCGTGTTCGATCCCGAGCAGTTGAGCTACCGGCAGATCCTGGAGTTCTTCTTCCAGATCCACGACCCGTCGACCCGCAACCGTCAGGGCAACGACCTCGGCGCCGGCTATCGTTCGGCGATCTTCTTCGAGACCGACGAGCAGAAGCGCGTTGCCGAGGAGACGATCACGGATGTCGACGCCTCGGGCAAGTGGCCGGGCAAGGTCGTCACCGAGGTGACTCAGGCGTCGGACTTCTGGGAGGCCGAGCCGGAGCACCAGGACTACCTGGAGCGCTACCCGAACGGCTACACCTGCCACTATGTGCGGCCGGAATGGCAGCTCGGCGCGCCGGTAGAGATCGTCGCGCTGCACGTCTCAGCCGTGCACGCCTACGAGGGCCGTCCGTCGGACGGCCCTCGTTCCGATCCTGAGCCTGTGTCGCGTGACCACGTCGTGGTTCGGGCCGGGCTCGGGATCGTCGGTGATCGGTACTTCAACCATGCTGCGCACCGCAATGCCGCCGTCACGGTGATCGCCGCGGAGTCGCTTGAGCCGTGGGCCGTGGATCCGTTGGTGGCGCGGCGGAACATCGTGGTTCGCGGGTTCGATGTGGACTCGCTGGCGCGCGGCACGGTGTTCAGCTTGGACAGCGGTGACGGGCCGGTGCGGTTCAAGGTTCATCGGCCGGCCAGTCCGTGCGCCTGGATGGATACCGCCATCGCGCCGGGTGCGTTCAAGGCGTTGCGCGGCAAGGGCGGCATGAGGTGCGTGCCCCTCGACGACGGGGTGCTGCGCGTCGGCCCAGCGGCACTCGCCATAGTGAGCGTATGAAGTGGTTGTCCCGCAAGCCGACGATCATCACCGCCGTCAGCCTGGTCGTCGTGCTCACCGCCGCCGTCGTGCTCTGGAACGTCAGCAGCTCGCGCACCTTCCAGTTCTTCGGTGAACTGGTCCACCGCGTCGAGACCACCGAGAAGGTCGTCGCGCTGACCTTCGACGACGGCCCCGATCCCGCGGGCGCCCAGGAAACCCTGGACATTCTGGCGCAGAAACAGGTCCCGGCCACGTTCTTCCTGATGGGCCGCGACCTCCAGAAGCATCCCGAGCTCGGCAGGAAGATCGCGGACGCGGGACACGAGATCGGCAACCACACGTACTCGCACGAGCGGATGGTCGGTGTGACGCCGGGCTTCGTGGCGAAGGAGATCGAGGACACCGACGCGTTGATCCGCGCGACCGGCTACCAGAAACCGATCCACTTCCGTCCGCCCAACGGCAAGAAGCTCTTCGCGTTGCCGTACTACCTGAGCGAACACGACCGCACGACGGTGATGTGGGACGTGGAACCCGACTCCGCGGGCACACCGACACAACAACAGATCACGAACGACGTGCTGAGTCAGACCAAACCGGGCTCGATCGTCCTGCTGCACCCGATGTACGCCTCCCGCACATCCACGAGGCAGGCGCTCGGGCCGATCATCGACGGGCTGAAGGAACGCGGGTTCCGGTTCGTCACCGTGTCCGCGCTCCTCGACCAAGCCTGACCTACACTAGATCTTCGAGCTCCACCCGGCGGAGGAACTCGCTGCGGACGCGGTCGGCGACGGAGTTCACGACCTCGGCGCCGTCGCTGGAGGGGTCGATGTGCACGCGGAACGGGGGCTTGTCCGAGCCGACGACGTCCACGATGGCGTCGGCGACCGCGCCGACGTCCGCCCAGGAAGGTTCCAGTTCGGCGAGGCGGGCGCCGACCTGGTCCATGAGGCCGGGGTAGAACTCCTCGTAGGCCGAAGCCACCGCACCGTCGGCGGGGGTGCCGCTGTGTGCGAAGTGGTTGGTGCCGTGGGTGAACGCGCCCGGCACGACGATCGTGGTCTCGATGCCGAACCTCAGTAGCTCGGCGCGGTAGGAGACCGCGACGGCGTCCATTGCAGCCTTGGCCGCGAAGTACGGGGCGAGGTAGGGAGGCGTGCCGCCGCGCGTCGAGCTGCTGCCGACCCACACGACGTGGCCGGAGCGCCGGCCTCGCAGGTGTGGCAGGGCGGCGCGGTTGACCCGTTGTGTGCCAAGGACGTTGACGTCGTACAAGGAGGCGTACTGCTCCGGGGTGAACGCCTCGGCCGGGCCGGTGACCATGTGGCCGGCGTTGTGCACGACCACGTCGAGGTGGCCCTGCTCGGCGATGATCGACGCGATCGCGGCGTCGGCGGAGGACTGGGACTGCACGTCGAGCTCGACGGCGTGGACGGAGACGTTGTTCTCGGCGCCGAACGCGCCGAGGTCGGCGACCGCGGGTGCGTTGCGGCCGGTGGTCTCACGCATGCCGGCGTAGACGGTGTGCCCGGCACGGGCCAGAGACCTGACGGTGAGAGCTCCGAAACCGCTGGAAGCCCCGGTCACAACGATGGTCTTGCCCATCAGATGATGCCTCCGTTCGCACGAATGGTCTGGCCGTTGACCCAGCGAGCGGGACCGGCCAGGAAGGAGATGACCTCGGAGATGTCGTCGGGCGAGCCGATGCGCTCCAGCGGAGCCTGCTTCGCGAGGTTGTCGATCGTCGCCTGGTCCTTGCCCTCCAGGAACAGGGCCGTGGCCGTGGGGCCGGGGGCGACGGAGTTCACGGTGATGTCGCGGCCGCGCAGCTCGCGGGCCAGGATCAGGGTCAGTGCCTCGACGCCGCCCTTGGACATGGCGTAGGCGCCGTACTGGGGGAAACGCAGGCCGACCACCGACGACGAGACGTTGATGATCGCGCCACCGTCGCGCAGCTTGCGGGCGGCCTGCTGGGCGACGACGAACGTGCCGCGGCCGTTGGTGCGCTGGACGCGGTCGAAGACCTCGAGGTCCATCTCCGCGACCGTGCCCAGCGGCATGATGCCCGCGGAGTTCACGACCACGTCGACTCCGCCGAACGTTTCCGAAGCGAGGTCGAACGCGGCCGCGACGGCGTCGGAGTCGGCCACGTCGGCCTGTGCGGCGATGGCCCGGCCACCGGCCGCCTTGATGTCCTCGACGGCCGAGTCGGCCTCGACCGTGTTGCCGGCGTACACGATGACGACGGCCATGCCGTCCACGGCGAGGCGCTCGGCGGCTGCCCGCCCGATGCCCCTCGATCCGCCGGTGACGATCGCAACGCGAGTCATTTCGGTGCTCCCTAGCTGGTGTTTCCGTCGCTAACGCAATCAACGTAGCACCGATATCAAACCAGCGCTACCTCGGATCTGTTATCGTCGTTACATGTTGCGTCCTGAAAACTGGACCAGGCCTGCGGGTGGAAGTCCCGTCCGGGTAGGCACCGGAGTGCCCGGTAGCAGGTCCCAGTTCGTCGGAGAGATCTGGCGGGCCGAGCGGGATGTCGAGAGCCTCTGTGGAGGGAGTAAGCACGCGGGCCGCAGCGTTAAGCGAACTCTGCAGCCTCGTCAGACGCGCAACGGGGGGCCGAGCCGTTCATGTCACGGCGAAGGCCATGTCTGTCAGGCCCTGTTCCGGGGTCAGCCTGGCGGGTCCCTCCGGGGTACGGGAGGCGGCACGTGTGCACGGTCTGGTCCGGGACAGGAGAGACCCGTCTGCCTGGCCTTCGTCGGGCAAAGACCAGGGGTATAAGCCGATGGTGAAATCCCTTGGAGGGCAGCGGGAGTCCGAGGGGGTCGTAGTACCGGTGATCGGCGTGCAGCACAACGCGCCGGGAGGGAAGGGCCCTCACTTTGATCACGCGTGCGGAGCGGGTAAGCGTCAGGGCATGACCGGGGTGTCCCGGTCCAACTGCCCCGATCGGTCTTCGCCGGTCGTAGCCGCCGATCGGTTGAGGCCGTCGCCGGTGAAGGTGCGAGAACTGCAACGGGCGCTATGGACTGCGGCCAAGCAGTCTTCGGGTCGGCGTTTCCACGCCCTGTTCGACCGTGTCTGCAGGGGTGACGTCCTGTGGGAGGCGTGGGAACGAGTCAGAGCGAACAAGGGCGCGGCCGGGGTGGATCGGATCACCTTGGGCGCGGTGGAGGTCTATGGCGTGGACCGCATGCTGCGTGAGTTGTGCGATGACCTCCAGGCAGGCCGGTATCGCCCGTCGCCAGTGCGGCGGGTGGAGATCGCGAAACCACAGGGCGGCAAGCGGCCGCTGGGGATACCCACGGTGCGGGACAGGGTGGCGCAGCAGGCGGTCAAGCTCGTGCTGGAACCGATCTTCGAGGCGGATTTCCTGCCGTGCTCGTATGGGTTCCGGCCGAAACGGTCCGCCACGCAGGCGATGGAACGGCTTCGGGTCGGGTTCATCGAGGGTGCTACTCATGTCGTGGAGTTCGACATCCGTGATTTCTTCGGCCGGATCGATCATCAGCGGTTGCTGGAACTGGTCGGCCGCAGGGTGTCGGATCGCCGGGTGCTCAAGCTGCTGCGGTTGTGGCTGCGAGCAGGGGTGATGGCCGAGGGTGGGGTGACGCGGACGGTCGCGGGTACTCCGCAGGGCGGGGTGATCTCCCCGTTGCTGGCCAACATCTTTCTGCACGTCCTGGACACCGGGCTCACCGCGCGGCAGGTGGGTGAGCTGGTGCGCTACGCCGACGATGGTGTGGTGCTCTGCCGTGGTGAGCGGCAGGCCAGGGCGGCTTTGGACGCGGTGAGAGACATTCTCACCGATCTCGGGCTGCAGCTGCACCCGGACAAGACGAAGATCGTTGACCTCAGGGAAGGCCGGGAAGGCCTGGATTTTCTCGGGTGTCACTTCCGTGCGCGGATGTCGGGCAGGTTGTGGGAGCAGCGCGGCATCATCCGCTACTACCTGCAGCGCTGGCCCGCTCAGGCGGCGATGAAGCGGCTCCGGGACAAGGTTCGGGTCCGGACCGGTCGCAACCGGGTGGGAGTACGGGACATTCGCCTCGTGATCGAGGAGCTGAACCCGATCCTGCGTGGCTGGGGCAACTACTTCCGGACCGGGAACGCCGCCATCAAGTTTCGTCAGATCGATGACTACGTGGTGATGCGCCTGCGCGACTTGATGATCAAGAAGCGTGGACGCAACCTCCGCAGTGGTCAGACTCGGGCGTGGACTGAGGAGTGGTTCAACGGGCACGGCCTGCATCGGCTTCGCGGCACTGTCCGCTACCCGAGGACGGCGTAACCATGTCAAGAAGATCATCGGTAAGCCGTGTGCGGGAAAACCGCACGCACGGATTGAAAGGGGACAGGGGAAACGGGTCCTCGCGGACACCGCGCCCCTAACTACCAATGGACACGAGAGAGCGTCTGGTGAAGGCTGCGGCCGACCTGCTGATCGAGGGCGGCAAGGAAGCGGTCTCCACACGCGCGGTCGCGTCGGCGGCGGGTGTGCAGGCGCCGACGCTGTACCGGCTGTTCGGGGACAAGGACGGCCTGCTGGACGCGGTCGCGGCGTACGGCTTCTCCGACTACCTCGCGACGAAGCACGCGATGGGCGCCAGCGACAACCCGGTCGACGACCTGAAGCGGGGCTGGGAGCTGCACATCGGCTTCGGTCTGGCGCGGCCCGCGTTCTACCTGTTGATGTACGGCGACTCGCGGATCCGCGAGTCGCGGCGCGAAGCGGACGAGATGCTGCGAGAGATCATCGGGCGCATCGCGGCGGTGGGCCGGTTGACGGTGCCGGTCGAGCAGGCCGCGCAGTTCGTGCACGCGGCGGGGATGGGCGTCGTGCTGGCGTTGATCGCGACGCCGGAGGCCGAACGCGACCTGGAGCTGATCACGTTCTCGCGTGAGCAGGTGATCAGGGCGATCACGACGGACGCCTCACCGGACGAGCCGACCGACATCCCCAGTCGTGCGATCGCGCTGCGGGCCGCACTGGAAGAGGACCCGCCCCTGATGCTGTCTCCAGCGGAACGGGCCCTCTTGGCCGAGTGGCTTGATCGCGTCGCTAAGTAGCTACGCGTTCGGGTCGAACGGGATCCCGGCAGGCTTGGCCTGGCTGAGGTTCCAGTTGAACGCGCTGTCCTTGATCCCGAGCCCGGCGCTGCCGAAGTTCGCGTTGACCAGGATGTCGCGCACGCCCGCCGGGAACCGGTCCCAGCTCACGAGGTCCGGGTACTGGTAGACGCCGTAGTGGTTCTCCGCCTGCTCGTTGTAGCCCGCGAGCCGGAAGCAGTGCGTGCTGGCGCCGTCCTTGTGATAGACGATCTTCGGGTGGGTGCCCTCCCACTGCACGTTCGCGCGCGGGTGGGTCTTGTACTTGCCGTGCTCAGACGTCGAGACGTACTGCGCCACGTCGTTCTGTACCCACACGACCACGTGCTCGATGTCGTGGCGGTGGCCGCAGCAGTCCCAGCCCGGCACGGCCTGGTCCTTCTCGAAGTACAGGTCGTAAAGGTAGGCGCACCAGCCGTTGTTGCACTTGGAGCGGCTGTAGGAGTTGGTGTTGTCCAGGTCGGACCGGTCGTGGCAGTTGCCGTTGAGAGCGCCCGAGTTCTTCAGGCCCGTTGCCACCTGTCCGGACGGCGAGATCGCCGGGGTCGGGTAGCAACCGTCGCCGTCGTAGTCGAACGCCGGCTGCCACTTGCCGTCCTCCGCCGCGTAGTTGGCCGGGATGGCCTGCGGCGGATCAGCCAGTGCGATGCCGGGGAACAGCGCTGTGATCAGTAGTGCCCCGGCGAGGGCGGGGAGGAGCTTCTTCACATCGGCCTCCGTTGGCAGGGTGCGGAGAGGCTTGCGGGGCCGACGGTGGTACATGAAGCACGTTCACGTCTAGGGGCGTCGCCAAATCTTTGCCTACCGGGAAGTTCACGACCCCCGGGACGGAATCGATCACGCCCCGGGGTCGCGCTCTCATCAGGCCAGTTGAGTGCGGATGCGACGGGTCGCCGCGACCACGCGCCGCGGCGAAGTAGGTGTCCAGTTCGGACAGTTCGGCCCACGTCTGCGCGCTTAGCTGCCTCGCGGTCTCCTGAAGTGCGGCTTCGTCGATCTTCCCGGCCCAGTACTGCTCGACCGCGCGTTTCAACTCGCGCTTCGGGCCGATCCGGGGATAGCCGAGAACGGTACTGCCGAGGCCACGGCACTGGAGGCGGAAGGCATCGTCGGCGTGCAGCTGCTCCAGCACAGCCACAGCTGGTCGGGGGACGTCACGGAGTTCTTCGCCATCGGAACCGCGGTGCGGCTGATCCGCGACGACCACACGATCCCAGCCCCGCAACTGGTACTGGGCCTCGACTCGTAGTCACATCCGGGCGGCGCCGACCTTCCAGTAGCCGCTGAACATGATCGCTTGCGGTCCACCCCGCGATCCTTCACCAGATGCCGGCGCACCCCGGTCGCGAGCCCGGACTCACCACACGCCCACCCGTAGTCCACCGAGGACAGATCGGCCGCGCGGATCGCCTCGACGACCGCAGAACCCGGCGCGTTCTCGCCGCGGAACACCCACTCCGCGTCGAGAGGCACCCGGTAGGACTCGTCCGGCACCTCGACGAACACGTGCACAGGCCGTGACTCGACCTCCAGGATCGCGGCGAGCGCGGGCAGTGCCGTCTCGTCGGCGGCGAGCGGGATCGTGCCGTCGACCGGCAGGTACGCGGAGCCGGCCGCGCGGAAACCCGCCTTCTCGCCGGTCGAAGCGCGCCGGGCCCAGCGGGTGCCGGGGCCCGCGTCACCGTGGACGACGAAGTCGACGTCGATCTCGGCGGTGCCGGGGCGGTGCGCGCGGACGGAGTACCAGCGCAGGTCGGGGCGGGTGTCCTCGGGCATGGCGCGCAGGGAGCTGCGGACGTTGATGCGGTCGTCGGCGGGCATCACGAGCTCGCGGTCGGTGGCCATGAGCAGGCCGAAGTACTCGTCGGGGCCGGTGGTCGCGAACGAGGCGAGCTCGGGGGCGTGGAAGGTAATGCGGCGCATGTGCGCGCTCAGTTCGGCGACGGCGGTGACGGTCATGACGAACTGGTCGAAGACCTCGCGGCGGTTCGCGGGGGCCATCACGAGCTCGGCGACCTTGGTGGCGGTCTTGAGCCCGAACCTGTCGAGGGCGGAGTAGCGCGGCATGTCGAGCACCCACACCTTTGGTTAGCCTACCTAACTACCCTTCGGTTGGAAGCCGTGCCGGTCACGTCATCCAGCGCGCTGGCCCGCCTGGCGGCCGCGCCCGACGTGTGGCTCACTACCAGCGACGACATCGCCGAGCGCTACCTGAGTCGTAGCTAACAGGCCCCCGGCGTGCATGCTCATACATCGTCGTGCATAATTCTCAACGTGTCCAAGGTGCTGACTTCACTTCCCGCCGGCGAACGCGTCGGCATCGCCTTCTCCGGTGGTCTCGACACGTCTGTCGCGGTCGCGTGGATGCGTGAGAAGGGCGCTGTGCCCTGCACGTACACCGCGGACATCGGCCAGTACGACGAGCCGGAGATCGAGACGGTGCCCGGTCGCGCCGGGACCTACGGCGCGGAGATCGCGCGGCTGGTCGACTGCCGCGCGGCGCTCGTCGAGGAGGGGCTCGCGGCGCTCGCGTGCGGGGCGTTCCACATCCGCTCCGGCGGACGCGCGTACTTCAACACGACGCCGCTCGGGCGGGCGGTCACGGGCACCATGCTCGTCCGCGCCATGCTCGACGACGACGTGCAGATCTGGGGCGACGGCTCCACCTACAAGGGCAACGACATCGAGCGGTTCTACCGCTACGGCCTGCTCGCGAACCCGTCGCTGCGGATCTACAAGCCGTGGCTCGACGCGGAGTTCGTCGAGCGAGCTCGGCGGCCGCAAGGAGATGTCCGAGTGGCTGCAGGAGCGTGACCTGCCCTACCGGTCGAGCACCGAGAAGGCGTACTCGACCGACGCGAACATCTGGGGCGCGACGCACGAGGCCAAGTCGCTCGAGCTGCTCAACGAGGGCATCGAGATCGTCGAGCCGATCATGGGCGTGAAGTTCTGGGACCCGTCGGTCGAGATCGCGACCGAGGACGTGACGATCGGCTTCGAGCAGGGCCGCCCGACCACGATCAACGGCAAGGAGTTCGGCTCCGCCGTCGACCTGGTGCTGGAGGCGAACGCCATCGGCGGCCGCCACGGTCTCGGCATGTCCGACCAGATCGAGAACCGCATCATCGAGGCGAAGAGCCGTGGTATCTACGAGGCGCCGGGCATGGCGTTGCTCTACATCGCCTACGACCGCCTGGTGAACGCGATCCACAACGAGGACACCGTCGCCTCGTACCACAACGAGGGCCGCAAGCTCGGCCGCCTGCTGTACGAGGGCCGCTGGCTCGACCCGCAGTCGCTGATGCTGCGCGAGGCGCTGCAGCGCTGGGTCGGCTCCGCGATCACGGGCGAGGTGACCCTGCGGCTGCGTCGCGGTGACGACTACTCGATCCTCGACACGGCCGGTCCGGCGTTCAGCTACCACCCGGACAAGCTGTCGATGGAGCGCACCGAGGACTCGGCGTTCGGCCCGGTCGACCGCATCGGCCAGCTGACCATGCGCAACCTCGACATCGCCGACTCGCGTGCCAAGCTGGAGCTCTTCGCGGGCCTCGGCATGGTCGGCAACCGGCAGTCGGCGCTCATCAACGCGCACCCCGATCGAGCCGACCAGCTGATCGGCGAGGTGCCCGACGGCGGCGCCGAGGCCATCGCCTCGCGTGGCGAGGTCTCGGCGGCCGACGAGCTGCTCGACGCGGCGGCAATCGAGTCGGGAACGGACTGATTTCCCCGCTCCCGGCCCCGTTCGCGGGGCCGGAAGCTAGCCTGGTTCGTTGTGTCGATCATGGAGGAGTGGGCGCGGCCCGCTGTTCGGCTGATCCCGTCAGGGCAGTCCAGGGGTGACGGACAGCCACATCGGCGGCCCCCTGCTGTGGCCGGCCGACGAGGACGTGGCCGCACTGCGACGGAAGCCTGCACGACGAGGGCCTCACCATCCTCTCCGGCCGACAGCTTCAACGTGCGCGTCGCGTTCGACGGGCGCTGTGCAACTGTTCCGGCGCGACTTCCCCGAACTGCCGTTCCCTTCTGGCACCGACGTGCTTCAGGTGCTGTTGTGCCCGCTGGAACACACCGACGAGGCGACCGACCACCTCGGGCCGCGCGTCCGCCTGGTGTGGCGTGACTCCGCCGCTGTCGTCGACGTGTTCGATCGCGTTCCGGAGCCCGCCGTGTTCGAGGTGCAGTACCGGACCCGGCCGTGCGTGCTCAACCCGTGCCGCGTCCGCGAGTACCCGATGGGCGACGAACAGCCGGTCGGCGCGGGGGACTGGCCGCCCGTCGCGAACGGCAGCAAGATCGGCGGCTGGGCGTTCTGGTGGCAGACTTCGCCCTACCGGCTCGAATGTCCGTCGTGCGGCACCGATCGGCGGCTGCTGCTCGCGCTCTACACCCATGAGGAACCCGAGAAGGAGCTGTGCTCCTGCGAGGTGGCCGAACGGGCTGTCGTCGGATGGGAGTTCGGGCGGGAGGGCGCGTTGAACGTGTTCGCGTGCCCACGGGACATCGAGCACCCGATCAAGGTGCACATCGACTGAGGGAACCGATGACCAAGCAGACTGGGCACGGCCGGCCGTGCTGCTCAACCCGTTGGAAGGCGACCCGACGGACGCCGACAGCCACATCGGCGGCCCCATGCTGTGGCCGATCGACGAGCCGTGGCCGTACTGCGACGGCTCCGCCCACGACGCCTCCAGCAACGTCGACCAGGCGGACTGCAAGGACGTGCGGGTGCCGTTCGTCGGCGCGCTGCAGCTCTACCGGCGCGACTTCCCGGAGCTGCCGTTCCCCGACGGACACGGACCTGCTCCAGGTGTTCCTGTGCACGCTCGAACACACCGAGATCTGGGGCCCGGACGTCCGCCTGGTGTGGCGCGACTCCACCAAGGTCGTCGAGCTGATCGAGGAGGAGCCCGAGCCCTCAGCGCAGGAACCCTTCTACGCCCCGACGGTCAACGTCTTCGAACCGATCCGCTTCGTCGAGTACGCCAAGAGCGTCGAACGGCCCGACGAGCTGCGCGACGAGGACTGGCCGGAGACCTCGACCGGGTCGAAGATCGGCGGATGGACCTGCTGGTGGCCGTCCGGCCCGCTCGACTACGAGTGCCCGAGTGCGGCGAGGCCCAGCGGCAGACGCTGGCGCTGGCGACGCACGAGCCGTCGGGCGACCACGTCGAGTGGCAGTTCGGCAAGCAGGGGAACCTGAACGTCCTCACGTGCCCGCGGGACGTCCGACACCCGGTCACGGTGCACATTGACTGACCTGAACGCGCTCGCCGCCGAGCTCGGGCTGCGGCCGGGCGAGCTGGTCACGACCGGCGCGGACTTCCAGGTCCTGCACGCCGAGGACGACGAGGGCGCGGGCTGGATCCTGCGCGCGCCACGCCGTGAGTGGGCTTTGAAACGGATGGGGCCGGAACGCGCGTTGCTCGACCTCGTCGCACTCTCACGTCCAGGTCCCGGTGCCGCGCTGGCGGCCGGAGGTCACGGACGTCGCGGTCTACCGCAAGCTTCCCGGCGCCATCGTGGACGTACCGCCGGAGCAGTACTTCGAGGACATCGCCCGGTTTCTCGCGGCACTGCACTCGGTGCCGGTCGAGGAGGCCGCGCGCACCGGCGTCGAGGTGCGGGGCCCGGACGAGATCCGCGAGACCATCTCCCGCAAGATCCACCGTGCCCGCACCGAGCTCGGACTCTCGGACGCGCTGTGGCACCACTGGCAGGAGTGGCTCGCCGACGACGAGCCGTGGCCACCGCGATCCCTGCTCGTGCACGCCGATGTCACGCTCGCCAACACCCTGGTGCACGAGGGCGCGTTGAGCGGCGTGATCGACTGGACCGACTCGCTCGTCGGCGATTCCGGTGCCGACTTCCGCAGGCTGGTGAGCAAGTACGGGCGTTTCGACGAGCTGCTCGACGCCTATGCCCGGCACGGTGGGGTCACCTGGCCGGGGATGCGGCGGCACATCGAGGAACGCATCCGGATGGCGCCGATCGACTCCGGGCTGTACGGCATCGACTCGGGCCAGGATCGCTACGTCAAGGCCGCGCTGGAGAAGCTCGCGACGATCTAGAGTGGTCTGGGAGGACACACCCGCGTCGTCGTCGTCGATGTTGGCGAGGAAGAGTTCCTGGTCGGCGTGCAGTCGCACGGTCGGCTGGTCGGCCAGCGCCGCGGGCGCGGTCATCCCGGCCAGCACGGCTCCCGCGACGACGAGGATGCGCGTTCGTGTCTTCTTGTCTGCCACATCCGGCAGGTTGGCGTGAAGTTGTGCGAATTCTGTGTGGGTTTCTTGGTGATCTCGTCACAGCTGCCGCTTGCCGGTCGCGGCGGCCAGGGCGTTGATCGCGGTCGTGCACGACGTGTTCAAGCGCGATAGGCGTCGCACGCCAGCGTGATCAGGTCGCCGAGGTGTTGCGGCGGCTGGTCTTTCCACCACGCGAGCCACACGGCGATCAGTGGCGCGTCCTTCACCGCGCGGTAGGCGACGCCGGGGCGCGGGTTGAGGTTCGCGGTGGCCTCCGAGGTCATCCCGACGGCCTGACCCGCCGCGATCAGCGTGAGCCATTCGTCGACGCTGTGCGTGTTGCGCACGACGGCGGGCGCCTTGCCGGGCTGCCAGAGGTCCAGCGTGGTGGTTCCGGTGCGGTCGTCGATCGCCATCGCATACCGGGACAGGTCAGCCAGCTTGAGCGAACGCTTGCGCGCCAACGGGTTGTCCGTCGCGACCACGCCATAACGCAGCTCGGTGCCGAGCAACGCCGTGTCGAACCGCGCGTCGTCGATCGGCCTGCGCAGGACCGCGACGTCGGCCGTGCCGTCGGTGAGGCCCGCGGTCACGGAGTTCGACTGCACGAACACCAGCGGCAGCCCCGGATGCCTTGCCGCCCAGGCCTTCTGCACGCGACGGGTGTGCCTGCCCAGCGCCGACCAGGCGTAGCCGATCCGCAGCTCGGTGCCCGACTGCTCGACGATCCGGTGCAGGTGCGCGACCTCGTCGAGCACTCGCCGCGCCCCGGCCAGCACCTGCGTGCCGGTCGTGGTGAGCGCGACGTGCCGGGTCGAGCGTTGCAGCAGCCGCACGCCCAGCGCGGCCTCCAGTGCGGCGACCGAACGGGACACCGACGCCTGGGTGAGGTCGAGTTCCCTTGCCGCGTCGGTGAACGTGCCCGCGTCGACCACCGCGACGAACGCCCGCAGCTGCCGGAGATCCATACGTCCAGCGTATAGGTAACACGGCTGATGCATTTCCTGTATCAGTACTCGGGACACAGGCTGAGCGGCATGAAGAGATTCGGTGGGCTGGCGACGTTGACCGCGAGCGCGGCGTCGCAACCAGCTCGGTGCGGCGGTGGGTGCGCATGCGTTCGCCGCGATCGGCCCGGTCGGGGTCGTGGCGGTGCGGCAGTTCGTCGCCGCGGCGGTGCTGCTGCCGGTGGCGCGCCCCAACCCGCGCCGGTTCACCTGGGCCCAGTGGTGGCCGACGATCTCGCTCGGCCTGGTGTTCGCCGTGATGAACCTCAGCCTCTACACGGCGGTCGAACGCATCGGGCTCGGCCTCGCGGTGACGCTGGAGGTGCTGGGGCCGCTGGCGATCGCGTTGATCGGCTCGCGGACGCGGTGGGACGTGCTGTTCGTGATCGTCGCGGCCGTCGGCGTCTACGTGCTGGTGCTGCCCGGCCCGAGCAGCGACTACCTCGGCGTCGGGCTCGGCCTGCTCGCGGCGGCGTGCTGGGCGGCCTACATCGTGCTCAACCGCATGGTCGGCGCGCGCCTGCCGGGTCTTCAAGCGCCGGCCGCGGCGACGAGCGTGTCCGCGCTGCTGTACGTCCCGGTCGCGGTGTTCCTGGTGGTGAACGGCCACTTCGGTGGTGCCGCGGTGCTCTACGCGGTAGGGGCGGGCGTGCTCAGCAGTGTGGTGCCGTACGCGGCGGACCTGATCGCGTTGCGCAAGGTTCCCGCGCGGTTCTTCGGGCTGATGATGAGCGTCCACCCCGTCCTGGCGGCCCTGGCCGGACTCCTGGTGCTGGGGGAGCGGCTGGATGTGCACCACTGGGTTGGAATATTGCTCGTGGTAACCGCCAATGCGCTCGCGGTGACTTGCTCAAAGTGGTCTGGATCACCTAACGTTCAACGCGAAATATGAATCCCCTTCACTTAGTGGGGTGTCCATGCGGACCAAAATCTTGACGCTCGTCGCCGCACTGACCGGTGCGGCGCTGGTCAGCGGCCCGTTCGCATGGGCTGAACCTGAGCCCTACCTCGTCGGCCGAGGCATCTCGGACGTGACCGGCCCGGCCGCCGAGAACGGCATGATGGGCTACTCGAAGTTCGACCAGAAGACGACCGGGATCCACCAGCGGCTGCGGTCGCGGGCGTACATCGTGGTCGACCGGGCGAACGGCAAGCGCGTCGCGTACGTGAACGCCGACCTGGCGATGATCTTCCGCGCGGTCCAGGAGGGCGTGCTCGGCAAGCTCCAGGCCAAGTACGGCACCACCTACACGCGCGAGAACCTGCTGCTCTCCGCGACGCACACGCACTCAGGCCCCGGCGGGCAGTCGCACAACCTCGCCTACAACCTCTCGATCCTCGGCATGCAGCCACAGGCGCTCGCCGCCGTGGTCGACGGCATCGCCGAGTCGGTCGTCGAGGCGCACGAGGACCTCAAGCCCGGTTCGATGAGCCTCGGCGTCGGCGAGCTGACGAACGCCTCGGTGAACCGGTCGCGCGTCGCGTTCGACCGCAACCCGGACAAGGGTTTCTTCCCCGCGGGCATCGACCCGCAGATGACCGTGCTGCGGTTCAAGCAGTCCGGCAACGACGTCGGCGCGATCAGCTGGTTCGCCACGCACAACACCTCGGTCACCAACGCCAACACGTTGATCAGCCCGGACAACAAGGGCTACGCGGCCTACCAGTGGGAGCACGACGACGAAGGCGTGCGGTACCTGGACAACACGCCGGGGTTCGTGGCGGCGTTCCCGAACACCAACGCCGGCGACATGTCGCCGAACCTCAACCTGAAGCCCGGTTCCGGCCCCACCGAGAACGAGTGGGAGAACGCCCGCGTCATCGGCGAGCGGCAGAACCGCAAGGCGCAGGAGGTCTTCAACGGCCCGCAGCAGCCTGTGGCGGGCGGCGTCGACTCACGGATGCGGTTCGTGGACATGTCGGCCGTGCAGGTCGAGGGCCGCTACACGTCCACCGGCCAGGCCGGCACGACGTGCTCCGGTGTCGTCGGCGCGTCCACGATCGCGGGCAGCGTCGAGGACGGCCCGGCGATCCCCGGCTTCTCCGAGGGCATGCAGTCGCCGTGGAAGAAGCTGTTCGAGCCGTTGCAGATGGAGGTCCCGCAGTGGCTGCGGGACTGCCAGTTCCCCAAGGCCTCTTTGGTGCCAACGGGTCTGATCGGCGCGACGCCGAACGTGGTGCCGATGCAGATCGTCCGCATCGGACCGTTGCACCTCGTCGCGGTGCCCGGCGAGGTCACCATCACCGCGGGCCTGCGGATCCGCAAGGCCGTCGCCGGCGAGCTGGGGGTGCCGGTCTCGAACGTCCTGATCCAGGGCTACGCCAACGACTACAGCCAGTACGTCACCACGCCGGAGGAGTACGACTCGCAGCAGTACGAGGGCGGGTCGACGCTGTTCGGCCGCAACACCACGCCCGCGTACCAGCAGGAGTTCGCGAAGCTCGCGGCCTCGATGAAGGCCGGTTCCTCGCTGCCCGCCGGTCCGACGCCGGGCAGGCCGCCGTTCGCCGACATCAACCTGCAGACCGGTGTCGTGCTCGACGACAAGCCCGCGGACAAGCGGTACGGCGATGTTCTTACGGCTCCCAAGGCCTCGTACAAGCGCGGTGAGACCGCCACGGCCGTGTTCGTGACCGGGCACCCGAAGAACAACCTGCACCGCAACCACACCTTCCTGGAGGTGCAGCGGCAGGTGAACGGCCAATGGGTGCATGTCGCCGACGACGGTGACTGGTCCACGCGCTACCAGTGGGCACGGGTCGGCATCGCCTTCTCCAACGCCACCATCACCTGGCAGATCCCCGCCGACACCCCTGCGGGCACCTACCGGATCGTGCACCACGGTGACGAGAAGAGCGGCTGGACCGGCCGCATCTCCAGCTTCACCGGCGCCACCTCGGGCTTCACGGTCGCCTAAGTCAGTTATGAAGGGCGCTTTCATCCACCTCGTGGATGAAAGCGCCCTTCATCGCTTGTTCCCGGCGGGGGTGAGTCCTCGAGCCCGCCGCCGAAGCCGCGATCAACCAGGCGGCGGACTTCCTGCGTCAGGCATTCAGGAACTGACCCGTTGAGTCTTCTGGACCGCGAACGGGGTGCCCTGCTGGCAGGTGGTCATCGCCCCCGGTTCCGCCCGTCCGGTCACCTCCACCTCGGCGCCGGCCACCGCGATCGCGGGGTCGGCGCCGAGCAGCAGGTACTGCGCGGATCCGGTGTCCAGCAGGAGGCACCCGGCCTCCACGCCCGCGGACACGGTGCCGCGCACGGTCATCCCCGGCTCCAACGCCCGTGAAGGCGTGGGCGGAACGGGGGCAGGCAGCGGCGTCGAGGTGGCGGGCGGAGTGGAGCTCGCGGACGTCGGGCTTTCGGACGACGGGAGTTCCGACGACGGTGGAGTGCTCCCCGGCGAACCTGGTTGCTGAGCACCACACGACGCGAGCATCACGCACAGCAGGAGCACGGGTAACCCGCGCATCACGTCACCTCCGATGGACCACGGCGACCGGGCACGGCGCGTGGTGGAGCACAGCGTGGCTCACCGAACCCAGAATTGCACGCGTCACCGCGCCACGGCCGTGACTACCGACCACGACGAGGGCCGCGCCATCGGCCGCTTGGAGCAACGCCCGCGCGGGTGCGTCGAACGCGACCTCCTGGGCGACGTGCACCTCGGGGTGCTTCGCGAGGTGCGGAGCGACCTGTTCTTCGAGCAGCTTGGCGAGGTCCACACGGACGTGGTCCCAGTCCTGCTGGGGCAGCTCGGCCCAGCCCACGTCGTTCCACGCGTGGATGGCGAGTAGTTCGCGGCCGTGCTGGGCGGCGAAGGAGAACGCGAACGCGATGGCGTCCGTGGACGTGTCGGAGCCGTCGATGCCGACGACGACCCGGCCGTCGCTCGGGCCGGAACGGGTCACCACGACGGGACGGCCACCGGCCGAGACCAGTGAGGCGGCGGTGGAGCCGAGGAACATCTCCGCGATGCCGGTGTGGCCGGACGAGCCGAGCACCAGCAGGTCGCCCTCCTCGTCGATGAGCACGTCGACGGCCCGGCCGAAGCGGACGTCGGTGGCGACCTGGAGGTCGGGCCAGCCCTGCCGGAGCTCCTGGGCCAGTTCGGCGAGGTGGTCCTCGGCGGAGCGGGCCATCGTGTCCTCGTTGACGAACTCCGGGACCGGCATGGACATCGGCGTGAACATCGGCTCGGGCAGCGGTGCGTGGACCGCCTGCACGACCTGCAACACCGAACCGGCGCGGGCAGCCTCTTCCGCGCCCCACAGCACGGCGCGCCTTGACGCGGCGGAACCATCGAACCCGACTACGACCCTCGACATGAGAATCACCTCCGGCCAGGGGATACCCGGCCGGAGGTGATCTCAAAAGGGGCTAGTTGATGACGAACTGCGAACCGGGCTCGATCAGGATGTCGCCGTCCCGAGAGTTGGTGATCGTGACGTTCGTCAGCCGTGCCGACCCGCGGGCCTGGGCCATCGCGAGGATGCCCGAGCCGTTGTTGGACTGGTCGATGCGCACGTTGGTGATCTGCACGTCCGGCATCCCGCTGCCGCCACCCTTGAACTGGATCCCGTCGAACGTGGAGTCCAGGATCTCGGTGTCGCGGATCGTGACGCCGGGGATCGGCAGGTTCTGCGAGAACAGCGTGATGGCGCCGAACTCCTGCGCCTCACCCCAGAACGCGCCACCGGTGCGGTAGAGGGCGTTGTTGGCGAGCACCGTCGTACCCGAGAACGGCAGCGGGTCGTGGTCGGTCGCCAGCATGATGCCGGGGTAGTTCGCGGTGTCGGAGACGATGTTGTTCTCCGCCCGGTTGTTCGCACCTCCGTAGATGGCGATTCCGTTGGCACGCCACGGCAACGCGATCGTGTTGTTGAGGAACGCGTTGCCGCTGCCGACGTCCACGTTCTGGTCCTTCACGTACTTCGACGCCCACACCGCGAGTGCGTCGTCGCCCGTGGTGCGGAACGACGAGTTGAACACCGTGGAGTTGCGCGTGCCGTTGGTGAAGTTGATGCCGTCGGCGTAGGTGTCGCGGATCCGCATGCCGCTGAACTGCAGGCCGTCACCGGGGTTCCAGCGGTCGGGCAGGTTGGTGTAGTCGCGGCCGACCCAGACACCGACGTTGGCGTGCTCGATCCACACGTTGCTGATCTTCGTGTTCTTGCCGAACCGGCCGTTGAGGCCCACGCCGCCTTCCGCGTTGCCGTCACCGCCGCGGATCCGGCCGGAGCCGAAGATCGCGATGTCGGAGATCTGCGTGTTGTCGTCGATGTCGAACCCGAAGTTGCCCTCGTGCGGGTGGTTGATCGTGCCCGCGTCCTGCGGCTGGGTCAGCGAGAACAGCTGCGAGTGCCACATGCCGGCACCGCGGACGGTGACGTTGCTGATGCCGACCTGGTTGTACTGACCGCTGTTGAACTGGGTCAGGATCTTCTTCTCCTGGCGGAACTTGCCCTCCGGGATCCAGACGCACGGGATCGTGCCGTTCTGGTCGGCGGTGACGGCGCGCTGGATGGCGTCCGCGTCGTCGGTCTGGTCGTTCGCCACGGCGCCGTACTGCGTGATCGACACGCACTCGGCGGGCTTCTGCGCGGCGGGTGCGACCTGCTCCAGGTCGATCAGGTCGATGACGTAGAACTGCGCGTTGTCGCCCGCGTCGCGCTGCAGCTTGAAGCGGGTGCCCGCCGGGTAGCTGGTGGCCAGCAACGAGGACGTCTCGTCGAACAACCGGCGTGCGTCGCCACCCGGCCGGTTGGTCAGGCCCTCGGGGTCGTCGGTGGTGCCGTAGAGCCAGCTGTGCCGTGAGGAGAAGGTCAGCTTCTGCACGAACTGGTCGTTCGCGTACAGGCTGATCGTCGCCTCCTGACCGCCACCGGCGGCCCCGTCCGGGATCGAGTTGCGCACGACGATCGAGTTCGTGCCGACCGTCGAGGTCACCTCCACGAACTGACCCTGCGAATCCAGCCGCACCGACTTACGGCCCGAGGACTCGGAGCCGAAGTTGGTGTGCCCGAACGTGCGCTCGGCGTCGGCCTGCAGCAGCTGGCCCTGGTAGCGGCCGCTCTCGGCTTCGTAGCTGGTGAACGGCACCGCCGCGCCGCGTCCGACCACAATGGACTGGGTCGCGGTGTTGTTGGTCTCGTTGGTCTCCGCGACCACGTTGGTCGCGTCCGCCGTCGCGGTGGCCGTGGCGCCACCGTTGCCCGCGGTCCACGTGCCGACGTTGACCGTCACGGTCTGGCCGGCGTTGATGGCCGAGGTGTTGGCGTTCAACGTGCTGCTGCCGACGGCCACACGGGTCACCGACGCACCGGCCTGCGAGGTGCCGCGGTTGTTCACCTGCACCGCGAACGTCACCTGCTGGCCGGCCGCCGGGTTCGACGGGTTCGGGGTGATGCCGGTGACCTGCAGGTCAGGTCCGGGCGCCTGGCCGACGACCAGGGGAGAGCCCGAGGTGAAGGTGTTGTTGCCCTCGTTGGTTTCCGAGACCTGGTTGGCCGGGTCCACGGTGGCCGCGGCCACGTAGGACCCGGCGCCCCGCCGGCCCGCGTCGACGCTGACGCTGGTGGTGGCTCCAGGGGCGAGCCCGCCGACCTGGGCGGTGCCCGCGACGGTGCCGCCGAGCGTGACGTTGGCGGTCGTCGTGCCGGACGCTACGGTGCCGCCGTTGCGTACGGTCGCGGTCAGCCGGATCGCGTCGGCCTCGCTCGGGCCGGCAGGCGTCCAGGTCAGGTTGGTGACGGTGAGGTCAGGAGCCGGCGCGGAGGCGCCGAAAACCTGGAACTCGGCGACCTGGCCACCGGGCGCGCCGGTGTTGGAGTAGAAGTGCAGCCGGACGTCCGCCGCCCGGCCGGTGACCGGGATCGTGACGCTGTTGCCGCTCGCCGGATCGAACCGGTAGTCGGCGCGTGCCTTCAGGGTCGCGAACGCCGTGGCGCTCGACTCCCGGCCCAGCACCTCGAAGTTCTGGGTGCGGGCGCCCCACGCGCCGTCGGGGTTGAGCTTGACGACGACCGAGGTGACATCGGTGTTCGAGCCGAGCTTCACGGTCAGGTGACCGGGAAAGCCATTGGACTCCCAGTAGGTGCCGGTGTTGCCGTCGACGGCGTTGCCCGGCACGAAGTTGTGCACGTGCCCGGACTCCTCGACCGGCTTGCCCGCCGCGAGGTTGTCACCGGGCGGCGGCGGGTCGACGGGACCGGACTCGCCGTGCACCTCGAACTCGCTGAGCTGACCCGCGGGCCAGCCGTTGTTCGCGGTGACCGTGACCCGCACGTACCGGGCCGACGTGGCGCCGAAGTCGAGCGTCACCGTGTTGTTCGAGCCGGGCGCGAACACGTGCCCGCGTGAGCCGACGAGGTCACTGAACTGCGAGCCGTTCTGGCTGCCTTGCAGCGTAAGGGTTTGCGTGCGCTCGCCCCAGCTCGCGGGCAGGCGCAGCACGACCTTGCTGACGTCCTTCGCGGACCCGAGGTCCGCCTGGAGCCATTGCGGGAACACGTTGTTCGTGCTCTCCCAGTAGCTGCTCTGGTTACCGTCGCCCGCGTTACCGGCGCCGAACGAGCCGTTGGTGCTCGATGCGGTCAGGTTCGCGGACAGCCTGACGACCGCCGCACCTGCCGTGGGTGTCATTCCGAACAGTGCGAGAGCGGTTACCAGTGCAGCGCTCACCGCACGCTTCAAGAGCGTGTTTCTCATTGAATTGTCCTTCGCGGCAGGGAAATCAGTTGATGTTGATCGTGAAGGTCGTGGTGGTGTTCTTGATGTCCTGGAAGTTGTTGCTGAACCGCAGGCCGTTGATCGTCACCGCACCGACGGCGGGACCCTGGCCTGCTTCCGGCATCTCGTTGGCCCACAGGCCGAAACCGGACTTGGCGTCGAACTCGTCGCCACTCTTGCGGGCACCCGAGATGCTCACGTTGGAGAGCACGGTGTCCTGGAAGATGTTCTCGGCAGCGCCGTTGTACTTGGTCTGGAACATGATTCCGCTGTACGTCGGATCGATGATCTCGACGTCGCTCACCCGGATCCCGGTGTACTTCCTGGAGGCCGAGAACATCCAGATCGCGCCGAACGTCTGCGCGCCCCAGAAATGGCCGCCGGAACGCACCAGCGTGAGGCCGCTGAACGTCGTCGGCTCGGGCCCGAAGTCCTCCATCGGGTAACCGAAGTCGAGCGAGCTGATCGTCACCGCCGAGTAGGTGAGCGTGTCGGCGACGTAGATGTTGCGGAAGGTGTTGAGCTTGCCGCCGTAGACCGCCAGACCGGCCGCGCGCCAGGGGGTCAGCACCGACAGGTTCTCGAAGACGTTGTTCTGCTGACCCGACCCGCCGCCGTCGGTGGCGGCGAACAACGCGAACGCGTCGTCACCGGTCGTGCGCGCCTCGATGTTCGCGACCCGGTTGCCCGCCGACCCGTTGGTCATGTTGAGGCCGTCGGCGTACAGGTTGCGGACGCGGCTGTCCCTGATGACGTTGTTGTCGACGTTGTTGCCCCAGAACAGGCACATCATGTGCTCGACCCAGATGTTCTCGATGGTCATGTTCTGCACGCCGGCGAAGTTGAACACCTTGCCCGGCCCGTCGTTGCGCTGCGTGTAGTTGCCGAACACGGCGAACCCGCTGAACGTCGACCCGCTCGCGGACGGCTGCGCGTCGAAGCCGATGTCGGTGTTCTCCTGCGTCGCCGGGGCCTGGAACCTGGTGAACCAGGGACCGGCGCCGATGACCCGGATCGCCTTGCCGTAGACGGTGAACTTCTGCTGCGTCTGGTAGGTGCCCGTGGGCAGGTAGACGCCGATCAACGTGCCGGTGGTGTCCATCCGCACCCGGTCGAGCGCGTTCTGCACGTCCTGGTGGGAGAACCCGGCGGGCACGGCATAGCGTGCCGCGTCAGGGTTACCGGCCGCCGACACCTGCTCGAAGTTCACGAAGTCGATCGCGTAGTTCGTGGTGTTGGCCGCGTCCTTCTGCAGCTTGATCTTCGTGCCCGCCGGGAACGTCGAGTTCAGCAGCACGTTGGCCTCGTCGTAGATGTGACGCGGGCCGCCCGCTCCCGGCGAGTTGCCGGGGCTGGCCTCGTTGCCGTACTGCCACATGTACTTCGACGTCAGGTCGATGGCCTTGTGGAACTGGCCGTTGACGTAGACGTTGAGGTTGGACGTCATGCCGCCGCCACCCGCGGTGTCCGGAATGGAGAAGCGGGTGACGAGCGTGTTCGTCGGAGCGGAGGTGGTGAACTCGACCGATGCGCCGGTGTTGTTCAACGTCACGGCACGGCGGCCGGACGCCTCACCCGCCAGGTCACCGATCGTCCGGTTGGGACTCAAAACCTGAGCGCCGCCAGCGGGGACCGCGTCCTCGGCCTCGATGTGCTGCCAAGGAACGCTGGCGCCGCGACCGATGAACAGCGACTGCTCGCTGGTGTTGTTGCCCTGCTTGGCCGGGATCTCGTTGCCGTCGTTCGCGATCACCGTCCGGACCGTGTACCGGCCGTCCGCCGCCGGCCACGAGCCGAGGGTGACCGGCGCGGTCGTCTGACCCGCGTTGATCGTGCCGTTGTGGCTCGCGGTGAACGTGCGGACGGTCGCGCCGTTGCTCAGGATCGTCACGGTGATCCCGTGAGCGCCCGCAGCCGATGCGAGCGCGCCCTGGTTCTTGATCGCGACGGTGAACGTGGTGTTCTGGCCGCTTGCCGGGTTCGATGGCGACCACGCGGGCACCGCGACGAGGTCCGAGCTCGGCACCGGCGTGACGACGAGCGGGTCCGGGTGGACGCGGGCGTTGTTCGCCTCGTTCTGCTCCGCGACCTTCTTGGTCTCGTCGACCTTCGCGGTGTAGGAGTACGAACCTTCAGGCCTGGCCGCGATCGTGGTGCTCACGTTCGCCTGTGCACCGGCTGCGAGCGCTCCACCTGGGCGGTGCCGACGCTGGTGGTGCCCAGGAAGAACGTCACATCGGTCGCGACGGACGCGGCCGTACCGGCGTTGCGGACGGTGGCGTTGAGCGTGATCTGGTCGGTCTCGACGGGGCCGGCGGGGGTGAACGAGGTGCCGGTGACGGTGAGGTCGGGGTTCGGGGCAGGGGTGCCGAACACCTGGAACTCCGCCACCTGGGCGCCGGGCGCGCCGGTGTTGGACGTGAACCGCAGCTGGACGTCCGCGACGCGTGCGGCCACGCCGATCGTGACGCTGTTGCCGCTCGCCGGGTCCCAGCGGTAGTCGCGTCCCGCGACCAGGCTGGTGAAGCCGGTGGCGTTCTGCTCACGGCCAAGCACCTCGACGTTCTGCGTGCGGGCGCCCCACGCCGAGTCGGGGTTGAGTTTGAGTGCGAGCGAGCTGATGTCCGCGTTCGATCCCAGTTGGACGGTCAGCGTGCCGGGGAAGCCGTTGGACTCCCAGTACGTGCCCACGTTGCCGTCGTTGGCGTTGGCCGGGACGAACGTGTGCACGTGCCCGGACGCGATGACCGGCCTGCCCGTGGCGAGGTTCGGGTTGTTCGTGCCGGGCCGCGTGACGGAGTTGCCGGCGGGGGACTGGTTGCCCGCCGCGTCCCTGGCGATCACGTGGTAGGTCACCGCGAGACCGTCGGCCTGGTTGTCCGTGAAGGTGGTGCCGGTGACCGACGTCCGCAGCGCGCCGTTGGCGTAGACGTCGTAGCCGGTGACGCCCACGTTGTCCGTGCTGGCGTTCCAGGTCAGCCGGATCTGGCCGGACTGCGGCTGGGTGTAGGCGAGGTTGGCCGGCGCGGTCGGGGCCTGCGTGTCACCGCTCGTCGGGCCGTGCACCTCGAACTCGCTGAGCTGACCCGCCGGCCAGCCGGTGTTCGCGGTGATGCGGAGCCGGACGTACCGCGCGGTGGCCGCGGTGAAGTCGATGGTGACGGTGTTGGCGGAGGCCGGGTTGAACTCGTATCCCCTTGATGCCACCAGATCCGTGAAGTTGGCGCCGTCCGTGCTGCCCTGGACCGCGAGGGTCTGGGTGCGGGTGCCCCAGTTCGTGGGGAGCTTCAGCACGACGCGGTCGGACTTGACCGCGGCACCGAGATCGGCCTGGATCCATTGCGGGAACGCGTTGTTCTGGCTCTCCCAGTACGTCGAGGCGTTGCCGTCACCGGCGTTGCCCGCGACATAGCCCTGGTTCTGGCTGCTGGAGCTGTAGGTCGCCGCGAGCAGCGCGCTGAGGGCGGCTTCGTGGACTTCCAGCTTCGCCGTGGTCCTGGTGGCGCGAACGTGACGGACCATCGTGGGATCGACCTGGAAGGTCACCTTGCGGTCTTTGAACGTGTGTGGTCGTTCCGCGACGAGCGTCGACCATCCTCTGCCGTCGAGGCTGGTCTGCACGGCGAAGGTCTCCGTGCCGTTGCGCGGGGCGGTCAGCGTGACCTGGTCGATTCGGGTCTGCCTCGGCAGGTCGAGGTTGACCGGTGCGGCTTGTGCGGGCGCGGCGATGGTGAGCGTCGCCGCGGTGATCATTAATGCCAGCAGGGGTGCTAGCCGGCGGCGTGTCGTCACTGACAAATCAGCCATGGCTGGCCCTTCTCGTGGGGACGCGAGGGGGTGTGGTGCGCCTCACCGTAGAAGGGGCCAGCAGATTGCCGCAATATGTCGACTGAATTACGCAAGTTTGCGACAGAGGCCTCTGAACAGGAAAGATGCCTAGTTGTTCCGGTACCTGAACGAGGGTCTGGCCGCCATAGGGCCGATCACCAGCGGCAGGTCGGAGTGACGTTGCGGAGGTTCGCTCCCGAACGGCGCCCAAAAATCGATGGTGTCTCGATGGGTTCGCTTGCGCCCGTTTTCTGAAATCTTGCAGGGATTGCGTAAGGTTTGCGCAAGTTTCAGAGCTTCGCGAAGAACCTTCTGGCTCGATCCAGCAGATCGATCTTGTTTTCGCGGCTGGTGAAGCGGTGGCCCTCGCCGGGATAGACGACGAGCTCGGCGTCCGGGACGGCGGCGTGAAGGAGCTTCGCCTGCTCCAGCGGGACGTTGGTGTCGTCCTCGCCGTGCACGATCAACAGTGACGTGCGGATGCGGTCGGCGTAGGTGATCGGGCTGAGTTCCGCGGTGTTGCCAGATCGGTGACTTCGCCGGACTCGATGACATGCGGCGCGGGATGCAGCAGGCCGGGGTCGATCCGGGGCGCCGACCAGGTGAGCACCGCCAGTCTGCCGTCCGGGTGCAGGGCGGCCTCGGCGACGTGCCGGTCCTTGATCAACGCACTCGCGGCGTCGAGAAGATCGGGATCCGAGTCGTTCGCCGGGTGCGGCTGATGCCAGTCGACCACGATCTCGTCGGTCAGTTCCCGCACGCGTACCCCTCGGTTGATCAGTGGGTCGTGAGTGGTTTCGGTCGCTATGACGACGGAGACCACTCACGACCTTTCGCGCTACTTGAGCAGGTAGGCGTTGATGATGGTCTGCTCGACGGTCTGGCCGTTGCCGGACGCCTTGGTGCGCAAGGATACCGACTTCGCGGTTCGGGGATGGGCCAGCAGTACGCGGTTGCCGGTGATGGGCCTGCCGCGCCACGTCGTGCCGCCGTCGTAGGACACCTCGACGGACGCGACCTTCACGCTGCCGGTCTGCGACTGCGTGGAGATCGGCACCGACAACATCTGGCCCGCGCGTGCGGCGCCGTTGTCGTCGAGCTGTGGCGTGAAGCGGACGACCGAGAGCGGTAGCGCCGTCTGCTTCGCCGTCGTGTCCGAGCGGAACGTCCAGACGCCGGAGACCTTGCTGCTCAACGGGTTGTCGCGGGTGGACTCGACGACGACGCGGTAGTCGGCGGCGCCGGGCGCGACGTCGAACAGGCCCCAGCCCGCCTCGCCGGTCTCGCCCACCTTGACGTTGTCACGGAACAACGTGGTCCTGGCCTCGGTGACCGGGCCGTAGCCGGCGTTGCCCGCGTTGTCGCCGTAGAGCGGAACCGTGACCCTGACCAGGTCACCGGTGCGGAACGTGTGCGGGATGTCGCGTGCCTCGGGCAGCGCGGGGCCGAACACCGGGCGATTGAACGGTTCCACGTACGACCTGCCCGGCCGGTAGTGCTTGAGGGGGCCGTCGAGCGAACCCACGTGGCCGTTCTCGTCGAAGGCGTTGAAGCGCCGTGACCAGTCGCCGCCCTCGCCGCCGTAGTACTCGGTGCGCTGGCCGGGTGCCAGGTTGTCGAGTGAGCCGTACGTCCAGTCGGCGCGGCCGTGGGGTGCGACGGTGTGGCCGATCGTGGCGGACTGGCCGGTCTTGAACGGCGGGAGGTCGACCTTCACGGTCGCGAGGTCCTTCTGTGCCACGGTCCTGGTGAGACCCGTGAACGTGCTTCCCTTGCGGTACCAGGCAAGCCCGTAGAAGTCGGCGTTGTTCACCCAGAACGTCGCCACCTGCCCGGTCACCTCGGACGAGTCGGGGCCGAGGTGGGCGATGCCGAGGTGCGCGACGGAACCGCCGACCGAGAAGTTGCCGATGGTGTAGCTCTTTCCCTCCACCACACGCTCGAACCCGGTCTGCAGCAGGCTGAGCCGTGCGGCCGTCGGCAGCTTCACCTGGACCGGCTTGGCCTTCCGCGCGTCGAGGTCGATGGCGGTCGTGCCGGTGACGGTGAGGTTCGGGTAGTCGATGGCGTCGTGCGTGTAGTCGCCGGTGGACGACTGGACGCTGCCGGACAGTACATATCGGCCCTTCTGGAGCCGGGCGATGCCGGTCGCGCGGTCCGGCCACACGCGGGCGCCGTTGTCGACGTTGATCAGGAACGCCGAGAACGACGTCGACTTCGTGCCGGTGCGCTCGGTCGCGGTGAGAGGTACGTCGTAGCTCTCCTTCTCCAGGTCGACCACGACGGCCGTGCGGGTGCCCGACGCGACGACGGCACCGCCGAAGACGCCGCCGTTCGGCTGCTTGGCGATGTCCGCGGTGACGGTGGCCTTGGCCTGTCCCTTCGCGGGCACGGTGAGCTTGGCCGGGGAGACGGAGAGGGCGCTGCCGCCGGCCTCGGTGGTGAGATCGAGGGTGACCGGTTCGGTGCCCGCGTTGGTGTAGGTGATCTCCTTGGTCAGCGCGGGTTTGCCCGCGTGCGGCCAGCGGTGTGAGCCGAAGCTGATGCTGCTCGGCTCGCTGGTGACGTTCTGCTTGATGAGCCTGGCGACGTCGACCCGGCCCGAGCCCTGCTCGAACGGCGTCAGCGTGGCGGTCGGCGTGGTGCTCGCGGTGAGTCGGGCCTTGAGCTGCGCGCCACCGAGGTCCGGGTGCTGCTGGTGGAGCAGCGCCGCCGCGCCCGCGACGTGCGGGGTGGCCATCGACGTGCCGTCGAGCGAGGTGTAGCCGGGCTCGATCGGGTGGCCGATGGCGCCGTCGGCGTGCAGCGCGGCGACGATCCCGACGCCAGGTGCGGTCAGATCCGGCTTCAGCGTGCCGGACTTCGTCGGGCCGCGGCCGGAGAACTCCGCGATCTTGTCCTGGTCGTCGACCGCGCCCACGGTGAGGGCGGCGTCGGCGGCGCCGGGGGAGGCCACGGTGCTGCCGTTGGGGCCGCTGTTGCCCGCGGCGATCACGAACAACGTGCCCTTGGTCGCGGAGATGCGGTTGACCGCCTCCTCCATCGGGTCGACCTCGGGGGTGTCGAAGCCGCCGAGGCTCATGTTGACGACCTGGGCGCCCTGTTCGGCCGCCCACTCCATGCCGGCGATGATCTGGCTGTCCTGCCCGGAACCGTTGTCGGCCAGCACCTTGACGTCGAGGATCTTCGCGTCGGGCGCCACGCCGCGGTACTTGCCGTTCGACTTCGCGCCGGTGCCCGCGATGATCGACGCCACGTGCGTGCCGTGTCCGTAGTGGTCGACCGAGGTCGGCGCGCCGGAGAAGTTCTTCTCGGCGATCTCCCGGTCCGCGAGGTCCGGGTGCGTCTGGTCGACACCCGTGTCCAGCACCGCGACCGTCGTACCGGCGCCGGTGAATCCGGCGGCGTAGGCGGCGGGCGCGCCGATCTGCTTGACGCTGCGGTCCAAGCTCGCCTGGCGCTTGCCGTCCAGCCAGATCTTCTTCACGCCGTCCAGCCCGAACGTCTGCGTGCGCAGTCCGGCTACCTGGGTCTTCGCGGCGTCGAACGCGACACCGTTGATGCTCGGCAGACGCAGCCCGGACTCCGCCGTCAGCGTGCCCTCGGGGTAGGTGACGATCACCGGCAGCGCGCCGTTGTACGTCCTGAGCTCGGTGATGTCGAAGAGTCGCTCGTCGAGCCTGCCGTCCGCGATGAACGGCATCGCGTCGTTCGGCACCACGAACTCGTGGCCCTTCGACGTGTAGGAGGTGAACACGACGTGCTCGCGGCCGGACGCGGGTCTGACCGCCCGCTGCCCGGTGAGGACCTGGTCACCGGTGATCAGCGTGACGGCTGGTGCCTCGGGCCGTGGGGGAGAGGCATGAGCCTGGCCGGTGGTGAGCAACGCACCAGCCAGTACGACGACTCCGAGTAGGCGCACCCGGTCCTCCGTAGGGGTCTATGAGAGCGATCTCACGGACCGTAGTGATGCGCTCACTGGTCCCACAAGGTCTACACCAATTTCCGGTACAAGCGCGTCGACCTGCGAAGGTCGGCGGGCTCGGCACTAATCTCTCCGCCATGACGGGCCTGCGGGAGCGCAAGAAGGCGGCGACACGGTCGGCGTTGGGCGACGCCGCGTGGAGCATGTGCGTCGAGCACGGCCTGGACGGCGTGACAGTCGAGCAGATCGCCCACGCGGCCGGGGTGTCGCTGCGGACGTTCTTCAACTACTTCTCGTCGAAGGAAGAGGCCGTCGTCGCCGGTGACATGGCGGCGGTGGGGGCGTTCGTGTGGGAGTTCACCGCCCGACCCTCCGGCGAGCCCGTGCTGGTGGCCCTGCGCGAGGCGTTGCACTCGATCTTCCCCGAGCACGTCGACCTCGACCGGCTTCGCCAGCTGCGCGAGCTCCGGCGCACCCCGGCGTTGCTGCCGTACCTGATGGCCGCGTACGCCGCGCGGGAACAGGAGCTGACGGCGTCGATCGCGCAGCGGTGCGGCATCGACGGGGCCACCGATCCCTACCCGGCGATGGCCGCCTCGACGATCACCGCGTCGTTGCGCGCGATCGTGCAGTGGTGGCTGGACGCGCCGGAGGCGTCCGAGCGGTACACGCTGGCTGAGCTGGTCGAGCGGTTGATCGACCAGCTCGGCGCCGGACTCACCAGGTGACCGGAAGGGCGTGCACGCCGTAGATCGACATGTCGGTGCGCAGCGGCACCTCCTCGGCGGGAACGGCCAGACGCAGGCGGGGGAGCCTGCGCAGCAGTTCGGTGAAGCCGACGGTCATCTCGACGCGGGCCAGCTGCTGGCCGAGGCACTGGTGGATGCCGTGCCCGAACGCCACGTGGTGGCCGCGCGGGCGGTCGACGTGCAGCTCGTGCGGCTCGGCGTACTGCGCGGGGTCGCGGTTCACGGCGGGCACGGACACGATCACGGTCTCGCCGGTGCGGATCGTGGTGCCGCCGAGGACGACGTCCTCCTTGGCGTGCCGGGTGACGCCCATGTCGATGATCGACAGGTAGCGCGGGAGCTCCTCGACCGCGTTCTCTGACCCGTGGTTACCGGGTCGTGGCTCGGCGTCACCTCCACGCTACAGAAACTTGCGCGTCGTGCAAGATTTTTAGGGCTGCTTTACGCGGCGAACACCTGCGCGTCGTCCGCGAACGCCTTGAACTCCAGCGCGTTGCCCGCCGGGTCCAGCAGGAACATCGTCCACTGCTCGCCGGGCTCGCCCTTGAACCGCACGTACGGCTCGATGACGAACTTCGTGTCCGCCGCGCGCAGCCTGCCGGCGAGCGTGTGGAAGTCGGACACGGTCAGGACCAGGCCGAAGTGGGGCACCGGCACGTCGTGGCCGTCGACCGGGTTGTGCACGCGCTCGACTCGCGGCGCCAGGTGCGTGACGAACTGGTGGCCGTGCAGGTTCCAGTCGACCCACGTGTCGGAGCTGCGACCCTGTGACAGGCCGAGCACCTCGCCGTAGAAGCGGCGGGCGGCGACGAGGTCGTCGACGGGCATGGCGAGGTGGAAGCGCGGGATGTTCACGGACGGTCCTTTCAATGTCTGAATGTTAACATTCAGGATGTTAACATCACTGTCGGCTGGGGATCGGACCGATTGTGCGCTTGTTAACATCGTCGCCATGGTCGAGGCGAAGTTGGGGCCTGCCCGCAGGCGGGGCCTGAGCAACGAGGTCGCGGACACGATCCGGGCGGCGATCTTCGACGGCCGGTACGCGCCGGGCAGCCCGTTGCGTGAGGTGGAGCTGGCCGAGGCGCTGGAGGTCAGCCGCGGCCCGGTGCGTGAGGCGTTGCAGCAGCTGGAGCGCGAAGGACTCGTGCGCACCGGATGGCACCGCGGCGCGACCGTGGCGGAACTGTCCACTGAGGATGTAGCCGAGCTGGACAGCCTGCGGGGCGCGCTGGAGTGCCTTGCCGTCCGCCGGGTCATCGAGCACGCCGACGACGCCGCGTTGACGTTGATCGAGCAGACCGCCGACGCGATGGACCGCGCCGCGACGCCGCACGAGATGGTGCGATGCGACATGGAGTTCCACGACGCCGTGTACGCCGCCGCCGACCACTCACGGCTGGCGCAGGCATGGGAGGCGATCCGGTCGCAGGTGCACCTGTTCCTGCTCACGCGCGTGAACGTGAGCACCGACGGCTACCTGGACCTGGTCCGCACCGAACACCGCCAACTGGCCTCGGCGATGCGCCTCGGCACCGTCGAGGACGCGCTGGAACGCTTTGCCGCACACCGCAAGCACGCCTTCGACGTCCTGAACTCAGGGTGAACTCAGGCCCAGACGTGTGACGGGATGCGGTCCAGCAGATCGCAGCGGATGTCCAGGTCCGCGGCCAGCACGGTCGGATCGCGGTGCTGACCGGTCGCGTTGTAGGCCTCGAACTGCGTGCCGCGGATCCAGAAACCGTGGCAGTCGCGCTGGTCGTGCAGCAGGAACTCGACGACCTGCGGCGCCAGCACCGCGCGGGCCAAGCGTTCGTCGGCGCAGGTGACCTGGAAGCGCGCGTCGAACTCCGGATGACCGACCTTGATGTCGCCGGGTCCGAGACCCTCGTTGATCCTGCTCTCCATCCTCAGCACCTGCCGCACCTCCAACGTCGGCCGCGGCACGGGCAGGTGCACGTAGATCTGCGTCCTGTGCAGACCTGACTGGCCGTGGAGGTTGTTCGACGTGTCCATCGGCTCGGTCACGATGAACCGCGCCGCGAGGAACGGCCGCCCGCGATTGCTGCTCCGGTGGAGCCAGACGAACATCCACGTCATCAGCCCGCCGAAGAGCAGCAGGCCGCCGACTGCGATCACGACACGGGTCCGCGGGCCCATGACCGAGCTCAGCTCCGCGACGAACGACATGGTCAGCGGCGGCCAGTTGTTGAACACGACGGCCAGCTCGCCGATGTGGAACGACCAGCTGCCTTCGAGGTTCCCCGCCGGCGTCGTGTGTCCACATGCGACACAGGCGACCTCGGGCTCGACCCGGTGGTACAGCCACGGCCCGAGCAGCTCGTGGTGTTCCTCGAAGCTGATGGCCTCCGCGCCGCAACCAGGACACGTCGGCGGCTCGTAGTTCTCGACCGCGTGGTGCACGATCCGGTCCACGACGATGTCCACTCCGGTGTCGCCGCCACCGACGTGTCCGAGCTCGTCGGGCGCGACCTCGGTGTAGCGCGGCCCGGCGCGGAACTCGCTCGGCGACCACAGCTCCTCGCGCCGTGGATTGGGCGCGATCACCTCGCGTTCCAGCAGCCACGACGTGACCACCGGCGCGCGTTCCCGCGCTTCCCGCTCGGACAGCGAGATCTCGACCAGCCTGATGGCATGCGTGCTCAAGTCGTCCTCCAGTAGACGGCCTGACTCCTTCCTGCCGGATATGAGGGTGCCGTCTCGCTCAAACGCGTGGATTCACTGGGCTGAGCGGGTGATCATGCCGTTCGAGCCGCCGGTTCCGCCCATATGCTCGGCCGTGTGGACCTGCAGGCGTTGATGCACGAGGGCGATCCGCTCGCCGACGCGGTGATCGAGGACCTGGTCGGCGGCGGTCGCGTCAACGAGGTGAACAGGGTGCTGGCGGAGTTCCGCGGCAACGACACCCCGATCCCGGCGAACCTGCCCGAGTCGGTGCGCGACTACCTGGTCGCGACCGACAACCCGCCGGAGTGGATGAACGAGGAACGGGTCGCCCGCGCCCACGAGTTCTTCCTCGACGACGGCGTGCACGTGGCGTCCGTGTTGTCGTTCGGCGCGATGGTGAACTGCTACGCGCAGCCGCGGCCGTCCCGCGTGCTGACGCTCACGCATCGGCTCAACCAACCGCATCGCCGGCTGTCCGAGACCTCGCAGTTCGTGCTGGACATGATGGCGCCGGGCGCGTTCGGCACGGGCGGCGGGTTCGTGCCGACGATCCAGAAGACCCGGCTGATCCACGCCGCCGTGCGGTACTTCGTCGCCAGGTCACCGGAGTGGGACAGCGCGCGGGACGGCGTTCCGGTCTGCCAGCAGGACCTGCTGGGCGCACTGCTGATCTTCTCGGTGCAGGTGATCGACGGCATGCGCCGCATCGGCGTCTCGGTCACCGATGTCGAGGCCGAGGACTACTACCACGTGTGGCGGGTGGCCGGGGCGTTGCTCGGCATCCGCGCGGACGTGATGCCGGAGTCGTTGGCACAGGCGGAAGAGCTCAGCGCGACGCTGGTGCGGGCGTCCTACGCGCCGTCGCCGGAAGGTGTCGAGCTGACCAGGAACCTGATCGAGCTGTACGAGAAGTTCGTGCGGGGCAAGGCGTTCGACGGCGTGGTGGCCGCGATGGTGCGTCAGGTCGTCGACGAGGAGGTCGCGGACTGGCTCGAGGTGCCACGCTCGCGAGGCTGGGCCACGGCGGTGGGCGTCGGGGCGCGAGTGATGCGGGTGTTCGAACGGGGCGAGGACCGCAGCCGGGTCGCGCGTGCGGTGCTGGACAAGGCGGGTGACCTGTTGCTCGGCGCCAGCGTGCGCACGTTGTCGAACGGCCAGTCGACCACCCTCACCGTGCCCGCCTGCCTGCGCCGCTGAGTTCACCCACCTCTGTTCAGGTGCCGTCCTCGCGGTGACAGCTGAACCTGGGCGACGCGGTGGTGCGGATGACGGCCTAGAGCCAGCCGTGGTCCTGAGCCAGCTGGAACGCCTCTGTCCGGTTCGCTACGCCGATCTTGGTGACGGCGGCGGACAGATGGTTGCGCACGGTCCCCGCGGACAACGACGTGCGGCCGCGATCTCCGCCACCGGCGTGCCGAACTCGGTCAGCCGCAGCACTTCGAGCTCGCGCTGGGTGAGCGGGCACGGCGGCGCGGCCAGGGTGCCGCCGGGCGATCCCTTGGGCAGGAAGCCCTTGGCGCCCGCGTGCAGGGCCTGCTGGAGGTGCGGGGGCTTGCCGCGGCGCCTTCCGGCCCCAGAACAGGTAGTCGGCCTGGCACAGCAGCAGCGTCCACACCGGAGGCACGACCGGTGCCTGCCAGAAGTCGAACGACACGGCCAGCGCGACCCAGGTGGGCCATCGATCACCCAGGAGCCGGATCACCCGTGGGGCGGACGCGGCGCGATAGCGCATCCACAACACCATCGGCGCGCCCATGGACACCACCGTCCACGCGAAAGCGAGCCAGCCGGGCTCCGAAGTCCACAGGGACCCGAGCAATTCCATCCCGATGAGCATCGCCGCGAGCATCTCGGCGTGGCGCAAGAGCGGTTTGACCGCGAGAGTTGTCATGCATCGAGAGTCGAAGAAACGCCGCGCAAGACCCATCCGCGCGATGTCACGACTTTTCTGTGCGGAACGCACAGAAAAGCTACGCGCTGACCTCCGCCCAGACGGTCTTGCCGTGGTCAGCGCCACGCGTGCCCCAGCAACGAGCGATGTGCGCGACCATCACCAGGCCGCGGCCGCGTACGTTGGAGATCCTTGACTCGCCGAGGTTCGGCAACTCGGCGGGCGTGCCGTCCTCGACCTCGACACGGATGAGACCGTCGAGGCGTTTCACCCGCACCTCCCGCGGGGTGCCCGCGTGTTCGTAGGCGTTGCTGGCGAGTTCGGTGCACACCAGCAGCAGGTCGAGCCGGAGATCCTCCGGCAGGTCGCTCAGCAGTTCCGTCGCCCAGTTCCGCATCGCGGCGAGATCCGGTTTGTCGTCCGGTAGAGCGAATCTCGCCGCGTCGCTCAGCACATCAGGAGCGTCCAATCAGATTCACCCCGTTCACGACGATGGTCGCCCTGGCTGCTCAAGACGGCCGTCAGATCGCGAATTACCCCGAAGGAAAGCGGGGTAACCCTCCGGTACGACCCTTCATCGTGGTGGTGAGGCTGACGTCACAGCCGAAACCGCGGAATGACCACGGCTACTGAACCGTTACACCCATGCGACCACTTTCCGGTCGCGTCATCTGCAACGGAAACGGGGGATTCGTCATGCCTGCAGATCTGAAGAACCGCGCGTCCGGGCAGGACGCTGATCTGGTCGGCCAGTACCTGCGCGACGTGGGCGGCACGCCGCTGCTCACCGCCGCCGAAGAGGTGGTGCTCTCCAAGCGCATCGAAGCCGGCGTGTACGCGGCCGAGCTGCTGCGCTCAGGCGACACCGACCGTGATCGCCGCCTGCTCCGCCGCATCGCGGCCGAGGGCGAGCGCGCCAAGGACCACATGATCCGCGCGAACCTGCGGCTCGTCGTCTCGGTGGCGAAGAAGCACTCGTTCCGCGGCCTGCCGTTCCTCGACGTGGTGCAGGAGGGCAACCTCGGCCTGATCCGCGCGGTCGAGAAGTTCGACTACGCCAAGGGCTACAAGTTCTCCACCTACGCGATGTGGTGGATCCGCCAGGCGATCGAACGCGGCCTGGCCGAGCAGACCCGCACGGTCCGGCTGCCGGTCCACGTCGTCGAGGAGGTCTCGAAGCTGGGCAAGATCGGCCGGAAGCTGGCGGCCGAGCTCGGCCGCGACGCCACCGTCGCGGAGATCGCCGACGCCGCCAAGTGCTCCGCGCAACGCGTGCAGGACCTGCGCGACGCGGCCCGCGGAACCGTCTCCCTGGAGACCCCGATCGGCGACGGCGAGACCCTGCTGTCGGACATGATCCAGGACACCGACGGCATGTCGGCGCCCGAGATCGTGGAACGCCAGGCGTTCGAGTCCGGGGTGCGGTCCATGCTGGACGTCCTGCCCGAACGTCAGGGCCGGATCATGCGCGCTGCGCTACGGCCTCGAGGACGGTCGCGAGCGGACGCTGCAGGAGATCGCCGTGGAGCTGGGCCTGACCCGCGAGCGGATCCGGCAGCTGGAGAAGCTCTCACTGGCGCAGCTCAAGAAGTCCGGCAAGTCCGAGGACCTGTTCGCCCTCGCCGGGTAACCCTCAATACTGTGCGCGTGAACATGGCTGCCGTTCTGCGCACATTGGCTCGGTTGAGTGCTGCCGAGCAGCCGCAGAAGGTCCAGCTCGACCTCACGAAAGCGGCAGGCCTGCTGTGGCTCGGTGATCACGCCCCGTCCTGGGAGACGATCTCCACGGCCCAGTACGCGACCGGCCAGTGGTCTCCGGTCAACTGGAGTGTTCCGCGCCCGCTGAAGTCCGAGGCGGAACGGCTCGCCGCGTTCGACGCGCTGCACCAGGAGGACCGGCTCCTCCGGCTCGGCTGGGCGTTCCTGACCGGGCCGATGGAGTTCCGCGGCCAACGCCGCCGCGTCTGCCTCCCGCTGGTCTCCCGGCCGATCCGCCTGCACCACGGCCTCGGCCTGAACTACGCCTTCCAGGCCGCCGGTGACGTCGCGGTCTTCCCGTTGATCGACGACTGGGCCAGGACGGCCGAACGGGAAGCCGCCCTCGCCGCGTCCGAGCAGTGGATCACCGACACGCTCAAGCTGGCCGGGTTCGAGAACGTGCCGATCGTGCGCGAGGACCCGAAAGCGTTGATCGGCGGCACCGGCCTCGTCGTGTCGATGGGGTGCGCGGTGCACGCCGGTGAGCCCGTCGTGACGACCGAGCACGGCTCGGCGCTGCTGGACTGGGCGAAGAAGGACGTCGAGAACACCGCGTTCGCCGCGCTCTACGGCGCCGCACAGGAGCCGGACGAGCGGGACGAGCCGATCAGCTCGGCGCTGCCGCTCAGCCACAGCCAGGAACGCGCCGTCGAGCACGCCCGCCGCGCCCGGATCACGGTCGTCGGCGGGCCGCCCGGATCGGGCAAGACCCACACGCTCGCCGCGCTGGCGCTGGACGCCGTCGCGGCGGGCCGGTCCGTGCTGCTGGCGAGCCGCACGCGCAACGCCGCTGACGTGCTCGGAGCCGCGCTGCACAAGGCGGGCGGGCCGGTGCCGGTGTTGTTCGGCGACTCGGAGCTGCGGCAGGAGATGGCCCGCGAGCTGAGCGACGGGCTCACCGCGGCGTTCGGCAAGCCTGATCGGATCAAGGAGCTGGATCGGGTTCGCAAGAGTGCCGCAGCGGCGGTCACGCGGGTTGAACGGGCTGCCGCCGCGGCGCTCGACGACGAGCGTTTGGCCGCGGAAGCGCGCAAGCACCAGGCGTTGATGGCCGCGCATCGTTCCGTGGCACCGAAAGCCTTCGAAACGGGCATGGACTTCGCTGAGCTGCACGAACTCCTCAAGCCCCGCACCGGTTTCCTCGGCGGATGGCGTACCGGCCGGGCACTGAAGAAGGCCCGTCAACGCGTCGGCGCAGGGGAGTCCTCGGCTGAGGACCTCGCGGCGGCGATCGCGGCCGCCGAGCAGACCGACGCGGCCGTCAGGATCGGGGCAGGCGGCGGTACCACGTTCGACGAGCTGCGCCCGTTGCTGGCCGAGCAGGATGTCGCGAGCCGCAAGGCGACGGCCGCGTGGTTGAAGGAGTACGCCGTCAGCCGTCGGGGTGCGGGCGCGCACCGGGCGGTGGCGGCGCTGGCGAAGGCGTTGCGGTCGGGGCGGGCGGCCCGGCGGCGCGGGCTGGCCGAGATCGACAGCGGGGACCTGGTGTCGGCGCTGCCGCTGTGGGTCGGCACGCTGGCCGACGTCGAGGACATCCTGCCGCCGGTGCCCGCGATGTTCGACCTGGTGATCATCGACGAGGCGAGCCACGTCGACCAGCCGCTCGCCGGTCCCGCGCTGCTGCGTGGCCGGTCCGCCGTCATCGGCGGGGATCCCCGGCAGCTGCGGCACGTGTCGTTCGTCAGCGACCAGGCCGTGCAGGCGGCGGTCGACGCGGAGGGCACCACCGAGCTGCGCGACCGGCTGGACGTGCCGAAGGTCAGCCTGTTCGACGCGGGGGCCGCGACCGCGGGCGTGCACTGGCTCGACGAGCACCATCGGTGCGCGCCGCACCTGATCGGGTTCGCGGCGACCAAGTTCTACGACGGCAAGATCGCGTTGCTCACCACGCACCCGTCCGTCGCGGACGTCGACTGCATCGATACCGAGCACGTCCCCGGCGAACGCACCACGAAGGGCGTCAACCAGATCGAGATCGACGCCGTGCTCGCCCACCTGCGCAAACGGGTCGCGGCGGGGGTGCAGCTCGATCGGTGTGGTGACACCGTTCCGCGCGCAGGCCGACGCGTTGGAGGAAGCGCTACTGGGTGGGCTGACGCTCGACGAGATCACCGGCGGTGGTGTCCGTGTGGGCACCGTGCACCACACCGATGATGCCGCTGGTCGCGACGATGACCGTGTTATTGCCACCCGCGAGCGCCTGCCCTGCCGCGAGCACGAGCGCGTTGCGCCGCGCAAGGCGGTCGTCGACTCCGTGCTGGGTCGATTGATCGGCGATCGCCGACATGCTGGCAGACTCCCGGACGGCGCTGTGTAGCCGGGAGTGCGCGGTTAGGCCACAGGCCGCTGGATGCAGGGCAGCTACGCGCCGGCTACCCGCTTTGGCCTTTTCGCGAATTTCCACGCGCCGGGATGGCTGATCTCGGCAAGCCGGGCTTCCGCCACTGAAGCTCGCGCCGATCTGGCCCAGCGAGGCGCGCAGTTCCTCGATGTAGAGGTCGATCAGATGGCTGGGGCCGTCGTCGCCCATGGCGCCGACCGACCACAGGAAGGATTTGCCGGCGAATGCCGCGTCGGCGCCGAGCGCCAGCGCCCGCATCACGTCCTGGCCGCTGCGGATGCCGCTGTCGAGCAGGATCGTCGCCTTTTTGCCCACTGCGGCAGCGATCGCCGGCAGGCAGTCGATCGACGGCGCCAGCGCCTCGATCTGCCGGCCGCCGTGGTTCGACACCCAGATGCCCTCGACGCCGAGCGAAACCGCCTTCTCGGCATCGTCCGGATGCAGGATGCCTTTGAGCGCGAGCGGGCCGTCCCATGCGTCGCGGTAGCGCTTGACCTCGTCCCAGGTGAAAGCGCCGCCCATTTCCTGTGCGGGCGAAGCTGATGGTTTCGTTGGTGCTCGGGTTTTTCCCGGCATACGGGCCGATGGTCGCAAAGCGCGGATAGCCGTGACGCCACAGCGCCCAAAGCCACTTCGGCCGCACCATCATTTCGGAAATCATGCGCGCGGTCGGCTTGAACTGGCCGCCAAGGCCGGCATAGGACTCTCGCGCGAGCGCGTCGTGCGCACCGGTACGTCGAGCGTGAGCGCCAGCACTTTGACGCCGGCGTCTTTCGCGCGGCGCACCAGATCCATTCCGATCTTGTGCTCGTTGAGCGAGAAACGATAGAGCTGCAGCCAGAACACGTCGGGCGCAACCTTCGCCACCTGCTCGATGGTCGCGCCGCCGGCGACGCCGAGCGTGTAAGGCACGCGCGCGCGTTGCGCCGCTTGCGCCATCAGAAGGTCGGCGCCCGGCCAAACCAGCGACGGCCCGCCCATCGGCGCAATGCCAACCGGCGCCGAATAGCGCTGGCCGAATAATGTGACATCGACCGGCGGCGGCGAAACGATCGTGCCGTAGCGCGGCACCACCTTGATGTTGTCGAACGCCGCCCAATTATGCGCGATGCCGACATCGGCGCCTGCGCCGGTATCGCCATATTCGTACGAGAAGAAAGGAACGTTCTTTGGCGCGCGCCGCCGGAGAAATGCCGTGGTCGGATAAAGCGAGTGACGTTTGCGATAATCCGCGTGCTGCGCGTAGGCGTTCAGCGGTGCCGCCGGCGCAGCGTCCGGAAGGATCTTGGCTGCGCTCTTGCGGGATTTTTTCGGCGGCATTCCATGCATCTGCGAATTCCTTGAAGGGCGATCGAGTATAGCGGCTCAGAAGTGGCTGTAGGAAGGGCGCGACAGTGCCATCGGCTTGCCGTCGGGACCGATGATAATCGCGCCCTCGCCCTTGGCTACCTCGCCCGATCTGCGTGACCTGCAACGTCGGCCGCCGCGGCAGCGGCTTTGAAGGCGGCCAGTTTCGGCCATGGGAACGGTGCACAAGATTTCGTAGTCGTCGCCGCCGGACACGATGGTCTCGAGCTGCGTCGGGCTCGCTGGACAGCACGGTCTGCGCCGCATCGGACAGCGGCACGGCCGCTCGCCTTGACCGAGGCGGATACGCTGAGACACGCGGCACAGCTTGGCGAGATCGCCGGCGAGGCCGTCGGAAATGTCCATCGCCGCCGAGGCGTATTGGCGCAGCACATCGGCAAGCGCAACGCGCGGCTGCGGCAAGCAGATAGCGCGACAAAAGATATTCCCGCGCCTCGAGCGGCACCTTCCACGCCGCGCCGCGCCGAAGTTGTACGCCGAGCGCGGCATCACCGATCGTGCCTGTCACCATGACGGCGTCGCCCGGGCGCGCCCCGGCGCGCTTGACCATCGTGCCGGTCGGCAACGAGCCGAGCATCGCGATCGAAATGGTGAGCGGCCCTGAGCGTGCGGTCGGTATCGCCGCCCAACAAGGCGCAGCCATACTTCTCGGCATCGTCCTTAAGCCCGGTGGCAAAGGAGGACAGCCACGATTCCGAAATGTCCTTCCACAATGCGAGCGAGATCAGGAAACCGAGCGGCTTGGCGCCCTTGGCCGCCAGATCCGACAGATTGGTGCGCAACGCCTTGCGGGCGAGCTGGCCCGGCGGATCGTCGGGCAGGAAATGAGTGCCCGCGGACAATCGCGTCGGTCGTAAAGACAAGATCGCAACCCGGCGGCGGCGTGAGGAAAGCGGCGTCGTCGGTCAAGCCCAGCGCGCCCGGATGGGTCGCAAGCGGCTTGAAGAACCGCGCGATCAGGCGATCTTCCGCCGAGCCGTGCTCGTCGCTGGACATGGCCTAGCTTGCCGTGAAATCGGCACCGCGGAAATGGCGGCCGACCTCGTTGAGGACGGCCGTGACCATGCCGATTTCGTCCCGCTCGACAAAAGCGCTGGCAACGTCGGCATATTCGGCAACCACGACGCGGCCCGGCACGTCTTTCTTGTGCGCCAGCTCATAGGCGCCGGCCCGCATGCACCGCCCGCAGGATCGTCTCGATGCGCTTGAGCGGCCAGCCTTTGTTGAGCGTGTCGTCGATCAGCGGGTCGAGCTGGCGCTGCTCGCGCAACACGCCGGACACGATGTCGCGGAAGTAGGCGGCCTCGGCCGGCAGATATTGCTCGCCCTCGACCTTCTGCCCGATCCAGTGGCTCTCGAACTCGGCGAACACATCGTTGACGCCGGTGCCGGCGACGTCCATCTGGTAGAGCGCCTGCACCGCGGCGAGCCGGGCCGCGCCGCGCTTGTTGGCCTTGCGCGGCTCCCTGTCGTTGGCCGGCGCGCCGTCTGCCATCACGCGACGTCGCGCTTGAGGCGGATGAGCGCGAGCGCGGCGCGCACCGCCTCGCCGCCTTTGTTGCGCTGGTCGGGCTTGGCGCGCTCGAGCGCCTGCGCCTCGTTGTCGACGGTGAGAATGCCGTTGCCGACCGGCAAGCTGCGCGCGACGGAGAGATCGATCAGGGCGCGCGCCGACTGCATGGCAACGATGTCGAAATGAAAGGTCTGGCCCTGGATCACGCAGCCCAACGCGACCGCGCCGTCATAGTTTCCGGCATCGGTGCGCGATCGCGATCGGCGGCGGGAATTTCGAGCGCGCCAGGGACGGTGATGACGTCGTACTCGGCGCCGGCTTCCTCGAGCGCCGCGGTTGCGCCCTTGAGCAGCGTTATCGGCGATGTGCGCGTAGTAACGCGCCTCGACGATGAGGACGCGCAGCGTCTTGTTGCTCGCGCTCGCGCGAGGCGATTTTTTTGACGATTTTTTGGGCGCGCTGCGCCGTCGCTTGGCCATTACGTGTCTCCGGATTGCGATGGGTGGTAGCAAGCGCGCGGCGGGCGGACAAGCCGCTCAGCCACGCGCCTCGGCGAGCCGCGCGGCGTAGCGCGCCATCTGGTCGACTTCAAGATTGACGCGCGCGCCTGTGCGCAACGCGCCGAACGTCGTCACCTGCAAGGTATGCGGGATGATGAGGACGGAGAATGTGTCGTCGGCCGACCTCGTTGACCGTGAGCGAAACGCCGTCGAGCGTGACCGAGCCTTTCGGCGCGATGAAACGCATCAGCGCGCCGGGCGCGCGAAACGTCATGCGGGCGGAGTCGGTGAGATCCTCGCGTTGGTCGAGGGTGGCAACGCCGTCGACGTGGCCCAGGACAAGGTGGCCGCCAAGCTCGTCGCCCATTTTGAGCGAGCGCTCGAGATTGATCTGGCTGCCGGGCTTCCACTCACCGGCGGTGGTGACGCGCAGCGTTTCCGCGGCGGCATCGACGGAGAACGATGTGCGGCCGGCATCCTCCGCCGTGTCGGTCACGGTCAGGCAAACGCCGGAGCAGGCGATCGAGGCGCCCAGCGCAATCGAATTGTGCGGATAGGAGCAGGCGATGCTGATGCGATGCAGATCGCCTGAGCGCGGCGTGACGGCGCGCACCTCGCCGACATCGCTGACGATGCCGGTGAACATCAGGCGCGCTCGTAGAGGTCGGCGCGGTCGGTCCCGAGCTCTCGCTTGCCGCGCAGCTTGAGCTGCGGCGACTGGGTCAGCGCGGTCAGCGGCATGCCCTCCAGCGCGTCGATGCCCTGCGCGCCGATCGCCTGTTGCGCGTGCACCAGCACCGCCTCGTCGACCAGATCGGCCTCGACAAAGGACGCCGCGACGGTCGGCCCGCCTTCCACCATCAGCCGGGTAATGCCCTCGCCGGCCAGAATCTTGAGAATGGCAGAAAGATCGAGCCGGCCATTCTCGCCGCCGACCCGGACCACCCTGGCGCCGCGCTCGACCAGGATTTCCTCGGCGATCTGCGACGCGCCCTGCGCCGGCAAACACCCAGGTCGGCGTGTCGCGCACCGTCGCGATCACGTGCGCTCGCCAGCGGCACTTTGAGCGTGGAGTCGAGCAAAACGCGTACTGGCGAGCGCTCGAACATGCCGGGCAGCCGGCAGCTCAGCGCCGGATTGTCGGCAAGCACCGTGCCGATGCCGACCAGGATGGCGTCCGCCTGGGCGCGCATGCGGAACACGTATTCGGTGCGCGACTTCGCCGGTGAGCTGGATCGGGCGGCGGCCGCCGAGCCCGGCCTTGCCGTCGGATGAGATCGCGAGCTTGAGCATGACATGCGGGCGGCCGTCCGTGATGCGCCGCAGAGTGCCCGGCATGAGCGCGCCGCGCCTCTTCCGCCAACAGGCCGAGATCGACGCGGATGCCTTCTGTCGGTCAGCTTTTTGTGGCCCTGCCCCGCGACTTCCGGGTTCGGATCTTCCAGCGCGGAGACGACGCGCGCAACGCCGGCTCGCACGATCGCGTCGGCGCATGGACGGCGTCTTGCCGGTATGCGAGCACGGCTCGAGCGACGTGTAGAGCGTCGCGCCCTGCGCCGCCTCGCCCGCGCGTTTGAGCGCCTGCGTCTCCGCGTGCGGCCGGCCGCCCGGCTGCGTCCAGCCGCGCCCGACGATCACCCCGTCCTTGACGATGACCGCGCCGACCGCCGGATTGGGCCAGGTATTGCCGAGCCCGCGGCGTCCGAGTTCGAGCGCAAGACGCATAAAGCGCTCGTCGTCTTGCGACGTCGCGACAGGCGCAGGCTCAACCGCCGTGTCCGGCGCGGTCATACTCATTTGCGCTCCGGCACCGGCTTGTCTTCTTCGCCGGACAGCTCATCCAGCGCGGCCTGGAAATCCTTGGCTTCGCGGAAATTCCGGTAGACCGAGGCAAATCGGACATAGGCGATGTCATCGAGCTCGCGCAGATGCGTCATGACCGCTTCGCCGATCGTCTCCGACGACACTTCGCTTTCGCCGCCGCTTTCCAGTTCGCGCACGATTTTCGAGACCACCTGCTCGATCCGGTCGGGCTCGACCGGCCGCTTGCGCAGGGCGATCTGGACCGAGCGCATCAGCTTGTCGCGGTCGAACGGGGCGCGGCGGCCATTGCGCTTGATCACGGTCAGTTCGCGAAGCTGCACGCGCTCGAAGGTCGTAAAGCGAAAATTGCAGCTCAGGCACACGCGACGGCGGCGGATCACCGCGGAATCCTCGGTGGGCCGCGAGTCCTTCACCTGCGTATCGAGGCTTGCGCAACTTGGGCAGCGCATCTAGTCCCCCGCCCTCACTGCTTACTGATAGATCGGAAATCGCGCGAGCAGCGTCTTCACCTTGCCGCGCACCGCCTGTTCCACCAGCGAATCTTCTTCGACGCCTTTCTGCGACAGCACGTCGAGCACTTCGGCGATCATGTCGCCGACCTGGCGGAATTCCGCGATGCCGAAGCCGCGCGTCGTGCAGGCCGGGCTGCCAAGCCGGATACCCGACGTGATCATCGGCTTTTCCGGATCGAACGGGATGCCGTTCTTGTTGCAGGTGATGTGGGCGCGGCCGAGCGCGAGCTCGGCGACCTTTCCGGTCAGCCGCTTCGGCCGCAGGTCGACCAGCATCAGATGCGTGTCGGTGCCGCCGGACACGATATCGAGGCCCTTGCGACTTCAGCGTCTCGGCCAGCGCCTTGGCGTTCTCGACGACGTTCTTCGCATAAAGCTTGAAGGACGGCTGCAAGGCCTCGCCGAAACGCGACCGCCTTGGCGGCGATCACATGCATCAGCGGTCCGCCCTGCATGCCGGGGAACACCGCGGAATTGAGCTTCTTGGCGATCTCCTCGTCATTGGACAGGATCACGCCGCCGCGCGGGCCGCGCAAAGTCTTGTGCGTCGTCGTGGTGACGACATGCGCATGCGGGAATGGCGACGGATGCGCCCCGCCCGCCACCAGGCCCGCAAAATGCGCCATGTCGACCATGAGGTAGGCGCCGACTTCGTCGCAGATCTCGCGGAAGCGGCGAAAATCGATGATGCGCGGATAGGCCGAGCCGCCGGCAATGATGATCTTCGGCTTGTGCTGCTTTGGCGAGCTTCGCGACCTCATCCATGTCGATGCGGTGATCGTCGCGCCGCACGCCGTACGGCACCGGCTTGAACCATTTGCCCGACAGGTTGACCGGCGAGCCGTGCGTCAGATGTCCGCCGGCGGCGAGATTGAGCCCCATGAACGTGTCGCCGGGCTGCATCAGCGCGAAGAACACTTCGGCATTGGCCGACGCGCCTGAATGCGGCTGCACATTTGCGAATTCGCAGCCGAACAACTTGGTGACGCGTTCGATCGCCAGACGCTCGGCGATGTCGACGTATTGGCAGCCGCCGTAATAGCGCTTGCCCGGCAAACCCTCGGCATATTTGTTGGTGAGCACCGAGCCTTGCGCTTCGAGCACCGCCTTGCTGACGATGTTCTCGGACGCGATCAGCTCGATCTCGTCGCGCTGGCGGCCAAGCTCGAGCTTGATGGCTTCGGCGATCTCGGGATCGATGTCGCCAGCGCTCGCCGCGAACATGGCGCGATTGGAATCGAGCGCAGGCGCGGGCTTCGACGTCGCCGACATTCGGGATCTCCTGGGATGTGTCCGGAACTACCATATCGGCCCGCCAAGCGCCAAGCAGTAGGCGCCTGACGATACCCCATGCGCAAGTATCTTGGTTGCCCGACTAATGAAAAAGCCCCGGCCGTGAGGCCCGGGTTTGGAGGTTCGTCGCACCAGAAGCGCTGATTAGAGGCGATAGAGAATCTGGTCGGTCCAGAACCGCTCGAGCCGGTGCAGCGACTTGTTGAGCGTCGAGAACTCGTCGGCATTGATGCCGCCGACCTGCTCGACGGTGCGGACGTGCTTCTGATAGAGCGCCTCGACGATGTCGCGCACCTCCTGGCCCTTGTCGGTCAGCTTGATGCGGACCGAGCGGCGATCGACGCGCGAGCGCTGATGATCGAGGAAGCCCATCTCGACGAGCTTCTTCAGGTTGTAGGAGACGTTCGAGCCGAGATAATAGCCGCGCGTGCGCAGCTCGCCCGCGGTCAGCTCCTTGTCGCCGATATTGTAGAGCAGCAGCGCCTGCACCGAATTGATGTCGGCGCGGCCGCGGCGATCGAACTCGTCCTTGATGACGTCGAGCAGGCGGCGATGCAGCCGCTCAACCAACGTCAGAGCTTCGAGATAGAGCGGACGAATGTGAT